>NC_008554.1:3250000-4450000 GCF_000014965.1 Syntrophobacter fumaroxidans MPOB | reverse complement strand
CACGGCACTGCCGACCTTGATCACCACCCGGCGGCAGCGGCTGAAAAACTTTTTGCGATCCTGCAAATCCTGCATCGGCGCTCGGTTCCTCCCTGCTCAGAATGCGATTCGCAACGTCATATGCCCGGCCGTTCTTCCCCCGAGATCGGGCACAGTCCCCGCAAGGGAACGTTTTTTCTCAGCAAATCAATGCATATACAAAAGAGCCCGGCAGGGCAAGGCATTTTCCGGGTCTCGAGCCGGCCGATCCCTTCCCCCGGCCATTCGAGCCCGTCCGTGCGAGGCTCCCGGAACCCGGTGGAAACGCCGTTGCCCCGGCAACCCGAAAGGCCCTCGGAGGGCAGACCCGGCACCCCGGCCCCCCGCTTTGAGGCTCGGAACAACCGCCGAATGTGAGCCCGCCCCTTGTACGTCGGCCATGACGGCAGGGGCAAGGGTATCGGGACCGTGGACTGCGCTGCCGCGCATCCCACCCTTGCTGCGCGACTCAAGAGTTGACAAAGAACACCGTTGCCGCGGAATCGGAGTCGGTCACGCCCTCCGCGCTCACATCCCTGAAGGATTTCCTGGAAAGACGTCACTTCCCGACATGCTCCTCGACATCCTCCACGGGCAAAGAGACTCCCGATTCCGAGAGGATTCTCACGAGAGCGCTCAAAAGCTCGCCGAGCCCCTCCTTCGTCCGGGCCGAGACGGGAAAAACGGGATGGCCCAGTTGTTCGTAGCGGGATACCAGGGCTTCGAGTCGATCCCTTTCGGGTACAAGGTCGACTTTGTTGAGGACGATCACGCGCTTCTTCTCGCCCAGCCGCGCCGAGTAGCTTGCGAGCTCGCTTTCGATGAGCCGGTAGGGCCGTAGCGGCTCCTCGGGACTCAGTTGACTGATATCGACAAGGTGGGCCAGGATGCGCGTCCGCTCGATATGGCGCAGGAACCGGATCCCCAGGCCCGCGCCGTCGTGAGCTCCCTCGATGAGTCCCGGAATATCGGCCATCACGAACGGCGGCGCCTCCCCGTGTCGAACGACCCCCAGGCAGGGAATGAGCGTGGTGAAGGGATAATCCGCGATCCTGGGACGAGCCGCCGACACAACCGAGATCAGGGTGGATTTCCCGGCATTGGGAAGCCCCACCAGGCCCACGTCGGCCATGAGCTTCAACTCGAGCACGAGCTCTCTGTCCTCACCTTCCCGGCCGTCCTCAGCGATGCGGGGCGCCTGCCTGGTCGATGAAACGAACCGCGCGTTGCCCCGGCCTCCCCGTCCTCCCCGGGCCGCAACCCACCGATCTCCGGGATGGGACAGATCGACGAGCGGCTCTCCCGTCTCGGCGTCTTTGATCACCGTGCCCGCCGGCACCTCCAGAACAAGGTCCCGGCCACCCTTCCCGTGGCGGTTCCGTCCCTGCCCGTGTTTGCCGGACTCAGCCTTGAACAGGTGGCGGTAACGAAAGTCAAGAAGCGTGTTCTTCCCTTCGGAGGCCACGAATATCACGCTCCCCCCCTCCCCGCCGTCCCCGCCGTCGGGGCCGCCCCTGGGGACGTACTTTTCGCGCCGGAAGCTCACGCACCCGTTGCCGCCGTTTCCGGACAGAACATGGACTTTGACTTCATCTACGAATTTCATGGAAATCCTTCTCCGGCATCATTGCGGCCGCCGGTCCGCATGCCAAACCGGGTCCCGGCCCGGGGGAAACCGGCGCAAGGGCCGTCCGGCGCGGGAACGCCGGCCGCTTCCCACGGGCGGCCGAAAGCCCGCTCTTCCCCTCTTGAGGCGGGAAGCCGAAGGGGAAAGCGGGATCAACCTTTCGAACGAGGTCCGAAATGCCTTCAGGAGAAGGAAGGAAGGCAGACTATTCTTGCGCGGGGATCGGGTAGACGCTGATCTGCTGGCGGGTCTTGTCCTTGTATTCGAATGCCACAATCCCGTCAATCATGGCAAACAGCGTATAGTCTCGACCCAGGCCGACATTCTTGCCCGGGTGGAACTTGGTCCCCAACTGCCGCACCAGGATATTCCCGGCCCGGACGAACTCCCCTCCGTATCGTTTCACTCCCCTGCGCTGGCCCGCACTGTCACGGCCATTTCTGGAACTTCCGCCGGCTTTCTTGTGTGCCATGGATGGATCCTCCCAATATGTCGATTTCGGCACCCGGGTTCGCGTTTCCGCGGTCGCCGGGGATTACTGCCCAAGGGTTACGATTTCCTCGACCCGCACAGCCGTGTAGTGCTGCCGGTGCCCCTGCTTCTTGCGGTAGTCCTTGCGTCGCTTGTGCTTGAATATCACTATCTTCCGGTGGCGTCCCTGCTCCACGATCTGTCCCTGGACGGCGATGTTCGCCAAAACGGGCTGCCCGACCTGGATGTCGGTGCCATCGGAAAACAGCAGGACCTGATCCAGCGTGACCTTATCCCCGACCTCGCCGAGAAGCTTCTCCACCTTGACCACCTGCCCGGGTCTCACCTCGTACTGCCTGCCGCCCGATTTCAAAACTGCATACATGGGAACATCCTCCAACCGTTTTCGCATTCAGTATTTCCGGACCGCTCCAGCCCGCCCCGGATTCCGGATAAAAAAAGCGGCCTCGCGGCCGCCATGAGAGTGGCGGGTTGCCCGGTTCTCACATCGTGGCATAAATGCCTTGCTTTAAGATCAATTCCTGGTATTCTCGCAGTCTTTCGCATTCTTCCAGGCACTTGTTCTTGTCCTCGTTGGCCCGATCACAGTTTATGCACGGACTCTTCAGCATGGTCTCAATGCCTCCTTATCGGAAAAATATTGAAACACTTTTATATAGTAAAGGCGGTTACCCACTGTCAAGGCCTTTTTGAGATGTGAGCCGTTCCAATGAAGGAAACCGTCTTCGTCAGGCCTCCTGCGCCGCACATCCTGTGGACGCTCCTGCTGGTCGGAATCCTCGCGATATCCTGCGCCTCCATTTTCATCCGGCTTGCCGAAGCCCCTCCCCTGGCGATAGCCGCATACCGGGTCGGCATCGCCGCGCTGATCATCGCGCCGTACACTCTATACAAACGGCCCCGGGCCGACGATCGTTGGAATTCCCGGAGGCTGTTGCAGGCCATTCTGGCCGGCGTCTTCCTGGCCCTGCACTTCGCCTTCTGGATCAAGTCCCTTCAGATGACGTCGGTGGCGAGCGCGGCCACGCTGTGCAACACCACGCCCCTGTTCACGGCCCTCTACGCCCGGCTGTTTCTCGGGGAACGGCTTCCGGCCCGGGCGACGGCCGGCATCCTGGTGGCCGTGGGCGGCGGCGTGCTCCTTGCGGGAACGGATTTCCTTCTCACCGCGGAGGCGCTCCAGGGAGACCTGCTGGCAGTGTGCGGAGCGATGGCGGCAACGGGATATCTCCTCGCCGGCAGCGCGCTCAGGCCGTGGCTCAGCTTGCCCGCCTACACCCTGGCCGTCTACGGAATCGCCGCGCTGGTCCTGCTCGCCTGGAGCGTCGCCTCGGGAACGACGCTGAGCGGCTTCCCCGCGCAGACATATCTTTATCTCGTCCTGCTGGCCGTCATCCCCCAGCTGATCGGCCACACGACTTTCAACTGGGCCCTGCGCTTTCTGTCGCCCACTTCCGTCGCCATCCTCGTCCTCGGTGAACCGGCGGGCGCGACCCTGCTCGCCTGGCTCTTCCTTGGCGAATCACCGACCCTGCTCAAATCCGCCGGCCTGATGACACTCGGCGCGGGCATTGTCCTGAGCTCGCTTTCAATGCCCTCAAGGGAAAATGCCGATCCGGCCGCCTGAGCGCGCCGCGCAATGCCCACGGCGACTTCGAGTTGACAGCGGGGTGGAAAAACAGTAGTTTCAAGGCGTGAAAAAACAGGGAATGGCGGTCGGCAACACAACAACGCGAACGGCAACAGGTGGTTCATGTCCTTCTTCGGTTATATGATCCGGCAAGTGGCGGAGATCGTCAATACGGTTCTGAGTCTCTACATTTACGTCATCATCGCGCGAGCGCTTCTGTCCTGGGTCAACCCGGATCCGTACAATCCCATCGTTCGAGTCATCCACAACATCACCGAACCCGTGCTGCTCGCCATTCGCAGGCGCCTGCCGGTGTTTTTCGGGGGGATTGATTTCACGCCTTTGCTCGTCATTGCGGGCATCGTGCTGCTCCAATCGGTGATCGCCAGACTTGCCGTCATGATGTAAACCCGATAGGACCAAGAACCGTGGACTCGACATCTGACGATATCAGAAACAAGACGTTCCGGTCTTCCTGGAGAGGCTTCGACCCGAAGGAAGTCTCGGCTTTTATCGAGCAACTGACCGAGGAAATCAAAGAGCTGAAGATCGAGAACGCCGGTTTGAAGAAGACGATCCAGGAGCATGAAAAGGAACTGAAGGATTACAAGGACCGGGAGAATACCATTCGCAACGTCCTGGTCAACGCTCACAACACCGTCGAGCAGATGAAGACGAACGCCGAGAAGGAAGCGAGGCTGATTCTCTCGGAGGCGGAACTGAAAGCGGAGAAACTGGTTCAGGACGCTCAACTGCGGCTGGGCAAGGTGCATGAGGACATCGCCGAGCTCAAACGTCACCGCATTCAGCTCGAAAGCAGGCTCCGCGCCACCATCGAAGCGTACCAGCAGCTTCTCGGCATGGACAAGGCTGAAGAACACCAATAGAAGGCGGCGCCGGCAACGGGGCAAAGGCTCCGAACACGCATCGATTGCGCCTCTGGGGGGAACATGACCATAAGCCAGGAATTGCTCGACATTCTCGCCTGCCCCAAGTGCAAGGGAGATATCCGCTTGAACGAAACGCAGGACGGCCTGATCTGTGATAAGTGCAAGCTTTTGTACGAGATCCGCGACGATATCCCGATCATGCTCATTGATGAAGCAAAACCGTTTCAGGCCTAGAACAGCCGATCTTATGCCCAACCATCCCGATTTGACCGCGAGCGAGAAGCAGCGTCTGCGCGAGGCTGTATCGTCCTTTCCTCAGTTTCATCTCCTTGTTGCCGGGGACCTGATGCTCGATACGTTCATCTGGGGGGAAGTGCGCAGGATTTCGCCCGAAGCCCCGGTACCGGTGGTCGAGGTCAGGGAGGAAACGCGCTTGCTCGGGGGAACCGCCAACGTCGTCCACAACGTTTCCAGGCTGGGAGGAAAGGTTTCGGTGGTCGGAGCCGTGGGGGACGACTCGCCGGGACGCCTGCTGCGAAGGCTTCTCGACGAGATATCGGTGGAAACGGACGGATTGATCACCATCCGGAACCGGCCCACCACGGTGAAGACCCGCATCATCGCCCGCAATCAGCAGGTCGTGCGCATCGATCACGAGAGCAGCGTTCCGGTTTCCGGAGACTCCACGGAAGGAATGCTCGACTTCATTCGGAACAATCTCCCGCGGATTGACGGCATCGTGATTTCGGACTATGCCAAGGGGGTGGTCACGCCGGAATTCATGGACGCGGTGCGTGCGGCGACACGCGGACTGGACATTCCGGTCATCGTGGACCCGAAGGTGAAGCACGCGGAGATCTACCGCGAGGTGACCATGGTCACGCCCAATCACCATGAAGCCGCGCGCATGGCCGGAATCGAAATCCACGACGAGGACTCCCTGGTCAGAGCGGGCCGGCATCTGCTCGAACACCTCAACTGTAAGGCGGTCCTGATCACCAGGGGCAAGGACGGCATGAGCCTGTTCCATCACACGGGCGGCATGGATCATATCCCCACCGTCGCCCGCAGGGTTTTCGACGTCACCGGCGCCGGAGACACGGTCAGCGCGGTCCTCGGCCTGGGGGTCGCTTCCGGTCTGACCATGAAGGAATCGGCCCTGCTCGCCAATCTCGCGGCCGGGATCGTCGTGGGCGAAGTGGGCACTGCCGCGGTATCGGCCGCGCAACTGTTGTCGGCCCTCGACACCTACTGACGAAACCGAGGTCCACATGAGCCGCCCCAAGGAACCCCCTTCCGCAAAACTCATCATGGGGATGCTTTTTCGTGATGCCCGGGTCCACCGGCAGGCGCTTGCCGCGGCGACGGACCTCTTCGGCCCCCTCGATTTCGCCACGGAACCCGAGCCGTTTCATTTCACCACCTATTACGATCGCGAAATGGGACCGGGAATCCTGCGCCGCACGATCGGCTTCCTCGATCCGGTCCGCCCCGAATCCCTGCCGGACATCAAGCTGAGGACGAACGGGATTGAAGACCGGCTTGCAGTGGACGGCAAACGACAGGTAAACCTGGACCCGGGACTGTTGAGCGAAGAACGGATCATCCTCGCCTCGGGGAAAAACTACACCCACCGGGTCTACCTCCGGGACGGCATCTACGCGGATCTCACCCTCATCTATCAGAAAGGCGCCTACCAGTGCCTTCCCTGGACGTACCCGGACTACAGGAGCCCGATTCTGCTGCACTTTTTCGGTATCCTGCGACGGAAGCTCGCTTTCCAACGCAGCGGGAAGCTCCCTCGAAAAATCGTGCCCCAAGGAGGCCCCATTTGATAGCCAGCATGACGGCATTCGGACGAACCCAGAAAGAAACCTCGGGATATTCGATCACGGTCGAGGTCAGGACGCTGAACGGTCGAGGCCTGGACATCGTTCCGAGGCTGCCGAAGAATTTCCTGGAATTTGAGGACGCCTGTCGAAAGCTGGTCTCGCAGAGCTTGCGGCGTGGGCGCGTGGAGGTTTTCGTCCAGATCGAATCGACCAGCCCCGAGCTGAAGGCCCCCCGCCTCAACCTGCCTTTGGCGCGTCACTACTGGGAACAATTGATGGAATTGCACCGGTCGCTCCCGGCCAGCGCGCCCCCGATGCTCGACAGCCTGCTCCGTGTGCCGTACCTGTTCGAAGCCCGCGAGGACGATCCCGACCGGGAGCTCATCCGGGAACTGCTCACGGGCGCATTGTCGGAAGCCCTGGAACAGGTTCGATCCATGCGGCTGGTGGAAGGCGAATCCCTGCGCAAAGACTGCCTGGAACGCCTCGAAGTCCTGGCCCGCGATCTCGCCCTGATCGAAAGCCGCAAGGATCTGGTCGTTCTGGAGTATCAGCAGAAGATACGGGACCGAATTCAGGAGTTGCTTTCGGACACCGAAGTCGACGAAAACCGCCTGCTGCAGGAAGTCGCCTACATCGCCGAACGAGCCGACATCAACGAGGAGATCGTCCGCCTGAAGAGCCATTTCGATCAACTCCGCGAGCTTCTCTCGGAACAGGCGCCCTCGGACGGCAGGAGGCTCGATTTCCTGGCGCAGGAGCTGCACCGGGAAGTCAATACGATCGGGAGCAAGACCGGCGACCTGGAAACCGTTCAAGCCGTGGTGCGCATGAAAACCGAAATCGGGAAAGTGAAGGAGCAGGTCCAGAATATCGAATAGGCCCGCCGGCGGCGCCGTCCCGGTCCCCGGTTCACGGGAATGCCCCGCGGCCGAAAAGTCGGCTCCCGCCGGACAAAACGCTTGCTTTTGCCCGGGGCTTCAACGAATATTCTCGAACACCCCGCGTTCGGTTTTGCAGATCGGCGATCGTCCGACCGCGGAGCGCCTCTCTCGCCCGCAGGAGGCGGTGATCGAAGGCGCCCACGATTCGGAGCGGTCGCCGATGCCGTGACCGTCGAAGATCGCCTTTTGTTTGGCGAACACCGCAACAGATGCCTGAGGGGTCATTCATGGAAGTAAAACTGCTCAACATCGGATTCGGAAACACGGTTATCGCCAATCGAGTGATCGCCATCGTTTCGCCGGCATCGGCTCCCATGAAGAGGCTCAAGGAGGATGCGCGGCAGGCGAACAAGCTGATCGACGCCACCATGGGCCGCAGGACCCGAGCCATCATCGTCACCGACAGCGATCACATCATCCTTTCGGGCGTCCAGGCCGAAACCATCGCACAGCGCCTCTTGACCGAAGGGGGAGTGCGGGACGTGAACCTGCTCAAGCAGGCAAAAGATTAGCCATGTCCCGCCCAGCCTATTCCGGACAGATTTTCATCGTCTCCGCCCCATCGGGTGTCGGCAAGACCACCATGATCCGCGCCATCCTGGACCGGTGTCCCGAGCTGCGTTTCTCCGTGTCGTGCACCACGCGTTCGCCGCGCCCCGGAGAAGCGGACGGAAAAGATTATCATTTCCTGACGCAGCGGGAATTCCTGGACGGCATTTCGGCCGGCCGGTTCCTGGAATGGGCGGAAGTCCACGGGAACTTCTACGGCACGGACGGGAACCAGGTGGAGGAATGGATCGCGCAAGGCCGGGACGTGCTGCTCGATATCGACGTTCAGGGGGCCAGGCAGGTCCGGTGCACCTACCCTTGCGCGCACACCATCTTTATCGTGCCGCCGTCCATGGAAGTCCTCGAGCAGAGGTTGAACATGCGGGGCACCGAATCCCCCCGGCAGATCGGCGAACGTTCGGCTGCGGCACGCCGTGAAATGTTGCAGGCTCCGTGGTACGACTACCTCATCGTCAACGACGTTCTGGCGGACGCGGTCGCCGACCTGCACGCGATCCTGCGCGCCTGTCGCTGCCGCCGCGACGTCCGGATGGGGCGGCTCAAGCCGTTTTTCATGTCCCGGCTGCCCTCCTGACGGTTCATTTGCCCGGATCGTTGATTTCCATGAGAAAGACGCATTCAAGCACGCCGCCTCATCTCTGGGTCTCCGGTTTCAACCCGGTGCGGGAAGTCCTGCTGACGGGTCGCGTCGAAGTCCTGGAAATGATCGTGGCCAGGTCGGACCAGCGCGTCCGGGAACTGGTGGAACTGGGGGCTCTGAGGGGCATTGCGCCCCGGCAGGAAACACGGGACGGCCTTTCGGCCCTGGTGGGGCATGCGCACCACCAGGGGGTTGCGCTGCGCATGCGCGAATTCCCTTATGCCGCCCTGGAGGCACTGCTGGAAAAGCCCACGGGGGAGCGGGAGCCGCTGGTGATTCTCGATTGCCTGCAGGATCCGCAGAACCTGGGCGCCATGCTGAGGAGCGCCTGTTTTCTGGGCGCGCGCGGCGTGATCGTTCCCAGGGACAGGTCGGCCCGGGTCACCTCCACGGTCATCAGAATCGCCGCGGGAGCCACCGCGTACCTGCCGGTCATCCAGGTGAACAACCTGGTGAGGGCTCTGGAACAATTGAAGGAATGCGGGCTGTGGATCTTCGGTCTCGACGCGCAGGCCGCTCAGACGATCTACGACGCGGACCTCACGGTCCCCCTGGGACTGGTTGTAGGCAACGAACAGAAAGGACTGCGACCGCTCGTCGCAAGAGCCTGCGACGCCATGGTCCGCATACCCGAACATGGACCGCTGCAATCCCTCAACGCCGCGACTTCGGGGGCCATTGCACTGGCCGAGGTGCAACGCCGGCGCCTCATGGGGAAATAGCCGGACGCCCCCCGAAGAGCGCCGTCCCGATTCTCACCAGGGTCGCCCCTTCCTCGACGGCCACCTCGAAATCATTGCTCATGCCCATGGAGAGCTCGGTGAGCTCGCCGGGGCGGGGAGCGATCCCCCTCAAGCGCTCCAGCAGCTCCCGCAACAACCTGAAAAAGGGGCGTACCTCCTGTGCGTTTTCGAAGTAGGGGGGAAGGGTCATGAGACCGCGAACGCTCAGCCCGGAGAGCGCTGCGACGGCTTCGAACAGCTTCGGGAGGTCATCGGGCGACACCCCGCTCCTGCTCTGTTCGTCGCCGACGTTGACCTGGAGCAGAACGGGGATCACGCGGTTTCTTTTTCTCGCCTGCCGGTCGAGCTCGACGGCCAGGCGCAGCCGGTCCACCGTATGAACCCAGTCGCAGTATTCCGCCGCCACCCGAGCCTTGTTCGATTGAAGGTGGCCGATGAAATGCCATGACACCGCCAGATCTTCCAGGGCTTCGATTTTTCTTCGCGCTTCCTGGATGTAATTCTCCCCGAGCAGGGTCAGGCCCGCTTCCACGCCTTCCCTGATGCGGTCGGTCGGGACGGTTTTCGTCACCGCCACCAGCCGCACGGCGGCGGGGTCCCGCCCCGCCCTGGAGCAGGCGGCGTTCATGCGCTCCTGAATTCGTTCGAGGTTCTCAGCCACGGTCGCCATGGCGGTCCATGCCTCCTTGCGCCTTCCGGTCCGCGTGCCGAACGGCGCTCAGGAACGTTCTTCCGCAACGGGTGCCACAACCCCGCATTCGACCAGCAGATCCAGGACTTCGCTCAAGGGCAGTCCCACCACGTTGGTATAGGATCCTTCGATGGATGCCGCCAGGAAAGCTCCCATCCCCTGGATTCCGTATGCGCCCGCCTTGTCCAGCGGCTCCCCGGTATTCACATAGGAACGGATTTCGGCCGGGGAAAGCCGCTTGAAGCGCACCGTGGTCGTAACCGAACGTGTTTCGATCATGCGCCGGCTTCGATTCACCAGGCAGAATGCGCTGATCACCTCGTGGGTCGCTCCGCTCAGTTGCGCGAGCATCCGCAACGCTTCCGCGGAATCGGCCGGTTTCCCGAAAACGGTCGCGCCGAGCGCCACGACCGTGTCCGCGCCCAGCACCCAGGAATCCGGGAACAGCTCGGCGACCGCTTCGGCCTTCTCCCGGGCGCAGCGCGCAGCGAGCTCCACCGGGGGACCGAAGACCCTGCCCGTGGATTCTTCAATTCCGCTGACGATCACATCAAAGGTCAGTCCCATCAACGTGAGCAATTCCCTGCGGCGCGGAGAGGAAGAGGCGAGAACGAGGGGCCGGACTGTGCGGAACGGAGGGGGCCCGGTGCCGGACTCAAGCAGGATCATTCCGAGTCCGCCGCGTCGGAAAAGCCGTCCATTCTGAAGACCCGCTGGGCGTTGAGCGTGGTCTGGTCGGCAACGACCGTGAAGGGGCAACCGCGCAATTCGGCCACTTTCCGCGCCGTGTGGTAGACGAACGCCGGTTCGTTGACTTTCCCCCGGTGAGGGATCGGGGCCAGGTAGGGAGCGTCCGTCTCGACCAGCAGGCGGTCCAGCGGGGCCCGCCTCACCACGTCGTGGAGCAGCTCGGCTTTCGGGAACGTCACCGTGCCCGGTATGGAAAGGTGGAAACCGAGATCGAGGCACCTCTCCGCGGTGGTCCAGTCCCCGGAAAAGCAGTGCATCACCGCCCCGACCAATGAAGGAAGGTACTCGGGCACAATCCGGAAAAAGTCATCGAATGCCTGTCGGACGTGAAAGACGACCGGAAGCTTCTCGTCGGCGGCGACTTCGAGTTGCCGACGCAGGCACTTCCTCTGGATGGCACGGGGCTGGTAGTCCCGGTAGTAGTCCAGGCCCGCTTCGCCGATGGCGAGCACCTTCTCCTGCCTGCTGAGCTCACGGAGAATCTCCGTTGCTTTTTCGTCGAGGAGGAAAGCGTCGTGGGGGTGTATTCCCACCGTGGCGTAGACACCGGGGTAGCGGCCGGCAAGGCCGACGGCTTCGCGGCTGCTTGCCAGGCTGATCCCGATGGTGATGATTTTCCGGACGTCGGCCTTTGCGGCCCGCTCCAGCACGGCAGGCAGATCTTGAGCAAATTCCGGAAAGTCCAGATGAGCGTGAGTATCAATCAGCATATCGGTACCCCTCGATGATCTTCAATCCATTCCCGTGTGCACTTCGTTTCGTTCTCCCGCAGAGCCTGTCGATCGCGGTCCGAACGGTTCTCCGGAAGGCCGCTTTGCCGAACCCTGCGGGCTTTTTCCTTGCTGCTCATACCCTGCGCCATTATAATGCCTCTCACCCGGGTCGGAGAATAACCGCATCCCGGTGACAACCGGTTTTCCCCGGCCAATCTCTTGACGGCTGTTCCGGACAAGCATTTCCAATGATACGAGAGGCCCATCGAAATGAAAAAAGCCCTGTGCATTTCCACCGCAGTGTTGTTTTTTACCACGTTTCCATTGCCTCAGGCAAGCTGGGCGGCAAAAGCCTACACGACCGACGCTCAGGAAATCCCCATGAGGTCCGCCGCCGGCGCTCAAAACCGCGTTCTGCTCACGATCCCCAAGGGAAGTGCGGTGGAACTGGTGAAGACCAACGAATGGACCCAGGTTCGATACACCCCCCCCGACGGAAAGTCGAAGGAAGGATGGGTGCAGAGCAAATTCCTCGAATCCAGGCCCTCGGAATCCGCGGCCATAAAGGAATTGAAAGGCGAAAACACGTCGCTCAGGGAACAGCTGCAGGAAGCCGAGATGGCCAGGGCCGCCCTGGCGCAAAGAGAAAGGGAGGTCTCCGAGAAATTGACGAAACTGGAGGTTTCCTACGAGGAGTTGAAGGGCGGAGCCGCCAGCTATCTCAAGCTCAAGGGCGAATACGACGCGGCCAGGGCTACCCTGGCCAGCACTCAGGAAAGCGTCCAGGCGCTCATCCAGGAAAACCAGGGCCTCAAATTCACGCGGACCATGTACTGGTTCGCCCTGGGAGCCGTGGTGTTCTTTGCGGGCCTGCTCGTCGGCATGTGGTTCCGAAGAAAACGCAAGACGGGGCCGACCTATCGCCTGTGATCCATGAGATGTAAACGGGCCGGGACTTCACCTGCGCGGGCGGGGAACCCCGTGGCCCAAGGGTTCCGGACGGCGGGCGGTTCGGGTTCCCCCCCTCGCGCAGGCGATGAGCTCAGAGGTGAACTGCGGCCGGATGAACCCTTTTTCTTGCCAAGCCCGCCGAAATCGTCTAAAGATAACCAGCCTGCAAGGCGGCACGCGGCGCCGTTACGGATCGGCCGCCGGGTATCGGAAATGCTTCCGCGCCGGGGGTCGCTCCGGGCGGATCACTCATAACGCCCCCGTAGCTCAGGCGGATAGAGCACGAGATTCCTAATCTCGGTGCCACAGGTTCGAGTCCTGTCGGGGGTACCAGAAAATCAACGGGTTAGCGGTTCATCCGCTAACCCGTTTTTTTTTGGTTCAAGCGGGAGTCTGCGTGGCCCTCTTGTCGATTCCCGGGGAGGTCCCTTCCGATTTGCCTTCGTTGCGGGACCGGCGCTCGGTTGTTTTCCGATCTTCGGGCTCCGGCGTCTTTTGAACTGCATGGATGAGCGAGGATTTCCCTGCAGGCGCCCCGCGCCTCAAACCGGCCGTTCCCTGGGACGAAATATTCGCCATGACGCTGACTGCCTTGACACAGACAATCTTCCTGATTTCCTTTATCTTGGGTCAGATATGAATCCTGGACCAGGGTGGATGAACAGCCCCAACCCACAAACCGCCTTGACGCTTGGCAAGCACCGGTTCCTTTCGACAAGAAAGGAACTTCATCAAAGGGGCGCTTTGGGGACGGCGCTCGGTATTCTTCGCGTTGGTCGCGCACCGGGGTGTCTTTCAATGACAAAGCGCATTTGAAAATGGATCGCCGCAGTCGAGAGGAGTCGCTCATGAATGACTTGCGGGAATCGCGCAAGGGCCGGAACGTGTGTCGCATCGTTCTGGTCTTCTCAATAATCGCCGTGTTGTCCGTGCTGCACTACGGCACTGCGACCCGCCACATGGAATATCATATTCTTTATCGAGAACTGTATTTTGTTCCCATCGTAATGGTAAGCCTCTGGTACGGCCTGAGGGCAGGCGTGTACTTTTCCCTCCTGGTCGTCATTCTTTACACGCCTCACGTGATGATGACCTGGAGTGGCCAGCCCGGCGTCAATGTAGGGAACCTGTCGCAGATCATCGTATTCATCCTGGTGTCTGCAATCACCGGCACCCTTTCCGACCGGGAGAGGAAACGCCAGCTGGAAATCAGGGAAGCCCAGAATCTGGCATCGTTGGGAAAGGCATCACTGGCGATGACTTCCGAGCTGCGAGAAGTTCTCGACGCACTGAAAGAACTGATGAAGGACCGCGAAATGCCGGCGAGCCCCAATTTCAGCCAGAGGCTGAAGAATCAGGTGGACAGAATCACGACGTTGGATCACACCTTGTCGCATTTCACTCTGGAGCGCTCCGAAGCCCAGAAAGATTTTGCCGAAGTCGACAGCTCCGTTGAACGTGTGAAAAGCAAACTGAAGCCCTTGGCCGAGCGTTCGGGAGTGACCGTTGAAACGCGGCTGGAGCCGGCTTTGGGCCTGCTCGCAGTCAACGAGCTCGATTTCGTGTGGATGATCGAGGAACTCACCACGAACGCAATCGAAAGCTCGACGGCCGGCAGCACGGTGACCATCGCTTCCAGGTGGTCCGAGGGACAGTGTGAGGTCGAGGTCCATGACCGGGGAATCGGTATTCCTCCCGAGAATCTGTCGAAGATTTTTGTTCCGTTCTTCACCACAAAGGAGAGGGGGACCGGTCTGAGCATGGCGGTCTGCAAAAAGATCATGAAGGATTGCGACGGGGAAATACGCGTGGACAGCGACCGGGCCGAAGGGACCAGACTTGTTCTGGTCTTCCGGCGGATACATCCCCAAACCCGCGGTTGATCACCGGCGTTGAGGCCGGAACCCGTGTTGAGATCATTACTATTGGGGTCGGGTATCGGGGTGCTTGAATGCGCACGAGCAAGGCGTGACAAGACTGCCGGCCATCACGCATCCCGGGGCGTTCTTTGAAGGATCAACCCCCGCAAAGCTTCTCCGCCGTTTTTTCCGCCGGCATCATCACGTCTTCGCGCGCCGCTACTTCCCCCGGCTCATTCACGCCGAAAGCACGGATGAGTCGATGATCGACAAAGCCGTAGGCTTTAAAGAAGTATTCGATTTTCCGGAAAATATCGGGGAAGCTGCTTCGATCCCGGTTGTTTTGGAGGGAACAACCAGGTTCAACCACGGCTCATTCAATTTCGACATCGCCCTCGACGATATTGTCTCTGATGATCGGCCGCGGCGAGTTCTCCTTGCTCTGCAGGTTTCCCTTCACATGGTTGCCCGTGATCACACCTCTTCCACGATTCTTGAAAAACTGGAGGTCCCCATCGATCCGGTTGTTCCTGACGGCGTAAGGACCACTGTAATTTTCAACAAATTGAACATTCCCACCAACCCGGCTTGCCAGAACCCGCGCACGTCCGGCGCTTTCTTTCGGCTGCACGTCTCCATCCACCGTGGACAAATTGACCAAAAGAACGTCCACGTCAATGGGAGCGAAGCCTTCATCGATCTGAACATTTCCTCCCACGAACGTGCCGCCCCTCACAAGAACGGAGCGTGTGTACTTTCCCTGAACATTCCCACCCACCGAGGTCCGCTGCCTCAAGTCAACCAGCCTGGAACGGTAGCCCTCAACATTGCCGGTTATGTGCGCGCCATTGGCAAAGACCTTTGCGCCGCGGAGAACGCGCAAATTGCCCTTGATGGTTGTGCCGTTGAGCGTGGCGGTGGCGTCGCGCGGAACGTAGGCATTGTCATCAATGATTCTGGGTCCCACCGTGCCGGTCAGCCGCACATCGGCCAGGGCTGGGGCTGTCATGAGCAGCACAACCGCAGCAATGAAAACATACTTTGTGAATACTCGCATGTCCTTTCTCCTTTTGTCGCGTCCGTGACGCGTTGCGGCTGGGATTCATTGCCTGTTGAATCCGTCCGGAGTTTGTGGGATCAGCATCAAAAGCTTCTTGACACAAAATCTTCTCGACTCGATGACGAAGAAACAAAAAGCCGGGCTACCCTTTGTCAGGCAACCCGGCCATCTCCATGAGACCCGCGGCTTTCCGTCCCCGTCTCGCAACAGGGTTGGCGTTTTCTGACGAGCTCCATTAAGTACCGCTAATACATAGACCACATACATCGTACATTTTAATGTCGCCAAGCTTCGCACGCAAGGGAAATCCAACGGGCATTGGGGAGCGTTATCAATGCCTAGAGATTGCATTTAATCTAAGTATATGCCGGCAAGCTTCGCCTCCCCTCCGCTGCGTTGCCGATACGCCGGTATCCCCTATGCGTGAATCCTCGAGCGAGTTATCCGCGCACTCTCGTCGGGCAACACATATTTTTCGACGACGATCGATCTCAAGATTCAACCCCCGCAAAGCTTCTCCGCCGTTTTTTCCGCCAGCATCATCACGTCTTCGTGCGCCGCGACTTCCCCCGGCTCATTCACGCCGAAAGCACGGATGAGTCGACGATCGACGAAGCCGTAGGCTTTGAAGAAGTAGTCGATTTTCCGGAAAATATCGGGGAAGCTGCTTCGATCCCGGTTGTTTTGAGCGAGGATGCAGACCAGTTTCTTGCCCGGCGCGAGCCGGGACTTGTTGGGATTGGTGATGAAATCCGGAACCAGGTACGAGAAGGTGCGGTCGATGAAGGTCTTGAGCTGGCCGGAGATATCCCAGAAATAAACCGGGGAGGCCATCACCAGGACATCCGTCTCGCGGACGGCCTCCAGGACTTCGGTGAGGTCGTCTTCCAGTACGCACTTGTCCAGCCCGGTCTTGCAGGCCATGCAACCCTGACAGCCGCAATATTCGAGCTTGTTGAGTGTGTAGGTCCGTATTTCAGCGCCGAGCTTCATCGCCCTGTCACAGAAACGTTTGGCGATCAGGGCGCTGTTGCCGTTTTCGCGCGGGCTTCCGAGCACGTTGACGATTTTCATTTCTTCCTTCCCTGTCCCTGGTGTTTTTCCTCTTGCCGCGGTCTGGCCAAAAGGCTTTCGGACGAGCCCGGCATGCGCTTTTGCAGCAGGCCCTTCCCGGAAATTAGTGGGATTCGCCGATAGAAATCGTACAGATCACTAACGCTCTTGACTACTTCCTCTATCCTCGTCATTCTTTTCAAGCTCCAAGATGTCCACGCGATCCCGGGGTGAGTTTCGAGACCTTCTGAGCCATACCAGGTCCAACCTGGCGGCGATGGACACCGTCCCGATTCTCGATTCCGCATGATCGGCGTCGCGGATTATTCTATACTGTTCTTCGGAATCGGCCACAAGAGTATCAACCATGATTCCATCCTCCCCTTCGATCTTCAAAGATCGATGGAGCGTGAGCGTCGAATTGTCGAGCTTCCGGGGTTCGGCCGTCTCTTCAAACCCCAGTTCATCCATGGCCGTCCTCAAGAGATCCATGTCGTCGCCAGGAACCAGGACATCAATATCCCGGGTGAATCTTGGAACGGCATGAAAAGCCAAGGCGATGCCGCCAATCACCGCATACCTGATTCGAAGTCTATCGAACAGCAATGCGATCGAGAAAAACACATCATAGAGGCTCACAGGCTGTCAAACCTCCCTGTCGGCTTGACTCCGCACGGCTTGACTCCGCACGGCTTGACTCCGCACTTGAGTTTCAGTCTCCGCTGGTACATACTCCGCGCAGCGACCCGCATGGTGGTCTCCAAACCCCGTATGCGACACCCCGCCGCTCCATTGCGCGGTTCAGCTCAACCCGACGTTCGACATCGGTCGCACGATAATGAACGTCCGTTTATTCAATAGGGCCGTCATGACCGACAGAACAAAACCCGACGATTTGCATCCGCGAAAATTCGGCACTTTTGGCGGTGTTTTCACGCCAAGCCTTCTGACCATCTTCGGCGTGATCATGTTCCTGCGTCTTTCCACCGTTGTGGGTTACGCCGGGTTGTGGGACGCTCTCCTGATCCTTGCCTGTGCAAAGGCGGTCTCGCTGATCACGGGCCTTTCCATCGCCAGCATTGCAACCAACATGCGCGTCAAGGGAGGTGGCGCCTATTACCTCATCAGTCGCAGCCTCGGCGTGGAGTTCGGCGGCGTCGTCGCGATCTTTTTCTATATCGCTCAAGCCGTAGCCGTCACTCTGTACGTGGTCGGTTTCACCGAGGCCCTCCTCTCCGCGTTTCCCGACATGGGAGCGTCCTTCAGGACGGTCGCCACCCTCACCAATATCGTCGTTTTCGTCTGTGTCTATATCGGCGCCGCATGGACAATCCGCATCCAATACTTCATCCTGGCCATGCTCCTGCTTTCATTCTTCTCGTTTTTCCTCGGGGCGGGCACCGGCTTTTCGCCGGAGATCCTCCGTGCCAATCTGTCTGCGCACTGGTCACCGGAGCATGAGTTCTTTTCCGTTTTCGCCCTGTTCTTCCCTGCCGTCACCGGCATCATGGCGGGCGTCAATATGTCCGGCGACCTCAAGGATCCGGGCCGATCCATACCCCGCGGCACATTCGCGGCAATCGGCGTCTCAACGATCGTCTATGCCGCCATTGCTTTCATGTTCGCCGGCAGCGTCACCCGCGCGGATCTGCTCGGTCACGGGTTCGTGATGAAAGATCGCGCCTTTTTTCCCTCCCTCATCTACGCGGGGGTGATCTGCGCCACGCTTTCCTCGGCTCTTGGCAGCATGATGGGCGCCCCCCGCATCCTGCAGGCCTTCGCACGCGATAACATTTTTCGCCGCCTGCGGTGGTTCGCTCGCGGCAGCGGGCGCTCCGGCGAACCCCGCCGGGCCGTCGTCCTGACCGTCATCATCGCGCAGGCCGGCGTTCTTGCCGGCGACCTCGACACCATCGCGCCCGTCATCACGATGTTCTTTCTCTTGACCTACGGCACCGTCAACCTTGCCTGTTTTTTCGAGGGCCGGTCGAACAACCCCAGCTTCCGCCCCACCTTTCGCTATAACCACTGGTCCGTGGCGCTCCTCGGAGCCTTGGGATGTCTTGGGGTCATGTTCCTGATCGATGCCGTGTGGGCTTCCATCGCTTTGGTGCTCGCCGGAGGGCTCTACTTTCTCATCGCCCGCGCCGAAATCCGCGTCAAATGGGGCGATCTGGACAGCGGCCTCGCTTACCAATTCGCACGCAAGGCGCTCCTGCGCCTGGAGCGGGAACGCTATCATCCCAAGAATTGGCGTCCTTCCATCCTCGCTCTCAGCGGCGGCGCTCACAACCGCCTTCACCTGGCGGAATACGCCTGCTGGTTCACGGCGGACAGCGGCATCGTCTTCATCGGACAGGTCATTCGCGGGGAACTCGAGGAACTGCTCGACCGTCGCCGCGAGGCAGAAGCCATCCTTCGAAGGTTCATCCTCAAAGAAGCCTTGCCGGCCTTCCCCGTCGTCATCGTCGAAGAAGACATTCACGCGGCCATCAAGGCGCTTCTTCAGTGCCAGGGGATCGGCGGCATGCGACCCAATATCGTCTTGCTGGGAATGAGCCGGGACCCCGAGAAAGCCGAAGTCTTCAACGAGACCATCAAGACCGTCAAGAAAATGAAGCGCAGCCTCATCATTGTCGCAGGCGAACAGGAACGTGAGACAGGGCATGTTCCGGAAGGCGTCATCAATCTCCAGTGGGATTGCGCCAGGAACGTTGAACTGATGCTCCTGCTGGCTTTCATGCTCAAGAAGAACCGCGAATGGCGCGACCACCCCATCCGGATCATCCGACCCGTGGCACCGAGTGCCGATGTGGAGAACATCCAGAGCCAAATGCGCGAATTGCTCGCCAAAGCCCGAATCGAAGCCGAACTTCTCATTATACCGACCGAAACCCCTCTCGATGCCGTGCGTTGGAGCATGCAGCCTTCCGCCGTACTTTTCGTCGGGTTTGAGCCCGGTGCCGGTGACGCGGACGAAAACATCTCTTCCCGGTTTCAGGATTCCATGGACCTTCCGGGCGACGTCATCTTCGTGTACAACGCCGGAGACGTCTCCGTCGAGGCGTGATGCCGGATTGCGTTCAACACGGCAGCTCCGGGCGGTTTTTCGTGCGCGGGTGCCGGGAAAGGCGCTGTTGCCGGCATGGCCGCCCCGTTGGATACCGGGCGGGCTTCCCGCACTTGATTGACGGCCTCCATTGCGCTACTGTGAAACGGATCGTCAGGGAAGAACAGGACCATCGCTTCACAGTGCAAGACCGGAAGATGGTGGACCAGGCCCTCCCTTCATTGCAGGCAAAAATGCCGTCCCTGCCCCTGGAACCGGCCCGCCGGAGGGGCGGCTCTCGCCCACCGCGCCGGAACCGTCGTCAACACCGCGAACCGAAAGGAAGACCGTCATATGATCAAGGAAATCACTCTGCAGGAACTGGACACGGAGCGCTTCATTGCCGAGAAGGTGAGAGGCATCAGGGAAACGGTGGGGGATGGGATCGCGATCAACGCCCTCTCGGGCGGCGTCGATTCGTCCACCGTCACGCTGCTCGGACATCGTGCCCTGGGAAATCGCCTCAGGACCGTATTTATCGAGAACGGTCTCATGCGCGAAGGGGAAGCCGCACAGGTGGCGGGTTGGTTTCGCGAGCTCGGCGTGACGGTCGACGTCGTGGAGGCCCGCGACGAGTTCTTCGCCGCCCTGGCCGGGATCGCCGACCCGGAAGAAAAGCGCGAAGCCATTACACAGACCTTCTACCGGGACGTGTTCGGGCGCATCGTCAAGGAAAGCGGCGCCAGGTACCTGCTGCAGGGAACGATTCTCACGGACATCGACGAAACCATAGCCGGAATCAAGCGGCAGCACAACGTGTTCGAGCAGTTGGGGATCGACCCCCAGGACGCCTTCGGGTATCGGATCATCGAACCGCTCATCGAGCTGCGCAAGGACGGCGTTCGAGCGGTCGGCAAGGCTCTTGGGCTTCCATCGGAAGTGTTTACCCGCATCCCGTTTCCGGGACCGGCGCTTTCGGCGCGGGTGATCGGCGCGGTAACCCCGGAGCGCATCGAGACGGTTCGCAAAGCCACCGCCGTTGTCGAGCGCATGCTCGGGAACACGGGGGCGTTCCAGTACCTGGCCATTCTTCACGAGGACCGCGTGACGGGAATGCGCGACGGAAAACGGGATTTCGGCCTGCAGATCGAGGTCCGCTGCTGGGACAGCGTCGACGCGCGGGTGGCCGAACCGACCCAGGTCCCGTTCGACACGCTCAAGACGCTGGCCCTGGAGATCATCCGCGCAGTGCCCGGGGTGGTCAGCGTAACCTACAATATCGCGCCCAAGCCTCCTTCGACCATCGAGGCGATCTGACCCGCAGGACGGAGCGTATCGCCGGCCGGCGTGCCGATCCCGCCGGCATGGGAAGTCGGGACCGCCCGGTTCGGCGATGCCGTGCGTGTCGACAGCCGGCGTGCGGGTCCCGCCGAGATGTGGGTTCTTCCCGGACTGGAGCCCCAGGCGGGCAAAACCGGATCGGCCCCGCCTCCAGTTTCATACGGATTTACCTAGAAAACAGACTCCCTCGGGAGTCTGTTTTCATGCTTCGCGGGTGTCGCAGGGGGCATGGATAATTGCGTTCAAAATGATACTCTAAAAGCGTGGGGGACGTATCCCCCACACCCCCTCGCCGCTTCGCGGCTCCGTGTGGCGCTGCGGCGGCGGCCTTCGGCCAGTCGCCGACAGCGCCGAGCACTCGGCCTCACGCGCTTGCGCGTGTGGCCGAAACTTGGGGGGTGCGGGGGAATCATTCCCCCGCTCTTTTGTGCTTGAAAGTTCCATCTCTTATGAACGCAACTTCGTATCACACGGTCCCGGTGTTGAGGCTCGGCCGGGCAAGGCCGGGGCGCTCGATGCAAACGGCGGGATGGATGCGGCCCCTGGACGGGCGCAGGCCGGCGCCCGCTCCGAAAGAGGCGGGGCATGCCTGCCTCTTCCGGTTCTATCTTCCCGCCGAGAGGATCTCCTCGGCCTGTCGCCGTGCCTTCTCGAAGGGTTCCAGCAGCGTTTGGGCATCGTCCGTGTCGCCCGTGTTGCCCGTCAGCACGAAGTAGAGCGACTGCACCAGGAAGAACATCCATACCCCCAAGGCCCATGCCGCCGTGGAGTGAGGAGTGAAAGACGCGACCAGCGCCGCTCCCCCCATGCCCACCAGGACTTCCGCCCCGATCGCTTTCCACGGCGACTTCCGAAAGCACACGCCGCTTCTGATCCAGCCCAGGACGAGCACCGACAGGAAGAGGAAATCGTACCCGGACCTCAGCCAGAACGCCAGGGCGAGGAGGAACGCCACCGGAAAGCCGCACGCCGCGAGGCCCGCTCCCGTCCACCGGCACAGCATGAGAGCATACACGGCCACGAAGGACCAGAACGTGAGCCGGAATGCCGCCGGCCACGGAAGAAAAAGGTTCAATGCGGCGCTGACCGGGACGAACAGAAGCCCGAAGGCCAGCCCCGTCACGATAGTCGTCCGAACAGGTTTTCCCGGCCGGTTCATTCTTCCTTCCCTCCTTTCACGCCCGCCTTCCGACGCATGAGCTCCAGCTCCACTTCGGCCTCCGAGGGCTCCGAGCAGAGACCGTGGGGAATGGCTCCCGCAACGGCCTTCTCCCATTCCTGCCGCTCGGCCCGGCGCAGGTGTTCGGAAGCCTTCAAGCGGAGCTGTTCGTACATGAGCCGCTGTTCGTCCAGGACGGTCCGAAACTGGGCGATGTCCCTGTCCAGGGCTTGCACATGCCGCTCCAATTCATCGCGATGGAGGGCCAGAGGTTTCATCTTGCGAATGAGCGTGCGAGCGATGTCGTCTTTTTCCTTGGCGACGGCCAGGCCCAGGTCCCGCTCCAGGGCCTCGTGCTCCCGGGAACGTTCTTCCCTCTCGCGTTCCGTCTCCTCGCGCAGGGCCAGCATCCCGGCCATCCGAGCGTCCTTCCTGTCCAGTTCCTCCCGCATGTCCCGGAGATGTTGCTTGAGGAGCAGGCCCTTGTCCTCCATCTGATCCATCACCCCGTGGATATCGGCCTTACAAAGCCTGACAAAGCGAGTCATGATGCCCATCTTGCGCTCCTTTTTCCGTTCGGCGATTCCTTCAATTCTTCGACCTTCTTCCCTGGTATCCTTCAAACTGCATGCTCTTGGCGTTGGCTTTCTGCTTGCGGGCCGCCTCCTCGGGCGCGCCCGTAAAGGAATCCGCCACGGTCCGGCGAAGCGAGCCGACGTCCTTCTCCAGGTTGCCCTTCACCGCGGAGGAGCCGACCACCGCATTGGCCGCCTGCTGGCGCGTCACGTATCGATCGATCTGCTGCACGGCCTCCTCTCGCTTGCCTTCCTTCACCGATGCTGCCACCTCTTCGCGCAATCGGTTGTAGTCCTCCCGTATGACCTTGTCCTCCCACTGGGCCTTGTCGATGGAGGCCATGGCCTCGCTCGGGTCGCGCACGCACGCCACGCGCAGAGGTTGGGGCAGCGACGCGGTATAGGCCCGTTCGCCGGAACGGTAGTGTGCGCTGATGGCGCCGATGTCCCATGTTTTCTCCTCGCCCACGGGGATTCTCAGCGTGAGGAAGAGTTTGCGGGACTGCCCGAAACGTAGGTCTCCGGGCCGGAAGACCGCTCGTCCCTCCCCGACCTCGATGGGGTAACCGGCGGCGTGGACGAGGGTCATGCCGGGAGACAGGGGCACATGGACCTCCACGGACGAGGCGACCACGGTGCCGGCGTCCCGGAACTCCTTGTCAAACACCTGCGCGAAAGCGGACGCGCTCTCCATGAACGTGTAATTGCCGGCTCCCTTGTCCGCGATGGAGGTCATGAGGTGCTCGTTGAAGTCGAGCCCCACTCCGACGGTGCTCACGGCGTAACCTCTCTCGGCGGCAACCGATGCCATCGTCCCCAGGGCCGAGGGGTCGGTGACGCCCCGGTTGGCAAGCCCGTCGGAAATGAGAATCAGACGCGAGAGACGCCCGTTCTGCTGCAACTCCGCGAGTTGACTGATGCCCTCCTGCAGACCCCCGCCCAGGTTGGTGGCGCCGCCCGGTTGAATCCCGCGAACGATCCTTTCCAATGTCGCCCGGTTGGCCGGGGTGATGGGAAGCAGCCCGCCGTGTCTTTGCACATGGTCCGAATAGGAAACCAGGGCGAAGCGGTCCGTCTCCGAAAGCCGGGACAGGAGATTTAGAACGGCCTGCCTGGCGTGGGTGAGCTTGCCCGCGTCGGCCATCGACCCGCTGCGGTCCATCACCACCACCATGTCCAGCTCCCGCCGGGCCTCAACGTTTCCGCCCGGAGCGCGGTCGCACTCGAGCGTGAGAGCGACGGTCACGGTACCATCCCCGCCCATGTGCACCTTGTCCTGGATCAGGCGACCCGACAGGTTCACGGTCCCTGCCCTTGCGAGGCCCGGATCGGGCGGTTTGCGTCCCGGCGCCGCGGCCAATCGTCCGTCTCTGCCGGCGTACGTCATCGCCAGGCATGAGAGGGCGAGAAGCCCTCCCACCAACGTCAACGTTCTTCGATGACTCTTTTTCATGGTTTTTCCTCCTTTTCATCGATACGGGCGACCTGCCGTCCCGTGGCGTCAAGTATCGGAGGGCCGAAAACCAAAGGCAATTCAAAGAATTGCAAAACCGGGGAGTCGATCCTTTTGCATAAGTTTTGCGCTGAGAACACGGATTGCCTGCTATAATGCGCACGGGAACGAAGATCACTTGCGCGCAGGGCGCTTGAGGAGGGTTGTTTCGACGTGATGACGGCATCCAATCGAAAATCCAGGGCAAGCGTGCTCGTCGTGGAGGACGATCCGGCCATCCTCCGGGGGCTTCTCGACGTATTCGTGTTCCACGGCTACCGGGCCGAAGGCGCCGAGGACGGGGTCGAGGGCCTGAGGCTCTGCCTCGAGGGCTCCCACGACCTCATCCTTCTCGACGTGATGCTCCCCGGCGTGGACGGACTCACCATCTGCAGGGAAGTCCGTAAAGCCAAACCCCGACAGGCGATCATCATGCTCACGGCCAAGGGGCGCGAGGGCGATATCCTGGAGGGTTTCAAAGCGGGGGCCGACGACTATGTGAGCAAGCCGTTCTCGCTGAGGGAACTGCTGATGAGGGTGGAAGCGGTGCTCAGGCGGGCGGGCAAAATCGCGGGCGACGAGCAGGTCATGGTGTCCGGTATCCTCTTTGACGGCGGGAATCTGCTCGCCTCGTTCCGGGAGCGCACCGCCGAGCTCACGCGCCGCGAGATGGACATCGTCGCGTACCTGCACCGCCATCGCGACCGCGTCGTGTCCAAGAAGGAACTGCTCAAGGAGGTTTGGAACTACGCGGACCCCGATGTGGAAACCCGGACCGTGGACATCCACATGCTCAAGCTGCGCAAAAAGATCTGCGCCCTGAACCCCGAGATCGCCCTTCTCCCCACGGTACGGGGTGAGGGGTACCGTCTGGAGCCGCTGCCGTGAAGCGCCTGCGAATGCTTATCCTGGTGTTTGTCATGGCCCTGGTCGTGCCGCTGGGGTACCTGGTCTTTCGGACCCACCACAGCCTCGAACAGGAGGAAACCGCGGAGCTCCGCTTTTTCGCGAACACCCTTTTCGACCAGATGGAGCAGGACCTGGCGGCACTGGTGCAGCGGGAAGAGCGCCGTCCCGTCGAGGAGTATCTGCCCTCCCTGCCCTCCACCGGCAACCCGCCGGGCGAGGGAGCCCGTTCGCCGCTGGCGCGGCCCGCGGTGGAGCCCTACATACTGGGCTATCTGCAGAACAACCCGGACGGTTCCTTCAGCACGCCCATGGCGGCGGACGGAGCCGCGGCGTCAGCGGATCGGGGCGCTCTGGTGAGACACCTGGAGGATATGAACCGGGTCTTCAATACCAGGCGCGCCATGCCGCCCGAAAGCTCCGATCGCACCTCCGCGGAGACGCTTTGGAGGAAGAGCGGATCGGAAGAGAAGGACGCGAGGGTCAAGAAGGAGTCGAGCGCGGTTTTTGCCGAAAAATACCTGGATGTCGCCCGTTCGTCGAAGCAAAAGGATTCTCTGGGCCAGACCGGAAAGCGAGTGGAGCAGATTTCTCCCCGGCAGGCCATGAACCTGGCCCAAAGCGACGAGCAGGGGAAGGCTGGCGTGGAGAAAGACCGGTCGGCCTCTCCCGCCGAGCGCCGGACGGCGGCCGGCGACAAGGGCCAGGCACCGGATGCCGCGACTCCGTCGGGACGGTCGGCGCCCGGGAGCGTTGCCGGCGTTTCGTCCCTTCCGACCTCCGCGCACGCACCCGTGTCGCCCGCCCCCGAGGATGCCCTTCGAGCGGAAATCGACCCCCTCCAGTCGATCAGCCTGGACAACGGTCAAGCCCTGTTGTTCCGGCGCATCGTCATCGGCAACCAGGTGTACCGGCAGGGGGTAGTGATCCGGATGGAAGCGCTCCTCGATCAGCTCAAGAACACACATTTCACCGGCCAGCCCATGGCCCGTTTCACCAGCCTGACCCTGACCTCCGTGCACGGCGGACGGGAGACCGCGCGCATCCGGGAGGGGGCTCCGGTCGCCCATCCGCGTTTTTCCCTGGAGCGCAGCTTTCCCCGTCCCTTTTCATTCGTGCGGGCAACCCTCACCTGCGAAGTCATTCCACGATCTCCGGGCCGCGCCACGCTTTACGCGATGGTGGCGGTGCTGGCCGCGGTGATCCTGCTGGGGCTCCTTGCCATCTACCAGAGCGCCCGGGTCGTGACGGATCTCTCGGAGCGCCGCAGTGGTTTTGTTTCCTCGGTGACCCACGAGCTCAAGACCCCCCTCACCAACATCCGCATGTACGTCGAAATGCTGGAGCACGGCATCGCCTCCGACCCGGAGCGGGAAATGGAATACTACCGCATCCTGGGATCGGAGAGCGCTCGTCTTTCCAGGCTCATCAACAACGTGCTGGAGTTTTCCAAGCTGGAGAAAAAGCAGCGCCGGCTCGACCTTCGCGAGGGGCTGCTCGACGACGTTCTTGCCGAAGTGCGTGATGTCATGCAGGAGCGGCTCCGCCAGGAAGGGTTCGCGCTGGCCGTGCAGAACCGCCTGGACCGCTGCTTCCCCTACGACCGGGAGGTCATGGTCCAAGTGCTCATCAACCTGATCGAGAACAGCATCAAGTTCGGCAAAGGATGCCCGGAACGGAAAATTTCGGTGCGCGTGCGGCCCGAGGGAAGCCGGGTGGCGATCGCGGTGTCCGACACCGGCCCGGGCATCCCCCGCCACGCGCTGAAAAAGATCTTCGACGACTTCTATCGAGTGGACAACGATCCGACCCGCGCCGCCAAAGGGACGGGAATCGGCCTCGCCCTCGTGAGGCGCTTCGTGGAAGCCATGGGAGGGCGTGTGTTTGCCGCCAACAACGACGGCCCCGGCTGCACCATCACGATATCGCTTCCGGGGACGCCTCCTTCGTCACCTCCCACCTCCTGACTCCGGGTTTCCCGCCTTCAGCCCGGAGTGCCGATTCCAGGGTGTGTTCCGCCTTCTTCACCTCGTTTCCCGGACCTACGGGTGCTGTGACTCCGCGAGAACCTCGGAACGTTGGATGACTTCGCTCACGAAATTGGACAGCGCTAAGGTAAAAGGACTTGCTTTTTCGCGTTCGGTCAGCGTGCGCCCCAGATCGGAGGCTTCCACCAGGCGGGGGTCGAAGGGCAGCGCGCCCAGAAAGTGGACGTTCATTTGTTCGGCGGTTCTCCTGCCGCCGCCCCGGCCAAACAGGGGACTCTCCTGCCCGCAGTGCGGACAGACATAACCGCTCATGTTTTCCACCAGGCCCACGATAGGCATTGCGAGGTGGTGGCAGAAATTGATGGACTTGCGAACGTCCGCCAACGCGATCTCCTGGGGGGTCGTGACGATGACGGCGCGGGTGCCTTCAATCGTCTGGGCGACGCTGAGCGGTTCGTCACCGGTCCCGGGAGGTGAATCGATCACCAGGTAATCCAACTCGCCCCAGTCAACCTCCGAAATGAACTGCTTGATCACCCCGTGCTTCATCGGACCACGCCAGATGACGGCTGCATCCCGGTCCTCGAGGAGGCATTCGATGGACACGACCTTCAGGTGATCTTCGTATTCATGCGGCATTAAAGCCTTTTCCTTTTCGCTGAAACGAAACATCCCGGAGATGCCGAGCATCCTTGGAATGCTGGGACCGTGAAAATCCACATCGAGCAGTCCCACACGGTTCCCCAAGCGCCCCAGGCCGATGGCCAGGTAAGCGGCCACACTGCTCTTGCCGACTCCCCCCTTGCCGCTCATGACGATCAGTTTGTGCCGGATGTGCGAAAGCCGTTCCCGAACCTTGATGATCTCCTCGCCCGCTTCCTCATGATGCGCATGATCACATGCGTTTCCCACGTTTGTTTCACCTGTTTCCATTGCTTTGAGCTCCCGTTTTTCGTTTCCCTCAGGATTGATCGTTCCGGTCAGTCTCCTTCCGGAGTCGGTCGGGAGAGGGAAAGGGTGAAATCTTGCCTTCATGCCGCAGGCTCGAGTCCGCCCTTATCTCTCCCAAGGGCCTGTGTGAAGGGTTACTGTGGAATCGAGACAGGTATCCGGGGAGGAACGACCTGCCCGACCGCCCTCACTGAGAAACAAGAACAATGCCAATTCAGTCTCTCCGTGTGTCTATCGGCTGATTTCAACGGAGAAACGGTCGGCGAAAGGGATGCGTGGCGGGAAGGGGAAATGATCCGGGAACAAAATGCACCTTGGCGAATTGCTCTCTGATTCGAAATGAACCCTGTACGAGACTCCTGACAAGAAGAGCGGGGACCCAGGGGTACGGAAACCGGCTTCCGGATCGAGGCTTTCAGGTTTCCGCCGCTCGGATCGACGCCTCCGCGGTTTGGAAGGGATCCGGTTCTTCCGTCCTGCCGATGAACGTCAGGAAACGATCTTGCGTTTGGGGATCGGGAAAAGGCGTGATGTCCCAGCGGCCGGCAACGTACTGAAGGAGCGTCGTCTGCCGGGGAGCGGAGAGTTCGATGAGGCCCTTGACACGAAAAATCGGAGAAGGCAGCGATTCGATCGCTGTGATGAAAGCCTGGCGATCCAGGACCCGCGGCACACGGATGGTTCGGGAAATGAGGTGATCGTGCGCATGCGTGTGATGAGGCCGTCCGTCGTCGCCCGCGGCCGCCGGTCCATTCCTGTCGTGTACCGGCCTCGACCGGTCATCCAGGCCGAAGATCAACGCCGGCTGCACATCCCCTCGACAGCTCACAACCACCGGAGCATTCGGGTTGAGCTGCCGCAATCGACGGCGCAAATCCCTCAATCGCATTTCGTCGACCAGGTCGCTTTTGTTGAGGATGAGCACGTCCGCAACGGCGACCTGGTCGGCGACGATGCGGTAATCCTTGAGGCCGGCGTCGAAGTTCAGGGCGTCCACCATGGTGACGGTGGTGTCGAATCTGACCCATTCCGCCAACTCCTCCAGTTCGTCCAACAGGTTCTTGGGGTTCGCCAGCCCTGAGGTTTCAAGGACGATGGCGTCGGGGGAGAAGCTTTTGAGGATGCCTTGAACAGCCCGTTTGAGGCTGCCGATAAGGCTGCAGCATACACAGCCTTCATCGATTTCGGTCACCGTGTAATCCAGGAGCTTTCCATCCAGGGCGACTTCACCGATCTCATTCTGAATCACCGCGACAAAGCGGCTGCGTTGGGTCTGGTATTCGATAAAATGTTGCAGGAAGCTGGTTTTGCCCGAGCCGAGAAAGCCGGTGAGAATGACAAGCGGCGGGCGTTCGTCGAGCGCCGGCAGTTTCTTGCCGATCGTCTTGCCCGGACCGAGCCGGTGTGCCTCCCACCAGAGCCGCTCCGAGTAGTCCGGCGGGCGCGGTTCGGGTGAATGCCAGCGCAGGCAATGGATGGGAGGCCGGTTGGTATCGGGGTCGGCTTCCTCCAGGTTCTCGAACCGGCTTTCACCATAGCCCAGGAGAAGGATTGACTTCCAGACGTCGCCGACCGCAACCGATCGCGTTACGCCCGCGCGGTCGTAGACGATCTGCTCGGCGGGAAAGCGGCGCTCGCTGAGGTGGCACGGGGGTTGCCCGAGATTGAAGGTGATCGAGGCAGCCAGTGTGTCGAAAAGCCCGGACGCCGTTTCCATGGCGGGAAAATCCTGGTCGCGGCCCCCGGGGGCGATCATCGGCACCGGTTGTCCGTTATCGGAGAGGAAAACCCCGTCCTCGGCGATTGTTCGAATTGAGGAAAGGCTTTCCAGTTTCAGCGCCAGCGCCCTGCCGCCTGGATGGACGGCGAGGCCGAACAGGCCGATGCCGAAGAGGTCGCTGAATTCGCCATGGGAAGGGAAATCCCTGACGAGGTGGAGATAGTCCGGTCTTTGGGTCGATTCAACGGCCCGAAGCGAGAATTTCTCGACCAGGTCTTCGTCGGGATCAGGAAAATAATACAGGAGAAACCGGCCTCGGAACCAGGCGGGGCACGATTCGAGTCCGCCGAAAAACAACCCGAACACCCCCGCAAACCCGTTGATCCTGACCGTCCAGCACTCTCCCTCCGCCATCACCTGTTTGAGGCCCCGCCAGCCGACGCGCCGGCGGACCGCCGGGACGAAGTTCGCTCGCACCAGGACGGCCCGCAGGAGCTCCTGGATGCCGTCTTCCGGGCGGGAATGAAGATCGCCCTGAAAAAAACGGTTCAAAAACATATCCGGCTTCATGACCTCCCGCGCATGTTTTCGCAGTGCTAACGTCCAGCGCCCGCGGCCCCGAGAAACTCCAGGGAGATGATGCGTCCCCCCTTCCATGCCACCCGGTAGACCTGGACCGCGTCGGCCGGGATCTCATTGGAAGTACCGACCGTGCGGCCCTGGACCGTGTAGGTGATCACCGCCCCGTCGCGTTCCACCCGGATCACCGAAGGTTCCTTGATCACCAGCAGGGCCATGGCTCGGCGTATGAGACCCGGGTCGGCGTATTTCGCGATCACCGCGGCGTACTTCTCCCGGGAATCATGAGACTGCATGCACTCACGCATTTCCGGGATGATTTCCGCGGTCGACCGGCTTTTTGGCCCGAAAAATTCCAGTGAAACGATTTTGCCGTTATCCCAGCACGCTTTATAGACCTGGGTCGTATCCGAAGGGATTTCGCTGCTCGTCTCGACCAGGATGCCTTCGACCGTGTAGCAGACGGAAGATCCCCTGGTTTCGGTTTGCATCACCGAGGGATTCTTGATGACCAGCAGCCCCATGGCCTGGCGAATGATGCCCGGGTCGGCGTATTTTTTCAACACGGCCAGGTATTCCTGCTGCGAGCCGTGGGCGGCCATGCACTCCTTCATCGGAGGAATCACCTCCGCCGCTCCCGGAGCTCCGACAGGAAACATGGACAAGCACAAAAACAGCATCAACAAGGTTTTCATCGGAAACTCCTCGTTTCATCCGCGAAAACGTCCGCAATCAGTACTCGACTTTGCCTCCCTTGGGGCCGCCCCAGGCAAAGCCGACAATCCTGCCGTTCTTCCACCCCAGGACGAATATGCGCACCGTCCCGGCGGCCGCCTCGGAGTGTTCGCACTTCTCGACCCGGGACTCCAGGGTATAGTAGGTGATGCCGTCCCTTTCCTCGGAAGCGGTAACCACCGGCCTGGCCATGTCGCACATGGTCAGTTCCCGGGGCACCACACCCTGTTCCCCGTATTTTTCCAAAACCGCAGCCCGCTGAGTCTGATTGCTGAACGCGTCGACCAGTTCTCTCATTTGCGGAACAAGTTTTGGCCCGAAAAAACCCATCGTGCCGACGGCAAGCATGATCAACAACAGGCATCTTGCATTTTCTCTCGGAGTCTTCACCATCATTCACCTCCCGGAAGAACAACGCGCCGGAAAGACAGCGCATTCCCACCATGGTTGCCGAAGAGGTCCTCACACTTCGATCCCGAAGCCGATCTTGTCGCCGTTGCCAAGGTAGTTGGTTTCCTTGGTCCGGAAACGCGCCGTCCCCTTGACGACGGGATAGCCGCCTTCGACGAACTTCTTGGCACAGAGCAACCCAGTGCAGTGGTTGCATCCGATCTTTTGAAAGCCGTATTTCCCGAGGGAGAGCACCAGGTCGTCATACTTGGGGTCCCAGTCCTCGAAAGGAGAGATGTGCAGACCGCCGTAAATGCCGAAGAGCTGATCCTTTTCGTACTTGACCTCCTTGAAAGCCGTCTCGGCAAATTGGATGATGCCCTGGTGGCAGCATCCGGTGATGCTGACCAGGCCGTGGTCCTTCACGTTGACGTAGATCGACTGTTCCCCGTAGACGCGACAGATAATGGGAACGGCGAAAACAAAGGTTGCCAGGCCGGAGATGATGGGATTGAGACCCGGTTTGACTTTGATCAGCTCTCCCTTGTGACCGGCATCCTTGAGGTACTGCAGCCCTTCGGGATAGAACCCTTCGGGGATGTACGTGGTAATGGCGGGATCGTACTTGTAGGTGACCGGAATTCCCCAAAAATGGTCAAAGTGCTCGTGAGAAATGATGATAGCCTCGATTTCCCGATTCATCAGCATCCGGTCGATGCCCTCGCGTTTGAAACACTCGTCCATCCACTTGTAGGACCAACCACTGTCGAGGAGGAATTTGCGCGTCCTGCCGTCCAGTTCCTCCAGTTCAATCAGGCAGGCAAAGCCACCTGCATTTTCCGGATGAACGGCCAGTTTTTCGGCCACGGCCCACGCTTCCTCGAGGTTGTTCGGAAGGAAGCGCCGAATCCTGCCCACGCCGCTCTCATAGGTTCCTTTTCCCAGGCCCGTACCATCACCGAAGGGCGGCCAGTTGTAGCTGTATTGATTGACCAGGAGCCCACCCGCGCCTTTGATGTCACCCATGAGCACCGAGTTTTCGAACCAGCTGGTCTCCGAAATGTTCGTCACCTTGACGGACTTGCAGGTGCCTATGTCCGTGAGCTTACGCCCCACTTTCGGCAAGTAGTCCTTGCGCCAGGGGGAATAGGAGAAAAGGCCCATCCCCAAAGCAGCGCCTCCCAGAACGCCCATGGCCGCTCCCTTGAAAAAATCCCGGCGGCTGATTTTGGCTTTTTCTTCAGACATGGATGCTCCTTTTCTCGCGTCATTTGATGACAGTGATGGATTTGTAGGCCCAGGGAAGAACATTCAGGACAAAGAAGTAGAAAGCCACCCCGCACACGGTCCCGACCCCCAACCCCCAGCCCAGAGCCGGACTCCACATGATTTCAGCCACTTGCGCCCGTTCGGCGGCATGGTCCCGAGCGATTTCGTCCGCGGTTTTCGGCTCCATCTTCCAGGCAGGCCAGTTGTCCATGAACCAGTGGTGCGCGAGCCAGATGTTGATCAACCAGATCGTGGGAATCATCGGGAACTGCTGTTCGTGCATGAACCCCTTTTGAGTTCCCAGGAAATCGTGGGAGGTTGCGTAGTAGAAAATGTAAAGCAGCACGGCGGCCGCGAGGGTGATCGCGGTGCGGATCAGCACGTTCACCGGCAGGCTGAAGCGCCGAGGCCAGTTGCCGCAATAAAAATTGAGAAACAGGGCTGGAACCAGGAAAAACACGGCCATTTCACCCACATGCAGCCAACGCCAATCGGGAGCATTGATGAGCCTGGTGCCGCGTATGGCCGGTCCCCAGGTGAGCTCCTGGGCAAAATAGAGAAAGAAGTGCATGGCCCAGGCAATGGCGATGATCCCGAAGAAAGCCGTGACGCGACGCAGCCAGTCTCTCCGGATGAGCTTGAAGGGAAAACGCTCCCAGATGGTTTCCACCAGCCACACTGTCACGGTACAGCACATGATCCAGGCCACGTGAAAGTTGCCCGAAACCGTGTTGGCGAATTTTTCCCAATAAGGCGGCGCGATGGAGGTGAAATACTGCCAGGGATAGTACAGAATCCCCATGTGGGAATGCATGGTCATGAAGAAGACCAGAGTGCTCAGGAAGAAGGTCATGACCAGAATGCTGATGCCCTTGCCCGGTTGGTTCATATCCTGCCAGGGAACCTCTTCACAGGCCACGACCCAGGCCGGGCTCAACCATGAGGCGATGGCGGCGAACATGAGGCAGGCCAGCGAGGCGTATTCAAGGGCGAAAAATTCCGTCATCTTGGGCAGTTTCATCAGGTTGTCGGGGTTGAAATAGGCAATCCCGTAGTTGCCCAGCAGAGATTCGAAGAAGCCCTTGATGAGCACCAGCAGAATCGCAACGGAAATCGCGGTGAGGACGACCCCTTTGACGACCGGGTGGGTCCTTTCCAGCCAACTGCGCTTGAATGGCCAGTAATTGAAAATGTAGACCATCCAGATCAGCATGATCAACCACCAGCGGGTGTACATGTAACCCACGTAAGGGGTGTACATCCGCAGCCACCCGCGAGGATCCTGAAAGATCCACCAGGTGGCGTAGAACACCGCCAGGGTCAACACAAGCGCCACAATGGCCGGGATCGGCTGTGGCCAGCGCTGAACGAGCTTGCGTTCTTCCAGGTATCGTGCACCGAAACGCTCCATTCAAGCCTCCTTATGACAATCACGTGGTTTTTGTCACGGACCCGAATTCCGGGCTGCTCTTTGCCGGTTCCTGAAAACGCTGGTGTGCGGGTTCCGCGAGGCGCGACCTTTGGATGCAGTCCCCGGCTGCTCCGCGTTCATCGTGAGCAGGGGAGGATTGAGCTTGGTTTGAGTAGGATCGAGCTGCTACGCCCAGGCCGCACTATCTTCGAACTCCACTCGTTGAAAGGGAAACCATGCGGAAGCAGGTTCGAACCTGCAACCCAAGTGGAGCACTCAACCTTTTAGCAACAGCGATGCCGTGCGAACGGAATTCAAGCAGGCCGGTCTAACATCATGATTCTAAAAGAAATCAATAAATCGCACGCCGCGCGGGGGAAACTCAGTGGAACAATATGCACCCGAGAACAAGCTCCAAATGGTGCATATTGTTCCTCTTCCCAAAGCTGGTCCGTCGCTGCTCGGGGGAGGTCATCGCACCGGTCGAATCAGGCATGCACGAGTTCAAGCGTGGAATCATGCCCCGTTGCCCTGAAGCTGGCGCAAGCTTTGCTACCCAAGGATCGGATGATACGGCAATGAAGAGAGTTTTCTTTCCGGGAAAGAGGCGCCGGGGAGAAGAGAGCTTGTTTGAAGAGTGGGAGGGTGAGATGAAGAGATCATGCCAGACCAGGGAGAGCGATATGGTGCCTGATATTGCGGAAGGGCTTTCCGCAAGCCTGGAAGACTATCTTCAGGCGATCTACCACCTCCAGGAATCCCATCGTGTGGCTCGGGTCAAAGATATCGCCGACCAGATGAACGTTCAGCCCGCTTCGGTGACGGGGGCATTGAAGGCGCTGGCCAACCGCGGGTTCGTGAACTACAGTCCCTACAGCCCGATTACCCTCACCGCTGCTGGACGCCGTCTCGGACAGGATATCGTGCGCCGTCACGACATCCTGAAGGAGTTCTTCATCAATACCCTGCAACTCCATCCGCAACAGGCGGAAGCCAACGCCTGCCGTATCCAGCATGCCATCGACGCCGTTGCGGTTGACCGACTGGTCCATTTTCTTGAATTCCTGAAACTGTGCCCACGCACCAACATGGAATGGCTGGAGGGTTTTGCGCTCTATTTGCGGAAAGGGCCACAGGATTCAAGCTGTAGAGACTGCCTCAAAGAGTGTCTCGACCGGGTTGACGGATCTCCCGCCCGAATGCAGGGGGAAGGCGACAATACAGCAGGTGTTTCGTTGCGGCTGAGAGGCCGGTCGACTTCCCTCCGCCGCGCCGTCCCGGGCTTCAGGCGGAAGGTGAACACGCGGGGGGCAGGCGAAAGAAAATGAGCCCTTACGTCTATGGACCCGTTCCTTCACGACGCCTCGGCAGGTCTCTTGGCATCGATCTCGTTCCGATGAAGACCTGCACGTACGATTGCCTTTACTGTCAACTTGGGAAAACGACCCTCAAGACCACCAGGAGGCGGGAGTGGGTCACCGTGGAAGCGGTTCTCACCGAACTGGAGGGCCACCTCGCCGGCGAGCCCGACTACATTACCATCTCCGGTTCCGGAGAACCCTCCCTTCACTCAGGGCTCGGCAGCCTGATCAGTGCCATCAAGGCAATGCCCCCTGCTCCCGTGGAGGTCCTGACAAACAGTTCCCTGCTTTGGCTGCCGGAGGTCAGGGAGGCGCTGAGCGGGGCCGATCTCGTCATTCCTTCACTCGATGCCGGCGAGGACCGTCTCCTCCGCCGGGTGAACCGGCCCCACCAGGAAGTCACCTTTCATCGCATGATCGACGGCCTGCATGAATTCCGCCGGGCGTTGGCGAGCGTGCAACCGCGGGCCGCTTTTTTCGATCCCCCGAGGCCGCTTGAGCCGCCGTCCCAGCTTAATCCGGCAACTCCGGAGCCCGCAAGGAAACAGGCTTCCCGAAGCAGCAACGGGAACAGATTGCCTTCATCAAAGCGGAATCAAGTCCTTATTGATGCTACGCCTATGAAACCTCGGGAAGAAACGGGCGGACGACGAAGTAGATTCCCAGCAACCCGATGGCGACCCCCGCAAACTTTCTGAACCAGGCCCCGCCCTCGTAAAACGAGCTGTTCTCGAGCAATTTCCTCACGGTCGCGGTCGAGCTCCCTGCAACCGCGATGGGGATACAGTGCCCGATGCCGAAAAGAACGATGAACAGCACGCCGATGAAGATTTTCTGCTGGATGGTGATAATGGCAAGGATCGGCGCGATGAACCCGAAGGTGCAGGAACCGGACAGGACACCGTAGGCGAGCCCCAGCAGAAAGGCCCCGGCGAGCCCCTTGATTTTTATCTTCGAGATGAGCCCGCCGGACATGGAACACCGGGTCAGGCCCAGCATATCCAAGGCCACCCAGATCAGTATGGCTCCAACGAGAATGGTCCAGTAGGGACCGATTTCGCCGAGCATCAGCCCCAGCAGCGAGCAGACGATGCCGACCAGGGCGATGGTGATGAACAAACCAACCGTAAAAGCCACCGCGTATTGAGCCGCGTGCCGCGCGTTGAGCGCCTTGTCCTGCCCTGCAACGTAGCTGATGATGAGGGGAATCGAAGCCATGTGGCACGGGCTGAAGGCCACGCTGATAACCCCCCACAGGAAACAACCCAGCGCGGCGAGCGCCGTTCCCGTCGACATCCAGGAATTCACCGTCAAGAAAAGTTGGTCGAGCATTACACCTCCAGCGTCTGCGAACGGTCTGCTTTGAACCGGCGAATGGAACGGTTCGGCGCTCGAAACCGAAACCGTTCGATGTCCATCCGGGCATCTTATCTTTGTCTGAAGCCGGGAGCAGGCTAGTCTTCCACTCCGAGTTCCCTGAATATCTCGACGATCCTCACTTTGTCCAGGAATCCTTCATGGCGTCTTACTTCTTTCCCTTCCTTGTCATAGAATATCTGCGTAGGTATCGCACGAATGCCGAACCTCTGTTCCTGCCCCTTGTTCTTCCAGACATCGATGAACACGATAGCGGCGCGGCCTTTATAGGCTTCACCCAATTCCCTCAGGATCGGCGCCATCATCCTGCAGGGAATGCACTTCTCGGCGCCGACGTCGACCATGGTGACCATACCCTTGACGGGCACCTCCGGCAGGGGCGGCTGCTCATCCGCTGCAAAAACGGGCGTGGTTAGAGTCAGCAGACCGAGCAATGCCACGAAACCGATTAACTTGTTCACTCAACCCTCCTTACAGTTTCACCACCATCCAAGCGAGAAACAAAACGATCAGCCACGCGCCGGCAAGGGTCCAGAGGACTTTCTTCCAGCGCTCTCCAAAATATCCCTTGGTGGAATTGACCACCCATGTCCAGTTCAGCCAGACGTGCAGGACCAGTAGTCCCAGCAGGAGAAACGCAAGGACCAGATGAATATCCCCCCACTCGTGCCGATGGAGGCCCATGAAAAACTTGGACGTGTCCGGCACTCTCCCGGACGGAATGACGAAAGCCAGCAACAACCCGATGGCGGCAACGGAGCACAAATCCACGAAAAGCAATGTATCGAGGAGATATTTCCAATCGTTTTTCTTCATGGTGCGCCTCCTTTTATGAAAATCGGTCTTCGGGCAACAAGCGCTTAGAAGAAAAGGTTCCCGAACCGATTCGGTCGGCCCACCGGGCATTCAACGCCGTGGTCGGGTCGCTGAAGTCATGGAACTCAGCGCTTCATGGGCGTCATTTCAGGCCGCGCCGGGCCGGCCGCCGTCCGTTATGAAATGCTTCCGGCGAAATCTCAGGGCCACGTTGACCAGGCTGATGAGGATGGGCACCTCCAGCAGGGGCCCGATCACCGTCGCGAAAGCCTGCCCGGACTGGATTCCGAAAACGGCGATGGCCACCGCAATGGCCAGCTCGAAATCGTTTGACGCCGACGTGAAGGAAAGCGTTGCGGACGTGGGATAGTCCGCCCGGAGCTTCTTTGCCAGAAAGAAAGTCGCAAAGAACATGAGCAGAAAATAGATGGCCAGGGGAACGGCGATGCGCAGCACGTCAAGCGGCAATGTAACGATATATTCCCCTTTCAGCGAGAACATCACGACGATGGTGAACAGCAGCGCGACGAGCGTGATGGGGCTGATCCGGGGGATGAATTTCTTCTCGTACCATTCTGCGCCCTTCATCGGGATGAGGATAAAGCGCGTGAGGAGTCCGCTGAAAAAGGGGATCCCGAGGTAGATCATGACGGTTTTCACCACATCGAGTATGGATACGTTGACCTTCATGGCAAAACCGAGCCCAAGCCATCGGGGCAGGACCGTGATGAAAAAATACGCATAGACCGCGTACAGGGCCATCTGAAAGATGGCGTTGAAGGCCACCAGTCCCGCGCAATACTCCCGATTGCCTTCGGCCAGCTCGTTCCAGACGATGACCATGGCGATGCACCGGGCAAGCCCGACCAGTATCAAACCGACGGCGTATTCCGGGTAACCCGAAAGAAAAACCACGGCCAGGACGAACATCAGGATCGGTCCGATCACCCAGTTGAGAACCAGGGACAGGCCAAGCACCCGTCGGTTCCCGAAAACACGATGCAACTCCTCGTATTTGACCCGCGCAAGGGGAGGGTACATCATCAGGATAAGCCCCACGGCGATGGGGATGTTGGTGGTTCCGACCTGGAACAGGTTGATCACCTCCTTGATGCCCGGGTAGAAATACCCCGCTCCCACCCCGAAAGCCATGGCCAGCACGATCCAGAGCGTGAGGAAACGGTCGAGGAACGAGAGTCTTCTTGTGGCCGGTTCTTCCATGATCCTCCTCCGGTTTCGATTCACTCATCCCGCGTCAGCACTTCAGGGAGTTTCTCAACGAATGCCTTGATTTCATCGCGCACCCGGCGGTAATGCATCATCGCCTCTTCTTCGGTTCGAGCACTCGCCGCGAGCCTGGGAGGATCATCGAACGGAAGGTGCAAAACCCTCGTCTTCGCCGGAAAGACGGGACAGGCCCGCTGGGCATTGTCGCAGAGCGTGATCACGTAATCGAATTCCAGATGTTCCAGGGTGTCCACGTCCTTGGACGACTGGCCGGATATGTCGAGTCCGGCTTCGGCCATGGCCTTGACGGCGCCGGGGTCGAGACCGTGAGGCGTCACGCCGGCGGACCGCGCTTCGATCAAATGCCCTTTCAAATGGTTGGTCCAGGCTTCGGCCATCTGGCTACGACAGGAATTGCCCGTGCAAAGATAGAGGATTCTTATTTTCGGTTCCGTGGACATGATGTGCCGTCCTCCCGCTTAACGACGTTGATTCCTTTGCGCCCCGCTTCCGCCGATTTCCTGCGAGCCCCGACCCGGAGACCGCCTCCTTTCATTCCAACTGAAACCGCTCCAGGTAACTCGCAAGCGTCTCCCTCTGCTCCCGGGTCAGTGGAGGACAGTTCTCGGGGCCTCTGCCGCCGTCGGCCACCTGAGTCGCAAACACCATGCAGGTCGGCTGCCCGCATTGCCTGCAGTTCGTTTTCGGCAGGAACCTGAGGATTTCGATGACCTTCGGCTTGGGAGCGCCTTCGAAACGAGGCTCTATCTCCGCGCGTCTTTCCCAGGCGTCATTGATTTCCCTCTTCAGCCATTCAAGGATTCGGTCTCCCTCTTCCTCGTCCCTCAGAGCGTTCACGGCGATTTTCCGAGGATGGACCGCGATCAGTTTCCCATGAACCTTGAACGATACGCAAAGAGGATCCTTCGTGAATTGAAACCCGCCCAGTACCGCGTTGAGATAAGGGATCACCTCGCCGATGTCCTCATCCAGGTGGGCGACGCAATGCACTGATTGGGCTTCGGGCCTGCATTCCGGGCGAACCACCTCCTTACGGTAACCTTTGAGCAACATGGGGCTGCCTCCTTCAAAAGGAAAACCGTTTGCGGCTCCCAGCGGCTCACTTTTCGAAAAGGAGCGCTTTCACCGCCTCTTTGACTCGCCGGATATCGTGGGAGCTCAGCTCAAAATTCTTGTTCTTCTCGATCCCAAGGTCCGTCAGCACCAGATAGCTTTTCAAAGGCACCCGGGCTTTTTCGAGAATCGCCTTGGCACATCCCACTGAACAGCCGTCGATCGTCACCATTTCAGGAACGTCTCGGGCCGACTGGACAAACCCGCTGAGCTGCCCGCCGATCCCGGCCAGGCAAAACATCTTGCCCACTCCTTCCCGAGTCAGCTCCACGGCTGCCTGATTCGAAAGCTGCCCAACGTTGGAACCGCCCGAACATGACAGAATCATGACAGTCCCACCGGGGACACAACAGTTCTCAGTCATCCGGTTGCTCCCTTCCTTGTCCGAAGCTACGCCATCCTGCGGCCCTCCGGGCCCTTACCGGTCCTCCCTGCGAACCGCGCCGACGACCAACGGCTCACTTGCCGATCCAGCGCTTGATCTCTTCCTTGGTGGGAATCTTGCCGACCGATTTCACCTCACCATCGATCACCACGGCAGGCGTGCCGAACACTCCGTATTCACCGATCTTCAGGATGTCGGTCACTTTCTCGATTTCGGCGTCCACGCCGCTCTCGGAAACCGCTTCCCTGACATTCTTTTCCGTCTGCCGACACTTGGGACAACCCGGACCCAACACTTTGATTTCCATGAAATTCTCCCTTTCGAATCGGGTACCGCCCGCGCCTTGCGCACGGCAGCGCCCCTTATGCAGCGTCAAGCCGAAACATCAAAACACTCAGCCATGCATCATGTTTCCCGCGGGTCTCAACCAGGAAAATAATACCCGAAGACCATCCCGCATGTCGTTGACATGATGATGACCAGGCTCACATAAACGATCGTTTTTTTCGTTCCCATCACGCTCCGAATGACCAGCATGCTTGGCAAGGAGAGCGCCGGGCCGGCGAGCAGCAACGCCAGGGCGGGGCCGTTGCCCATACCCGAACCGATAAGGCCCTGCAATATGGGGATTTCCGTCAGGGTTGCAAAATACATGAACGCCCCGACGACGGCGGAAAACAAATTGGCGCCGAAGGAATTGCCCCCCACCATCTGCTTGATCCACTGGGAAGGAATGATTCCTTCCGTGTGCGGCTGTCCCAGAAACAGCCCCGCAGCAAGCACGCCGCCCAAAAGCAGGGGCGTGATCTGTTTGGTGAACCCCCAGGTGGACAGAAACCACTCTTCCGCATCGCCGCGGGTCGTGGTGATGAGGATCGTCAAGGCGACAATGCCCGCTCCGAAAGCAATCAGCGGCTCATGGGGAAACGCATAGGCCAGGGCTCCCAGGATAATCCCCGCAATCGCCACCTTCGCCGCCTTCACGCGGAACCACAGGATGAGCTCGATGCCGAGCGCCGCCGCGAATGCTCCCGTCAACCACCACTTGATTTGAAACACGGCGTTCCAGAAGCCCTCGGGCTCGGCCGGCCTGCCCCAGGTCGCCGAGATCAAAATACCGACCATTGTGGCGAAATAAACGATATTCTGCCATAGGGGCCGCTCGACCTCCACCGGGGGCAGATGAACGGCCGCCTGCACCTTCCGCTCTTCTTCCTTGATGAACACAAAATGCATCATCAGCCCGATGACAATGCTGAACGATACCGCGCCCACCGCTCGCGCTATGCCCAGCTGCAAGCCGAGAATTCTTGCCGTGAGAACGATTGCAAGGATGTTGATGGCCGGCCCGGAGTAGAGGAAGGCGACCGCGGGACCCAGCCCGGCCCCTCTTTTCCAAATCCCGGCAAAAATCGGCAGCACGGTGCACGAGCACACCGCCAGGATGCTTCCCGAAACGGACGAGACACCGTAGGCCAGCGCCTTGTTCGCCGCCGGTCCCAGGTAGCGCATCACCGCGGCTTGTGAGACGAAACAGGAGATCGCCCCCGCAATGAAGAACGCCGGCACCAGGCAAAACAACACATGTTCCCGGGCATACCACCTGACCAGGGCCAGCGATTCAATGACGGCACCGGTGAAGCGCTTGCTGTCCATCGGCAGGTAGAAGCACACAAGGAAAGCTCCCACGACCAGCAGCATGGGCATCCAGATAATCTTCCAGTCTATCCGGCTCGGCTCCGCTTCCGAAGGAGTCTCCACCGCATCATCCCTCAACATTTTCTCTTCCGCGACTCGAGCATCGCTCATGATTGGTTCTCCCCGGGGGTCACCCGATCGGGACGGAAAGGTTCCACCTTTTCACTCCCTGAGCCGACCGGCATTATCCGAAAGCAGCCGTTCCGCGCCGAACCGATCCGGCCGATTTGAGCCGGCGGGCCGGCAAACCCCCGGAGCGATCCGGATGTCAGTAACGCACATCGCCCTCTCCTGAAACATCTCAGCGATTCTTCCCCGGGTTGGATCGATGAGCACTTTCAACCCTTTTCTGAAATGCTTCATCGCCTCTCCTTGTATATCGTTAAATGTGAATATACAAATACTAAGCTGCAATGGCAATATCTTTTTTCACCAGAGGACCATGAACCGAAGCGATGAACCGTTGTATCCCAGTCTCACGATGTTTGGTCGTGGGGATTGCCAAAGAAGTGCGCACCCGTCGGCGAGCATCGATGCCGGGACGGGACTGGGAAGCGTTCGGAGCGAACCGGAGAACCCGCCCGGTGCGATCCGCAAATGATTTCACGATGGAGGCGCCGGGGTAAAAAGGAGGGCGAGCGGTCCGAGGACGGTATCCCTTCTATCGGGAAGTCCCCGGACCATGAGCAATCCGGAATGCGGTGCGATGGGTGGAATCGGGGAAATGACGGCCGGCACGGAAAACCGCTCTTGTTTTTTCAGGGGCGCAATCAGCGACGGCATCCGCCCCCGTTGCGGCATTCGCAGCTGGATTGAGCGTCGAATTCGGCCAGTTTCCTGCCGAGGATGAGCACGATGTTTTGTCCCACCGTGCCGTGGACCGCACGATACACTTTGACCCCCTGGGCTCTGAGCCTCGTCAACGCTTCACTGCCGATGCCCCCGGCCACCACCGCATCGACCGCACGCCCCCCAAGGGCTTTCGACGGTTCGCACATGCCGTGAACGTGGCAGAGATCGCTGTTCCTGATTTCGTCAACGCTTTTTGCTTCCGTATCCACAATGACAAAGCCGGGAGCCGAACCAAAAAGGTCGAGAACCATGCTGGCGAGCCCCTGCGGTTTTTCCGTGGGAAAACAGATGATCACGCCGATTTCTCCATTCTCGTTTACAGATGATGCAGGCGGCAGTTCTTTGCCCGGGCTCACTTAACACAAAGTCATGCCGTAAATCCAGAATGAACTGCGCGAATGTCACGGGAACGCCCGGCCTTTCCTGCAAACCGCCATAAGACCGGAAGGCCGTCATCGTCATTGCCGCAAGGGCTTGAAGCCGGGCGCCGTGCGGTGGGGGTCCCGCGGGCTGCTAGAAATTGAACACCTTCGATTCAGCGGCCATGTCGATCAGGTGCGGACCGCCGTCGAGGGCCATGTTATGGTAGAATTTGGCCTCGTCGAGCTTGCGGTTTCTTGCGCAGGGGGTGCAGACACCCACTCGAACTTCATTCTCGACGAGGTAGGGCAGATAATCCCCCGGACAGTCTCCCGTCGTGGTTTTCAGGGTGAGGTCTCTCTCCTTGTTCGCCCACATCACCCCCGCGTCTATGAAGAAGAGATTGACCTCGTGCCCCTTGGAGTGAGCGATCCTGGCAAACTGGAAACACCTGGTGGCCGCTTCGTTCTCGTCCTTGCTCAAAATGAATAGAAAACTCGCCATACACTTCCTCCTTTTTCCAGCGGGTTGGGATTGACCCGGGCGTCCATGCACGTTACATCCGCACCTTCGGTCGTTCCCACGACTTCGGTTCCTCTGTCGGAAAGGGATCGACCTCCCGGTGATCCACCTGGAAACGCGGCTGTCGGATCGCGGTTTTCTCCACTTCGTAGAGCAACGGGCATGCCAGTTGCCATAGCGTCTCCCGTGTCGGAAGCGGAGAAAAAACCGCGTGCGTTCGGGACGACGAAACGGGCGGAAGCGGAGCCCCGTCCGGAAACAATCTGCACCCGCCTCTCGCCCACGGTCTAGGAACGCTGCGCGACCCCGGGTGGGATCGGGCGCGAAGCGGCGGGCGCTGTTGAATCCCCTGTTGCGTCGCCGGGAGCCAATGCCCGTGTTGTCGATGCCGTTTCGGCCCATCCATCAAGACATAGGCACATTTCTTGATAGCAGCTTCGAGTGGATGAGGTCCCGCACTTGCGCTCACGGAGAAACGATTGCATCCTCCGGCGAGCCCGGCCGCGGCAGGAAGGCGCCCGCCGGGGATGTTGTCCCCATGGCTCCGGCAGGTTGACCGCCGGAGATCGAGCGCTCCTGCAAAAAAACGATAAGACCCGATGTGGAAAAAGTCCACCGGGTGCGGCGCCGACCGCCGGATCGATTGGGGGGGCCGCGGACCGAATGCGTCCGATCGCATGCCGGTTGCGATTCCGGGCCGGCGATGATTTTGTCTCACATTGTTTCGGAAAGTGAAAGGTTGCGGAGTAGACCACAATGCTCGCCATACCGGTATTCCGCTCACGAGTCGCTCCAGTCCTCAACTGGTGTTCGAAGATTTTCATCATCCACGAGAATGAGACCGACGCTGCGGCGGGTCGTGAAATCGTCCTCTACGACATGAGCGGCTTCGACCGACTGCGGGCACTTCGGACAAGAGGGGTCGACACGCTGATTTGCGGGGCTTTGAGCCCGCGACTGCTGCATTATGGGGAAAACCTCGGCCTCCACATTATTCATGGGGTTGCCGGGCAAATCGATGAAGTGCTTCGGGCCTATCACGAGCGGCAACTGGACCAGCCTTTTTTCAGGCTGCCCGGATGTCCACCGGGGCGACACCACCTCGGGGGTAGGAACTGTGCGAGGAGTGACGCTCCGGAATGTGGGCTCGGTGGGCATCGGCGCCGCGCTCACGGTGGAGATCCCGATGGCGGGGATGTTGTTGCAGACCCCGGGCGGGAATCCGGTCTCAGCTCTGCAAAAGGAGACGCGCGGGAACACGCCAAAACCGAGCCGTGCGGTTTTTGCGTCTGTCTGCAATGTGGGGCGGAGCTTCCCCATGGACGCAGAGTTCCTTGCGTCCACAGACGCTGCCCGGTATGCGGTCACCCCATCGGCATGGAGTGATCTTACGCCTCATCCCATGCCGCGCCGCCGTCCTCTTCTCCCGGATGCCCGTCATCGGTCGTCCGCTCCCGGCCGCCGAAGACCAATAAGGAACAATTCGCACCCGATTCGGCCGTGCCGGGTACGGCTTGTTCCCTTGCCGACCGCGGCATTCGATCCATGCACTAAGAACACCCCCGGAAAACGCATCCCCCTTCCCCGATGAATTTCGCCCCTGAGCACCGGACGGGCCGGTCACCGGCGTGGGTGCTTTTCGACCGTGCGCGGAGCCCTTCGAACCGGACGGCGGGAGCTTCCGGGTTTTCGATTTCTCGAACATTTCAAAACGCTTCAGGTTATTGACGCGGTCCCTGCCTCCTGATTAAATGGAGAATAATGCCCCGGAAGCGGCCGCTGAAAAGCATGGGGCGAAACTTTCGGCCGATGAAAACCGTCTCCCCGGCGATGCCTTGGTGCTCGGGCGAGAGGACCTTTCACGGTTTTTCCGGAATGTGCGTGTCCCGGGCCGCCGGCCTGCCGGCTCGACCGGGCGCGATCCATGGGAAAGAGACGCTCCTCGGAGGGGAAAATCCAGTGGCTCAATCGGCAAAACAGCACATCTTGTCCCCGCAGACGGAAACCATCCTCGACAGTATTGCGGACGGGGTTTTCACGGTGGATCTCGACTGGCGGATCACATCGTTTAACCGGGCGGCTGAAGAGATCACGGGGGTTTCGGCATCGGACGCCATTGGACGGCCGTGTTGCGAAGTCTTTCGAGCCAACGTCTGCGAGTCCACTTGTGTCTTGAAGTTCACCATGGAAACCAGGAAGCCCATCGTCAACAAATCTGTTGCAATCCTCAGGGCCGACGGCAGGGAAATCCCCATCAGCGTGAGCACGGCTCTGCTCAAGAACGCATCGGGGCACACCATCGGCGGAGTGGAGACGTTTCGGGACCTCAGCCTGGTGGAAACGTTGCGAAAGGAAATCGACCGTCAATATCGTTTCCAGGACATTGTTTCCAAGTCCCCAGCAATGCTGGAGCTTTTTGCCATTCTGCCGGAGGTGGCGCGAAGTGAGAGCACGGTGCTCATTCAAGGCGAGAGCGGCACCGGCAAGGAACTGTTGAGCCGCGCGGTGCACAGCTTGAGCTCCCGTGCGGCGGGTCCTTTCGTGGCGATCAATTGCGGCGCCCTTCCCGATACTCTGCTGGAATCCGAGCTTTTCGGACATGTCGCCGGCGCATTCACGGATGCCAGGAAGAACCGCGCGGGCCGTTTCGCACAGGCGGAAGGCGGTACGCTGTTCCTGGATGAAATCGGGGACGTTTCACCCGCTTTGCAGGTGAGACTGCTGAGAGTTCTCGAAGAGCGGACCTACGAGCCCCTCGGTTCCTCCAGAACGGTAACGGCGAACGTTCGGATTGTCGCCGCGTCCAACAGGGACCTGGCTCAACTGGTCGCGGAAGGATCATTCCGCAAAGACCTGTATTACCGCATCAACGTGGTCAAGCTGGAGCTGCCGACGCTTGCCCGGCGCAAGGAAGACATCCCGCTGCTCGCGGAGCATTTCATCGCGCGCCTCAACAAGCTGCGGAACAAGAACATCCTTGGGCTGAGTCACGAGGCTTTGGCCGTTTTCATGCGTCACAACTGGCCCGGCAACATTCGAGAATTGGAAAACGTCATCGAATACGCGTTTATACTGTGCCGAGGAGGGTTGATTCAGCCGGCCTTCCTTCCGGAATACCTGCACGCTCACGCGTGCGTTCTTCCCGATTCGGGAGGACTGTCGCTCAGGGACAACGAGGCGCGCGCCATCAGGGACGCCCTCGATCGCAACCAGTGGCGGCGCATGGCCACCGCCAGGGAACTGGGGATCGATAAGAACACTCTGCGCCGCAAAATGAAACGGCTCAATATCCGCGCCGACGATCCCCGCCGTGACGAATGATCGCGAGAGCAAGTCCCGCAGGATGATGTTTTGATATTCGATGCCGGCCTGCGCTCGAGCCCTGCCGGAATGGCGGCGTGAGGGCATGCCTTTCGCGGAAGATCGGCTTTTGCCGCCATCGACCGGGCGCTTATCTTCCTCCCCGGGGATATCTCGACCGCATCCCCGCGCGCTTCCCAAGCCCGTTTTCCCGGCTCAACCCCTCATTTGCTTGTATGCGTTGATCAGGCCGTTGGTGGAGGAGTCGTGGGCAGCCACGGTCGTGCGATCGTTGAGCTCGGGGAGGATTCTCGCCGCCAACTGTTTGCCGAGCTCCACGCCCCACTGGTCGAAACTGAATATGTTCCAGATCACCCCCTGGACGAAGATCTTGTGTTCGTACATGGCAATGAGGCTTCCCAGCACCCGCGGGGTCAGCTTCCGGAACAGGATGGAATTGGTCGGTTTGTTTCCTTCAAATACCTTGTGCGGCCAGAGCCGCTGAATTGCGTCCTCGCTCCTGCCCTCTCTTCTCAATTCCTCGATGACTTCCTCCCTGTTCTTTCCGCGCATGAGGGCCTCGGTCTGGGCAAAGAAGTTGGAGAGCAGGATGGCGTGATGGTCTCCAACGTCGTTGTGGCTGAGGGCCGGGGCCAGGAAATCGGCCGGGACCAGCTTCGTGCCCTGGTGGATCAACTGATAGAATGCATGCTGGCCGTTGGTCCCCGGCTCGCCCCAGATGATGGGACCGGTCTGGTGGCGAACCCTCCCCCCGCCGCGGTCCGCGCTTTTCCCGTTGCTCTCCATGTTCCCCTGCTGGAAATAGGCCGGAAAGCGATGCATATATTGATCGTAGGGCAGGACGGCTTCACTCTCGGCGCCGAAGAAGTTGTTGTACCAAATACCGATGAGAGCCAGGATGACCGGGATGTTCCGCTCGAAAGGCTCCTCGCGGAAATGGCGGTCCATCTCGTGAGCCCCTTGCAGCAGATCCAGGAACCCCTCGAAACCGATGGCGCAGGCGACGGACAACCCGATGGCCGACCACAGCGAGTATCGCCCTCCGACCCAGTCCCAGAAGACGAACATGTTTTCCGGATCGATGCCGAAAGCCTTCACTCGATCCGTATTGGTGGAAAGGGCCACGAAGTGCCGGGCGATGTGCGCCGGGTCCCCCGCATGCTTCAGGAACCAGTCTCTGGCCGTGTGCGCGTTGGTCATCGTTTCCTGCGTCGTGAACGTCTTGGATGCGATCATGAAGAGGGTGGTTTCGGGGTCCAGGAGTTTGAGCGTCTCCACGATGTGGGTTCCGTCCACGTTGGACACGAAGTGGACCGACAGGCCCTTCGCGGCGTAGGGCCGAAGGCATTCCGCAACCATTTTCGGCCCCAGGTCGGAACCGCCGATGCCGATGTTGACGATGTCCCGGACAGGCTTTCCCGAATACCCCTTCCACCGGCCGGAGATCACGCGCCGGGAGAACTCCTCCATCTTCTTCAGGACGGCGTTCACCTCCGGCATCACGTCCCTGCCGTCCACAAAAACCGGGGCATCGGACCGGTTGCGCAGCGCCGTGTGGAGAACGGCCCGGTCTTCCGTTTCATTGATCCTCTCGCCGGTGAACATCGCTTCGACGCCATCCTTGAGGCCGACCTCCTCCGCAAGCCCCAACAGAAGCAGGAGCGTCTCCTGGTTCAGGCGGTTCTTGGAGTAGTCCACCAGAATATCCCCGAACCGGATGGAAAAACGCTGGAAGCGGTCTCCATCCTCGGCAAAGAGGTCCCTCATGTGAACGTCTTTCATCGTCTGGAAATGGTCCGACAGCTTCTTCCAGCCCGCCGTCTTCATCGGGTCCTGTTTTCGGAGCATGAGCCCGTCCTCCTCGAATAGTCGTTCGTTTCATACAACGTGTGATACCGACGTGCGTTCAAGATCACACAACACCTGCCCGGCGAAAGAGGCGACGCGAAAGGGGATAGACTTGGCCCCTGCGGACCGATGTGCCGGTCAGGTCCGGCAAGGGGAAGGCTTAATGCCCTCCCGCCCGATGCTACGGACTTGAACGCAACCTGGTGTGAATCGCGCAATGCCCGCGCCTGCGCGTCCCCGGCGTCATATGCCGGGGACGCGGGCCGGCCGGTATGCCCGGCCCTGATCCGACCGGTACTCACCCCCGGCCAACCCGTGTATTCTTGTGAAAAGAGTGTGTTTGTGAAAAGTGTAGGTTTGACCCCGAGGACGTCATCGGCACCTTGGCGCATTCATCACGTCGTCGGCGCAAAAGGTGAACATGATGTCGCACGAAAAGGCCGTGTAGCCCAGTCTCGTGACGCATGCGTCGTGATTGAAACAATCCCTGGTGTAGATCTTCACCTCGGGAACACCCGTGCACCTCACCCCGCACCTTCCGAAGCAACGCCTGCCGCCCACGACATGCGTATAATTGAAATACCTTCTCTCCAGGCAAAGCCCGAAGTCGTCAATGCACTTGAAGTAGCGCCCGGTGTAGGAATGACCGATCCTCCGGCATATGCTCGTCCATCCCTGCACCACGGCGATCTCTCTGACGTCGGTGGCGGTCACGTTCAGAGCCGGCGGGGCCATGCGTTCCACGGCGGGCCGGTCGAGAGGAACCAGCTTCACGGCTTCCGTGTTTCGTGCATTCAAATCCTTGCGCGGCATGACGGCGAGCTTCTCGCGTCCGACCGCGGACATGGCCTCGTCGCTGTCGTGCCAGATGAAAACCGCCATGTTGCTCGGCCAGGAAGAAAGAATATTGAGAGCGTGCAGGAACGTTTCCGTATGCTCTCCCAGGTCGATCTTCCCATTGTTTTCCAGCGCGTCCTTGAGAAGGCGCTTCTCGCCCGCCGTCAACCCCGTGAGCGCACCGGAGCCGGCAATGAATCCCTTGACGTAGAGCTCGTCCCGGCCGGCCTGGACAAGGAACGTCTTGTTACCGAGATAGAATTCAATCCGCGTCATCCGCTTTCCGAGAAGCTCGGCATCGAGCCGGGCCGGGCCACGCTCCATGATCTTCCATCCCGCCTGGATCTGAAAGCCCAGGTTCTCTCCCGGCAGAACTCCCACCGTTTCGTTCTCGGAAACCTGTGTCAAGACGATGCCCACGTCCCCGTCCGAGGCCTGCCCCACGGTCGCGGCGGCCAGTACGGTAATAACGATCCAAAAGATGCTGCAACCCTTTCCTGCGACACGCAACCTCATTTTCCCCTCCCTTGCCTCGGCGGAAGGAGCCTGGAAATCACGAGTCCACCTTCCGTCTCCGCGGTATGAGCCGTCCGTCGTCTCCCGATTCCGGGATTGAATGCCGTCGAGGTCTCGAACGTCACGGTGCCGGTCCTCCATCGAGGTGCTTTCGGATCCGGCGAAAATAAGGACCGGCAGCCGGAATCGACATGTTTTTTTATATCACTTCCCCGGATGGTTGACCACTCCCGCGGCGCCTCGCTCCGGGATGGCCCGTTCGAAGTGCGGCGGTTTCTTCGCGCAAATCCGGGGCGCGCGGATCTTCGTTGCGCGCCCGTGAGCGGGGTCCCCGGAGGAAACGCCTCCCGGACGTCCCGGCACGGGACCCGATGCCGGTTCTGCGCCGCGGTGGCGCGAACGCGAAGGAGAGAATTTTGCGCTCCGGTCAAGAATTGTCTTGACAGCAAACAACATTGCCAATAGGATTGTTAACAATTCCGATAGAAATCCCGGCCTTACGTACAAGCTCTTGTCGGCCTGGAATCGTTCCTGGAAAACGGTGACGCCCGGTGACGCGCTCCGGGAGGATGATTCTGTAGGAGTACCCAATGCCGGCATCAGTCCGCGATCGAATCAGGAGCGGCCGAAGGACGTCGGCGAACGATCCCGCGGCCTCCGGTTCGGACCTCGTTCGACGCCGGGAGGCTGTCTGTCGGAACCACCCGGAGACGGACCCGCTCAGCTCGGCAGCAATCGACCGTTCGCCCTTCGCCCCAGTCCTTTGGAATCTCCAAGCCCTTTTTTTCCTCAGCTTCCACCCGGTATTCCTCCCGTTCCGCATGATGGGCTTATCCTGGATGTCGACGAACCTCCGGTGTGTTGAAGGCGGTTCTCAGGACTCCACGCAAGGCGGTGAGGGAGCGATGCGCCGGCGGAAAGGGACGCGGGCTGCGTCGCACGTGCCGCTCCGACGCTGAACCCGCGCGAACAGGCAGGCGGAACTCCGAGGAGTACCCGGCCGATTCGTATGTGCATTAACCCGAAGCAAGGAGAAAAACCATGAAGAGTCATCACAGGTCCTTTCACGTCGTCTTCGCCCTGATCGTTGTATTCCTTTTGGCTTCAACGGTCAGTGTCCAAGCCGCGGAATACCGGATCCGGGTCGCCAACCCGGTGGCGGCGGATCATTCCTGGGGGCGGGGCGCGGAATTCTTCAAACAGGAAGTGGAAAAGGCGTCCGGCGGGAAGATTTCCGTCGAGGTCCATCATGCCGGAGCACTCGGCAAGGTTCGGGAGACCATGGAAATGGTCAGGATGGGAACCCTGGAATCGGCCCTGGGCGGGGTCGCCAACTTCCAGCGCAATGTGCCCGAGCTGGGCATCACCGTTCTTCCCTACCTCTGGAAGGACCTGAAAAGGCAGTTCGAAGTCCTGGAAGGACCTCCGGGCAAGGAACTCGAAAAGAGAATGCTTGCCGCCGGCTTCCACAGCCTGGGTTTCTGGGACAATGGGTTTCGGCACGTGTCCAACAACCGTAAACCCATCGAGACCGTGGACGATCTGAAAGGGCTCAAGATCCGGACCCTCCCCACCCCGGTTCACACGGGATTCTTCAAGGCATGCGGCGCCGCGCCCACTCCCATGGACTTCACCGAATTGTTCGAAGCGCTGAGAAGCGGCGTGGTCGACGCTCAGGAGAACCCGCCGTCCATGACGTACACGGCCAGGTTCTACGAGGTGCAGAAATACTATTCGCTCACCGGCCACGTCAACGAGGTCGGGTGCTTCATCATGAACAAGACGTTCTTCGACAAGCTGCCCAAGGATCTTCAGGCCGTCGTCGATGCGGCCGCCAGGAAGACCAGGGCCTGGCAATGGGCCGAGAACGACAAGGACAACGCAAAGTACCTGAAGGAAATGGAAAAGGCGGGGATGAAGGTCAATACCCTGAGTGAAGCCGAACTGGCAAAGTTCCGCAAGATCGCTTTGGAACTCTATCCGGAAGCCATCAAGGACTTCGGAAAAGACGGGAAGATGCTGACGGACATGTTCGTCAAGGCCAACCAATAGCCGAGGTTGAAGGGCGGGTGCTTTCCAATGCCCCCGCCCGTTTTCTCGAGAGGTGGCAAATGTTCTTCGACATACTCAATAAGGTGATCAAAGCGGCAACCGTCCTGATTCTCGCCGTCATCACGATTTTCGTGTCGGTCGAGGTCGTTCTGCGCTACTTTTTCGGGATGACGCTTTACATCACCGAGGAGTTCACGCGTTACTCCATGGTCTGGATGGTCTTCCTGGGCGCGAGCCTGGCCGTCAGGGAAAATGCGCACACCCGGGTGGAGCTCTTCGTCAACTTTTTCCCCGGCAAGGTCCGCGCCTGGTTGAATCTCGCCGCCCACCTTCTCTTTGTTTTCTTTCTGAGTTTTCTTGTCTACGAGGGGTGCATCGCCCTCTCCTTTCAGTTCGAACAGATCATTCCCACCCTCGGTATTCCCATGTTCTGGTTCTACCTGGCGCTCCCGGTGGGCGGGGTGCTCATGATCCTCAACCTGCTCCCCAAAATCTGGGAAAGCGTTCTGGTAATCTCCGGCAGGATGGCGCCTCCTGAAGAAGAATTCGAAATCCCCGTCATCGACGGAGGTCTTTCATGATCGCCCTGATCATCGCGTTTTTCGTGACGCTCATGCTTGGAGTCCCGGTGGCCTTCTGCCTCGGGCTCGCGGCCTTGGCTTTTCTTCTGTTCTGCGGCCAGGAATCCCTGTTGATCGTTCCCACGCTCATGTTTTCCGGCGTCGATTCCTTCCCGCTGATGGCCATTCCGTTTTTCATCATGGCCGGAGACCTGGCCGAGCGCAGCGGCATTCTGCCGAGCCTGGTCGGCCTGGCGAAGGCCCTGGTGGGGCATTGGCGGGCGGGCCTGGCCCATGTGAGCATCGTCACGGAGATGTTCCTGTCGGGGGTGACCGGCACGGCCGTTGGGGATGCGGCGGCCATCGGGTCTATTTTCATTCCGAGCATGAAACGAGAGGGTTATGACGCGCGGTTCGCCGCGACGCTGGCTGCCGTCGCATCCATCATGGGTCCCCTGATTCCCCCCAGCGTCGGGATGCTGATCTATTCCTTCGTTCAAGGAGGCACCGTCTCCGTCGCCGCCCTCTTCGTGGCGGGTGCCGTGCCGGGCGTGCTCGTCGGAGCGGGCCTCATGATCATTTGCACCATTCTGGCAAGGCGCCGCAACTACCCCGTCAGCAGCGAGCGGTTCAGCATTCGCAAGGTCTTTGAATGCTTCAGGGGAGCCCTGCTGGGCATCACCGCCATGGCGATCATCCTGGGAGGCATCCTCACCGGAATCTTCACGCCCACGGAAGCCGGAGCCGCCGCGACGGCCTATGTCCTGATCGTGGGGGCGTTTTTCACCCGGAAGCTGAAATTTTCCAGTATCATCGCGTCACTGCACATGACCGCCGTGGTCAGCTCCACCGTTTTGATCCTGATGGCCACCGCGAAGGTCTGCGCCTGGATCCTGACCAGCTCCCAGGTGCCTCAGAAGATCGGGGGCATGTTGATGGCCTTTTCGACGAGCCCGATCTTCTTCATCACGCTGGTAGTCCTCCTCCTGACGGTTTTCGGATTTTTCATCGAGGGCATCGCCATCATGATCATGTTTGTCCCGGTGCTGGCGCCGGCCGCCGATTACTACGGAATCGAGGCCCATCACTTCGCCCTGGTTTTCGTCATGGCGATCCAGATTGCGGTGATCACGCCACCCGTGTGCCTGAGCCTCTTCGTCACCTCGAAGATCGCGGGAATCAAGCTCGAGGATACCTTCCGGGAGGTCATGCCGTACTGGGTGTTCCTGGTTGCCCTGACCCTCATGGTGGCCTACTGGCCGGGCATGACGATGTGGCTGCCGAGGATGCTCGGGCTTCTGCATTAGCTCTGTCGGGAGAAGTCGGTGAGACGGGCCCTCGGAGAAACGGGGATTTCGAGTCGAGGGAATGCCTCGGCGACTCCTGATGCCATCTTGCGTTCAGGATGAGTGCACTGGGCGGGAGGGCATGAAGCCCTCCCCCGGCCACGGCTCCGAGCGCCGCCCGGCGTCAGCCGATGCCCAGCCCCTTCAACACGGAGAGCATGATGGCGGCAGCCATGATGGAACCGATCTGACCGCCCGTATTGGCGCCCATGGCATGCATGAGGAGCCAGTTGTTGGTGTCGTAGCGCCGGCCTTCCGTCTGGACCACCCTGGCGGCCATCGGGTAGGCTGAAATCCCGGCCGCGCCGACGAGCGGATTCACCTTTCCGTTGGTCAGGAAACACATCAGCTTTCCAAAAAGAACGCCTGTAACCGTGTCCAGGCAGATTGCCAGGAAGCCGAGCCCGAGAATGAGAAGAGTCTGGGGCTTGAGGAACGCCGAGCCTTCCATTGTGGCACCGATGGAGAGCCCCAGGAGCAGGGTGACGACGTTGGCGATCTCATTTTCCGAGGCTTTGGTGAGCCGGTTGACGACGCCCGATTCCTTCATGAGGTTCCCCAGCATGAGCATGCCCATGAGGGGAGTCCCCATGGGAGCGATCAAGCAGGTGATAACGGTCACCGCGATGGGAAAAATGATTTTGAGATTGGGGGAAACGGATCGTTCGGGATACGGCATCTTCACTCTTTTTTCCCGTTCCGTGGTGAGGAGCTTCATGATCGGAGGTTGAATCAGCGGGACCAGGGCCATGTAGGAATAGGCCGCCACGGAAACGGCTCCCAGCAGATGGGGCGCATACTTGGAGGTCACGTAAATGGAGGTCGGGCCGTCGCACGCGCCGATGATTCCGATGGAGACGGCGTCGAGCAGGTTGAATCCCAGGCCGATCGCCAGGAGCAGCGTGAGAAAGATCCCGAATTGTCCCGCCGCGCCAAGCAGCAGGATCTTGGGATTCTCCAGGAGGGGAGAAAAATCCGTCATCGCGCCGATTCCGACAAAAATAAGACAGGGAAAGACCTCCGTAATGACGCCGAAATCGTAGAACTGCTTGAAAAGGCCTCCCTCCCCCATCATTCCGGACAGGGGCATATTCACGAGGATCGCCCCGAATCCGATGGGAACCAGGAGCAAGGGTTCATAGTCTTTTCTGATTCCAAGGTAGAGGAGCATGCCGCCCGCGAGGATCATGACGCCGTTTTCAAGGGTGAGCGCGCTCACCCCCATAATCAGGCCGCCGAGGCCGGACTGAATCAGGTTCAGCATACTCGCCACCTAACCTTTCTGCCCTTCCTCTTCGCGGTAAGGAAAGAGCCTCTTGACCAGCTCCACGAACAACACGATGAAATAGAGACCAAGAATCGTCCCCCCCATGCCGACCAACGTGATTACCAATCCGTAAGTGAGCGTGTCCATGAGATCATGCCCCTCCTGTTGTGAAATGGTCCTTTCTTCCCGTCCGACATCCTCCGTCGGCAACACCAGGGGGACCGGCCGACAGGCCGGGGTGATGCCGCGACTTCTCGCGCGTGGATCGCTGCCCGATTATTGCCGGGGTTTTCATGAACACATCGCACAGTCCACCCCGAGCGTGACCCCGGCAGGACCGGGGTCCGGAAAGCCTTGGACAAGCTGGTTCCCGCCTGCGCGGGAATAGCGCCTCTATGGTCTTGGTTCGTTGTGAGCCGCCGGCCCCGGGCGGTTCGCGGGGAGAAGGAAGACAACTTCAGTAATCGTTGTGAGCCCCCGGCTCGCGGTGATACTCAGGAATGACGAAAAGGGGGAACCCGAAAGCTTCTCCGAGAGGCGGCTATCGCCTATCTCCCGGTAAACCTGGGTTTACGTTTCTCCAGAAACGCCGACACCCCTTCCCGTTTGTCCTCCGTTCCGCAGGACAGCGCGTGAAGATAGGATTCATGCGCCAGGCCCGCGGCAAACGACCCTTCGCAGTATCGGAGGACCGCCTCCTTGGCGTACTGTACTGCCATCCTTGGCTGTTCGGCAATAATTCGCGCCAGCTTTAGCGTTTCTTCCATCAGTTTTTCCCGAGGCACGACGCGGTTGACCAACCCCATGGAGAGGGCCTCTTCGGCGGGAATCGCCTCCCCCGTCAGGATCATTTCCATGGCACGCCCCATGCCCACCAGGCGCGGAAGTCTTTGCGTCCCGCCGGCGCCGGGAATGATGCCGAGCCTTACCTCGGGCTGGCCCAGCAGCACGCCCGCGGACGCCACGCGCATGGTGCAGGCCATGGCCAGCTCGAGACCGGTTCCCAATGCCCAGCCATTGATGGCGGCAATCGAGGGGATCTCCAACGTCTCGATGCGCGTGTAAACCTCCTGACGCCTCCGCGTCTCGATCCTGCCCAGCCGTGTGTCGCGCCTGGCCAGTTCCGAGATGTCGGCGCCCGCGACAAACGCCTTGTCCCCCGCTCCGGTCAGGATTAGAACGCGCGCGCCCTCGGCTCTCTCCAGCTCGGAAAGCGCGCGGTCGATCTCTTCCACCGTGGCGCCGTCGACCGCGTTGCGCTTGTCCGGACGGTTGACGGTCAGAAACGCGACGAGGCCATCATACTCCAATTTGATGTTTTCGAACATCACTTACCCTCTTCATAAGTATAAAAACCTTTACCGACTTTTTTGCCGAGACGCCCTTCGGCGATCATACGATCCAGCAGATCGGGATGCCTGTACCGGGGATCGTTCAGGAAAGCGCTCAGGGTCTGCATCTTGGCCCGATGCACGTCCAGACCGATGAGATCGATCAACTCCAGCGGCCCCATGGGATGGTTTGCGCCAAGCTTCATCGCCTTGTCGATGTCCTGCGGATCCGCAACGCCGGAGGCGACCAGCCAGGTGGCTTCATTGAGCAACTGTCCCAAGACCCGGCTGACGATTCCCGCGGGAGCCTCGTTCTTGCACACCACCGGATCCTTGCCGAGCTGCCTGGCAAATTCCGCCGCGGCCTCCACGGTTTCCCGGGAAGTTTTCTTTCCCGGCATGATTTCCACGAGCTTCATGATCACCGGCGGATTGAAAAAGTGCATCTGCACCACCCTTTCCGGACGCCTGGTGGCCTCCGCCATGGCGCTGATGGACAGGGACGTCGTGTTGGTGGCCAGAATAGTCTCCGGTGGCGACAGGTTGTCCAATTCGGCAAAAACCTTCCGCTTGATCGCGATGTCCTCGATCACGCTTTCGATGACAAACCGGCATACGGCGGCGGGACCGAGATCGCCCGCCGTTTGTATGCGCGACAGTATCGCATCCTTTTGCGCCGCGTCGAGCTTCCCCTGCTCGACCCTTTTCCGAAGCCCCTTTTCAATGCGTGCTTTCGCCTTGTCCGAAAGCTCCAGGCTGATATCGGCGATCACCACCTCGAACCCCTGCTGAGCACACAACTGGGCAATGCCTGCTCCCATGTTCCCAGCACCGACCACGAGAACTCCGTTTCTGGCCATGTTCCGTTCCTCCGTCCCTCCACGGGATTGATTCACTGTCTTCCGGGACCCCGGCGGCAAGGCATTCCGGCCTGCCGAACGCGCGGCCCCAGGGCTCGCGCCGCGGCGTGCCCGGGGTCGCCGCGCGGGCCTCAGTTCAGTCTTTCCACGACGGCGGCCACGCCGTTTCCCCCGCCGATGCACAGGCTCACCACGCCAAGAGTCACATCACGCTGCCGCATGGCATAGAGCAGAGTGGTGAGCAGCTTCGTTCCCGTGGCGGCCACCGGATGTCCTAGAGCGATCGCGCCCCCGTGAACGTTGACTTTCGTTCGATCCAGCTTAAGCTCCCGCTCGCAGGCAAGATATTGGGCCGCAAAGGCCTCGTTGAGCTCGATGAGGTCCATGTCCCCGAGTCCGAGACCCGCCTGCTTGAGCGCCGCCGGGATGGCCCTGACCGGCGAAAGCCCGAATCGCGCGGGATCGATCCCCACGAAAGCATATCCCCTCAGCAGGGCCAGGGGCTTGAGCCCCATTGACCTGGCCCGGCCCCGCTCCATGATCACCGCGGCGGAAGCCGCGTCGCACAAGGCGCAGGCATTCCCGGCAGTGACCGTGCCTCCCTTCTTGAAAACAGGCGGCAGCTTGGCGAGAGACTCCCCGGTCACGCCCTTTCGGAAAATCTCTTCATCCGTCACCAAGGTGACCTCACCCTTTTTCCCCCTGATCTCGATGGGAACGACCTCATCACGAAACTTCCCCGCCGCCGCAGCCGCTTCCGCCTTGTTGTGGGATTCGGCGGCAAAGGCATCCTGCTCCTCCCTGGAAATTCCCTTCTCCTCGGCGAGCCATTCGGTGATCTCGCCCATGAGACCGCCCCCAAGCGGACAGCGAAATCCATCCTTGTGCATCAGGTCCAGGATCTCGCCGTTGCCCATCCGGTAGCCCCACCGCGCGCGGGGAAGGCCGTAAGGGATCTGGCTGGTGTTTTCGGTCCCGCCGACCAGAACGGTGTCCACGTCCCCGGCCTTTATGGCCTGGGCGCCCAGGATCAATGCCTGGAGGCTCGAACCGCAACGGACGTTGACCGACACCGCCGGGGCGTCCACCGGAACACCGCCCATGACCGCGCTCAAGCGGGCCGCATTGGGACCCACTCCCGCCTGCCACGCATTGCCGAAAATTGTCTGTTCGACGACGTCCGATGGGATCCCGGAACGTTTGATCGATTCCCGGACGGCGGCGGCCCCAAGTTCCGGCGCGGTCACGTTTTGCAGCGAACCTCCGAATTGTCCGCCGATGGTGCGGGCTGCTCCCAGGATTACCACTTCTCTCATGGACTACTCCTTCCGATCTGAGGTTTGGGCCCATGCAAACCCGTTCGATCCAGTTCAAGCCGTTCGATTTCCGACGCTCACCCACTCCTGAAACCCGCGCGTCGTTTCTTCCTGCCGCAATCTGCGCGCGGCACAAGGCATTTTAGTACAAAAGCGTGCCGCCGGCTTGTTCGCGGGCTCCGGAGGATTTTCTTCGCTCGATCGCCGCTCCATGCCCTTGCGGGTACACCCCGGCACTGTGCCGTGAAGCCGGTCAGCTTTGGCGGTCCCCGACCAGCTTTTTCAGGGCTTCCATGCACAGCGGAGGGCTGGAGAGCACCGGGCGTTTGAGCTCCGACTGAAGGCTCTCCGCCAGGTGAGCCATGGACGCCTGGGCCAGGACCACGACGTCATTGCGGGCCGCCAGATCGGCACAGGCCTGACGTATGATCCTGTCGTGCTCGGAAACGTTCCCGGACAGCCGTGCCTGGAATGCCTCCGCCTCGAGCCGGGCATCCACCTCGACCGTTTTCCCCTGACGCTCCGCCTCGCTTTTCACCAGGGCGGCGCTGGGCTCCAGCGTGGTTCGGACCGTGGCCACGACACCGATTTTGGACCCGAGTCGAACGGCCGTCTCCGCCATGGGTTCATCCACCTTCAAGATGGGGACATCGGTGAGCGGCCGGATGCAATCGACGGCAGGGGATGTCGAGGAACAGGTGAACACGATGAGCTCGGCCCCCGCTTGTGCCGCGAGCACGGAATGTTCCAGAATGCGCCGCAGGACCTTCGGAGCCAGGACCCCATCCCGGAAGACTTCCCTGAGGATTCCCTCGTCCACCACGTGAAAGCACGCGACTCCGGACAGGTTCTCCGCAACCAGACTGGAAAAAGGCTCCACGAGAAAAGGCACCGTATGCAGGAAAGCGATGTTGCGTATCATTTGCGCGCTCCGACTCTCGGCGTCCTGCGCAGCAACTCGCCGTAGCCTTCCACCACATCGTTTATTCCGAGCAGTCTCATGAGATGCCAGGCGGTCGCCTGGTTCGATGTGACTACGGGCTTGCCGGAATCCCGTTCGATTTCCTCGATAACGTCACTGCAGCGGAAGTTGGTGCACGTGATGAATATTCCGTCCGCTTCGGGCACCACGGCCTCCATGGCCACTTGGTAGGCCTGGGAAGGCTTGGTCGCGCCGATATCGTAGAGGTCCTCTATGCCGAGTCCCACAACGTTCAATACGTCGAATCCCGACTGTTGATAGAAGATGCGGAACCTCTCATCCAATTCCTTGATGTACGGGCCGGCCAGAACGATCTTCTTGAATCCCATGAAATGCATGGCCTCTTCCGCCGCGGTGGCGGTCGTCGTGCAAGGAATCCCCCGGCTGTTCGCCTCCATCATTTCGATTTCCTTCTTGTCCCACCCGGGGCCCCCCACGAGCGAGCCCGCGGTACAGGCGAAAGCAATGGCGCTCCGCTTGCCGAGCACCGGAGACACCAGTCCCTCCGAAATGACGCTTGCAGCCGCCCCCAGGGGCGTACTCAGCTTGGAACATTCCTCGATGTTGACAACGGGTTCCATGTGAATGCGTGTTTCCCGCATCTGGACATAGCCCGGCAGCATCCGGGCGATTTCAGGGGTCGGGTTCAAATTGGGGCCGACGACGATCAGTCCGACTTTGGCCCGATAACCGTAAGGAACGTCGAAATTCTGTTGCGCTTGCATCCTAACTCCTTTCTCTCTCTTCGTGGTTCACCTGTCGCGGCATCACCTTGCCGACACCGGGGTGCAACGCCACGACGCACGCCAATTCCCCGGCCCGGATCACTGAAGAAGGCAGGAACCCGGATATGCCCCGGCCGTCGGAGCAATCACCGGGAATGAAGCGCCGCAGGCTCCCGCGCCACGACTCCCCAGGAACGTGCAGGACTTCCCGAAACCAGGCGTTCATGCGCTCTGCGGCGTCGTCGCGCGGCCTGTCGGCCTCAGTAGCGAGGCGGCCGGCAGATGGATATCCAGCATGACCTCGTCTTCAGGCCCCGGCAAAAGGTGCCCCCGGACCTGCCAGCTAAAAGGGGCGAGAAACTCGACTGCGCCGTTCCTGATGCAGAAGGGCCGGTCGTGTCCCGGCACCAGCACCTCGGACCTGGCCAGCACACGCCGGATGCTCCCCGCGGCGGCGGCACCGTCCACGCCGGCCGCCGACGGTTTTCCATTCAGCGCCTCCCAGGCATTCTTGATCGTGTCGCCGCAAAGCGCGACCGTCGAAGGACCCTGCCTGTAGACAACCAGGCCGCCGGGCGTGTGACCGGGCAGGACTTCGATCTCCGTGTCGTTGCTCAGCCGCAACGGCCCATCCACCAGCCTCACCTCGTGCGCTTCCAGAATACTCTGCCAGTCGTCAGGAACCGACGGATCCAGGAAATCCCCGTTCGAGACCCGGCGGGCATAATCCACCTCCGCCTTCGCCACGACGAGCGAAGCCTTCCTGAAAAGAGGAACGTTCAGCATGTGGTCGAAATGAAGATGGGAGATGATGACGTGTCGGATATCCTCGGGACGCAGGGAAACCTTCTCCAGCATTTCGAGCAGAAGGGCTCTGTCGCTGTAGTGGCCGGTATCGAACAACACCCAGCCATCCTCGCCGGGGAAAAGCACCACCGAGCAGTATCCGAACCAGCCTCGACTGCTTCTGCAGGGAACGCCGTGCAGCAGAATCCGCACATCCCCCAGCAGCTCGTGCCGCAGCGGCTTGAGCTCCATGTTCATCTCAACCTCCTCGAGGATTCGCGGCCACTCGCCGTCCCAAAGCGACCGTCGGGCGCATCGGGCAAGGAGCCCGAAACGGCGTCAGGCCTTTAGGGCGACCGCCGCATCAAAACCTTCCTTCACGGCCTCATAGATCGATCGGGGCTGCAGGGCATCCCCGATGACCGTCGCAGCGAACCGCGGGTCGAGACCCCGGGAGAGTGTCGCTTCACTCCTGTACCCCACCGCCATGACGATCGTATCAAAAGGGCCCAGAACAACGGGGCCCCCGGGGGTTTCAGCCCGCACCGCGCCGCCGTCCACGGAAACGAGCCTGGTGTTGGGCATCACGGCGACGTTCAGCCTCGCGAGGTTCTCCAGCATCAGGTTCAGCCGAGTTGCATGGAGGCCCCTGCCCAGTGTTTCCGTCATCTCGATCACTGTGACGCTTCCACCGTTTTCCGCGATGAATTCCGCCGTTTCCAGCCCGGCCGCGCCGCCGCCCACGACGATGTACCGGCCCCCCGTCGAAATCCGTCCCGAGCGCAACAGGCTCTCGACCAGGACCACCCTTTCGTTACCCTCCAGGCCGTCGGCCCTGAGCGCGATCGAAGCGCTGCCCGTGGCGACGATCACCCGATCGGGAGCAAGCGCCCGGATGTCCGAAGCTTCCACCGCATGCCCCGTCACGATTTCCACACCGCAGGCAGCAGCCCGTTTCACCAGGTAGTCGATGAATTCCTGGATCGGTTCCTTGTGAGGCGGGACCTTGCCGGCATTCAACATGCCTCCCGGCACGGCATCCTTTTCCACCAGCCTGACGGCGGCGCCCCGCTCGGCCGCGGCGGCCGCGGCGGCCAGCCCGGCAGGTCCCGCGCCGACGACCAAAACGTTGAGTCTCCCGCGCAGCGGCACCGGCCGGTAGAGATCGCGCCCCACAAGCGGATTGACCGCACACCGCACGTCTTCGCCGCGATGCAGGCACAGCAGGCAGTAGTTGCAGGCGAGGCAGGGCCTGATGTCCTCGTCCCTCCCGTCAAGGACTTTCGCGACATATTCGGGATCGGCGATGAGAGACCTTCCGACACCCGCAATGTCCGCGCAGCCCTCTTCCACCGCTTTCCTGAAGACCTCGGGGCGATCCAGCCGACCCACGCCGATGACGGGGACGGAAACGCTCCTCTTGAGCGCTTCGGCCAAGTAGAGCAAGGACCCGCGCGGGACCTCCATGGGTGGGCTCATGCGGTGCTGGGTCTTGCCGATCCCGCCCGAGGCGCTGAGGTAATCGACACCGAGCTTCTCGAGCCAGGTGCCGACCTGGAGCGTTTCCGACAGGGTCAATCCGTCCTCGACGAACTCCTCCATGCTCAACCGGACACCAAGGATCATCGAGTCGCCGACCGCCGACCGGATATCCCGCACGATCTCACGCAAGAGGCGGGACCGATTCTCCAGGCTCCCACCGTACGCATCCCGGCGATGATTGAAATGGGGGGAGAGAAAGAAATTCAACCAGTAATCATGGCAGGCGTGCAGCTCGATCGCATCGAATCCGCAGTCGCGCGCGCGAACCGCCGCCTCGACAAACGCTTTGCGGCAGACCGCGATTTCGGATTCCTTGAAGTCCTCGGGGAGTCTCTGAAGGCTTTTGAAGCTGAGCTGGACGCCGACCCGGGAGTACTTGCCGAGCGCTTGCGCCAGCTCGCTCAACCCCGTCTTGACCGCGTCCGAATGGATGCCCAGCTGCCTCGGGAAGCCTTTCCCATTCTCGTGCACATACACTCCCCCCAAAACGATATACCCGACACGGGCCCGCGCCCGGGCCAGGTAGAAGTTCCGGTAGGCTTCCGTTACCGAACCGTCCTCGCCCGCGCAGTTCGGAACCATGGGCGACATGGAGCAACGGTTGGGAAATACCCGTCCCTTTATGACCAAAGGGGAGGAGATCAACATATCCACGCCTTTCCTTCCCGGTCCGGGCGACCACAGGAATCCGCATTCGTTGAAAGACAGGCATTCGGAAAGCGGCATACCGCCGCTCCCGCGCGGAAGCCGACCGGTGTCGGGGAGTGTCGTGCAACCGGGAGCCGGCCGGCGTGCGATTGCTCCGCTTGCGGATTGGACATTGCGTGTACTCCACCACAGCACCGGCCATCATGTCGTAAACTGCCCGCCCCGGGCCTCGCGAAACACTCCGGAACACCACCGCACGCACTCGGCGGCACTGTTCACACGCCAGATTGTTAACAATACGGTAGACGATCTTGATGACACATGTCAACGGTTTTTTGGCGTTCCTCCGTTTTTTTGCGCCAGCGAAACTTGCGTAACCCTTGCGTTTATTTTCTTTGATTGTATACTTTGTCAATATTGATTTCAGAGATTGGACGGCCGCGCGCCGCCCTGCCCCCGGTATTCCAGCCGCTGGAATGGAGAAAATCATGACGTTTCCGAAGAAAAACCCGAAGCTCGAATTCGAAAGCCTGGTCGCAAAACTCGAAAGCATGATCCTCACCGGTTATTTCCACCCCCGCGAGCGGCTCATAGAACTCAACCTGGCCGCCGCTCTCAACGTCAGCAGGTTCTGGATAAGGGACGCCCTCAAAATTCTCGAAACAAGAGGGCTGGTCACCATTGTCCCGTACAAGGGAGCCATGGTGAGCAACCTGGACGAGGAGATCATCGAGGAGATATTCCAGGTCCGGATCAGCCTTGAAACCCTTGCCACGAGGCTGGCCTGCCAAAACGTGAAACCTGCCGACATCCGGGCGCTCAGACGGATGGCCAAACGCATCCGGGAGAGTTTCGAACTCAGGGACCTGGAAGCCATGGTCGCCTCCAACGCCAATTTTCATGACTACATCTTCAAACTTGCCGGGAATCAGACCCTCCTGCAGATCATCAACCAACTGAAGGCCCGTTGCCACATTCTGCGCCATTCGTCCTGGTCTTCGCAAGCCATCGTGAACCGGATACTCATGGAGCACGACGAGTATGTGACGGCACTGGAAACAAAGGACACGGCCAAACTGGATGAGTTGGCCAGACGGCACATTACTCACGCCAAGGATTTCTACCTTCTGCAGCTCCACACCAGAAAAGCGTTGACCTCGATCGGGTCCGGCCGAGGCGCCGATGAGCGACTGAGCTGAGAGAATACCCCTGCCAGGAAGTCGTGGAGAACATCTCCCCGGAGCGGCCCGGTGGCGGGCACGTTTCCCGTCGATCCCGGACCCGGCTTCCCGCCGCGCTTGACGTCACCGGGCGAAGCGCAGTTCGCCATTCCCGCGAACGGCCATGGGGCGTAGGCTTACGAAAGCACTCCGGAGTGACGTCAGAGAGCCTGCCATGCTGTTTGCGCCACGGGCGTGACGGATGCCATGGGCACTCTGGGGCGCGGGCCGGGTTCCATGACTTCGGGCTGCAGCCTCCAGGGATTGGGAAAGAAGATGCCGCGGTCTCGCCGCGGCATACCCGAGCCGACCTCCTGCAATAGCGCGCGCAAGGCCGAGTCCGCCCTCGTTTTCGTGGTCCCTGGAATAATCCTTGACAAAGATGCGCCGGGAGCCATACTTCGGTGTCCCCTCGTCATTGGACGAATGGGAGATCGACTCTTGATAAAAAGGAAAGCGGCACATATTTTTGTTAACAAAAATATTGACGATTTTGTCAACTTTGTCGATGATTGGACGGAAACCGGATGCCGGCCGCGCGGCACGAAGAACCGAAATCATGGACGGCCCATGTGGTGTGCCGTCCATGAAACGGCTTCCGGGACGCCCTGTCGCCGCCGGATCGTTCCCGAGGCCTTCGGAAAATACCGACGAGCGCTCCCTGCGCGAGCACCCGAGTGACGAACGGACTGCTTTTACATGGAAGCGATGAGCGAGCTCCTCAGTGTGACGACCCTCATCAAGGTGGGGGCCGTCACCGTGATCACCGTGGTCCTCTCCATTCTTGCGGAGGTGGTGAGTCCCAGGTTTGCGGGCATTCTCACGGGATTTCCGCTGGGGGCGGCAATCACCCTTTTTTTCATGGGAGTGGAGATCGATCCCGGCTTCGCCGCGGGAAGCGCTCTGCACACCGCCGCGGGGGTTGCGGCGACCCTGGCGTTCGGGTACTCCTACTACCGCGCATCCGTGCCCGCCGCGCGACTGAAGCGAAGGTTCCTCCACGTGGTGCTGGCCTGTCTGGCGGGACTCGCCGGTTATTTCGCCATGGCGGCGATCTTGAGCACCCTGACATTGAGTCTGCGCATGGCGCTCGTGGTTCCGGCCCTTTCCATCGTGGTCTTCACCTGGCTGGTCAGAAACATCGAGGACGTAAGGATTGACAAGAGAGTGAGGATGAGCCCGAAACTGCTGGTCGTCAGATCGCTTTTCGCGGCCGGCACCATCGTGCTCATCATATCCACGGCCAGGGTGGTGGGCCCGACCTGGGCGGGACTGTTCTCCGCGTTTCCCAACATCATGCTTCCGCTCATGGTGATCATTCAGTTGACCTACAGCCCGGAATACGTTTACGTGATCGTCAAGCATGTCCCGCAGGGGCTGGGTTCGGTGGTGATTTACGCGATCACCGTAAACCTGTGTTACCCGCTGTACGGAGTCTATGCGGGCACAGCGCTGGCGTACGGGGCCGCAACGCTCTACCTCGCGGCAACCCAGTTGGGAAAAAATCTGCTGGCAAGGACCTGGCGCGGCGCGGAACAGTGAGCGGGACGCTCCGGGGCCCGATCAAGGAATGTTCATGCCGGGCAGGACAAGCGACGCCTGACGGGCCCACGGGGTCATGGGAATCCGAGCGCTTTTTTCGACTGGGACTATTTCCGATTATGTGAATCCCGGATCAGTTGACCAATGGAAAAGCAAAACCATTCAAACGAATCTTCGGACGGGCACAAGTCCAGCCCGTTGTTCTCGTCCACCACGTTCTTACTGGCACTGGGTTCCCTGGGCGTCGTGTACGGCGACATCGGAACGAGCCCGCTCTATTCGATCCGGGAGTGTTTCCACGGAACGCATGCCATCGCCCTGAACGAGCCCAACATCTTCGGCGTGCTTTCCCTTGTTTTCTGGTCGATGACCATGGTGATCTGCGTCAAGTACGTCGTGTTCGTCATGCGCGCGGACAATCACGGCATGGGCGGGATCTTCGCCCTGCTTGCCCTGATCCCCGGCGACAGCGGCAGGATTTCGCCCAGGCTGCATGGGGTGGTGGCTTTTGCGGCAACACTCGGGGCTTCGCTCCTGTATGGGGACGGGGTCATCACGCCGGCCATTTCGGTCCTTTCGGCCGTCGAAGGGCTCGAAGTGGCGACCGAAGCCGCCAAACCCCTGGTGGTCCCGCTCACCTGCGTGGTGCTTCTTGCGCTCTTTCTCGTACAGCGTCGCGGCACCGGGGTCATCGGCAATGTGTTCGGCCCGATCATGATCGTGTGGTTCGTCACGATTGCCGCGCTGGGGGCCGGGAAGATCGTGGATAGACCGGACATCCTGCTGGCGGTCAACCCGGTGTACGCCTTCGAATTCTTCGCCGCCAACCGGTTCGTGGGGGTCGTTGTGCTCGGTTCGGTGGTGCTCTGCATCACCGGCGGCGAAGCTCTTTATGCAGACATGGGCCACTTCGGGCGCAACCCGATCCGGCTCTCCTGGCTCGGCCTGGCTTTTCCTGCTCTGCTGCTGAACTACTTCGGCCAGGGAGCCCTTCTTCTCAGCGACCCTAACTTCGCCTTCAATCCCTTTTACGGGCTGGTCCCCCGGACGCTTCTCTATCCCATGGTCTGCCTTTCCACAATAGCCACCGTCATCGCTTCCCAGGCGATGATCTCGGGGGTATTCTCCCTGACGCAGCAGGCCATCCAACTGGGGTTTTGTCCGCGCATGCGGATCATCCACACTTCACGAGAGACACGCGGGCAGGTCTACATCCCCGAAGTGAACTACCTGCTGATGATCGCCTGCCTCGGGCTGGTGCTTGTGTTCAAGAAATCGAGCGGTCTTGCCGGTGCGTATGGAATCGCCGTCACCGCCGACATGGCGCTCACTTCGATCCTTTTCTTTTTCGTCATCACCAGGACGTGGAAATGGTCGCTCGCCAGGGCCGTCCCCCTCCTGGTGCTGTTTCTGTTTTTCGACCTGTCGTATTTCGGCGCGAATCTCTTCAAGATTTTCGACGGCGGGTGGATTACCCTCACGATAGCGGCGATCGTCGCGACATCCATGATAACCTGGAAGGACGGCCGGGCGGCCCTGGCGCGTAAGATATTGAGCTCCCGCCTCCCGGAAAATCTGTTCCTTGAGGATGTGGCCAGGCACAATCCTCCCCGCGTGCCCGGAACCGCGATTTTCATGTCGGTCTCGCCCATGGGAATACCCGTTTCGCTCCTGCATCATTACAAACACAACCAAGTGCTGCACGAACAAGTGATCCTTCTTTCCATCACTTCCACCGACACTCCCACCGTCCCGGACAGGAAAAAACTGCACATCGTGGACCTGGGGCAAGGGTTCTACCGCATCATTGCATCGTACGGATTCATGGAAACGCCGAACATTCCGACGATCATGCGCCTTGCTTCCATGCAGGGCATCGTTACCGACCCCGCCAGGACGTCCTACTATCTCGGGAGGGAATCGCTGCTGACCGGGGGCGATTCGAAAATGATGCAATGGCGCAAAGCGCTGTTTGTCTACATGTCGAGGAATGCAGGAACCCCGACCGCTTACTTCGATATTCCTCCGGACCGGGTGGTCGAGCTTGGCCTGCAGATAGCGATATAGCGGGAGCGCGGTCCGGGACTGCAAATCCCGTGAGGACCGGATTGCGGGCCGCTCCCCCGGCGAACGTTCCCCTGGGTCGTTTCATTCGCGCCGGTGGAGCGGGGACTGTGGAAGCCCGGGCGCCCCGATGGTCCTTTGGCCGATTGTGCGAATACGCCACCCCGAACGCTGGAGGTCCGTGAAAATGAGCAACGAATCCTCTTCCCATGGAGCGGGGCTCAAGCTGTCCCTGCTCAGCGGTGTCTTTCTTCTGCTGTTGCTGGCCTTCATCGGCTTCAAGTTCAAGACCGCCGACGACGGCCTCGAGAGCCAGGTCCACAGACTGATCAAGAAGGAAGACCTTCTGTCCGGGATGAGAATCAACCTTCTGAAGTCGGTGGATATCGAAAAGGGCGCGGTCATGGCGGTCACGGACGAATTGTCCAGGACCCTCGCAGAACAGTCCAGGCAGATGGCGGACGCCGTCGAACGCGACCGCGTGGAGCTCGGCCGCATCATCGAGCAGGATCGATTGACCAGGGAAACGGCGCTTTATGAGGAGTTCAACACCTGCTGGTCGGAAATGCGCAGCCTTGACAAGCAGATCCTCGAGTATGCGGTGGAGAATACCAACCTGAAGGCATCGGCCCTCTCTTTCAACGAAGGCGGGAAGACCCTGGAGCGGTTCGAGCGCAGCCTCGCGGATCTCGGCAGAAATCTTCCGCTCACCGTTCAGGGCGGCCAGGCACAGACGCTCGCCTGGGAAGCCCTCAGGGCGGGATTCAAGGTCTACTTCCTGCTCCCGCCCCATATCGCCGCCTCGGACCCTGCCGAAATGGATCGGATCGAAAAGGAAATACGGCTCCATGAGGAATCGGTCAAGGAATCTTTGAAGGAACTCGAAATCGTCGTTCCCGAAGCGAATCGGCCTGCGTTACGGGAGGCCGCCGCAGCCTACGCCGACTTCCAAGCGGTCACCGCCGAGGTGATCAGGCTCTCGCGCCTGAACACCAACGTCAAATCGTTCGAGCTCTCCCTCGGAAGGAAAAGAAAAGTGGCCGCCCAGTGCGAAGAAATCCTGACCGGCCTGCAGGAAGCCGTGCGCAGCAGAAAGTTCGAGGCAACGAAGTAGAACCTCCCGCGCCGGCGAATGCCGGCGTCCTCCTTCTCCTCACGCACACCATGACGCACAGGCGCCTCCGGGTTGCGACGACCGGGCCGGGGGAGCTACTCGTCCTTGTACTCGCGGATTTTCCTGGCCACTTCGTCTTCCAACCGGCGGATCTTGACGCCGGCCTCGTCGAGTTTTCCCCGCCGGTCCGTGAGGTGCTCCTCGTTGGAGGCGAGGGCAGCAACCCATTTGGCCCGCAATTCCTGCTCCTTGGGCTGGTCCGAACGCAGCGAGCCGAGGTTGGACCGCACGCGTGACTGTTCGTCGCTCAGGCGCTGAACCTGCTGATTCCAGTCGTCGATCTGCCGTTGAAGGGCGGCTCTCTGAGCCATCAGGTCACCGAGATCCTTCATGAACGCCCTGGCACCCCCCGACAGATACCGCTGCGACGCGTAGAAACGGATCTGATCTTCACTGCTCTTTGCCAGTTGCACCGTTTCCCGAACGTCGCGTTTCTCCTCGACCACGAAATCCGTCGTTTCTCCGGCCTTGAGCGGCACCTCGAAGCGGTAGTGGTTGTCCACCTCCTTGAGCGGCTTTTCGGGCTTGCCCAGTCGGAAACCGGCGTTCTTGGGCTGGTTCAGCCACAGCGTGACCGGTTCCTTGCCGCGGTTGACGATTTTCCAGGTGCTGGTGAGGGTCTCGACACAGGTGAGCGTGAGGATGCCGTCCACGAGGCGGCCTTTGAAGTGCGGTTCACGCAGGGTCTTATGCTGCGGCACGACGTCCACCGAGGGGTCCAGGGCGTATGGGACGACCTCCTGGCTCCCCGGGGGGAGCGTGTGGTTGAGTATGCCCTCCCCAAGAGAGGTGCTGCCCTCGAAGAATGTGACCGCCCCGGCTTCCAGCGTCACGTCGGTGTCGTTGCGCATCACGAACGCGTTGGTGACCCTGGACGAGAAAGCCCTCTTGTAATAGGCGAGACGGCGGCCGTTGATCTGCTTTGAGAGGATCGGAACCATGGCGGCCTGACCGCGGGGAATGGAGACCTTTTCCCTGGCTTCGAAACTGAAGAGCTCTCCGACTTGCGTTCCCTGGGCCTCGTCGCCGGTGCTCGAAGCCAGAAGCTCTCCCATCGGCCTGGCAGGAGCGGCGCCCGGGGCCGGGGCCGGGAGAGCTCCGGCCCGATCCATGCTCTGGGCCGCCCCCGCGGGCGCGGACCGTTTTGCCTTCCGTGCCGGGCCTGGCCGCTCCTCCCTCACCATCGGCGCCTCATCTTCCTCGATCAGATCGGGCGACGAAGACGCACCCCAGTCCACCGCCAGGTCCTGAAAGCCCGGGATTTGCACCTGGGGGCGTCGCACGTAGTAGGGCGAATACAAATCCATCACGTAGGAGAGCGGATTCCCGGCGACAAAGGAAATCGTCACATCCTGCCAGTCGTCTTCGGTGGTGTTTTCGGCCAGTGCCCAGCCCTGGAGGAGCGGAGCGGCATCCTTCTTCTTCTCGTCGAATATGACGCGGTAGGAACATTTCCAGATGGGCATCTCGATGAGATAGCCGATGCGCAGCAGTCGCTCCCCCTGCCCCGCGGCACTCAACGTCAGCTTCTTGCGGTTGGTGTACTTGCTGTCGAGGGAAAGATCGAGCAGCCTGCGCAGATCCCGCTGAAGCGCGTCATCGGCCAGCATGAACTCGGAAATGCCGAACAGATCAAGCGACCGGATGGGACCGGCATCGGTCAGGAGCACCAGCCGGTAGCCTTTCCGGACCTCCTGGCCGCCGACCACCTCCGAGACCGGCTCGATGCCCAGAATGCGGCCCTCGACTACCTCTCCGGCCGCCTTGGCCGTCAGACGGGCACCCTTGAGCTGGGCCAGGAACTGGCTGAGCGCCGTCTGCTCGGGCACCGTGATGAGAATATCCTTGAGCTGCCTGGAAAGCGGGTCCCGGGTTTCGTACCGGACCGATGAAATCTTGCCGCCCCCCAGATCCACCGCAAAGAAGCTGGTCAAAAGATCTTTCATCTGGTCGGACCGAAACGCCAGCGAGAGGGTGGCGTTACCCTTGATCTTCCCTTCCCTCTCGACATAGCCCATGCCATGCTTGTAAAAAACAACCTTCCGCACGGGCAGCGGCTCGGACGGCACGGGAGCCATCTGAGCGGAGCACGGCAATGCCCAAAGGAAGAATATCGCAAACAACGAAGAGACGTTCCTCATCCCGATCCTCCTCTCTTTCGTGGATAGGTGTGACCGTCATTCCCGCAGGAACGGAAAGCCGGCCTGTCTTCTCGAGTTTCCGCCTGCGCGGGAATGTAAGCGGCGGTTTTCATGCTCCGCTGTGAGCCCCGGGTGATTTTCGTTGCCGGGGGCCGATCCCGTGATACCTCGCTCAGTGGGAAATAGACTCCCAGGTGAGTCGTTTTCATGCTTCGCGGGTGACGCCGGGGCCACGGGCAATTGCGTTCAAGACGAGTGCATAGGACGGGAGGGCATAAAGTCCCCCTCTCGTCTGACCGGCACATCAGCCCGTACGAGGGGCGGGTTTATCCCCGCCCGCATGTCCTCCCGCCGGGCAGGTGTCGTGTAATCTTATACGCACCTCCGCATGAGGACTTGAATCCCTCCTCACGGCAAAGCATTTTCCCGCTTGCGGGACATTCTAGTGGAAACCGGAAAGCGTGCAAGATCAAACGCGCGGGAGTGGGCGCAGCAGAACAAACACGATGGGTAAACGAAGTCCAAAAGTTCGAAGGGCCGCGGATATCCGCGCCGTTTCCCCCCCATGTGCCCGAAATCATCCTCGAATTTCCCTGTCGTCTTCGAATTTCCCTGTCCTCGAATTTCCCTGTCGTCTTCGAATTTCCCTGTCGTCTTCGAATTTCCCTGTCCTCGAATTTCCCTTGCAAGCGGCAGGTGCCACGGTTAACCTTTGCTCGTGACCGGCCTTGGCGAAGGGGCGCGTTTTCGCGGCGGTGGAGCGCCGCTCCCCGTCCCTTTGGCCAGGCACCTCCGCGTCCGCGGTTTCCCGGTGACGTCCGGCACGGGTCCGGCGACCGGTTCCAAACGTGGATGGAGCAGTCCGTTCGCTCCGATCGCGGCTCTTTGCGACTGCGGTGCAGGCGGGCGACCGATCACCGATACGGAGGCAATCCTGCGTTGTTGTCTCCGTTGTCGGCACCATCGTTCCGTCAGGGTTTTCCCGCGTTCACCTCATCATATGCTTTGCCGATGGAGGAAGTCATGACTCAACCACCCGGTATTGCAGGAAAAAGCATGGAAGGTTGCGTGATGCTGGCTCTCTCCACATTCAGAAGATCCGAAAGAGCCATCGATGTGGCAATCGAAAAAGCTCGAGAAATCAAGAAATTACTTGTAGTCTACGTCGCAGACTCCAATCTGGCCCGCTACATGGTCGATGCCGACCAGAGGCTTTTCGGTGAGCTGAGGGAGTCCGTCGAAGCCAAGGTGCTGGAAAAGCACGAGAAAGAAGGCTGGGAGCACGCGGAGGAAATTGCCGAACGGGCCGAGAAGGAAGGAATCGAAGTCAAGACACACGTCCAGGTGGGTCAGTTCGCGATCATCTGCCTGGAAGCGGTCAAGGCGAGGAAGCCGTCCCTCGTTGTGACAACGCGATCCCAAAGGCCCGCCTGGGTGAAGCGGTTTTTCGGGGCGCCCGTGGATGAACTCATCAAAGGCGCCTCATGCCCCGTCACGGTGGTTTGAAGCCCGAACGGGCATCCGCCGCATGTCCCCTCAAGGATATCCGGCTCAGGCGGTCTGACGGCAGGCGGTCGTATCGGAGAAGACACTGGCGGAAGTTATCCCCGGCAACGCGGGACACGGCGGCGAATTCGGCGGAATGCCCCGGCATGCCGGGCGGAAAGCCCTCGCGGGCTCCGATGGGAGAGCCGGCGGCTTTTTCCGCCGGTACGGCTCTTCCATCCCGGTCCCGGCAAGACACCGGGCGGGGCAAGGATTTCGGGTCTGCTTGCGCCGAGGCTGCGATGCCCGGCGTTCGCCGGGCGAATATTGACGGTGGGGGCTTTTTTGGGCGTGACATCCATTAATGTTCGTGTTATGTGAGAGCATTGACATGTGAGAGAAGTCAAACAGTTGAGGTAAAATATGTACACTCTCTGCCACAGAGCCTGGAATGCGTGTCTGGCTAGCAGCGCCGCGGCGGCGTTGGCAGCCCTGCGGCCCGTGGTTCTGAGAGGAGAGCGAACGGTCTAATCTCCAAAAAAAAACGAAAACTCAGGGCTGCGGGCAGACGGACGCAGCCCTTTTTGTTTGAGGGGCTGCGAAGGACTCGCGGCCTTTTTCATTTTGAGGCGATGGAGTCCGGGGCACACCGCGGCGAGACGAAACCAGGAGCGAGGGGGATCATGCGAACCGACATCGTACACAAGGGCGCCGGCAAACTGACATACGAGATCCGCAACATCATTGGAATAGCCGAAAAACTGCAGCAAATGGGGGTCAAGGTCAACCTGGAAAACATCGGCGATCCGGTGGCCAAGGGTGAGAAGATTCCTGCGTGGATGAAGGCAATCGTTGCCGACCTGGCCATGCAGGATGGCTCCTACGGTTACTGCCCGACGCAGGGAATCCTGGAAACCCGTGAATTCCTGGCACGGCGAAACAACCGTAACGGCGGCGTGCGCATCACACCGGAAGACATCGTCTTTTTCAACGGTCTGGGCGAAGCCATCACCAAAGTCTACGGGCTTCTTCGAAGCACCGCCCGCATCATCACGCCTTCGCCCACCTACACCACGCACTCGGCATCCGAAGCAGCCCACGCCGGCCAGCCCCCGGTTTCCTATCCTCTCGATCCTCACGACCACTGGTACCCGGACACCCGGGAACTGCGCCGCCGGGTGAAATACAACCCTTCCGTGGCCGGCATTCTGCTCATCAATCCGGACAATCCCACCGGAGCCGTCTACCCGGAAAGCATCTTGCGCGAGATCGTCGCCATCGCCGGCGAGTTCGATCTGTTCATCATTGCGGACGAGATTTATCAGAACCTGGTATACAACGGCCGGAAAGCGAAGCCGCTCGCCGAAATCATCGGGGATGTCCCCGGGCTCGCAATGAAAGGAATATCCAAGGAACTGCCCTGGCCGGGAGCCCGCTGCGGATGGATCGAATTCTACAATGCCGGCAAGGATCCGCACTTCGCCCGGTACGTGAGGAGCATCCACAACGCCAAGATGGTGGAAGTGTGTTCCACCACCCTGCCCCAGAAGGCCATCCCGCGTATCTTCGGGCATCCCGAATACGAAGGCTGGCTGGAGGAAAGGCGTCGACGCTACGAGAGGCTCTCGAACCTGGCCCACGAACAGCTGAAGAACGTTCCCGGAGTCCTGGTCAACCGCTCCGACGGAGCTTTTTACATGAGCGTGGTGTTCGAAGACGGAGTGCTGAACGGTCGGCAAACCCTGCCCATCGGCATCCGTGACGCCGGAAACCTGGTTGAGGAACTGACGCGCGACGGCGACATGCAGCCGGACAAGCGGTTTGTCTATTATCTTCTGGCTTCCAGCGGCATCTGCGTGGTTCCGCTCTCGTCCTTCAACACCGAGTTACAGGGCTTCCGCATGACTCTGCTGGAACAGGATGAGGCCGAGTTCCGCGGCATCATCGACAACCTGTCGCACAACATCCGGCTCTACCTCGCCTCGAGCCCCCGGGAGTCGCAACGGGATGCGCCCCGGTTCGGCTCCGCAGCGGCGTGAGCCCGCGTCCCTGAAACCGCCTCGAAGGCGGGCCGCGAAACGACCCGGAAGGGTCGCCTCCGGCGTTGTGACGGATCATCCCTGTTTGGTGGTCTTTGCAACGACGAGGTAGAATTCGCGTTCGTCCCTGAATGTGACGATTTCGAACCCGCGCGGCTCGAGCAGCGTCCTGGCAGCCGCCTCATCGGGCAATAGGTCCAGGTGAAAGGGCGTGTGTTTCTTCAGTTCGACGATAAAGCCTCTGCCCAGTGGATGACTGATGACCAGCCTGCCCCCGCATCGCAGCATGCGGTGCAGGTTTCTCAGGGCGTTCGGCTTGTCCATAATGTTGGAAAAACAAGCATTGATGAACACCACGTCCAGGCTGTCGTCGGGGAGCGGCAGGTCCCTGACGTCACACAGGTGGGTCTTGACGCGGGGGAATTTCTCCTTCACCGCCCGGAGCATGTTCCCGGCCAGGTCGCAAGCATGGATTTCCGAAGGCCCGTACTTCACGATGAACCCAATGAGGATCCCCGTCCCCGTTCCCACGTCCAGGACCGTTTCGCCCCGCGCAAGCCCGCTCGCCTTTACGGTCTCCCTCAAGCGTTCCGGCACCCCCCTCGGCAGAGGAGGCTCAAAAAGATCCACGTTTTCGTCAAAATACTTCTGCTGGAGCCGGTTGATTTCTTCAATCTGCTCGGGTGTGAAGCGGTCGGACATGGTCGACTCCAATGCCTGTCGTGCAGAGTGCCGTGTTTTCGAACCGTCCCGTCATCGCCGGGCGATCCGGGTCCGCATTCAGTGCCGGGTGCCCTCGCCCGCCCCGGAGCAGGGAAACCGCACGGACTTCGTTCGTCGCCTTATTTGCCGTGCTCCTCGCTCGCCGGCATGTCGAAAGGCAACAGGCGTCCGTCGGCATCGAAGACGATGGGAATCGGGGTTTCATCCACTTCGATGCTCTTATCCGCCCGCAATTCCTCGACCACTTCCCGGGTCACCCACAGATGTTCCAGCATCAGGGAGTTGAGTATGCGCGCCATGCGGACCCTGGAAACATCGGTCACATGGGCAAGGGCCGCGTCCAATGCGGCCCGCTCGCTCTCGAGGGCGATGGGCAAACGCACCGCGGCCCAGATACCGGTCGTGAGCGCGTTGGTGTAGGTGGCCTTGAGATCGAGCTTGTCCATGACCCTCCTGGTCGTGAGATCGGCCATTCCGATTCCGACCGCATTTCCCTGGGACTGCTCCGTAATGTCCAGCAGGATCAGTGTGCGGTAGTCCGGTGTGCGGGGTCCGCCTTCCCTCCGCCAGAAACCGATCACGTTGGGGTCGATCCCTCCCCCGCTGATGTTCTTGCCCATCTCGTTGACGATCAGCACGTCCAGTTGTTCCACGGGTATCCTCGGGAGAAGCCGCTTGGCCAACTCGAGAAGTTCCCGGTCCACATCGATGAACTCCTCGGGCCGCGCGATCCTGAAGGTGTGGGCCACATCGAGGGAGTTCTCCACGATGGCCAGGCCGCAGAGCACCGGAAGGCGATCGAGCATCACCCGGGCGGCCGGCTTGATGGAAGCGCCCAGCCCGAACTTGTGCATATTCAGAGCCCCGAGGTGCTTCCCACAACCCACCGTGAGCATCTTACACAAGCCGGACTCGACGTCGGAACGAAAGGCCGTGTGCGGCTTGACCCGGTTGATGACAACCACGTGATCGGCTTCGGCGATGTTCCTGGATACGAATACGTCCGCGCCGTTCTCGATGCGGCCAAGAGAAATCACCTCCATGTTGGAGACCACGGGAGCATTCACCGTCGCTTCGCTGATCCCCAGGTGTTTGAGCACTTCTTCCTGCCCGGCGGCGGTCGCTCCACCGTGAGACCCCATGGACGGCACGATGAACGGCTGCAGCCCGATGCTCCTGAGACACTCCACCATCGCGGCGACGATCATCGCCAACCGATTGATGCCGCGCGACCCGACCGCCACCGCAACCCTCTCGCCGGGGCGGACCTTCCGGGCAAAATCGCCCCGGGTGAATTCATCCCGAACCGCTTTCGGAATGTCGGCGATGGCGCTGCGATCGAAGCGCTGGCGAATGCGATACATCTTGGGATAGTCCGTGTGCATGCTGGGAATCGCCTTCTTTCTCCCGTCTACCGGGGGATGGACGTGTCAGTCGCCGCAGACCCCGCTGTCCGGACGTCGGCCCGGGCAGGTACCATGCCCGCCTCAAAGTGCCTGGCAGACGTCGGCGCGTGAACCGCCAGGCCGGCTCTTCCGCCAGGAACCCGTCCGTGCACGGTGCCACACACCCGAAACCGGGCGTCGCATCGACCGGCGACGCCCCCGGCCAAGAGGGAGACAGGCCCGGCCGGCCGCTGTGCCCGGCATGAGGGCAGTGCATTCATGCGCGCCGGCAGATTGTTAACAATCTTATTGGCTATTTTGTTAACTGTCAAGCCCATTCCGGACTTCAAAAAGAAAATCCGAGCTCGATCCGTCCCGGGGAAACGGTCCTGAATTGCGCCCGCCCAACAGCCTGGCGAACCGGCGTTGTGTAATCGTGAACGCGAGTTGGCATCAGTTCGCCAGCACCTTTCGCAACTCGTCGTAGAGATGTTGGGTGCTGTAGGGTTTCTGGATAAACCCTGCAAATCCGCGATCGCCATATCGGCGGGATACTTCGGCCAGGCTGTAGCCGCTGGCCAGGATCACCGGCATTTCGGGCTGAACGGCCAGTATGTGGCCGAACACGGTGGGACCGTCCATCATCGGCATGGTCAGGTCGAGGATCACGCACCGAATCTCACCCCTGTTGGCGCGGAAGACATCCAGAGCTTCCTCGCCGCCGGCCGCCGTCAAGACCTTGAAGCCGAAATGCCTTAAAATCGCCTCGCACACTTCCCGGACCATGTCCTCGTCGTCCACTACCAGGACCGTCCCGGAAGACAGGGCCGGATCCCCTTCCATGGAAGGAAAAACCGCGGGAGCCCGCGGCTCCGGCTGAACCGGCTTCTCTTCATGAACGCGGAACAGAAGCGTCACCTTCGTTCCCCGCCCCGGGGCGCTGTCCACCATGATCGCTCCGTCGTGGCCGCGCACGATGCCGAGCACCGCCGACAGCCCCAGGCCGCGGCCCACCGACTTGGTGGAAAAAAACGGGTCGAAAAGGAGCCTGCGCGTCTCTTCATCCATGCCGCACCCGCCGTCGGATATCTCCAGGCTGACGAACCGGCCCGCCGGTGGTTTTTCTTCCAGGTAGCTGCGCAGCAGTCCCTTCTCGTCGTATTCGCGCGCAGCCGTGGTGACCGTGATCACTCCCCCCTCTTCGCCCAGAGCTTCCGACGCATTGATGATGACGTTCATCACGATCTGCTGCATCTGTCCGGAATCCGCCATGATGAGAGGCAACTCCGGGGCGAGCCTGAGTTCCAGGGAAGCACTCTTGGATATGGAGACCTTCAACAGGCTGCCCATATCCCTCACCAGTTGGTTCAGATCCAGGGCATCCTTGAGGAAGATGCCCTTGCCCGAGTAGGCCAGCATCTGGCGGGTGAGCTCGGCGGCCCTGTGAGCGCCGGCGGCCGCGTCGGTGATGTTGGAGTGAGCGGGAGATCTTGCGGGGATGGACATCCGGGCCAATTCCAGGTTGCCGAGGATCACCATGAGCAGGTTGTTGAAATCATGAGCGATGCCGCCCGCCAGCAGCCCCAGGCTTTCGAGTTTCTGGGCATGCAGAAGGCGCCGCTCCATCTCCAGCCGTTCCGTCTCCGCATGTTTGCGCTCGGTGATGTCTCGCATGACGATCAACCGTCCGCTTTCAAGCCCGCGACGATCTTTCAACGTGGAGATGTCCATTTCGAGCCACAACGGGCATTCGGGGGAGCCGCCCATGAATTCCAGCCGTCCCTCGGTTCCGGCGAGAATCCTTCCCGTGTGCTCGAGGCCCAGCGCCGGCACCTCCGAGGCCGGTTGACCGATCGCTTCTTCCGTCGCCCCCAGAAACCGTGCGGCCACCGGATTCATGTCCGCGATGCGTCCCCGGTTGTCCAGCACAATGACCCCGTCGCGCATCCCTTCGAATACCGTCGCGCGGGCCACCGGCACGAGATCCAGGAGCCGGTGGCGGAACACCCCCCAGGCAAAGCCGATGCCGCTGAAGGTGAACGCCAGGGGATGCAGGTCGATGCCCCAGGGACTATACCCGGCCAGGTAGACGATGTTTGCCGCCCAGGGGACCACTGAGCTCACCAGCATGACGTCGGCCTGTTTCCTGTAAGGTTCCGGAACACGCAGGCGCATCCTGAGAAACAGGGTATTGGCGAAAAAGAAACAGGCGCTGATATATACCATCTGGACCCAGTACAAGGAACCCGGCGTAAAGGAATGGAGCGGCAAGGGACCGGAGTCGTTGATCCAGCCTGTCCGGTAATAGAGATGATGATACTCGTTCGTTTGGAAGAGCAGAAACGTAAGCAGGGGAATAAGGAACAGAAAGCCGTATACGGGCCTTGTCAACCACTTGTCCGCTCCAACGTGCTGAATGGCGAAAACGACATAGAGGGCGGGAATAAATGGAACACCGAGGTATTCGACTCTCAACCAGAACATCATGGCGGGGAGGGTCGTCACGGTGAGCTCGAACGCGTAGCCGAACGAATAGACGGCGCACGCCAGCATGAGCACGCAGAAGGCGGTCGCCCCACGGGCGTTTCGACGGCGCAGCCCGCTCCAACCGAGAAGAAACAGGACGGTTGCGGAACCGAATACTATCACTGCAAGCGGATTCAGCTGCAACAGAGTACCTCTCGACCATTACCGCCGTGCCTGAAAAAGCAGTCTCTGATCATCCTCCGCCCCGTCAATATTCAGGCGCTGGAAACGGCGCCGATAGATCAGGAACGCCAGGCTCTTTCGTCCATATGAAGCGAGCGTCCCGAAAGCAATCCTCCTTTTCCATGATATTCGCTCGACTATGAAGCCGGGCGATCATAGACCGCGCATGAATGTAGCACCAATGAAGAGACAAGACCAGTGTCAAGTGGCGCGGATTCGCCCAACGACACGGCAGCCCCGGCGGCGGCTCGCGCTTTGCGTTTGAAGGCCCAAACGGACAGTGCCGCCCTGCCTTGGTGGAAAACGGATTGCTTTTTGTGGCGAGATGTGGCTCATTCGTTCGAACGCCTTTTGAGTGCATGGTGAAATGAAGACCCCTTTTCAGAGGCGGATTGATGAGGCAGCGCAAACGGATCGTCCTGGCCCTGTTCACCATTTTGCTGTGCGTGGGATTCGACCAGATCACCAAGGGAATCGCCGCGGAACACCTGTCCCGGGGCAGGGAACTGTCCTTTGCGGGAGACGTGATCCGGTTCAGTTACAGCGAGAACGAAGGCGCCGTTTTCAGCTTCGAGTATTACCTGCCCGAAAAATGGCACGGCGAAATCGCCGGTGCCGCATCCGCGCTGCTTGTCGGCGCCATCGTTGCGTTCCTCCTGTTCGGTCCCGGCCTGCGGCCCCTCCCGGCCCTGGCCCTCTCGCTTTTCTGCGGCGGCAGCGTCAGCAACCTGCTCGACCGAATGGTCTTCGGGGGCAACGTGGTCGACTTCATCATCGTGACCTGGGGCGGTTTCCGTTCCTGGACCTTCAACGTGGCCGACGCCGCCATCGTTTCGGGCCTGACCCTGCTGATTCCATCCATCATCTGGCGCATGCTGCGATCGGGGCAGCGCGGGGGGCGAGGCGGCGACCCGCCGGCAGAGTCCCGGAAAATGACGTAATTTCAGGGAATTCTTCAATCAAAGAGAGGCCGCATGCGAGACTGACCCCGATTCTGCGGGGGTGGGTTCTCATTCAGGCACTCTTTCGAGCTCAAAGTGGGAAGTTGCGCGGGCCGGTCTTTTCTCCTGCGAGCCGCCGGGCGCCGTCCCGACGGTTCGCCGCCCATCCCGGCACCTTCTGGCGTTCTTGCATTGCGTTGACTATTTTATACCTGGACACGCGGCACGCTCCTCGCGGTTTCGTTGAGCGAACGTGTGCGGGAAGGCACTTGGAAATGCGTCCATTCTTGACGCGGAAAGGCGCGTTCATGAGAATACCGAACCTGTGGCGATGGTCGGCGGGGGCGGCGCTGGTGATTGTGCTTTCATGGAGCGAAGCCATGGGGGCCCAGGCGTTCTATGAATTCCCCCCTCACGGGGAAAGCCGCGACGATGTCGCCTTCGCCTGTCGCAGGCATGTTCCGGCCGGCACACCGCCCGATCTGGGCTGGCGGCAGCGTGTCCTGACCGACCGGGAGCTCCTGCAAATCACTGCATGCGACCCGGAGTTGAGCCCGAGCATCGCAAGACACATCCTGTCCAAGCTCAATGCCAGGGCGCCCTATTACATCGACGAGGACATCAAGGCCGGAAGGCCCATAAAGGTGCCCAACAGTTTCGAGGCCTATAAGAAATGGACGCCGCTGAAGGGATACCTGGCCGAGCTGAAGACGGTTCCGCAGTTCATCCTCATCTCAAAGGACCTGCATTTCATCGGCTGGTATGAGAACGGCAAAATGGTCGGCGATTCCTACATCTGCATCGGCAAGGAAGACGCCTGGACCAAAGCCGGTCTCTACACCGTGAAGAACAAGGACGCCGATCACGTTTCGCGAAGCTACAGGAACGCCGACGGGGTCTGGGCCCCCATGCCCTACGCGCTGAGGATATATGATCACGTCTGGGTCCACGCAGGCGACATCGAACGGGGGAACTGTTCCCACGGCTGCATCAACCTTCCCCTCATGCCGGCGCGGGATCTTTTCACCTGGGCCAAAGTGGGCACTCCCGTCCTGGTCGTGGATTCCCTCCGGGACATCGGCCCGATCCTGGCTCAGGACGGTGCCCGAAGGCTGCTCTTCGCCGAACCGTTCGATCCGCACCGCGACGGCGAGAGATAAGCCCTTCCTGCGGGCCGGCGCAGACATTGCCCGACGATTCGCCAAACCCGGGCGCAAAGGGAGGACCAAGGGGGCACAACTCCGTCGTGCCCGCGATGAGGGCGAACGCCCGGGTCTGTCTCACGACCCGGGCGTTGCGAGGCCCGGCACCTCTTCCCGGGCCGCAGGCTGCGCCGCGGCTCAGCCACCTTGATGGACTGCTGCATCTCACTGCCGGCCACCATGTGGAACATCGTCTTCCGCAAATTCCCGAGAACGTCTCGCCCCGGTTGTCCGGGTTCGCCGTTTGCCCCGGGCAACAGGCCGTTGACAGGACGCCCGTGATTTGCGAATATTCCGATCAGAGTCATTTACGGCCCGTCGACTGTTGACCGGAAATCATCGTGTCACCCAACGTCTGTCGACCGAAACCACGAGTAATGGCTTTCGGAGACTGGTTCCATGCGGTTTCCAGTGAGGCCGGCCGTAACGAATCCGCAATAGCGCCACCGGGTTGCCATCTCTCGCCTCGGGAACATGCGCGAGTTTTGCATTTCCGATTCCGTCCCTCGAAGAACCCGGCAGGCGCTCACCCGGTCGCTCTCGAACCTTGATCCAGAAAAAGACCGACGTCACGTTGCGCACGATTGCATTCGTGCGAACGATCCACGGGGGAAGCGACGGGGGGCGCCGGGCGCAGCCGGTTGCGGCACGATCGGGCGAATCGGATGGGAGAACCGATGGTCAAACGCATCCTGATTGTTGATGATGAAGAGCGCTACTGTGACGTCGTAAGGCAGATTCTGAGCTCCAGGGGCTACGAGACCGAAACCGCCGCGGCCCCCGCCGATGCTTTGCGGATGCTGCATGAAAGACCGTTCGAAATGGTCGTTTCCGACATCCGGATGAAGGGCAAGGACGGAATTCAAATGATGCGCGAAGCGCTCGAGGAATTCCCCGAGCTCGACTTCATCATCATGACGGGATATGCGTCCGAATACTCCTACACGGACATCGTGGAGGCGGGGGCCGGCGATTTCATCATCAAGCCCTTCAGCGCCCGGGAACTGGAGGCCAAGATCGGACGGATAGAGCGGGAGAGGCGGATGCAGGGCAGCCTTATCGAGACGAACCGGTATCTGCTCCGGGAAATTTCCCTGAACATGGCCATTGCCGAGCTTGCGAAGGCCATGGTGCTTCCGGTGTCCATGGACGAGCTGTCCGCGCTCGTTGTCAAACACGCCAGGCAGTTGACCGACAGCGGCATCGCTTACGTCGACTACATCAGCCTGGAGAAGAAATGCCTGATAAGCCCCGACCTGAGGGGGAACCAGTGGGACGATCCCGATCCTTCCATCAGGGAAGCCGTCCTGGAGCGCCTGTGCCGGTTGTGGAACAGGGTGTCGGAAGATCGAAAACCCGTCATGACGAATCTTCGCCGGGACGAGAACGAATTGCGGTTCAGGTTCCTGATCACCCCGGTGACGGCCGAAGATGTGCTGCTCGGAATCCTGGCACTGGGGACTTCCCGCCGCGATTACGACGAAAAGGACCTGGTGTTTGCCGGCAGGCTCGCCTCCCTCTATGGGATCGCCATCCAGCGGCGCTCCGCCGACGAAAGGCTCAACCACACGCTACGACAATTGCTGGGCGCTTTCGAGGAAACGGTCGACGCCCTGAGCTCCGCGTTCGAGATCCGCGACCCCTACACTGCCGGTCACCAGAAGAGGGTAGCCGACCTGGCCTCCCGGATCGCCACGGAAATGGGCTGCCCCGGCGAGGTGGTGGACGCGGTGAGGCTCGCCGGCCTGGTCCACGACATCGGAAAAATCGCGATTCCCGCCGAGATCCTCACCAAAATAACCCTCTTGAAGGACGTGGAAATGTCGCTGATCAGGCAACACCCGACAGCGGGCTACGATATTCTCAAGGGAGTGAAATTCCCGTGGCCCGTCGCCCAGGCGGTGTTGCAGCATCACGAAAGAATGGATGGAACCGGCTATCCCCGGGGACTCTCCGGGAAGGACATTCTGCTGGAGGCCCGCATCCTGGCCGTGGCCGATGTGGCGGAAGCCATGAGCTCCGGCCGGCCATACCGGGATGCCGTCGGGACCGACGGGGCCATCGAGGAGCTCTACAGAAACCGGAATACGCTGTACGATCCCGATGTGACGGACGCCTGCCTCAAAATCCTGGTCGAGCAGGGCTTCAAGCCCTGAAAACGGCGGAGAAACCGCCGGGACGCCCCGCTGTCGGGCCCCGCGGGTTTTTGCGGATTATCCTCGACAGCTTCCGGCAAACCCGGGGTGGAACGCAACGATCTACTGGGATTCTTTCTGGGCGGTCACGACCAGCAGCGGCGACCCGAAAGCAAACGGCCGGCCGTCGATGCCGCCGTGGGTCTCGAGGATCGAGAATCCCGCATTCTCGAGCATCCGCCTGATTTCAGCGAGGGTATAGACCCAGTGCAGTGACGTCCGGTTCTCCACTTTCCCGCTCTTCACAAACGTGTACTGCGTCTCAACGCAACCCAGTTCCACGCGGTAGCTGTTTTCCATGGCGAGCAGGATATCGTCCACCTGGAACCATTCGCGTTCGCGGAGGTTCGGCAGGATGGATTCGGCCGCCATGTGCGAGTCGAAGACAAAGCGTGCCCCCGGCTTGAGAGCCCTCGCGAGTCGTCGCAGGAAGGCCAGCATGTCCTGGTAATCGAAATAGCCGAAGCTGTTCCCCAGGCAGAACGCACCGTCGAATTCGGATATCCGCTGGATTTGACACATATCCCCCAGCACCCATTCGATGAGCACCCCTTGCGCCTTCGACAGGTTTTGAGCCTCCTGGATGAATTCCTCGGAGATGTCCAACCCGGTCATGCGAAAGCCGCGCTTGGCCAGTTCCAGCGAATGCCTCCCGTTTCCGCACGGCACGTCGAGCAGTTTCCCGTTCCTCTTCGCCTTCAGGGCCTTCGCCAGAAAAGCCGCCTCCGCCTTCGTCTGATCCGCCGAGATCGCCCTCCTCCACAGATCGAGCGCAACCCCTTGAAAGAAGTCCTCGTACCAGTTCAACTCCATGACTGTGGTTCCTCCGCCCGGGACGTTTCGTTTGTGGCCGGCACGCTTGCCCGCGCGCCGCACCGGCATCAGCTCGCGGGCACCCCTTCTCACGCCCCCGCCGCCCGCCTGCCGTTCCTCCTCTCCGGAGCGGCACAGGACATGCCGCCCCCGGGATATGGCACCGCCGCGGGGTATCCTTCCGTAAGTGGATACTGCCATTTCCGGTCAAGATCAAGGTTTTCTGCGGGGTCAAACCTACACTTTTCACTTTTCGCGAACCTGCATGAGCCGGAAATCTCGACGACGCATGAGAATCTCTCGGACTGAGAGTGTTTTCACATAAATTTTGTGGATCGCGGAGTCAAACCTGCACTTTTCACAAATGCACCCGGATCGGCCTCCGGGAGTGGCGGTGGAGATCAGAGCGGCGGCGGACAAGGCATCCTGTAAGAGCAGCAAGACTCGCCCGGCCGGTGCATGGACATTCGTTTCACAAGCCCGTGGCGGAAAAAGATCATTCCGAGGTGGAGTGCCGCGGCGGCCTTTTGAATTTCCGGTGGATCCGGCGCCGCTTTTCGATTATATCCATCGTCATCCGGCGGGAAACCGGGATCGGCGCGGCGCGGATGCCTTCCCCGGCTTTGAGGACAAGGCGGGCGCGGGTTATGCTTTTTATTGCGGCATCAGTCACCGCGACAGGATCCGATAATCCTTTCGATGGAGCATCGGTCATGACAGGCTTCACCTTTGACGACATCGCGGTGATTCTGGCCGCCTTGAAATTTTCCGCTCAAAGGCACCGTGACCAGCGGCGCAAGGATGCGGTGCAGACGCCTTACATCAATCATCCCATTGAAGTCGCCGATCTGCTCTGGCGCGTGGGCAACGTCCATGACCTTCGAGCGCTCGTCGCCGCGCTGCTGCACGACATCATCGAGGATACCGAAACGTCGCCTGGGGAGATTGAACGGTCCTTCGGGGGAGAGGTGCTGTCCCTGGTCCTGGAGGTTTCCGACGACAAGCGGCTGCCCAAGGCCATACGAAAATCGCTGCAGATCAGGCACGCTCCCAACCTGAGCCTGCACGCCAAGGCAATCAAGCTGGCCGACAAGATCTGCAACACGCTGGACATCACGCATTCTCCGCCCCACGACTGGCCGGTTGAGCGCCGACTGGAATACCTCGACTGGACGGAGAAAGTGGTGGCGGGGCTCCGAGGAAGCAACGCGGCGCTGGAGTCCCTCTACGACAGGGTCCTTGCGGAAGGAAGAGCAATCGTCGAACGCGCCGGCGGCAGCGGTGAATGACCGCCCGCGCAGGAGGATGAAGATGAACGACCGGAACAAGCTGCAGCCCGGAATCAAGGGAACCTCCCGGACCTCGGTCGATGCCGGGATTACCGCCCTTTCCATGGGCAGCGGCGAAATCGAGGTGCTTGCCACTCCGGCCATGGCCGCGCTTATGGAAGCCGCGGCCGTCAACTGCGTGAAGCCTTATCTGCCCTCAAACGAGACGTCGGTCGGAGTCCATATTGAAACCTCCCACATCGCGGCCACCCCGCCCGGGATGGGCGTCAGGGCCGAAGCGACCCTGGAAGGCGTCGAAGGCCGCAGGCTTTTCTTTCGCGTGGAAGCCTACGACGACCGGGAGAAGATCGGCGAGGGCCGCCACGAAAGAGTGATCGTGGACCGGGAGAAGTTTCTCGGCAAGGTGAACAAGAAATGCGCCGGGCCTTCCTGAGCAAGGTCTCCCGGCCGTTTTTCCCGCTCTCGTGGGCCAGGGGTACGCGCACCCCCTCCCCCGTTCCGGAACGAAGTGCGACCAAGAAAGGCTGAATCCCGCCTCCCCGGCGATTTCAGAATCCATGCTTCATGCTGCCGACCAAAGACCTTCTGCTGCTGACGGTCAGTTTCTCGACGATTTTTGCCGGCGTCCTGCTCCCGGGCTTCGGGGCATATTTTCAGCCGTATCCCCTGCACTGCATGATCGTGCTGCTTTTCGTCAGCTTCCTGTCCATCGATCTCTCGGAAATCTGGAAAATCATCCGGCATTCCAGTGCCAGGGTCGTCGTGCTCCTGGTTCTGAAATTGATCGTCCTTCCCGTCGCGGTCTTTTTCCTGTTCCGGCTGTTCCTGCCGGAATACGCCTTGGCGGTCCTGCTGCTGTGCGGCATGTCCACCGCGGTCATGACGCCCTATTTCGCCCAGCTTCTCCAGGCGAACAGCGCTCTCGTGTTCGTGATGCTGGTCGCATCCTCGATGCTGGTCCCGGTCACCCTCCCGGCGCTCGTCAAGGTTTTGCTCGAACGCATCATGGACATCTCGTTTGTCGAAATGATGCGCCTGTTGTGCATCGTCATTTTTGTTCCGATCGTCCTGGCAAGAACGACGATGAGCGTGGCGCCCGCCCTGGGAGCGATGTTGGAGAAGACGAAATACCCCGTTTCCCTGCTGTGTTTCGCGGTGACGAACCTGGGAATCTTTTCCCAGTATTCCGATTTTTTCCGAAGCGATCCGACGGTCATCCTGACGGCGACCCTGGTGGCCACGGGCCTGGCGGGCCTTCTCTTTCTGGCCGGCATCCTGGTTTCCCGCAAGGAGTTTCTCGACGATCAACTGGCGGTCATCATCAGCCTGGCCATGACGAACAGCGTTTTGGTCATCGTGTTCAGCTCCCGCTTTTTCGGACCCCTGGAACCGACCGTCGCCGCGATGTCCTCGATCCCCTTCTTCGCCCTGATCGTTCCGCTCAGGCTCTTTCGCGCCTATCGGCTAAAGAGCGCCGACCCGAAGTGAATGCGCGCACCCGCCCTACCGTACGGTCCACAAATGGACTTGCACCGGCGGAAGCATATGATCTGGGCGTCGATCGGGAGAGAGCCGCCCCGCATCATTCACAAGCATCGAACGCGCTTTCCAGCGTGGCGGTTATTCTTTCAGCGGAAGCGTTGATTGAAACCGATTTGATACGGCCCGTGATTTCTTCGTGCCCGATTCGCGGCCCCAGATTCCTGTATGGAATAAACCGAAGCCTCCTGCCTTCGAGCTCGATGGAGCACGATCGGGCCGATTCCGTAAACTCGGAATACGACGTCACACCGGCAAGTTTGAGAATCGGCTCGAACAGATTGGACGAACGCGCGGGGTGAGGAATATATTCTCTGGATTGTTCCAAGGCATTTTTGATGTGATTGACTTTGACCACATCATCTTCAGAAACGTCTATGGCGACAAACGGTTGAGTCGCCATCCAAATACCTGCCGTAGTCATCGATGAAGAGTGCAAGTATATAACATTTTTTCTTTTATATATATTTGCTCGCTTCATTGCATCGAATATCCTTATTCCATCATAATTATTGCCCTGTTGACCGACAGCCCACCATTCCCGCAAGATATAATAATATTCGATTATTGCTTAAGATTAATTGTCGCTGATGACATTGCGCGGGGATTCACCCGGTGGACACGGACACCCGCCGGTCTTTCCTGCGGAACGGGGAATCCGGGATTCTCCGGGTATCAAGTACCCCGGCTTTGGCCGGAGCGGCGGCTGCAATATGCCGCAAACAGCCCTGAGCCGGACGAACCAAAAAGAAGCACGACGATCATGACCGTCGTCATTCCTGCCTGGACGGCCCGGCACACGGAATAAGAACCGGGGGCTCACAACAAACCATGAAAATGAGCCGGATCCTGGGTATTTCGAAACAGACGGCCGTGAGCCGGAAACTCACGCGCGATGCTTTCCGTAATGCGCCCGGCTCCGGCAACCGGTCACACTCGTGGATGACGGAATGCCCCGGGCTCGATGAGCCGGCACCCCCATGGAAGATGATGCCCACGGGGCACACTCACGAAAATTGCAGTCCGGCGGCCCCAACGGCGCGGCGTCCTCGCTTCCTGGGCTCGACAGTGCCGACCGGTCTCACTCATGAGCGCTGCAACGCCGCCCGCCTGCTCGCGATCACAGCAGCCGCGGCAGGATTTCCCCGGCTTTCCCGGAAATACTGATATCGTAGGCGCCGCTGTACGGGGTCGGATCGAGATTGACTTCGGCCACCGTCGCCCCCTGCTTTCTGGCGATCACCCCCATGGACGCCGCCGGCTGAACGGTTCCCGACGTGCCGACGACCAGCATCACGCCGCAGTCCCGGATCGCCTCGTAGGCCTGATCGAGTATTTTGGGCTCGAGCATTTCTCCGAACCACACCACGTGAGGCCTGAGCAGTCCCCGGCACGAACCGCAGCGGGGCAACTCGGGCAGCGGAACGGTGCGGTCTTCGGTCAGGCTGCCGCACCGGGTGCAGCGAACCCACCACAGGTTGCCGTGCAACTCTAGGATGTTTGCGCTTCCGGCCTTCTGGTGAAGGCCGTCGATATTCTGGGTGATCAGCGTGAAGCGCGGTATCCTGCGTTCCAGTTCCGCAAGGGCATAGTGACCGGGATTGGGATCGAGCGGCGCCAGAAGCTGTCTGCGCCACCCGTAGAACTCCCACACAAGCTTGGGATCGTTCTCGAATGCCTCGGGAGTCGCAAGGTCGGTGGCCCGGTACGTGCGCCAGAGTCCGCCCTCCCCGCGAAACGTGGGAACGCCCGACTCCGCGGAAATGCCGGCCCCGGTCAACACCACGACGTTCTCGGCACCGCTCAGCTTCTCTTTCAGGGCGAGGACCTTGTTCTCGATGGATCGATCCCCCATTCTCGTTCCCTTTCCATTCTCAAGTTAGCGAGGCATGAATCCCGGCATTGAAATCGTGAATCGCCCATCCGCAAGGGCATCCCGGCAGCAGCCGTCGCGGGTCGGAAAGCCCGGCGCATTCATGCGGAACTATCCGCGGCTCATGGAGTTTTGTGAAAAGTGTAGGTTTGGCCCCATTGTCCGCTCAGTCGAGTTCCATGCCTCCGGTCCTCAGCAGGTCGTCGAAGTAGTCGATGGTCTTTTTCAACCCTTCGTCCAAAGGCACTTTGGGCTCCCAGTCCAGAACCTTTTTGGCAAGGCTGATATCGGGCCTGCGCATGATGGGATCGTCCTGAGGCAGGGGCTTATGAACGATCTGCGAACGGGATTTGGTGAATCCGATGACCTTTTCCGCCAGTTCGGCGATGGTGAATTCCACAGGGTTCCCGAGGTTGACGGGACCGGTGAATTCGTCCTTGGTGTTCATGAGTCTCCAGAACCCTTCGATGAGGTCGTCCACATAGCAGAAGGATCTCGTCTGGGTCCCCTCGCCGTAAATGGTTATGGGCTGCCCCTGCAGCGCCTGGACAATGAAGTTGGACACCACCCGCCCGTCCCTGGGATGCATGCGCGGACCGTACGTGTTGAAAATCCGCGCCACCTTGATCTTCAGGTCGTGCTGCCGGTGATAGTCGAAGAAAAGCGTTTCCGCGCACCGTTTGCCTTCATCGTAGCAGGACCTCAGCCCGATCGGGTTCACGTGTCCCCAGTAGGATTCCTGCTGCGGATGCACTTTGGGGTCGCCGTAGACTTCGGACGTGGAGGCCTGCATGATTTTCGCTTTCAGCCTTTTGGCCAGTCCCAGCATATTGATGGACCCGTGCACGTTCACTTTGGTGGTTTGAACCGGATCGTTCTGGTAGTGGATCGGGGACGCCGGGCAGGCGAGATTGAAAACCTCATCCACCTCGATGTAGAGCGGATAGGTGATGTCGTGACGGTAGAGCTCGAAATAGGGATTGTCGAGCAGGTGCAGGATATTGCGCTTGCTCCCGGTGTAGAAATTGTCGATGCACAGGACGTCACGGCCTTCGTTGAGGAGGCGCTCACAAAGGTGCGACCCGAGAAAACCGGCCCCGCCTGTCACTGCACTGCGTTTGCGAAGATGCATTTACATTCCTTTCGGATTGAAATCAGGAGGATCACGCCGCAACCGGAAATCCGGGGCAAATCCCCGCCGAGCGCGGCCAATGCCCGTAAGCGCCGGTAATTATATTCGTTTGCAGAACTTTGACAATCCTTTTGGTGTTCCGGCCCGCATCATTTTGCCGTGCCGCGCCGACGGTTGCCGCCACCCTTCCCCTGTGCGCCGCCGTGCCCCCATTGTGCCCTATGCCCTTGATTTGCCCAGATTTAGGTTGATATCGCACGCCCGTTGGGCTAGATAATCCCATCCGCAGAGTCGGCGGTCCGGCCCGGCAATCCCCGGGCCCGCCGGAAAATGAAACCATTCGCGGCAAAGCGACGAAAATATGAGACGAAAAATTCTGCCCTACCTCTGGCCGTATCGGTATCCATTCCTGTTCGCACTGGCGCAGGTATTCCTGATGAGCGGATGCGAACTGCTCAAGCCCTGGCCGCTCAAGATCGTCATCGACAGCGTGCTCGGCGACAGCCCCTCACCGTGGAACCTGCACGAGCTGTTCTCGAAGCAGGCATTGCTCGTCGCCGCCTGTGCGGGGCTGATCGTGATCTACCTGGTATTGGGCGGCATCACCCTGCTGAACAATTACACCACCATCAAGATCGGGCAGAGGATGGTGAACGATTTGCGCCGCGACCTGTACAGCCATCTGCAGCGGCTTTCCCTGGCATTTCACAGCCGCCGCCAGGTGGGCGATCTCATGTACCGGGTCACGGCCGACACCTACGCCATTCAGAGCCTCACCATGAACGGCGTGTTCCCGATCGCCACCGCCCTGGCGCTGCTGATCGGAATGTTCGCCGTCATGCTCAAGATCGACTGGCAGCTCACTGTGCTGGCCTTGAGCGTGTGCCCGGTCCTGTTCCTGTCGATTTCGCTGCTCAGCAAACGGATCAGCCTCGCCGCGACGGTGGCGCGCCAGCAGGAAAGCGAGGTCTACTCGGTGGTGCAGCGGGGGATGTCGGCCATGCGCATCATCCAGGCATTCACCAAGGAAGAGGAAGAACACCGGAAGTTCATGGCCGCGAGCAACCAGAGCCTCGATGCCAGCCTGCGGCTCTACACGCTTCAGACTTTCTATTCGGGCATCATCAACGTGGTCATGGCCCTCGGAACGGCTTTCGTGGTGTGGGTCGGCGCCCAACACGTGCTTTCCGGGAGTCTCACCGTGGGCGAAATCGTGATTTTCACGGCTTACCTCGCGTCGCTGTACGCCCCGATCAACACCATCAGCCAGACCTGGGGATTGATCCAGGGGGCCAAAGTCGGCGTGCAGAGGGTTTTTGAAATACTGGACGTGGAACGCGACCTGGCCGAGGGCAACCTGGTGTTTCCGGCATCGGGGGCGAGAGGCGACGTGTGGTGGGAAAACGTCTCGTTTCAGTATGTCCCGGATCAGCCGGTTCTGAAGAACGTCTCCCTCCACGTTCCCGCGGGCCGGAAGGTGGCCATCGTCGGGCCGACCGGGGTGGGGAAATCAACGCTCCTGAGCCTCCTCCCGAGATTCTACGATCCGCTGGAAGGCCGCGTGACCCTGGACGGCACGGACATCCGCGACTTCCAGTTGAAATCCCTGCGCACGCAAATCGCCATGGTGCTGCAGCCGCCCCTGGTGTTCCCGATCACGGTGCGCGAGAACATTGCCTACGGCCGCCCCGAAGCCACCCTGGAGGAAGTCGTCGAAGCGGCCAAACTGGCCCGCATTCACGATTCCATCGCTCGCCTGCCCCAGGGTTACGACACGCTGGTCGGGGAACAGGGCGCCACCCTCTCGGAAGGAGAGCGGCAGCGCATCACGATCGCACGGGCCATTCTGCGCGATGCCCCGGTGTTGATCCTCGATGAGCCGACCTCGTCCGTGGACGCCGAAACCGAAGCGCTCATCATGGAGGGACTCAACCGCCTCACCGCCAACCGCACCACTTTCATCATCGCGCACAGGCTTTCCACCGTGCGCAATGCGGACCTCATCATCGTCCTGAGATCGGGGGAGATCGTCGAGCAGGGAACTTTCGAGGAACTCGTCCACGGCAACGGTCCCTTCGCCCTGCTGTACCGGTCCCAGTTCAGTCTCGAGGAGTAGGCCCGCGGCCGGCATCGAGGCCCCCTTTCCGAAGTCCGCATGGATCGGCTCTCCTCCCGCAATTACAGTAGAAAATATTGTGTTTTTTTCTTTTCTTGCAAACAGAAGTTCTTTATAGTCTTTTTCAATCCGCACAGCCATTGATCAAAGCACATGACGTGCCGTCGACCGAGCCGGAGGAGGGCAGTCGCCACCGCGCCGGTCTCCGTGGGTGCGGCATCCCGCAGGAACCGTCCTGCGCCGGCGGATCCGCCGGGGGACACCTCCGTTGAAGCCGGTCCGGATGGCTGGAGGAGAAGGAAGAGCAGGGGGACGAACGACGCCGCCTGCGGCGGGGCGGACGCAGGAAAAAGAGGTGTCGCTCGGGTCTTTCGTCGGAGTTGCGCCAGGGGCTACCCTCGCCGGGGAAGGTATGGAACTGTGAAGCAGTGGGCCGCAGGATTGACCCTGATTTTTTTGTCTCTCGTCGTGCCCGGGAATGCGACCTCGCACTCGCAGGGCATCGCAGACCACGGCCGGATTTCATCGGCCGGGAAAGATGCAATGCCCAATCCCGATCGCGGCGGGGGGAAACTGCCGGCCGGCCTGACGACCCGGCCGTCGGACTTCAGCGCGTCGCCTTTTGCGTATATTTCCAGGAGGGACCTGGTGGTTCCCGAAGGCCTGCGCCTGCTGGTGTTCTCGCCCCATCCGGACGACGAGTCCCTGGCGGCGGGCGGCCTCATCCAGCGTGTGCAGGACAACGACGGGAAGGTATGCGTCGTGTTCGTGACCAACGGCGACGGCTACCCGGAGGGGGTGAAGCTTCGGATCAAGCGCGCGGTGGCATCGAGCAACGATTTCATCGAATACGGCCAGGGGCGGCAGGAAGAAGCCGTCCAGGCACTCTGTGAGCTTGGGCTTCCGCGCGAAGATGCGATTTTCCTCGGTTTCCCCGACTCCGGCATCGACGACCTCTGGGAAACCTACTGGTCCAGGGGTAAACCTTACACTTCCCCTTACACCCGCTTCAACCGCCCTTACGTGAAGGGAAAGCTCAGCCGGTGGGTGAAATACGCCGGGGTGGATCTCGAAGCCGAGATCGCCCGCGTTCTCAACGACTTCAAACCGGACTGGGTGGTTATCCCCGATCCCAGGGACCACCATCCCGACCATGCCACCACGGGAGTGTTCGTGCTCGATGCCCTGCGCAAGCTCAACCAGGAAGGTGAATTGTCCTTTTTTTGCACGCAGGTCCTCACCTACCTGGTCCACTTCAGGGACTACCCTCAGTCCGACTCGTGGTCGAAAGAAATCGACAGAGCGGGAGTTCGCGGCTCCTCGTCGGCTTCAAAGGTCCTGGCCGGCACGGAATGGCTGAACCTGCCGCTGACCTCCGATGAGCTCAACGGGAAGCGAAGGGCGCTCCAGGCTCATGCCAGCCAGTCCCCCGTGTTGGGCTATTTTCTCAATCTTTTCACGGGACCGTGCGAATTGTTCGGGCATCTCGATTCGGCCCAGATCATGGCGGTGCCGCAGGAATACGCGCTCTGCTTCAACCGGGCGGACGCCCGATGACGTAGGAACCCGTGCGACTGTCGTGTTCTTCGTTCCTTCCAGAAAGGTCCGAGGCCTTCCCGGCCGAAGGACCTTGTTTCGTTCCAGGGGACATGATGATCCGTCATCTTCTTCATTCGTTTTTGTCGATTCTGATCGCATGCAGCCTCGCCCTTGCGGGGGAAACGCCGGAAAAGCCGGCGGCATGGGGAACTTCGAAACGGGACGGCGTGTACTGGCTTGTCACTCCTGACGGGGCACCTTTTTATTCCAAGGGAGTCAATATCGTTACGGGAGGAAAGGACAGCGAAAAAAGCCGCCTGCGGCAGGCTTACTGCTGGAACAATTTCTTTTCCTCCCTCGAAGACTGGCGAAAATGCACGGGCGATCAACTCGACGCACTCGGTTTCAATACCCGCGGCGGCTGGTCCGATTCTTCCCCGCAGCTCGACCTGATGCTCACCGTCGATCTCGAATTGGGCCGGAATTCGAAGTTCCACTGGTTCGATCCCTTCGATCCTGCCATGGAGCAGATCACCGCCGACAAAGCCGTGGAATTGACCGCACCCTTCCGGAACGACCCGCGCCTGATCGGGTACTATTCGGACAATGAAGTGGGCTGGTGGAATTCCCCGCTCTTTGAATGGTATCTCAAGGCGGACTGGCACAACCGGACCAAGCGGGTCCTCTGGCAGCTCCTGGCCGAACGGTACCGCAACGACTGGACTCTGCTCCTGGAAGACTGGGTGCCCGCCGAAGGGATCAACGGGTTCGAGGACCTGAAGCAGCGGGGGGCCGCCCTCAAACTGCGCCCGGGGGGACACGGAATCCGCGTGGTGAACCGGTTCATGTACCTGGTCGCCAAAAGGTATTACCATCTTATGGTCCAGGCCATCCGAAAGGCCCATCCGGGAGCGCTGGTTCTCGGCGACCGTCTGCCGCTCTATTACCACCAGGACGCCTTGCTGGCCATCGGCAACAACGTGGACGTGATCTCGACCAACTACAACGTGGATACCCCCGACGGTTGGGTTGCCCCCTATTATTTCGAAGGCATGCAACGCCTGAACGACAAACCGGTCCTGGTGACCGAATTTTTCTTCGCCGCGCACGAGAACCGGAGCGGCAACCGAAACGAAACGGCCCGCAACAAGTACGCCAAGCCCGGCCACCTGATGACGGTGACCACTCAGGCCGAACGGGCCTGGGGCGCCGGAAACGCCATGCTGAACTTCGCCCGGTTCCCCAACGTGGTGGGTGCTCACTGGTTCCAGTACTGCGATGAACCGCTCGGCGGCCGGGAGGACGGCGAAGACTACAACATGGGCCTGATCGACACGGCCAACCGTCCCTACGAGGAAGTGACCGAAGCCTTTCGGAAACTCAACCCGGTGCTCGAAACCATCCACAAATGGAGTCGCACGGCCGTCGTGCAACTTCCGCCGGACGACGACAACGAAGGCACCGGGAAGAGGGCCGTCCCGATCTTTCGCGCCTCGACCCCCATCGACGTAACGGACCAGTCGCTGGTGGAATGGGACAAGGAGCGTTCGAGGGTCACGGGTTTTCGCGCGCCGGAACCATACGTTCCCTTCGGCGACGTGCATCTGGCCTGGAGGCCCGAGGGGCTTTACCTGGCAAGCCTGGCCAACACTTTCGTCGACCCGGCTTTCCTGGCCTACACGGGTGAGTTTCCCCGCTGCGAGGCGTTCCGGATCGACCTCAAATCGACGGTGCAGGGCGAAACTCGCCGCTTTGCCGTCTACCTCGTTCCCGCCGACAACCCGGATTTTCCCGACGGGTTCGAAATCCGCCCGCTGCTGTTTCAGTCCCTGGACGGCAAACCCCCTGAGCGGGTCCCGACGGCGGGCAGGGTCCAGAGACTCGACAAGTCCCTGCCCCACATGGCCGTTGAAGCTTTCATCCCCTCCGAGCTCCTCGGTGTTCCCGAGCTCCGCGAAGGCATGGAACTGGATATGAATGTGACCCTGGTGAGCTATTACCGGGAGTTCGTCATGACGTGGGCCGGAAAACCCGACGCTGAAGGAACCGTCAGCCCCGAGGGGGTGCGAAAGGTGGTCCTCGCGAGATAGCCGGATAATGGCCGGCTGTCGGGACTGACGATCCGCGCGAACGGCTCTGTCTGGAGTCATCCCTGCCCGGGCGTCTTTGCAGGAGGGCGCAAGCCGCCTGAGCCGCCACTCTTCGTCACCCCCCGAACAGCCGGCCGGCGAACCGGTTGGTGTATTTTTCCAGGGGCATCGTCCCCACGGTCATGATCGCGGTGATGGCACACGATGCCGCTATGTAGGCGGGCATTTCGAATTCCCGCAGGAGCTTTCCGAAATAGATCGCGTACGGCTGGTGCAGCAGGTAGAGGCTGTAGGAATAGACCCCTACCGAGGAAAGGAGCCTCGCGGCGGCCGGCCATCGATCCATCCGGACCGCCGCGTGCGCGATGATGATGAACAGGCCGGTGCCGATCAGCATGTCGGTGAAAATGTTGGTGAAGGTCGGCTGATAGCTGTAGGCGCCCAGAATATAGATCACGATGCCCGCGCCCGACGCCCGCCAGGAAAAAAGGCGACGTTCGGTTTCGCCGGTTCTCAGAAAGTATCGCCGCCCCACGACCATGCCGAAGGCGAACTCCCAGAGTCGCGCTCCGAAAAACGCCCCCTGCGCGTAATTGCCGTTCGCCTCCAGGACTTCGGACAGGAGATAGCGGCTCAACAGCGTAAACACCCCGCAGAGGATGAGAAACTTCACCTCCCCCGCTTTGTCCAGCAGCCTGGAGAAGAGGGGGAAAAAGAGGTAGAGTTGCAGGAGCAACCCGAAGAACCACCATGCCGGCACCAGGTAGTAAAAAACCGTTTCGGCGGGGTAGAATCTGTCGCCCAGGACACTCAGCACAAAACGAAAATCGATCGGGTCCTGCCGGTCCATGAAGGGGGAGACCAGGTAGATCAGATGGGCCAGCCAATAGATGGGAAACAGCCTCAACAACCGCCTGCGGTACCAGGAATTCCATCCGCCCGGCCGCCCGCCGCTCCCGGCCAGCGAGTAGGCGAGCCCGAACCCGCTCAACACGATGAAGACGCCCACCGCCTGGGAACCTCGCTCGAACACCACGGCGGCGATGCCTTCGAGGGCCGCGGAAATGGTCCCGAGGATCGAGCCGGAATGCTGCTCGGCAAGCCAGGCGGAAAAATTCCCGAAGCCGAGGAGCCACGGGAAGCGCCCGTTGTTGTAGGCATGAAAGAAGTGGAAGAACACGATCCAGAGGATGGAAATCCCCTTCATCATGTCCGGCCAGGTCAGCCTCTGCGGGGGTATGGGTCGGGTATGAGCGGTCTGCATCCTGTCGCACCAAAGCAGGCCGGCGGCGGAGGGCCGGAAGGCTCGCGGGTCTAGAGACCGGCCCTGTCCATCAGGCTCCTCAAGACCTTTTCGGCGCCGAAATATTCCTCTGCTATTTCCCGTGCCGCCCGGCACGCTCCTTCATAGTCGCTCTCGATGGCGTCCACCGCGGACAGGATATCGTCCATGGTGAGGAAGCCGAAAAGTCCCTTTCCGGTTGGCAGGTACTTGCTGAAACCCGTTTCCTGGGTGATCACGGGCCGGCCGGCGGCCAGGTAGGAGGCGCTTCGGTCGCTGAACCAGCCTGTCCGGGGTCTCACCACCTGCTCCTTGGTGACCGTGAACTCCCCCCTCGACCCCTGGATGTAGGCGCGATAACTGTCGACGCCCCGGGAAATCGGCAGGGATCGGACCGTCTCCCAGCCGTGCCGGGTCAGCATGCGGCGGGTGGGCTCGTTGATCTCCAGGGCCAGCTGAAACCGCACGTTGCGCCGCTCGGGAAGGTCGATAAACCTGACGAATTCGCGGCTCTTGGTCCAGTGGTACTTCTCCCCCCTGAAGACCAGGCTCTTGCCCTTGTTGTGCCACGTCGTGACGGTGGTAAACGCCGTTCCCGGCGCAGGGGGATTCGGATTGTCCCATAGGTCCGTCACCACGGGCTGTCGCGTGGGGAGCCATTTGAACCGTTCGAGGGGAAGATCGCAATCGGGCGCGCCCAGGTTCTCGCCGAAGCTGAAGTGCGTGTCGTGGGCCTCCAGGGCGGCGATGGTCGGCTCATCCCCCTCGGCCACTTTGACCTGGACGGCAAACGGATCCGATTCCACGTAGATCCGTCGCGGACAGGCCATGTGCTCCTCTCTGAGCTCCTGCGACGCGGTGACGTTCAGGAAAGCATCCGCCTCGCGATAAAGCGCCAGGATCTGCTCCTCGGTCATGCCGTAGCAGCTTCCGCCGGGATAATTGCCCCGAAAGGCCCAGCGACCTTTGAATCCATGAGCGTCGAGAATCGGAGCGACGGCCGCGACGTTGTCGGTGGCATCCGGAGAAAACAGGAACGTGTCGGCATTGTAGATCCAGCGGCCGGAATCCTCGACATAGTAAACGTCGTATCCCAGGCGCTTCAGGCCGATGAGATAGTGCAGAAACTGAAAGGTCACGCCGGCCAGCGGATACCAGAACATGATTCCGAAGACGATGATCTTGCCTTTCCCCTGCTTGCGCTCGCTCATATGGAACACGCCCCCTTCAAAAAGCGTCCTCGATGAACCGGGCCAGGACCTTGTCCGAATCGAAGTATTCGGCCGCAGCGCCGAGGGCGGCGCAGGCCTGGCGGGAATAATCCCTCTCCACCCGGCGGATCGCCTCCACCGCTTCCTCCGGCGTATTGAACGCGAGGATTCCCTTCCCGCAATCGAAGATGGAGCAAAATCCCGTGTCCTGCACGACCACCGGGCGGCCCGCGGCCAGGTAGCAGGCGGACCGGCAGCTGAACCAGCCGGTGCGCATGGCGACGTAAACGTGCTTGGCCGTCGAGATTTCCCCACGGGATTCGGCAATGAAGCGCTGATAGTCCGCGGGAGTCACCGTGGCCCCGGGTCCGTCCACCACCTCCCAGCCGTACTCGGCGAGCCGATCGAGCGGCGCATCGACGCCTCCCACCGCCACCTTGAGCCGCGCCTGTGCCTGTCGGGGCAGGTGCATCAGCTTTTCGAACTCGGTGCCCTTGCTGAAGTACTCCACTCCCTTGTAAACGAGTTTCCCCTTGAAGGCGTTCCAGGTCATGATGGTCGTCCAGGGCCTGGCGGAATCGGCCGGCTCTGCCGCAGGCCCGGACCAAAGGTCCAGGATGACGGGCATCCGGGTCGTCTTCCACGCGAAATCCATCCTGGGCACGATGCAGTCCGCCCCATGGATGTTCTCGGCGTAAGTGAAATGCCGATCGTGAGCGGCAACCGTCGCGCACCAGCGGTCCACGTTCTCCGACCATGACAGCCGCTCGCTCAGCATGATCTGATTGTAGCCGGGGTCCGTATCGAGGAACACCTTGACGCAGTTTGCGGACAGGTTTTCGGGGATCATGCACGCCCCGCTGACATTGAGGAAGAGATCCGCCGTGCGGGCGACTTCGTCGAATGCGCTTCGGTCCATCCCGTAGCTCCGGTCGTGCAGATGGAGATAATGCCACCGGCCGGTCAAATCCGGAGCGTAAGTCTTGAAGAAGTCGGCGATGTAGTCGACCGAATAGGTCGGATCCGCCGTGTAGGTCTTTTGGATGGGATGGTAGGGCCAGCTCCATGAGTCTTCATGGTAGTAAACATCATGGCCCAGGCGGGCAAAACCAACGATGTACTGAAGATAGTCCCACGCCACACCGCCCACCGGGTACAGCGCCGCGAGCCCGGTCACGATGATGCGCAGCCGCGAACCTGCCATAGAACTCCTCCGAACCGGAAATCCGCCCCCGAGAACCTTTCGGGTTTTCCATCGACCATGCCGCACCGCATGAGGAAGCCCTTCGGGCCGATCCATTCCCTTGAGGCTCAAGGGCTACACACCATGGGCCTTCCTCATGCGCGCGCACAATTTTATTATAATAACCGAAACATCGGCGGTACGGGAAGATATCACGGCCTGCGGGGTGAGAACAGTCCAAATTGGGAAGGGAAACCCGTCATCCCCGTTTTCTGCTTGATTGGACGATGAGGGCGGCGTCGCGAACGGCTTCGGACAGGGTGGGATGAGCGCGGACCACCCGAGCGAATTCCTCCGCCGTGGCATTGCGTTCCAGGGCCCCGGCGCATTCGCCGATCAGTTCCGACGCTTCCGGCCCGATGATGTGTACACCAAGCAGACGGCCGGTCCTGCCGTGGGCGATGACCTTGACGAAGCCGTCGGTATCCCCGATGCAGCGGGCTCGGGCGGAACCCGTGAACGGGCAGGACCCGGCGACGAAGCTGAGTCCCCTTTCGCGGGCCTGCTCTTCGGTGAGGCCGACGCCGGCGACTTCAGGCGAGGTGTAGATGACCGAGGGGATCGTGTCGTAATTCACTTCACCCGGAAGCCCGGCGATGCATTCCACGGCGGCGATTCCCTCAGCGGAAGCCTTGTGCGCCAGCATGGGGCCCGGCACCAGGTCCCCGACGGCATAGATCGACGCAACGCCGGTGCGATACCGTTCGTCCACCAGCACATGCCCGGTCCTCGGGTCCGTGCCGATGCCGAGTGCCTCCAGGCCGAGGCCCCCGGTGAACGGTTTTCTCCCAACCGCAACCAGTACCCGGTCGCAGGCGATGCGATCCTCCTTGCCGTCCGCGTCGAGCGTCAGGACCACCTGTTCGTCCGTAACTTCAGCCCCGGTCACCTTCGTGCGCAGGCGAAACTCGAGTCCCTGCCGGCCGAGCAGACGCTCGAGCGTCCGCGACACCTGGCCGTCTGCGACGGCCGCGATGCCCGGCATCATTTCGATGACGGTGACCCGAGCCCCCAGGCGGCTCCATACGGAACCGAGCTCCAAGCCGATAGTGCCGCCCCCGACCACCGCCAGGTGCTCCGGGACCCGATCGAAATCAAGGGCTTCCGTGGAGCTCACGATCCTGCAGCCGTCGAAGGGAAGGGAGGGCACCGGGACCGGCTCGCCGCCGGTGGCGAGCACGACGGCATCGGCCTCGAGCATCGTCTTTTCGCCGTCACGGGTCACCTCGACGCGGTGTTCCCCCGCGAGCCGGGCAGTTCCCCGGATGAGCGCCACACCCGCATTCTCCAGGAGCTTGCGGACATTCTCCACGAGACCGCGGACCACCTCCGACTTTCTGGCCATCATGACGGGCAGATCGAGCACCTGGTCGTCGAGCACGATGCCGTGTTCCTGGAATCGTTTTCTCGCGAGGGTGTAGTACCGGCTCGATTCGAGGAGCGCCTTGCTGGGAATGCAGCCCACGTTGAGACACGCGCCGCCGACCCGGTCGCTCTTTTCCACGCACGCCGCCCTGAGGCCGAGCTCCGCGGCGCGCAGGCAGGCGACGTATCCGCCGGGCCCCGACCCGATGACGATCACATCGTATTTCCCGTCTCCCGCCACCTTATATCTCCACCATGATCCGTTCCGGATTTTCGATGCATTCCTTGATCCGCTTCAGGAACGTGACGGCTTCCCTTCCGTCCACGATCCTGTGATCGTAGCTCAGCGCCACGTACATCATGGGACGAACGACAATCCGGCCGTCCACGACCACCGGGCGGTCCTCGATCTTGTGCAGGCCGAGAATGCCGCTCTGAGGGCTGTTCAGTATGGGAGTGCTCATGAGCGACCCGTATACGCCGCCGTTGCTGATCGTGAAGGTGCCCCCTTCCAGGTCCGACATTTCCAGCCGGTTCTCCCTGATCTTGCGCACATGGTCGAGAATGGCCTTTTCCAGGTCCGCAAAACCGAGCTTGTCCACATCGCGGATGACCGGAACCACCAGCCCGCGTTCAGCGCCGACCGCGACGCCGATGTGGATGTAGTTGTGATAGACGATTTCGTGGCCTTCGATGAATGCGTTCAGCTCGGGCAGTTCCTTGAGCGCGACCGCGGCAGCCTTGAGGAAGAACGACATGATCCCCAGGGACACCGAGTGCTTCTTCTGAAAAAGATCGCGGAACTGTTTCCTTATTTCCTGGAGCCTGCTCATGTCGATTTCGTTGAATGTGGTGAGCATGGCGGTGTTCAGGCGCGCCTGGAGCATATGGTCCGCGATTCTTCGGCGAATCGGGGTCATGGGCTTGCGGACCGTCAATTCCTCCGGGGCTAAAACGACCTGCCGCCGCGGCGGCACCCGGCGGGGCGCCTCGGGCATGACCGCGGGTTCCGTGACGGTCTTTTCATCCGGTTTTCCCGTCGTTTCTTGCCCTCGTTCATCGAGGAACGCGAGGACGTCTCCCCGGGTCAGCCTGCCCCCGGGGCCGCTTGGGGTAATCTGTGCGGCGTCCAGCCCCCTCTCGGCGAGGAGCTCCTTCACCGATTCGGACACGATCGGCCGGGGCGAGGCTTCCGCAGTGCCGGCTCCGGGCGGCGACGGCGCCCGGACGGGCGAGACGGGAACCGGTGCCGCCGCGGCCTCCCGTTCCGCCGCCTTTTCGACGACCTCTCCGGTTTTCTCCGCTTCCGGCTGCCGGGCGGGGAGGGGCTTCGCCTCGCGAGCCTCCGAATCGATTGTCGCTACCACCGTCCCGATGCGGACCGTCTGTCCTTCCGGGACCAGGATTTTCAGCAGCCCGTCCGCGTCTGCCGAGACTTCCAGCGTGACTTTGTCCGTTTCGATAATAAAGAGTATCTCGCCCTTGCGCACCATGTCGCCATCACGCCTGTACCACTGGACGAGCAGGGCTTCCTGCACGGATTCGCCGACCTCGGGCACTTTCACCTCGATCTGCATGGTCACTCCTCACTGGTTTGGCAGACGATTGACGGATCGGAAACTCCCCGGTTTCCAGGATGACCGAAGGATTCCGCGGAGAACACGCACCGACCGACCTCGCGCGCCTTCGCGCAAAACCGCCCCTCCAGGCGCGGAGGGATTCTTTTCCCGAGTTCCCGTTGCGTTTTGATACGGATGTGCGTTCAAAATGATACTCTAAAAGCGTGGGGGACGTATCCCCCACACCCCCTCGCCGCTTCGCGGCTCCGTGTGGCGCTGCGGCGGCGGCCTTCGGCCAATCGCCGACAGCGCCGAGCGCTCGGCCTCACGCGCTTGCGCGTGTGGCCGAAACTTGAGGGGTGCGGGGGAATCATTCCCCCGCTCTTTTGTGCTTGAAAAATCCATCTTGAACGCAATTATCCATGCCCCCTGCGACACCCGCGAAGCATGAAAACAGACTTCCGAGGGAGTCTATTTTCTAGGTAACTTCGTATGAGGTCATCGTCCCGACCCCCACACGGTAATACGGCGGTTCGCGGCACTAGAGCTTGAGCGCCTCCCTGAGAATGGCTTCCTGCTCGGCGAGGTGAGCGCGGTGAGAGCCTGTCGCGGGACTCGCGGCGGCCTTCCTGCCGATGAAGCCGACCTCTCGGCCGGTGAGCGCCTCCAGCCTGGGCCCCACGAATCCCCAGCCCCCCATGTTCCGGGGCTCCTCCTGGACCCAAACCCATTCCCCGGCACGGGAACGTTTTGCGGCAATTTCCTCGAGCAGCCGTTCCGGAAACGGATGGAACTGCTCGATCCTGATGATCGGAATGCGTCCGGTTCGAGCCTCGTCCCGTTTCCCGACCAAGTCGTAGTAAATCTTTCCGCTGCAGAAGAGCACGCGTTCCGGAGCCTCGCTTTCGCCCGGGTCGTCCAGCACTTCCCGGAAACGGCCGACGGAGAGGTCGGCCATTGCGGACACGGCGAGCGGATGCCGAAGCAGGCTCTTCGGGGCCATCACCACCAGCGGTTTTCGAACGTTGCGTTTCACCTGGCGCCTGAGCAGGTGGAAGTACTGGGCGGGAGTGCTCGGGTTGCAGACCTGGATGTTGTCCTCGGCGCAGAGCTGGAGAAATCTTTCCAGGCGCGCGCTGGAATGCTCCGCGCCCTGCCCTTCCAACCCGTGCGGCAGCAGCAGCACCAGGCCGCTTCGCCGCTGCCACTTGGTTTCCCCGCTCGAAATGAACTGGTCGATCATAACTTGAGCGTTGTTGGCGAAATCCCCGAACTGGGCCTCCCATATGACCAGAGTGCGCGGCTCCGCAAGCGAATACCCGTATTCGAATCCCAGCACCGCATTCTCGGAGAGCATACTGTCATATCCGCAATAACGGGCCTGACGCGGGCTCAGTGCGTTCAGCGGCGTGAAGCGCTCCCCCGTCTTCACATCCGTCAGTACGCTGTGCCTGTGGCTGAACGTACCCCGCAGGCTGTCCTGACCGCTCAACCGCACCGGCGTCCGCTCCTCGAGCAGTGTTCCGAAAGCGAGCAGCTCCGCCGTGGCCCAGTCGATCCCCTCGCCCTTTTCGACCGACTCCAGGCGCCTGGCGAGAATACGCTCGAGCCTGGGATGAACGGAAAAACCGCTCGGAAACGCATTCATTCCGCGGGCGAGGGAAACCAGCGTCTCTTCGGCAACCCCCGTTTCCACCGGCGTTTCCGGATCGTCGCGGCCGATGTCGTCCCAGCTTTCGATAAACCGGTTCACGGGGAGCGGGCAGGTCTTGTCATGAACGGAATCGAAGGCCTTCTCCAGGCACTCGCGGATACCATCCTGCATCGCCTCGATCTCGCCGTCCGAAACGACGCCCTCGTCCCTCAGCTTCGCGGCATAGCCGCGCCAGAGCTGAGGCCTTTCCTTGATGCGGTCGTACATCACGGGCTGCGTGAAGTACGGCTCATCCCCTTCGTTGTGGCCATAGCGCCGAAAACAGACCACGTCGATGACCACGTCCTTGGCGAATTCCATGCGGTAGTCCAGCGCAAGCTTGACCAGGAAGCAGGCGGCTTCCGGGTCCTCGCCGTGAACGTGGAAGATGGGGACCATGAGCATCTTGGCGACGTCGGTCGAGTAGCGCGTGGACCGGGCATGATCCGGGAGCGTGGTGAAACCGATCTGATTGTTGACGACCACGTGAATGGTCCCTCCCGTGGAATACCCTTCCAGCAGGGAGAGGTTCAAGGTCTCGGCAACCACGCCCTGGCCGGCGAATGCCGCATCGCCGTGAAGCAGGACGGACAACACTTGCCGGCGCAGACAGTCGCCGCAACCGTCCTGGCGCGCGCGGGCAATCCCTTCCACCACGGGGTCCACCGCCTCGAGGTGGCTCGGATTCGCGGCCAGGAGTACACGCAGCGAACGCCCCCCGGGGATTTCGAGATCGGCCATGTATCCCTTGTGATACTTGACGTCTCCGCTGCCAACCATCGACTCCGGGTCGTAATGATCCTCGAATTCGCAGAAGATGTCCGAATAGGGTTTGCGCAGAACGTTCACCAGGACGTTCAGACGCCCGCGATGGGCCATGCCGAGAATGACCTCGCGGCATTGCGCTTCCGCCGCGCGCCGTAACAGGCTGTCCAGCATGGCTGTCACGACTTCCGCCCCTTCGAGGGAGAACCGTTTCTGCCCGACGTATTTCGTATGGAGAAACTGCTCGAAGAGTGTCGCCCGGGTGAGCACCGAGAGAATGGCGAGCTTTTCGTCGGCAGCCGGGTCCGGGCGGTTTCGGATCGGTTCCATGCGGTCCTGGAGCCAGGCCCGCTCGGACGGGTCCTGCAGATGCATGTACTCCACACCGACCGACCCGCAGTAGGTGTCCCTCAGAATGGACACGATCTCCCGCAGCGGCATCCGTTTCGAATGCAGAAACCCGGGAGCCTGAACGTTGCGATCGAGAGCCGCTTCGGACAGGTTGAAGGACGAGAGTCTCAACAGGGGATGGTCGATGGGGCAGCTCGCCAGCGGGTCCAGGCAGGCGAGCAGATGACCGATGTCACGGTAGCGGTGGATGAGCTCCTGGACGCCGGCCTGGAGAAGAACCTCTTCACGATCGCAAATTCCCGAAGGTTCAGGAAAAGAAGCAAGCTCGAAGCCCTCGAAGAAAATCCGCCACTCCCGGGAGACTTTCTTCGGATCGGACTTCCAAAGCCGGTACTGAGCATCGATGTAGTCGGCATTCCAGCCGATTGAAAACTCCATGGGAAACAACCTCTCGGACGGACGTGCTTCTTCGTGCGGCCCTGCATGGGCTCATACCGTTTCGCATTCAAGACGGCAGCATCGGGCGGGAGGGCTTGAAGCCGTTCCTCACCGTTTCGCGAACCGCGGGGACGGTGCCCGTCCACATATGCCTCGCCTTCGGCAACTTCCCTGTTCCGCGATCTTGAAGGCGAACGGGTATCAGTCCTTGAAGCTAGGAATCGCACTCCGGGCTTGTCAAGTCGCGGCCCGGTTTCATCCGAACCCGATGCCGGCCGGAGAGGACGATGCAGTGGAGCTAACCCGGCGGCCGTCCGGCAAGGAAGTTGCCGACGACGACGGTCCGCGCCAAAATGGAAAGGGTGCCGCCCCGCGGGGAGCGACACCCTTTTCTCATTCTCGTCCGATTGACCGGATGCGGCCGATACAGGCCGCCGGCTTCATGAATCGTTCTCTGTCCCCAAGAGGCGCACCATCACCGACATGGCGGCGGAACACTCCTTGACGATCCAGATCATGAACAGGAAGGCGATGGCATAGAAGAGGCCGCACGCCATCCAGGCATGACTCAGGGCCGCGCAGGCCGCAAGAAACCCGAAGAGCAGGGTCACCGCGATTCCCGCCGTCGAACACCGGGGCCAGGTGCGGACGCGCACGAATTGCCTGCCGCCCCCGTGCTCCTCAACGGCCATGAGCACCCTGACGCTGCCGAGCAGCCCGCCGCGCAGCTCGAGGTCCCAGCGGTCGAAATCGCCGCCCCTGAGAACCACGGTCCGAAGTCCTCGGATGCCGGATTCGAGCGACTCCAGCCAGTCCAGCGGAGACCTCCACTGTTCGCTCCACACGGTGAACATCCTGGGCCACGGCCAGGGCTGGGCGATCCCCGGAACGGAGCAGTTCCGCCAGGGGGTGAGGCCGAGCCGCACACGGCCGACGAGCCGGGCCAGGGGCTGCATCAGGTGCAGCGTTGCGGTCAGGACGCGCAGCTTGAAGACCTGCCGGCGCGAGCCGCCGTGCTGGGAAAAATCCACGTGCATGGCGCACATGCATGCGTGCAGAACCGGCACGAAAACCGCGAACAGGAGCAGCGGCAGGGCCAGGAGCAGCGGCGACCATTCGATGCCCAGCACGGAGAAAACCGCGAGCGCCGCGATGATGGCGTACCACTCGGGCATCATCGGCAGGGACCAGAGCAGCGTGGGCGCGGGCTGATAGATCGACTGGAACAGGGCGCTGCCCCAGGTGCCCTGGTAGATACGGCCGCGCGACCAGCTGAGCAACTGCTCGAATCCCTTGAAGTAGAGGCGCCCGGCCCAGGGAACATGCCCGGCCGCGTTGTATTTTTCAGGCCATTTCTTCTCCAGGAAAGCTTCCGCTTTCCCGTAGTTCTTCTGCTGCTTCCAGTAAGCCTTCACCGAATTCCGTCGATGGTGCCAGACCATGGCGGCAGGGTTGAACCCGAGGGTCCAGCCTTTCTTCTGGAGCCGCCAGCAAAGATCCACGTCGTCGCCTGCGATCCGGAACCGGTGGTCGAAACCGTCGATGGCCTCGAGCGCCGATTTCCGAAAGGCCATGTTGCAACCCGGAATGTGTTCGGCCTCCTGGTCGGTGAGCAGCACATGGATGGGACCACCCGGAGAATTCGCCACGCAGGCGGCGATGGGACCGTCTTCCGGGGGAGGCAGATTGGGCCCGCCGACACCGACGTGGTCGGTGGTGAGGAACGTATAGGCAAGATAGGTCAGCCAGTGCGGGTCCGGGCGGGCGTCGTCGTCGATGTAGGCGACAATCTCGCCTTTGGCGGCTCGCATCCCCGTATTCCGGGCGCTGCTCAACCCGTGGTTGGTCGTATTGATCACCTTGAAACCATATTCCGCGGCAATTTCCCCGGTTCCGTCCGTGGAGCCGTCGTTGACCACGACCACCTCAAAGTTGGGGTAGTCCAGCCGGCGCAGCCCGTCGAGGCAGTTGCGGATGGTTCGCGACCCGTTGTAGGAGCAAACCACCACCGATATGCTCGGCCACTCCAGGTCCGGCGCGAACGGGATTTCCGCAAACGCTTTCCTGATCGCGTCCAGGGTCGGCTTGGGATTCCGGTCCCGGTCCGTCACGCCGAATCCCCAGTCGTCGATGTCGAACCCGCCCCGATGCCATTCATCCGTCCAGGAGAAAACGAACATCCCCGCGCAGCCGGTGGCGAACGTCGACCGGATCTGCCAGGAAAGCGTGGAAGCCTGGACATCCACTCCGTTTCGGATGCTGTCCAGCCCGATTTCCGCCATGACCAGCGGTTTCTCCCCGGCAAGGTTCTGCAGGCGGGCCAGGTATCCTTCCAGTTTCTCCCTCGTTTCCAGGTAAACGTTGAAGGAAACGAAATCCACGAATGGCAGCTGCAGATATTCGGTGGTGGGGAAGTTGACGTAGGTCACCAGCGCTTCGGGGTCTTCCGCCTTGGCCGCCTCGTAGAGCCGCTTCAGAAAGTTTTCCACCTTCCGGGCGCCGTACCAGCGCACGATCGAGGCCGGAATTTCGTTGCCGATGGTGAGGCACAAAAGCGCGGGATGGCCGGCGCATTCCTTCACCCCCAGGCGCACCCGCCTCTCGATGTCCCGAGCCATTTTCTTGCTGTCCAGAAAAGCGATGTGCTCTTCCCAGGGAAGCCCCACCATCACCCGCAACCCGTGTTTTTGCGCGATGTCGAGCAGCCAGCGCGGCGGAACCGTGTAGGTCCGTACCGCATTGATGCTGTTGGCGGCCATCTGAGCGAAATCCTTATCGACCACCTCGGGAGTATGGTACTCGCAACCGTCCTCTTCGGGGCGGAAAGGACCGTAGGTCACACCGCGAACGTAAAACTTGTCGTCGCCGACGAAAAGGAACTTGCCCTTCACCTGGGGCCTTACACCGTCAACCACGGGAATGGTTTTGGGGGGGCTCAGGAAGAACCGGGCAACACCCGTGGAATTCCCCGCCTTTGGAAAGACAGGTCTCAGAATTCCGGATTCATCGGATTGAATTTTGAAGGATAAAGGCTCTTTCTTCTCAGCGCCATCCTCGGTTCCCGTGCGTCCGTCGATCGGGACCGCATCCCTGGCGATTCTCGGGCGCAAGACAGTGGTTTCTTCCGCCCGGTTCTCCAGTGGCTCGATCCCGTCGCCGTCTTCCATGCGGTCGTCCGCCGCTAGGTCGAAAATCTTGTGTGCCGGCCTGGCCATGTTGTCCTCATAGGGTGGAATCGTTGATTGTTTGTTGCATCGGCGTCACACATCACGTAAAACGCGATGGAACCATAGAGCAAGGTTTGTGCCAAGAGTTCAATGAATTGATTACATTGGATTAATCAAACGGCGTCGGGGTCGTTCCGGGCCGCGGGTTACGATTCTTGCACACGCCGGTTACAATTCGTGCACGATCCGCGAGAACCGACGCCCGCAGAGACGGGAACCGGCCCCTTTTTTGACTTTGCTCCCGGTTTTTGATAGTATTTTTTTTCGATCCGGAACGGATCTTCCGTCGCGCCGTTCGGCGCGTCGGTCAACGACAACCTGCAAACGGGCGGAGTGCGGTGGATCAGCCGGGCGCGAATCGGGTTCTCCTGGAGGTCGACGACCTTCGAACGCATTTCTTCACCGAAAGGGGTGTTGCCAAGGCCGTCGACGGCGTGGGTTTGCGCCTCGATGAAGGCCGGATACTCGGCATCGTGGGTGAATCGGGATGCGGCAAGAGCGTCACCGCCCATTCCATCCTGCGCCTCGTTCCCTCCCCGCCCGGGCGGATCGTCGGGGGCGCGGTCCGGTTCAACGGCAAGGACCTGCTCGCGCTGAGCGAAAAGGAGATGCAGGAAGTCCGGGGCAGGGAGATTTCCATGATCTTCCAGGAGCCCATGACCTCCCTCAACCCGGTTTTTCGCGTGGAAGATCAGATCGTCGAAGTCCTGCAGCGCCACATGGCGCTCTCCCGGCGGGACTCCCTGGACAGGACGCTGGAGCTGCTGAAAATGGTCGGCATCCGCTCTCCCGAGATCCACATGAAAGACTATCCGCACCAGATGAGCGGAGGGATGCGGCAGCGCGTCATGATTGCCATGGCCCTGGCGTGCAGCCCAAGGCTGATCATCGCGGACGAGCCCACCACGGCCCTGGACGTGACCATCCAGGCGCAGATCCTCGACCTGCTCAGAGAGCTCCGGGAGAAGACCCGAACGGCCATCCTGCTCATCACGCACGACCTGGGCGTCATTGCGAACCTGGCCGAGCAGGTCCTCGTGATGTACACGGGCCGCGTCGTGGAAGAAGCCCCCGTGAGGGCCCTTTTCGAGTTTCCCTTGCATCCTTATACCCGGGGCCTGATGCGCTCGATCCCGGGAAGGGCCGCCGGCGGGGAAAAGCGGCTGGAAGCGATTCCGGGCGTGGTGCCGAACCTCCTGGAACTGCCGCGCGGCTGCAAGTTCAACACCCGCTGCCCGTCTGCCTTCGATCGCTGTTTCGAGGAAGAACCGGGCCTGCTGCACCCCGAAGGCGGGCACCCCGTCCGGTGCTGGCTCTATTGATGCGAATCGAACCGAATTCGGTCGAGAGGATTCGGAAATCGACGCGCGCACATCCCCTGGAGACCGGTTTCATGCAAACAGGACAACAGGAAACCTTGCTGGCGCTCAGCAACCTGAAAAAGCACTATCCCATCACCCGCGGATTCGTCCGCAGGCAGGTCGGAAGCGTCAGGGCCGTCGACGGCGTCGACCTCGCCGTCAGCCGGGGAGAGACCCTGGGGCTGGTGGGCGAAAGCGGCTGCGGGAAATCGACGCTGGGACGCCTGATCCTGCGCCTGGAATCGCCAACGCAGGGAGAAATCACCTACGATGGGAAAAACCTGCTGACGCTCCCGGCCCGGGAAATGCACGCCCTCAGGCGCAGGATGCAGATCATTTTCCAGGATCCCTATTCATCCCTCAATCCCAGGCAGACCGTGGGCAGAACCATCGGCGAAGGGCTGGTGATCCACCGCGTGGGCACGGCGGCCGAACGGCGGGAACGGGTTCGGGAGATCATGGAAGTGGTCGGCCTGAGGCCGGAGCAGATCAACCGCTACCCGCACGAGTTCAGCGGCGGACAGCGCCAGCGCATCGGGATTGCGCGCGCCCTGGCGCTCAACCCCGAGTTCATGATCTGCGACGAGCCCCTGTCCGCCCTCGACGTCTCCATCCAGGCGCAGGTGATCAACCTCCTCCTCGACCTGCAGGAACGGTTTCGCCTGACCTACCTCTTCATCTCGCACGACCTTTCCGTCGTGCGGCACATCAGCGACCGGGTCGCCGTGATGTACCTGGGGCGCATCGTGGAACTGGCGGAAAAGACGACGTTGTTCGACAGCCCGTGCCATCCCTATACGAAAACGCTCCTTGAGGCCATCCCGGTCCCCGACCCGAAAGCTTCCGGAAAGCGCGGACACGCCAAGGCGGAGTTGGAGCCGGACACCTGCGAGCTTGCGCGATGCGTGTTCAAACCGCGCTGCCGGGAGGCGACGCCCGCCTGTGACGATCGAGCGCCGCCATTGGTGGAACACGCTCCGGGACACTGGGTGAGGTGCTTTCGGCACGGCGTGGAATGACGCCGGGGCTCCACCGGAGTCGCGGACACGACGATGCGAAGTGATGCGAAGCGATGCGACCCTTGCGGCGCGTCGGAAAATGACGCCGGAAAGCCACCGGCCGGCAGGGATGTCATACCCCGAAAAGGCACCCTTGCCGTTGAGGAAAGACGGAGAAATTCGCTACCGTCTTCCATTTCCCCTTTGGCATTTCGGGCGAATTCCGGCAGCAGTGGACGTGATGGAACGAAATCGAGACTCGGGCCCGCTCCCCCGGGGAATGTGCGGTTCATCGGACTCGACACGCAAACTGAAGCGCTCTGCGTGACTCTCCCCGGGAAAGGTCGTGAACATGCATCCGGTTTTCTTGCTGATTCCAATCCTGGTCGTCGCGGCGGCCGTCCTCCTGATCCTGAGAAAAAAAGAACGCAAGCCCCCCGCCTCCTACGAGGGCGCCATCCGGTTCACCGATATCCGTGGCCGCGACATGCTGATCATCCGCAAGGAAGACGGGACGTTCGAGACGGTCGAGGACATGCGGGGGAAAAAGCCCTGAGCGCCGGCGGACGATCCCGGCCCATTCGGCCCATCCAGATTGCCGTCCCCTTTGCGGGGATCATGCCTCTGCAATGAAAGCTTCGAGGTCCCGCGTGAATTCCGCGGGTTTTTCCCAGTGAAGGGCGTGACCGGCGGCGTAGGTTTTGATGTTCGAAGCGGGGATCAATTCTCTCAGCCCGTCCTGGAACTCACGGGTGAAAAACCCGTCCTGCTTTCCCCAGGCGATCAGCGTGGGAACGACGATCTCGGGCAGCCGCGCGCTGTGGTCCTCGAGGAGCAGGGTGTGAAGCGTTTCGCGCCAGATACGCGCCGGTATTTTCAAACTCTCGGAGATGATGCCTTCCATGAAGTCCGCCGGAACGGGATTGGTCGTCGCCTGGAATTCGGCCACGAAGGCGCGGTCCACGGGATCGCTCAACCGGTCGACGGCTCCCTTCAGCTCCAGGAGAAGCGGATGATCTTTTGAGGTAGGCGCGGAACTGATGAGGGTGAGGCTCTTCACCCGCTGCGGCGCGATCATTGCGACGCGCTGCGCGATGAAGCTCCCCATGGAATGCCCGGCTAGGTTCGCCCGTTCCACGCCGACGGCATCCATGAAGGACACGACGTCCCGCGCGAAAGCATCGAGGGAATAGGCGCCCATGGGCTTTTCCGAATCCCCGTGCCCCCTCAGGTCAACGGCAACCGCGCGGTGCCGGGGCGAGAGCGCCGAAAGCACGCGACTGAAGGAAAACCAGGAATCCGCGTACCCGTGAATGAAGACCGTCGCCTCCGCCCCGGCGGGTCCCCGTTCCACGTAATGCATGCGGACGCCGGTCTCCAGCGCGACACCGTTGAAACGCAGGTCCGGCTCCAGCGATCCCACAGTCCCTCCCTGTCGAAAAAGCACGCACGAAAACGGCCCCGCCCCCCTTTGCCCGCAGTGGTCACCAGGGTGCGAAAAGGCGCCGAAAAAGAGGCCGGCCGCCGTGGCCCCCTTTTCGGCAAACAGTCCGAAAAGCCCGTCATGCCGCGCGGGCGGGCACTACAGCTTCCCTCCTGATCTTCCTCCACGCGTTGAACGCCATTGAAATGACGCCGATCGAGAGAATGGTCAGCAATATCGCAACAGCGGCCAACATGTAGTTCTGCTTGGGAAGATAGGTGTTTACAAGCAGACTGACCAGGGAATACAAGGTCGTCACCATCATGAAAATGGCCGGGATCACGGTAAACACGGCATTTTTCCCCTTGTTCACCAACCACACCGATACGGCTATCAGGGCCAGCGAGGCAAGCAATTGATTCGCGGAGCCGAACGCGGGCCATATAACCAGGAACGCATTGTTGTAGGCCAAAATATACATGAGGAACACGCAAAGCGCCGAGTTGAACAAATAGGTTTTCATGATCTTCGGAACATTCGTGAACATCACCTGCCACAGCTCTTCGAACAAGTACCGGTTGAGCCGAACGGCCGTATCCAGCGTCGTGACCACGAAACCCTCCACGAGAAGGATTCCGAAAATCGTTCCGTACACGGGCGATATACCAAGCCCTTTGTCGAACAGGCCGCCCGCGCCGGCGGCAAAGGCCAGGATCGGGTTCGATCTTACCCCGGCGGTCGTCGGGAACACGATGTTCGAATAATCCTGAAAGGCGATGCCGCATCCGACGGCGACCAGGACGCCGATGGCGAGCAGGCCTTCCAGCAGCATGCCCCCGTAACCGATTCTCCTGACGTCCGATTCTTTCGAGATCTGTTTGGACGACGTGCCGCCCGCAACCAGGCAATGAAAGCCCGAAATGGCGCCGCAGGCCACAGTAATGAACAGGAACGGCCATATGGGTCCCAGCTTGGCCGACCCCGCCGCGAGGTTCGTCAACGGGGCGTTGAAGGTAACCCCTTTGAAACCCGCCGCGATGCTCGCGATGAACAGTCCCGCAACTCCCGCGTAGAGCAGGAACGAGTTGGTGAAATCCCGGGGCTGCAAGATCAGCCAGACGGGAATGCCCGCGGCCAGCAACGTGTAAAAGCAGAGTATGATCATCCATGTGTTGGCGTTGAAGGAAACCGGAATTTCCATTCCAACGACAACGGAAACAATACATACGACGATCGCGATGGCGGAGGCGAGATATGCGTTGATTCCCTTCTTGTACACCAGAAAACCGAGAAAGGGCGCACAGCAGGTGATGATGATGACCGAGGTGGAGGCGATGCCGCCTATCTGCGCCTTGACGACCCCGCCGGCCTCTATGGTCTTCACCAGGGTTTGCGAAGGTTCGAGCTTGAGCACGTCCAGGGGCAGCAGGGAAGTCAGGGCCGTTGCCGTCAGGCCCAGAAATGCGGACGTGACCAGCAGGAGCATGAGTATGTTAAATGAAATGAAGAGAAAGAACCCCGTGTTTCCCAGGGTCGCCTTCGCGATTTCGGCAACGGATTTCCCCTTCTCCCGGACGCTTGCGAAAAGCGTCGTCATGTCGTGCACCGCACCGACGAAGATACTCCCGAACACCGCCCACAGCCATACGGGTATGAATCCGAAAAGCATGGCCACCGTGGGTCCGATGATGGGACCACCGCCCGCGATGCTGGCAAAGTGGTGCCCGAAGAGAACAATCGGCTTTGTGGGCACATAATCGCAATCATCCTTCATTGCGCATGCCGGTGTGGGATTTGCGTCGTTTTCCTCGAACACCTTGGAGATGTATTTCCCGTAAATACGATACGCAATGAAGAATAAAACGAATGCTACGACCATTAGAACTGCGGCGTTCATGTGCTTCTCCTTGTTTTACCGACTAAAGCAAACCGGTTCAATGATATCTCGATTTGTCTCGCCCAAGTAAAACCGTTACAGAGACATCTGATACTGAGGTGTGTTCAAGATTGCATAACACCTGCCCAGCGGGAGGTGGCGCGGGCGGCGATAAACCCCGCCCCTACGCACCGATGCACCGATGCACCGATCATACATAGCCCCTACGCACCGATATGTCGATCAGATATAGTCCCTATGGACCAATGTATCGATCATACGTAGCCTCTATGGATCGACATTTCGATCAGACATAGACCATACGGAGCGATATACCGGTCATACGTAGTCCATACGGAACGACGTGCCGATCATACGTATGGGAAGGCTTTATGCCCTCCCGCCCAATGCCGTCATCTTGAACGCAACCTGTGATGAAAAACTCCATACCTCCTTTCCGCGTTGATTTTTTCAACCTATTCAGCACACATATAGAAACGGTCCTTATCCTCTCCTGATTGCCCAACGCCCCGCGACCAACCGCACGAACGATGGTCCTCTTCCGGCACAGGTCTTGTGACGGCCGCCGATCATCACGTGATGCCGTCCGCCGGAAAACCCCATCCGCTAAGGTCTTCCCGGGGGTTCCGGTTTTCGGGTTCCCAAAATGGAGACTGCTCCCGGAGCAGGAATGTTCCGAACCGGGATCGGTTACCCCCAACAAAAGAGAGGATGGTATCCGCAAGGCTGTCAAAGGAGCAAGCGAGGCTTTTTCGAGAGCTTTCCGGCCCTCCGCGGTTCCCGGCAAGCTGTTCGGGTAATGGACCGCAACCGATTCTTCGGCCCTGCGGTCATGCCCTCTCGTTGAGGCCGGGCGGATCGTGTGGTCCTCCCCCGGATGGCCGGCGGCATTGCGGTCCGCATGTCTCGCAGCCGCCTTGGAAAGACCGCCGCCGAGCGGCCGGAACGGGACATGATACACGGGAGCCGAGCGTCTCGGACTGTCAGCCCCGTGTGCGGCGCGTTTCAGGAGCCTGAATCGCTCGCGTGCTCGCCGCGCGAGGGGAAAGTCGGTGGATGAGGCGATTTTGTCGTCCAGGGAGCCGATGGGAACTGACCGGTCGAGGCTGGGATGAATGGCCGCGCTCTGTCTTTCGCCAACTTCCGTCATGCCACCCCTCCTCGCTCCGATCAACCGGCAGCATAAAGCCGGAGCGTTGAGGCGAATGCAGCGTGGTTTTACGACCCGGTCACGCGCACTTCGAACCCGGACCCGCACGACCACATTTCCAGTGCCGTTCCTGATCGAACAAACACCAAGGGCATTGCCGGACCGACTTCCGGCAATGTCTTGAGAACGACGTTCCAAATCCCGGGAAGGCATCGCCAACATGCATTTCCGGGAGACAACCCAGGCCGGTGCATCGCATAAAACCGCGTGCATCCGCACGCATCAACCGGTCTGCTGAATTCAAAGGAACGTTGCAGCGCGGGCGCCGAACCCCGTCCGTCGGATACATTCGCTGCGGAATCTGCGGCCAAACGATCATTCAAACACGATCATTACCAAAATATTTTACACCTGATTGCAGAAATTTTCGCAGAAAAAAACCGACCGAACCGCAGGATTTTGTGCCGTGAAAAAATCCGGAAGGGCTCCTGAACCACTGCGCGGAGAAAACCGCAGGACCGACCCGCGCGGAGCCGTGGAAAGGGGGGGACCCACTGAAGGAAACGTTTCTCAGGCAAAAACACGCTCGGCCAGTTCACGCCGCAATTGCTGCGATCGCTCCACGATGACGCCGATGATATCGGAGGCGCCGTTCATTTCGGCCATTTGAGGCATGAGGGCGGAATAGAATTCCTTCTCCACCGTGCTGAGACGGTTGAGCGCGAGGAGGCAGTCGGTGCGGCTGCGGTAGGCCGATCTCACCAGTGCTTCGAAACTGCCGCCTTCGGAGCCCAGCAGATCCATGTAGTGTTCGGCGAGAACCCGGACCCAGGATTCGTACTTCTGCTTCGCGGGTCCGTCCGCAAGCGTGGACCGCGCGACCACCGCGCCGATATCCGGCGCCGTTCCCGCGTCTATCGCGTCCACGGAGGCATCCATCACCCGGCCGCGGGTGATCATGAACTCGTCGTTGAATCGCATCCGGCCATGCTTGTATTTCTGCATGCGGTAAATGAAGTAGAGGAAAAGGATGGGGATGAGCACCATCCAGTAGCTGACCTTCGGCTTCTCGAAGACCGCCGCGCCGACCTGGTTGGCGAATGCCCGCTCGCTCCCGAGGATCAGTTCCTTCCTGCGATTCAATTCTTCACGGTCGGCCAAGGCTAGTCCTCGTTCGGGGCGGACTCGAGGGCATGGCGTATGTATTCCGACCCCTCGTAGGTTTCCTCGAGGTCCGTGTAGTAGATGGCGGTGGCCCTGAGGCCCCGTTCGTCGATCACTTCCGCCATGTGATCCGCACCGGGAATGTACCTGGAGAGGGATCCGAAAACAAAGATGCACACCCAGACCAGAGCGAATCCGATCAGCAGCCTGAACCACGATTTCAGCCCCGTCCGCGAGGCTTCGACCTCGCGGACGGGGCCTTCAACACAGGAGTTCTTTGAAACCATGCGTTAGATCCCGGCGGTGACCTCGGGGAAGATGATATAGAACATGATGTAGGCGACGACCAGCGTCAGCATGAGCTGAAAGGACTGCCCGAACACGTACAGGGTCAAGGGCTTTCCGCCTTTGAAATACGGCCCGAATTCCCTGAAATTGGTTTCAAGGCCGATGGAAGTGAAGGCCAGGGCGAAAAACCACTCGCGCGCGATTCGCGTGAAGCCCCTCAGGACCCCCTGATCGATCATGACCGTGCTCATATCCTTCCCCATGCCCTGGTCGATGAAGGAGAAAACGATCGATGCCACGATGAACCCGATCACGAACTTGGGAAACCGGTACCACACTTCCCACCAGCTCACCTTGGTCCCGGGCGCGCACTCCACCTTGGCACACCAGTAGACGGCGACGCAGAACGCCGTAACGCCGATGAGCACGTTCTGAATCATCTTGATGGTGGCGGCCACGTAAAGCGCCTTCTCGCCGTAAAAGGCCCCGGCGGCGGCCACCGCGCCGGTGGAGTCGATGGTGCTCCCCATCCAGGCGCCGGCGAGAATCTGCGGCAGCCCGACAAGCTTGGCGAAGGCGGGCTGGGCCACCATGCAGATGGCGGTGAACACCATGGACAGGCCGATGGCCAGCGTCAGTTCCTCTTTCTTGGCCCGGCAGGCGGCCGCGGTGGCGATTGCGGCGGAAACGCCGCAGACCGACATGTCCGCGGAGATGGTGATGTTGAGGGTCTTGGACGGCATCTTGATGACCCTTTGCCCGAACCAGTAGGTCAGGATCAGGGTGATGGGCGTGCACACCCAGGCGACGAAGATTCCCGGTTTGCCGATGGCCAGGATCTTGTTGAAAAGGATTTCCGCGCCGAGCAGCACCAGGCCCGTCTTGATGAAAAACTCGGTTGCCACCGCGGGCTGAACCCATTTGGGCGTCCCGACGGTGTTACTGATGAGCAGGCCGAAGATGATCGCCCAGAGCGGAAAGCCGAATCCCCAGTAACTCATCAAAGACTGTGTCTCGGCCATGTACGCCAGTACCGCAAGGAGAAAAACAACGGGAAAGCCGAGCACGAACCTGCCGAAGGATTCTCCCATGACGGCCTTGCCGATTCCGAAAAAGACGGCCAGAATGGCACACAACCCGATGAGGTAATAAATTCGGTTGAAAGGTTTGTTGGAGGCACTCCCCTTGGCCTTGGAAGACTTTTCCTTGGCGGCCTGCCAAGCTTTGATTTCCTTATCCGCAGCCTCATTCAACCCCGTGTCCTTGAACCCCGCGGCCGCAGCCGCGGCCTGGGCCGTCTTCGCGGTCGCCAGGGCGCCGTCTTCGGCTGCTTTGGCCTTATCCGCCGCTTCCTTGGCCTTTGCGTTCATGGCGTCGGCCTGTTCCTTACTGCGGTAGACCGCATCCAGCGGATTCTCCGACCATTTGCCGGGAGCGGCAAAGAAATTCTGGATTGTCTTGCCGAACTCCTGATCCCTCGCCCGGATGCCCTTCTTGGCCGACGAGGCATTGTACCACTCGATGGTCTTGAAGGGGGCCTTGGCCGCCTCTTCCTTCATCGTGGCGTTGTACTTAGGGATTTCAGCGCTTTTTTCCGGCGGCTGGGGCAGGTAGATAGCCAGACCGATGATGAGGAGCAGGAAGCCCATCCAGATGGCCATCCAGTCCTCCTTGGTGTATAGATCCCTAAATGAGGTCTTGCCGCTCTCGATTACGACATATTCCGGTTCCTTACCGTTCTTGTCTGCCATAGTCTCTCCCTCCTCCCGAACCCGAACTGCGAACAGAAGAAATGATAAATCCAGCGGGATCCATGATTGAATCTATGAGGATCGGGTCCCAAACGCCATAATTCGCTTAAGATTCAATAAAAACACCAAGACGCATGACTGCGGACATCCGAAGATATTCTCCCTGCATCACCTCCTTCAGCTCAGAGGAAGTCAATTGTGGACTCCAATCGGGGGGACAACCACTCGATTCTCCTTTGTAATCATCCCAACAACGGTGGGCGGCCCGCCGCCGCGCCGGCCCACGTTTCGAGGCGGAAAAAGGCCCACGGCATAACGCCGGGGAAGGCTAGACTTATCAATAAATATGATATCTTTCCGAAAACATTCTTTCAATAAATAAAAAGGTCAGGCAGCGGGTGCAACGCCGGGGGCTTCCCGATCGTTCACGGGGGAGTGTCTCGGACTTCACTTCCTGTTGAGCGAGCTTCGGCAGGTTTCCGTAAGCGGCGATTCTCGATTTGTCCGGCCGGGTCGTCTCCGGCCCGCGGATGCTTTTCCATGGAGACGGTCGTTCATTCCTGCTCGGCCTCTTCCTTGATTCGCACGTACTTGGAGGTCTCCGTGATCCGCTTCCTCTCGGCGGCTTCTTTCTCCTCGACGGTCAGATGAATCTCCCCGCACTCCGGGCAGGCCACGTTGATGAACTCACCCACAGTGCGTTCCCTGATCTCGTCCACCGTCATGTGCCCGATGTAGCCGCACTTGGTATCAACCCGCTCGGCCCGGACCTTGATCTTGTTTCCCTTCTCTTTCACAGCCGCTCCTCTCAACCCGTCGCCGTCTCACGTCAATTCGCCTGCGTTCAACATCAACAATCCGGGATCGAGGAAACGACAAGGCGTATGGAGACAAATCCCGTCCCTCTTCACACAATCGAAAGGGTGAGCGTCGCGCACGCCCGCCGTCATGAGTTTCGAGCCCGACTCGACCTCAGCACATGAGTACTCTCCGGAGCACCTCGAAGCCCAAACGAAGCACCAGCCGGCTCGCCACCGCCAACCGTCTCGAACCGGACCTTGCGGAAACCCGGCATCATGGAATCACCGGCTGCAAACAACATAGTGATTCATTGCTCGAAAACAAGTGCGGCACCCCGGGATGAACCACGGCCGCGGGCCGTTCAACCGGAGCCGGCCACCATCACGCCCGATGCGTCAAAAACCCTGATCTCGATTCCCGGGCCGCCGTCCAGGCGGTGCGTCGCGCAGGAAATTCAAGGGTCGTAGGCGCGCACGGCCATCTCCACCCGATTGAGCAGTCCCTCGTCGACGTTTCCGTTTTGAATGAGGTCGCGGGCCGCCTTTTTCACGCTCATGTTGATGGGGGCGAGGTTGTGGGTGGTGCCCACAATCAGGTTCGCGCGGGTGATGCAGCCGCTTTCATCCGTGGAGTAATCATGAATCAGGGTGCCCCTGGGGGCCTCGACGCAACCCACCCCGCGGCCGGCCCGAGGCCACACCTCGTCTCTCACGCGCGGATCGGTGATGTCGGGCGACTCGAGCAGTTCCACGACCTTCTCACAGGCATGCAGCAGCTCGATCATCCTTGCCCGATGATAGAGCATCGTCGACTGGGCCGGTCTTCCGAACTCCGACCGGAATTCGACAAGCTCCGCCTGGGCGAGGGGTGTGTCGATGCGATCCGCCACGTTGATGCGCGCCAGGCAGTTGGTGCGATAGACCCCTCGAGGCTGTTCCAGATCCATGGAAAATCCCTCGCCCCATGCGTGGGCAAAGGGGAATTTGCCGTAAGACCAGGGTTCCACGTGTTCCCCGATGAAATCCGCGTATTCACGGGACGAGAACTCGTGGAAGGAACCATCCGGCCTCATCAGGCGCAGGAGGCCTTCGTAAAGGTTCAGCGAACCGTCGGCGGGGCTCACCGTGCCGAGAAACCCCGTGGTGATGTCCCCGATCCGCTTCGTGGTCGGATCGGTCGCCGAGAAAACCCGGCTTTTGGCGAAGTCCATGGCGTACCGCGCGAATTCGAGCTGTTGCCGGGAACCCGCCAGGAGCTCCTGCCGCTCGGATTCGACCATGGGCTTGGAAAACCCTCCGGGTACCACCGCCACCGGGTGAATCGCCTTTCCCGCGAATCGTTCCATCATCATTTGGCCGAGGTAGCGCATCTGCACGACTTTTTCGGCCAGTTTCGGGGATTTTTCGGCGATCCCCATGATGTTCCGAACGGAGTATTCACTGTCGGACCCCAGGAGGAAATCCGGAGCGGCCAGGAAAAAGAAATGCAGAATCTTGTCGTTGATGTGGGCCATCACCTGCATCAGCTCGCGCAGCTTCCTGCCGGCCGAAGGGACGGAAGCTCCGAAGCACCCGTCCACGGCTTTGCTGGATGCGACATGATGCTGCCAGGGACAGATCCCGCATATGCGGGTCACGATCCTGGGCACTTCCTCGGCCGGCCTTCCCTCGATGAATTTTTCGAAGCCGCGCATGGACATGATGTGAACCCTTGCATCGGCTACGTTGCCCTCATCGTCGAGGTGAACGGCAATGCGCGCGTGGCCTTCAATCCTGGTGACCGGCTGTATGTTGATGACTTTCCGGGCACCCTCGCCGTGGCTCTGTGTCGTGTCCGCGGGTTCGATCTGAAAAGCTTTTCCCATCGTGTGTCTCCGAGTTCCCGGGAAGAAAAGGGTATCCGGGCGAGGATCAGTGTTCCGCCGGGGAGCGGACGTCCCTGCCCTCGCCTCTCGGGCTTCTGCCGGACGCCCTGATAAGACGCCCGTGCGCTCCGGAAAACCTCAACAGCGAATGCCGGTCCGGGATACTCCGGACATCGATGCCGTTGCTTGCCAGGGCGTTGAGCATATCGAGCAACTGGTTGCCGTCCTGTTTGACCGGGCCGAAGCATCCCCGGCACGGCACCCTGGCGCTGATGCACATGGGCACGTTCCCGTGCAGGCCGGCGCAACCGGCGCGCGTCACGGGGCCCATGCACAGAAGCCCCTGTTCAAGGAGACACTTCATTTCCGAGAGCGGTTTCTCATTCTGGAATCGGGCACTTCGAGTGAAGCGCCGGATCTTCTGGACGTTGCCCTTGCCTTCCCGGCGCGTGGGGCAGGTGTCACAAACGCTCTTGGTCGGCATTTCCGGCCATTGCCCGTCGAGGAGCGTTCGGAACATCGCGCCGAGATAATCCGGATGCGGAGGACAACCGGCCATGTACACATCCACCCTGGCTTTTTCGTCCAGGGCGTAGGTCCGATCGAGGAACCTGGGGACGACCTCGTTGGGCGGAGCGGCCGCCTCGGTGGTTTCGCTGGTCCGGTAGTAGCGACGGAACAGGTCTTCGTCGGAGTACCGGTTCATGAGCGCGGGGATGCCGCCATGAGTGGCGCACGTCCCGAGGGCCACCAGGATTCGACATTGGGCGCGCACCTTCAGGGCCACTTCGAGCTGCTCCTCGTTGCGAATCCCCCCGCTGACGATCCCGATATCGGCTTCCGGAATCCCGATGAAGTTTTCCTCGCCGGCTTGGCCGAAATACTTGTGATCGAAGAGGAGAGGCATGTGAACGATGCGGATTTCCTTCAGCAATTCCAGGAACAGTCCGCCCATGTTGAGCATCGAGATTTCACACCCGGCGCAGCTGCTGAGGGATTCCGCCGCTACGGTGACTGGCATTCCAACACCTCCCGACCCGCCGCGCGCCCGGGCGGATCTCTGCGGTACGGCGACGGCCCGAAGTTTCTGACGGTCTGGGTCATGTCGCGAACGATGTTGACGAACCGGTCCGCTTCAGCCGAGGAACACCACACCAGTCGAAACCGGTCGGGTTCGAGCCCGAGCAGCTCGAGAAGCTCTTCGACCACGGCCATTCTCGCCTTGGCTTTCTGGTTGCCGTCCTGGTAGTGGCATTCGCCGAGGTGGCACCCCATGAGCAACACCCCGTCCGCTCCATACTGGAAGGCTTCGGCAATCAGGTCGGGGTGCACCATCCCGGAGCACATCACCCGCACCAGCCGGACCGTGGTCGGATATTGAATGCGCGCGGTACCGGCCAGATCCGCGGCGGCATATGCGCACCAATTGCACGCAAATACCAGAATGCGGGGTTCAAATGTCATAAGCAAACCTCTTTTCACCGTCGCTCAAAGCGGCTTTCACCTGCGCGGAAATCTGGCGGTAGGTGAACCCCGCGACGCTGATTCCCTCCTTGGGACACGTCGCCTGACACGCACCGCAACCCTTGCACCTGGCCGCCTTGACCACGGCGTGCTGCCTGCCGTTCGATCCTGGAATTTCCTCGAGCTGAAGGGCGCCGTAGGGGCACACATCAAGGCACAGAGCGCACCCGTCGCATGTCGTTTCATTGATCCGGGCCTTGACGTAGTCGAGGTCGATCCATCGCTGGGAAAGCACGGTGACCGCCCGTGAGACCGCCGCCTGCGCCTGGGCGATCGCCTCTTCAATGGGTTTGGGATAGTGGGCCAGGCCGGCCAGGAACAGCCCGTCGGTGGAAAAATCGACGGGACGCAGCTTCATGTGTGCTTCCTGGAGAAACCCGTCCGAATCCACCGGGAGCTTGTACAACCTGGCCAGATCCCGCACTTCGGGATTCGGGAGGATCGCCGTGGCCAGAACCAGTACGTCGGCCGGAATGCTGAACGGCTCGTGAAGCACGTGATCCCAGACCACCACCGAGAGACGATCTTCATTGAGCAGAACGTTCGGTTTCCGGTGCGTTTCATAGTTGATGAAAACGACGCCCAGCTCGCGCGCCTTGGTGTAGAGTTCCTCCCTCAGCCCGTAGGTGCGGATGTCGCGGTGCAGGATGAAGATGCGCCGCGACTGGTCTTCCTGCTTCAAGGCGATGGCGGACTGGATGGAATGGGTGCAGCAGACCCTGGAACAATAGGCCCGGCCCGGCTCCCTCGATCCCACGCACTGGATGAACACGAAGTTGTGCCCGTATTTGATGCGTTCATCCCCCACCAGATGGAGCTTGTCGAATTCCAGCGCGGTCAGGATGTTTTGAGACAGACCGTAGCCGTATTCATCCGGTTTCAGGGCCTGGCCGCCGGTGGCCAGAACGGCCACGCCGTGCTCGATCGTCTGCGGTCCCGTGGACTTCTGGATGGTGGAGCGGAAACTCCCGACGAACCCCTCCGCGTGTGAAATGGCGGATTTCAAATGAACCGAGATCAGGTCGTGTTCCTTGACCTGGGCGATCAGTTGCTCCACGTAGGACGGAATCGGCTCGTTCTTCCACGTCTTGAACAAATGCCGGGCGTTGCCGCCCAGTTGGGAAGCCTTTTCCACCAGGTGAACGGGAAACCCCTGATCGGCGAGGCCGAGGGCCGCGACCATGCCGGCCAGACCGCCGCCGATGACCAGCGCCTGCGGATTGATGCGCACCGAAACGGGAGCCAGCGGTTCGAGCAGGCCGGCCTTGGCGACGGCCATGCGCACCATGTCCATGGCCTTGGACGTGGCCGCCTCGGGCTCCCCGGAATGCACCCACGCACCCTGATTGCGAATATTGGCCATCTCGAACAGGCACTCGTTGAGCCCGGAGGCCCGCAGGGTCTCCCGGAACAACGCCTCGTGGCTCCTGGGAGTACAAGCCGCCACCACCACGCGATTGAGCTTCTTCTCCTGGACCCTGCGGCACATCAGATTCTGCGAATCCTGAGAACAGGCGAACAGCAATGTCTCGACGAAGGCAACGCGAGGAAGCGTGGCCGCATACGCCGCCACGGCGTCCACGTCCACCACGTCCGCGATATTGGATCCGCAGTGACACACGAAAACGCCGATCCTCAGTTCCTCGCCGCTCACGTCCCGCTCCGCCGGAAACGTCTTCTGGCGGGACAGACTGTACCGCACGTCGGAGAGCGGAGTTGCGGCCGCGGTGGCCGCGGCCGAGGCTTCGATGATGGACAGCGGAATGTCCTTGGGGCCCGTGAACACTCCGCAGGCATAGACTCCGGGCTTGCTGGTCGTCACCGGAGTAAAGGACGACGTGCGCGCGAACCGGTTCTGGTTCAACTCTATGCCGACGCAATCCGCCAGTTTCTGTATGTCGGCGGGACTGTCCAGTCCCACCGAGAGCACGACCAGGTCGAATTCATCCCGGATCTGCTTGTCTTCATCGGTGAGATAGCGGAAGTAAAGGTCTCCGCTCTCCTCGGCAGGTTCGATGGAAGGAACCCGGCAGCGGAAGAACTTGATGCCCCTCTGCCGCGCCCGCTCGTAGAAACGTTCGAAATCCTTGCCGTGCGTCCGCATGTCCGTGAAGAAGATCGAGATGTCCAGTTCCTTGACATGGTCCTTGGCGATCATCGCCTCCTTGATGGCGTACATACAGCAGACGGAAGAGCAGTAACCGCGGCCCGCCTTGTTGATGTCGCGGCTGCCGACGCACTGCACGAAAGCGATTTTCCTGATCTGCTTCCCGTCGGAGGGGCGGATGAGATGCCCGTCGGTGGGACCGGACGCCGCCAGGAACCGTTCCAGTTCCATGGCCGTGATGACATTGGGAAAAACGCCGTATCCCCAGTTCTGGATGCCGGACGGATTGAAGGGACGAAACCCCGGCGCGAGCACGATCGAGCCCACCTCGACCTCGACGATCGCCTCCTCTTCGTCGAACCGGACGGCACCGGAAGGGCAGACCTTCTCGCACCCGCCGCAGTCTCCGCCGCGAACCCGGATGCAGTTGCGGCCGTCGATCTGGTACTTGAGCGGAACCGCCTGCGGGTACTTGACGTAGATGGCCTTCCGGATGCTCATCTTCTCGTTGAACTCGTCCTTGACCTCCACCGGGCACACCTTGGCACACTCGCCGCACGAAATGCAGTGGTCCATGTCGACGTAACGCGGATGCCGGCGCAACGTCACCCGGAAATGCCCCAACTCGCCCTCGACCCGAATCACCTCGGTGAGCGTCATCAACTGAATGTTCAAGTGCCGACCGCACTCCACCAGTTTCGGCGACAGAATTCACATGGAACAGTCGTTGGTGGGAAAGGTCTTGTCCAGTTGAGCCATGGACCCTCCCACCGCGCCGGAGCGTTCGATCAGGTAGACGAAGTAGCCGCTGTTCGCGAGATCCAGCGCGGCCTGCATGCCGGCGACGCCTCCCCCCACGACCAGGACGGCGCCTATCTTTTCTTCGAGGATCAACATAGACCAGCTCCTAACTCCGGGAGCCTTCCGACTCACGGCCGGGAAGGACTAGCGATTCGGCCACGAGTTCCCAGAGGTACTTCACCTCGATATCGAGGTCATATTCCTTGCGAAGGCTTTTCATGATCTGGTCCCTGCAATTGTGACAGGAGGCGATCACCAGTTTCGCCTTGCAGTTCCTGATCTGCCGTGCCTTGAGACGGCCGTAGAAGACGCGTTCCTCCTTGAACGGCATGGCCCAGCTCCCGCCGCCTCCGCCACAGCAGTAATTGCCCTCCCGGTTCGGATACATCTCCACGAAGTTGGGAGCACACAGCCGCGTGATCTGCCGGGCTTCGTCAAAATACCCGTGGCCGAAGGTCTTGAGCGACTTGCGCCCGTAATTGCAGGCGTCGTTGAAGGTGGTCAGGCTCGTGTGACGCCTGGGATCCAGGCGGATGCGGCCCTCTCGGATGTATCGCATGAGCAGATCGAAAATGGATAGCACTTCAAAATTCCGAAGATCCTTCTGGAACCACCTCTGCAACCCGTACCGGGTCGCGTAGTACGCATGCCCTCATTCGGGCAGCAGCAGCGCCCTGCACTTCAATCGGTACATGTTCTCCACGAGGCGACCGACAATGGTCTTGAGCGCCTCCTCATCGCCCGTGAAAAACCCCCAGTTCACACCCTCCCAGTACCTGGACGGGATTGTCCAGGACTCCCCCGCGGCGTGGAAAATCTTCCACCAATGCTTCATGTCGTCGGGTTCGGCGAAAGGCTCCTTGGAGTTGACCGTGACCAGGATATTGGCGCCTTTGACATCGATGGGCACCGTGAACCCCGGGCACCCTTCTTCGCCCATCTCCCGGGAAAGCGCTTCGACAAGCGCCATGAAGTCCTCCCTGGGTATCCCGAGGTTGTTGCCCTTTTCCAGGCACATGAGCACGCCCTTGTGCAGAGGCCCGGGAACCTTGCCGCGATCCCTCAGTCCCCGCACCCGCTGAATCAGCCCGACGATCTCGACGTTCATCGGGCATGCCTCCTCGCACTTGCCGCACAGCGTGCACTTCCAGGGCCATTGCGATGCAATGAGCTCTTCCTCGAGTCCGAGCACGGCCATGCGGACCGCTTTTCGCGGATCGAAGCCGTCGATGCCGGAAATGGGACAGGCACTGGCACAGCTGCCACAGGTCAGACACGCGTCCCCGTAGTGGGCGTCGGGAAGAAGCCGGCCGGACCGCTCTCCGATCACCCTCACGTTCTGCTCGCTCAACGAGACTTCCCGGCTCATCACGGGAGTGCCCGGCACATGCTTGAGCTTCATCGCGGACCGCTCCAGGCCGAATTCCTGGCAAAGCTTCGCGAAATCGCTCTCCGTGATGAGATAACGTTTGCCCGACATGCTGCGGGCAGGCAACTTCCCGCTCCTCACCCAGTTGCGAATGGTGTTGCGATGGACCCCCAACTGCTCCGCCAATTGACCGATTCGAATGACTATCATGAATCCACCCCGACTTGCTCCAGCAACCATTCGCACGCCCTGGGCACCGCCGCCGCCACCTCATCGGAAATCCCCGGCCGCACCTCCTCCGGGAGCGCCTTCACCTGCACCGCGAGGACCCGCACCTCCACCCCCCCCTCGCTCCGGAGCTCCTCCAGCAGGTTGGTGGAAGGAAACTGGTGCACCGCAAAATCGTGTTGCTTCTGAACGCCAAGCTCGCTGAGATCCACTTCGAGGAGCTCCCCGGGCTTCCTCATCGGCCGACAAATCGAATCCACAATGAAAATCCGCTTGGGTTTGTCGGGCATCAGCACATAGTCGATGAGCAAATCCCGGATGCCCGTGCCCACATCGACGGCATAGACGTCATCGGGAAGCGTAAAGTGCTCCAGGAGGTATTCCACCACGGCGGGGCCGAACCCGTCGTCACCCAGAAGCACGTTGCCGCACCCGAAGATGAGGATGGGCTTCGTGAACAATTCTTCAATCATGACGCTCCGATCGTCCGATTTTGGGTATATTGGTATAAATAACACCGGCTCTTGTGCACAATGTGCAATGAGTGCAACAGCGATATTACCCGGACAATCGTCACTAAACAAGGTTTTTTTGCGCTATTGTCTTATTCGGAAAAAACGGCGGGCGGCATAAGGTGACTCGAAAATGCAGTGATTGCAAGGCCAAAACCTCATTTGTCATTTCATGAAATCAGCGCCTCGGCATTCGGAAACCGCAGAACGGCCGGTGCGCTCATGGAACGTACCGTACTTGTGCAAATTGTCAAGGAATTTGTGCGGCTTGCACTTCGGCCGCGGTGAAGTTTTCCAGGGGGAGCAAAACCGCGAACGGCACGTCGCGCGTCTTTGCCCCACGTGCAAAAGCGAACGTGCATTCGCGGAAGGACGCCGGAAATGCACCGGATCGCGCGAGCCGCGCATTTTGTCCCGAAAGGGCCTTCCGCGTCCCGGCGGTTCTAAACCCGCGTCCTGAAGGGCCGGGAAGGCTCAGCCGCCAACCGTTTTCGGAACCGTCGAAGGAAGCTGTCCCGCGCCCGGGACACACGACAGGCAGGGAACCCAACCCCTCACAGAACGCTTTTCGAGCTCCGAAGGGAACCGGCAAACAGGCCGATGCCGCCCACCAGCAGGACGAGAATGGTCAGCAGGTCGAATGCCGACATGTTCTGCAGGTGGAACCGGGTCTGCGCAATGACGCCGAATCCAAGCATCACCAGGGATGCGCCCGCCAGCAGCCAGCCGATCAGGCTGCTCCGGTCGTAGAAGATCAGGCCCACCCCGAAAATGAAGGGGACCAAAACCATCCCGCTGGTGATGCCGACCCCCCAGAAACTGAAATACTGGTAGCCAAGCCCGAACCCGACACTCACGTGAATGTTGTGCAAAAAGAGGTATCCCCCGGCCACCATCATGATGAGTCCGATAAAGAATCTCCCGATTCCCCCCTCCGTACCGCCGGCACCGCGCATGCGCTCCTCCTGTCGCCGCCTCATCCCTCGCCGTGTTTGGACTGTCCCGCAATCGAGCACATTACACCGAATGCGGCCCGCAAGACACTATTTTTGCGCGCCAAGGCCAATCCGGCCGGAAAACCGCAGGCTTCGGACTCCATCGCTCCAGTGGTAAAAAGCCGCTTCAGAATGTCCCCGCGCGCAACATCCACGGCGTCGCCCCCTCCTCTTCCGCTCAGGACGCCGGGGTTACAGGTCAAGCATGTTCAGAAGGGTCAACGCCACCTTTTCCGCAAATTCCGGATCGTTGATATTGTTGTCCATTTCGATCACCGGGATGGATGGCTTCAGATTCTTCTTGATGCTCTCGAAGCAGGCGCGATCTGCCTTCGGATCCCGGAAACAGCCGCCTTCGCCGCCCAGCGCGGATACCCCCTTCAAGGGCAGCAAAACAGCGACCGGAGCCGTGGCGGCGTTTGCCGCGGCGGCGATGATTTCGCCTATGCGGGCGTTTTCTTCGACGTTCGTGCGCAGCAGGGTGACGTTGGGGTTCAGCCGGTAGAGGTTGCGCCTCTTGTATTTCTCCGGCACCGTTTCCATTCCCGGGAAGTTGGCCGTGTCCACGCATCCCGGGACCAGAACGGTGGGGATACCTGCTCGGGAAGCCGCCATGCACCGGTCCGATCCGGCGTTGAACACGCCTCCGCACACGAAATCCGCAAGCTCCGTGGTGGTGATGTCCATCGAACCGACCACAAAACCGTCATCAACGAGGCTTTCCATGGTCCTGCCGCCGGCCCCGGTGGTATCGAACACCAGCACTTCGTACCCCATTTTCTCCATAACGCTGCGCGCGCGGTCAACACAGGCCGTCGTGTTCCCGGACATCGATGCCGCAACGAGAGGCTTCTCATCGAACGCCCGCGGAATCTCCATTTTCACCATTCCGGCAATCGCCCCGGCGGCATTGGCGAAAATTCTGCGGCTGATTCGGTTGATCCCGGCAATATCCACGATCGACGGGATGAAGGTGATGTCCTTGGTGCCCGCGTAGGTGCTCACGTCTCCGCCGCCCACCGTGGACACCATCACCTTGGGGAGACCGACCGGAAGGGTGCGCATGGCGGTTGTGGCCACGGATGTCCCCACGGCGCCCCCCATCCCGATGATCCCGTGCAGCCTGCCTTTTTCGTACAGTCCGCGCACGACGACCGCCAGCCCCGCAGCCATGGTATTCACGGCCTCATCCCCGTGCTCCCCGGATGCGAGCCCGGCCGGCTCCCCTCCCGCCGCCGCCGCCACCTCGCCGCGCGTGACGTTCGGCTTGAACGCCGGCTCACCCGTCATGCCGCAATCAACCACGAGGGTTTTCAGACCTTCCATTTCCACCAGGTCCCTGATGAAAGCGACCTCCTCCCCTTTGGTATCCAGCGAACCGACGATCACTACCGCTTTTTCCATCGCATCCTCCCCGAAGTGACTCTCACGCTCCCGTTGAGATTCTGAGATTACGAATCGGCAACGCGCGTCCCGATCATGAAATCCGGCCGATACGCCAGGCCCCTTCCGGTTTTGCGCCCTCCGGCGCTCGCGTTGCGGCGGACGGCGCTCGAGACGCAAACGAGACATCGTCCTCCGGTCGCCGATCGGTGCCTGGAACAGCTCGAAGAACATTACAAAGACTCTTGTCTAATGCGTTTTGGAGGTGTAGCCTTCCTGGTCTGATTGACGATTCGGAATCGCTTCTCAAAAAGACAAGACAAATTGCTGCCCCCCGGGACGGGCTTCGGTGTGAAACAGGCCGGCGGAAAGCTCGTCAGGCCGCCTTCGGCGGGACATGCCCGAAATCCGGAGCCCCCGCGACGGGCAGGCGCCCGAAAACGATCGGCATGGAAGTCATGAGCCAGTTCAACTTGAAGATCCTGCTTCTTCTGTCTTGCGGTCACATGGTGGTCGACATCTACCAGGGGGCGCTCCCGGCCATTCTGCCCTTCCTCAAGGACAGGCTGGACCTCAGCTACACCGTTGCCGGCACGATCTTGATCGCCTCCAACCTGACGTCGTCGGTGATCCAACCCCTTTTCGGGTTTCTTTCCGACAAGAAAGAAAAGGCTTACCTATTGCCGCTGGGCACGTTCGCCGCGGGAGCGGGATTCTCTCTTCTCGCCGGCGCCGGTCACTATCTGCTGATTCTTCTGCTGGTGGCGATCAGCGGATTCGGAATCGCCGCTTACCATCCGGAAGGTTTCAAGACGGCCCGTTTTTTCACGGGACAGAAGATGGCCACGGGCATGTCCGTCTTCGCAGTGGGCGGGAATTTCGGAAACGCGCTCGGTCCCATCATCGCCCTGTCCATCATCAACTACTTCGGGTTCTCCTCCCTGCCCTGGATGTTCCTGCCGGCCGCCGCCTTCACAATCGGCATCATCGCCCTGCGCAAGAGCGTGGCCATTCCCGCAAAGGACCGGCCCGCGGTTGCCGAAAACACTCCCCCGATTCCCCGGCGTGCGCATCGCGCCATGATCGTCATCATCTGCGTCATCATCATGAGGACATGGACGCAGATCGGCCTGATGACCTATATTCCCTTCTACTACATCGACGTGCTGAAACAGGACCCGGTTTTTGCCGGGAAGCTCGTGAGCATGCTGTTGCTGGGCGGAGCTTTCGGAACCCTTGCCGGCTCGCCGCTCGCAGACCGCTGGGGACACCGGCTCTGGCTTCGCTTCTCGATGCTCGGGAGCTTCTTTCTGTTTCCCCTTATCTTCCATCTCCAGGGCTTCCTGCTCTCGGTCGCCGTGACGCTTTTCGGGGCGGTCCTCATCTCCACCTTCTCGGTGACGGTGGTGATGGGACAGAACCTTCTGCCGCGCAACCTCGGTGTCGCATCGGGTCTCATCGTCGGCTTCGCGATCGGCGCGGGCGGAATCGGAGTGACCCTTCTCGGGATCCTCGCCGACCATTTCGGGGTCCCTTTCGCCTTTAAGTGCATCGGTTTCCTTCCCCTGGCCGGGTTTCTCATGAGCCTGCTCCTCGAGTATCCTTTGAAGAAAACCGCCTGATACGAAGTTACCTAGAAAATAGACTCCCTCGGGAGCCTGTTTTCATGCTTCGCGGGTGTCGCAGGGGGCATGGATAATTGCGTTCAAGATGGGTCTTTCAAGCACAAAAGAGCGGGGGAATGATTCCCCCGCACCCCCCCTAGTTTCGGCCACACGCGCAAGCGCGTGAGGCCGAGTGCTCGGCGCTGTCGGCGACTGGCCGAAGGCCGCCGCCGCAGCGCCACACGGAGCCGCGAAGCGGCGAGGGGGTGTGGGGGATACGTCCCCCACGCTTTTAGAGTATCATTTTGAACGCAATTATCCATGCCCCCTGCGACACCCGCGAAGCATGAAAATGGACTCACCCGGGAATCTATTTTCCAGGTAAATCCGTATGAGGCCGTCGCGGGGCGTCCTCCGTCGGATCGGGACAAGACCGGCAAAGGGGCTGTAACCGGCCGGGGAGTTGGCCGGTATTGTCCGAGGCCGGGGCGGGCGGGACAGGCGGCGTTGAATTTCCTGAAACGCGGAAGGATTCGGGGTTCGAAGCGCATTGGAAGGAGGGACTCGTTGCGTTGCGGCGCGGGCCGGCATTCGGCAGGACCGCGGCGCCCCCGCGATTTCCGGCGGCGTTCCGGAAATCCGGGCGGCGGCGGGTATTCCGCTCCCACAGGCGGGGCGACCTCTTTGCCAAATCGCCGTTGCCGCGGATGGAACCGCGGAGTGACCCTGACTCGATCACTTCTCCCGCGCCAGCACCACCAACCCCAGCGAAAGCCAGAAAGCTTCCCGGATGCGACGCAGGATGCCGAAGGCCGCCCCGAGGGCCGCTCCCAGGTTGAATCCGAGGGAAAGAAGGACGCCGCCGCCATCCTGCACTCCAATCGAGGCGGGGATGAGAAACCCGACGGCCGCAAAGAGCATGACCAGTGCATCCAGGCACACGGCAAGCCCCCAGCTGATGGGATGTCCCAGCAGCTGGAACACCAGGTAGACCTCCACGGCCTGGGCCGCCCAACTGGCGAGAACCAGCACGAAAGCCAGCAACCCGCGCCTCGGATACAAACGGTAGAATTCCGCAAGAAAGGCATCCAGCTTGGCCAGCTCCGATTCCTTCGCCCTCAGGCGGTCCGGGCAAAGGCGCAGCCGTTCCAGCAACCGGACGCCCATGAGGCATGGGCCCCTGCTCTGCAGGTAGACAAAAGCCAGCCCGCCGGCTCCCAGCAACAGTGTGCCGAGGCCGAGCACTTCCAGGTTCGAGGAGGTGCCGTGGACCAGAAACGGAGCCAGGACCAGGCCGAGCACAATATAAGTCACCAGGCCCAGGACCAGAATGCCCCTCTGTATAAGCACCGAGGCCGTGGCTTCCTCCCAGGGCACCCCCGCGGCGGTCAGGCGCACGGCCTTAAAAGGCTCTCCCCCCATGGTGGCCGTCGGGGTTAGCTGATTGAGAGATTCTCCGGCAAGGCGCAGCATGAAAAGCCTGCCCAATGACGGTCGAACTTCCGATGTCAGCAGCAGTACGCTCCAGGAAAGCGTCACCAGGAGATTGAGCAGACCGTACGGCAACAGGACCAGGGGCCAGTAGTACCCGATCCGGATGAACTGCCGGCTGATGTTGTCCCAGCCGATTTCATTCAGCATCCAGAACAGGAAGACCAGGGCGACGGCCAGCAAGATCAAGGTCACCCATCGCATGGGGTTGCGGGGCAAATCCATCCTTTTTCATCATCCTACATCGCGCGGCGGCATGCCGTCCGAAAACCGTCCTCCCGCGGCTTCACCGTCATTTCGAAACGCCCGGCGCACCCCGGCTTCATCGATGCGTTTCGGGCATGACATCAAAATAGTCGGTGTAGAACCGAAAGCATCGTGCCAGGGCATCGGGATCGAAACCGAATTCCTCGAGCGTGTAATGGTGCACACCGTGCTTGTTCATGCGGTGTCTTCCGGCAAAGGCCCTCATCGCCTCCTCGGCCTCGGGCGTAAGCTGCATCCCGAAATGGTCGTAGATGCGGCGGACCATCGCCACGGAATCCCGCACGAGGTCGACATACCCGACATCGAAAAACCGGTTCCGCAGGGCCGGGTGTTCTTCACGAAACCGGATGGCCGATGCCGCGGACCCCTCCCAGCGCCACTTCACTTCCTCGCCGAGTTGAGCCTTGTCCAGGCGATCGGTGAACGCCCCGCGCAACACGGCGGTGAAGCTGGTGCAGGAAGGCATCACCTTGAGCGGGTCCCTGTGGGTCATGATGATGCCCGCATCGGGATAGACCTGCAGGAGCGCATCGAGCGAGACCAGGTGACTGGGCGCCTTGAGCACCCAGTGCGTTCCGGGGCAGCGCCATTGCAGGTGCTGGAGGAATTTCCGGTGCCATTCGTAGGCCGGGCGTTTATCCGCCCTGTCGAGCCAGTTCCGATACGAATACACGTAATACATCGAATCGAACACGTAACTGATGAAAGACAGTCCGGTGATGGCGATGCACTCCTGGGGAAGCGTCGCCTCGATCAGGTGGACGGTGTTGAAATCAGGCATCAGAACGTCGATCCACCGCAGTTCCTTTTCAGTCCTGGCGATTCGCGGGTCGGTGCCATAAGCGGCTTTCTCCGGCGGAGGAGAAGGGTGCATCACTTCCCATACCTGCGGCGACCGGGCGGCCGGGTCCTGGGCCAGCAGCGCATGGAGAAAGGTCGAACCGGTTCTCGGCAGCCCCGTGATGAACAGCGGGCGTCGAATGACCTCACCGGATATCTCCGGATGACGCTTCACGTCTTCCACCAGGCGCAGCCGGTTCCGCAGGGTGCGGACAATGTCGTTGCGCACGCAGACCCGTCCGATGAAGTTCAGTTGCGCGTCCGCCTCCAGCGACCCGAGCAGAATTCTGAAGGGCTCACGGAAGGAATCCCCTCCAAAGTCGACCAGGCCGGTCGTTCGGCGGGCGCGCGCGAGCAGGCGGTCTTCATCCAGTCGCATCAGACCGTTGCAGGGAAACATCCGTGCGAGCGAATTCACGGCGCTCAGCAGCGGGTGCCGTTTCGGGAAAGCGGTCGCCTCCCGGACCGTCTTCCCGATGCTCACCGCGCGACTGCCGCGCTCCCCGCGCACGTCGCCCCGTGCGGGTTCTCCGCCGCCGGAACCGGTCGTCGTGCCGGACAATATTCCGGATTCATTGGTGTTTCCGGCCACTTTCTCCCCTTCGAATGTGAAGTCGGAACCCGCACCCCCGACATCCCCGACATCCCCGACATCCCGTTTCACGGGTGACAAACGAACATCCTATTCGATCGATAACAACAGCCCCGATCATCAAATGGCCCCACCCCGGCCGCGCGCCCGGCTCATCCATCTCCATGGTTCCCCGCCGGTTTGCCGCATACGACCTTTTATGCCAGGTTCAGGCTTCGCGGGTGACGCGGGCGCCATAGGCAATTGAGTTCAGGATGGCGGCATTGTGCGGGAGGACATAAAGCCCTCCCCTTATATGTCAGACCGGCACATCGGCCCATAGGGGCGGGATCTATCCCCGCCCGCCGGGCAGGTATTGGGTAATCTTGAACGCACCTCGGTCCCATTCCCGACGGGACACCGCGCGGCCTGCATCCGTATAGACCAAAGCGACCGTGCCGGCAACGAGCTTATCCGGAGGGGAGACACTTCGAGCCTCCAGCAACGGATAAGCGCCTGCTCTCCCACCCGCGGCAGATTCAAACGATCGTTTTAATTAAGCGATTGTTTTGCGTTATGCAAGCTAATTCTTTGCTTCGTCATGAATCGGCGTCGGGGTTTTGTGTCGGGCGCGGCACGCTCCCGAATCATCAACCGGTTGTCCCCGGAGCGGCACTTTCGATCGGTCGGCGGGGGGGATCGCCGCCCGTCCCCACACACCACCTTCCATATCGTTCCGTGCACAGGGAACCTTGATGGACTCCGCCAAAATCTCTCCGACCGCTCAAGGTACGACACAACGGACCCGCCAGCCCCGAAAAGCGGAGGACACCCCGCGCGATCACGCGGCGGACAGTATGTCCACAACCGATTCTCAGCAGGTTTCCGTCCACGGTATCGAGAATATTTGCGGCAGACCCTCCCACGCCTCATCCCGGTGAACGCCGGGGACCATCAATATTTCTCTCATTTTCCCCGGATTTCCGCCTGCGCGGGGATGAGGCCAATGGCCCCCTGCTTCGCGCTGTTCCCCGGATCGGGACAGCCTGTCACCCTGACGGCAACCATCCAAGGAGCAATCATTCACGGCAGTGTGTGTAGATCGACATTCCATACCGTTGCAAAACTTCAAGTACAGTTGTCCGCTTGTCCGGCATGCCCCGCTTGTGTGGGGTCGCCGTCAGCCAACCCGGGGGTTTGCCTGCGGCTTCCTTCAGATTCCTCCTCCCGATGGACGCCCTTGCCGTCCGGCTGACAGGTCCCCCTGTCCGGCCTTTAGAGGACTTGCACCTCCTGGTGAACGCGTCCTGCCGGGCGCGCAAAAAAAGGCAGGATCATTCCTGATCCTGCCTTTGAGAGTGTTCAGACTTGGCAGACCGACAGCTTCTAGTCCCCGTTCAACACATGGGGATTCCTGTGCTTGTGAGACTTGAGAGGTTTTTCATGATGCTCATACGTTATTAGATTATACTCGAAAAGATATGCTGTCGGATTCCAGTCGAGCATGCGAGGGCCGTTCACGCATTCCACGTCGTCGGAGAGCACAAGCCAGATTTTCGCACCCACGGCACCGGAAGGCTCCGTCGGATTGAAGTTTGCATCATATTCCGCCGGCAAACTCGTATTCAATTCGACATCGCCATGAATGTTGAGATTGCCGCTGCGGGGCGTGGTCCGGCCATGCCCAAGGCAAACCAAGCCGTTTCCCCGATCTCCCGGCCATGGGTCCGGATAGTAAATCAGTGTGTAGTTCGTCTCGGGAAGAAGCCCGCGTCCCGCAAAAGAGAACTTGAATTTGTCGCCCCACAGGCTGTAGTTCAATCTCCCCCATCTGCGGTTGTCGGGGAAAATGCGCCACGGACCGGTTCCCTCGTTCGGACAGCCGTATGAATCGTAACCTTCGGTGCCTATCAAGCTCTCATCACATTTCTGGTAGAGAAATAATCTCCCCGCCTTCGCTTCTCCATTCTGATCTGCCATCGCCAGAGACGAAACCATGGCAAACATCACGGCAATCACGAGAATCACGAATTTTTTCATGTTGTTCTCCTTTCGAGCGGAAATGATCTTTGAGCCTTCAAGAACTCTTGGCATCACATATTAGTTACAAATCCGAGTTTCAATGCGCTTGACCGGATTTATTTCCCCCCTGCGTCAAAGGTCGGGATCGGGGCCTGAATGGACCCCTCCAAAGGGCCTGTGCCTTGACTTGAAACTCCCTCGCGCCGTCATTCGCTAACGTTCACCACGTGGGAAAGGCCCTGGGGAACCATCTTCCAGCGGACACAATTGTCCGCCGCACCAATTCCTTGTGACCTGTTCTTCAAAAGGCTCGGTTTCCGGGCCGCCCAAACTGCTGAAGGGCAGGCCTTCACATAAACTCAAATCCTGTTGTTTTCACTATGAATAATGAATAGCCAATCATGGAAAAACGTTTCAGCTTGACCAGCAACGACCCCCGAAACGTACCCAGGAATTGGGTCGCGCTCCGAAGAACTTGCGGAGCAACCCACGCTCTCATAACACTGCGGAGTCGCGCTCCAACACACAATTGGCATGTCAACGGGGCTGGTTCACCTGTTTCAGGACACATTTGGATCGGTCATACGGCACCTCCGGCAACCCTGCCGCCCTATCCTCCCTCGGAAGACGTAGGCCAGTGGCTTTGCGTCCCACCCTTTCGAATGGTTTGCCTTTTTCGGGTTGTACATAGTCCAACTCAAGCGCATCATTACACAATACGGCGATGAAGGGATGAAAAAAGTCTACGCGCGCTGTGGGAAAAATTTGCAGTTCGCTATAATTATATAAAATATCTATGTTATTTTCGCGCACTCACCCTGCGTGATTTCCTGAAGGAAGGTAAAATCCCCTTTCCGGGAATAGCCCTTGCCCCCTGAAAGTCCGCTCCTGAACGATGATATGGACGTGACCCCTGATTCAATCAGTTTTTCTACCATACTCGAATCATTCCTGTCGATCATAAATTCCTGGATTTAAGCTTTCATCGACACGAGCGTTCCGGGAACGCGGGGCCGCATCTCATCCGATTCCCGGGCCCCCGGGCAACCGGGTTCACGGCTCCGGGTTCGATCCGTCCGATGTTTTTCTTGCCGATCCTCGAGACAGTTCCTCCCGGCCGGGCGCGTTCCCGCTCACCGCCGTCGGCGATTTGCATCCCGCGGCTCCCACGGCCCACGCCCGGAAACGAAAGCCTCTCCGTTGCCGAAGAGGCTTGATCCATCGGGGATTCCCACGGTAAGGCTCGAGGCGGGAGGATCGCGTTATTCCCGCACGTAAGAAGGGCACCGGCAAGGCTGCGCCGCCCGGTTCACGGACCATTCGAGACCGGTCCCCCGCCGCCGTCGGGAAAGGTCATGGGCGAGGCGGTTTGACCGATCCGTGGGCTCCGGTTTCTCACAGGGTCTGCTGCCCCCATCCTTTCGCCTTTATATATTCGATATACTTACTAATTTCAGTTGATACGCGGCTGTTGGAGTAGAGGTAATAAGGACGTCTGATCGGATAACTGCCATCGCTCACGGTGCCTCGACACGGCAGTACCGCCGGTCCATCGACGCCCGCCCTTATTTTCATGATCTTCGTTACGGCCTGCCCCGGACATTCAAGAGCATCCCGAATCCGCACAAAACCGATGGCTCCCGGAGTTCCGGAGACTCTCGTCATGACCCCGGCGAAATCGGGCATCACTTCAGCCCCTGACGCCAGAGGTTTGCCGAGGAAGTCCTCCTGCATGAAGACCAGTGTGCCGGGATGCTTCTCCCCAACACGGAAGACCTTCACGAGTGCCGGGGGCGCGCCGCATTCACTCCAGTTCGTGTATTCGCCGGACAGAAGCTTCTTGACCTGGTCCACGGTGAGATCGTTCAATGGGTTTGAAACGTGAGTGACAATCACGATGCCGCCGTACCCGATGAGGTTTTCCGTCAGCTCAACGCCCTTGGCTTTCGCGGCGTCCTTTTCAGCGGCGTTTATTTTTCTGGAGGCCAAGGCGACGCCGGTTTCTCCTCTCACCAACGCGGAAAAGACGGCATCCACGGTCGCCCCCCTGACGACTCTCACGTCCGTCCCCGGATTTTCTCTCTCGAACAACATTGAAAGGGTGTGAAGTCTGCCGAACATGCTGTCCGGACCCGTCACCCGTATGACGGTTTTGTCTGCGGCAGGCGCCATGGTAGCTGCGAGTACCTGGAGTGCCACCAAAAAAACCATGAACATCGCGTTCATAGCCGCCTCCTTGTCTGGTCGGTCTCTTCAGGAAAACCTGGCAGATCCACCCGAACCGTAAAAACAAAAAGACCCCTTTGAGGAATTCACAAACCTCGCAGGGGCCGGAGTCGGCATTTTCAATATCCGCCCTTTCATGGGCTTTCTCCTATAAATCACTCATTAATGATAATACTCCAATCTCAATCGCACAAGCTCCCCCCCTCGCCCACGAGGCAAGAGCATTGATTGGGTGTTTTGCCCGATGGTCATGTGGAACCGTTTTCATCCACGGAGAATGCGGACGGCAATCCCCCCACCGGGTATTCGGTCGCCATGCGGTTGTGGAAAGCACGCCGCGGACCACCGACAAGCCGAAGCATCGGGCGGGGCAGATTCCCGGCCACCCTCCGCGCGGGCCATTCCCGGGTTTCCCGACCGCTCCCGTCGGAGTCGCGGCGCCTCGCCGACCGGGACCCCGTTCCGTGAGTGTGGTGACACGGGGCTCACTCAGTGGAGCGCCTGGACAATACGGCGCACGCCCTCGGCAGCACCCAGAGGAATGGAAACGTGGGATGGTGCCGGAACCTGGTGATCGCGGGGATTGATGCGGATCAGAGTCCCCTTGAAACGTGCCGCCAGGTGTTCGGACTGATAGCGGACCGTCGCCACTGCCGTTCCCGCCCCCAGCTCGACAATCGCCAGTTTGCGGCGGGCATCCGACACTTCCTGCAGCCAGCGCCTCATCCGATCTCCCTGGCTGTGCGTGCGATCCGGATTCCACGACCAGTCTCCGAACATCAGGATATTCGGCCGTGCGTACCCGCCACAGCGCGGGCAGCGCGGCAACGGGTCCATGGCCAGGAAAGCGTCCTCATCGACGTGAATCTCCGTGCCGTGGGCGTCCCAGATATGGTCTCCGCAAGGTTTGGAACACTGGAAATGGTGAATCGAACCATGACATTCCTCGATCCGGTCCTCTTCGAATCCCGCCGCCTGGAAATGACCGTCGACATTGGATGTGAAGACGAAATACTTCCCGGGCACGGTCCGGCAAATCTCGAGCAGAGACCGGAAGCCTTCGTGGGGGCGTGTTGCGCGGTACAGATTGAGGCGGTGCCCATAAAAGGCCCAGGCCAATCCGGGATCGGTGTGAAACCAGCGGGGGTTCGCCATCTCCACAAACGATTTCCCCAGCCTGGCAATGGCCGGGTAGGCCTTCCAGAACCCCCGGTCGCCGCGAAAGTCGGGCAATCCGGAATCGACGCCCATCCCCGCTCCCGCTGCAATCAAAAGCGCTCCCGCATCGTTCAATACCGCCGCCGCCCGCTCGATGTCCTCACCAACGCTCATGCGATTGCCTCCCCGGCTCCGTCCAAGGTGAATAAGCGCTCCATCCCCGCGGCAATGCCCACCGCTTTGCGGGCGGGCGGGGTTCGGCGGGAGATGAGGAGCACCGGCCGAGACGATTTCAACTCAGTGGCCTTGCCTGGACAACCGTTCGGATTGATTTATCTTTCGCCCTATTGGATCTGTCTCTTGCGTCCTTAAAGGCTTTTCCTTTGAACAGTTGTGATCTCCGTGCTATTTTGTCATCAATCCTCAAAAAGAACAATTGAACGGTGATGACGCGAGTCAGTGGCGAAACGGGGGATGCCTATTGCGGAATGAGCGGGACCTGCCTTGCGAGAGGAACCTTTGAGCATGCCTAGCCGGGACGGTACCGTGCGAGCCGCCGCGCACGAGACCAAGCCCGTGACAACGCGCTCCGAAAAGGAGCAGTTGCGCGGTCTGCTGGTGAGACAGCTCTACGCCCTGGTGCCCGTCGGTCTCAGCGCCGCGGTGTCCAGCGGCGGCATTCTCGTGCTGGTGCTTTGGAGCGAGCTTCCCCACGGGCGCCTGTTGATCTGGTTGGCGGCGATGCTTTCCCTGGCGTTGTTGCAGTACCTGCTGATGATCGCCTACCGCCGCCGTCCCGCGGCCGCCGAATCCGCTTCCCCGTGGTTCGTCCTCTTTATTGCCGTCTTTGCATCAAACGGTCTGGTCTGGGGCTCGGCGGCCCTGTTCTTGTTTCCGCACGACTCATTGGCGCACCAGGTGTTCGTGGCGTTCGTCCTGGGAGGCATGACGGCCGGAGCGGCGGGAACCTTTTCCGCCACGTTTTCGGCTTTTCTGGCATTCAGCGCCCCCGCCTTCCTCCCGGTCGTCGTCAGATTCTTTCTCATCAACGATGACCTGCATCTGGCCATGGGAACGCTGCTTATCATCTTTGCCGGTTCGATGGTCGTGTGCGCCCTTCGCGTGAACCAGGCCATCGTGTCTTCCTTCCGGCAAGGTCTGAAGAACCTGGATCTCATCGCGGACCTCACCGAATCCAACGCACGGCTCGGACGCCTCAATGCGCTTCTGGAACACGAAATCGCCCAGCGCCAGAAGGCGGAAGAGGCGCTTCGGCAATCCGAGAGCATCTATCGGACCATTTTCGAACACACCGGCACGGCCACCTTTATTGTTGAAGAAGACGCAACGGTATCGATGATGAACAGTCAGTGCGAGAAGTTTTCGGGTTATTCGCGAACCGAGGTGGAAGGGCGGATGAAGTTCGACCAGTTCGTTGCGGAAGAGGACCTGCAACGGGTGAGCGAATACCACCGCATGCGGCGTCTCGATTCCGGGACGGCTCCCGAACGCTTCGAATTCCGCTTCAAGGACAGGTTCGGGCGTGTCAGGGACATCCTGGCGACAGTGGGCATGATTGCCGGCACCAGGCGCAGTGTGGCTTCCCTGGTGGACATTTCCGAGAAGAAGAAAGTGGAAGAAGAACACCTCAAGATCGAAAAACTCGAATCCCTGGGGATTCTTGCAGGTGGAATCGCTCATGATTTCAATAATATATTGACGGCGATCCTCGGCAACATCTCCCTTGCCAAAATATATGCCCGGGACAAGGTCCGCAAACGCCTGGAAGAGGCGGAACGAGCGAGCGCCAAGGCCAGGGATCTCACCCAGCAGCTGCTCAGCTTCGCCAAAGCCGGCGCACCCGTCAAGAGGACCCTGTCTCTCGCGGAGCTCATCCGGGAATCGGCGTCGTTCGGGCTGAGCGGCTCCAACGTCCGGTGCGAATTCTCCATACCTGACGGCTTGTGGCTGGTGGATGTCGATGAAGGCCAGATCAGTCGGGTCATCACCAACCTGGTCATCAATGCCGACCAGGCCATGCCCGAGGGCGGGACCATCGAGGTGTCCGCGGAAAACGCGGCTTTCCGGACGGCGGAAAACGCGAGGCTTCCGCTCCGGCCGGGCAAGTACGTCAAGATATCCGTTCGCGATCATGGGGACGGCATCCCCGGGGAACACCTGGCCAAGATATTCGACCCGTATTTTTCCACCAAGGAAAAAGGAACGGGGCTGGGTCTCGCCACCGTCTACTCCATCGTCAGCAAGCACGGCGGTTGCGTTGACGTGGAGTCGAGACCGGGTATCGGTTCGACCTTCCACTTTTATCTGCCGGCATCGAGGAAACAGGTTGTGGAAGGGATTGAAACAGCCAGGAGACCTTTGTCCGGCAAGGGAAGAATCCTCATCATGGAGGATGGTGAGGAGGTGAGGCGAATCCTTGCGGAGATGCTGGAGCACCTGGGCTACGAGGCGGATTCGGTGCGCAACGGAGCCGAATTGATCCGGATGTACAAAGAATCGAGGGCCATGGGTCGTCACTACGATCTGGTCATCATGGACCTCACCGTCCCGGGAGGCATGGGCGCCAGGGAGACGATCACGCAGCTCAAGGACCTGGACCCGAAGGCCCGCGCAGTTGTCTCCAGCGGATACTCCAACGATCCGGTAATGGCGGATTTCTCCGACTACGGCTTTGTGGACGTCATTTCCAAGCCCTACAAGATCGAAGAGCTCTCGGACCTGCTCAAAAAGGTGATGAGGGGAAAAGAAAGCAAGATGCTCCGGTTTCTGGCATCCTGACCGATTGTGCCCCGTGCGCTTTCGAACGGGCGGCATCGAAAGCCCGCCGTTCCCGACTCGCATCCGGGTGGCGCGGTCTCGCGCCGGCCGCACCGCTTTTCTCCAATCATACTCTGGCCCGAGGACAAGATTTGTGCTACATCTATGCCGGTGTGGTTGAAGAAACAGTGCCCATCAGGGCCGGGGAGACAAGGACCGTGGCACAGTGCCCTCGCTGTCAAGCAGAGATCGACGCGGAAGACCGGTTCTGCAGGGGTTGCGGAGCATCGTTGGCGGAGGCTCGCCCGGGCCGGTTCAAATCCATCCTGCCCACCGAAAATCTCGAAGGGTACCGTCAAAACTATTTCCGGCCTTTTTTCGTTGTCTGTGTGGTGTGCATCGCCGGTCTTTTCGGTATTGCCGTCCTCGTCCATCTGATCCGCGCTTACCTGGGCGGCCCATAGGAGCGCAGGCGGAGGCGGTAGGAATCGACGCGGGGAGGGTTCATCTCCCCACGCGGTTCACGCGGCCGGCATTGTCGCTTACTTCCTATCAAACGGGCTGCTCATGCCCGCACCAGTCGGCCACGATGATTTCATAATCCGGCCCCCTGTGTTCCGGAAACGACAGGAAATACCGTTCGAGGGCATTTTCAGGGGTTTCGCCGCATTCGCACCAGATGACTATCCTGGTGGGACCCGAAGAGGCGGCCGGCGCATTTCCCTCCGGATTCGGATCGTTCAGGGGAATCTCCTTTCCGTTACCGGTCAACCGAGTCAACACCGTCGGCTTCAGATTTCAGTGCGGCAAACCGTCGCATGCAGGTGGACCGACAGCATGAGAGGCCGGTGCGGGGCCGGTGGCCCCACTGCTCCCCAACCGACGCTTTTCGGTTTTCCTCCACCCCTTTGCCTGACACATTTTTTCGTTCGGGATGAGTGCATTGGGCGGTCGCGCATAAAGCCCTCCCTTTATATGTCTGATGGACCCATCGATCCGTACAAGGGGCGGGTTTATCCCAGCCCGCGTCACCTCCCGATGGGCAGGTGTCGTGTCATCTTGAACGCGCCTCGGCATGAAAGCGGCACTGCGTCGCCTCCGGCTTCTTTTCGGAAAAACGAGGTTGAGTGCGACTCGAACTGCGGATTCCGGGAGTTGTGACCTTCAAGCATCGCGAGATTTTTGCTAGAATGTCTGACTGTGGAATCCATTCGCCGTTTTTCGACACGTTCGGTTGTGTTCGGCCGTCCGGGAGCGTCTCCTTATGAATGACACAGATAAGACCAAAGAGCAACTCATCAACGAACTGGAGGAGTTGCGTCGAAGGATCGCCGAACTGGAAGGGCACGGGAGTTTCAGAACCCCAGCCGGACAGAGTCCGGGATCAGCGGAGCGGAGCGGCCCGATCCCGGAGAGGCGGCAGCCCGACCGTTCATGCGGCGATTCCGCGCCGAGGAAGCAGCCCCGAATTCCGCCCGTTCCATTCCCTCCCCCGGGAAGCCTCCTTGGAAAAACAATTGCCAGGCGCGGCCAGACCGAGGAGGCACTTCAAGTCGTCTGTCAGCAGCTCCTCGGGATCATTGATTTTCTTCCTGATGCCACCTTCGTGATCGATGAAGACGGGAAGGTCATCGCCTGGAATCACGCCATTGAGGAAATGACGGGCGTGAAGAAGGAAGATATCATCGGTCAGGGCGACTACGCCTACGCCGTCCCGTTCTATGGGGAGCGACGGCCCATACTGGTGGACCGGGTGTTCGACAAGGCGCTTCAGTTCAGGCATCATTATGATTTTGTGGTCGAGAAGGGGAACACGATTTATGCGGAGGCATATGTTCCCATGACTTTTCGGGGCAAGGGCGCGTATCTCTGGATCAAGGCATCTCCCCTCTGCGACGATACAGGCCGGATGATCGGGGCCATCGAATCCATTCGCGACGTCACCGAACGCAAGAAACTGGAGGAAGCCCACCGCATCAACGCGGAGAAGATCAAGCTTTTCGCCTATTCGGTGTCCCACGATCTGAAGAGTCCCATCGTCGGCATACACGGCCTGACCCGTCTTCTCTTCCGACGTTACCGGGACTACCTGGACGAGAAGGGAAAGCTTTACTGCGAGCAGATTTTGAAAGCCACCGAGCAGGCCGTGGCGCTGGTCGATGAAATCAACGTCTATATCAGGACGAAGGAAATACCCCTGCACTTCGAGGTGTTCAAGCCCTCCGAGACCATCAAGATGGTTCGAGACGAGTTCGGCGCCCTGCTCAGCATCCGGCGCATCGCATGGGTTGAACCGGACCCCGTTCCGGAGATCAAGGCCGACCGTCTTTCGCTTTTGAGGGTACTCAGGAACCTGGTGGACAATGCTCTCAAGTACGGCGGCAACCGGCTCACCGCCATCCGGATCGAATACGCCCAGACCGAGGACTTCCACGTCTTCTCCGTCTGCGACGATGGGGTGGGAATGAAGATCGAAGGAAGCGAGGAGATGTTCAACGCCTTCCAGCGCGACAAGACAGCGCGGGACGTGGAAGGAACCGGGCTGGGCCTTGCCATTGTCAAGGAGATCGCGGAGAAGCATCGCGGCAAGGTCCGGGTGGAGCGCGGCCCGGTCTGCGGCACGATCTTCCGCGTGTACCTCTCAAAGCACCTGTGAGGGCGGCGAAGAACGGAAGAATAAGCCTCAACGCACCCGGGTGTCACACGCCCTCATGGGCCGACCGGGCGTCACGGCTTGGCCGGGAGGCGTTCCGCGTATTGCGGGCCGCGCGAGATCGCAGGATGAAAGGCCGGTCAGGGCTTCTCCTTTTTCATGACTTTGGCCCACGTGTCACGGAGCGTGACGGTACGGTTCAAGACCAGTTTCTGAGCGGTGCTGTCCGGATCGACGCAGAAATAGCCCTGCCGCTCCAGTTGGTAACGGGTTCCCGGTGCGGCACCGGCAAGGCTCGGTTCAACCCGGCATGACTTCAGCACTTCGAGCGATGCGGGATTGATGTGGGCCTTGAAATCAAGACCGTCCCTCTCATCGTCCGGATCCGCCTTGAGAAAAAGATGATCGTAGAGCCGTGCCTCGGCTTCCAGGGCATGGTCCGCGGAAACCCAATGCAGGGTGGCCTTCACGGCCCTGCCGTCGGGAGCGCCTCCGCCGCGAGTGGCCGGATCGTAGGTGCAGCGTAGCTCGACTACTTTCCCCTGCGCGTCCTTGACCACGTCCACGCATGTGATGAAGTACGCGTAGCGCAGGCGGACCTCCCGGCCCGGCGCGAGACGATAGAACTTCTTCGGCGGAGCCTCCATGAAATCTTCCTGCTCGATGTAGATCACCCGCGAAAAAGGCACCTTCCGCGTCCCCATCCCGGGATCTTCAGGATTGTTCACCGCTTCGAGCTCCTCCACCTGCCCTTCGGGATAGTTGTCGATGACCACGCGGAGCGGCCGCACCACCCCCATGACCCGAGGCGCGCGGCGGTTGAGATCCTCGCGAATGCAGTGCTCGAGCAGCGCCGCGTCCACCATGCTGTCCCGCTTGCCGACACCGATGAGCTCACAGAAATTGCGAATCGCCTCGGGCGTATAACCGCGACGGCGGATTCCGGCCAGCGTCGGCATTCGGGGATCGTCCCACCCGGCCACATGTCCTTCCCGGACCAACTGCAAGAGCTTGCGTTTGCTCATCACGGTATGGCTCAGGTTGAGTCGCGCGAACTCGATCTGCTGCGGGTGGCACTCGACCTTCAGGACATCCAGAAACCAGTCGTAGAGGGGCCGATGGTCCTCGTACTCGAGAGTGCAGATGGAATGCGTGATTCCTTCGACGGAGTCCGATAGACCGTGGGCGAAGTCATACATGGGGTAGATACACCATTTGTTGCCGGTTCTGTGATGCTCGACGTGGCGAATGCGGTAAATCACCGGATCCCGCATGTTCAAATTGGGAGAAGCCATATCGATCCTGGCCCTGAGTACATGGGAACCGTCCTCGAATTCTCCGGCCCGCATGCGCGCCAGCAGGTCCAGGTTCTCCGCGACCGAACGGTTCCGGTAGGGACTGTCCTTGCCCGGCTGGGTGAGCGTTCCGCGGTATTCCCTGATCTCATCCGCAGTCAGGCTGCAAACGTAGGCGTTGCCGTCCCGGACCAGCTGCACCGCATACTCATAGAGTCGCTCGAAATAATCCGATGCGTAATAGAGCCTGTCGCCCCAGTCGAAACCGAGCCAGTGGACGTCTTCGATGATCGACTCCACGTATTCGGTTTCTTCTTTGCTCGGATTGGTGTCGTCGAACCGGAAATTGCACAGGCCTCCGAACTCCGCGGCAATTCCGAAATTCAGGCAGATGGACTTGGCGTGCCCGATGTGCAGATAGCCGTTGGGCTCCGGAGGAAATCGCGTGATGACCCGGCCGTAGTTTTTCCCCGACTGGACGTCCGCGGCGACAATGGCGCGAATGAAATTGGGTGGAGGGGTGGAATTGTTCGTCGACATCTCTTTCGGCTCCCTTCGAATCGACACTGTCATACCAAACAGAAACCGCACAAGGCGGCACGCGCGCCCTTCGGGCAATCCGCAAGGATCGAGGGCGGAAAGAAACCCGGGCGTTTCCGCCGGTGCTCCCTCGCATGCCGAATCCGGGAGGAAACACCGTGCCCCGGCGCCGGACTCCGCGATACCGCATATCCTCGCGGCAACCGAGCCGCTTTCACGGCAAGGACCTGCCGAATCATCTTGCCGGGACGCTCTCCGGCATGCGCCCCCCACGGACGCCGCGCGATCGTGGAGCTCGCGACGGCAGCCGAACGGGCTTTGCCTGGCCCGGAAGGGAGACGCCGCGTCGGATCGTTCGACTTGCCCGAAAGCACCAAGCCTGTTCAGGGCTTATTACATCAAATTCCATCCGCTTTGTGAAGAATTTGCTCTCCCCGAAAAATCGGAGGTGCCCTATGCCCGGAAACAAGCTCCTGAAAAGGAGCCGTCAACATCACGGTCACAGTCGCATGGAGATTGTCGTCATCCCCGCACATCCTTGTGAGCGTGGGTTATGGACACATGGGGCAACATCACCGGGGAAAGAAAGTGGGCGTGCCCATGGCGGTGGGACTGCGTTCAAAACGTTTCCGCGTCGTTGCGACCTCCAGGCCCGCGGCCATGGGGCAGGAACCGTGAAAGAAGGCCCGATCTCCGGGAAACGGGTGCTGCGTTATCTCCGACGGAAGGCCCCTCCCGCGGAGCGCTTGATACGGATTTACCTAGAAAACAGACTCCCGAGGGAGTCTGTTTTCTAGGTAACTTCGTATGAACATGCTGCCGAGATACAAACCGACGGAGAAAGCCTCAGGCAGCATCAAGCGCATGAGCGCCACGGATATCCCTAATCAGTTGTAAACACAGTGTTTTGTGTCCATACTGAAGCCAGGGCCCCAGGCAATAAGCTGTATGCGGCTCGAGTCGCGACCTGCCTATCCGCGCCTTGTGCATCTCGAACTTGCATTAGTCCTTGTTCTTGACTATATTTGCCCCGTTTGTGACGGGAAGATTGAGGAGTGGCTCTCTCTTGAAACGAATTATCTGTTGACGCTTGATTCGGAATTGCAAGTCCTTTGCATGCAACCGTGAAGAGAACGTGATTGCTGAGGGAATGTTGCCTGCCCCATTATTGGGGGTTCAATCCGAACGACGGTCCGGAATGGACCGGACATGAAGCGTTGACCGGCAGGGTTTCGTCGGATTGAAAAGACCGTCCATCCGGATGCTCGGTGAAGAAAGCTCAGGAGATGACTGACCGGTGGTTAAGAGACTGATCGGTTCTTTATGGTGTTTTCTGTTTGCGGTTGTCTTTCTGGGTGGATGTGCGTCCACCAAACAGGTGGACATGAGCCAGATCGACAACCTGGAGGAGGAGGCCTACAGCCGGCAGAAACCGCCCCCGCCTCCGCCCAAGGCGCCTCCGCCGCGCCGGCCGGCAAAAAAGACCGTGCTTGACAAACGTTGGACCGAGCGCGTCATCACGGAAAAAGAAATAGAGAAGATGGCCGAAAAGGACCCCGACCTGACTCCCGTCGCGTGCAAGGAAATACTGGCCCGACTCAATACCAAGGCGAGGTTTTACATTCCCGAGGATATCAAGAACAAGAGGAAGCTGAGGGTGCCCAGGGATTTCCGGGCGTACAAGAACTGGACCCCGATGCCTTTGTATATTCGAGAGGTTGCGGGCCTGCCCAAGTTCATCCTGATCGCCAAGGACATCCCTTTCCTGGGATGGTACCAGCAGGGAAAGCTGATCGGGGACACGCAAATCTGCATCGGGAAAATGTTCGGCTGGACGAAGGCGGGGGTCTACAGGGTACTGGACAAGGATATCGACCATATTTCCCAATCCTATACCAACGCTTTCGGCGAACCGGCTCCAATGCCCTATGCATTGCGGATCTACGAGCGCGTGTGGGTTCACATGGGCGACGTGATCGGAGGGTACTGTTCGCACGGTTGCATCAACCTGCCCATGGGACCTTCGGAGGAAGTTTACGAATGGGCCGACAAGGGGACCATGGTTGTGATCGTCGACTCTGTGGATGACACGACAAGAATGCTTCAGAGTTACTTCAAACAAATAAAACCCGTCGGACCCAATAAAAAGAAGAAAACTACCACTGAATCGTGATTTTTTTGAATATGCCGGACGTGTTTTGAAGAGATGGAGCTTGCAGAGCAATACCAATATGCGCTATTCTGCAATCCTCCGATTGAGCGTTTCTAATTGTATGGGGCAAAATGTAAACTTGACATGAATGGGGGGGACAGCAAGAAATGAAAAGGACAGGATTGCCGAAAAGAAATTGCGTGCTTATTGGGATCTTTTTCTCTTTGACAGTCGCATTTCTTACCTCTTGTTCGCTTTTTCAATGGGACACCCCCACCGGGCCGCGAGTGGCAAAATTGCCCCCGCCTCCGCCCGAACCGCCGAAAGAGCAGGTTCCATACACCGAGGTCAATCTCGACTGCCCGTTGTCATTGGTCTCAAATCCCAAGATATACGTTTACAAGAGCGACAGAAGACTCCTGCTCGTCAACAATGGGGTGCTGGTGAGAGAATATCCCATCGGCCTCGGCTTCAGCCCCAACGGCGACAAGTTCATGCGTGGAGACGGGCGGACTCCCGAGGGCCAGTTCTTCATCTGTGCGAAGAACCCTAACAGCCGGTTCTACAAATCTCTCGGGTTGAACTATCCCGACCCCAGGCATGCGGAGAAGGCGCTGGTTTGGGGGGCCATCAGCCTGGAAGATTTCCGCAACATTGTTGAAGCCTCGGAGGGCAAGAGGCGCCCGCCGTCAAATACCGTCCTCGGGGGCGACATTTTCATCCACGGCGGCGGGGCCGGCCGGGATTGGACCTGGGGCTGCGTGGCCGTGCGCAACAGCGCGATGGATGAGCTCTTCTCCATCGTCTCCGTGGGCACTCCGGTCGAAGTCATGCCTTGAGAACCGCTCGCAGCAGAGCCGACCGCGGCAAGTCCCCTCGCGAAAATCGCGGTTCGAACCTCGCACGGGGCGTAGCATGCCTGCGCGCCCCGAAATTCGCTTTCAAGGAACATCCCGATCACCATCCAAGAAGAGTGGCGACCGGCAGCTGGACGGAAGCCGGACATCCCGCACTCAGGTCGTTCGAGATCGAGACGCTTCGCCGTCGCCGGGGATGCTCCTTTTCGGACGACGCGGAACCCGGCTCCCGCGTCGGCGAAGAGACTTCATCGTTTACTCGCAAGACGCCCTGGGATCCTGTCAATTACACTGAAAAACAAACTCCCGGGGGAGTCTGTTTTCATGCTTTGCGGGGGGGGGCGGGGGCATGGACAATTGTGTTTCTCGTCCCGGCATAACGGTGGAAGAGGACCCTCTCTCGAAACCATAGGCGCGGCTCCCACCGGCCGAAACCAGTCTTTCCCATCCTTGTATTTCCCGCCGGGCACGCCCCGCCTCCATATGGCCGATGTCGTCGAGAACCGGTCGCGGAGGAAATCCAGAATCTTGCGGCTTCTACTTGACCGGTGTCTCTCTGAAGTCTACACTCATATGTCTTTTCGTTGGACAATTGGACCTCATTCCATTGACTGCCCCGCGCGTTTGCATCCGGCATGCATGTTGCTCCTTCCCGTCGATGGACGTGAGGCCGCTGCGACCATCCTCAACAAGTGCGACGGAAGCCGACCAAGCGACATGAAACACAGCCTGGGCCAACGGGGGAGGGAAAGATGGATTTTGGGATGTTTGGTCATTTCGAATTCACGTGGCAGTTCTTGACGGCGTTGATGAGCATCGTGGTGATCGACCTTGTGCTGGCGGGCGACAACGCCGTGGTCATCGCCATGGCAGTGAAGAACCTGCACGGACGCACCCGCACCATGGGCATCGCCTTGGGCGCGGGCGGAGCGGTTGTGGTCCGGGTTGCCTGCACCTTCGTGGTGGCCCAGCTTCTCATGATACAGTTCATCAAACTGGTGGGAGGCGCCGTGATCCTCTGGATTGCGGTGAAGCTGCTCGTTCAGGGCTCCGAGGACGAATCGCACAAGGAGGCGGGAAGTCTCCTGCAGGCGCTCTGGATCATCATCGTGGCGGACATGAGCATGGGAATCGACAACATGCTGGCCGTGGGCGCCGCCTCTCACGGCAACCTGTTTTTGCTCTTGTTCGGCCTTGGTCTGAGCATCCCGTTCGTGGTCTTCATGAGCTCGATTCTGGCCAGGCTCATGGATCGGTACCCGATCATCCTCTACCTCGGCGCCGGCATTCTGGGCAAGGTCGGCGGCGAAATGATGATCACGGACCCGTACGTGGAAAATCTTCTTCACCCGTCCAAACTGACCGAATATGGGGTCATGATTTTCTTTACGGTGGCGGTGATCGCCGTCGGCAGATTTATCGTGCTCGCCCAGCGAAAAAAGGAAACCGGCCAGAATCCGAATCACTTATCTGAGCCGGAGGCGGTGCCTATAGCAGCCGAGGATTAATACCGCATCGCTCCATGGAGTGCTCTCCGGGAACGTCGTCTGCGAAAATCGGAAGCGGAGATCCAGAGAAATGGCCTCCCATTTCCTCTGTACCTCCGCTTTTTTCGTCTGAACCGGAGCAGGCCCCCCGGAACCCCTTGCTCAACGATCCGTGTGCGGTACTGCCGTTCCCTGCAAATCCCCCTGAACACCGGCCTGATGCATTATGCCATCCCGGCGTGGAAGGCCAGGTCCCGCGCGCCCACGATCGGGCCAAGCTCGGCGATCGCCGGGTGAAAAAAGTTCACGCCGCCGCTCGTATCGATCGTGAACCGCTCGATTTCCATCCGGCACATGGGGGTTGTCCCCCGGAAGCGCGTCGGAAACCGGGATTTGATACGAAGTTGCGTTCAAGAGATGGATCTTTCAAGCACAAAAGAGCGGGGGAATGATTCCCCCGCACCCCCCAAGTTTCGGCCACACGCGCAAGCGCGTGAGGCCGAGTGCTCGGCGCTGTCGGCGACTGGCCGTAGGCCGCCGCCGCAGCGCCACACGGAGCCGCGAAGCGGCGAGGGGGTGTGGGGGATACGTCCCCCACGCTTTTAGAGTATCATCTCTTGAACGCAAATCCGTATGAAAAGGGGCGGATGCCAACGTTCGAAACGGGGACATCCGCCCCGTTCTTCATGCCACCGCGTACTGGTGGTATTTCTTGGGATCGTCCGTGACGATGTAGATCACCCGGACCTCGTCCGGGTTGAGCGCCATCGCCTTGGGAGTGGTCTTCTTCAACTCCTCGACGCGCTTCTTCACCATTTCGACGATGGCGTCCCGCTCTCCGAACGCCATCGCGCCGGTGGGACAACTCTGGACGCACGCCGGAATCCTGTTGTTGGTGATACGGTCAAGGCACATGGTGCACTTGAAAAACTCCTTGCTCTTGGCGTCCTGGCGAGGAATGTTGTACGGGCAGGCGCCCTTGACTTCCTCGAAAGGCGCCTCCTTCGATGCCGGTTTGAAGATCACCGCACCCGTCGCCTCATCCCTCATGGCACCTTCCGGCTGGTATCCCCCGATGGAATCCACGCACGGCGGTTCGAGGCAATGCCGGCATTGTTCCGAGAAGAAGTACCAGTAAGGTTTTCCGTTTTCCTTGATCCCCTCCGAGAACCGGACCAGCTTCCACGTTTCCGCGGAGACGTCCTGGGGGTTCTGATACGTGCCCAACTGCCTGGTCTTCGTGCCGGGCAAACCGTTCCATTGTTTACAGGCCACCTGGCAGCCACGGCAGGCGGTGCACCTGGAGGTATCAACCATTATGGATTTTCCCTTGGACATGTCTCACTCCTCCTACACCTTTGTCACATTAACCATGAAAGCTCTGTATTCCGGGGTCCCGGTGTTGGGGTCGCCGGCGGTGGGGGTCAGCAGGTTGGCGGAATCGCCGCAATCCTTGGGGAAAAGCCAGCCGTAGTTGTAGGTGATCCCCACCTGATGCAGGGTCTGTCCGCCCACTTTCAAAGGACGCAGCCGCGTAGTGACCATCGCCACGCATTCGACTTTGCCGCGAACCGATTCAACCTTGACCTTTTCACCGTTCTCGATGCCACGGAGATCCGCGAATTCCCTGCTGATCTCGACGTAGGCCTGGGGCATGGTCTCCGTGAGCCACGACTGCCATCTCGTATCCGCGCCCGTGCACCAGTGCTCCGTGCAGGAGTAGGTGGTACAGACCAGAGGGAACCTCGGATCGCACCCGGCAATCTTATCGCAATCACTATTGAATATCCTGATGACGGGACTGCTCAACTGTGCGGATATCAGGCTCTTGGAAAGCGGACTCTCGAGGGGCTCGTAGTGCTCGGGGAACGGTCCGTCCGCCAGCCCCGGACCGAACAGGGAGGCGACTCCGTCGGGCTTCATAATGAAAGGCAACTTTCCTTTTTCCTTGTCGCTCAGGGGCGGCCATGGCCCGTCGGGAACGTCGCCCACCCACTTTCCGTCGGCCCACTTGAGGACCGCCCGCCTGGGATCCCAGGGCTGCCCCTTCTCATCGACCGACGCCCGATTGTAGAGGATGCGCCGGTTCATCGGCCATGCCCACGCCCATTCGGGATAGAGGCCGAGCCCCGTCGGATCGTCTTTCTTCCTTCGGGCGATCAGGTTGGTTCCATCCTGTGTGAAGCTCCCGCAATGGATCCATATGCCGCAGGAGGTCTTTCCATCGGCCTGCAGGTAACTGAAGCCGGGAACACACTCCCCCTTTTTGAAAGACTTGTCTCCAACGGTGACGTCATCCAGGAAATATCCGTTCATCGCCTTGGCGACCGCCGTGGAATCATACATCCCCTTGACATCCGCATAATTCCATTGCAGATCGAGAATGGGATCGGGGAAGGTCCCCTTTTCCTTCTTGTAGAGGTCTTTGAGTTTCATTACCAGCCGGTACAGGATATCGCCCATCGAGAGGGCGTCTCCCGGCGGTTTCTCCGCCGTGTATTTCCATTGGAGCCAACGTCCCGTATTGGTCATGCTGCCCGCTTTTTCCATTTGAGCCGCCGCCGGCAGGAGAAAGACCTCCGTCTTGATCTTTTTCGGATCCATCCCCGGCCCCTTCCAGAAAGAGGCCGTCTCATTGTCGAAAATGTTGATGTGCACCATCCAGTCAAGGTTGGCCAGGGCCTTCCGGGTTTTGCCGGCATTGGGGTTGCTGCACGCCGGATTCTGGCCGACGCACGTAAAGCCTTTGATCTTCCCTGCATACATCTTGTCGATCATGTCCAGAAGCGTCGCATCCTGCCCGTCATCGATCTTAGGAAGGTATGAATAGGCAAAACCGTTCTCTTTGATGGCCTTGTCGCCGTACCATGATTTGAGGAGGCTCACCATGTACTTCGGGGTATTTTGATACCAGTTGGCCGACTGGGGCTCCCTGGTCTTGGGAGTGTTCCTAGCCAGGTACTCGTCCAGCGTGGTCAGTGAAGCCGCCGGCGTCTTGAGATAGCCTGGAAGAATGTGGGCCAGGATCGCCTGATCCGTCGATCCCTGGACGTTCGGCTGGCCGCGCAATGCATTGACACCTCCCCCCGCGATGCCGATATTCCCGAGCAGGAGCTGAACGATGGTCATCGTTCTGATGTTCTGCACCCCCACCGTGTGCTGGGTCCATCCGAGTGCGTAGAGGATCGTCCCCGCTTTATCTCTCACCCCGGTCGAGGAATACAGTTCATAAATGGTCTTGAGATCTTCCACAGGGGTGCCCGTAATGGACGACACCTTCTCAAGATCGTAGCGCGCGTAATGGGCCTTCATCATCTGCAGGACGCACCGTGGATTCTTGAGCGTCGGGTCCTTTTCCGGGACGCCGTTGGCATCGAGCCTGAACACCCAGGTCGACTTGTCGTATTTCCTGGCAGCGGGGTCGTAACCCGAGAAAAGTCCGTCCTTGAAGCTGAACTTCTCGTCTATGCTGCACGAGGCATTGGTGTAGTTCCTGACGTACTCCTCGAAGTACTTATTGTTGTCGAGAATGTACTTGATCATGCCACCCAGGAAGGCGATGTCCGTGCCTGCACGAAGGAACGCATGATGATCCGCTATGGCCGAGGTCCTTGTGAAGCGCGGATCGACGTGGATGATTTTCGCCCCCTTATCCTTGGCACGCACGGCCCACCTGAAGGTGATGGGGTGAGCTTCCGCCGCGTTGCCCCCCATGACGAGGACACAATCGCTGTTCCCGATGTCGATGGGATGATTGGTCATCGAACCACGTCCCAACGACTCAGCCAGCGAGGCCACGCTGGGAGCGTGACAGACCCGAGCCTGGTGATCCAAATAGACGAGACCAAGTGCCCTCATGGCGGTGGTGATCATCCAGCACTCTTCATTGTCCAGCTTGGAGCTGCCCATGTGAGCCAGGGCTTCGACACGGTTGACCACCTGCCCTTTGGCGTTCTTGACAATGAATTCCTTGTCCCGTACCGCCTTGATGTTCTTGGCGATCCTGGTCAAGGCCCAGTCCCACGTCTTGACCTCCCATTGGTTGCCGCCCGGTTTGCGATAGAGAACCCTGGTCAGACGGTTTTCATTTCTGGCCGACATCTGGAGCGACGCCGCACCTTTCGCGCAAAGCGATCCCTCGTTGATGGGATTGTCCGGATCCCCCTCGATGTTTATGATTTTGCCGGTTTTTGTGTCGGTGCTGCATATCAGCCCGCAAGTTACCGCGCAGTGGTAGCAGAGGGAATACATCTCCTTCGCGCTTTTCACTTTGTCGATTTTACTGAGCCCCTCCGCATAGGCCACCACCGGAAGCATGTCGACCCCCAGAGACGACAGTGCCAGACCGGCTCCCATGGCTCCCGAGATGAAAAGGAACTCACGCCGTGTGACTCCCATGTCTTTTTCTCCTCTTTTGATGAGTGGGCGAGTGGAAATGATCAACCCGCCCGGCGAATACACTTCCTCGAAATCCTACACAATCTTCTCGACCTTCACCGCACACGCTTTATATTCCGCCGTCTGCGTCACCGGATCGAACACCGGATTTGTCAGCCAGTTGGCGCAGGCCTCCCGGAAATGGAAGGCCATCCAGACATTGCCCTTTTGCATCCGATCCGTGACCCTCGCCTTGACTTTCACCTCTCCTCGACGCGAGCGCACGCGAATGTACTCGCCATCCTCGATGCCCAGCTCTGCGGCGTCCAAACGCGAGATGTCCGCCGTCTCCTCGCCCAGGAGCTCGTTCAACCCCTGACAACGGCCGGTCTGGGTCCGGGTATGATAGTGATACAGTCTCCGGCCCGTGCAGAATGTGAACGGGTATTCCGCGTCCGGGACTTCCTTCGGAGGCGTCCAGTCGACGGCCACGAACTGACCGCGACCGCCGGTGAATTTGCCGTCCTTGTGCATGACGGGCGTTCCCGGGTGGGTTTCCGTGGGAACCGGCCACTGCAGCCCGTCGCCCTCGATGCGCGAGTACTTGATGCCGGCAAACGGCGGCGACAGTACCGATATCTCGTCGTCCCACAGCTCTTGGCCACTCTCGGACTTCCAATCCTGGCCCATTCGTCGCGCTATCTCCTTGAAGATCCACCAGTTCGGCCTGGATATCCCCGGCGCCTCGCTCGCGGTGCGAACTCTGCTGATGCGTCTTTCGCTGCTGGCGAACGTCCCGTCGTTTTCGCTCCACGCGGCGGCCGGCAGGATCACATCCGCAAATCGCGTGGTTTCGTTCGGGAAGTTGTCCTGGCAGATCAGAAACTCGGCAGAGCTCAGGCAGTGTTCGACGTGCTTGATATCCGGTTCGCTGTTGGCCAGGTTCTCGCCAAAAATGTAAAATGCCTTGATCTTTCCATCCGCAAGCCCATCGAGCATTTGGGGCAGCATGATCCCGGGCCTGTCGGGCAGGCTTGCAACATTCCATGCGGCCTTGAACTTCTCCTGGGCCTTGGGATCATCAACTCTCTGGTAGCCGGGGAAAAGATTCGGCAAAGCCCCCATGTCGCAGGCACCCTGGACGTTGTTTTGCCCTCTTATCGGGTTCACGCCGCCGCACGCAAACCCCACATTGCCGAGGAGCATCTGCAGGTTGGCGCAGGAAAGCACGTTGTTCATACCGCAGGTGTGCTCGGTGATGCCCAGGGTATAGACCAGGAGCGCCGGCTTTACTGAAGCCAGGCGGCGCGCCACATCCCGAATCATCTCCGCGCTTACGCCGCAGATGCCCGCGGCCTTCTCCGGCGGATATTCCATCACCTTGGCCTTGAGCGATTCAAAACCGTCGGTGTACGAGGCCACGTACTGTTTGTCGTGGAGATTCTCGTTTATGAGAACGTTCATGACTCCATTGAGAAAGGCTATATCGCTTCCCACTTTTATCTGAGCGTGCAGCACGGCATGGTCGGCAAGCTCTATGCGTCGCGGATCGACAACGATCAACTCGGCGCCCTTGGCCACCGCGTTCTTCAAATACGTGCCCGCCACCGGATGTGCCTCGGTCGCGTTCGTGCCTATGGCCAGGATCATTTTCGCGTTGGCGAAGTCGTCAAACGAATTCGTCATGGCCCCGGAACCGAAAGATTTCGCCAGGCCCGCCACGGTTGGAGCGTGGCAGACACGCGCGCAGTTGTCTATGTTGTTGGTGCCGATGGCCGTCCTGAAGAGCTTCTGCATCTGGTAGGAATCTTCGTTGATGCTTCGAGCCGAGCTCACTCCGGCAACGGAGTCCGGACCATGCTTTGCAATGATTTTTTTGAGCCTCGAGGCGACGAGATCGAGGGCTTCATCCCAGGAGGCCTCGCGAAAACCGTCGTTGCTCTTGATGAGAGGCGTCTTGAGCCTGTCCTCCGAATAGATGAAGTCGTAGCCGAACCTTCCCTTGACACATAATCGCCCATGGTTGGGGGCGCCTTCCTCGACCCCGGTCACTTTGACGATCCTGCCGCCCTTGACGTGCAGCCACATCTGGCAACCCACACCGCAGTAGGGGCAGGTGGTGCGCACTTTCTTCATTTCCCACGCACGGCCCTTAAACCTCGATTTTTTCTCGGTCAGGGCGCCCACCGGGCATGCCTGAACGCATTGACCGCAGGAAACGCAGCTCGATTCCGCCAGGCTGGTGTTGTTGAACGTCGTGATGTAGGAATCCGAACCGCGAGCCGCGATATCGATGGCCCCGTTCACCTGTACTTGCAGGCAGGCCCTGACGCAGCGGCCGCACAGCACGCACTTGTTGTGGTCACGGACGATCATCGGATGTGAATCGTCCTTTATTTTGGGAACGAATTCCGACTTGATGCGAACATGGTCGATGCCGTGCTCGTAAACCAGGTTTTGCAGCTCGCAGCTGCCCGTCTGCTCGCACAGCAGACAATTATGGTCCCCGTAGGCGAGGAGCAGTTCCAGCACCGTTTTACGCACCCCGACCACCTTGGGTGAGTGCGTGTTCACAACCATTCCGTCGGTTGCCGGGGTGGTACAGGAAGGCGGGAGACCGCGCATGTTCTCGATTTCGACGATGCACAATCTGCATCCCCCGTAAGGCGGCATCCGGGGATGGTAGCACAGGGTGGGAACATGGATGCCGTTGTCCTTCAAGACTTCAAGTACGGTCTGCCCCCGCTTTCCCCGGATGTTCCTTCCTTGAAAATTCTTCCCGTTTACCGTCAGGTTGATGATATCTTCGCCCATCGATGTTCTTCTCCTTTGCTCCGTATGGTTGCAATAATGCGTTGAAAAGCCTCCGCCCCCGTCGGTCGATTGCAGCGATCCGGCATCCCGGAATGCAGGGGATCGGCGCATGACGCATTGGTCGCGGCCGGCATCCGAATCTGCATTCAGTCTGCCTGCCGACCCTGCGCCGCCCCCCCTTCATGCCGGAGCGCCGGAGAAAAGCCTCCCGCGGACCTTCCTGCCGGCGTCACCTCCCCGTGGCGCGGGCATGGTGATCGGGACAGACCTCCAGACCCCGGCAAAGCCGCCGAAAACAGCGACTCACCACTTTGCGCGAAGCGATGCCATGGATGCAGCGGAATTCGTGCCCCGTCAGTTTCGAATTGCCGGGCGGGAGCGCACCGGGGGGTCCCCGGCCGGCGCGACTACCTGCCCGGCAAGACTAAAAAGAACAGAACACGGAGGGTATTCCAGGATTGTTTTGCGAAGTTCGGATGGAGAGCGATCAGCTCGGCAAGCGGACTTCGCAACGCCGGTAACCTACCGGCCTGGAAGCCCCGCTTCACAAATGAAGTTTCATGAAACGTCTCCTGATTCAAAGAAAAGCCCAAACAACATGACAAACAGCGGCCACCGGAGGACCCTTCCCCTATCTCCCGGGAAAGGTGGAATCCTCGCTCACCGAACACACTCCGACATCGACAGGCTTTGTCTCTTGATCCGGATACGGCCTCAGCATTCCGCCGGCCAACAGGAAAGGCCGCTTGTAAATCCGCGCGAACCACCGAGACCACTGATGACGCGCGTCTATCCTATATCATGAATAGGAGTTGTCAATATCTTATTGGATAGGATTCCCGCATTTTTATTATGTTAGCATAAACATATGCTGAATTTTATATATCGGCGTGCCTATATGTTACTATTAGCATATATAAACACTTTTTCATACAAATCCATGTTGTTGAAATGACTCGTTGCTTTTTTGCAGGAAAATGCAGGGTGCTTTCCACCCGGCCGGGTTTGCACAGAGGTGGGAACCCGGGTTCTTCCAGGCTCTTGGGACCTGGCCCGCACGATGACGACGGCCTGGCTTTCGCATGAGGAAGCCGATACCAGGCGCGGGAACGCCGGCCACGGCGCAGCGAGTGCGGACTGCGACGGCCTTCAGCCGATCCGCGCGGTACGGACCCGGGCCCGTGCCTCGGCAATGGCCGCTTTCAGCGTCCGGGCCGCAACCCGAGGCTCGGGGCAGGCCATGATCGCCGACACCACCGCCAGGCCGTCCGCCCCCGCCCGTATCACGTCCGCCGCATTCTCCGCCTTGATCCCTCCGATTGCAACCAGCGGCAGGCGAACCGCCATCCGGATGGCCCGCAGCCCCTCGAGCCCGACCGCGGGAGGAGTATCCGTCTTCGTGGGCGTGCTGAACACCGGGCTCACTCCCAGGTAATCGGCCCCTTGCGCTTCGGCCTTCACCGCCTCCTCCACGCAACTCACCGAGACACCGACGATCCGGCCCCGCCCGACGATACGGCGGGCGCTCGCACAGTCCATGTCGTCCTGCCCGAGGTGCACCCCGGCGGCTCCACAGGCCAGGGCGACGTCCACTCGGTCGTTAACGATCAGGGGAACCCGGTACTCCCCGAGCAGATTCCGGAGAGCGACGGCGCACGCGACGAAATCCCTGACGGCAAGGTCCTTCTCACGGAGCTGCACCAGGGTTACCCCGCCCTCGACGCCTTCCCTGACAATGTCTTCGAAGGAACGACCCGCGGCAAGTCCCCGGTCGGTGACCAGGTACAGGGTATAATCCACGGGCGGGCTCACTGTTCCCATGAAACGGCAATTCGTCCTTTCTCTTCGATGTTCCGGGTTTCCATCGCATCGAGCGCATCCAGCAGAAGGTGATGAAACGTCCCCGGCCCGGGATTGTCCCGTGCGGCAAGCTCGCCTGCGATTCCGAGCACCGACAATCCCGCCGTTGCGGCCACCAGAGGGTCCGGATGAACCGCACAGAAGGCCGCCACGATCGAAGACGCCACGCACCCCGTGCCGGAGACCCTGCCCATGAGGGGATGCCCGTTGGCGACCCTGGCGGATTTTGGCCCGTTGGTGATGAAGTCCTCCGCGCCGGTGATCGCCACAACCGCCTTGTACACATTGGCCAATTCAACCGCTGCAGACCGTGCCTCGTCGGTTGCGTGCACCGAGTCCACACCCCGGGTCGTGCTGTTCAGGCCCGCAAGGGCCATGATTTCCGAAGCGTTCCCCCGGAGCACGGTGATCCCGAATTCATCGAGCAGGCGCCTGGCCGTATCCGTCCGGAAGGCGGTGGCGCCGGCTCCCACCGGGTCCAGAACGACGGGAATCGACCTTTCTATGGCCGCGCGCGAGGCCAGGAACATTGCGTCCACCCAGGGGGCGGAAAGGGTCCCGATGTTGATCACCAGGGCATCGGCAAGCTCGACCATGGCCTCGACTTCCTCGACCGCGTGAGCCATCACTGGGGATGCTCCGAGGCACAGCAACGCATTGGCGGTATAGTTCATCACGACGTAGTTGGTAATATTGTGCACCAGGGGGCGCTGCGCCCTTATCTTCTCGAGGCACCGAGCTGTTTCTGCAAGCATGGCCATCCCTTTCGATTTGCACGTTCAACCCGGAAAGAACCCGCAGTCATGACCTCACGAAGCCGAGTCTCTTTCATTTCTTGGGCGGCAGAGAGTCCATCACTTCGGCCACGAACCTCTCTCGCTGATCCGGATCGCCTATAACCAGGCCGACGACCTCATCCAGCCCGTCGAGGGTCCGCTGGGCCGCCGCCTCCCCCCTCTTGGTGCCGGAGGAATCCTTGGCTTCCAGCTGCAGCCACGTGACCTTTGCCAGCGAGAGCGCCAGGTCGCAGGAAGACCGATGGATGGATGCCATCTGCTCCCTTGCCTTCTCCGCCTGCCGGTTGAGCTCCTTGACCGCCTGTTCCCGCTCCCTGGCGGCTTCACTCACCTTCGCGGCATCGGCCAGCAAACTCTCCAGTTCCTTCTTCTGTGAATCGACTCTGCGGCCCATTTCCTCCAAATCCGAGAGGAGCTTGCCCAATTCTCCCTGACGCCCCTCGATCTCCGCGTTCAACCCTTGCACGGCCTGGTTCCCCACCTCTGCAATCTGCTCGCGGATGCCGAAGATATCGGGAACTTCCCATCGAGCCTTTCGAATCCAGTCGTAGTTGGCGATCGCAAGGCCGGAAAAGATGGAAAAGGCCAGGAACACCACCGTCAGGGCGATCCCGATCTTTTTCCTTATGGCCAGCCTGGCGGTGCCGACTCCAAATGCCAACAGCACGCACAATGCAACGACTTCCTTCATCCGACACCTCGCAATGACAGGAACGAACGCTCCACGGCCCGCGCGGGAACGCGGCACACCCGCGGCACGCCGGGCGGATTCCGGCGGCGCGCTTCTTTCCTTTCATCCGAACATTTAGCGGTTTGCCTGAAAACGCCCTCAGACATATCGCTTCAGAAAATACCCGAACAAAGCTGAATTTTCCATTCAATACTTGCAGTTCTGAGGAACCCGACGTTTCTTCCACTCCTGGTTCGCTTCATTTTCACCTTCGGCGCGGCCCGCAGGATCCGAACTTCCGTCGAAATCGGCAAAGACAGGCTGCAATCCCGCGATTTGATGCCATCAAAAAAAATTAATAAAGGAATCTTGATTTCCACTCGTTTCATGATTACGAAATAAGTGCCGTTTTCCTATACTGGTTCCCACAAGGCTCTCGGTTGAGGGCTGAGACGTGGCAAGCGCTCAAAGGAATGCACGTGACCTTCGGGCACTTTCGCGTGGGGTAAAAACGGTAATTCCGGGAAAGGGAGGTGCAATGCCTACCCAAAAAGTCGGCCTCTCGAGAATGTCGTTGGACTCGAGGGGCCATTCTATTTCAGCGGGCGAGAACGCACGGCGCCCCGGGCAGCCCTGATACAGGAACCGCGCCATGGAACACACCGGGGCGCTCCGGAATGAACGAAGTCCTTTTCGCCTCGTGTGATTCGGCAGGGCTGCGCCATCCCACCCGGTCGGATTAAACACGGTCGGATTAAACAATTGATAAAAGCCGTTTTTTCCTGTAGAAGAAAGCAGGTCCTTCCCTGGATGGTTCCCTATTCAAATCATGTGCTTATGAGCAGATGTGCGCACGGGAAAGGAATCGTCGCGGGGAATTGGTCCGTGTGAAACCGTACCGTGCCCCTGGAACCGGCCGATCCCCACGGCCCGCGCACAGGCTTGCGGAAAGGGTTTTGGCCTGCCCGCAGAGGCACGACCGGCCGGAAATCGCCGGTGGGCCGTTCATGAAGGGAGCCTGCGGCACCGCCGGCAGGGGACACTTTGGAGGTTGGGGGCTGTCGGCCGGCGAATGTGCGGCAAACCGCGGGAACCAATCCGCGCAATGCAGGATAACTCGCGTCCTCTCAAGAGCAAGCGACAGGAAGTGAAGTCAGGAAATGGCGGACGAAGGCGGTTTTGATTTCCCGAAGAATTGTGAGCGCGTCCCCTTCGTGGAGGAGGAGATTGTCGTTTTGAGGCAATCCATTGAGATCTCGGAGGAACTGATCAGCGACTACTACAAGGTTACCACCTCGGAGTGGAAACGTTACCGTTACGACATCCAATCTTTGCGGGACCTGCAGGAAGAGGAGGTCACCGATTCCGCCTTCGCCCAGATTCGCAGATACTTGCGATGTCCCAACGAGCGCCTGAGGGGAAGCGAACCCGGCGACTATTTCAAGATCTGTCTCCAGGACCACGTGATCCGGCGAGCGCTTCGGCGGGATCCGAAAATACTCCTGCTTCCCCTGACGACATACATCGTCACTCACGAGCTCATTCACGTGATTCGGTTCGCAAAATTTCTGCAACGATTCCTGGTGAGCCCGACCGAACGGGACTCAGAGGAGGTGCGGGTTCATGAGCTGACCCATCGCCTCCTCCACCGCCGCAAGATTCATGGCCTCGCCGAGGTCCTTTCGGCGTTCAGGGATTGTCGCAACATGGAAAATTTTCTCGGAGCCGTCGCATAGATCACGACGGCGGCCGCTGGCACCGTGAAGGGGAAACGCCGGCCGTGCCGGCGGTGCGCCATGGTCGGATGGCACAACGAATCATGAGAATCGTCAACGTCATCGTTGCGAGGGAGGGAGGAACAAACAGCCCGCCCCCCGGTTTTCGGCCGAAATGAGGGCTGCATTTCCCCACGAAGGCGGGATTGCACGATTGTCGGAATTTCGCGGTCTCAGGCCCCGCCGGAATGACGGTTGAATTCTCCGGCTCCAGCGGGTAGCCCGGTCAACGGCGGCACACTTTGCGGGGCCGCCCTTGTCCGTCTCCGCTCGGGGATCGTGCCCGGCATACAGGACGGAACGCACCCATAGAAGCAGGAACTCGATATGCAAGAGAAGATCAGCAGGGATGAAGTGAGGCACGTTGCCGGTTTGGCGCGGCTCGAACTGAGCGAGCGCGAAGAAATGCGCATGACCGAGCAGATGAACCGGATATTGGAGTACATGGAAACGCTGAACGAACTGAACACGGAAGGCGTTCCCCCCACGACTCACGCCATTCAGCTCCGGAACGTATTCCGTGCCGACGAAGTGCAGCCGTCCCTGGAGCGTCGAGACACGCTGGCGAACGCTCCGGAAACGGACGGGGCCAGCTTCGTTGTTCCCAAAGTCATTTGATTCAAACGAGAGGTCTCTCATGGAACCATACGCCCTGACGATGCACGAGCTGCACGACCTGCTCGTGCGCAAGGAGTTGAGCGTTACGGAGACGCTCACCTCCTTTCTCACTCGTATTGAAACGCTGGACCCGCGCCTCAATTCCTACCTGTCCGTTCTGGCGGAGTCCTCCCTGGCCGAAGCCGGGCGATTCGACCGAGGCGAGAGGGATCTGCACGCCTCTCCGCTCGCCGGCATTCCCCTGGCCATCAAGGACGTCCTATGCATGCAGGGGACGGTCACGACCTGCGGCTCACGCATCCTGGAGAACTTCGTGCCGCCTTACGACGGGACCGTCATTGCACGATTGCGCGAGGCCGGGGCGATTTTTCTCGGCAAGACGAACATGGACGAATTCGCCATGGGATCGTCCACGGAGAATTCCGCCTACGGAGTCACGCGCAACCCATGGGACCGCGAACGGGTTCCCGGAGGGTCGAGCGGTGGGTCGGCCGCCGCGGTTGCAGCCGATCTTTGCTCGGGTTCGCTCGGGACCGACACAGGGGGCTCCATTCGCCAGCCTGCTTCCTTCTGTGGGGTGGTCGGTCTGAAGCCCACCTATGGAAGGGTTTCCCGATTCGGACTGGTGGCTTTTGCCTCGTCCCTGGACCAGATCGGCCCGATCACCAAGGATGTCGAGGACGCCGCCATCCTGCTGCAGGCCATCGCGGGACACGACAGGAGGGACTCCACTTCGGTGGACCATCCCGTCCCCGATTACCGCGCATCCCTGCGGGAGCCGATCAAGGGACTTCGCCTGGGCATCCCGAAGGAGTATTTTGTCCACGGCATGCACCCCGAGATCGCGGACTCCGTTCAACGCGCGATCAACGTCTGCCTTCAGCTCGGCGCGGAAGTCGGTGAGGTTTCCCTGCCGCACACCGGATACGGTGTCGCCGCGTACTATATCATCGCCCCCGCCGAAGCCAGTTCCAATCTCGCCCGTTACGACGGGGTGAAGTACGGTCTGAGGGTGCCCGATGCCCGTGACCTGATCGGCATGTACCGGACGAGCCGCTCTCAGGGGTTCGGAGCCGAAGTGAAGCGCCGCATCATGCTCGGCACCTACGTCCTCTCCGCCGGATACTACGACGCCTACTACACGAAAGCCTCGCAGGCGCGGACGCTCATTCGGAAGGATTTCCTCGATGCGTTCGACTCATTCGATGCGCTCCTGGCACCGGTTGCGCCCGTTCCGGCGTTCAAGATCGGTGAGAAGTCCGATGATCCTTTGCAGATGTATCTCAACGACGCGCTCACCCTGCCGGCAAGCCTGGCCGGAGTCCCCGGAATCTCCGTCCCGTGCGGATTCTCAGGAGAAGGACTGCCCATCGGGCTCCAGATCCTCGGTCCCCACTTCCGGGAGGACCTGCTGCTGCGGATAGCCTACCAGTTCGAACAGGCCACCGCGCACCACCTGGCCAGGCCGGATTCCATCTGAAAGGGGTCCCGGGAGGAGAGGCCTCGAGCCGCGCAAAGGCCGGGGAAACCCGAGCGATCGCGGAACCCGCCGCCGGCACTGTTTTCCGCGGGTCCATCGGCTTCCCGTGCTGCCCCGTTTTGTCGTGAGAGGTTGGAAATGGCGGAAATTTTCGACGAATGGCCGGAGAAATACGATCAGTGGTTCGAGAGTCCCATCGGGAGCCTGGTCCGCGAATACGAGGCCGGGCTTCTTCTCGAAATGGCCCGTCCGGCTCCGGGGGAGCGGCTCCTGGACGTGGGTTGCGGCACCGGGGTCTTCACCCTCGTTCTCCTTGACGCCGGCGCGCGGGTCACGGGACTCGAGCTCTCGCTCCCCATGCTGAGGCGCGCCGGGAACAAAGCGACCGGCCGCCCCTTCCACATGGTCCGGGGCGATATGCGCACGCTTCCTTTTGCCGACGCCGCCTTCGACAAGACGGTGTCGGTGACCGCCATCGAGTTTCTCGACGATGCGCGCGGCGCCGTGGCCGAGTTATTTCGTGTGACGAGGCCGGGTGGGCTCGTCGTGGTCGCAAGCCTGAACGCCCTGAGCCCCTGGGCGACCAGGAGAACTTCCGCGGCCAGGGAAGGCCACGCCCTGTTCCGGCACGCGCGTTTCAGGTCCCCGGCCGAAATGGCCGGGCTCATGCCGATCCCGGCTCGCATCGGGACCGCCGTTCACTTTCAAAAACACGACCGCCCGGATCGGGCACGCGAGATCGAGGAGGACGGACACACACGAGGATTGGATACCGGGGCGTTCCTCGTCGCCCGCTGGGAGAAACCGGCGGATTGAGCGGCAAGGGTGAAATTCCTCTTCGATAACGGCGTGCTTCGGATGGTTGACCTGGAATCGCTGGTGTTCGCCTCGGAGCGACTGACGGACAAGCTCCTGCAGGCACCGGGATAAACACCGCGGGAGACGCTGATGGAAAGGCACGCGCATTGAGGCCGTCCCGACAAGCTGCGGCGCATGGCGGCGATCTCCGCTGGCTCGCGCTCTTGTGTACCGCCCGCCTGGGCTTCAGCTTCATCTTCACGGCCTATTCGGCCGCCCTGCCGCTCCTGATGAGCGACTGGACGATGAACGCCACGCAGGCCGGGATGGTTCAGTCCGCCTATCATCTCGGCTTCCTGATCTCGCTTTTCGCCGTCGGTTTCCTGGGCGACCGCTTCGGCGCAAAGCGGACCTACCTGTGGAGCGCCGTCGCCGCCGGCGTCAGCGCGCTCGTTTTTGCGCTGTTCGCATCCGATTTCATATCCGGGGCGGTCCTCTACGGGCTGGCGGGACTCTGTTCCGGAGGCTCCTATACACCCGGTTTGACGCTCATCGCCGAACGCTTTTCACCTTCCACACGCGGACGGGCCATGGGGTTTTACCTGGCCGCCGCCTCCCTCGGCTATGCCCTGTCGCTGATGCTTTCCAGCCGGCTTTTCCCCATCGGCGGCTGGCGCCTTTCCCTGGCCGCAAACTGCTCGATGCCCGCCGTGGGACTCGCGGTCTCCCTCTATGCCCTGCGCGACACACCCAACGTCGTTCACGCCGTTCAAAGCAAGCGGGATGTCTGGCGTGCCGTGCCGGCCGTGCTGAAGAACAAGCCCGCCCTCCTCTCCATGCTGGCCTACACCTTCCACAACTGGGAGCTCCTCGGCATGTGGGCCTGGTTGCCCGCTTACCTCGGCGCGGCGACACAGCTGAGCGCGGGATACGATGCGTCGCCCGCGAAGGCCATCGAGGTCGGCGCACTCCTTTCCGGCTTCACCTACCTGACGAGCATGCTGGGCAGTCTCATCGGCGGGGACATGTCCGACCGATGGGGAAGATCCTTTACCATCCTGCTCTTTTCCTGCATCAGCCTTGCAATCTCCTTCAGCTTCGGCTGGATGATCGGCTGGCCGCTCCTCGTCCTGTTCGCGGTCGCCGCCTTCTACAACCTCACTTCCATCGCCGACTCGGCCATCTACTCGACCGCGCTCACCGAGCTTGTGGAACCGCGCCATATCGGGGCCGCCTACGCCGTCCGTTCGGCCCTGGGATTCAGCGCGGGCGCCGTCAGTCCGTGGGTTTTCGGTTTGGTTCTGGATACGGTGCGGGGAGTTCCTTCGGCTCCGGCGAGCCTGGCCTGGGGCCTGGCATGGACCAGCCTTGGGCTGGGAGCCCTTCCGGGGCCTTTGATGAGTTGGTGGTTGAAGCGGCGCCCGGAAGCGGTGCGGATGGCCGGAGGACTCCGGTAGACGGTCCGGGGGTCAGATCTACACTTTTCACAAATCCGCATGAGACGCGATCTCAAGAAGCTTTTCGGAATGCGGCGATACAGATGGCGCACAGGCCGTGAGGATTCGAGATGAAAATGCCCTGGAACGACACATTGTCGCAGTTCGTTGTGACCGCCGATCATGGCGATCCAAGGGCACAACCGCCGTGTTTTCACACGAAGGACGGAATCCCGCGCGAACACATCGAGCCAACCGTCACCGTCACGGCGGCCGGGTTTTTCAGGTCGCCCTGAGAGAGAGAACGGTTTCGGCGATTTCCGCGAATCCCGCGCCGCCTTCGCGATCCGCCACGAACGCCGGCAGCCGGCTCATCCGGTCGGCGAATTGAAGCACGTTGCGAACCCCCGCGCTGTGCGGGAAGAATTCGAACATCGGTTCATCGTTGGGAGAATCTCCGCAAAACAGGTAAAAGCGCCGGTCCGCCTCAAGGTCGACGCCCCAGAGCTCGTTGGCCATGATTCGCGTCATGTGGAGCTTGTTGTAATCTCCGAACCAGCCGTTCACGTGGATCGAGGAGACCTTGCAGGTCGCGCCGTGCTTTCGGAAGACGGCGCAGATGCGCTCGACCGCCGGCCAGCCCAGAGGCTCCACGTCTTCACGGAAATCGATGGCAAGATCGGTCTCCCGGTATGGCTGATCGGAGGCGAGAGCCGTGCCGGGCACCGAGCTGAGGACATCCTTTTCGACGGCCTGCAGCAGGACTCGCTTTTCGCAGCGGACCGGGGCCGGGTCCAGGAAGCGTTTTGTGAGCTTTCCCGCCCGCTCGTCGAACCGGAAATAGAAAGCCCCGTTTTCCCCCACGACGGCGTCCACGGGCCACATGCGGGCGATATGATCGCACCAGCCCGCCGGCCTTCCGGTGATGGGAACGACTTTCAGGCCGGATTCCTTCAAAGTCCACAGCCCCTGGTAGGCGACCGCCGGGATCTTCCCGTTTGTGGTGAAAGTGTCGTCGATGTCGAAGAATATCCCCTTGAGGTTCCTCGCAGTCTCGACGTCGATGGCACGGATCGATGCAATCATCACGTGCTCCCCGTGGCGGGTCTGCCGCCCGCGGGCCGAACCCCGAGGGAAGGCCCACCGGCTGCCTTGGAGTCGAATCCAAATTGAGCGACGCCTCGCACGAGGCGATAGAAACACGATGCCCCGCGTGCGGGGATGAACCCGTCCCCTGTCCAACGGGACAGGTCAACCTCTCGCAGGGGCGGGTTTTGCACCCGCCCGAACAGGCGTTCCGGGCGTTCGAATCGCTCAACTCAAGTCGAATACGTCATCGCCGGCGCCTCCGTCGGGGCTTTCCGTCCGCCGCGTGCTTCACGCGGCCCGGCCCGGCGGAGCGGATGCCGTTGAGACCATAGGAGAGAGCCGGTCATTTCGCAATAGTTTTATCGTTCCGGCTTTTATGAGAGAATGCATTCGTCATTCGGGCGGAAACCGGGGGGGGGCGGGTCGTCTTCCGGGCCCCCTCACCCGGCGGAATGACGAACCGTTGCTGGAGGCCGGTTTCCGAGGATACTCCGGCCTGCCCCGCTCGTGAATGACGTCGCGGACTTTCGTGCCTCCTATTGAGCCGGGGATTCGAGGTGAAGCTTGCGGTGCTTCCATTCTCGCGGGCGGCCCCGCGGCTCACGCTCGCCCGCGATGACGGACGCGGGGGCAACGGCATAACGGCGCAAGGCCTCTCGACAGAAGGTGGACGAAATGAATGGTTCCGGAGGCAGGCTGAAGACGCAGGTGTTGATTGTGGGCGGCGGAATCGCAGGCACGGGCCTGGCCCGCGATCTGGCTTTGCGCGGCCTGGAATGCATCGTGGTGGAAAAGGGGCACATCAACTCGGGTGCGTCGGGCGCCAATCAGGGGTTGCTCCACAGCGGGGCGCGCTATGTTTCCAACGATCCGGTCACCGCGCGGGAATGCCGGGCGGAATCCATCCTGCTGAAACAATTGGCGCCCGCGTGCATCGAGGATACCGGCGGTCTCTTCGTTGCCGTCGCGGGGGACGACGAGCGCTATATCGCCGATTTTCCGCTGTATTGCGAACGAAGCGGGATCCCGGTTGAGGCGGTGGACCGGCTGGAAGCCCGGGAGCTTGAGCCGGGCTTGACGGAGGACATCATTGCAGCTTACCGCGTTGAGGATGCAACGGTCGATCCCTTCCGGCTGTCCTTTGAGAACATGGCCGATGCGGCAACCCACGGCGCCCGCCTGATGACCCACGCGCAGGTCGTCGGGATGGCACGACGCGGCAACCGCATTGAGGCCGTTCGAATCCGTTTGCTTCGGACGGGGGAGGAGGTCGAGGTCGAGGCGGAGCAGGTCGTGAACGCCGCCGGCCCCTGGGTGGGCAAAGTTGCCGGGCTTATCGGGCTTGAAATGCCCCTTCTGTGGTCCAAAGGCAGCATGCTGATCTCTCAGCTCAGGATATCCGATCGCGTGGTCAACCGGCTGCGTCCCCCGTCCGACGGTGATATCGTGGCGCCGGGCGGTACGGTTTCCCTCATGGGGACCACATCCGTCCGCGTGAGCGACATCGAGTCCCTGCGAACGGAAACCGGGGAAGTGGACTTCCTCGTGAAGGAAGCGTCCAAGATGTTCCCGGCCGTGCTCGGAACCTGCCTGGTGCGGGCCTTCGCGGGAGTCAGGCCGCTGGCCGGCGGGCATGCGGCCGCCGACGACCGCGTCGCCAGCCGCGGCTTTCAGCTCCTCGACCACGAAAAAAACGGCATCGCCAATTTCCTGACGATCATGGGGGGAAAGCTGACCACCTACCGGCTGACCGCCGAAGAAGCCGCGGACTTGGTTTGCAGGCGCCTGGGAGTGAATCCCCCCTGCCTCACGCGGGGGGTGCCGCTGCCGAACGCCGCCGAGAACAAGTGGGTCGAGGCAGGGCTGGCGCCGGTGATCTGGCTGCGCAAGAAGAAACCGGACGACGCCTTGCTTTGCGAGTGCGAAATGGTGCCCGCAAGCGCCATCGCCCAAATCGTCGCCCGACTCCGGGCCGACTCCGAAACCGTCGATCTCGATACCATCCGGCTGCACAGCCGCATGGGCAAAGGCTCCTGCCAGGGAGCTTTCTGCGGCCTCAGGACCATGGCGTTTCTCTACGATCTCGGCGCATTCGAAAAGGATGGAGGCATCCGGGACTTGCGGGCTTTTCTCGAAGCACGATGGAAGGGCCTTCGGCCGGTGCTCTGGGGAGGGCAACTGGCACGGGAAGAACTCCAGGAAGCCGTTCATTGCGGACTGTTCAACCTGGAATCGCTTCGGTAGAGAAGATTCTCGGGCTCCGATGCGGAATCGCCGATCGGGAAGGCCGCTGCCCCGCGGGGAGCCGCCGGAGAGCAGGATGATCGGCGCGCCCGGGTCGCGACGATCTTATACGAAGTTACCTGGAAAATAGACTCCCGGGTGAATCTATTTTCCAGGTAAATCCTTATCATTTGCCGGAGCGGTATCGGAGGAAACCTTCGACCGCGCCATGGGCGGTCGAAACGGCAAGCCCGGCGCCTGACTTGGTTCGTACCCAATCCTGGTGCGCCAGGATCGAACCCGCCGCAAACACGTTTTCGAAGGCGAAACTGCCGTCTTCCCCCAGCGGCCTGAAACGATCGTCGATCGCCAACCCGGCTTCGTTGACCGGATGCCCCCGCGGATCCAGGAAAGAACCGCGGTGCCACCGATCCCTCGATGGCGGCTGCACAACGGGCAGGCCGAACAGGGCCTCCGAAATCCCGTCTCGCGAAGCGCTCAGACCGCCTCCCAGAAAACGTCCGGTGGCCAGGATGATCCCCTGTGCCTCCATCGTTTCATGCCACTCCCCCGCCCCGCCGACGGTGATTCCCGCACAGAGGCGCTCCTCGGTCCGGGCGCAAAGCACCCGCCTTCCGTCGAAGATTTGGACACCCCTTTTCCGGAGGGCTTCCTCCATCGCGCTCTGCAGTCGAATGCCCGGAACTGAAGGCGGCATCGTGGGAATTTCGAAAATCCCCACTCCCAGGCGTTCTTCCAGGTCGGCGACGACGCGGTCTCCGGCCCGAATCCCGAGCACTGCCGGCATCCCGACCATGAGGACCCCGGACAGGTGCGGGCGGATGGCCTCGGCAAGCTTCGCCCGGATTTCCGAGGATTCGAGCGCCTCGGCGAGGAGCGGGTTGTGGCGGTCAATTCCCGGAAAACGGACGGGAAACGTAACGCGCAAGGCCTGGAGCCGCGGCCATCGGGATCGCAGCACTTCGACCATCGCCGCCGCGCTGAAATCCTTCATGCCCTCGAAATCGACGATCAGCGTGGGGAGGCGATCCTGAAGGGCCGTCACCCCGCGCCACATGGATCGTGGGACACGGTAGGCGGTTTTGAGGGTTCCCACGGCCGTGGCAATGGTCACGTTCCGTTCCGCCATGCCGCAATAGCGCAGGCCGGCTGAATCCGCGAAAGCGAGAAACTCCCCCATCGCCCGACGGACGGCGTCAACCCCGAGTACGGCATACGGGTGTCGGGGTGATCCCTCGATCAGGGCGGAGATACCTTCCCAGGGATCGTCCCGGACCATTTGCTCCCGCGGCGGGTATACTCCCAGAAGATCCAGCGGACCGCCGGCAAAGGCCAGCCCGCCGGCGTTTGCAGCGACCCGGGCGACGCTGAGTCCTCGTGTCGTTGCAAGACAAGCGGCGGCGGTGCCGGCAAGGCCGCCGCCGATGACGATCAGATCGAGCCTGGAATCGGGCCGACTTTTCATGGCGACCTCATGATTCGAACGCAGAAGACACGCCGGCTCCTCGACGCGGACGCAACCCTAGCCGAACACTCCCCCCGCCCTGGCCCCGGTGATCTTGTTGATGGCAAAGAGGCAGGTCGCCCCGAGAACGATGAGAATGAGCCCGAGGGCGGCTGCTTCGTTCACCGAACCACCCATGTAGAAGTTGAAGATGCCCACGGGCATCATTTCGTGGCCCGGGACCACGAGAAGAAGAGTGGCGGATGCTTCCTGGAGAGCGAGAATGAAAGAGTAGAGCGAGCCCACGAGGACCCCTTTCCAGATCAGCGGAAGGGTCACGTCCCTGAACGTCGCGGGTTTCCCGGCCCCGACGCTCTCCGCCGCTTCTTCAAACGATCGGTGCACGATCTGAAGCGAGGCGAACGTCCCCCGGACCGTGTAGGGCAGCCTCCTCACCCCGAGCACAAGAGGAACGACGACCCACATGCCGATCAGGGCCGTTTCGAAAAACGGGAGGGGCTCCCGGAAAGCCCGCAGGTAGGCAATGCCTATGCCGGTCCCCGGCAGCGCCAGGATCAGCGTCGTGAGCGAATCGAGGAGATCCCGGCCCGGCAGTTTCGTTCTGGCCATTACCCAGGCGATGGGAACTCCGATGACGATGCAGATCATCACCGTAATGCCCGAATAGAGCAAGCTGTTCAGAATGAACTTGGGCGTCTCGATGGAGACCCGCTGGAAATACTGGAGCGTATACTTGACCGGGATGGGAGTGAGCGCCCACCCTTTGCCGAACGAGTCGAGGACGATGCCCAGGTACGGAATGAACGCCAGGATGAGAACCGAGCTCAGGAAGACGACCACGCCCACCTTTCCCGACCGGGAAAGGCTCTTCCTTTCGATCATCGAATAGGAAAGCGAGCTGTAGTCCTTCATGGCGACATACCGCTTGGCGACGATGAGGAACAGGATGGCGAGCAGGATCATGATCGCCGAGATGACGATCCCCATCTTGAACAGCCTGCGATCCACGAACTGCACGATGTTCAAGTACGCCTGAGACGCCAGAAGGTCGTCGATGCCCACCACGAGGGGAGTGGCGAAGTCGGCGAAAGTCCAGATGAAAACCAGCAGAGCGCCCGACACATACCCCGGGGTGGTGAGCGGGAACGTGATGTCCCAGAATTTGCGCAACCCCCGGGAGCCCACGCTTTCCGCGGCTTCGTCCAGGGACGGGGAAATCTTTCCCATGGCGTCCACAATGCTCAGGGTCATGAGAGGAAACAGATGCAGCGTCTCGACAATCAGCACGCCATGAATGCCGTACATGAAGTTGACGGGTTTCGTGAATCCGAAATAATCCATCAGGATCACGTTCACCGTCCCCGCCCGTCCCATGATGAAGACGAACCCCATCACCCCGACCAGCGGCGGCATGATCATGGGAACGATGGACAGGTAAGAGAAGAGGTTCCGTCCCGGAAAGTCGTAACGCAGGAGCAGGAAGGCGAACGGGATGCCGATGAGGGAGGTGGTGATCACGGTGCCCACGCCCAGGAGCAGCGAATTCACAAGAGATTTCAAGTAGAACGAATCCGTGAAGAAATCGTAGAAATTCATGAAGGTGAATGTGTCTTCATACGTGGTGAAGGCATCGTAGAAAAGGCGGATGAGCGGATAGATGAGAAATATCGCCAGGAACGCCCAGATTCCCAGGTAGCAGGCGAGCCCGCCGATATTGCGCCGGATTTGCAGGCGGGCTTTCCCGACAGTCGTGGTCGCACTGCCCTGCAATTGCATATCCTGTCCCCGCATTTCTTTCACGCGGGAATAGCCAGGGTCGTCTTCGTCGAAAAGAAGACCCGGACTTTCTCGCCTATGGCGTAAGGCTTGTGGTTTCGGGGGTTCTGAACGTCGACCCTGAATATGGCGCCGCTCCCGATTTCAACGTCATAGCGAACGGCATTGCCTATGAAAGACGCAAAACTGACCGCGCCGCTCATCGAGTTGACGTCCTCCGGGGCAGATTCCGTTTCTCCGATGGAAGCCGTTTCCGGCCGCACACAAATCACGCACGGGTCCCCTGTTTCCAGCCTTACATCGGAGCGGCACAGAAAGATTCCGACCTCCGTACCCACTGTGATTTCTTCCCCCGCCCCGGCAGCTTCCCGCACCTGGCCGGGGATCAGGTTGTTGATCCCGATGAAGTCCGCCACAAAGGCATTCGCCGGCCGCTCGTAGAGATCCCACGGCGTGCCCACCTGCTGCAGTTTCCCCTTATCGATCACGGCAATCCGGTCCGAGAGGGTAAGGGCCTCTTCCTGGTCGTGCGTCACGTAGACCGTGGTGATGGCCAGGTCTTTCTGGAGCTTTCGAATCTCCGCGCGCACCTGCAGGCGAATCTTGGCATCGAGATTGCTCAGGGGTTCGTCCAGCAGGAGGACGTCCGGGTTCAGAACCAGGGCGCGAGCCAGCGCGACGCGCTGTTGCTGACCACCCGAGAGTTGGCCCGGATAGCGTTTTTCGAGCCCCTCCAGGTTGACCAGACCCAGGGCACGGGAGACCCTTTCACCGATGCTTCCCTTCGGGACTTTCTTGATCTTCAGCCCGTAGGCGACGTTATCGAAAATGGTCATGTGGGGCCACAAAGCGTAATTCTGAAAAACCATTCCGATGTTTCTCTCGTACGGCGGAATCCCCGTTACATCCCTGTCGTTGAAAAAAACAGCTCCCGCATCCGGGTTATGAAAACCGCCGACCAAACGCAGAATGGTTGTCTTGCCGCAACCCGAGGGCCCCAGCAGAGTGAAAAGCTCCCCGTCCCGGACATCGAGGGACACATGGCTGACCGCCTCCAGGGAACCAAACCTCTTGACGATATCTCGCAGCTCGATATTCATCTTGTGGAAACCGGGTTTTCCGCCTGCGTCAACGATGACTCCCTGCCTGTCCGACGCGGGCGCGGCAGGCGGGAGCGACATCCCCGGACCCCCGCGTTCGGCCTCCAGCCGGCTGAGGCCGCGTTCCGGGAAGTGTCAGAGGCCTCGGAGGAGGCCTTCCGCCCGTAAAAGGCGGCAAGGCACTCCCCGATGGATTGCACGTATCGTCCGGATGCTACTTTTCCTTGACAATGTCTTTGTGTTTTTCGGTGATCTCTTTGCGAAAATAGGCGTTGACCTCTTCAATGCGCTTCTTCTCGCCGGCGAGCTTGACGTCATAAACGTTGCCGACGGGAATGTCAAAGAACGACCTCATGCCGCCGGTGAAGGCAACCGCCTTTTCCTGGTTGGAACCGGGAGGGCCCTGGACCTTGTACTTGGCCGTGATGGGATAAACTCCCAGCTGCGAGACAAGCTTCTGGCCTTCCTCGGAGACCAGGAATTCGATGAAGGCGTGAGCGGCCCTGGGGTGCGGCGCTCCCTTCAAGACGGCCATCGGTTCGGGAGTGAGGTAGGCATTGGTGGGATAGACATACATGACATCGTAGCCGCCCAGAACCTCGGCAAACGCCATGTAGCTGGGCACGCCGAAACCGACGGCAAACTCCCCCTTGGCCACCACGCTCGGCACGTCGCGCGACCGGGCGGTAAAAATTCCCGTGTTGGCCGCCAGCCTGGTCAGCCATGCCCATCCTTTGTCCCACCCATGCGTCTGAAGGATGACCTCGATCGTCGCGTGACTCGAACTCGAACGGTCCGGCGTGCACTGCGCGATCTGTCCCTTCAACTTGGGGTTGAGCAAATCGTCCCAGTCTTTGATCTCAACACCCAGGCGCTTCAACAGCTTCGGCTGGTAGATGATCCCGTAGGGCTCGAGCATCGTTCCGACCCAAAACCCTTTCGGGTCCTTGAGCGGCAACGGCACCGGCTTTCCTATGCTCGCCGGGATTTCATCCCATGTTTTCTGCGGCAATTGTATTTTTTCCAACAGTCCCTGGGCGGCCAAGTCGTCGAAAAGCGTTCCTTCCCCGCCCCAGAAGATATCCGCCTGGGGATTCCCCTTCCATTCGAGGATCTGGCCGTAGGCAACCGGCGTGCCCTTCGGAATCGCGCTGGTCTTGACCTGGATGTTCCACTTCTTCCTGGCGTACTCGTCGAAGGCCTTAAGAACCGGGTCGTGGACATCCTTGGAAACGGGAGTGATCAAATAGAGCTCGTTCTCGATCGGCTGGGCCTGGACGCTACCCCAGCAACAAAAGATCAGAGCTGAAATCAGTACGGTCAAAATCCGGACTTTTCTCATTCTTCCCCCCTCTTGTTTGGTGTGGACGTCTGGAACAATGGTCTGATCGTCGATTTTCACTCGATGTCCGCAACTTTCCGGTTCGAAAACAGGGTCTGCCGATCGACGACGGATATTCACACAAGGCCTGTCCTGCCCGGGTCCGCGCCGCCGATCACCGGCGACGACGAGGGCTGCCGCCCCTGGCGCAGGAACGGCGCCGGTACGCGTCCCGCACATCTATCCCGAAACACGCCGAACCTGTGTAGAGTCTAAAGGAGACACGGGGATCCGTCAAGGCAATAGGGCCGTGCGGGGTCGTTTGAAATCGGGGCTCGCGCAGGGGCCAATCCCATGAAAATACCGAGGAGTAGCGATGAAGTCCCGGATGTTGAACCGCAGATCGATCCGCCGTTTGTCCGCGCTCCCGGCAATAGGACCTCCGGCGCATACGGCAGCGGTTCAGCGTGCGGAACGCCGGCCCCTTTTGGGGTGACGGCCGGCGGAGGAATGACCCCGGCCGGCTCTTTTCATGAAGAGGTCCTTATTTCTCCACTTCAAATTCACTGTCGAGGTTTTCGATGACACTGCACGCCGCAAGCCCGCTCTTCGTGTTCTTGAATACGCCTCCTCCGTCAGTCCCGGCGTAGATGATGTTCGGATGTGTGGGATGGATTGCCAGAGAATCGATACACATCGCCGAGAGGCCCGAGTTGGCGGGGGTCCAATTCCCGCCGCCGTTGGTGCTCTTGAACACGCCTCGGTCGCCGGTCCCGGCGTAGATGACATTCGGGTTCGAAGGGTCGACGGCAAGCGAATAGATGTCGTTGGTCGTGAGGCCCGAGTCCTTCAGTGCCCAATTCCCGCCGGCGTTCGTGCTCTTGAATATCCCGCCATAGTAAGCCCCGGCATAGATGACGTTCGGGTTCGAAGGATTGACGACAAGACAAGAAATCAGGGGCGCCGAGAGGCCCGAGTTCTTCTGGGTCCAGCTTCCGCCGCCGTTGGCGCTCTTGAACACGCCTCCGCCGGCAGTCCCCGCATAGATCACGTTCGGGTTCGAAGGGTTGACGGCAAGCGCACTGATGCAACTCTCGGTGAGGCCCGAGTTCTTCTGGGTCCAGCTTCCGCCGCCGTTGGTGCTCTTGAACACGCCTGCGCCGTCAGTCCCGGCATAGATGACATTCGGGTTCGAAGGGTTGACGGCCAGCGCATTGATGAAACTCTCGGTGAGGCCCGAGTTCTTCTGGGTCCAGCTTCCGCCGCCGTCGGTGCTCTTGAACACGCCTCCACCCGAGGTCCCGGCATAGATGACGTTCGGGTTCGAAGGATTGACGGCTAGAGCGTAAATGTAACCTACGGCAAGGCCCGAGTTCTTCCGGGTCCAGCTTCCGCCGCCGTTGGTGCTCTTGAACACGCCTTCACCCCAGGTCCCCGCGTAGAGGGTGGCCGGGGTCAAAGGGTCGACGACAATTGAAGCCACACCCGTCGCCGTGAGGCCCGAGTTCTTCCGACTCCAGCTCCCGGCGCGGTCGGTGCTCTTGAGTACGCCTCCGCTATCGCTTCCGGCATAGATGATGTTCGGACTCGATGGACTGACCGCAAGGAGATTCGCACTATTGGCCGTAAAGCCCGATATCTTTTGCGTCCAGCTCCCGCCCTGGTTGGTGCTCTTGAATACGCCTCCATACCAGGCTCCGGCATAAATGATGTTCCCATGTGAAGGATCGATGGCCAGACAATAGACGTAGGTCGCCGTGAGACCCGAGTTTTTCTGGGTCCAGCTCCCGCCGCCGTCGGTGCTCTTGAACACGCCTTCCCCGTATGTCCCGGCGTAAATGATGCTCGGATTTGAAGGGTTGACGGCCAGGCAATAGATCTTTGTCGCCGTGAGGCCAGAGTTTTTCTGGGTCCAGCTCCCGCCGCCGTTGGTGCTCTTGAATACGCCTCCCCCCCAGGTCCCGGCATAAATGACGTTCGGATTTGAAGGGTTGACGGCCAGAGCGTAGATAAAGGTCTCGGTGAGGCCCGAGTTTTTCCGGGTCCAGCTCCCGCCGCCGTCGGTGCTCTTGAACACGCCTCCACCATAGGTTCCGGCATAGATGACGTTCGGGTTGGAAGGATTGACGGCCAGCGAATAAATACTGCTCACCGTCAGGCCCGAGCTTTTCTGCGTCCAACTCCCGCCGCCGTTGGTGCTCTTGAATACGCCTCCACCCATGGTTCCGGCATAGACGACGTTCGGATTCGAAGGGTTGACGGCCAGACAATGAACCTTTGTCGACGTGAGGCCCGAGTTTTTCTGATTCCAGCTCCCGCCGCCGTTGGTGCTCTTGAACACGCCTCCGCCATCGCTTCCGGCGTAGACGACGTTCGGGTTCGAAGGATTGACGGCCACTGCACCGATATAACCGCCCTCAGGACCGATGCCGGCCCATTGCGCATGGGTTGGAGCCGGCCGACACAAACAAGCCGTGAAGAATATCGACAGCACGAACAGGAAGAGGGAGGCCGAACGCAGTTCTCTTTTGTCCAGCCTTTCCGACGCAACCTTGTGTAAACCATATCCGGACTTTGCCGCCTTCCCCATGACACCCTCCGCATTTTTGGAGATGTTTGGCCTGAAAGAACAAGCCGACTCTTGTATCAAGTCTTCAGGTCTTACATATATCAAGACTAGGCTAACTCCATGATTTTTACAATATTTTTTTCCCGGATGCTCATCCTGACGGGTGCTGTCGAATGTGATTCATCAACCAAATATGTTGTACATTCCAGCAAAGTCGGAGCTCTGAAACCGAACATGAGCGAAAGGGTTTGCACAGTGCAATGGAAGCTGCAAGTTGCAGCCTTTCATCGAGATTATCAATAGAACAAAATATATCCGTGCTTCCTCGTGCGTTTAAAAGTTGCCGCGAGGATTCCGCGTCGAATCCATCGACGGCCCGGGCCGACACCACGCGACACATCGGTAGAGACGGCGCGGCAACCGGGCAAGGACCGCCCGCAATGTTTATTCTGAAACATGCGCGGGTTCGGCACAGTTTCACGGTTTGCGGTGAGCCTCCGGCTCGTGGAGCTTTGTGCCGCCTCTGCGGAACCTGTTCTCAAGGACGCGCGAACCCGCGCATTCTCAGTCCTTGCGTGCCGGGGATGCCGCTGCGCCTTTGCGCGGATTTCCGAGCTCGGCATGCGTCCCGGATGAGTTCGGCTCCGACATGGCCGACTTGCTTCCTTCACTCCCGAACAAAACCTGCCGAATATACAGGGGATGATATTTCTTTCGATCACCTTTTCCTTTCAAAATCTGTGAGCATGTGATGTAATTTGTAGTCGGGCCTGCAACATCGCGGTATTGCGGCCTTCTATCGTGAGCGTTGCGCCGTTGCAGACCTGACCCCATTAGCAGAAAGGAGAAAACAGATGGCGGAGCAGCCCCAGAGCGCAGTCCCGTTGACCATTACCACTCCCGAAGGAATACGCCAGGAATTGGCGCTGATCGAACCCAAGGCCATCCAGGTGGTGCCGGCTCAAGATTCGGCCCTGGATGCGGTCGCCGAGGACTATGCCCGAAAGCTGATCGCATTCGGCAGGGATGACGTCGAAGCCCAGGAGCGAACCAAGCAGGCCGTCCTGAGCATGGGCGCCGCCTCTCAGCATCGGGCGGGACAGTTCAGCCGGATGCTCGATGAACCCATCCACACCCTCGCAAAACGGGGTGAAGACGGAGGCCCGGTGGCCAATGCACTGGTCGACCTGAAGATGAACGTCGAGGAACTGGACCCGGCACGGTTTGATTTCGAGGCGGGCTGGTTTTCCCGCATGGTCGGGTGGGTCCCCGGAGTCGGGCAGCCTCTGAAGCGGTATTTCACGAAATACGAAAGCACCAAAACTGTAATCGACGCCATTCTGAATTCCCTCGGCGAAGGGAAAAAACAGCTCCTGAGGGACAACGGCGTCCTGCTCGAAGATCAGAAGGGGATGCGCCAGGTGACGCTGCAACTGGAACAGGTCATCAAGCTGGGACAGCTCATCGATCAGAAACTGGAACGGATGCTTTCCACCGAGCTTGCCCAGGACGAGTTCCGCAAGGAATTCGTCAAATCCGAGCTTCTTTTCCCGCTGCGCCAGCGGATCGTGGATCTGCAGCAGCAGCTCGCCGTCACTCAGCAAGGCGTGCTGGCAACGGAGCTCATCATTCGCAACAACCGGGAGTTGGTGCGTGGGGTCGACCGGGCGCAGAACGTCACGGTTTACGCTCTGCAGGTGGCGGCGACGGTGGCGATGGCGCTTGCGCATCAAAAGAACGCCATCGACAAGATAGAAGCCATCAACGAGACGACTTCCGAACTGATATCCCACACCGCGGAGCAACTGCGCACCCAGGGAGCCGAAATACACAAGCAGGCGTCCACGGCGCAGCTCGACGTCGAAGCGCTCAAGAGTGCGTTTGCCGACATTCATGCCGCCATGGACGACATTGCGCGGTTTCGAAGCGAGGCGCTGCCCCAAATGGCCGGAGTCATCCTCGATATGGACCAAATGACGACCGAGGCGGAAGACAAGATCCGCCGGATGGAAGCGGGCAACCGGGCAACTGCCGCGGCCCTTCTGATCGACATTGACGCACCTCGAACCTGAGTGGCCGGAATCGTCGGAATTTCGCCAAAATAAAAAGGGGAAGGCCCATGAATCTCTCACATCGCGTTTCGCACGTCTACAAGGTGGTCCTGGTCGCAATGGTCCTGGCGGCCGTCTTCGGAATGCAGTGTAACGGAGCGCTTGCGGCGCAGAAACACCGCATCGCCTGGTCGCACTACACGGGGTGGGAACCCTGGGCTTACGCCGCTGATTCGGGCATACTGAAGAAGTGGGCCGACAAGTACGGAATCGAAATCGAGCTGGTTCTCGTAAACGACTATGTTGAATCGATCAATCTGTACACCGGAGGTCAATTCGACGGCTGCGTCATGACGAACATGGATGCCTTGACGATCCCCGCGGTGGGCGGCATCGACAGTACCGCCGTCATCGTGGGCGATTTCTCCGACGGAAACGATGGAATCGTCGTCAGAAACGGCACCTCGGTCAAGGACCTCAAGGGCCGCCGAGTGATGCTCGTCGAGCTTTCCGTCTCCCATTACCTGATGGCTCGAGCCCTCGAACAGAGCGGCCTCAGCGAACGTGACGTCACCACCGTGAACACCAGCGACGCGGACATCGCGGGACTCTTCCTCGCCAGCAAGGATCCAAAGGCGGCGGTCATTACCTGGAACCCGCTCCTCATGCAGGTGCGAAATGCCAAGGGGGTCAACCTTGTTTTCGATTCATCGAAGATTCCCGGAGAGATCATGGACTTGATGGTGGTCCGCACCAGTGCGCCCGACGCGCTCAAGAAAGCCCTGACCGGCGCTTGGTATGAAACCATGGCGATCATGTCCGGGCACAGCAAGACCGCGAAAGACGCCGTCCAGTTCATGGCGAAGACGGCGGGGGGCACTGAAGCCGAGTTCCGCGCCCAGCTTCGCACCACCAGGATGTTCTACCAGGCTGCCGAAGCGGTTGCCTTCACCAAGGGACCGGACGTCAAGAAGACGATGGACTACGTCCGGACGTTCTGCTTCACCCACGGTCTGTTCGGGCAGGGGGCGACATCGAAAGACCACGTCGGCGTTTCGTTTCCCGATGGCTCCATCCTCGGCGATCCGAAGAACGTCAAGCTCCGCTTCGAGGCCACGTACATGGAGATGGCCGCAGGCAATGCCCTGTAGCTGAGCGCGACGGCTCATGCCGGGTGAAGGGAAACCGCCTGTGAAAGACGGAAAGACACGACCGAAGATGCCGACATTCCTCGGTTTGCACGCACAGCCGTCCAGACCGCTCCAGGTGATGCTCGCCCTGCTGCCGTTCATTGCGCTTGTCTGCGTCTATCTGGGTGTTTCGGAAATGCGTTACCGGAACAACCCGGCCGACAAGGTCGTGCCTACGCTCGGCAAGATGGCCGAAGGCGTGAACCAGGTTGCCTTCACCGAAGACAAACGAACGGGCAAGGTTCTGCTGTGGGATGATACGCTGTCCAGCCTCAAACGGCTCGGGACGGGGATCGGTTGCGCAGCAGTCCTGGCGCTTCTCGCCGGTCTGAACATGGGTCTGTTCCCCGGGGTCCGGAACCTGTCGCTCGCTTTCATCACGTTCGTTTCCATCATTCCTCCCCTTGCCATTTTGCCTATTCTTTTCATTGTCTTCGGCGTGGAGGAAACCGCGAAGGTCGTCCTGATCTTCATCGGGACTTTCCCCATGATCACCCGGGGCGTTTACCTGGCCGCCAGGAAGATCCCGACGGAGCAGATCTTCAAGGCCCTCACCCTGGGCGCGTCGCAATTCGCCGTGGCGTACCGCATCGTGCTTCCTCAAATCATGCCGTGCCTGATCGATTCCACGCGGCTGTCCCTCGGAGCGGCCTGGCTCTTCCTCATCGCCTCAGAGGCGATTGCGTCGACCGACGGGCTCGGATACCGCATCTACCTGGTTCGCCGGTATCTGGCGATGGACATCATCATCCCTTACGTGCTCTGGATCACCCTGCTCGGATTCCTGTTCGACCGGTTGCTGCAGGCCTGGATTTCCAAGCGGTATTCCTGGTACCTCGTCACCAAGGAGTAAGTGGGAACCCCATGGAGGAAAAGACCTCGCTTCGCGCCCTTCGGGAAAGCGCTTCCCTGTACCTTGAGAATGTCCGCAAGTGCTACGGCCCCAAGGTCATTCTCAAGGACATAGACCTCGCCGTGAAGAAGGGCGAATTCTGCAGCCTCGTCGGACCGAGCGGGTGCGGAAAATCGACGCTGCTCCGGCTGATCCTCGGACAGGAGTACGTGACCTCGGGGACTTTCCTCATCGGCGGCAAACCGGTGGGCCCCCCCGATACGACCCGGGGCATCGTCTACCAGCGCTATTCGCTTTTTCCCCATCTCACCGTGCTCCAGAACGTGGTGCTCGGATTGAACCTGTCGAGCGGTCTCATCGACAGGTTTCGCATGAAGAAGCAATTCCACGATGAGGCCATGCGGTTCCTGGAAGAGGTCGAGCTTGCCGACCATTCCCACAAATACCCCCACGAACTGTCGGGCGGCATGCAGCAGCGGGTGGCGATTTCCCAGGCACTCATCATGAAGCCCGAGCTCCTCCTGATGGACGAGCCGTTTGGAGCGCTCGACCCCGGGACCAGGGAGCATATGCAGATCTTTTTGCTGGGGATGTGGGAAAAGTATAAGATGACGGTGTTCTTCGTCACGCACGACCTGGAAGAGGCCGTGTTTCTCGGAACGCGCATCCTCGTGCTCTCGCAGTACTGGTCGGACGGCAAAACGGACGTTGACGGTCCCGGTCACGGGGCCCGCATCGTCTCCGACTACCCGCTCGCTCGCCGGGCGACTTCGACGGCCGTCAAGAAGTCCGCCGATTTCGGGGAACTCATTCAGAAAATACGTCATGACGGGTTTGATCCCGAATACCTGCAGCACGTCACGGAATTCGATCTGCGGCATCCGGATTCCTTCCGGACGTTGGACGAGAGCGAGGCGGGATAGATTGCCGATTGCATTTTTCCGTGACAGGCCGTGGACGATATGCGCCGCATGGTCCATGGCGTTCCCTCTCCCCGGGAGATGTGACGGTCATGCCTGCGCGGACCGGCATCCGGGCCGTTCCGGCGGATTCGAGTTATTGCGGGAGCGTCGATGATGACTTTCATGCTTCGTTGAAACGCGCAAGGAGGTTGGCAATGCGATGGAATGGCAGGAACAGGGCTTTCTTGACGGTGCTGGGGCTCGGATTTCTGATTTCCCGATTCGCCTGGGGGGTACAATACGTCGACTCTCCGCCGCTCGTCAAAGTCGTGCACGGTCCGGTCGGCCAGGTTCAGAAAAGCGCGTCCGTCCAGGTCCCGCTGATCACCTGGGGTGGCGACATTGCCACCATCCTCGCCAACGGGAACGCGCGCGTCACCGCGAAGGGCAGCATATTCGACCGTCTGGGGCTCAACCTCAAGCTGGTTCGGGAAGATGATTTCAAGAAGCAGGTCGAAGCTTACCGCCGCGGCGATACCCCGTACCTGCGCGGGACCCTGGGCATGCTCGCCATGGCTTCGGAACTGCTTGCCGGAGATCCCCGCACGAAACCCGTCGTCATTTACCAGATGACGTGGTCCAGCGGAGGCGACGCGCTGGTGGTCAAGGAAGGGATCAAAACGGTGAGCGACCTCAAAGGCAGAACGATCGCCGTGCAGGCATACGGACCGCACGTTCAGCTGCTCACCGAAATGCTCCGCGACGCGGGTCTTTCCATCCGCGACGTGACCATCAAGTGGACGCGCGACCTCACCGGCACGGAGTCGACTCCGGCCAAGGCACTCTCGAGCCCGGACGTGCACGCGGCAACGGTCATCACCCCGGACGCCCTGATGCTCACATCCAACGGCACCGTGGGCACGGGGGCCGAAGGGTCCATCAGGGGAGCGCGCATTCTGCTCACCACGAAGACCGCCAACCGCATCATCGCCGACGTCTATGCGGTGAGGAGCGATTACTTCGCCGCCCACCGCGACCAGGTGGAAAACTTCGTCAGAGGGCTGATGCTCGCCGAAGAGGAGCTTCGCGACCTCTTCAAGAACAAGGAACCGCGCCTCAAGGACTATCAGAAATCGGTCGCCGCGGCGGCCGAAATCCTCCTCGACAGCGCCCAGGCCGTTGCGGACGCGGAAGCCATGTATAACGACTGCGAGTACGTAGGGTTCAGGGGAAACGTCCGGTTCTTCACCGACCAGAACTATCCCCGCAAGTTATCGAAGCTCAACGAAGAGGCACAGACCGCCTTCGCCTCCATCGGCCTGATCGGCAAAGGCATTCCCCTGGATCATGCCTCATGGGACTACGAACGATTCAAGACGGGCCTCAAAGACACGGCCGGCGTCGAAATTCAGCGATTCGACAAGGAGCGCGTGGCTTCGGTGATCACACGCAAGCAGCAGCAGGGAACCCTCGCCGAGGGGGAGCTGTTTTCATTCGAGGTCTACTTTCAGCCCAACCAGAACACCTTTCCCGCCGATCTTTATGCCGATTCTTTCGGTCGTGTCGTGGAACTGGCATCGACCTACGGCGGGGCGCTCATCTCCGTCGAGGGCCACAGCGACCCGATGGCGTACCTGAACGGAAAGAAGCAGGGCCAGCCGGAAGTCGTCCTGGGAAGAATCAAGCAGTCGGCCAAGAACCTCAGCCTGACAAGGGCTGCCGCTGTCCGGGACAGCGTCATCGCATATGCCAGGAACCGGGGAATCACGTTGGACGAAAGCCAGTTCGCCGTGGTGGGACACGGCATCATGCAGCCCAGGAGCGGCATTTGCGGCAGCGATCCATGTCCGCCCAAGACCGAGCAGGAATGGCGCGACAACATGCGGGTTGAGTTCCGCATCATCCAGGTGGAAGCGGAGTCCGCCGTTTTCAAGCCCTTATAGTGAAAAGAGGGAAACCCTATGAAGGCAAAGCGCACTGCAGTGATTGCCCTGCTGCTTCTCGGTCTGGTTGCGGGATTGCCTTCCTGCGACCAGGACACTTCGACTTCCCAGCCGGTTCAGTCGAGCCGTCAGCCCGCGCCGTCGCCCCCGACCCCGCCGGCGCAGCCGCAGGGACCGCCCCCATTTGATGCGCCGTGGCCGCCGCCCGCGAAGGGTGGCGGCGAAGTCGCGCTGTCCGACAACCTGCTGGCCAGGAACTACTACGTGATCATGGACAGCTCCGGAAGCATGAACGAGGTCCGCTGCTCCGGCAACAGAACCAAATCGGAGGCGGCCAAGACGGCCTTGGCGCAGTTCGCCCGGATCACCCCCAAAGACGCCAACATGGGGCTTGCGGTGTTCGATGCGTACGGCATTGCCGAAAGAGTCCCCCTCGGGCTCGAAAACAGGGACAAGTTCATCGCGGCAGTGAATGCCACCGCTCCGGGAAACGGCACCCCTCTTCATGACGCCTTGCTTCTCGGCTATCGGAGACTGGAAGAAACGGCCCGCCGCCAGGCCGGATACGGCGAATACCATCTGGTCGTCATCACGGATGGGCAGGCCTACCCGCAGAACCAGGACCCCACGCCCGTTGTCGCTTACATTCTCCGTCAATCGCCCGTTGTCATTCACACCATCGGCTTTTGTATCGGCACGGACCATTCGCTCAACCAGCCCGGTCGCACCGTATACAGGGCGGCGGACAATCCCCGCGAGCTGCAACAGGGGCTGGAGGAAGTGTTGGCGGAATCACCGGATTTCGATTTGGCCGCGTTCAAATAGAAAACGGAGAATGTCCTGATCCGGGAGGAATTCCATGACCAGACAAGCCACGGGAGCGCTGCTGTTACTGCTGGTCGGTCTTCTGACCATCGGCGGCGCCTATTACCTGAAACCCTATTTTCAGGAACGGGAACAGCGCCGAACGAGTGACGCCCGGGAGAGCAAGGGCAATATCAAAGTCGCCATGGACAACTGGATCGGATATTTTCCGCTCTGTTCCCCGGAGATGAAGAAGCGCATGCGGCAGCAGGGCTGGAACCTGGTCTGCGAGGACGACCAGGCCGACTACCCCCAACGCATGAAGCGCCTCAAAGATGAGGAAATCGACTTCGCCGTGGCAACGGTCGATTCCTTCCTGCTGAACGGGGCCTCGAAGGGATTCCCGGGGACCATTGTCGCGGTGATCGACGAATCCCAGGGAGGCGACGCCATTGTCGCGCGCAAGGACGCCGTGGCGAGCCTCAATGAGCTGAAAGGTCGAACCGACATCAACGTGGCGTTCACCCCCGCGTCGCCGAGTCACCATCTGCTCAAGGCGGCCGCCGAGCATTTCGACGTGCCCCAGCTGCTTCCGTCGGGCGAGAGGCTCATCCACACCAAGGGCTCCGAGGAGGCGCTCAAGAAGCTGCTCTCAGGCAAAGCCCAGGTCGCCGCGCTCTGGGAACCCGACGTTTCCCGGGCGCTCGCTCAGGACGGCATCGTCAAGCTCCTCGGCACCGAAGACACCAAGAGGCTGATCGTGGACGTGCTCATCGCCAACCGCGATTTTTCCAGGAACCGCCCGGAAATCGTCAGCCTGCTGCTTGCGAACTACTTCATGACCCTCAAGACCTACCGGGAAAATCAACAGATGCTGGAAGAGCACGTCATTGCGGCCGCCAATCTCCCACGGGACGCGGTGGAGAAGATGCTCAAGGGCGTGGCCTGGACGAACCTCACCGACAATTGCGAGAGGTGGTTCGGAATCTCCGTGCCGGGAAGCCAGGCGACGGACAGCCTTATCGAGACCATCGAGTCCAGTGTGCAGATTCTCATTCACAACGGCGATTTCACCGAAAGCCCCGTCCCTGGGGGAGATCCTTACCGGCTCACGCAGAGCCGGTTCGTGGAAGATTTGTATTTGAAGGGCATGACCGGATTCACCAGTCCCAAGGCGGGCACCGTCAAGCCGGATTCCGTCAACTCCCTGGAAACCGCCTTCGCTCCCCTGAGCCGTGACGCATGGAGCGCCCTGCAGGAGATTGGAACGCTCAAGACCGACCCCGTGGTCTTCCAGAGCGGCACCTCGGATCTGAGCTTTCAGGGAAAGCTGGAGATCGACAGGGCCGTGGAACGACTCAAGCACTATCCCAACTTTCGGGTGGTCATCAAGGGTCACACCGGTACCGAAGGGGACCCCGAAGCGAACAAAACGCTTTCCCGGGAGCGCAGCGAGGCGGTGGCCCGCTATCTCGAGGTGACCTACAATATCAATCCGAACCGCCTGCTCCCCGTCGGGTTTGGAGGCGAGAAACCCCTGCCGCGGAATCCGGGGGAATCCACTCGATCTTACAACTACCGGTTGCCGCGGGTGGAGATGGTGCTCGTTCGCGAAGTCTTCTAGGAGCGTGCAGGTCCACACGATGAAAAAAGATCAGGAAGAAAAGACCGCCCTGGCCGTCATCGAGGATTTCTCCCAACAGGCCATCGGCAAGGCCGTGCTCCGGAACACCATCCAGCATCCGCTGACGCTCTACCCCCTCGTCCTGGGAGTGCTCGGCACCGCGGCATCCCTCGTCCTGGAGCTCCCGTTCGCGGTCCTGCTCGGTTCCATCTCCGCAATGGGAGGCGGTGTGATGGGATGGGTGGTCAATTTCTTCTTTCGAGGCGACGCGTTCGCAACGCGATACATCCAGGGATGCCAGGAGGCCGTCGCGCTGCAACGCCACAGACTGATGGAGACGATGCACGAGGCGCTCGTGCAATGCCGATCGATCGCGGGAGCCGAGGGCCTGTGCGAGCAGGGGATCGCGCAACTGGAACAGGCGCAGAAAAGGCTGGCCAACCTTCGGGAAATCCTCGAAGAAAGGGTCCATTCCAATGAATTGATCTACACCCGCTACCTGGGGGCGGCGGAACAGGTCTATCTGTCGGTGCTGGACAACCTGCGGGATATGACGGCGATACTGAAAAGCGTGAGCGCCATCGACACGGAATACATCGCCCACCGAATGAACGAGCTCCGGCGGCTTGACAATCCCACCGACGCCGACCGGGAGGAAAACGAGACGCTCGTCAAAAGAAAGGCCCTTCGCGATCAGCAGCTGCATAAGGTCAACGTCCTGCTCACCCGCAACGAAGAGGCGATGACGCAGATGGACGACGCCGGTGCCGCGGTCGCGAACATGGATACGGACGACTCGCGAACGTCGCTCGACCTGGAAACCGCCATCGAGGAACTCCAGAAGCTCGCCAGGGTATCGCAACAGTTCAAGTAGCCGGGACCTCACACCGAGATGCGTTGCCCTCTGGAATGCAGGCTGGACTGATCAGGATTTGACGCAAGGTTATCGTCGTCACGATGATTCACCCGATCCGGGAAGAGCGGGGTGCCGGCCCGGCCGCGGATGCGGTCCTTGCGGGAGCCGCCGTCCTCCGCGGCGGGCATGCGGGGATTTCGGGCCGTAGTATCCCGGGCTATTTGAAATACGACTTGGGAACGACCACGATGCCCCGAGGGGTCACGTGAAACTGCTTTCGGTCTTCCTGGGGGTCAATGCCGAGCTGTGTGCCGGGGGGGATGATGTTGTGCTTGTCGATGATGGCCTTCTTGATCCGGCAGTGCCGCCCGACCTCCACGTTGTCCATGATGACCGATTCATCCACTTCGGCCCAGCTTCGCACCGTCACGTTGTACGACAGGACGGAACTGCGCACGGTGCCGCCGCTGATGATGGAACCGGAGGAAACGATGGAATCCACGGCGGTGCCTGTGCGGGGCTTGTTCGGATCCGCCTGGTTGAACACGAACTTGGCCGGCGGATACTGCTTCTGGAACGTCCGGATCGGCCACAAGGTTCCGTACAGGTTGAAAAAGGGGTCGATGCCGGTCAGATCCATGTTCGCATTCCAGTAGGCGTCCAGCGTTCCGACATCCCGCCAGTACTGTGAATCCCGCGTTTGATCCACCAGGCGCAGCCCCCTCACTCCATCAGGGTCGACCATGTGGATATAATCCCGGATCTTGTTGAGCCGGCGGTACGGATAGGCAATGACTTTGAAATCGTCGATCAGCCTCGGTATGATGTCTTTGCCGAAGTCGTCGTGGTCCGTCTTGTGAAGAAGCTCCAAAAGCAAGTCCGTTCGGAACAGGTAGATCCCCATCGAGGCCAGACTGCGTTCCGGGTCGTCGGGTATCGGTTTCGGGTCCTTGGGTTTCTCCTCCCATGCTCGAATCCTGAAATCATTGTCCACTTCGGCTATCCCGAACTCCGAGCCCTGGGCGCGATCCACCTCCAGGAGCCCCACCGACACATCGGCCCCTTTCTTTTCGTGGTACTCACGAAAAGCGGAGTAATCCATCTTGTAGACGTGATCCCCGGATAGAATCAGCACGTACCGCGGCTTCTCCCTCATGATCAGGTAGAGATTCTGCCTCACGCAGTCGGCCGTTCCGCGATACCATTCGGTTCCCGCCCTCTGCTGCGGGGCGGCGATGCGCAGATAGTGACCCAGGTCGCCGGAGAAGATGTTCCAGCCCTCCTCGAGGTGGTCCACCATTGACTGCGACTTGTACTGAGGGAAAACCAGGATCTTGTAAAGCTGGGAATTGATACAGTTGCTGAGCGGAATATCGATGAGGCGATAGATCCCCCCGAACGGGACGGCCGGCTTGGACCGGTCCTGTGTGAGAGGCATCAGCCGCTGCCCTCTGCCTCCAGCCATGATGACGGTCAGTACGTCCTTCATGCTCTCCTGCTTTCCGCGCAACCCCTTCCCCGGCAACCGGGGACCCCGGAGGCGCGATCCCCGGGCATGCCTGAAAAGATCATTTGAGTTTCAAAAGCTCCTTGACATTCCGGGGCAGTTCATTGGCCCGATAAAGAACCTTCCCCTCCTTGTCGACAAGGACGAACAACGGGATGCCCTGCACCTGATAGGCGCGACAGACCTTCTGATCTCCATCATAGAGCAGGGGATACGGCATGGGGTGGCCTTGCCGAAATTTTTTCAAACGCTCGATGGAATCCCCGCCGCCCACGTTGATGGCGAGTATCTCCAGGTTGCTTTCGGGAATATCCTTGCGGATGGACATGATGGCAGGCTTGGCCGCCATGCAGTGAGGGCACCAGGTCGCCCAGAAATAGAAAAGGACCGGACGATTGCCTTTGTACTTGCTGAGGGCGATCTTGTTGCCGTCCAAGTCGGGAAGTTCGAAGTCGGGGGCCTTGGGGTCGGACCCGAACAGGCCGGTCAGCATCATCTTCGCCTCGGAAGCGGATGCCGGCCCCACAGGGCATGCCAATCCCCCGGCAAAGGTCAGAGCAATCAGTGCAATGCAGCAGAAACGCCAGGTACCCCACCGATTCATAACCAGAATTCTCCTGTCTTGATGAAGAAATACTCAGCCGCGAGGATCATTATCACTCCGAAAAACCGTTGCACCCGTCTCATCCAGACCCCCGACCTGGGGAGGGAAGTCAGCAGTCCCGTGAACGTGCCCACGATGATAACGAGACTTCCGAGGCCATACGCGAAGGCGAAAAGCATGCCGATGCCCCAGGCCACGTCCTGCCTCGTGGCCACCAGGGTCAGCAGCACGCCCAGGATTGGAGTGGTGCAGGTGCTCACCACCAGGGCCGATGCTCCACCCAGGAGGACGCTCGTCAGTATGTCATGCCCCCGCATGTCCTTGACCTGCAGCCGATTGAGAAAGGCCGGCGGGGAAAGGGGAACGGCTTCCAGCATCGCCAAACCGAAGAAAAGGCACACGTTCCCGACCAGCAGATAGGTCCAACGGTTTGCGGTCAAGGTTCCGAAAAGTTGGCCCGACATGGCCGCGAACGCTCCGAGAGCGGAGTAGATCACCGCCATGCCCAACACGTAGAAAATAGAGAGGATGAATCCCCTCCATCGGCTCCCATTGGCCTTTCCACCGATGAACGCCACGGTGATGGGCATCATGGGGTACGTGCAGGGGGTGAAACTCGCCAGCACGCCGCCACAGAAAGCCAATAAGAGAGCCAGGAAAGGCGAAGTGCGTGCGATACCCTCAAACTGAGCTAACCATTCCAAACCGAATCCTCTGATCAGCCTGATGGTTCATGTCGAATGGGCCTGCTGGAGCAGCTTCAGGCTTTTCAATTCCTTCCTGATATGACCGCGGACCCAATCCAATAAACCATAAAACAACTGAACCTTCGTGTCATGCAAAAACCGGAGACGCCAGATTCTGTCCAACGACAGGCTTCGACACTGGCGAATCAACAGCAAAGTGCCCAGATCCAGTTCGAGGGCACGAACCCGCTCGACGGGATGATCGGGGCAGGCAAGCAAGCCCCGGTCCACCTGCCAGCACCACTTCGTCGCCGATCTCAATGATCGCCCGCAAATCCCGCAATTTTCCAGGGCAGGTAAATAACCCATCTTATCCTGGAAGCGGAAGATAAACAAGAGCGCCACATTCAACGAGTCCTTGTCTTCGCACAATTGCCGGAGGGTTTCCTTGAGCAGCTCGAACAATTCGGGCTGCGGATCGCCTTCGGGAACCATTTCTATAACGATTTCAGAGATCAGCGCGGCAATCCCCCACCGAATCAGCTCCGTGCGCAAAGACAGGAACGGTTCGAGGAGTTTGCAGGACTCAAGCCAGACCAGGGTCCCCTTTTCCCGGAATTGCAGTTCCACCAGGCTGCACGGTTCCAGGGTATTCGCAAATCGTTTGCGGCTCCGCCTGGCGCCTTTGGCAATTCCCTGCAGTCGTCCCCCGGACCTGGTGTAGAGGCCGACCAGCCGATCGGACTCACCGTGGTCCCTGGTGTTCAGGATAATCGCTTCGGTGCGGGTTGTCTTCATATCGGTCGTGAGCGGTTGCAGGCGGGATTGGAGCCGTGCGGGCCGGAAAACGGAGCAAAAAACATGGCCAGCTTCCCCGACGGACTTGTGAGCGGCGGAGCCCCTTGGCATGCAGTGCCCCGCATCAGCCTATTCTTTCACATACTGCGGGTCCGGAAGGTGAAAGCGCAGGACCTGCCCCGATCTTCCCGGGGCATCGACGGGACGTCCGTTCCAACTCATGCGGACGCCGCCAAGGTTGCCCACCACGACGCGCATGCCCTTCTCGGCTTTCCATTCCCGCGTCTCACCCGGGTGCAACATGGCACTCTGAGTGATCCTGCCGTCCATTTCCACCTGGATCCAGGTCTTCTCGGAAGCCGCCACCGCAAAGACGTGCTTCCTGGCGGTTTCGGACGGACCAGCGGGCTCGCCGGCGGCAAGCACCTCGTTGGGAAGGCCGCTCGCCTGGGCGGTCCTGACTTCCCCCGCCTCGACAACCTCTTGTTGAACCGGGGTCTCCGCGGGTTCCTTCACCGCAGGAGCCGCCGCGGTTTCGACGACGGGCGCGACAGGTGCCGGCTCCACTTTCGGTTCGGGCTTTGCGACGGGATTCGCTCTGACCGGAAGATCGGTGGGAAATTCCTGCTGGCTGTAAACCGTCTTGGCAATCGGAGGCGTCTGGCTCACCCGGGCACGTTTCTCGGCAATCCAAACCCCGCCTGACGCGAGGCCGGACAACCCTATCCCCAGCAAGAGCATTCCAAACGGTCCCAAACGCTTCCTTGAACGCTTGACTTTGCTCCACTTCGCATACCGTGCGAGGTATTCATTCTGCCGATTGCAGGCCCGAATATCCGCGGCATATTTTTCAAGGACCGCCGCAGAATCGATCCCCAGGGCCGAACAATAGGCGCGCACGAAATTCTTGACCAGGAGCAGGCTGTCGAGCTTGTCCCAATTGGCCGCTTCCAATGCCTTGAGCGTGCTCAGGCTCATCCCCGTGTTCCGGGAGATGGAATCCAGGGTGATCCCGCGCTCCAGCCTCACAGACTTCAAAAAAACCGCGAGTTCTCTCATGGACAGCACCGAGATTAGAGTGAGATCTTTACGAAAGACCGTGATTCCAGGTCCTTGATCCATTCATCGAACCTGCGCGCCATCTCCTGTTGGTAGAGCTGCCTGCGGGCCCTCTCGCGCATGTTTGTCGCCGGGGAATTTTGAGCGGCCTGCATTTCCGCCCTGCGAACATCGGTAACCAGGAAGATGTAATACCCGTCCCCGCCTTTCACAACATCCGACGGCTGATTTATCTTCAGATCCTTTACGTTCTTCGCGATAAAAGGGGCAAGTTCGTCAAGGCTGACGAACCCCACGTCTCCGCCGTCCTGTGCGGCCGGTCCCTTGGAGTATTGCCTGGCCATTGCAGCGAAATCCTCGCCCGCTTTCAACTTCTCCCGAATCTCCCGCGCCCGCTTTTCCGCCTGTTTGCCCTCAGCCCCGTCGGAGGCGGGAAGGAAAATGATCCCCAGCCGGTACTCTTCCTTGCCTCGGGGCTCCACTCTGACTTCCGGCGGCGATTGGCTCAAAAAAGCATCAATCTGCTTTTCGGAAATAAGGATTTTGGACTTGAGCACTCTTTCCAGAAGGCGGTCCCGCTCCAGATCTTTTGTGAGCACCTTACGAAACTCCTCCATGGACTGGCCGCTCTCCTTGAGCCTCGCCTCCATCTGGGCCTGGCTGACATTGTGGTCCGCCATCACAAAGGCGATGGCCTCATCCACGTCTTTCTTGGTCACGGTGATCTTGAGACGCTTTGCTTCCTGCTCGGTGAGCTTCTCGCGCGTCATCTGCTGCAACAGCTCCCGTTCGATCGCGGCCTTGCGGGCGGGATCGTTCGTTCTCGTTTCAGGAAGGCTCTTTTGAACGAGTTGCAACCGCTCCTGCAACTCGCTGTAAAGAATGATTTCGCCGTTCACCACCGCGACGATACGGTCCAAGGAGTCCGCAGCGCACCTGCCCGACGCCGCAATGACGCAGAACAACACCAACAGAACACAACCCGCCATCCGCATGAAAACACCCCCGGAATTGGTCTCTTAACCTATCGATTTGACTTGATATCACTATCACGTTCGGCAAGCTCTTGCAAGATTCTTTTCAGGCGCAGAACCTGCTGAGCCAAATGCCGACCCCAAATCTCCACCTTCACCCTGCGGTCCGTTTCGACCACGAAAGTGCATTTCTTCTCCCCAAGGAATGCCGCAACCCGATCGACGCTGACTCGCGGCGCAAAATGCAGGGAGAAAAAATCCTTGTCCCTGTCCAGGCGGACCACCCCCAGACGTTTGAAGAGCAGGCGCATCTTGGCCAGCATGACCAGGTTCCTGGCACCCTCCGGAAAGGGTCCGTAACGGTCTCGCCATTCGCCGGCCAGATCGTCCACCGCCGCCGGTTCCGCCAGCGTGGCGAGCCTCTTGTAGGCAATGAGCCTCTGGTCCTTGTCGGGAATGAAGGTCTCCGGCAGAAAGGCCGAAAGGGGCACGTTGATCTCGGGGTCAATGGACTCCGTTTCGCGCTCTTCTCCCTTCATTTCCTTGATCGTCTTCTCGAGAAGCTCGAGGTAGAGCTCATAGCCCACCGCGGCAATGTGCCCCGACTGGGAGGAACCCAGGATCGTTCCGCCTCCGCGGATCTGCAGATCGTTGAGGGCTATCTTGAATCCCGCGCCCAGCTCACTGAAATCGAGCAGGGCCCTCAACCGTTTCTGAGCATCCCGACTGATGAGATGTTCTCCGGGAATGAGCAGGTAGGCGAAGGCCTGTTCGCTCGACCGCCCCACTCGTCCCCGCAGCTGGTAGATCTGGGCAAGGCCGAACTTGTCGGCGCGGTTGATGATGATGGTGTTCGCCGCGGGAATGTCCAGGCCCGACTCGATGATTGTGGTGCAAACCAGGACGTCGATCTTTCTGCGGATGAAATCCAGCATCACCTTTTCCAGGTCCCGCTCTTTCATCTGTCCGTGGGCAACCGCTATCTTCGCTTCGGGAATCAGCCGGCCAATGGCATTTGCCGTCTGGTAGATGCTCTGAACGTGGTTGTGAACGAAGAAGACCTGCCCGCTGCGCCGCAACTCCCGATACACCGCCTCCCGAATGGTGAACTCGTCGTACTTGCAGATAAACGTTTCGATGGCGTGCCGGTCCTGGGGGGGCGTCTCTATGGTGCTCAGGTCACGGATGCCCGCCAGGGCCATATGCAGAGTACGGGGGATGGGGGTCGCCGTGAGCGTCAGAACGTCCACGGATACCCGCATTTCCTTCATCCGCTCCTTGTGTTTCACACCGAAACGGTGCTCTTCATCAATGACCAGCAAGCCCAGGTCCCTGAAGGCAACGTCGGACTGCAGCAACCGGTGGGTGCCCACCACGACGTCGACCGTGCCGTTCTTTAGCCCCTTCAGGACCAGCGTCTGCTGTGCCGGGGTCTTGAACCGGCTCAGAGTTTCCACAACGACCGGAAAGCCTTCGAATCGCTCGGTGAAACTCTGGTAATGCTGCTCGGCCAACACCGTGGTCGGCACCAGCATCGCCACCTGCTTGCCGTCCATCACGGCCTTGAAGGCGGCACGCAGAGCCACTTCCGTCTTCCCGTAACCCACATCCCCGCAGATCAGGCGATCCATCGGACGCCTGGATGCCATGTCATCCAGAACGTCGTCGATGGCCCTCATCTGATCCGGAGTCTCTTCGTATGAGAAAGTCGCTTCGAACTTCTGAAAATAGCTGTCCGGCGGAGAGAACCGGAAGCCCTCGCCGATCTGTCGCTTTGCATACAGGCTCAGCAGTTCCTCGGCGACACGCTCCGCCGATTCCAGCGCCTTCTTTTTGGCCGTCTCCCAGGACCTGCCGCCCAGCTTGTCGATCTTGGGCTGCTGCCCTTCCAGCCCGAGATACTTCTGAACCTTCTGCAGCTTGTCGACGGGAACATAGAGCCGGTCGCCATCCTGGTATTCGAGCAGCAGGAAGTCGCTTTCGATTCCCCGAACGGCAAGGTGCACCAGTTCCTTGTAGACTCCGATCCCATGATCCACATGCACCACGAAATCGCCGATGTGCAGATCCTGAAAGGAACTCAGAAAGAGCCCGGAAACGCTCTTCCCGGACCGGCGGCGCGTTCGTTTCCCGAAGATCTCCTCTTCCGCCACCACGGCCAGCCGTTCCGCGGGCCACACGAACCCGCGGTCCAGGGAGCCCACAATCACCTTGACGGCCGGCGCCTCATACGATTCCGCTCCGAAAGGAAGCAGGGTGAGAACGGTATCCGTGCCGTGCCCCTCGAGCAGTTCGCTCAGTCTCCCCGCCTGCTCTTTCTGACGGCAGACGAGGAAAGACAAAATGCCCTCTTCCCTCCACCGTTGGAACTGCCTGGCCAGAGGCTCGAGCAATCGCTCTTTCTCGGCATGCGCCCTGACGCTCAAAGCAAGCTGCTCGTGACCCGACGTCCCCATGTCAAAAACCGCGCGAGGCTCGGTCCCGCCCGACAGGGAATTGACGATCAACTGCTGAAAACTCTCCCCGTCGGCGATCAACCGCTCGGGAATCTCCAGCAGCTCCGACGGAGGCCTCCTCCATTCATGGGGCGAATGGTTCTCGTTCCAATCCCGGCTGGCATGAAGGAAGAATTCCTCCATGATCTTTCTGATCTGCAAGGCATCCGACCAGACCACAACCGTCGCCGGGTCCAGGTAATTCCACACGGTCACCGTCTTCTCGTAGAAGACGGACATGATCGATTCAAACGCCCCGAACTGGTGTCCTTCCTGAAGCTTGTCCAGCCAGACATTACCGGCCGCCGGCGTGAGGCGTCCCTCCCGCACGTCTGCGTAGACGGCCTCCCGGGCGCGTTCCCTGGCGGAAACATCCAGGATGACTTCGCTTGCGGGAAGCAGGACGGCATCTTCCAGAATCCCCATGGACCGCTGCGTGCTCGGATGGAAGAGCCGGATCGATTCAAGCTCGTCTCCGAAGAATTCGAGCCGCAGCGGCCACCTGTACAGCGGCGCGTAGACGTCCAACACTCCGCCCCGGATGCTGAAATCGCCGTATTCTTCCACGAGTGACACGCGATAGTAACCACGCTCCACTAGTGTCGCGCACAGCGTCTCGAGCTCGACGGTTTCCCCCTTGACCCGATAGTCGGAATGCGCGAGGAGAACCTCGGGCAGCAGCAGCCGTTCCATCAGGGCCACCGCCGAAGTCACGAACACGTTGGACCCGATGGACGCGCGGAAGGCATGAAGGGTTTCCATGCGGCGCGCCATCGTCGCCATTTTACCCAGGGACTGGGATTTCTGGCCGGAGCGCGAAGGGAGGCACCAGACTCTTCGGTCCGCGGGAACGTCCTGCCGGTGCAAGTCATTCCCGGCAAAGAAGGCTATTGTCTCGGCAAAGCTTTCTGCTTCCCGGTCCGTGGGGGTGACCAGCAGGAACGGCCTCTTGAGCGTCGCCATTCCCCTGGCGAGAAGATAGGCCACCGCCGGTTTCTGAGCCCCTCTCAGAACGGCCGATTCCCGCGATTCCCCCAGAAAGGCCAGTATCTCCCTGGAATCGGTCTTGAACGATTCCGCTCCAAAAAGCGTCTCAGATGGCCCGTACGATCTCTGATCGCGCACCAGTTCCACCATTAAATTCCGTTCTTCAAGCTTCCAGTGTTTTACAAATCACAAATAAATAAATATAACTAAGACGAAAAAAGAAAGGAAGCATTCTCGCGGTGCATCCCTTCTTTTACAGGCCGTTCGAGGAGGGGGGCAAGACGCCTTCTCGCGCTTCCCGCAAACGGCCACGAGCCCGGGATCGCAACGAACAGTGAAAATAAGCCCTCCCGGGGCACGGCCACGGGACCGACCATGAGCCGGCGATCGTGACGAAGCATGAGAACCGTCGGCGTCATTCCCGCAAAGGCCGCAGGCCGATAAAACCCTCCGGTACGCGGTTTTTTCGGCAATGACGCTTGCCTTCTTATGAATGACCGGTTGTGGTTTGTCCAGGTGACATTCGTTGCGGATGGTGCGACGCCCTCGTGAACCGATGCGCGACTCATGACGTTGAAGGTATAGCCGATGTCAAAGACTTCCATGCAAGATTTGCTTCGCCGTCTCCCGAGCGTCGATGCCCTGCTGCAGGCGGATGCCGTCCGCGAGGCCCTGGACCGACATCCCCGCAGACTGGTCCTTGACTGTATTCGCCAGGTTCTGGAAACAACCCGACAACGGCTGATCGAGGGGGCTCCGGGCGACGCCCCGGGAGAACCGGAGCACGCGACCCTGGTGCAGGCCATCCTGGAGCGGATCGAAGCCGCCGGCAGCTTTACGCTCCGCAATGTAGTCAACGCCACGGGCATCATCGTTCATACCAACCTCGGCCGATCCCTGCTTCCGCGGGAAGCGGTCGAGCGGCTCCAGCTCATCTGCCGGACCTACAACAACCTCGAATACAATCTCGAGCTCGGCCGTAGAGGATCGCGGTACGTTCACGCGGAATCGATTCTGTGTGAATTGACCGGAGCGGAAAGCGCCCTGGTGGTCAACAACAACGCCGGAGCCGTCTTCCTGGTGCTGAATACCCTCGCGAAGGACATGGAGGTCATCGTCTCCCGCGGACAGCTGGTGGAAATCGGCGGTTCCTTCCGGATTCCGGACGTCATGCGCTCGAGCGGCGCCCTCCTGCGCGAAGTCGGATGCACCAACCGGACGCATCCCCATGATTTCGTTTCGGCGATCAACGACCGCACCGCCCTGCTGATGAGAGTGCACACCAGCAATTACCGGATCCTCGGGTTCACCGCCGAAGTGTCTCTCGAAGAAATGGTGTCCATGGGAAGAGCGCACGGATTGCCCGTTGTGGAAGATCTCGGCAGCGGTTCCCTCATCGACCTGTCCAGGTATGGGCTGACGGGGGAACCCACGGTTCGGGAGGCCGTCCGCAACGGAGCGGACGTCGTGACCTTCAGTGGCGACAAGCTCCTGGGGGGACCTCAGGCGGGCGTCATCCTGGGGAGGAAGGACCTCATCGATCGGTGCAAGAAGAACCCCATCACCCGTGCACTGCGAGTGGACAAGCTCACTCTGGCCGCGCTCGAGGCGACCCTCCGCCTGTATCGCGACGAAAATCGGGCCATTGAGCGCATCCCCGTCCTCAGAATGATCGCGCTGTCCACGGATGCGCTCAACGATACCGCACAAGCGCTTTGTTCCCTGATTCGGCAAATCGACACGCAACAGCGGCTTGTCGTCGAAGTCCGGAGCAGCTCTTCCCAGGTCGGCGGGGGCTCGCTCCCTGCCCAGAATCTTCCCACACGGGTGGTAACCGTCCACGGGACGGAGATCTCCGCCCAAAAGATCGAGGGTTTCCTGAGAAACAACGACCCGCCGATCATCGGTCGAATCGAATCCGATCAATTCCTGATGGATACGCGAACACTGTTGCCGGACGATCTTCACACCATCGGCAATGCGTTCGCGCGGTTGCTGTGCAGCCCGTAGGATGCGGCGCTGTTTCCAAAAAGTACGGGCGGGGATTATCCCGCCCGTACTTGTGTTGAAATATCAGGATTTCGGATGCCCGGAAAGGATCACACCACCTGCAACTGAAGATAGAGGTCCCCACGGGTGAGGCCGCTCAAGGGACGTCCCATGTCCTTGAGGCGCAGCTTCATCCCGTTCCTCACTCCAGCCGGGATGGTGACGGCGACCCGCTTTCCGTCCTGGAGATGAGGAAGCTCGACCTCGACGGTGGTCCCTCTGGCAGCGTCGTGCGAAGAGATGACCAGTCTGTAGGTGATGTCGAATTCCCCCGGACGCGCCCGATCGCCCTGCGGCTCCTGGCCGAGCACCTTGTCGATGAGGTATCCGCCGATCTTCTTTCCGGCCTTATACAGGAGGGATAGCCCCTCCTTGACGATTCCCATGGGACCGGGAGCTCCGGGCCCATCCGCTCCGTCGCGACCGGAGGCGGTCCCGGGATGATCGGCAGCCGGAGAACCGGGCCGCCTCATGCTTGTGCTTCCCATGGGGCCGCCCCAGAAAAAGCCTTGAATGGTGAACGTCTTGTCACCGAAGAAGATCCGGTTGATGAAACGCTCGTCGAAGCGAAATCCCATCCTTTGGAATTCCCGCTGCATTTCCGCAAAAACATCATTGGCGTGACGGTTATTGACAAAATCCCGAAAGATCTCTTCCTGGGAATAGCCGAAACCGGGCCGCCCATAACCGCCGGGGCCCTGATGAACCCCCAGTCTCCGGTACTGATCGTACTGGGAGCGTTTGCCGGGATCGGACAGCACGCCGTAGGCTTCGTTGATTCTCTTGAAGCGCTCCTCGGCATTACGGTCGTTGGGGTTGCGGTCGGGATGCGTTTCTAGAGCCAGCTTGCGATACGCCCGTTTGATCTCCTCCGAGGAAGCTTCGGGCGAAACGTTCAACACCCCGTAGTAGTCTTGTTGAGGCATGTCTTCTCGTTCTCCGTGAAATTTGCCTGCCGGCGCCCATGCTGCAAAAAGCCGCGATCGATCACGAATTCAACTTCGACCTCAATTGAACGGTTCCGCGCACGGGACAATACGAACGCGGTGTGTTTCCGGACGGGGATAAACCCCGTGAACGGCGCTCGACGGGCTGGTTAGCCTCCGGCGGGAACGCCCTCTACGCCGCCCGAACCGGTGCGCCGTGCACTGAATTCGCTCACCTCAAGGCAAAAAATTATAAAGCCTAAATCGACCCAAATCAATGGATCCTTAAGAATCGCAAGCTCAAGGCGCGCAAGCCCCGCAACGGCGGCAATCCTCCTCCGGGCGGCATTCCGGCGTGCTTTCGCCTTTGAGGGCAAGCTCGTATTCCCGCCACAGGTAATCTCTCCTGACGCCGTGCTCGATCACTTCCCACGGGAACACCTCGTCGCGTCCCCTCTCGCGCATCACCCAGAAATCAGGGTTGATCACGTGCTCGCGCAATGCCTTGCTCCATGGGGTCGAACGCAAGGCCACCTTCTCCAGCAGGGTTCCCACCCTCCTGTCGCCCCTGGCAAGCAGTGCCTGCACGTAAGCCCACTTGGGCAGGTCGAAGTGCACCCGAACGTTGGGAACTTTCTTGAGAGCATTCCGAATCCATTTCGCCCGGTTCTTCAATTCCCCCACCCCGGCGAACGCAACCCATTGGAAAGGCGTGAACGGCTTGGGAACGAATGAATGCACGCTCAGAGTTATGGTTCCGAGTCGTTTCCGCCCCCGGCTGATCTTCAGGACATGGTGCTTGATCGCCTTGGCCGTATCCACGATCGCTTCCAGGTCTTCGGCGGATTCAGTGGGCAGCCCGATCATAAAATAGAGCTTCAGATGGAGAATCCCCTTTTCGGTGAGCCTCTCCGCGGCGGTCAGAATCTGCGTCATGTCGAGGTTTTTGTTGACGACCTTGCGAAGACGCTCGGACCCCGCCTCGGGAGCGATGGCCACCGCCTGGTGACGGCTCGATTCCAGGGCCGAGGCGATTTCCGGAGTGAGCGTATCCGCCCGCAGCGATGAAAACGACAGGGAACGCCCGTCTTCGAGCAGCGACCGGCAGAGGAAGCCAATTTCCGGATGGTCCGAAACGGCGGCGCTCACCAGGCCGATTCTCGGGTGCCGCTCACCTCCCGCGTTCAACGCCCGCAGCAGCCTTTCAGCACTGTGGAAACGCATTGGACGATAGACGAAGCCTGCCGCGCAGAATCGGCAACCTCTTCCGCACCCTCGCCCGATTTCCAGCAGCATCGTACTGCTGAATTCCGTATTCGGCGTGAGGATGACCGAATGACAGGGCTGAGCCCTGTCCAGGTCGGCCCTGCGATAGACCACCCGCTGAGGCGCACCGGTCCCGGGCAGCGGAGAGATGCGCTCGAGGGTGCCGTCCTCCCGGTACGCGGGTTCGAAGTGCGCAGGCACGTAAATCCCCGCGACTCTCTCGGAAAGCTCCCGGAGGAACTCGGAGCGGGAACAACCGCTTTCCCCCTTCTCATTGAGGACACGAAGGAAATCCGGGAGAATCGCTTCCGCCTCGCCGATAAAGAAGAAATCCAGGAAAAGGGCAAGGGGCTCCGGATTCAGAAACACCGCCACTCCACCCGCGGCGAGCAGGGGATGCTCGCGGTTTCGCTGTTCGCGACGCGCGGGAAATCCCGCCAGCTTCAACATCTCGATCGCGTTGACGTAGTCGTTTTCGTAGGCGACGGAGAAGACGAACAGGTCAAAGTCCCGTGCCGGGCGCTGGGATTCCAGGGACAAGAGGCGGCCAGGATTCTGCCGAACCGCGGGGAGGTCTTCGGATTCGGGGTAGAAAAACCTCTCGCACACGACGTCTTCAAAACCGTTCAGAGCGGCATACACCGTCTGGAAGCCCAGGTTCGACATACCGACGGCATACCGGTTCGGAAAAGCCAGACCGATCCGGACTCTTCCTCTCCAGTCCTTGATGACGGTGCCGGTTTCTTCCGACAGCCATCGCCGATGTCGCTGCCTCACGTTGAAGAGCATAGGAAATTCATACCGAAAGGGAGAGCCGGAACCCTGGAACCACGTCGTCGGGCGATAGCGGATCCAGGCTTCCGGGCCCCGGGGCAAGGGGAAAACAACCTGACTCCCTCCCCCCGGAGGAGGGGGGGAGGGCTGTGGCAGGGGATAGAGACTCGCTTTTTCAACCTTCTCCGGCGACGATGGAGAAGGGACGATCATCGAGCCGGCGGAAGCCTAGTCCGCCTGACGGCGAATAAAGGTCGGGATGCTCAGATCCTCTTCTTCGGCGTTGCCTCCCGTCAGTTTCTGCAGAAGAGTCCTTCTGCGGGGTTGTTGCTGTTCCACCTGGGCAGGCTCCCTGGGAGTGCGATGACGAACGAAGGCCGGCACCTGCAGGTAGTCGTAATCGGGGTCGGGAACGATTCCCTCCGGCTTGATTCTCTTCGGACGAGACGACTCGAGCCGTTGCGGCTGTTCCATCCGTCCGATGCCGGTCGCGATCACCGTGACCCTTATTTCATCACCCATGTTCGGGTCCATGACCATGCCGAGGATGATGTTCGCCTCCTCGTTGACCTCCTTCTGGATGATGGAAAGGGCTTCCTCGAATTCATGCATGCCCAGATCCGGACCGGCGGAAAGATTGATGAGGGCGGCACGGGCGCCATGGATGGAGATGTCCTCCAGGAGCGGACTGGAGATGGCCTGCTGTACCGCCTGAGTAGCCCTGTTCTCACCTCTTGCGACACCGGTTCCCATCAGGGCGAGGCCCATTTCCGCCATCACCGTCTTCACGTCGTTGAAGTCGACGTTGATGTATCCATCCTTGATGATGAGATCGGAAATGCCCTTCACCGCGTACAGCAAAACATCGTCGGCGCGCTTGATCATTTCGAGGAATGTGGCGCGGCGATCCGCCAGGCAAAGGAGCCGGTTGTTGGGAATGGTGATCAGGGTATCCACCACGTCCTGGAGCGACTTCAGACCGTCGTCGGCATTGCGTTGGCGCACCCGGCCCTCGACCACGAACGGCTTGGTCACCACCGCAACGGTCAGCGCTCCCATCTCCTTGCACACCTGGGCCGCAATGGGGGCTCCACCCGTGCCGGTGCCGCCCCCAAGACCCGCGGTGATGAACACCATGTCACTCCCGTCGACGGCTTCACGAATCCTGTCGATGTCTTCCTGGGCCGCTTTTGCCCCGATTTCCGGATTCCCGCCCGCGCCGAGCCCTTTCGTCAGGTTCGTGCCGAGCTGAATCTTGGTGGCGGCCTGGTTGCGGGCCAGCACCTGAAAATCGGTGTTGGCCGCGATGAACTGCACTCCATCAAGGCCCGCGTTGATCATGTTGTTGATGGCGTTTCCGCCTCCGCCACCAATCCCCAGTACGCTGATTTTCGCCCGGTTGACTGCCATGGCATCTGGTGTTTTTTCCATATTTCGTCCCTTCCCCCTCTTCTGTTCTTTCCTAGTCATATGAGCTCCATAGTCGCGAAGAGTTTTCCCCCTTGCCACATGACTTGTCGATAATGCCATCATCCGGATCGGCCCGGCGACAAGCGCCGGGGGACCGTTCATTCCGGCCGCGTTCGCACTGGCGAGCCGCCGGCCTCCACACCCCGAAAGCAGTCTCTTGCCCCGGAGGCCGAACCTCTCACCAGAATTCCTTGAACCAACGTCTCACCGATGCAAGAACCTTCTTGATCACGCTCGGTTCTTCCATCGGTCCCCTGTTTCCATGTTTCTTTCCATACAAAAGCAATCCCGTGGCCGTCGCATAGATCGGATTCTTGACCACGTCTCCCAGTCCGCCGAAGTTGTAAGGGACGCCTATGCGCACCGGCAGGTCAAACACTTTCTCCGCCAGTTCCCGAATCCCCGGAAGCAGGGAGACGCCTCCGGTCAGCACCACTCCCGCATGAAGGGATTCCACGTAACCGGACCGCACCAGTTCCCACTCTATGATCTTGACGATCTCCTCCACGCGCGCTTCGACGATCTGAGCCAGCACAGACCGCGCCAACTGACGCGGCTTCTGCCCGCCCACCGAGCCGACTTCGATCATGTCCTGCTGGTTGACCCATTCAACCAGCGCACAGCCATGCTTCTTCTTGATCTTCTCCGCTTCGTCGATGGACGTGCGCAAACCGACCGAAATGTCCGAGGTGATATGGTTGCCCCCGAGCCCCACGACACACGAGTAGCGAATCGCATGATCCATGAACACCGCGATGTCGCTGGTTCCGCCTCCGAGATCGACCAACGCGACTCCCAGGTGCCTCTCATCCATGTCGAGCACCGATTCGCTGGAGGCGAGGGATTCGAGCACGACGTCCTGCACCTGGAGCCCCGCCCGCTCGCAGCATTTGACGATATTCTGGACCGCGGCAATGGCCCCGGTGATGATGTGCACTTTCGCTTCAAGTCTCACTCCCGCCATGCCGGTCGGGTTTTGAATGCCTTCCTGGTCGTCCACGATGTACTGTTGGGGAAGCACGTGGAGAATCTGGCGGTCGAAAGGGAGAGCCACCGTCTTTGCGGCGTCCAGCACGCGATCGATATCGGCCTGAGTCACCTCACGGCTCTTGATGGCAATGACTCCGTGCGAATTCAGGCTCTGAACGTGCGTTCCGGCCACACCGGCATAGACTGAGGAAATCTCGCAACCGGCCATCAATTCCGCTTCTTCAACCGCCTTGCGGATTGAATGGACGGTCTGATCGATGTTGACGACCACGCCGCCTCTGAGGCCGATGGAAGGGTACGTACCCACTCCGACGATATCCATCCCTTCGGAGGTCACCTCACCGACCACAGCGCAAACCTTGGTAGTCCCTAGATCGAGGCCTACGATCAATTCCTCTCTTTTTCCCATCGATCCCCTTTCAGCATCAGCTTGACGATCATGAGCCCGGTCCGGCACGACCAGGGGGTTCCGCGCCCTCCGAATGGCGATTCAGGCGCCTTTGGCTGCCGGGAACGGCCCTCCCACATAGGCTCGATTTCCATAATTCAGGTCAATATACTTGACGGCACCGGTCCACTGCCGTTCCCCCAGCATGGCGAAAATCCGCTGAAGGCGATTCAGTTTCTCGCCGTAGTTCTCAGACCCGAAGTCAATGGGAAGCGAGGTCTGAGCCATGAACAGGGTGAAGCCGCCGGAACGCCACTGGCACTCCGAAATGCGTTGCACCGGCAACCACTGCCTGGCCTTTTCGAGGGCCGCCGCGAGCTCTCTTACAGCTTCCAGAGGTTCCCGGGGCAAATGATCCCCCTCCTTCAGCCCCTTGCCGGAAAACCCGGTAATCAGCAGCCTCTCGGGATCGGCGTCGCGGGTGGTCCGGGCAAACAGCGTTCCGTCCTTGTCCAGCAAGAGCAGCTCATCGGCCTGCACCATCGCGAGCGGCTCACGCTCGGTGATCTCCACCACCAGCCGCGTGGGAAGATCGAGGCGCACGATCACCGAGCGCACCTGCGGCAAAGACTCGAGTCGAGCCGCCAGTTCCTTCATCTTCAGATTCAAGACGCAGGCGTTCCTGGGAACGCCCAGCGCGTTCAAAACGAGGCCCTCTTCGAGATGTTTCAGCCCATTGATGCGCACTTCCTCCAACCTCAGCCAGGGTGCCTCCAACAGGGCATAGTAAGAGCGCGAAAGACCAGCACTAATGAGCACAACCGCGGCAACCGCCAGCAGGAGAGTCAAGACTGTCTTTCCCCAAAATTTGAGGATTTTCAAAGGCCTGGCCTTGTCTGGGCGATACCGGTTCTGCTTCTTCTTCATGAGTTCAGCATCTGATTCAGGGAATTTTTTTCTGGCGAGAGTATACGAATTTCTCGCTCCAAACGCACGCCGAATTTTCCAAAAACTTCATTTTCCACCAGGCTGATCAGGGCCAGGATATCCCGGGCCCGGGCACTGCCCAGATTGATGATCCAGTTCGCATGCTTGTCGGAAACCTGCGCGTTTCCCATCCGAAATCCCTTCAATCCCGCCCGCTCGATCAGCGCCCCGGCGGGAGCTTCGACGGGATTCTTGAACACGCAGCCGGCGGAAGGCCGCCCCAGCGGCTGTGTCGCTTTCCGGCGGACCATCAGCGACCGCATTTCCCTTTTGAGCGATCGGCCCGAAGAGACATGAAGGCGGAAGGCACCTCCCAGGATCAGCCAGGCTTCGGGCAGCCCCATGCTCCGGTACCCGGCCGGCAGGTCCGCTTTGAAAACGAGTTGTCTCTGCCCCGCTCCATCCAGGGCGTCGAGCCATTCAAGGGCTTCGGCGATGGTTCCTTCAGCCGTCCCGGCGTTCATCACCACCGCCCCTCCGACCGAGCCTGGAATCCCCACGAGGCATTCCAGGCCGCCCAGTTCGTTGCGGACACAGAACCTGAGCAAACGAGAAATCGGGACGCCGGCTCCGACAACCACGAGAGGTCGCGAGCTCGAGCGTCCCTTGTTGAAGGCAAGGCCCGCGGCCACGTGGATGAGTTGAATCACCAGCGCCGGGATTGGCCCGTCGGTTACGAGCACGTTGCTTCCACCGCCAAGCACCACATAGGGCACGGAATTCTCCCGCACTCTTTCCAGGAGCGCCAGCAAGGCGCTCTCCGAACGCGGACGCGCAAGACACGCCGCGGGCCCTCCCACTCGAAACGTGGTGTGGTATGCAAGCGGTTCGTGCCATTTGAATTCGACGTCCTGAAGCTCCCCCAGAACATTCCAGCACAGCGAAACAACAGCCGAATAACGATCGCATTCCTCTGCGCTCAACCCTTCCGGGAGTGAATTCAAATAACTGGACCCGCGCTTGTTGTCGATCATTTGAGCTCACCCGTGCCGCCGCTCCCGCCTGAAGACTTCAGCTTCGCCAGAAGCCACTCGCCCACCTGCCAGATGTTGCCCGCGCCCAGGGTGATCACCGCATCCCCGGGCTTCACCAGCTTCACCAGCCGGCTCAGCGCACTCTCCACCGTCTCGCAAAAATGCAGATCGTGATGCCCGTGCGAGGCGATCTCCTGGGACAGCCGCTCCCCCGTCACCCCCGGTATGGGAGTTTCACTGGCCGCATAGATTTCCGTAACCAGCAGCACGTCCGAATGATAGAAGCAGCGGGCGAACTGTTCCATCAAGGCCCGTGTGCGAGTGTAACGATGGGGCTGAAAGACGACGATGCGTCGCCGGTCGGGGTAGCAATCCGCGAGCGTCTGGAGCACCGCCCGGATCTCGCTGGGGTGGTGCCCGTAATCGTCGATCACCAGGACGTTTGCAGCTTCGCCCTTGATCTGAAACCGGCGCTGCACGCCCGTCATGTCCCTCAGCCCGTCCTGGATATTCGCCCAGTCCAGGTCCAGCTCCCTTGCCACCGCAACCGCGGCCAGTGAGTTCAAGACGTTGTGCCGTCCCGGGATCCTGATTTCGATTTCACCGAGCTCATCGCCGTGACTGTGTACCCTGTACGAGGAGAACAAGCCGCTGGTCCTCACGTCACGAGCCTGGAAATCGGCCTGGGACGAAAATCCGTACGTGGTGAATCGTTTCTCGACGCGCGGCAGGATCGACTGGATGTTCTCGTCTTCCAGACAGAGGACCGCCTGACCGTAGAAAGGGATCTTGTTGATGAACTGCAGAAAGGTCTCCTGGATGTGCGCGAGATCGCGATAGAAGTCGAGGTGTTCGAGATCGATGTTCGTCACGACTGCAATCGTCGGCGGAAGCAGCAGGAAAGTCCCGTCGCTCTCATCCGCCTCCGCTACCATAAAATCTCCGTTCCCCAGCTTGGCGTTCGTGCCCCATGCGTTCAACTTGCCGCCGATCACCACCGTCGGGTCCAGACCGCCTCTGGCCAGGACGGTGGAAACCATGGAAGTGGTCGTCGTTTTCCCGTGAGCGCCCGCGACCAGGACCGAATACTTGAGCCGCATCAGTTCCGCAAGCATTTCGGCACGGCGGATCACCGGCACCTTGCCCATTTCCCGGGCTGCGCGGTTTTCCGGATTGTCGTCGGAAATGGCCGAAGAGAGAACCACCACATCCGCGCCAAGCACATGCTCCGCACGGTGCCCCAGGTGAACCGCGGCGCCCATCGCCGAGAGCCTCCTGGTGATCTCGGTTTCCTTGAGGTCCGACCCGCTCACCCGATAGCCCAGGTTCAAGAGCAGCTCGGCGATGCCGCTCATCCCGATGCCGCCGATACCCACGAAATGGATGTGCTGATAGCGCTTGAACATTGCTAGTCCATCCGCCTTTCACCGCTTCTTGCTATGTTCATGAGGATGCCGATCGCCAGGCAGTTGGCCGTGAATGCACTGCCCCCGTAGGAGATGAAAGGAAGCGGCAGCCCCTTGGTCGGAACCAGCCCCAGCACGACCCCCATGTTGAGCAGGGCCTGCATGGAAAGAAGCATGGTCAATCCCAGCGCCAACAGGGTCCCCGTCAGCTCCGGGGCGGATCTCGAAATCCGGATTCCGGTAAGGAACAGAAAGAGAAAAAGCGTGCAGACAATCGCTATGCCGACGAAACCCAACTCCTCTCCGATCACGGCAAGAATAAAGTCCGTGTAGGATTCCGGCAGGTAGAAGAGTTTCTGCTGTCCCGCTCCCAGTCCCTTCCCGAACAGCCCCCCCGAACCGACCGCAATCCAGGCCTGGATGAGCTGGTATCCCGAATCGAGAGGGTCCGTCCACGGGTTGCGGTACGCCGTCACGCGCTCCCAACGGTATGGAACGAGATAGACGAACTTGTAAAATCCGACGGCCGCCACGGGCAGGCAGACGATGAGACTCCTCAACGGCACGCCCCCGGCGGCCAGCATGATGACGGTGAGGCAACCGATAATGAATGTCGTCCCGAAGTCGGGCTCCTTCAACAAAAGAGCGCTCAGAAGCCCGCAGAGCAGCATATGCGGCAGAAATCCGACGCTGAACTGCTTGATTTTCTCCTGCTTTCGCACCAGGGAAATACTCAGGAACATGACCCAAACCACCTTGGCGTACTCACCCGGCTGCAGAAGAAACGGCCTGAACTGAAACCACCGCTTCGCATTGTTTATTTCCGCGCCGATACCCGGAATCAATACCAGCACCAGCGAGACGATCGTGCCGATCATGATCCAGCCGATGTGGTTCCGGTACATGCGGTACGGAATGCGGCTGACGAACAGTATGGTCCCGATGCCCAGCCCGATGCACAGGAACTGCCGTTTCATGTAGTGGGCGGAGTCCGAGAATTTCTTCAACGCCATGATCGAACTGGCGCTGTAGATCATGATCAGGCCCACCGCTATGAGCAGGCAGACCTCGATCCACAGTTGCACTTCAAGGGAGAGGCCGGCCCAGGCTGCCGCCCGTTCCTCCCCGGAGCTATGTTCAACTATGAATGTAGGACTGTCTGCAACGGGCTTGGACATGACTTTCCATTTCGTTCGAGACTTGAAGTCAACACATGGAGCGCCGGGCCGTCATCAAACCGCGCGGACAGCCGGGGACGCCCGCCTCCGGCGCTTCCCCGCTCCTCCCCGGCGCTACCCCGGAAGGGCGGCTACGAGTTTCTTGAAATGGTCCCCCCTCTGCGCGTAGCTCTCGTACTGATCGAAAGACGAACAGGCCGGGGAAAGGAGCACGATGTCTCCCGCCTGCGCCCGTTCCACGGCGGCCGAGAACGCACCCTCCAAATCGGGAAACAACCGGATGGGAACCTTGTCGCGCAGTTCTGCGTGGATTCGTGGAGCCGATTCTCCGAACACGAACACCCCCTTGCCCCTGGTCCTCATCCGCTCGGCAATGGGAGCGTAGGAGCCCAGCTTGTCCCTTCCCCCCAACAAGAGGAGAACGGGTCGATCGAAATTTTCGATCGCCTTGACGACGGCGCCGACGTTGGTCCCCTTGGAATCGTCGTAGTAATCGACGCCCCCGGCCGCTCGAACCCATTCGACACGGTGGGGCAGGCCGCCAAAGGTCCCGGCGGCCCGCGCGACGGCCTCGGGGACTACGTCCATGGCCAGGCATGCAAGAATGGCGGCGAGCACGTTCTCCTCGTTGTGGACCCCTTTGAGCCGCAGATCCGCCAGGTCGAGACGGAACTCCGGCTTCCACGGAACGTTCACGACGATCCGCCCGTCCTCGACATGGGCGTGCGTGCGCGGATCATTCCGGCTCGAGGTCAGAAGCCTGCCCTTTCCGTTGAAAGGCCTCGAGCCGCAGACCGGGTCGTCCAGGTTGATCACCGCGACATCCGTGGACTCCTGGCGCCCAAACATCGAGAGCTTGGATTCCGTGTACTCTTCAAAATCGCGATATCGATCCAGGTGGTCCTCGGTCACGTTCAGCAAGACTCCCACCTCGGGCCTGAACAGGAACGCCGTGTCCAGTTGAAAACTGCTCACTTCGAGCACCATGCAGTCCACCCGGTCTCCGTCCAGCAGCCACCGGCTCAGCGGCGTCCCGATGTTGCCCCCCACGAACACGCGCGTGCCGGACGCTTTGATCATTTCCCCGATAAGAGCGGTGGTCGTCGTCTTGCCGTTGGTCCCGGTGACCGCGATCACGGGCGCGTCCACCTGGCGCCAGGCCCATTCGAATTCGCCCACGATCTCGATACCCCTGAGGCGGGCTTCACGCAGCGGTTCGAGCAGCGACGGCACTCCCGGACTCACAATGATCTGGTCGACGTTCAGGAAATCATCCGGGTGATGTTCCCCCAACCTTAACCGGCAGCCTTTCGCACGCAGCTCGTCCAGGGTGCCGCCGAACCGGTCGAGCGGCCTGAGGTCCGTCGCGACGACCTCGACTCCGTTGCGCAAGAGCAACTCGCACACCGACCGGCCGGACACTCCCATGCCGACGACCAGCGCCCTGCCGGGCATTCTGAACGGTCCACCGCGTCTCATCGCCCGAGCATCCCTTCCACAACCCGTTCCATCGTCATTCCCCGGGACCCTTTTACAAGTATCCAGGAAGCATCGATTTTCCGTTCCCGAAGCCACTCCACCACCTGGTCGTGGCTCTTGGCATGCCGACACGCAGCGGGCTTCATACCGGCCTCCACCGCGCCTTCGCCGATTCTCGCCGCAAGCTCTCCCAAAGTGATCAGGCCGCTCAACCCCATGGCACCGATCCGTCTGCCCAACTCACGGTGCAATGCGGCGCTGTCGGCTCCCAGCTCCCTCATCTCTCCCAGCACCGCAATGCAAGGCTTTCCCCGGCATACCGCCAACGCCGCCCGCACGGCGGCGAGCATCGATTCGGGGTTGGCGTTGTACGTATCGTCAATGAGCACCCGCCCGTCTTCCATGTGACGTATCTGCATCCGCTGCCCGACAGGTCGGTACGCCGCAAGCCCCGCGGAGATCGCCTCCCCCGGTTCCCCCATCGCCCAGGCGGCGGCAGCCGCGGCCAGCGCATTCCGGACATAATGGATCCCGACGGCCGACAGGACGACCGGCACGGTTTCCGTCCCCAGGACCATCCGAAAACGGGTGGAATGTTCATCGCTCTCGATCTCGCCGACCACTCGCACTCCCGCTTCAGGGTCCCGCACGGAGCAGGTCACCGTCCGGGCCGCCAATCGCTTCGAATAGGCTCGCAACCGCTGGTCATCAAGGTTCACGACGGCGATCCCCTCGGCATCGAGCGCATCCCACAGCCTGCCCTTTTCTTTCAGGATGCCGTCCAACGAGCCGAGCCCTTCGAGGTGCGCCGGTTGGATATTCGTGATCAGCCCCAGCGTCGGACCCGCAATCTCAACCAATCGGGCCATCTCGCCGGGCACGTTGATGCCCATCTCGATAACGGCCGCTTCATGGGTCGGATCCATGGTCAACAGGGTCAGAGGCACACCGATCTGGTTGTTGAGGTTCCCCCGGTTTTTCAGAATCCCGTGTCTGTGCTCCAGGATCGCCGCCAGCAGTTCCTTGGTGCTCGTCTTGCCGTTGCTTCCCGTAATACCCGCCACCGGGATCGAATACCGCGCCCTGTGGGTCCTCGCCAACTCGCCGAGAGCGTAGAGGGTGTCGTCCACCTCCACCACGGCGACACTTCCAGCTCGAACCGCCCCCTCTCCGCGGCCGGAGGCGACCACCACAACCGCCGCCCCCTTTTCGACGGCCGCCGAAATGAAATCGTGGCCGTCGAATCGCTCGCCCGCAAGCGCCAGAAAACAGTCCGAGCGCCGCAGGCTGCGCGTGTCGGTGGAAATCGCGTCGACGGGGAGAGCCGGATCGCCGGCCATCAGGCGACCTCGAACGGCATCAACGATTTGTGCGACGGTCCATTGCATACGTCCGGCCTTCCCCTCGCTTCATTCCCGCTCTCGCGCCAGGTACTGCGCGACCACCAGTCGATCGTCGAACGGCAGAACCTCGCCTCCGACAAGCTGGTACGTCTCATGCCCCTTGCCGCCGATGAACACCGTATCGCCCGGACGCGCCCACGCCAGGGCCTTCTCGATCGCCGATTTTCGGTCCACCTCCACGATGTAACCCCGAGCGCCGTTTCCAGGCTCAGCGGCAAGGATCCGTTCCAGGCCGGAAGCCCGGACTCCGGGCTCGATTTCATCGATGATTCTCTCCGGGACCTCGCTGCGCGGATTGTCGCTGGTCACGATCACCAGGTCCCCCAACGCCCCCGCCACCTTTCCCATGAGAGGGCGCTTGCCCCGGTCCCGGTCTCCGCCGCAGCCGAACACCACCAGCAGGCGCCCCGCGGTCATCTCCCTCAGACACCCCAGGCTTTTCTCCATCGCATCCGGAGTGTGCGCATAATCCACCACCACCTCAAAACCCGTACCGGGCGACGCAACGCGCTGCAAACGCCCATCCACGGAGGTAAGCCCCGCCACGCCCTCCCTTATCGCCGCTTCGGGGACGCCCATGGCCAGGGAAGCGGTCACGGCAGCCAGAATATTGTAGAGGTTCAAACGCCCGATCAGGGGCGAATGAATGTCCATGCTTCCGTCGGGCCCGCACAACCGGGCCTCGATGCCGGACGCGGTGAGTCGGGCGGACTTCACATGGGCGCGGGCCGCCTCGGAACCGGTTGAGTAACTCCAGGCCCCCGGGCCGGCTTTTTCCACGAGGCGCGCCCCGTACGGATCGTCCCCGTTGATCACGGCAACCGAACCGGTCCTGAGGTATTCCGAAAAGAGCAGGCTCTTGGCCGCGAAGTAGTCCTCCATGGTGACGTGATAATCGAGGTGATCCTGGGACAGATTCGTGAAAACGGCGGCGTCGAAGGCGCATTCGGCCACTCTCCCCTGGGCCAGGGCATGTGAAGAAACCTCCATCACGACATGGGTGACCCCGTCCTCGCGCATCTCGTAAAACAATCCCTGCAAATCCAGCGACTCCGGCGTCGTCATACCGGCCGTTTTGCTCTTCGCCCCCCAACGGTAGAAGAGCGTTCCCAAAACCCCGACCGAATGGCCGCCCCTCTTCAAAATACTCTCGAGCAGCAGCGTGGTCGTCGTCTTGCCGTTTGTTCCGGTAACCCCGATCATCTTCAACCCGGCGCACGGATGGCCATAGTAGTTGGCGGCCATGCGCGCCATCGCCTTACGACTGTCGGATACCCGCACCACGGTGGCAGGACACTCCGAAAACCCGACGGTCTCGGTAATCACGGCACTCGCCCCGCTACGGACCGCTTCCGGGATGAAACGGTTTCCGTCCACCCGAACTCCGGGCAACGCCACAAAAACGTTGCCTGCCTGAATCCGCCTGCTGTCGTAGGCAATACCCGTGACGGGCACGTCCAACGGTCCTGCGGTCTGCAGGATTTCGACGTCACGGAGTAGATTATTCAGTGCTCTGGCCATATCGGATGCCCCGGGTGAGAAACCGGATGTCCCCCAAACATTAAACTGGCATTCCTACACTATTGGGGAACGTTTATCAATCAACAAGTAATTTCAAAGTCGTTTCGCCGGCATGGGCAGGCTCCCGCTTTTCCCGCGGCACCGATCGCTCGGGCAGGGATGCGAGTGCGGCGCCCGCCCGTCCGGTCCCCTGATATGCTCCCGTCGCAGGGGTTTGCGCCTTCAATGAGTATTGCTCCAGGCCGGAAGCCCGGGTGACGGCCGGTTTCGCTTGAGACTTGGCGGTGATCCCGTCGCTCGCCCCGGCTTTCAGGGTCTTGTCCGCGTCTGGTTTCCCGGACCGAGCGGCGGCACCGACGGGTTTCTTGGTCTCGGCACCCCTGGCCGCGGCCTTGGATGCATCCGCCGAAGCTTTGGCGACGGACTGTCCGCTCTTGCCCGCCAGCCGCAGCCCCTTGGCCGGAGGAACGCTTTCGAGTGTCGGCTGGACTCCCAGATAAGGCAGGACCTTCGCGGAAATATTCTTGAAGACGGGAGCGGACACGACTCCTCCGTAGATCGCCCCCTGCGGTTCATGGATGACCACGGTCATGACCAGGCGAGGTTTGTCCGCGGGGACAAATCCGGTGAAAACGGCGGTATACTTGTTGGAAGCGTAACGCCCGGTGGCGGAATCCAGCACCTGTGCGGTGCCGGTCTTTCCTGCAACGGTGTAACCTTCAGGGACGGCGCTCGTGCCGGTTCCCCCCTCTTTGGTGACCAATTCCATCATAGCACGGATTCTGTCGGCGGTCTGCTTCTGCATGACCCGTCTGAGGGGTTTTGCACAGTACCGGCTCACCGGCTGGCCCTGGGCGTCCAGGATTTCCTTTGCGATCTGCGGTTCGATGAACTCGCCGCCGTTGGCGATCGTCTGGATGGCGGAGTTCAATTGCATGGCGGTGACGCCTATGCTCTGGCCGAACCCGGTAGTGGCCAGATCGATGGGCCGCCAACGCTTATGGCTCCTGAGAAGGCCTTTCACTTCTCCCGGAAGGCTGATGCCCGTTGGAGAGCCGAACCCGAACGCCTTAATGTAGCGTGCATAGCGTTCGTTTCCCATCTGCAGCGCCAGCTTCGAGGCGCCGATGTTGCTCGAGTATTTCACGACTTCCGGAATGGTGAGCCAGCCGTAAGGATGCGTGTCGTTGATGACGTGCCCTGCGAGCTTGCATTTTCCGTTCTCGCAGAAAATGCGGTCCTTCTCCTTGATGACTCCTTCCTCGAGCGCCGCACTGACCAGGAAGACCTTGAACGTCGACCCCGGCTCGAAAGAATCCGTGATGACCCGGTTGCGCCACGAATTCGGATTTCTCTTGTCGGGATGGTTGGGATCGAAGGGAGGCCAGTTGGCAATAGCCAGGACTTCGGACGTCTGGGCGTCGACGACGACCACTTCACCGGCTTTCGCCTTGTACTTGGCCATCGCCGCCTCCAGCTCGCACTCGCTCACATATTGGATGAACGTGTCCAGTGCCAGGCGCACTCCGAAGCTTTCACCCGGTTCAGGGGGAAGGCAGGGCCGCATCCAAAGGCATTTGCGGATTCCATCCCGCACCTGGCCCACCGACGTCGCGTTTTCGCGCAGCACCTGGTCGAAAGACTTCTCGACCCCTTCGAGCCCGACACCGTCCATTCCCACGAATCCGAGCACCTGCCCCGCCACCTGGCGATAGGGATAGAATCGCTTGTATTCCCTGGTCAGGCTCAGACCACGCCGGTTCATGGCTTCGATCGCGGCTGCCTGCTGATCCGTGAGATGCCGTTTGAGCCAGACGAAATGGCGGTTGGCGACCAGTTTCTTCTCAATAGCCGCTTCGGGTTCTCCCAGCAGCGCGGCCAGTTGGGCCGCCATTTTCTTCGGATTTTCGATCTGATCCCCATCCGCATACAGCGACGGCTGCGGCACGGAGTAGGACAACAGCCGGCCCTTGCAGTCATAGATGGAACCCCGGTAGGCCGGGACCTGGAAAGTGGTTTGGACCTGGTTGCGCGCCCTTTCGTCCCAGGTCGAGTATTCCAGGACTTGAAGGCGGAAGGCCTTGAACAGGATCAGACAGAAGCCGCCGATGACCAGAATGTTGAAGAGGAGGCAGCACGACCAGTAGCGCGCATTCAGAAATTTTCCGGGATTTCGTTTTTCCGCCATAAGCCCCTCCGACCTTCAGCCGGGTCAGCGCATCGTCATTTTCTGATCCGGCTTGGGAGGATTGAGTCCGAACTGTTTGCGTCCCATCTCTTCCAGCAGGTACGGGTCCTGAAACCTCGACCATTCGAGCCGCAGTTTGCGCTGAATCGTGATCAACTGGTCGTGCTCCTGGAAATACCTTGCCAGGCGATAGCCGTTCTGAACCTGCTGAATGTAGAGCCACACGTAAAAGATGGCGCATGTAACAAAGACCAGTACCAGGAAAGCCGATGACGCCAACCAGAGCTTCACCTCGATTCCGGACGTGCTCGTTTCGATCGGATCGAAATCGCCGCCGAATCTCAGTTTCGTATCCACCCGGAGGCTCATGGTTCGCTTCCCATCCCTTGGGTCACTCGAATCTCCGCCCTGCCGAAGCTTCAGGCAGGCACTCCCTGTTTCTCCACCGCGCGCAGCCGCGCGCTGCGGGATCGCGGATTGCGCTCCTTTTCCCTCTCGTCCGGGCGCACGGCCTTCCGTGTGAGCAACCGGACCAGGGGTCTTCCCTCACACCGGCACAGAACGGCTTCCCGGGGACACCGGCAGGATTTCGCCCATTCCTTGAACTGCCCCTTGACCATCCTGTCCTCCAAAGAGTGAAAGGACACAACGCAGAGCCGACCGCCCGTTTTCAGCAGGTCAAGCGCCCCGGAGAGAAACCTCTCGAGCGATTCCAGCTCCTGATTCACCGCCAACCGCAGTGCGAGGAAGGTCCGGGTGGCGGGGTGAATCCTCCTGCTGTCCCGGGTCGCGGGCACCGTCGCCGCCACAGTATCCGCCAGCTCCAGCGTTCGCTGGAATGGCCGTTCCCTTCTGCGCTCCACGACGGCCCGCGCAATCCTCCGGGACCACCGCTCCTCACCCAGCCGAAAGATCAGATCGGCCAGGTCCTTTTCCGGGAGCGTATTCACCATATCCGCGGCCGTTTGTGGAAGACCGGGATCCATTCGCATGTCCAAAGGCCCGTCCTTCGTGAAACTGAACCCGCGGGCGGCGTCATCGATCTGGAAGGCGGACACTCCCAGGTCCAGCACGATGCCGTCCACCTGCGCGAACCCATGTCGCGGGAGGACCTCCGGGAGCTCCGCGAAACCGGCCTTCGTCAGGATGGCCCGCCTGCCGTACGCGCTCAGCCGCCCGGCTGCCCGTCCGATCGCCTCGGCGTCCCAGTCGACCCCGAGCAGAATCCCGTCGGGCGCGCTGGCCCGGAGAATGGCTTCCGAATATCCGCCGCCACCCACCGTACCATCCACGTAGACTCCGCCCCGGCGACATGCGAGCAGCTCCAGGGCCTGCTCGAGCATGACCGGTATGTGTTCGAGAGCGGGCCCGGGTTCCATGATCTTCTACAACCCGGTGCCGGCCATGAATTCCATGATTTTCTGGTAACTGTCTTTGTCGAGCTTGATGTGGGCGTCCCACGTCGATTTGTTCCAGATCTCGAAATTGGTGAGCACGCCCGCCAGGAGCACATCCTGGGTAAGGTTCGCCTCCTCCCTCAGAAAAGGCGGAATCAGGATTCTGCCCTGATTGTCGAACTCGCATTCCTCCGCGCTCGAAATGAAATAACGCATAAAGGCGCGATGCTCCGGCTGGACCTGGGAGAACTCTCTCGCCTTGTTTTCGATCTTCTCCCACTCCTCCGGGGGATAGGCCAGGAGGCATTCTCCCATGCGAGTGATGACCAGAGCGTCCGTATAGTGATTTTGCAGCACTTCCCGGAATTTCGTAGGAATCCGCAGTCGCCCCTTGGCATCCAGGCGGTGGATCGATTGTCCCCTGAAATATGGCTTACCCAAAATGCCCACATTTCACCTCATCTTCCCACAATTTCCCACATTGAGCCTATTTATCACCGTAAATTTTGCTTTGTCAAATTCAAACTGCGCGAAAAAACACTTTTTTAAAAAAATTTCACCTGATTAACGCGCCTGGAAGGATCCTTGATTCGTGACATTGTTTTTCGTTCGGGGCCGGATATCCGATCGGAGCCGCACGTCAAGCCGCCCTAAAGGAGCCAAGCATATGGCCTCGAGGGATTTTCATTGCGGTTTCGCGAATGGATGTGTTAGAGAAAAAGGTGAGTGATGGGATGCCTTCCGGGGTATTCCATAGGACTCGAAAGCCTCTGCTTCAACCCTGTAAGGCCTTCCCTCCAAACAGCAGAGGCTTTTTCGTTGGAAAGGATCGTTCCATGCAGGCGGACGACGAAAAAATACTCAGAATGGCCAAGGAAATCATCGTGAAGTTCATCGAGCTCGGCAGGGTATCTCCGGGAAATTTCGATGAACACTTCAGGAGTGTTTTCTGGACGTTGAAAGACACCGTCATCAACGCCCAGTTGACCGGCATGGAAGAGAACGTCCTGAAAGGCGACCGCCCCGCACCCGCAGCTGAACCTCCGGAAGAGGATTCCTAACACCGAGGTGCGTTCGGGATTACTCAACACCTGCCCGGCGGGAGGCGACGCGGGCGGGGATAAACCCGCCCCTTGTACGGACCGACGGGCTGGTCAGCATACAAGGGGGCGCGCTGTCTCCGGCAAGCTTTGGCGGCCGACCGCGGGCGGTCTTGCGCAAACGATGAAAAAGCCCCGCCCGGTCTTCCCAACAGAATCGAGAAAACCGGACGGGGCCATACGAGTTTCACGCGACTCGGCACGAAGAATGAAGAGCGGGATCAAGCCGCCTTGTTCTTCGCCAGGTAATCGAAAATATCCTTCACGGTGCGAATGCTCTCGGCATCCTCGTCGGGAATCTCGACATCGAAAGCTTCTTCCAGCGCCATGACCAGCTCGACCACGTCCAGCGAATCGGCGCCCAGATCGTCCACCACGTTGGCCTCAGGAGTGATGATTTCCTTGTCGACGCCCAGTTGGTTTGCGATGATGTCAACGATCTTGACCTGCATTGCAGCTACATCCATCTTTGTCTCCTTCTTTCGTTAGATTGACCCGCTTCTTCACAAACCCGTAAAAGAGAACTTCAATGACTCCGGGCAATTCTTCCACCAGTGAGTAGGAACAGTCCCGCGCAAGCCATTTTTGAATGACGCCGTGGACAAATCCCATGACCCCGTAAAAGACGGTCTGAAAATCCACTTCCTTGAGAATGCCCTGCTGACTGGCTTCATAGGTTTTTTTCTTCAGTGCATGGATGCGACGCATGACCTTCTTGAAATAAAGGTCTTGGACGTGTTCGCCGAAATCGAGCCGCTCCTGGGCGATGAGCCTGTACAGGTGCTGGTTGCGGTCGAAGAACGCAAAATAGACCCGCAGGTACTTGGCGATCATGGTGAGCACGTCGTCCTGGCCGTCCAGGACCGCCGTCGCATTCCTTTCCAGTTCGGCCAGGCGCAGCTTGACCAGTTCGTTGAACAGGGTCTCCTTGTTGGCGAAGTAACGGTAAAGGGTCCCCTTCCCGACGCCTGCCTGGTCGGCAATTTCGTCGACCGTGGCAAGGTGAAACCCCTTTTCGGAAAACACCTCGAGCGCCGCGTCGAGGATCTTTTCCTTGGTGGACTGCTTGTGGACCGCCCGGTGAACGTCTTCCGATTCGCCGTCGACCACGGCTTTTTCGATCAAGGTCGAATAGAACAGGTCCGCATCGATGTTTCTCTTCCGAGCGATTCCAGAGAGCGCAACCATCAGTCGCGAAATGGAGAAGCCGGCCGGCAGCATGCCCTGTCTGAGCGCATTGCGAGCGGATTGGAAGCACCCGGCGAGGTCGTCGAGCACCTCGGCGCCGGGCCTGTGCGCGGGCAGGCTCGTTTCAAGGGCGCGCATCAGGGCCTCGAGGTTATCCGGTTCCTGAATGAGCGTCCGCAGGAAGACCTGCTTGAGCTGCTGTCGGGATTCATGCGTCACGCGATCGAGTCGCCTCCTCTCTGACGGACTGGTCAGTCATAAACCACAGAGCGCAGACAAAGTCAAGCGGGATATCCACTGGAAAAAAAGAAAGAAACGGCTGAACGGCAGGACCCGGACCGTTTGCGGCGTGAGTGCCGGCCGACGGCCGCAGGCGTTTGTCTCGATCGTCGACGGCGCATCGCACCGGTTCTTCCCCCGGGCGCTCTCGACTTCGCCGGGCAGGACAATTCACCGGGATTCATGGTGAAGCAACTGCATCAGAGGAAGGTGTCGTAGATGGGAGCGCGCGCGCCGCCGGTCCGGGCGAACGCCCTCCTGATGACATTTTCGGTGCCCCGGGTCATGGGGTAGCGCCCCAACTCGTCCAACGGCACGAACATGCAGCTCAGGACATCCGATGCCGGGCAGGGATCTCCCTCCGGGCTTTCGCAGAGGAAATCGAGGAGCACGTAATGATATTCCACCTTTCTGTTCTCGTCCCGGAAGACGCTGTCAAGGACGGCCACGAGGTCGACGACACTGACGTCGAGGTTGACCTCTTCGCCGACTTCTCGGCGTACCGCCGTTTCCAGGCTTTCACCCAGTTCCACCAGTCCGCCGGGAATGGACCATTTTCCGTAGGCGGGCTCCGTTCCCCTTTGCACGAGAAGCACCCGCTCGTCTCGAAAAATGATCGCACCCACGCCGACCAGCGGGTATTCGGGATATCTCCGATCCATAGACGACTCCGATGAGGCGGCTCGAGCGGGCTTGCCGATCGACGGAGCAAGCCCGCCCCCGGACCGTCTTCAGGGCTTGCACACCCGGCAGGGACGAAACCCGCGTTCCAGGGCCTCCCTGCGCGTTTCCAGGCGCAACCGGTTCCGGGCCGACGTGTTCCGTCCCAGTTCGCACGACGGCCGGTGGAAGACCAAGCTCCGTCGATTCAGAATGTAATATGACTCCTGCCTTACGGGGCAGGCGCCCCACATGCCCCTCCCCTCCGCCATCGCGTCCCGTTGGCGGGAAAGGAACCGCTCCGCCAGGCGGTGTCGGGGCAACGTCGTGAATACGCGTGCATGGCCCGACCCGAGCAATTCCGCGTTGACGCACCTCCCATCCATGGTGAACACGTAGGCGAGCAGCCGGCCGAAGCGGTCCCGTTTCTCGCGGTCGTATTCCAGGGTCACCCGTCGGTGAAGAACCATTGCCGCGTTGGCGGCTTCGGCTTCCCGGGCGTAACAATCCGCGGGTTCTCCGTCATGGGCCGGCTCCGGCGCGTCGATTCCCAGGTATCTGACTTTGTCGCCGCTGTCGAGCAGAATCGTGTCCCCGTCAAAAACCGCTGCCACCAGCGCCTCGCGCGGCAACGAGCGGGAATGCCCGGCCGAAAAGGAGAGCAAGACACAGAGCAGCGCAAGGGACGACACTGCAAGACGGCGGAAAACACTGAGTTCGGCGGATCGTCGACGGGCCATCGGCCATCCCCTGAAAGGTCCGCGGGACATGATGGGCGCGGGCCACCCGACGCCCTCGAAGGACATACCCGGAAATATCGTCGGATGTCAATACATCCGAAGCGATCCCGGGTTCGGCCTGAATCGACGGGACCGGACACGTCTCGGCCGACGGCCGTGAGGGCCTGCTTATCAAACCTGCCGGTCTTTGGAGCAGGAAAGGTCCGGTGCAAAAGGTCTTGACGAACCGATGCGGCATGCTATTCTCTGTCGGTGGCGGGTACAAAACGGGATTATGCAGCCTCATCCAGGATCGAAGACCACACTGACGGCTCCATCGAGCCTCGGGTGCGGTCTCGGGCGGACAGGACACGAAACCTGTGACTGCTGACGCGAATTCGGTGACTGAATCCTTTCCATCGCTGTTTTACCGGGCACTCACGAAAACCCGCGAATTTTTTTCCCTGGGATTTACGTGCCGCAGGCCGACCGAACGCCCCTGACTCCAACCGCCCTGCAACGTCCTCGAAATCGCTGCACAAATGATTCCCATGCGTCATCGGAGGTAACTCAATGGCTTCTCTTCCCGGGAAACTCCTGGTGGTGTTCCTGGTCGTGGCCGCGCCTCTGTTTTTCAGGCAGGCCATCGGGGCGCAGAAAGACAGTTCGGCGACGCCCCAGAATGCAGCGCCGCCCGTGGAGCAACCATCTCAGAAGCTGACCCTGAGTCAGGCGGTCATGTGCGAGAGGGTCGAAAACCTTGTCCCAAGCAAATCCGCCGTTGTGTTCTCCGTCATTGCGGGGCAGGTTTGCTGCTTCACCGCATTCGACCCGGTGCCCCAGCCCACGCTGGTGTACCACCGCTGGTACCGCCGCGACGAGCTCAGCACCCAGACCAGGCTCCGGGTGTATCCGCCGAAGTGGTCCACCTACAGCGTGATACAGCTCCGGGAAACCGACAAAGGCCCGTGGCGCGTGGAAGTCGTCGACCAGAACGGTCATGTCTTCGAAACGCTGCGTTTCAGCATCACTGACTGATTCCATACGATTGATCCGTTATGGCAAAGTTCCTGGCATTTCTTTCGAGCATCCGCTGGCAGGATCCGGTCGACATCATCATCATCAGCTACATCCTGCTGAGGGTGTACATTCTCTTCCAGGGCACAAACGCTTTCGGGGTGCTGGTCGGCATCACCTCGCTGTGGATTCTGCAGGAGGTCGCCGGTTCCATCGGTCTGATTCTCACCAGCTCGGCCATACAGGGCATTACAGCCGCCGCGGCCATCATCACCATCGTGGTGTTCCGCAACGAAATCCGTTCCGCGCTTCAGCTCCGGAACCTGAAGGCCTTCCTGTGGGGTTTCCCCAGCCGGGAGGAGGCGGCCCCCATCGACATCATCGTGGACAGCCTGTACCAGATGGGAAAGCGGCGCATCGGGGCCTTGATCGTTTTCCCGGGCAAGGAAGACCTGTCCGAGGCGATCCACGGGGGTATCCCCTGGAACGGGACGGTCTCCCAGGAAATGCTGCTCAGCATTTTCTGGCCGAAGAACCCGGTCCATGACGGAGCCGCCATCATCCGCGGGCGCCAGGTCGTGGAAGTGGGGGTTTTACTGCCTCTCTCCCAACGCCAGGACCTTCCCAGCTACTACGGCACGAGACACCGTGCGGCCGCGGGCCTGGCGGAGCGCAGCGACGCCCTCGTGGTGGCGGTATCCGAGGAACGCGGCCGGGTGACCGTCGCCAAGGACAACCGGATCAGCCCTGTGGCTCAACCCGAAGAGCTTCTGCAGATACTTCGCAGGCACCTCAACATCATGGACGGCGCTCCCGGGCTCCGGAAGAAACGGGAGCGGATCAGGCTGACCGTTGCAGCCGTGCTGTCCTTCCTGATCGTGACGGCGATCTGGTTCGGCTTCACCCGCAGCCAGGACACCATCATCGCGTTGAACGTACCCATCGAGTACGCGAACCGACCGCCGAATTTCGAGATCCTGGACACCTCGGTGGACGAAGCCAAGCTTCAGCTGTACGGGTCCAGCGCCCTGGTCAAATCTTTGCGGTCGGGACAGGTCCAGGTCCGGCTGGATTTGAGCAAAGCGTCCGAAGGCCGGAACGTGATTCCTCTCACTCAGGACAACATTGTCCTGCCCCCCGGTGTGGTGCTGAACAAGATACAGCCGTCCACCATCGAGGTGACCCTGGATGTTCCCACCACCAGGGAACTGCCCCTCCAGGTGGACTGGGTCGGGAAGCTGCCGGAGAACCTCGTCATGGTTCGAACCACCGTGTCGCCCGAAACCGTCAGGGTGATCGGAGGCAGCAAGATCCTGGAGAAGGTCACGACCATCTACACATCACCCGTTCGTTTGGACAACCTGAGCAAGTCCGGGACCGTGAACACCACCCTGGTGCTTACGCCGCCGTCGTTGAAACTGACGTCCGACTCGAGCGAACGGGTTACGGTGACCTATGTTCTGGAGGATCGCGGGCGAGGCGACAGGCGCTAGTGACGGACGTTCGGGGCGGAAAAAGCGGCTCCCGGCACATTTTCGCGTTCATGATCGAGGAGTGAGGAAGCAGCGAAAGGCGAGGCCGGGGAGGATAACTCCTTCCCCGCGGTCCGCGAAATTGCAGGGGAGGGCTCCGCGCCCTCCCGCGCGATGTTTTCGTCCTGAACGCGGGTCCGCATCAAGCACCATCCGGCGAAACATGCGAAGCAAAGGGGCATGAAGCTCCTGCGCTCGGATGCTCGATCACGGCTGCCGTCCGTCTTCCCCGAATCATTTCATTGTCTTCCGGTCGAATTGCCCAATACCCGTTTTCAATGCTTTCGCCCACTCGACGGTTTCCAATCCAACGGGTAGAATTATCTGGTCTTGTCGCATTCACGACGGAAATCCTGAAGGCGGAAAGAGAACCTTTGCACGGCACTGAGGATCGTAGACATCCCCGGCCGGACATTCCGCCAAGGAGGGTTGAGGTGGATGACATCCGCGGGCCCGATCGGGCAAGTTCGATTTCAACCGGAGTTCGAGTCTGGCCTTCGAAGCGATACGCGAAGATGCATCGGGATTCCATAGAGGATCCGGAGGCCTTCTGGGATCAGCAGGCCAGAAAACTTGAATGGCAAAAAACATGGGACCACGTCTTGGAGTGGAAGGAACCCTACGGGCGGTGGTTCGTCGGTGGAAAGCTGAACGCCTGCCACCAATGCGTCGACAGGCATGTTCACACATGGCGGCGAAGCAAGGTGGCCATCTATTGGGAGGGTGAGAACGGAGAGACCCGGGTACTGAGTTATTCCACGCTCTTCCGCGAGGTCAACCATTTCGCCCATATGCTCCTCAGCCTCGGCGTGACGAAAGGGGACCGGGTCGCCCTCTATCTTCCGATGATCCCTGAGCTTCCCGTTGCGATGCTTGCCTGTGCCCGAATCGGAGCCGTGCACACGGTCATCTTTTCGGGCTTCAGCGCGCAGGCGATCTGCGGCAGAATCGGAGACACCCGGGCCAAGGTGATCGTCACCTCCGACGGAGGCCTTCGCAGAGGAAAGATCGTGCCCCTCAAGGATATCGTGGACCAGGCGCTTCCCGCCTGCCCCAGCGTGGAAAACGTCATCGTGGTCCGGCGGACGGGACAGGCGATTCACATGCGGGAAGGACGCGACCATTGGCTTTCCAAGGACATGACCGGTGCTCATGTGTTCGTGGAACCCGTCGCGGTGGAATCATCCCACCCGCTCTATGTCCTCTACACTTCGGGAACGACCGGCAAGCCGAAGGGAATCGTGCACGGCACCGGCGGTTACATGGTGTTCAACTACGTCGCCTACCAGTGGGTGTTCGACATCAGGGAGGAATCCGTTTACTGGTGCACCGCGGACGTGGGCTGGGTTACCGGGCACAGCCAGATCGTTTATGCCCCGCTCTCGCACGGCGCGGCGGTCGTTCTCTACGAGGGGGCTCCGGACTATCCCGCGGTCGATCGGTGGTGGGATATCATCGAGAAATACGGAGTCAGCATCTTCTACACTTCTCCCACGGCCATCCGCATGTTCATGCGTCACGGCGAGAAGTGGCCGGCCAGGCACGACATGTCCAGTCTCAATCTCCTGGGCAGCGTGGGGGAACCCATCAACCCGGAGGCCTGGTACTGGTATTTCAGACATATCGGAGGGGAGCGCTGTCCCATTGTTGACACGTGGTGGCAGACGGAGACGGGCGGCATCATGATTTCGCCCACTCCGGGCATCGACCCGCTCGCCCTCAAGCCGGGATCGGCGACATTTCCCCTCCCGGGCGTCGATGTGGCCGTGGTGGACGCCCGGGGCAACGAGCTCGAAGCCGGCGAAACCGGGTACCTGATCATCAGAAAACCCTGGCCGGGTATGTTGCTCGACGTTTACGAAGATCCCGCGCGTTACCGGGAAGCCTACTGGTCCCGCTTTCCCGGGTCTTACTATACCGGGGATTTTGCCATGCGCGATGAGGACGGTTACTTCTGGCTGCTGGGCAGGGCGGATGAAGTCCTGAAGGTGGCGGGACACCGACTGGGAACCGCGGAGATCGAAGACGCCGCCATTGCCCACCCCGCGGTGGCAGAAGCGGGCGTCACCGGAAGGCCTGATGAGCTGAAGGGTGAAACGATCGTGCTGTTCGTCACCCTCAAGGAAGGCATCCCCCCTTCGGATGCGCTGAAAAAAGAGATTGCGGACCTGTTGCGGGAGACGATCGGCCCCGTGGCCGCCCCGGGCGAAATGTATTTCGTGGATTCCATCCCCAAGACCAGAAGCGGCAAGATCATGCGCCGGGTTCTCAAGGCAGTCGCTTCGGGAAAGGATATCGGAGACCTGACGACCCTGGAAGACGAGGCATCCGTCGAAGAAGTGCGCAACGCGCTGGCGCGTCTTGGTCATACCGGTGCGCCGCCGCCCGCAGATTCCTCCCATTGAACCTCGAGGCTATCCTTCGGCCTACCCTTTGGCATTACGTGGAAATCCGCTCTAACCGCGCCCTTTGCCCCGGCGGATGTCGCCCCCCGGCGACTGCCGCGCGCTCGACCGGTTCCGCGCAGGCTCCGGGATCGCCGCAAGCACGGGCATGCCGCATGGTATCTAAGCTTCCTCGAGGAGACTGCCGTTTCTCAGGGAATGGATGATCCGGTTGGCTCGTTCTTCAACCTCGGGGATCATTTCGGCCAGGGCTTTGAGGGAAGTGAGGATCTTTCTGGTCTGCTGCTTGTGAGGAATCGTCAAGGCGGGATGGTCGAGGAACTGCAGGATTTCATCGAGTACCGGCAGCTTGTCCGCCGAGAAATCGACGTATGCCAGGCGGGGCCAAATCGCTTTCAGATCCTCGGGAAGATGATTCACCTTTGACGCCAACCGGCTGTCGGTACCCATCCAGATGGCTCTCTGCAAGTTGTCGAGCAGGCGTTGAATCTCGCTTCGGCTTTCCGCCCACGCATCACTTTCCATCAAAAGCCTGCGCCACTTGGGGCGGATCTTGTTCTCCAGCCATTTCTCACTGGTCTGCGGCATGAGGGCCAGGCCGGCCATTTCCTCCTGCTCGCTCAGGAGCGCCCTGCCGATCTGCGCGAGCTTTCCCGTGCCGTTCACCTGGGGCAGCTGGAGCCGAACCAGCTCATTCAAGCGCCTGAGGATGGATTTCTTGCTTTCGAGCTCCGGGAAAGCCTTCTCCAGTTCAGCCTCCCATTGTTCGCGGAGGTAACTGATTTCGGCGTTGATGGCGGAAAAGATGAAACCCAGCTTGATCAGCGTGTTCCGGAGCTCGTGGGCCAGCACGTTACAGCTCTGCAACCGCTGCCGGGCCAGTTCTTTCTGAGCCTCCGACAGGGTTTCGCGTACATGGAGCGACAGGAGCTCGGTCCCGAGCGTCCGGGACAGTTTCTTGATGATTTTGGTGGAGCGGTCGCCGCGCCGGATACGATCGGATCGGAAGTGAATCTTGACCACCGCGACCACCACGAATTCGCAGTCTTTCCAGATCGGCTTCCCTTCATGATCGCGGGGAAGGTCGAGACCGCGCAGATCATCCCCGTACAGGTAGGACTTGCTGATGAGGACGGGTTCCATGTGATGGTAGTCCTCGGGTTCGTTCGTGAGCTGTTTCCTCACGCTACGATTGTCCTGATAGGGATCGTCCGCCGTCCAGCTCTTGCCCTTTTCCACGCACCAGGCCATGGCCTCGAGCACATGCCCCGGGCGGTCCCTGTACTGCTCCCAGGTTTTTCCGGGCGAATTGTAGTCGGAAACCTCGGGCAACCCCCACTGAATCTCATCCGAACCTTCGACGCGAATGCCCGATGTGATTCGAACTGCCCGGAGCGTCGGCATGGGGCCGATGCGATAGATCGTGCCCTTCGTCGCATCGCTCAGGCAGAACAGGATCGTTTCAATCATATCCTTGCAGGTCTTCTCAAGGATATCACTGTCGATGACCATTTTTGCAGCCTCTTGCGAGATTCGATCTCCCTAGGAATTCCATTGGATACTCTATCCTGAAACCAATACGCGGTCAATACGGATTCAACGGCACAATCCCCGTCACACGGCTTCCCACAGGCAATCACACGGTTTCGGAGGAATGGGTCCCGGACGGCTGCGTATCGGAGTCGGTCATTCCCTCCCCGGGGGTTCGCCCGTACGTTTCGGTGACTTCCAGGATGGAGGCCGCCAGAGCCGGGGTCAGGCTTTCGGCCTCGAGCCGCCACGCCCAGTTTCCAAAAGCCACGGCCGGCAGATTCATGCGGGCATCCCCCCCCAGGCCCAGATGGTCCTGCATGGGAATGATCGCGGCGTCGCACACCGACATCATCGCAAGCCTGATCAGCTCCTCGTGAGCGCGGTCTTCTTCGATGGTGCGGCCAAGGTATCGGAAGAGGCTCTTTTTCTCGGCCGCCGATGCGTCGTGAGCGAACCATCCCCTGGTCGTGTTGTTGTCGTGCGTCCCGGTGTATACGATGCAATTTCTGACGTGATTGTGAGGCACATAAGGATTTGAGGCTCCGCCTCCTCCGAACGCGAACTGCAGGATCTTCATGCCGGGAAAACCGTAGTGCCGGATGATTTCCCGAACATCGGGCGTAATGGTCCCCAGATCCTCGGCGACGAGCGGCAACCTCGGGAATCGGCGCAAAAGCGTGTCGAACAACGCGCGCGCGGGAGCGTCCACCCATCGCCCGTTCTGCGCCGTCTTCTCCCCGGCCGCAACTTCCCAGTAGGCCACGAAGCCCCGGAAATGATCCAGCCTGGCCAGGTCGAACAGGCGCAGGTTCCACGCCATGCGTTTCACCCACCAACTGAAATCCGTGTCCTTGAGGGTTTCCCAGCAGTAGACCGGATTCCCCCAGAGCTGCCCGGTCTTGCTGAAGTAGTCGGGCGGAACGCCGGCCACGAATGCCGGTCTCTTCCGCGCGTCAAGCTTGAAAACCTCCGGGTTCGCCCAGACGTCCGCGCTGTCGTGGCTCACATAGATCGGGATGTCGCCGAAAATCCGCCCCCCCTTGCTCTTGCAGTAGGCCTTCAGAGAAGTCCACTGCGTGAAGAACACGTACTGGCAGAATTTCTCCCGCAAAACGCTCTCCGCCAGTTCTTCCCCGGCCTTGCGCAGCGCGGCCTCCTCCCTGTTCTTCAGAGCGTCGGGCCAATCGCTCCAGCCGGCCCCCGAAAGCCGTTCCCTGATGCTGGTGAACAATGCGTAGTCATCTAGCCAGTCGGCGTTCTCGGCACAGAACCGCTGAAACTCCGCGTCGGCTCCGGCCCTTTCCCGGTACTTTTCGAAGGCGCGCCGAAGCAGCGCGGTTTTGAAGGGCTCGACGGCTTCGTAGTCCACCAAGCGCGATGCAAACGGGTGCCGGGTTTCGATCTCCCCCCGGGTGAGGAGTCCGTCCTCCACCAGGAGATCGAGGCCGATCAGCAAGGGGTTCCCCGCAAAGACGGAAAAACCGCAATACGGGGAATTCCCGCAGAACCCGGACGACGGCCCTATGGGCAGAACCTGCCAGATGCTTTGCCCGGAATCGCTCAGAAAATCCACGAAATCGTAAGCGCCCCGGCCCATATCTCCTATGCCGTGGTCGGACGGAAGCGATGTGAGGTGAAGGAGTATCCCGCTGCTTCTTGGAGTCATGAGATTCCCCCCGTTCTTCACACGGAAGAATCGGGCGATATGGGGACCGCTCCGGCGGTCACCCCCGTGGAAGCCTTCTTCGGGCCGAACGTCAATTCGTGCCTTCGCTCTTCAGGAACACCACGCCCAGGGGCGGCAGGACCAGTGAAAGAGACCAGGGTCTCCCGTGGCACGGAACAGGCGCGGCTTCGAGTCCCCCCGCGTTGCCGAGACCTCCCCCGCCGTATATTTCGGAATCGCTGTTGAGCATCTCCCGCCAGAAGCCGCCCCGGGGCACACCCGTCAGGTAGCCTTCCCTGGGCACCGGCGTGAAATTCGCCGCCGCGACGACGATGTCTTTTGTGCTACGACCCTTCCGCAGCCAGGACAAAACACTCGAATCCGCGTCACGAAAATCGATCCATTGGAACCCCTGATTTTCGAAATCCACCTCATGCATCGCCGGTTCGCCGCGATAGAAGCGGTTCAAGTCCCGGACCCACTGCTGCATTCCCTGGTGAGGCGGGTGTTCGAGCAGGTTCCAGTCGAGGCTTTTTTCATGGTACCATTCGTCCCACTGTCCGAATTCCCCCCCCATGAACAGCAGCTTCTTGCCGGGATGCCCGAACATGTAGCCGAACAGAAGCCGCAAATTTGCGAATTTCTGCCAGTCGTCTCCCGGCATCTTGTTCAGCAGGGACCCCTTGCCGTAGACCACCTCGTCGTGAGACAGGGGAAGCACGAAGTTTTCGTAGAATGCGTACCAGATGCTGAACGTGAGCTGGTTCTGGTGGTATTTGCGATGAATGGACTCCTTGGAAAAATAGTCCAGGGTGTCGTGCATCCACCCCATGTTCCATTTCATCCCGAAACCCAGCCCGCCGGCATAGGAAGGTCGGGAAACCATGGGCCAGGAGGTGGACTCTTCGGCGATCGTCTGGCAGTCGGGGAAGTCCCTGTAGACGATTTCGTTGAATCGTCTGAGGAAGTATATGGCGTCGAGGTTCTCCTTGCCCCCGTGCTCGTTGGGGATCCATTCCCCATCCTGCCGGGCGTAATCCAGGTAGAGCATCGAGGCCACGGCATCCACGCGCAGACCGTCCACCCGGTAGCGGTCCAGCCAGAACATGGCGCTGCTGATCAGAAACGACCGGACCTCGTACCTGCCGTGATTGAATATGTAGCTGTTCCACTCCGGATGATATCCCTTCTTCGGGTCGGCATGCTCGAAGAGGTAGGTGCCGTCGAAATAGACCAGGCCGTACTCATCGCTGGGAAAATGCGACGGGACCCAGTCCAGAATGACCCCGATCCCGGCCTGGTGCAGCCGTTGGACGAGGTGCATGAAGTCCTGGGGCGTCCCGTATCGCGACGTCGGCGCGAAGTACCCCACCGTCTGGTAGCCCCAGGATCCGTAGAAAGGGTGCTCCATGACCGGCAGGAATTCCACGTGGGTGAATCCCATGTCACGCAAGTATCCGGGCAGATCCTCCGCCATCTCGCGATAGTTGAGGGACCTGTTGTCCTGCTCGGGAACCCGCCTCCAGGAGCCGAGATGAACCTCGTAGATCGAACAGGGGGCGTCGAGCGCATTGCTGCGTTTCCGGTTTTCCATCCATTCTCCGTCGTTCCACGCAAAACTGCTGTCCCACACGATGGAACCGGTGCGCGGCGGGGTTTCCCAGTGGGTCGCGAACGGATCCCCCTTGTCCACCCGATATCCGTTTTCCCTTGAAACAATATGGTACTTGTAAATGTCTCCGGCCTTCACTCCGGCGACGAACCCCTCCCATATCCCCGAGCTGTCCTCCCTCACCCTCAAGGGATGAGCTCCACGGTTCCAGCCGTTGAAGTCTCCAATGACGGAAACCTGCTCGGCGTTGGGCGCCCAGACGGCGAACAGGGTGCCCGAAACGCCGTCGATCTCCATGAGATGCGCCCCCATTTTCTCATACAGCCGAAAATGATTTCCCTGCCTGAAAAGATAGATGTCCTGATCGGTCAGAAGACTGACGTCATATCTCATGCCGTTGGCGCTCATTCACGTTTCCTTCCTTGAAGCGTCTGCGCAGTGTCGCAAGGGATCACGAACATACTGGACCGATTCGTGCTCAAAAGCAATGGCCGAACAGTAAAGATAAGACCGGAAGCGGACAATGTACAAGGGACTGTCCCGCCGCCCGCCCGAAAGGGTGAAAAAAAGAGTCGGGGCCGCCTCCGGCGGCGCGATTCCCGCAGTCGAGCCCCCAACGTCACGGCCTTTCGACGTTCACCGATTGACAGGCTCCCGATTATCTGCATTAGTGATGCCCGCAAACGGCGTTTAACAGAACACATCGGCGCCCGGCCGGCCGAATGGACACGAGGACATGAAAAGCGACCGCAAGATTGTCTCATGGGCTCTTTACGACTGGGCCAATTCGGCATTCGCCACAACGGTGATGGCCGGGTTTTTCCCGGTGTTCTTCAAGGAATACTGGAGTGCCGGGACGGACGCCTCGGTGAGCACGTTCCATCTCGGCGCCGCCAATTCCCTGTCCAGCGTCATCGTCGCGGCATTGACCCCGATTCTCGGAGCCATCGCGGACCGGGGGAATTCCCGCAAACGCTTCCTGTTCTTCTTCACGGCCCTGGGAATTTTCATGACCGGCTGTCTCTTTCACGTCGGCAAGGGCAACTGGGAACTGGCGGCCGCCATATACGTGGTCGCTTCCATCGGTTTCTTCTGCGGGTGCATGTTCTACGATTCCCTGATCGTCAACGTTGCCGACGATCCCCGGCTCGATTACGTTTCAGCCCTGGGTTACGCCTACGGATACCTCGGCGGCGGACTGCTCTTCGCCCTGAACGTGGCGATGACTCTCTCGCCGGGCACTTTCGGCCTCGCTGGACCTGGCGAGGCGGTTCGCCTGTCGTTCGTCTCGGTGGCCGTCTGGTGGGCCGTCTTTTCCGTTCCGATTTTCGTCTTCGTGAAAGAACCCCGGCATGCCGTCACCCCTTCGGTCGTTCAGGCCGTGCGCGAAGGTTTCCGGCAACTGGGCGCCAGCGTCGCCAGGATTCGAAGCTTCCGGGTGGTGATCCTGTTCCTGCTCGGTTACTGGCTCTACATCGACGCCACATCCACGATCATCCGGATGGCGGTCGACTATGGCCTCTCGCTGGGCTTCTCCTCGCGGAGCCTCGTTCTCGCCCTGCTCATCACCCAGTTCGTGGCCTTCCCCTGCGCCATCGCATTCGGAAAGATCGGCGAACGCATAGGCGCCAAGAACGGCATCTTCATATGCATCGGGGTGTACTTCCTGATCACCTTGTGGGGCTATTTCATGGAGAACGAAATCGAGTTCTACATCCTAGCCGTCCTCATCGCCACCGTGCAGGGAGGAATCCAGTCGCTGAGCCGCTCGCTCTTCGCCCGTATCATCCCCAAGAGTCAATCGGGCGAATTCTTCGGTTTCTACAACATGCTCGGCAAGTTCGCAGCCGTCATCGGTCCCGTGCTCATGGGATGGGCGAGCCTGGTCACCGGCAGCCCCCGCATTTCCATCCTCACCGTCGGCATATTGTTCCTCGGCGGCGCGGCGGTCTTGACCTTTGTGGATGAAGCGGAGGGGAGAAGACTCGTCGAGCGCTTGGAAGACAACGAACAGCAAGCCCCGCAACCTGTCCTTCCGACCCGGTAAAGCAACTCCCGATCCGCGGAGCGGAAGACGGCCGGCGGGGTTTTCTCCCGCCCGGCCGTCTTCAACAGGAGATCTTTCGAGCCGAAACGATCCGTTACCTGGCGACCCCGATCACCCCGCAGGCCACCCGAGCGCCTGCCCCGCCCGTGGGCTGGGTTTTGAAGTCGTCGGGATCGGCATGCACGACCACGCCCCTGCCGACGATCGAATAGGGCCCTTCGAACTTAAGAAAATCGAACACCTTGTCGTATTTGGCCGGGCCGCTCTTGGGAGCTTCCACATTTCCAAGATCCCCCAGGTGGTGCTTCTCTGCGGTGGGTGCCGCGTGAGGCGCCCCCGCAGGGTTGAAGTGCCCGCCCGCCGATCCGGCATCCGGAGAGCTGCAGTCGCCATATTCGTGAATATGAAATCCGTGCAGGCCGGGTGTCAGTCCTTCGAATTGCGCCACCACGCGAATGCCGTTCTTTTCCTTGGTGAAGGTGACGAAGCCTTTGACTTTGCTGCCTTCCGTGGGATGCATCACGGCTATGGCCTTGTTCACCTCGACACTCGTCACATCGCTTCGCGAGCAGCCTCCGAGCGCCAGTACCGCCACCGCGAGCAAAACCAGCAATCCTGCCGCGCGACTTTTCCGCATAAGTTCACCCTCCTTATTTGTCTTGACAGCTCCAACAATGAATCAACCTTCCGGACAGACCACCGGGCGGAACGACTGGACACACAATCGGGGAGCGACGTCATTCCCCCGGCGAAGCCCCCGACCGACATCCCGGGCTGCGGGCACTGGCGGAGTCCCCTCCCTGGACGGACCAATCCACCGTGAACATCATCTATATAGTGGATGTCGTCTCATTAATAAAAGCACTATTCATCGGGAATCATAGTGGAGGATGAAAGAACCTGCCGAAATCGGAGAAGTCCCGGACCGGGGCGAGTACCGCAAGACCCGCCAAAGCGGTTCTTCCCCGCCCCCGTGGCGTGACCGGCCGGACCGTGATCCGCCCGATCACGCCCCGGCCCGCCTCGGATATCGTCGGCGCCCCGTTTCAGGCCGCCTTGCCGTTTCTTTTGAGCACTTCGCCTCGCACGCTCACCACGATCTCTTCCATGGGGACGGTCTTGCCGGAGGCTCCCATGCCCTTCTTCACGATGACGGGCATGGCCGAGCAGCAGGGCACTTCCATATCGAGCACCGTGACGGAACGAATGTTGGCGGTCCGGAAAATCTGCTCGAATTTCTGCACGTATTCCGCCGCGTTGTCGAACTTGGGACAGCCGAGCAGAACCACCTTGCCCGCCACGAACTTCCGGTGGAAGTCGGGATGGGCCACGGGCACGCAGTCGGCGACAACGAGCAGGTCGGCATCCTTGAGGAAAGGCGCCTGGGGCGGCACGAGCCTGAGTTGGACCGGCCAGTGCGCCAGCGCCGACGGCGCGGCGTTTCCCGGTTCCGCGGCGGTCGGGGGGGTCGAGGCGAGTCCCTGGAACACCCTGATCTGGCTGGAAGGACAGCCGCAGGCCATGGCGGGTTCCGCGGCCGATCGCCTTTTCTCGCGTTCCTCCAGGTGCCGCTCCACCGCTTCGGGATCGAATTCCGGGGCTTCCCTTTCCACGATTTTCAGAGCGCCCCGCGGACATTCCCCGAGACAGGCCCCCAGCCCGTCACAAAAGGAATCCTTGATCAGCTTCGCTTTGCCGTCGATGATCTCGACTGCGCCTTCCGCGCACTTCACAACGCATTGCCCGCAACCGTCGCAGCGCTCCTCGTCGATTTCTATGATCTTTCGCCTGCCTTCCATGACTCACTCCCATTCGCATGCCGGCGGACGGACCGCTCCGAAGGCGCCGTCCGGCTTCGAAATGCGCTCCGGTCCGCTATGATGTCGTCTTGCCCGGTTCCCCGCCGGCGCATCCCTTTTCCCGGATCGCGTTGATTTCCTTGAGGACCTCCTCCCTGCGGGCCGTCAGCTCGGGGGACAGCCCCCCGAGGCATTCCCCGGCAAATTGGCAGTAGGACGCACAGCCGAAATCCATCTTCGGATTGAGAACCAGGGAACGGCAGTTCCTGCATCTGCGCTGCGACTCGTCCTTGAAGAATTCCACCGCGTGGCCGCACTTCGGGCATTCCGTCTCGAAGATGGCGTCCTGCTTCCACGTTCGTTTGTCCTGGCCGGGGCATTGCATCGCGTTCCTCCATGATTCCCTCGCCCGCCGCCGCGCCGGGCGAGCCGCGGGACGGCCCGAACGGCTCGTCCCGCGCCCATCGGGTTATCCCAGGATGGCCTTGAGGTCTTCGTCCGGCGTGGTGATCGGTTTGATGTCGAAGTTCTTCACCAGAACGTCCAGCACGTTTCCGGAGACGAACGCAGGCAGCGAAGGCCCGAGCCGGATATTTCTGATGCCCAGGTAGAGCAGGGTCAGCAGGATCGCCACGGCCTTCTGCTCGTACCAGGAAAGCACCAGCGACAGGGGCAGATCGTTCACGCCGCAGTTGAATGCCTTGGCCAGGGCGACCGCCACCTGGATCGCCGAATAGGCGTCGTTGCACTGCCCCACGTCCATGAGCCGGGGCAATCCGCCGATGGTGCCCAGATCTTTGTCGAAGAACCGGAACTTGCCGCAGGCCAGGGTCAGCACCACGCAGTCCTTGGGCACCTTTTCCACGAATTCCGTGTAGTAGTTGCGCCCCGGCTTGGCGCCGTCACACCCTGCCACCAGGAAGAAGTGCCTGATGTTCTTGTTCTTCACCGCTTCGATCACCTTGTCGGCCACGCCCAGGATGGTGTTCCTGCCGAACCCGACCATGACCGACTTGCCGTTCACGGTTTCGGGGAAGCCGGGCAGCGCCAGCGCCCGCTCGATCACCGGGGAGAAATCGCGGTTGGTGACGTGGGGGACGTCCGGCCATCCCACGAGGCCCGTGGTGAAGATGTTCCCCGTGTAGGCCTGCTGGGGCTTCTGGATGCAGTTGGTGGTCATGAGGATCGCCCCGGGGAATTTCGAGAACTCTTTTTGCTGGTTCTGCCAGGCGGTTCCGTAATGGCCGTAGAAGTGCGCGTATTTCTTCAGGCCGGGGTAGCCGTGGGTCGGAAGCATCTCCCCGTGGGTGTAGATGTTGATTCCCTTGCCTTCGGTCTGCTTGAGCAGCTCTTCGAGATCCTTGAGGTCGTGCCCGGAGACCAGGATCGCCTTGCCCTGCTTGGGGCCGAGCGGGACGCTGGTGGGCACCGGATGCCCGTACACGCCGGTGTTGGCGGCGTCCAGGAGCTCCATGGTCCGCAGGTTCATTTCGCCGCACTTGAGCACGAGCTTCAGCCAGTCGCCGAGCTCGATGTCCTTGCGCAGGGTCGCGGCAAGGGCTTCGTAGATGAACGCGTAGACCGCGTCATCGTGTTGTCCCAGAATGTTCGCGTGGTCGGCGTAGGCCGAGATGCCCTTGAGGCCGAAAAGCAGCGTGTGCTTCAGGGAAACGATGTCCGGGGGGAGCTCCGGCTCGGACTTCAGCCCGACGTTGGCGCCCTGTGCCACGAGCCCTTCGAGGGTCTTGGCGGGAGTGAACGTCGCGGCCGGGTCCGCAAAATCCACCTTTCCACCCGCGGCCTTGACTTTCGCCTTGAGTTTTTCCCGGTATTCCACGACGCGGGGAATCAGGACCTGGAACCGGGCGGGGTCGAAGTTCACGTTCGTCAGGGTGGAAAAGAGCGCTTCGCAGGTGAAGACGTTGGTTTCGTGATCGTTGACGCCGACCTTGGCGCCTTCGACCGCATGGAGCGCGAGTCCTTTCAGGGCGTACAACAGCAGATCCTGCAGGTCGGCCACTTCCGGCTGCTTGCCGCAGACGCCGATTTTGGTGCATCCTTCTCCCTTGGCCGTCTGTTCGCATTGATAACAAAACATGATCCGTTCTCCCTTCTGTTGTGTGATGGATTTCAGTCCCTCAAATGCCGTTATCGTTCCAACGAAACGTTTGTTTCCTTCTCTGTGAGGCGTACTATAACCACCCCTGCGGTGGGGAGCCTTGACCTGAGTCAAAACTGCGAAGCTTTCAACAGGATTTTTTTCGGGTTTTCTTTTTGGCTGCCGCAACCTATTGCTGCTATAAAGGCAACGGCACGTGCAACCCGGTCATGGTTCGCAGTATAAGCATTGCCTTGCCGGTTGGCTTTGACCCGGGTCGAGATGACTGCAACTTTTTGCGCGGATGGAGCTTTCCTTGGAAACACGGGCGTCGATTGCACAAGTCCCCTTGTTTGAAGGCCTGCCGGCCGATCAACTGAGCAAGGTCGCGGATGTTTCCATCGAACAGAAGTTCGGCAAGGGACAGACGCTCTTTTCGGAAGGGGCGAAAGCCACGGGCTTCTATGTGATCGTGTCCGGGAGGATCAAGATCTACAAGCTGTCCCTCGAGGGCAAGGAACAGATCCTGCACATTTTCGGGGCGGGCGAGTTCTTTGCCGAAGTCCCCGTGTTCGCGGGAGGCGCCTTCCCGGCCCACGCGGAAGCGATCGAGGCGAGCCGCGTGCTGTTCTTTCCCCGCGCGGCCTTCATCGAGCTGGTGCGCAGCGAGCCTTCGCTGGCCCTCAACATGCTGGCGATCCTGTGTCAACGGTTGCGACGCTTCACGCACATGGTCGAAGACCTGTCGCTCAAGGAAGTCCCCGGAAGGCTGGCGGCCTACCTGCTCTACCTCGGGGAGCGCGCGGAAGGATCGGACCGGCTCGAGCTCGACACCACCAAGGGCCAGCTGGCAAGCCTTTTGGGAACGATCCCCGAAACCCTCTCGCGGATCCTGGCAAAGATGAGCCAGCAGGAATTCATCACGGTCGAAGGGCGCAGGATCACGATCCTCAACCGCGAGGCGCTCGAAAACCTGGCCGCCGGGGAAAAACTGCCGGGGTGAGGGACGGAGCACGGGGGTCACCCGACGGTCGGCGGCTCATGGTGTTCTCCGATTTCGTTGATTCCCGGGGCGCGGGGATCACCCTCCTCGCTTTCGACGGCGTCGCCGGCGAATTGCCTGGAAAGTGGACGCCCGGGGGAGTCTTTTTTCATGCTTCGCGGATGACCCCGGCGCCATGGGCAATTGCGTGGAGGCGCCGGACGCGGCCCGCGGACCTTCCGCCGACGGCTAGCCTTTCTTGATTTCCTGCCCGATACTGAACGCCGGGGCGACGACCTTCCCAATCGAACAATACGATTTTTTCGATCCGCTGCTGTAGATCAGCGGGTTGACCTTCATCACGTCAGGCTGCCCGCCGGTCACGCAGTCTTCCGACACGTGAACCTCCTCGATCAGGCCGACCAGCAGGGTGTGGCTTCCGAGATTGAGCATGTGCACGACCCTGCATTCCAGGTTGACCGGACACTGCTCGATGAGAGGAGCCCCCTTGAGCTTTCCGTAGAACACCTTGAAGCCGCAGACGGCCACCTTGTCTTCCTTGGCCCCGGTGACGATGCCGCAGTAATCCGTTTCCTTCACCTGGTCGACGGAAGGCACGTTGAGCGAGAAAGTCCCGTTTTCCCTGATCCCTTTGAGCGTGTACCGGTGGTGCTGAAGCGCCGCGGTGACCATTGGCGGGCTGCTGTTGCAGATCCCGCTCCAGGCCGCGGTCATGAAATTGGGTTTGCCGCCCACGTCGGCCCCGATCAGAAAGGCGGGCATGGGATAGATGAGCGTCTGCGGTCCAAGGGTGATCTTTTTCATGACGGATTGCTCCTCTTCAGGTTGATGCGCCTTCCATGGAAATCGCAACCTTTCTTTCCCGGCGGGCCCGGGCATCCGGACCTTGCTTCGACCCTCGAAGGAACGCGTGCCCCTCTCTACCCGCAGGCCGGGGAATTCAGGACCCACGGTGCCGGCGATGCGCCCCTTTCGTTGCAGGCTTCAAACCGCCCACGGTATGTCCCGGAGGGCCGAAACACCCGGCTCCCAAAGCACCGGGAGAACACCGTCCCGCCAGGTTTGAAAACCGCATGGCACCTGATTCATGAATCACGGGACGAAGCCGGGAACGAAACATCTCCCGGCGGCTCCGGAATCGCCCGGCACGGTGGATTTCTCATGCCCACAAACCTAGAACCTGCGGCAGGCAAAGTCAAGGAGGCGGGCAGGCCGGAGGCGTGCGGGAGAGCGGCCGGCGGGGCGCATCGGGCGTGATGGGACATGCCGAAAGGCATCCCGCGGGCGGGCCAAAGGCATCCCGCGGGCAGACCATCCGAAAGGCCGGGACTTTGCAGAGGACGTCGAGGATATTCCATCGCATCCCGCCGCGAGCGCGATTTAAAAGTCAACAATGGGAAACGGCATCGGCGAGGCCCTGATGGCATCCTGGGGGAGAGCGCGATCCGAAAGGATCCCGGGGAAATCCGGAAATGTGCGCGAACTGCAACCGCATCCCGCCGCGAGCGGTCCGGAAGGGGTCGCAAGCTATTGTGGCCAGTTCGGCTGCAACAGCTGTAATGCATCCCGCGGGCAGACCGATCCGGAGGGGGTTGCGAGGGTACCGGATCGAGGTGTCCGGGCCGCGGGTTTCCGGGCGGAATTCACGCCGTCATCCGCGGGCGGCGGCGCGTCGATTCGCGCGTCGATTCGCGCTTGACAGGCATCCACCCTCGTGTTACGAGTACGGGTCTACTCGGAAGTGGCAGCCCGGGCCGTTAACTCAGAAGGTAGAGTATCTGCCTTTTAAGCAGAGAGTCGCTGGTTCGAGTCCAGCACGGCCCACCAATTAACCTCTTGACATCCGCGGCCGCTTTCGTTAGATAGCACTTCTGCCTTGCGTCCCCATCGTCTAGCCCGGTCCAGGACACCGGCCTTTCACGCCGGCAACACCGGTTCAAATCCGGTTGGGGACGCCAACTCAAAAATCGAGCGGGGTACTTTTAGGGTACTCCGCTTTCTTTTTTGACCTCACTACAAGCCAGTTCCCGCCTCACCCCCAAACAGTCCATTGCCGGGTGCACGGCACCCGAAATCCTTATTTCGGCGTGCGTGCTTCCTGAGCACATCAATTCGGAGGAATCCAGGCGGCAACTGTCGATTGTGGAAAAGACCACGATGTAACAAGACGGGTCGAAAAAACGAAAGCCGCCGCGGTACAGAGATCCGGGGGCCATCAATTGGCCAAGGAGATGTACCGCGGCGGTGATAGTAACCTACTGATGAAAAACGATATTGTCAAGCCGACCTATGCGAGAGTCGCTCTATCCGGGAAGCACCGAGTTCGAGCAGCGAAGAAAAGACGCCCCGGAATTTCTTGATGACGGCCGGGTCACGGACGGACGGGTCTCTCCTTTGAAGCTATTTCAAGAGAGTGCGATACGTCCAGAAGAACCGCATCCCGAGCTGAAGCACGGCATCACTGGTGAAATGGATGCCGTCCTCCCGATAGCCAAGCGCGCTGTTGCTGACAACGAACATATCCCTGCCCGTCAACGCGGCATTGATCTTGGCCTGGTTCACCTGGTACTGGTGAGGGTATTTCTCCAGTACCGGGGAAACCTCCGAAGTCATTACAGGCATCTTCGGAGCTCCAAGATCCTCGCGCAGCCTGTTGACAAGGTTCCTCAAATTCTGCACGTACGCCCGGGCACGCTCCGGGTACACCGAGTCGTTCTCGCCCTGGACGAAAAGGAAGCCTCCCCACTCGACATCGCGGCCGTCCACGGCCTCGATGACAAAATCAACCAATATCCGGTATAAATCCCCCGTCCACTGGTCATATTCACCCGGCCATTTCGGCGACCAACGGGTCATCCCGGAGCCGTTTTTGACCATCTTGAGCAGTATGACCTCCCTCGACGGATTGGCCTTGACATAGAGCTGCACGAACCTCACTTCCGGACCGAAATGACTGCGCTGATCGAAAGTCTGCACTATCCTCGGCTTCTCGGAATAGTCCATGTCAAGGACGTGGTATTCCTTCAACTGATGCGGCGTCCTCAAATCACCGGTCGCCACTTCTTCCACCAGACCGCATTTGGCCGTGCTTTGACCGGCAACGATAAAGACTATCGGTTCTGACAAGGCAAACGAAGGATAGACCAGCATTACGGCAAGAATGGCAATGATTCGTATTTTACGCATAGGGCCTCCTTTGAGATTATGCTTACACATTGGTACATTTTAGCGAAACAAATGGGTGATTTCAAGATCTATTTGAGTTGAGAAATTGTACTAATGATTACTATTAAAGGTCGATTGCTTCATTCAAGGATGAGAATATATATTCGATAAAACACCGACTGGCCAAGTCAGGTTGTTTTCTCCTTCAGGGGAGCTCTGGCGGGTTTGCCCGGGGATCCGATCGCGGATGTTGCTGCCGGGCGCTTCCTCGGAAAGAAGGGGAGCCTGCGGCAGATTGCATGGACGGGGCATCCGGGACCGTTTCCACGGCGGTACGGTTGAAATTCAAGCATCCCGAAGCAGGTGGAAAGGGGACGTTTCGTGCGCGATCCGGAGACGGGACGCCCCGGCGCCGGGCCAGGCTCCCGCAACCGTGCAACCGCGCCGTCACATCCCCGAACGCATCCGCGACGAGGCAGCGGGCAGATCCTTGGGCCCGATGGAGCTCTCTCGTTATCGCAACCGGGAAACGACGGCCACCAACGGGAGGAAGCGAGCCGCCGTCGAAATCAGGGAACGGCGGCGTGGCGGCTTCTTTGCCTCGCCTGTCCGGGGCTCTCCGTCCGCATCCGCCCGTGACCGCCCCGAATGGAAAGACCTTCTTTCCTCACCGGGAAAGCTTGTAGGCCCCTTCTGCAGGAATTATAGTCCAGGTAATCAGTGGTGGCGGGTCGGAGCTTCGCGGGAGATTCCGAGCGAGGTTTCCCCGCCCGGTCGAACGTTCGAAACCTGCCGCTGAGCGAGGAATCAGCGGTGTGAGTATAGTGGAGGTGCAATATGTCTTCAACTCCCGGAATAGCCTGCAAGAACATCCAGGCCCAAGGATTCTGCGGTTTGGAGGATGAGGTCTGCACCCGGATCGATCATCCTCTGCGATTGTCGCCGGCAATCTGCATGGTCTGGGCGGCAGTTGGAACGGCGCTCGCCTCGCCGGCGATTTTATGGGCTCTGGTGCCCTTTGCAGCCCTGGGTGCGATTCTGCACGGGCACCCTTTCGACGTTTTCTACAATCACGGGCTGCGTCATTTGTCCGGTGCTCCGGCGTTGCCCCGCTACGGGGCCCGCCGCCGCTTCGCCTGTGCCCTGGCAACGATCATGCTCGCGACGGCCGCATGGGCGTTCCAGGCGGGGCTGCTTGCTCTCGGCTCCATTGTCGGCTGGTCGCTCGTGGGCGCCGCCTTCGTCAACGTGAGCACGGGGTTTTGCATCCCCTCTTTCATCGTTCGGTTTTTTTTCGGAAGGGTGGATTGCCGACAGGGCGGAGTGTGAACCTCGCCTGGAAAGGGACGCGTAACCCGTGAGCTCTTTTACGGAACGGCGTGCAGGAACCCCGTGACCTCTCTTAGGGAACAGCGTGCGGGAACCCCCGGCCTTGCGCCATCTTTCAAGAGGTCCCGTCCCGGTCCAATCCGCCGGAACGTGTCATGCCGGGTTCATCAGGGGTGGAACGGCCGCCGAAAGGCCCTTCACCCCGGCGACACCGGTCCGAAACCGGTTGGGGACGCATCATAAAATATAATAATTGAAGGCAAATATCCCATCACCTTCAGTTCCGAAAGCCGCCCGGTCGGGGATTACGGCTCCGCCGAGCGGCTTTTGTTTTTCGAAAGGACCCGCTCGGCCGGTCTGAGGTCCGCCGGGCGATGGAGCCGTCGTTCCAGGCGGGCATTTGTCCCGGCAGTCCTCCGGCGCGTTTTTGATGCGCACTTGCTTATGGGGACCGTCTGACGATTACGCGTCATCACCTGACGATTATCTGACGATCAGGCCTCAGGTCTTCGAGGGCAGGACGCATCGGGCCGATCGGCCGCCGCCCTCCTTTACAGTCAAACCCAGCTTCATGCGAAAGACCACGGCGGCACGCCGTCTTCCCCTGCCCGGTTTCCCCTGTCCGGAGTTATCCTTCACAAACCCTTCTTCTGACTATGGACGATCACGATTTTACGGTCTGCCCGGAGCTGTATTGTCCCCGTCTTGACAAGCGGGTCCTGTGCTTACGGACGATCACGACTGCGCGGTCTGATCGAGGCTATTTTGCTCCCGCCTTGACGAGCAGGTCCTTCATCTCGGAGCCGCCCATTCCGGATGCAATCGCCAGGGCGGTCTTCCCGTTCCCGTCGGCTGCGTTGACCTCGGCACCCTTTGCGAGCAGGGCCCGCGCCACCTCGAGGTGGCCGTTCTCGGCGGCGAGCATCAAGGCGGTCCGGCCGTTCTTGTCCCGCGCATTGACTTCGGCCCCTTTGTCGAACAGGAGCTGCAGGACCTCGTGGCAGCCGTTCGCGGAAGCCTGCATCAACGCGGTCCGGCCGTCATTTCCCCTGACGTCGATCCTGGCCCCCCTGGCGACGAGCACCGGCACCACCTCGGCGCGGCGCAGATTCATGAACGCAAGCATCAGCGCCGTGTACCCTTCCCTGTCCACGGCATCGACCTCGGCCCCCTTGTCGAGCAGCAACGCAACGATCCCGCTTCGTCCGGTCATGGACGCATACATCAACGCCGAGTTGCCGAACCGGTCCCGGGCATTGACGTCCGGCCCGCGGGCAAGAAGCACCTGCACGACCTCACGGTTCTCCGTGGCGACCAGGTGCTTGGGAAGCAGCCCGCAGGCGATCATCAAGGCGGTTTTCCCGTCCGCGTCCCGGGCGTCGATGTCGGCGCCGCCCGCCAGGAGCACCTGCGCCACCTCGTGGCGGCCGCTGCCGGAAGCGAACATCAGTGCCGTTCCGGATTCCTTCGTCGTCCTGGCGTTGACGTCGGCCCCTTTGGCGAGCAACGCCCGCACGACGTCGCGGTGCCCCTGCATGGCCGCCCAAACCAGGGCGGTCCTGCCGTCCTTGTCCCCGGCGCTGATTTCGGCCCCCGCGGCGAGGAGCCGTTCGACCTCGGGCAGATCGCCGCGACCTGCCGCTTTGATCAAATCGTCATTCACACCGGCGGTGACGACCGTCGTCCACAGCACGCCAACCGTCAACAACAGCGCGCACAACAACGCGCGCATCCCCGCCTTGTACCCCGTCCGTAAACGCGTTCCGAGTTCCATCGCCCCCCTCCTGTCCCGGTTAGAGGAACCAAGCCTGTTCGTCCCGCGCATGAAGAACTACCACCGTGGGCTGCGCTCCGCCCAGCCCACCCTTGTACGCGACTCAAGAGTTGACAAGGAACACCGTTGCTATGCTGTACTAAGGTTTGCCGCCGGTACGGTGCGCTTCCACCATCCGGTAGAATTCCTCGCTGTCCAGCACTTCTTTTTTCAGAAGCTCCGCCGCGGTTTCCTCAAGAAGCGCCCTGTATTGCGACAGCAGCTCGCGCACGCCCGCGGCCCTCTCGGTGACGATCTCCTTGACCTCTTCGTCGAGCCTGGCGGCGGTCGCTTCGCTGTATTCCTTCCCGGCCATCGGCATCTGTTCCGGGCTCAGGAACATCGGCCGGTTCTGACGCGGGTAGGTGGTCAGCCCGAGGGTCGTTCCCATCCCGTACTCGGAGACCATCGCGCGGGCGATGTCCGTCGCACGCTGCAAATCATTGTGAGCCCCCGTGGAAACCTCCCCGAAGATGATGTCCTCGGCCATCCTTCCTCCCAGGAGCACGTCGATCTTGCCCAGAAGCTCCCCGCGCGTCATCAGATAGCGATCCTCGGTCGGCAGCTGCTGGGTGTATCCGAGGGCGGCGATGCCTCTCGGGATGATGGAAATCTTGTGAACCTTGTCCGCTCCGGGGGTGAAGGCGGCGACCAGGGCGTGCCCGGTCTCGTGATACGCCACGATCTCCTTTTCCTTCGGGTTGATCAGGCGGTTCTTCTTCTCAAGGCCCGCGATGATCCGGTCGACCGCCTCGTCCAGGTCCTGCATGTCGATGGCGGCCTTGTTCTTTCTTGCGGCCAGCAGCGCCGCTTCGTTGATCACGTTCGCCAGATCGGCCCCGGAAAACCCCGGAGTCTTCTGGGCGATGACCTTGAGATCGACTTGCTCGCCGAGCTTCACTTTCTTTACATGTATCTTGAGGATGGCCTCCCGCCCGATGACATCCGGTCGATCCACCAGGACCTGCCGGTCGAACCTTCCCGCCCTGAGCAGAGCCGGGTCGAGGGTTTCCGGGCGATTGGTCGCCGCCAGGATGACCACGCCCACCCTCGGGTCGAACCCGTCCATTTCCACGAGGAGCTGGTTCAGCGTCTGCTCCCGTTCATCGTGCCCGCCGATGGTGAGCGCTCCCCGGGCCTTGCCGATGGCATCCAGCTCGTCGATGAAAATGATGCAGGGGGCCTTTTCCCGCGCTTGATGGAAGAGCTCGCGCACCCTTGCCGCGCCCACCCCGACAAACATCTCAACAAATTCCGACCCGCTGATGGTGAAGAAGGGGACGCTCGCCTCTCCGGCGACGGCCCTGGCCAGCAGCGTCTTGCCCGTGCCCGGAGGGCCGACGAGCAGAACCCCCTTGGGCATCCTCCCCCCAAGGTGCTGATAACGCCCGGGTTCCTTGAGATAGTCCACGATTTCCACCAGTTCCGCCTTGGCTTCATCCGCTCCGGCCACATCCTCGAAGCGGGTGTCGATCTCCTTTTCGGCGTAGACCTTGGCCTTGTTCTTCCCGAAGGACATCATGCCGGCACCGGGATTCAAGCGCTTCATCAGGAAAAACCAAAGGCCGAAGAAAATGAAGGCGGGCAGGACCCACGAGAGGAGATCCCGCAGAAAGGTGCTCTCGGGCTGCCCGCGAAACCTGATATTGTGTTTCGAGAGTTCCTCGGAAAGATCGGAGTCCACCCTGAACGTGGTGAACGGGATCTCCTTGCTTTGCCCCTCTTCCGTGACTTTCATCGTTCCGGCGATGCGCCCCTGGGTGATGACGACCTCGACGACGCGATCGTCCTTGAGGGCGCTCAGGAATTCACTGTAGGGCACGACCCTCGGCGCGTATTGCGAGGCGATGTAATTCTGCAGCGCGAGTATTCCCCAGATGGCGATCACCACGTACCAAAGGGAGAACTTCGTTTTCGTTTCCATGATTCATCCTTTCCACAGTTGTCTTCGCCGAACGGAAAATCCGGTGACCGGTCACCCGAGGGGGGGACGGGAAGTCCCGGCGCCTCGACGCGCTTTCTCCCATCCGCGGCGGCCATTCGGTTCGAACCCTTCGTGGCCGCCGGCGGGCATGCCAAACCGTTCTTCATTCCGTCTTCGTCCAATGCACCCGGGCTCTTCCTCTCGACCCGGAGACATCGGACGCCGCAAACCCTTTCCCCCTCACCGCACTCCTTTGGATCGGGAATGCTCGATACCGGGCAGGAAGTCGCATCTGATTTGAATGATTGGAAAAGCATCCGGGAACCACCGATTGGGTCGGCAACTCGAAGCATAAGCTAAATCCGAATGAGATGCAGTCAATGACCTCGGGGGACCCGAACCGCGGGGCGGCGTCCGAAACCCGGCCTCACCGGACGGCTCGACGATCGCCGACGCTCACCGTCCCGGTTTCGTGGTATACTCCATTGGCCGACGACGGGAGGGGGCAGGCCCGAGCGATCCCCGGCCGCCCGGGAACCCATTTTGCCGGGGGCCATGCGCGACCCCGTTCGAGACGGACGCACCGAGCGTCCTTGCAGAGGATCGACCGGTTTCCCGCTTCTCCGGTCGCAGATTTTAACCTGCGCCGCTGTAGAAGGTGCTTCGATCCGCCGATCCATTATTCGTACGGGCAGTTGAGTCAACACGGATCAATCCTTTGGAAAGAAGGTGCAAAGAAGAGGCTTATGAAATTCATACTCAAGTTTGTCCTGCTGGTTGTGGTCGTTGCGCTCATTCCGGCATCGGTGTGGTTTGTGGTCACCCAGCCGATAGTGACCATGCCGTCGTCGGCGCCGACCAAAGCGGCTCCCGCCGCCGTCGATACGGCGCGATTGGAAGGGCATGTGCGAACTCTCTCACAGACCCTTCACCCGCGAAACGGGGGCAACCGGGAGAACATGAATCGCGCGGCCGCATACATTCGGCAGGAATTCCAGAATGCGGGAGGACGGGTTGTCGAACAGGCGTTCGACGATGAGGGTTCGGTGTATCGGAACGTGAGCGCCCATTTCGGGCCGGAGACGGATGAGCGGATCGTCGTGGGGGCGCATTACGACGCGTTCGGGGATTCCCCGGGAGCGGATGCCAACGCCGGCGGGGTCGCGGGGTTGATCGAGCTGGCCGGTCTGCTCGGCAAAACCGGGTTGAAGACCCAGGTGGAACTGGTTGCTTACGCTCTCGCGCAGCCGCCCTACTGGGGAACGCCGAGAATGGGCAGCGCCGTTCACGCTTTCTCGCTGAGAACGCAGAACCGCGCGGTGCGGGTCATGATCTGCCTGGACATGATCGGTTGCTTCAGCGACAGGGAGGGGAGTCAGAAATATCCCGTGCAGCAGTTGGAATGGCTCTATTCGTCCAAAGGAAATTTCATCGCCGTGGTGGGGAACCTGGGCCAGATAGATGAGGTGCGCCGGGTCAAGACGGCCATGACGGGCGCTTCGCCCCTGCCCGTGTTTTCCGTCAATGCGCCCCTTTTCTTCTCGGGGATCGACTTTTCGGACCACCGCAACTACTGGCAGGCCGATTACCGCGCGGTGGCGATCACGGATACGGCCGCTCTGCGAAACCCGAATTACCGTACCGCCAGGGATACGGCCGATACCCTCGACTACAAACGGATGGGCATGGTGGTGCAGGGCGTCCATGCAGCGGTGATCGCCTTCGACAGATAAGCCCGGGACAAGGCGAATGCACTCGTCGGGCGCTCACGCGCCGGCCTGTTCCTTGCTCACGAACTTGTGGAGGAACTGCATTTTTGCCGAACCGACCTCGATCACGTCGAACTCCTTGAGCTTGACGGACTCCCGCACGGTTTCGCCGTTGACCTTCGGCTTGGCAAGCCCGCCGACGTAGCTGAGGTAATATCCCGTGGGCCGGTTGCTGACGGCGGCCGCGGTCCTGCCCACCAGCAGGCCGCTCACGACGATGTCGCTGAGCGCATCCTTGCCGATCTTGGTCAGTTTTTTCTGCAGCGTCATCTCACCGCTTCCGCCCGCAAGGAAAGACAGGACGCCCACTTCCTCCTTTTCGACCTCGACGCCGGAAATTTTCGGAGCACTTCGCGCAACCAGTTCCTGGCGTTTCTCGGAGCTCAGCATCATGGTCTGCTCGAGGGGAGACTCGTCATCTGCCCCGGGTCGAACCGGAGCGTCATCGCATATGAACGCCAGGGTATATTTGCCGATGGTGATGACTTCCCCGTGGCTCAACCAATGCGAAGTGACGGGCGCTTCATTGACGTAGGTGCCGTTCTTGCTGTCCAGATCCGTGAGCAGGAAGCGATCGTCCACGGAATCAATCTTGGCGTGGAAGCGCGAGACGCCAAGGTTGTCGATGACGACGTCGTTGCTCTTTTCCCTGCCGATGCTCAGGAACCCTCCCCTCCCGATCCAGAATTCCCGCACCGGCTCCCCCTCGAATTTCATCTTCACCATAGGCATGTCAGACACTCCTTTGAGCGAAAACCCATCGCCCTACGCTTTCGAAACCAATCTGCGCAAGCCGGCCGTTATCGTCGTCGCAAATCTCGACACAAAACCGGCACGACGGCCGACATTTTTCACCTTGATCACAATCACCGTGATGTTGTCGTCCCCCGCCCTCCGGTTGGCCAGGTCCACAAGCAGCCTGCACGCCGAGGCGGGACTGTCGCCGCGCACCACGTCCATGATTTCATCGGGATGCACGTGGTTGCTCAGGCCGTCTGAGCCGATGACCACGACATCGCCCGCAAAACACTGGGCCTCGCAGATGTCCGCCCGGACGGTCTCCCCCACGCCTATGGCCCTGGTGAGTATCCGGCCGAACCGCCGGCCGGCTTCTTCTCGTTCCGAAACCAGCCCCTCGGAAAGGACGGTGTGCGCAACGGACAGCATCTCTATGCGGTCGCCATGCACCAGCCAGATGGGGCTGTCCCCCACGTTGGCGGCGATCATTCCGCGGTCGGTGAACCGCACCGCGGCCACGGTGGAACCCATACCCCGCCATTCATCGTTGCTCAGGGCCTGCACGTAAACGGCTCGATTGGCCCGACGGATGCCGGCAAGGAGACGACCGGCTTCCGCGGAGAGTGTCGGGTCGGAAGGCACCTCTTCCCCGTCCTCCTCTCGCTCGCGGCTCCGGGCAACTCGCCCGCTGTTCCGAAAAAACCCGGACATGGATCGCACCACCAACTCGCTGGCCACTTCGCCCGCCCGATGCCCGCCCATGCCGTCCGCCACGACGTACAACTGCAGTTGGTCATCCACCAGCAAAGCGTCCTCGTTGTTCGCGCGCTCCTTACCTTTATCGGTAAGTCCCGAAGCCTCGACAACCATCATGCTCATTCACCTCAACGCGCCATTGGCGATCGGCGTTACACAGGCAAAGACGAACCGGCCGACCGGAGCGACTACATCGCCCGGGTTCGGCAGGATCGACTGCGAACCGTTGAGCAACACCTTTTGGGAAATTCTGTTTCGATCATCGAAATTCATTTCACGGTCGGGCTCTGCACATTAAATCGTCAAGAAACCGGCGAGGGATAAGGAAATCTCGAGGTTCGCGCCGGGAATCCGGGCACTTTCGAGCGCGCCGGCGAGACGTTCGTCCGGGTGTCGGAGGCGGAGTCCACTTCATTGGCAATATAACTGATTAATATTAATTAATATTATTCCGCCACAGACGCCCCGGAGCGAAAGGCCGGGAAGAACTCGATATCATCGGGAATGGGGAGAAAAAGTATAATCGATACAGGCAAGGCAAAGGAACTCGCGACGCACGGAGGCCGTCGCGCGCGAAGCGGGGACAAATCGGCATGTCCCGGCTGCCGCGAGGGGGGACCCCTCCCCGAGCCGTCGCGACCGTCGGGCGGGGTTGAAATCACGTTTTGCGGAACGCCTGGTGCCCCCACAACCATTCGTCACGCCAGCATTCCTCAAAACCCAGCGTCCGCAGCCGTTCGAGAGTCGGCGCAAAATCCCGGACGATGTGATGGGGGCGGTCTTCGTCCAGTTCCGCGTGAAACCGGCCGAACAGGTAACCTCCCGGTTTCATGGCCCGCCACAGATCGTCCACCGTCCGCACCGGGTCCACCAGGTGCTCGAAGACGTCCATCGCCACCACCAGGTCATAGGCCCCGGGTGGAAGCGTATCCGTCTTCAGATCCGTGAATTCCCCTTCGAGACCCCTGAGGTTGAAGCGCCACCGGCTGAAATCCAGCATGGATGTGCTGATGTCGGCCAGGGTAACCTTCAACCCGTTACGGGTGAAGACGATGCCGCCCGAGCCCACCCCCGCCCCGAAATCGAGCGTCGTTCGACAGCCGTGCAATTCGGCGAAATGCAGGGCCGTCACATAGGCCAGAGGAGAGGTATCCTCGCACAGGGTGTGCCACCACACGAGCTCATAGATCATGGCCCGGCTCTCCTCATAGAACCGTTCGACGGACCGCCGGTCCCCGGGGTCGACGGCCTTGTGCCATTCGCCTTTGACGTTGGCCAGGGCGTCCGAACACTGCAGCCGGGTGTGTTCCGATTCATCGTGTCCGAAGTAGAGGGCCAACTCGCCGATCAGGCTCGATTCCAGGTCGGTGTGGCCGCCGGTGAGGAGCGCCGCCTCCCACCGCTCCCGGTAGCCGCCCAGAAGCCGTTCCTGCTCCCGGGCGAACTCCTCCCGCGTCAACTGTCCGCGATCGACGCAGCGCCACAACTCTTTGAGTTGATCGGGCAGCAGCTTTCCCATTTCGGATGGCCCTTTCATGTCCCGGAGATTCAGTGAGTCCGGAGAGCAACGTCGTGTAAAGCGAGCGTGTGATGCTCACTCTACCGCAAAGGGGGATGATATCACAACCTCAATCGCGAATTTCGGCGCGTGCCGATTTCCATCTGCCGTAGCGGGAATGCGTCCTGACGGGTCCGGATGGGAGCCGTGGCGCGCAACCGCGCCCGGCCCCCGGTTTCGAGAATGGGAACACGACGGATCGGCCGGCTCGAAATCAGACCGCCCGCCCGCGCGTGACGTTCGAACCGGCGATTTCGGGCCGGGCATTCAAATACCTGTCATGCAGCCCCCGGAACAGGGCGAGCGCGGTCAGGGCCCCCAACGTGCACATGAACATGTCCCATTGCGTGTCCCAGACATCGCCCTGCGTGCCGAGAAAAGCGGCGGCGGCTTCGCCGGTGGCGAGCGCCGTCCACCATTCGAAGAACTCATAGAAGGCGCTGAGCCCGAGCACCGCGGACGCGATGAAAAAGAACCGCCAGCCGCGGCCTCGGATGATTTCCCGCTTGATCGCGACTTCCCGCATGATCAGCGCGGGAGTGAATCCCTGGGCGAAATGTCCAAGGCGATCGAAGTGATTGCGCTCGAAGTCGAAGAGGTCCTTAATCCAGTACCCCACCGGGACTTCGGCATAGGTGTAATGGCCCCCGATCATGAGAATGACCGCATGGATGCAGACGACGACGTATATGAAGTTGCTGAATCTGAACCGGTTCCAGGTGACGGCAAGGGCCAGGAGCGCCAGAAGCGCCGGCAGAACCTCAAGAAACCACGTGAAATAATCGTGCGGCGCAATGCCGGACCAGAGCAAAACGATGCAGAAAACCGACAGCAGTGCTTTCTTCGTGTTGTCCATGGCGCCATCCCGGTTGGAATTGAGCCTTGCGCATCGGCACGCTCGAGGCTTCGCCGGCAGGCATCTGCCCGATCCCGTGCCTCAAAAGGCAGAATCGACTCCGTGCAACGGATGTCCGTTTGCGTCCCGGAGCATGCACACGCACTTCTATGGCAGAAATCCGACACTGTCAACACCAACCCCGTCGCGATCCGAAATGCGGCTCCCGGCAACGCTTGCCGCGCCCGATCCCGAATCGTTCCCGGTTCCGTTGCCCCGTCCGCCGCCAGGTGATTTTTAGAGACCGCGCCGGGGTATCTTCTGGTATAAGAGCGAGGCAATACATGTGCCGGGTGAAATGGAGCCGCCGCCTAAGAGGCGTGAGACCGCGAGGATAGCGGCGCGCCATTTTCGCATCCGCGTGTGCGAAGAGGCCAATCGCCGCCCGGGCTGTGCGGGTTCAAAGGTGCCGCATGCCCGTCGAAGAGGATTCCCCGCGAATGGGTCCCTCCCGCGCGGGGCACGGAAAGCCGTCGGCGCGAACGGCATCGGGCGAGGTATGGGAGAGATGAAAAAAGCCATCATTGTCGGGGCATCCTCCGGAATCGGACGGGAATTGGCTGCAATCCTCTCCCGCGAAGGCTACGCGGTGGGCCTCGCCGCCAGGCGGCTGCATCTTCTCGAAGACCTCAAAAACGAGCTGCGGGGGCCGGTTTTCGTCCAAGCCATCGACGTGTCCGACCTCCCGGCTTCGATGGGTCTTCTGGAGCGGCTCATCGAAGCAATGGGCGGGCTCGACCTGATGGTCGTCAGCGCCGGCACCGGGTTCATCAACCCCGACCTCGGCTGGGCCGAGGAAAAAGCGACCATCGATGTGAACGTTTCCGGGTTCGCCGCCATGGCGAACGTCGCCTTCCAACATTTCAAACGGATCGGCCGCGGGCACCTGGTGGGGATAACCTCCATCGCCGCCCTTCGCGGCGGGTGGGATGCCCCGGCCTACAATGCATCCAAGGCATTTGCCGCCAATTACCTCGAAGGGCTCAGGATCAAGGCCGCCAGAGCCGGCCTGCCCATCGTGGTGACCGATATTCAACCCGGATTCGTCGATACCGCTATGGCCAGGGGCGAAGGACTCTTCTGGGTGGCACCGCCGCGCAAGGCCGCGGAACAGATCGTCGCGGCCATCCGGCGCAAGGCCGCCCGCGTTTACGTCACCCGGCGCTGGCGCCTCGTCGCGTGGCTGCTGAGGCTGCTTCCGGGCTTTGTCTATCGCAGGCTTTGACCGCCGCCGGGGGCCCAACAACGAACGGGAAAGGACCACGAACGATGAATCCGGCACTCATACTCATCGACATTCAGAACGATTACTTCCCCGGCGGGAAAATGGAGGTGGAGGGAAGCGTCGAGGCGGGTCTTGCGGCACGAGACGTTCTTTCCCTCTTCCGGCGCAGACGGCTGCCGCTCGTGCACATCCGGCACTTCTCCGTTCGACCCGGGGCAAGCTTTTTTCTCCCGGAAACGAAGGGCGTCGAAATCCACGAAACCGTGGAACCGCTGGCCGGCGAGACGGTCTTCCCCAAGAATTTCCCCAACGCCTTTCGGAACACGCCCCTCCTGGAACACCTGAAAGGTCTTGAAATCGACCATGTGGTCGTCGTCGGAATGATGACGCACATGTGCGTGGATGCCACCACCCGCGCGGCTTTCGACCACGGGTTCGGCTGCACCGTGGTGCACGACGCCTGCGCCGCCAGGGCGCTCACTTTCGGAGATGAGCTCATTCCCGCCGTACACGTGCACAAGGCGTTCCTGGCGGCGCTCGGCTCCGTGTACGCCAGGGTGGTCGGTGCCGCGGATCTTTTGCGGGACTTCCCGCGATGACGATGCGCGCCGAACCGCACCGAACCGGGGCGGCGAGCGTGGTTTTACCGCTTCCGCCCTTTTGGCTCACAATGGCGACAGTTTCCGTGTCATGGCCTCATAGTGTCATGGTGCTGTGCAATCATTGAATTGTGACGTCATTGGCGCATAATCCCTTAATATGAAATGATCTTGTCGATTCGGGAAGAGGAAAACCGAAAGGGAAGGACTCAAGAAGGCGCTTCGCGAACGGGGTTGAAAATTATAGTTCGTAGCACTATAATTCATTGAACGATAGGGCGGTGCGTGCGAGTATTCAAAACGAAATGGTTTGTTCGCTATGCGCGGCGCGAACGAATCAAGGATCAAAGCTTGTGCGAAGCGATTGAACGCGCGGAGCGTGGGATGATCGATGCGGACTTGGGCGGCGGGGTCATTAAGCAGCGCGTGGGGCGGGCAGGGCGTGGCCGCTCGGCTGGATATCGGGTTCTCGCGGCTTACCGTTGCGGAGATCGAGCTGTGTTCCTGTATGGATTTGCGAAGAATGAGCGCGACAACATCGAGGACGACGAGCTCGCAACGCTAAGCGAGATCGCGACGGGCTGGCTCACCGCAAACGATCAAGGCCTTATGCGCGCCCTTGATGGAGGATTCTTACAGGAGGTGGGTTATGACGAAGAAAAACAAGACTCCTAGCGGGCTGGCCAAAGCCATGCTGGAGACGGCCAAAGATATGGGGCAGGCAGGGCTTTTGGACAAAGAAGCCTACGAAAAGATCACCATGCGGCACCTTGGCGTAAAGGAAAGGGCCAAATTGGAGCCGCTAAGCGGTGATGATATCCGGGCACTGCGTGAGAAAGCGCATATGAGCCAGGCCGTCTTTGCTCATGTTCTCAACTTGACGGTTGGCTATGTATCGCAGTTGGAACGCGGCCTTAAACGCCCAGCGGGCGCGGTTTTGGCTCTTCTCAATGTGATCCGCACCAAAGGGATCGACGCCATCCTTTAACTCGCTCTGAGCCACATCAAAGCTTGATGTCATAATATCATGACACCATATCGTCTCGCTCAGGACCGATCCTGGCAAGCAGAACGGGAAGGGGTGCCGCGGATCTTTTGCGCGAATTCCGGCGATGACGATGCGCGCCGAACCGCACCGAACCGGGGCGGCGATGATCCCGCCGGATCAGGCCCGGACCGCCTGCGTCCGCTTCCGGGCCTCAAACGGCAGACCGGCGGGAGGCGCTTTCCTCCGCCTTATTTGGAAGGATCCTCATCCCCCGCGTATCGCCCTTCATAGACGAACAGCCGTTTGAACTTCTCCCAGAATTCACTCCCCGCGACAAAGAAACTCACGATGAACAGGACGTCGGCCCCCGCGAGGATCTTGATTTTCACCGTGTCCTGCGTCGGCATCGCGCCGGGGAAATAACCGTAGAGGTAGAGCGGGAGAACGCTTCCAATCATCATGGTCAGCCCGAGATAGTAGCGAAGCCTCGATACGGGCCGTGAAGGAATCCTGATCTTCATGAGGGAACGGATCTTCGCCATGTAATGGTTGAGGGTTTCCCGCCCCCAGAAAAGGACCGCCAGGATCATGAAGACTTCCGGTCCTCCGACCAGGAGGGCGCCGATGACGAAGGCCGTGACAGCTTTCGGAAGCTGCAGCCAGATCACCAGAGGACTGAAGGCCGGGAGAATCCAGGCCAGCACGAAACACGTCATCCCCGCATAAAACCGCCAGTTTTTGCGCAGTTCCGGGGCGGGGGTTCGCTCTGCGTTCACCTGTGCGTCGCTCATATCAAGATGTTCCTCTTCGGTGGACGGCAGCCAAACCCGACCGGCGGCGAATGGGCATCCACCGGACCTGTCCCCGGGGAAAGGCCGGTCTCATCGCGTCTGACGGTCGGCCCTGATGCAGTCCGGCAGACCCCTGAGCATTTGCGCGTCGATCCCGATGCCGTCACAGTCAGTCCTTCCCGCGGCACCTGCCGAACGCGGCTGTCGACAGGTCCGGACCGCCGCAGGCCGGTCCACCGGGAAAGAAGCCGTTGCGGCGCATCGGGTTTGTTGCCTCACGGAAGTGGGGGCAGAGGGTGTCAAGGGTTGTCTCAAGGCTGATCGCCCAAAGCCCCGTCGGTTGATTCAGCCGCTTGTCCCCGCGCACTTCCTTCCGGGTTCGGCTCGTATTACGAGCGGTCTCAATCACATGCTCCGCGTGCCGACGGGGGCAGGCGGGGTTCTCGTGCCGCGGCCACAACGGCGCGCGGTCATGGCGACATTATTGCTCAGGCAATGGGTTTGTCAACCGTGGTCGGAGTCGGACTCAGCGACTTTTGACGGCATACCCCATGTAGGACGCTCTCAGGTCTTCGCTTTCACGTAACGCGAAGACGGCAGCCATCTCCCGATTGCTCAGCCTTCCTTTCTTCAGGGCATGCAGACCGGCGATCAGTGCCAGGGGATTCCTTCTCGCGGAAATGCCTCTCAGCTCCTGGTTCGCGAGCCCGCAGCGGTTCATGACCGCAATAAGCTCGGCCGGTTTGATGAATTTCTCCCAAACATGGACATTGGGTTTGCTCCAGCTGGTGAAGCCCCAGTCCTGGCTGATCTTGATCAAAGCGAGCTTGCTGAACCAGGTCCGATTGACCGTGTCGTAGCAGAATACTCCCCCTGCCCTCAACGTGCGCGCGACTTCTCCGATCACCAGGCCGAGGTCGTCCACGTGCTCGAGCACATCGCAGCAGGCAACGATATCGAAGGAGCCGTCGGGAAACGGTAAGGCTTCCCCCTTTCCCTCACGATAATCGATCTCCAGGTTGGTGTCGGCCGCATGCTTGCGCGCCGCTTCGAGGGAACGAGTCGCCGGATCGATACCCGTTACGGCAAAACCGTCCCGCGCGAATTCCTCCGCCAGAAGACCGCCTCCACAGCCGACGTCCAAGATCGTCCCGCCCGGAAGGCGCAGCTCCCGCAGCTTGCGTTTGAAATACCCGTACCTCACGGGATTCATGCAATATCTGAGGCTGAACACATTGAAGCCGGCATTCTCGGACCACCATTCATGGCCGTACGTCTGGTATACTTCATTGTCGATCCGCATGAATCCTCCCCGTGTTCGAGTGATCTCCCCTCGATGAGGCTGAGTCGTGGAGCTCCTAGTGAATCGCGTGGCCCACCGCAATGGACAGCATTACCACGACAAGGATGACGGCCCCGATGGCTTCTTTGCTTATGCCCGGACGGACGGCACGACCTCGGACGTGGTTGAGGAATGTGCGACGATTGAGAAGCGCGTGCGAGACGCTCGATACAATGAAGAGGACGCCCAGAACGTTGTGTGCCGACATCCAGGCGTGTCGCGAGACGGACAGCATGGATTCCATCTGGTGCCAGTGGTTGGCCAGACCGGTGATCGGCAGCCCGAGACCGGAAACGGCCGCTGTGAGCATGACGAAACCCCGCAGGTTGAACCACTTCGTGCCGGTGTTTTTCATTCGGTTTGCTCCTTTCAGGGCAACGCTTCGAGAGCGGCACGCAGGCGAACCAGGACACGTGCCGCTGCGGCCATGTCTTCCGCGGATACGTCGGCGCCGAGTGCCCGCTCGAAAGCGTGCGCCCGCTCGTGCACCTGGAGGAAAGCCCTCAGCCCGTCATCCGTCAATTTGACGTGACTGCGTCGACCATCCCTGGCATCTTTGCAGCGCTCGACCAGCCCCTCCCTTTCCATGGCTTGCACCTGGCGAGTGACCGCCGCCGCATCGATGCCCAGTTGCCGGGCGATCCACATGACCCCGACGGCCTCCGAGCGGCAAGTTCCAAGGAGTCGCATCAGCGCCAGCCGCGCTGCCGGCATTCCCACCCGGCGGCTGAACACGTTCAGCACCGCCTGGTGCGTGCGCATGATCTCACGAATGAGATGCGGCTCATCCCCGGCGTGGTGCAAGTCGAAATCTCCGGTTGTCATCGGCTTGTTCTCCTCGCTACATATCATTGTTTATATCATTGACATTGTCAAGTATTTTTGACGGAGCGATTTGCCCGGACCCGGAATCCTGCCTGCATGCTGAAGCAGCCGCGTCCCGGTCTCCGTCGATCGGACCCGCTTCCCCGGACGGTCGAATGACTGCACGTCTTCCTCAAGGCTGTCCGGCCGAAGCGAAACACTCGATTACACGTGATGAAGCCGCCCCGCCGATTTATCGAAACTCAACGGATTTGCCGCTGTCGCCGTTTTGAGTCGCTTGAGTTGCCGAAGCTCCATTTCATATTCTCTTTTATCAAAAAAATCGATTGATATGTTCGAAACAATTCGTTGGACCCGATAAATGGAATTCAATATTCTCAACCTACGATCCGGATCCGACTTCAGCCAAGTAAGGTGGAGACCCTCTGATGGACGCCGCTCCGGCGGACTTGTTTGAGAGATTTCGAAGCCTTTCGCTTGAGCTTCGTTGTACCGGACCGGCCTGATCCGGCGGTCTGCCGGGTCAAGGTCCGGGCCGGTCGCGCGCAGGCAAGGACAAGAAAAGCGAAGGCAGCCCGGAGTGCGGCAAATCGATTCCGTAAAGCATCACAAGGAGGAGAAGATGGCAGAGAAGAATCAAGGTGAGCAGAAAAAACAGGCTTCTGGTGCCCCGGGCGCGGAAAACAAACAGGATGACAATAATTCCATGAAAACCCTGGTCATCCTGGCGACCGATTGCGTCGGAAGGGGAAACGACGAACTGGGACGGGGCATAGTCATCAGTTTTGTCAAGACGATGAAAGAGATGAAGGACGAATTGTGGCGTCTCGTGCTGTTGAATGGTGGAGTCAAACTGGCGGCGGAAGGCTCTGAAGCACTGGCCCCCCTCCAGGAACTGGCCCGGGATGGTCTCGGCATTCTCGTTTGCGGCAAATGCCTGGAGACTTTCGGCCTGGTGGAGAAAAGGCGGGTGGGTGCCGCCGCAAACATGCTGGATATCGTGACCGCCATGCAGGTGGCGGAAAAAGTGATTTCTTTCGGCTAAATGTTTGCGACACATCGTTCGGACGCAGACTGGAAACCACAAGGGGGACGGTGTGGTCAGTACCGCCCCCCCGCATTCAATATGCTGAAGAAAAACCATCGTCTTTTCCGGCGCCGCAAGAAATTCCCGCGCACCGGCGGGGGCCTCCGGTTTCCAATCTCGCTGCAACAAAGTTCTTTTGTCCTGACCAGAGTTGCGATATTCGTGACACGGCCGTGCGTACAATCTCCTTATCACGGCGATTCGGAAGCAGACCGGGTCAGGCAGGAGCGGTAGACGAGCCTGGAAGGTCTTTTACTCTGAAAGAGCCGGTCGGACTGGACGGGTTTTTGCCGCTTGTGTCCCAATCCGTTTTCTCGAATTGCTAGGGGGGAGGCTGGTGAGCCTGATCATCGGACTTATTGGAGGTGTTTTTGGCGGCCTGGTCGGATTTGGCGGCGGAGTCATCATGATACCCCTCATGGTGGATTTCCTGAAAATGACACAGCATCGGGCGCACGGCACAAGTCTTGTTGCAGTCGTTTTCACGGGACTCGCAGGGGCTGTGACGTACTTCCAGAACGGGTCGGTCGACCTCACCGCCGCCGGTATTCTGGCCACGGCCGCCATTTTCACCACAAGAATCGGCGCACGATTCGCACACGCCTTGCCGGAGTGGAAGCTGAAAAGATCCTTCGGCGCCTTTCTCCTCTTCGTGTCCGCGATGATGCTGGCCAAACCCTACCTTCCCCATCTCGAATCGTTTTTCCCCAGCCAGGAAGCACGGGCAGTGATCCTGCCGGCATCGGGCACTCTTGCCGGCTTCGCTTCAGGCATGATGGGAGTTGGAGGCGGCACGATCATGGTTCCCGCAATGGTTCTGTGCCTGGGTTTCACTCAACATGCCGCGAACGGCACTTCACTTGCCGCCATGGTCGTTGCAGGCTCGGTGGGGGCATGGACCCATTTCAGGCTCAACAATGTTCAAACGGGACATCTGATCGGCCTGGTTCCCGGCGTGATCGGAGGCGGCATAATTGGAGGGATGGCGGCAAACCATATGCCTGAGGCGTACCTGAGGGTTCTTTTCTCGGCAGTCCTCATCTGGCCCGGTATTCGCAACCTTAAGGCCAATCCCCCCCGTAAGACCGCCTTCGTTGCCGGAAACACCCCGCACGGGCAAGCGATCGACACCGAACGGAGTTGTTGAAACCATCCGCTGCCCCGTCCCGTTTGCCTCGTCCAGGCATCGAGCTTATCCTGATACCGGCGACTATTCGAGAGATTCCGACCGACTGCGGTCGGGGCGGGAAGCGGGCCGGGGGCACTGTAACCGCGACCCCGGCCCAATCGCGCCTCAACGGCTTTGCATCAGGTAGAAGACATAGCCATACCAACTGGAGTACTTGCGATAGATGTCGACCTCCTTGCGGATGGATTCGACTGTTTCGCTTCCGGCACGGTCCGCGGCATACTTTTCCTGGAGTGACCGAAGCCGATTCTCGATGGGGCGATAAAAGCTTTCCAGCCATGCCGATTCCGGCAATGCAAAGTATCCCAGCACCTCGTATCCGCAGTTTTCGACGGTCGCCAGGTTAGCGGCGCTATCGACCATGGGAGGATAGACGCCGGCAAAATACTCTCGACACTCGGCCGGCGGGTCGGGCCGGAACCAGGTGAGCTCGGATGCGGCCATCAACCCGCCCGGCACCAGCAGCTTTCGACAGGCGGCCAGCCCTTCCGCAAATCCCATGAAGTACACGGCTCCTTCCGACCAGATCAGATCGAAGCGTTCCTCTCGCTTCGTGAAGTCGCGCATATCGTCGAGGCAGGTATGGATTTTGTCCGAAACGCCCTGCGCGACGGCCCTCCGCCTGAGCTCGGTCAGGTATTGCTCGTGGTTGTCGACCGCCACGATGGTTCCGTCGAGGTGCTTTGCCAACTGGATGGTCTGAGCCCCGTTTCCACACCCCAGATCAAGGATCTTGAGCCCCAACGGGCCCGGAGGATTCATCCGTTCCGGCTTTGCCGCGCGCAGCAGGCTGATGGCCTTTTGTGTGGAAAGATCGTCTCCAGGCCCCAGACGAGGCAAAGAGGCGTCGAAGACATCATAAAAGCAAACCGTCAGTTCGGATTGGTCCATCGCTCATATCTCCTCTGATATTCCGATGAAATGTGCTCAAACAGCAGTATTTGCGGGGATTGCCGAACGAGGAGACCAGAAGCCGCACCACCACATTCGCATTGGACGGGTCATCGGCCCGATGCGTTGGAGTTCGCTTAACGCTGCGCGGCTTCTGTTAGAGGACAATTGCCATAGGCCTTCAGTCTATGACCGTGTGAAGGGTTATGTCAAGGCGGTGTTTCGGCGCCCCCGGCGCGGGGAACCCGGGGAAGGCGATCATGGGGGGGAACCGGCGGTAATTTCCCCCAAGTATTTCAACGCACGAGGCAGTTGCGATTTCAGGCAAAACCCGCGAAAAATCGAGCACTTCAAAGGCGGAAACCGTCGTTCCGAACAGACCGGGACTTCGGATTCGCGGCTGAAATGTCGATGCCGATGCATCTATTTATCGATATTTTCGATTTGACGCATCGGTAGAGTATATTTATTAAGCATCCTAAACCGCCGTGGTTGACAAAACGGCAGGTGTCGAAGTGCCGGAGACGAGCGGCGCCGCATCATGAACCTGCACTCAACTGCCAACCGCGTCGGAATTCCATCTCCCTTTCCGCTCCGGGAGCAAAGTGGTGCCGAACATGCTGCGGCCGGCATCCACCTCTCGGGAGAGGTTCAATGATACGTTTCGTCAACAGGGATGCGGTTTTCATCAAGCGCCGGAAGGTTCTCCTCAAGGCCGGAGGCCGCGCGGCCCTGGCCGCTGAGCAGGCGGACCGGATCATCGACGGCCTGATTGCCGAAGGGCCTCGCGGTCTCAAGAACATCGGGCGGCCCACCAAATACGGAGAAGGAAGAATCAAGAACTGTCTCAAGTACGATCTGGGCAACGGTTACCGACTGGTCGGCCTGAAAAGGGAAGATGAAATCGTATTTCTGTATATCGGAACTCACGACGACTGCGACCGTTGGATCATGGACAACAAGGGTACGCGGGCGATCCCGTCGAAAAACCGGAACGCGGCCGAAGAAGTCCGAGCGGAAACCCTCGCGATCGAACGCGAGGACCCGGAGTCTGCCGCAGCGGAAGCGGACCGTTACGAGCAGGTATTCTCCGAAATCGATGAGAAGGACCTCAGGGAGATTTTTTGCGGCCTCACGGGTGCAACCTCCAGGTGAACGCGGACGACGTTCTTCCATTCCTCGCGGCTCAGCCGGAAGCGTGCAATCCCCAGGTGAATGCAAACCACCGCTTGCAATCCCCGCCGAGTGAATTAGATTCCAAAACAAGTCCCGTTTTCCGGCACGGCGAATTTCAGAGCCATGGGTTCGCCGTTCCGTAGGTTGCCCGCCACTGAAATTTCTCGTCGATGGAGGTCATGCCATGATACGCGTCAACCAGGACGATTGCACCCCGGGGTTGTCCCGCCGCAAGTTCCTAGGAGTGGCTTCGGGCGCAGCCTGCCTGCTTGCCTTCCGAAGCTTCCCCGGCATTTCGAGGGCCGCTGCAGCCGCCCATGAGCTGCCGCCGCTGCCGTACGCCGAAAATGCGCTGGAGCCCGTGCTTTCCTCGGCGACGCTCGGTTTCCACTATGGAAAACACCACAAGGCCTACCTGGACAACGTGAACAAGCTCATTGCCGGCACGGAATTCGCGCAGATGCCCATCGAGCAGGTCATCTCCTCCACGGCCGGGAAATCCGACAAGGCCGCCATTTTCAACAATGCGGCGCAAACCTGGAACCATACATTCTATTGGAAGTGCCTGAGCCCGAAGGGTGGCGGCGATCCGCAACCCGCTCTGAAGCAAAGGATCGAAACGTCCTTCGGCAGTCTCGACGCGTGCCGGAAGGAACTGGCCAGTGCGGCCGTCACCTGTTTTGGAAGCGGCTGGGCCTGGCTGGTCCTGGACGGGGACAAGCTGAAGGTCGTCGCCACGAGCAACGCCGACAATCCCATGACCCGGAACATGAAGCCTCTTCTGACCATCGACGTCTGGGAACATGCCTACTACCTCGATTACCAGAACCGACGGGCCGACTACGTCAACGGCGTGATCGAAAAACTGATCAACTGGGAATTTGTCGCGGCGAATCTCGGGCGCAGCTGATGCATCGGATGCCCGCCCACGCGCGGAGGATGCGGCGCAATCGGGAATGCAAACCTGCTCTCCGCGGATGCCCGCCCGTGCGCGGGTGATGCTACCGGAACGTCCGCCATGCAAGGATACGGCGTGGACAATCTCAGAACGCACGGTACGGGTCCGTTTTGCGTGGCCGTCGTCCACGGTGGCCCCGGAGCAGCCGGGCAGGCGGCTCCGGTGGCACGGAGGCTGTCGCGCGGCCGCGGCGTTCTCGAACCGCTCCAGACCGCCGCTTCGCTCCGGGGGCAGATCGAAGAGCTGGAAACGGTCCTGCGACGGCACGGGACACTCCCCGTGATCCTCATCGGCTTCTCGTGGGGGGCGTGGCTCAGTTTCATGGTGGCGGCCCTGTACCCGCCCGTGGTGAAAAAGCTGGTGCTCGTTTCCAGCCCGCCTTTCGAAGCCGGGTATGCCCGCGGAATTCAGGAAACCAGGCTGAGGCGTCTCGAGGAAGGGGAACGATCGGAGCTCGAATCCCTCATCCGGCAATTGGACGATCCCGCCATGGAGAACAAGACTGCCGCCTTCGCGCGTTTCGGGGCCTTGTTTTCCAAGGCCGACGCCTACGATTCGGACGATGAGGATCCCGCTGCAATCGACTACCGGCCCGATATCTTTGAGAGTGTGTGGCGCGATGCCGCGGGCCTGAGACGAAGCGGCCGGCTCCTGGAGCTCGGAAAACGGATTCGCTGCCCGGTTGTGGCGATCCACGGCGACTACGACGCCCACCCGGCGGAAGGGGTCCGCACGCCGCTGACGGACGTCCTCGAGGATTTTCGGTTCATCCTGCTGGAGCGTTGCGGACACGTGCCCTGGACCGAGCGGCATGCAAGGGACGCGTTCTATCGACGGCTCGAGGAAATACTGGCCTGCGGTATTTGACGAGGACCGTCCGGCATCCCTCCCTGCCGGCGGGCACCCGGTGAAGATACTCGGTCCGGCGGGGAATGAGCCCTGACGCAAGCTTTGAGCTTCGGTCCGGTCGTGGCCGCGCCACCCGTCGGTTTCCCGAAGTCTCCCGGCATCCGCGGCAGCCCGGAATTCGCTCCTCATTGGAGCCTCTCCCGGCTGCGTCCTTCGATTCCCGCGTTTTCGACCCCCAAACGAGTGACCCGTCCCTCCTGATGTTGCGTCTTGGCCGGGCCGGCTTTTTCCTCTATGATGCCCGTGCTTGACATTCCCGCGAAAATTGGGGCCAACGAGCCCGAGCGGCTTGCGGGCCCGGACGATCTTCCGTTCGGACAGCCGGGGCGAACGGTGGGGATGCCGCGCGGATTCGGGCAAGGAATACAAATTCTTCGGGGAAGCGATTCCGAGAGTGATCTCCATAGACTCCATCAAGAAGCTGGTGTGGGAAGCCACGGACATCACCCTGAGCCTCTTCAGGATCATGGTCCCCATCCTGATTGCCGTCAAGATTCTCAAAGAGCTGGGCATGATCGAGATTCTCGCCGGCTGGCTGGCTCCCGTCATGCAAATGGTCGGGCTTCCCGGGAGCATGGGGCTGGCGTGGGCATCGGCCATGTTGAACACGTTCTATGCCGGGCTGATCGTGTTCGCCTCCCTGAGCGCCGATAATCCGCTGACCGTCGCTCAGACGACGGTGCTCTACTCCATCATGCTGGTCGCCCACGGCCTTCCGATGGAATTGGCCATTGCCCGAAAAGCGGGCGCGCGCCCCGTCGCGATGGGTTTGTTTCGCGTCGGCTGCGGCTTCCTGTTCGGCCTGTGCCTCCACCACCTCTACCAATGGGGAGGCTGGCTCCAGCAACCCAACGTCCTCGCCTGGGTCCCCCCCTCCCAAGAGCCGTCTCTCGTCTCCTGGGCCGTCAACCAGGCCAAAACCCTGGCCATGATATACGTCATCATTCTTGCCCTGGTCATTCTGCTGAGAATCCTGGCTCACCTCGGGATTACCGGCATCATCACCCGCCTGCTGCAGCCCGTGCTCACCGTGCTCGGCATCGGCAGCTCCGCGGCCACCATCACGATTGTGGGCATGACACTGGGGCTGGCATATGGAGGAGGTTTAATTATCCGGGAAGCAAACTCCGACCGAATAGACAAAAGGGATATTTTCTCGGCCCTGGCCCTGATGGGATTGTGTCACAGCCTCATCGAAGACACCCTGCTCACGGTCATTCTGGGTGGCGACATGTCGGGCGTATTCTGGGGAAGAATCGTGTTTTCAATGGCTTGCGTCTTTCTTCTGGTCCGTGTAATATCTCGAATCTCCGACGCCGGCTTTTACCGCTATTTTTTCATGCCTGGAGCCGCCGCCACCGAGTCCGAACAAGGAATGCCGCATTGACGTTAAAAATTTGAAATAATCGCTGCGTGCCCGTTCATCAAACCGGAGTATAAGACATGCTGAACGATCCTGTAACAGCCGCCGCAATTCACTTGCTGAAGAGCCTCGCCGAAGCTCCCGGCGCGCCGGGTCATGAAGACGCCGTGCGCCGTATCTTCCGGACGGAAGTGGGGGGGGACACCACCACGGACAAAACCGGGAGCATCATTTACACGAAAAAAGGAACTTCCGAAACCCCTCGGATCATGCTTGCCGCGCACATGGATGAAGTCGGGTTCGTGGTGCAGAGCGTCACGCGGGAAGGACTGATCCGGTTCCTCCCGTTGGGCGGCTGGTGGCCGCATACGATCCTGGCCAAACGGGTGAGGATAATCACCCGCAACAACACGGAGATCATCGGCGTCGTGGGGGCCAAGCCACCCCATTTCCTGACCGACGCCGAACGTGAAAAAGTGATGAAAATCGAAGATATGTTCATCGATGTGGGAGCGCGCGACGCGGTGGATGTCCGGGATCGTTTCGGGATCGAGGTGGGAGACAGCATCGTTCCCGACAGCAGCTTCACCGTGCTGCACGATCCCGACGTCTTCCTGTGCAAGGCGTTCGACAACCGGGTGGGGATGGCCGTGGTCATACATGCCGCCGCCATGCTGATGTCGATGACGCACCACAACACGGTTTGCGCGGTGGGAACGGTCCAGGAGGAAGTCGGGGTGAGGGGCGCCCAGACCGCGGCGCACGCCGTCAATCCCGACGCGGCCATCATCCTGGAAGGCACGCCGGCGGACGATCTGCCAGGAACGACGGAAGAGGAGCGACAGGGAAAACTGCGGGGAGGCGTCCAGATCAGGCTCATGGACCCGTCGGCGATCATGAATCGCAAGTTCAGCCGATATGCCGTCGAACTGGCCCGAGAACACGGAATCGCGCACCAGGTCGCAGTCCGCCGAAGCGGATCGACCGACGCCCGTGCCGTTCATCTGACGCGGGAAGGCGTGCCGACCATCGTTCTCGGCGTACCCTCCCGTTACATCCATACCCACAACGGGCTCGTTCACATGGAGGACTACCTGAGCGCACTCGACCTGGTCATGAAATTGCTCGAACGGCTCGACGAGGATGCCGTTCGGTCGTTTGTTACCTACGACGACAAGTAGAGATCCCCTCGTCGGCGAGGAAGCCGTCTCGAACGGCATCCTCGCCGCGCATCCGGCCCGACATGAGACGGGCGCGGGGAAATCCCGCCCGGCTGCAAATCGAGGGAAAGCACCGCGTCCGCCGTCTCAAGGCGACCACCGAGCCGACCTGCGGAATACCCCCCCTGCCTGGCGGGCGTGCGCCGCTCCCTTGCCTGATTAACGGGCGGCAGGCTGAGCACGTTTCCCATCCACGCATTCCTTGTGCAACGTGCAACCCACATCACGGCGACGATACGAAAGCCAAACGACTGCCGGAGGACAGGAACAGTCCCGGGATGCACGACTCCGATTCCCCGCCTTGATCCCGCCGTCCAAGCCGCGGCAAAACTTCTCGGACGGAACATTGTGAGCCCTCCTCGGGAACATTTTGTACCTTCAGCCCACCTTTCGTTCGTTCCGGCGGGATGCGTATTCCCGCAACCCTCGTGTTGTTCTCTCCTCCGGCATGAATTTTGCCCCGGACAGGGTCGGGTATCGGCTCAGAAACGGGCTACCGGAGCCGGCGCGCTTCACGGGCGCTTGCCCCCGCAAGGACGGTGTGCGCTCCTCGCATTTCATGCAACCGGCTTCGATCCGCTTCTGACGGAAACAATCCTTTTGAACCAGGGAGGAACGACCATGCCGGGCAAAGACAGAACCGGTCCGCAAGGACTGGGCCCCATGACGGGCAGGCAACTCGGTTTTTGCAGTGGTGCAGTCGAGGGCGACGCACTGGAGGGATACCACGGACCATTCTTTGGTCGGGGCCCGGGTCGCGGCCGAGGGTGGAGACGATTCACCGCCGGGATGGCGGCTCCCGTCCGGCCGTGCGCCGGAAGAGGCCGCTTCGAAGCCGCGGGCTATACCCGGTCGGCTCCCCGGGATGAACTCAATGTCCTCAGGGACCACATCGCGCACCTTGAAGGGGCGCTTGACGCCGCCAGGGCAAGGATAGCCCAAATCGAGAGGGATCGGAACGCAGAGTGACGGATAACATGACGGGAGAGCTTCCGAGAGGAGGCTGCCCCATGGGTGCGATCCTGAAAACCCCCATGCGGATCGGATCGATCCCGACGGAAAGGGATGTGAATGAGAATCGCTGTATCAGCACCGGAACCGAATCTGGACAGCGAGGTATATCCTCGCTTCGGAAGAAGCCGTTATTTTCTTTTGATCGATCCCGAAACAATGCGGTTCGAGACCGTGACGAATCCCGACATCGACGCCCCAACCGGGGCGGGGACCAGTGCGGCTCAGCTCGTGTACAACAAGGGCGCCGCGGCCGTCATTACCGGCACGATCGGCCCCAAGGCACACCAGGCGCTGGCGGCGGTCGGCGTCCGCATGATAACGGGCATGAGCGGGTCCATTCGCGAGGCGGTCGCACGCTTCAAGGCGGGCGGATTGTCGAGTGAGGCCGATTCGGCAACGGATACGGGAACGGGACCCGGCGCGGGCATGCTCGGCTGCGGAGGAAAAGGCACGGGGCCTGGACGCGGCATGGGTCGAGGCCGGGGATGTGGAGGCGGAAAAGGAATGGGAAAGGGAAACGGACGCAGAGGAGGCGGCGGAAACGCTCCCCGCCGGTAGAATGTTCCCTGTTCCGATGCCGTGATGCCGATGAGCCGCCATGACGATCGGTGCCTTGACGGACAGAACCTTTGCAGCCCGAGCGATGCGCCCAGATGAATCGAGCGGCCATCGAGCGGACGAAAGAGCCGCCCGGGCCGATCGGTGGGGGCGCTGTCCGGCAGGGCGGCGCGGAGAAACGGGAGCGTCTTGCCGTCCGGAATAGCCGAGAGAGCGACCGTGTTGGATCAAAGGGTGCCTGCGGCGGCGTTCATAAGCAGGTCCAACGGAGCAGGTCCGGTCATCGCCGCCCGGAAAGGGCCGGTCAGGCTCGCGCCGAGACAGCGGCGCCCCGGTGCCGGTCGGCTGCTTGCTTACGAGATCGGTGGAGCTTCAGATCTGCAGAGCAAATGGGAACATTTTGTTCCCTCTCCTCAGGGCATGGGTCCAGTTTGCACCCATGCCCATCTCTTCTGAAAGCCCGCACCAAGTACACGCATGCCGAATTATCCTCGCCGTCCCGGTGGAATCCGGGAGAAACACCTCCACCTGGAATGAGTATTGCACCACCACCGGGGTCCATGACCGGGTGTCATTCCGGTTGCGTTGAGTGAACAGCGATGGCAGCGGAGCTGCAGCGGAGAATCATGCACAAAGGATTGCGGCAGATGAGCGACCTGGAGAAACTGATCAGCAGTCAGACCCAAAAAAGCTACGGCCCCAAAGAGCCGAACACGAATCCGCGACAGATCAAATTCGGGAAATTGCCCAAGGCGACTTCTTCCGCCAAGGTGACCGGCCCTTGCGGGGAAACGATGGAGATCCACCTCGAGATTCAGGAAGACGAAATCGTCGACGGCTCTTTCGTGACCGACGGATGCGGCCCCAGCAAGGCCTGCGGATTTCTCGCCGTGATGCTCGCGATAGGGAGGAACCTCGACGACGCGGCCATGATCGAAGGAGACACGATTCTCGACATGATCGAGGACCTGCCCGAAGACCATCATCATTGCGCGTATCTGGCCGCCGCGACGCTGCAGACGGCGATCCACAACCATGTGGCCGCGCCGCCGCATCGCCACCATCTCGCGACGCCCACGGCGGAAGAATAGGAGCGGGCATGCCCGTCATGCCCTATTTCGGAGAGGGAGCACGAAGTGAGAAAAATTGCCGTTACGAGTGAAGGGCCCGGTCTCGATGACCGGGTGGATCCCCGGTTCGGCCGGACTGCCGGGTTCGTGATCGTGGATCTTGAAACCATGGAGACCCGGTACATCGACAACGGCCGATCGCAAATTCTGGCCCAGGGCGCTGGAATACAGGCCGCCCAACTCATCGTGCAGGCCGGCGCCGAGTGCCTGCTCACCGGATATGTCGGCCCCAAGGCTTTTCAGGCCCTGACCGCGGTAGGAATTCAGATCGTGCAGGACCTGGATGGAATGACCGTACGGGAGGCCCTGGAGCGGTTCAAGAGCGGTTCGGTGCGCGTTGCCGACGGCCCGAACCGGGAGGGCGAAAAATGATCGTTTCCGTGGCGAGCGGCAAGGGCGGAACGGGCAAGACCACGGTGGCCGCATCTCTTGCCACGATCTGGGATCGGCCGCTGGTGGCCGTGGACCTCGATGTCGAAGAGCCCAACCTGCATCTCTTCCTCAGACCGAATCTCGAGGAGAGCGAAGCGGCCCATATGGAGGTCCCCGTCGTCGACGCCTCCAGGTGCACCTTTTGCGGCGCCTGTTCCGAGCTTTGCCAGTTCAAGGCCATATGTGCGATGGGCAAACTCATACTGACCTTCCCCGAGATGTGCCACGGCTGCGGCGGCTGCATCGCCTTGTGCCCGGAGAAGGCGCTTTCCCCCGGCACGCGCGAACTGGGGGAAATCAACCGGGGCCGGGCCGGGACAATCGGATTTCTCATGGGTCGGCTGCGGGTGGGCGAAGCGATGAGCCCGCCTTTCATGCGCCTGGTCAAGGCAAAGCTCAACGAAATGATCGCGCAAAGCGCTCGGGACGCCATCATCGACGCCCCGCCGGGCGTCAGCTGTCCCGCGGTAAATGCCGTCATTGACAGCGATCTGATCCTTCTGGTCACCGAACCCACCCCCTTCGGCTTTTACGACTTCCGGTTGGCATGGGAAGCCTTTTCCCCTCTGGGAAAACCCATGGGCGCCGTGGTCAACCGCGCGGGGCTTGGCACCGACGACCTCTATCGGTTCTGCCGGGACAAAGGACTTCCGATCCTGACCGAGATCCCTTTCGACAGGGCCATCGCCGAGGCCTACGCCCGCGGCAGGGTCATTGCGGAAGTATCCCCGCGGCTCAAGGAGACCTTTGTCTCCCTGCGCGATGAAATCCGTGACCTGGCGGAGCGGTCCCGCCCGCGGGAGGCGGCCCATGCGTGAGATCGTGATCATCAGCGGCAAGGGCGGAACGGGCAAGACCTCGCTTACCGGCGCCTTCGCTCACCTGGCTGCAAACAAAGTCGTTTGCGACCTGGACGTGGACGCCCCCGACCTCCACTTGCTTCTCCGCCCCGTTCGGGAACGGGAGGAGCGTTTCCTCTCGGGCTACGAAGCCCGGATCGACGGCGAGCGGTGCACCGGATGCGGTGTGTGCGCCTCGCTTTGTCGATTCGATGCGATACGTGAGGGGGAGCGAGGGTATACCGTCGATCCCATCCGGTGCGAGGGCTGTAAGGTGTGCGTGGCCTTCTGCCCGGCCGAGGCGATCCGCTTTGAACTGAGACACTGCGGGCACTGGTACGTCTCGTCCACGCGGTTTGGTCCCATGGTCCACGCCCAGCTCTTTCCGGGAGCGGAAAACTCCGGCCGGCTGGTCATGGTGCTCAAACAACAGGCCCGGGAACTGGCCACCGCCAAAGGGCTGGACCTGGTGCTCTGCGACGGGGCGCCGGGCATCGGCTGTCCCGTGATCAGTTCCCTCTCGGGAACCCATCTGGCAGTGGCGGTCACCGAGCCCACCCCGTCGGGACGGCATGACCTGGAGCGGGTGGCCGATCTGTGCAGGCACTTTCAGGTTGCCTTCGCGGTTATCATCAACAAGCACGACCTCAACCAGGATGAAGCCTCCCGCATCGAGGCGTACTGCCGGGAGAGGGACTATCCGGTGCTCGCCCGTCTTCCACACGATCCGATCGTCACCCGGGCCATGATCCAGGGGCTGGTGGTAACGGAACTGCCCGAGGCGGCCTTCAGCCGGGAGCTCACGAGCACCTGGGCGCGAATCGAGGCGCTGATGAACGGAATCGGCTAGACGGGCGAATCTCCCGTGCGGAACCAGGCATGTATGAGTGTCGGCGGGAGAACGACCTGTCCTCCATCGCCGTGTGTAACCGATGTTTATTTGGCAGAGTGCGGCGTTTCATGACGTTGCAGAAGATCAAGCGCAATCAGGAGAAAGAACCATGAAAAGCACAGTTGTCGCCATTCCCTCGACCCATCCGGGCGGTCTCGAATCCGCCCTCGGCGCCCATTTCGGCCACTGTGATCTTTACACACTGGTGGAAGTCGCGGACGGAAAGGTCGTGAAGGTCAAGACCCTGCCCAACGTCCCGCATCAGCAGGGCGGCTGCATGGCCCCCGTCAATCACCTGGCCCGGCACGGCGTCCAGGTCCTCATCGCGGGGGGCATGGGCATGCGGCCGCTCATGGGGTTCACTCAGGTGGGAATTTCCGTCCTCTACGGCGCCGACGCTCTGACCGTGGGCGACGCGGTAAAGGCGTACCTGAACGGAAGTCTGCCGCAGTTCACCAACGATTTCACCTGCGGAGGGGGCGGCGGACGTTAGGCGGGCACCATGTGATCCTCCGAACGGGGACGGCGGACACTTCCACCGAAGACCATCCTCCACGAGGGCGCGGGGCGGCGCACCGTTTCCCGGACACGCCGCAAGACCCGGGAAACCGCTCTGCACCACGGGCATTACGAGCGGTCGGCAATGAGCGTTCCGAAAAAGGCTCGCCGACGATTGCAGGCCTTATTCGAGCTCCGGTTCAGGAAATGTGGCGGGGCGGGCTGAGCCGTCGTGGAGAAATCCGATCCGGTTCTGAGTGACCGCGGGGAATGCCGCAATGAGCGTCAGCCGGATGGTTCCCCGATCGCCCCGGCCGGCGCATTTCACTTCGACGGGGACGCTGAGGGGGTTCTCCCTGGAAAACCCGCCCGCCCTCTTCACCCATCGAAAAGGAGAAATCATGCTCCGCATTCTTTTGGTCAGCGCACGCCCGGAAACCCTTCGCGCCTTCATCGAAGGCCTGGCCTCGGACCCGGACGTCCGCCTCGAGCAGGCCGGGACCGGCAAGGAATCTCTGGACGCCGTGCGCAACGCTTTTCCGCACCTTGCGATCGTTGATTCCAAGTTGCCGGATACGGAACCGCTGAGCCTGGTGTCGAAACTGATCGAGGTCAACGCCATGGTCAACACCGCGGTGCTCAGCCCGCTTTCCGAAGACGAATTCCACGAGGCGAGCGAAGGTCTTGGCGTTCTTTCCGCACTTCCGCTCATGCCCGGCCGACGCGACGCAACGGAGTTGTTGCGCAGGCTGAGGGATGTCCTCGGATTCGTCGGCTGATTCCCGCCCCTCCCTTCCCAGCCCCGCACTCACTTCCTGGATTCTTCCTTGCTCCCGGAGCCCGGGACCCGGGCTCACGGGCGAATCGTCCTCCACGCTCGAGTCGCGGTTGTCGAGGTTCCCGCACGGTGGCCGCACTCACCCGGAGAACAGCCGTCGTCCCGATGTCGGGCCCGCATCCGACTTCCGGGAGCCGATGAAAACACCCAAGCCGTTGCCCGCTACTTGAACAGGCGCCTGTAGTAGAGCGTACTGCTCAGGACAAGGCCGGTGCCGACAGCGGAATAAATGACGGCAAGCACCGGCAGGGGAAGGTGGGAATGGCGAAGCACGTATCCCAGGATGACCATGACGACGATCAGCAGGTAGCTCCGCCATGCCTGAAAGGCAAACAGGCAGACCTTGTCGGGCTGAGCGGCGATACGGTCGATGTTCCGCCCGGCAATCCGGGAAAACCCGAAACGATGGACCAGGACTCCGGAGCCGAATCCAAGCGCCGCTCCAGCAGCGTTCACAGGCCAACGGGTCGGCAAAAGCCACCCGCATGCCGTGACGCAGAGCGCGATCCCCACGCCGGACCAGAGGACTCCCGCCACCGCCGGCAGCCAAAACTTCAAGACCGCCGGTCGGCATCTCTGTAACAAGGATTGTCCGCGCGGGATTTGCAGGAATCTCACGGTTTCGCTTCCTTTCACATCTCATACGAAGTTGCGTTCAAGAGATGGATCTTTCAAGCACAAAAGAGCGGGGGAATGATTCCCCCGCACCCCCCAAGTTTCGGCCACACGCGCAAGCGCGTGAGGCCGAGTGCTCGGCGCTGTCGGCGACTGGCCGAAGGCCGCCGCCGCAGCGCCACACGGAGCCGCGAAGCGGCGAGGGGGTGTGGGGGATACGTCCCCCACGCTTTTAGAGTATCATTCTGAACGCAAATCCGTATCAGAGGGACCACGCTTTTCATTATAGTGTCTTGAAACGAGGCTGTCTGTCGATAAGTTTGCCGCCGTGTATCCCTTATGCCCGAAGAGGCCCAGCACCCGCAGAGCCTTTGGTCGCGTGCCGGGCTTTTCATTTTGCCCCGCGTCTCGACCCCCGGGAAGAGTCCCTTTCAATTTGAAGCACAAACAGGTTATGGTGATCGTAATCGATGGCGCCATGAAAAGCGGGCACCACCTGCCGGTCCCGGTTGTTCCCCCGGACCGGGGGGCTCAGGCGGAAGGTTGTTTTGAGATCGCGCTGCGTGTCGTTGTTTCCGGGAACGAAGGCGATCGGGGCTCAAGAACCCGCACGCGCAGATCCCGGGGTTGCCGCGTTTTCTGAAGGATTCGACCGATGAACGATATTCCCATACACCCCGAACTGAAGCTGGAAGCACGGTTTCTCGTCGTGGCCGGCATCATCGCCCTGATCGGCGGCGTTTTCCTGACGCTTTGGGGAATCGGCCTGCTGGCCATCGTGACGGGCGCCCTTCCCGGAGTCCCGGTTTTCCAGTCGCCCCCGCCTCTATTCGCGTGGCTGTTGATCGGCACATGTTTTCTCATAGGGTTTTTCCTGTTCTTCCTCGGCCGGCATCTGATCGTTACCTGCCTGCGCCGGCTGCGCCGGGTTTCCTGGGTGCTCGCCTTCGTGCAGCCCCGGAGAATGACCTTGACCTTCCCGGAGGAGAGTTCCGGGAGAGTCGCGGAACTGCGGGAAGAAAAGAAACCGGGGTCGAGCGTGGTCGTCGAGCGGCTGGAAATCCGATCGCCCCATTGGAAGATCGTCGATCTCACCCCGAGAACCGTCGATGCATTCATGGAACCCGACCCGGAGGGCGTCGTGGCGCTGGCCGCCGCCTCCGGGATCATCTGGGGATTTCGGGAGCCCAGGACCACCTTTTCGTAAGCCCGATCCCGGGGCATTTCCCACCGCGTCCTTTACTTCCATTACGGCACGGTCCAAACTTTGTTTCACGCGCCACCGCGACGATGATCGGCCGGCCTCCAGGCACGCCCGCAACGTTGTTCCACCATGGGCGCACCGACCGGCGGGAATCTCCCGTCGTTCCTTCAACTATTGATATTTCCGATGCATTGACGGCATCACATGTAATTTTGCCGATTTGTCAGATTGAACCAACCGATGTAGATTTACCCTTGCGGCTTTTCGTTTTGCAGGGACGCCGGAGAACCGTTTCGCTACGGGGCCGAGGGTGGTTGCCGCGGCTCGCGGACAGCCGGAAGGACCGTTTCGAAACTGGATACGAAGACGCCGCGCGGGCCCGGTTTTCTCCCGGAGTCCCGAATCGGGTTTCACCGGCGGGGTAAACCGGTGGAAACCGTCGGACAGAGCGACAATGGGGCTTCCGCGGACCATCTGCCGCAATGTGTTCGGAGCGATCCACACCGGCATCGGCACCCGACCAGACTCGAACAACGAATTCTCAAGAGGTGTTCCTATGAACGAAGCAACTCTCGACTGTCGTGGCATGGCCTGTCCCCATCCGGTTTTGAAAGCCAAGGAAGTTGTCGATCGGGGCGACGTTGCCCGGTTCAGCGTTATTGTGGACAACCCCGCAGCGAAGGAGAACGTGAGCCGTTTCCTGGCCCGCGCCGGATACGCGGTCAGCGTTTCGGAGCAGGGAGAAACCTTCGAGATAACGGGGAACCGGGACGCGACGTCCTCGCCGTGTGAGCTCCCGGTCGATGAGGCGCGGGAGGAGACCAGGACCGCCGTCCTCGTGGCGACCGAATTTCTGGGTCGCGGAGACGACGTGCTCGGCGGAAAGCTCGTTGTCAACTTCATCGGAACCTTGAAAGAAATGGGACAGGACCTGTGGCGCCTCATCTTCCTCAACGGAGGGGTCAAGCTGACCGCCGAGGGTTCGGCGGCTCTCGACGCGCTCCGGGAATTGGAACGGGAAGGCGTCACCATACTGGTTTGCGGGACCTGTCTGAACCATTTCGGTCTCCTGGAGAAGAAGCAGGTCGGTGAAACAACCAACATGCTCGATATCGTCACCGCAATGCAACTGGCGGACAAGGTCATCAGTATGGCTTGATCCGTTCGCGGTATGATAGTATTAGTCTGTGCGGGCTCCAGTTGAAAAAGGTATCGTTCTTCAAGATGACGCCCGCCTCGCAACGATGCGAGGCGGGCTGAGCTTTCGATGGAATCCGGAAGTGCGCATGGCTGTTTCAAAGGTGCAATTGGCAAAGAGCGTTCGCGCGGCAGGTTGAGCGGCGAAAATAGGTCCGGAGGACCTGTCCGAGATCCTGGAGGGCCTGCCCATGGAGGAAGACCCGAACCTGCTCGTGGGACGCGAGACGTCCGACGATGCCGGCGTCTACCGCCTGACGGACGAGCTTGCCCTGGTTCAGACCATCGACTTCATCACCCCCGTCGTGAACGATCCTTACGATTTCGGCCGGATCGCCGCGGCAAACGCCCTCAGTGACGTGTACGCCATGGGGGGACGGCCGCTCACGGCCATGAACGTCGTTTGCTTCCCCGTGAAAAGCCTGGATAAAGCCATCCTCAAAGAGATCCTTCGAGGAGGGCTGGAGAAGACCCACGAAGCCGGGGCCGTCCTCGCTGGAGGACACAGCGTGGAAGACCCGGAGATCAAGTACGGTCTTTCGGTCACCGGCACGGTTCACCCCGACAGGATCCTGACCAATGCAGGGGTCCGCCCGGGGGACGCCCTCATCCTCACCAAACCGCTCGGAACGGGGATATTGGCCACCGCAATAAAGGCGGAGCTGGTCTCTGAAGAGGGAGAGAAGCTGGCCATCGAGACCATGGCGACCCTCAACCGGAGGGCCGCCGAGGTCATGGCCGCATACCCGGTGCATGCGTGCACCGACGTCACCGGCTTTGGCCTCCTGGGCCACGCCCTGGAGATGGCGGCGGCGAGCAACGTCTCGATCACGATCGAGGCGGAAAGGGTTCCCCTGCTTCCGGAGGCCCTGGATTTGCTGCAACTGGGACTCCTGCCCGCGGGGAGCTATGCAAATCGCAGCTTTTGTGCCCATCGGGTCCTTCAGACCGAACCGCTGGATCCCCTGCTACTGGACCTTCTCGCCGACGCACAGACCTCGGGCGGACTGCTTATTTCGCTTCCCGAAGAAGACGCCGACTCGCTGGTCGGGGCACTGAAAGCGGGAGGGGTTCCCCGCGCGGCGATCATCGGCCGTGCAACCAGGGCGGACAAGGGATCGATTCAATTGATGCGCCGGGCGTGAAGAAAGCTCCGCCGACGATGCTTCGCGCACCCGCGGGAGACGTCGGCCCCGCCGCGGGCCGGGGAAGGCCCTGACCCGACCGGGTCGGTAGATTATTTTGAGTGCTTCAAGGTGTTGCTCCCCCGCGGAGCTTAAGCTTTCGTAACTCCCCTATTCTCCCGATCAAATATTCTTATTACCTAGAAAATAGATTCCCGGGTGAAACTGTTTTCATGCTTCGCGGGTGTCGCAGGGGGCATGGATAATTGCGTTCAAGACGAGTGCATTGGGCGGGGGGCATAAAGTAACCTCTTACGTCTGACCGGCGCATCGCTCCGTGGCAAGGGGCGGCGTTTATCCTCGCCCGCGTCGCCTCCCGACGGGCAGGTGTTTTGCCATCTTGAACGCACCTCGGTATGAGTACGGGCTGAAAACCGTTAGGATCAGTCATTACGAATGGCGGATTGTTAGTGTCGATAAACCTCGTGTGGATAGTAGATATCTCTTTGCGAACAATAATAGCTTGACAGGATATTGTTGATTTTTCTATGTTGAACAACTGGATTTGCGAGGCTTTCCTGGCACATTTTTGTGCTGTTGCATGACATCGGAACCACACCTTTTCACAACGGAGGCGGTCATGATGAAGACGCGTTCTGTCCTTTGGGCTGTCTGCCTGGCTTTGGCCGTGATTGCCGTATTCCGGACGGCCTGTCCTGCCGCGGAAACGATCAAGATCGGCGTGATCTATCCGCTGACGGGAGGAGCGGCTGCCGAAGGCAGGGAGCTGCGAGCCGGCGCGGAACTGGCCGCCCGAATAGCAAACGACGTGATGCCCGGCATCGACATGGACATGGCCAGAAGGGGTGGAATCACCTCCCTGGGCGGCGCCAAAATCGAGCTGATATTCAAGGATCACGAGGGAAACCCGACGCTTGGCGCCGACCTGGCCAAGCAGCTCATTCTGGACAACAAAGTGGTCGGCATCCTCGGCTGTTACCACAGCTCCGTGACGAAAACCGTAAGCGCCGTGTGCGAGCAGTACGGGATTCCCATGATCAACGATTCGTCCACCTCGCCGGCGCTGACACAGCGCGATTTCAAATGGTTCTGGAGAACCACGCCTCACGACGTGACTTTCACCAGGGATTTGTTCGAACTGTTGAAAGGACTCACCGAAGGCAAAGTCAAGGGGGTGCCCGCGGTTCCGGGGGATCAGATCAAGAAGCTGGTCTCCGCCTGTGAGAAAACCGAGTGGGGTTCCCAGGTTTCGGAGACGATCGAGGGCTTCGCCAAACAATATGGCTTCATCGTTCAGAAATCGATGCTCTATGCGGCAAAGTCCGCGGATCTTTCGAGTGAGGTACGGTCACTGCAAGCGGTGAAACCGGATGCGATGCTCTTTGCTTCTTACGCCTCGGACGCCATCTTGATGGTGAAGACGCTCAAGGCACAGAAAGCCTGCGCCAAGATCATCTGGGGGCAGAACGCGGGTTTTGAGGCCCCGGAATTCAGATCTACTCTGGGCGATGACGTGGTGGGGATCTTGACCCGCACGGTTTTCGCTCCCAGGGTTGCCGCGGTGAAAAAAGTGTCGGGACAGGTGAACGAGCTTTACAAAAAGGAAATCGGGCACGATCTGAGCGGAGCATCGGCCAGGGCGTTCACGGGGTTGCAGACCTGGGTGGAAATCCTGGAAAAGGCCGGGTCGACCAAACCCGAAGACATTCAGAAGACCGCTAACAGCATCAGCATTCCGGGAGAGCAGCTGATCGTCCCCTGGAGGGGGATCAAGTTTGCCGCCGCCGGCGCCGACAGGGGCCAGAACGAGCTGGGGTCGGGGATTATCGGCCAATACCAGAAGGACAAGGACGGCAACATCGTCCTGGAGATCATCTACCCGTTCGATGTGAGCACGGCGAACATGATTTATCCGTTCAAGGCTTTCTGATCGAGCGCCGCACCGAGGGGGCGCCGGGGACTCGGGAGCGGGCGCTCATTCGGCGCCGTGCATGGAAGATCGGTGAGGTGGACCGGGCGGTGCGGCGCCGTCCGGCCATCGGTAGCCCGGGCATTCTCCCCCGGGCAGGCATGAATTGAGCGCGACACGGCTTATGGAAATTCTCGTCGGTTCACTGGTTGCGGGTTTGCTCATCGGGATGCTGTTCGCTTTGATAGCGCTCGGCTTGACGATCATTTTCGGCATGATGGACATCGTCAATTTCGCCCACGGCGAATTCCTCATGCTCGGCATGTACACCGCCCTCCTTACTTCCCAGGCCTCCGGCCTCGATCCCCTGCTGATGATTCCCGTCGCCGGGGCGGTCGGTTACGCGCTGGGGGTGGCCTGCTATTACGGTTTCGTAAAATTCCTCTTGCGCGGCCCGATGGTGGCCCAATTGCTGGGCACATTCGGCCTGATGCTGTTCCTGCGCAACCTCGCCCTGCTCTTGTTCGGCTCCGAGGACCGTACGATCCACAGCGGCGTCCTGGTCAACCGGGCATTCGATCTCGGCATGGGAGTGGTCGTTCCGGCCACGAAACTGGCCGGAGCGGTCATGGCCGTGATTTCCTTCGCCGCGGTCTGGCTGTTGATGCACCGGACGCGGACCGGCAAGGCCATGGTGGCCACCGCCCTGAACCGCCAGGGAGCGCGCTACATGGGGATTTCCACCGAGCGCATGAACGGCCTGGCATGGGGCATCGGCGCGGCCACGGTGACCATCGCCGGGGCGCTGCTGGTCAACTTTTGGTCCGTGACCCCCTACGTGGGGCTGCTGTTCACCATGATCGCCTTCGCAATCGTTGCTCTGGGCGGGTTCGGCAGCGTGCCGGGCGCGTTTTTTGCCGGTTTGATCGTGGGCCTGATCACCGAGATCCCCGGTTTCTGGGATTTTTTCACCTATCTCACCGGCAGCTCGTGGATGGCCGGCATCTCCATGACTCCATTCAAGTACACGTGGGTATATCTTGCTTATTTTCTCATCATGCTGATTCGTCCCAGAGGATTGTTCGGGTGGAAAAACTAAAGAACTTCTTCGACTTCAGGGATCTCCCCCGCCTCGACCTGGGCATCGCCGCGGCGGTTGGACTCGCCTTGCTGGTTTTTCCGTTCTTCCCGTTTTCCTCTTTCGCCATGTCCACGGTGATCCAGTTTCTGATGTTCTCCCTGTACGGCATGGGCTGGAACACGATCGGGGGCTACGGGGGCCAGGTGGACCTGGGTCTGGCCCAGTACCTCGGGATTGGCGCCTATGCCACCGCCGTCTCCATGATCCGCTGGAACACGCCGTTCTGGGTGTCCATGCCCGTCGGGGTCCTCATCGCGATCGCCTGGTGTTCCGTCATCGGTTACTCGGTTTTCCGGCTGAAAGGCCACTATTTTGCCATTGCCACCATCGCGACGTCTCTGGTGCTCAAGGACATCTTCGAGGTGTGGCGCTTCGTGGGCGCGGCGCGCGGCCTCGAAATTCCCGCCACGCGATTCTCTTCGCCCGATTTCCTGCACCTTTTCTTCACACAGGACGACACCTATTATTACATCATTCTGGCCTTCTTCTTTATCGGCATCCTTTACGTCAACTGGTTCCGGAAATCGCGTCTCGGGTTTCAACTTCGTTCCATAAAGGACAACGAAGAGGTGGCCCGGTCGCTCGGGATCAACGTGCAGTGGGCCAAGATCAAGACGTACGCCGTTGCCGTCACGTTCGTCAGCGCGGTGGGCTCGTTTCACGCGTGTTACGTCAAGAATATCGAGCCGGAAGACACCATGAGCCTCGACATTTCGATCCTGATCGCGCTCATGGCCATGCTCGGCGGGGCCGGTTCCCTCTGGGGCCCCCTCATCGGTGCGGGCATCCTGATCCCGCTCAAAAGCTACCTGAAAGAATGGCTCGGTGCGCGCGCCGGGCTGGTCGGAATCGATCTGGTCATCTACGGGGCCATCATCATGTTCATCTCGGCGGTGGAACCCCGGGGAGTCTGGGGTATCGTGGAAAGAATAAGGCGGAGGAAGCGGGCGTGACGGCACTTGTGGAAGTTCGCAACGTCACGAAAAGCTTCGGCGGGCTGGTCGCCAACAAGAATATCTCCTTTGAAGCGGCCCGGGGGGAGTTGCTCGGCATCATCGGCCCCAACGGGGCCGGGAAAACCACGCTGTTCAACTCCGTTGCAGGCACTCACCGCATCGATTCGGGCCGGATCGTCTTCGACGGCCGGGACATCACGGCGCTGAAGGCCCATGAGATCGCCCGGCTCGGCCTCACCAGGACCTTCCAGATCTACGCCGCGTCCGGGGACCTCACCGTGAAGGAAAACATCATGGTGGGCTGTTTCATGAAGACCGGTTCACGGTCCGTCGCCTCGGCCCGCGCGGATGGACTGCTGAGGGACTTCCAGCTTGAGCCTCTGGCACGCCACATGGTGGGAGAGCTTCCCATCGCCGCCCAAAAGCGCGTGGTCATGGCCACGGCCATGGGTACCGAGCCGAAGCTCCTGCTGCTCGACGAGGTTGCCGCCGGCCTCACGCCGCACGAAGTGGACGCCACCGTGGCGAGCATCCGTTTCATCCACCAGGACCTCGGGGTGACCGTGATTCTTATCGAGCACGTTATGGAAATGGTCATGAACGTCTGTCACCGGGTGCTCGTCCTGGATTACGGGGAGAAGATCGCCGAAGGGCTGCCCCGGGACGTCGTCAAGGATCCGGGCGTCATCAAGGCATACCTGGGCGAACGCTACGCTCGAGAATACACGGCGGAGTCAAGCTGATGCCCGAACCGCTGTTGCAGGTCAAGGCGATCAAGGTCCGTTATTCGGGACTGCCCGTCATCCACGGCGTTTCCCTGGAGGTGTATCCCGGGGAAACGGTTTGCGTGGTGGGCTCGAACGGCGCCGGGAAATCGACCATTTTGAGGGCGGTGATGGCGGCGCAGAGGGCCTTCGAGGGCGAAATCCGGTTCGGCGGCGTCGCGATCCACGATAAGCGGACCGAGGCCATCGTTCGACTCGGCGTCGTTTACGTCCCGGAGGAAAAGATGCTCTTTCGACCGCTCTCCGTCGAGGAAAACCTGCTCCTTGGCGCCTACTGCCTCGAGGACCGGCAGCGCATCGCGGAAAACCTGGAATTCGTGTTCACACTCTTTCCGCGCTTGCGGGAGCGGCGCCGGCAGGCCGCATCCACCCTCTCCGGAGGCGAACAGCAGATGGTCGCGGTCGGCAGAGGACTCATGTCGAACCCCAGGATCCTCATGCTCGACGAGCCATCGCTGGGACTCTCGCCGTTGCTCGTGGACGAGCTCTTCGACGCGATCGTGAAGCTCAAGAAGGAAGGTCTCACCATTCTGCTCGTCGAACAGAACGTGAGGGAATCCCTCGAGATGAGTGATCGGGGCTACGTCCTGCAGACGGGAAAGGTGGTGCAGGAAGGCTCAGGCGCCGAACTGCTGCAAGACGACAGCGTCCGGAAGGCGTTCCTGGGGTTGTGAGGACGCGCGGGGGCGCTGATCGCCATGCCCGAAGCCGAAAACGGATTGTGTGCCATGAAAGCCTATCGCGAACCGCGCATCCTGCTTTGCGGCGACACCGGCATCAGCGTGGAGTTCGGGAACGACATCGCCCCGAGCATCAACGGCCGGGTGCAGCAGCTGTTCAGAAGTCTCGGAGCACGGCGGCTTCCCGGAATCCTGGGGCTGAACCCCACCTATCGTTCCCTTTTCATTCAATACGATCCCCGGGAGTGCTCTTTTGAAAACCTGCTGCTGGTCATCGACGAATGCCTGGAATGGAGCGCCGAAGTCGCCATGGAGGCCGCTCCTCCCATCGAAATCCCCGTGTGCTACGGAGGTGGGCACGGTCCGGACCTGGACGAGGTCGCATCCTTTCACGGCATATCCCCGGAGGAAGTGGTCAAATTGCACTGCGCCTCCGTCTACACCGTCTGCATGATCGGCTTCACTCCCGGCTTCCCTTACCTGGGCGGCCTGGACGAGCGGCTTTACACCCCGCGCAGGAAGGAATCGCGCAAGGTCGTGCCGGCGGGCAGCGTCGGCATCGCGGACCGTCAGACCGGGATCTACCCCATCGACAGCCCCGGCGGATGGCGCTTGATCGGGAAAACCCCGCTGAAGCTATTCGACCTGGGGAAAAATGATCCCTTCCTTATCCGGACCGGGCAGACCTTGAGATTCAAGGCCATCACGAGGGACGAATTTGAGAGCTATCGGGATCATTGAGGCCGGACCCCCGGCCACGATCCAGGACCTTGGCCGGTTCGGTTTCCGGGATCGGGGCGTGCCCGTGTCCGGGGCCATGGACCGGCAGGCCCTGGTGGTGGGGAACCTCCTGGTGGGAAACGACCCCGGCGCCGCCGCCATCGAAATCACTCTTGGAGGATTCATGGCGGAATTCCTCTGCGATGCCCATTTCGCCGTCACCGGCGCGGACCATGCCCCCACTCTGAATGGAGTCCCCGTGTCCAGCTGGACGTGTCACGCCGCCGGGAGAGGGGATTCCCTTCACCTCGATTACGCCCGTTCGGGACTGCGTTCCTGCCTCGCCGTGTCGGGAGGAGTCGCAGTGCCGGAAATCATGGGCAGCCGGTCGACCTACCTCCGCGGAGGCTTCGGCGGGCATGAGGGAAGGCCTTTGCGAAAAGGTGATATCCTGCCGCTCGGCAACGTGGTCGGAAAACCGATTTTCGCTTTTCCGTCGGGCTTGATTCCGCCCTATTCGGACCGGCCGACGGTGCGGATCATCCCCGGTCCTCAGGACGATCGCGTCACCGAGGAGGGGATGCAAAGCTTCCTATGCGGCCTCTACGAAGTCACCGTCAGGTCCGACCGTATGGGAATCGGCCTGTCGGGGCCGCCCATCGGACTCGCACGCGGGGCCGACATCATTTCCGACGGGACATGCGCGGGCGCCATCCAGGTGTCCGGGAACCGGCAGCCCACGATCCTTGCCGCCGATTGCCAGACCACCGGAGGATATGTCAAGATCGCCACGGTCATCTCGACGGACTTGCCTTTGCTGGCCCAGCTTTCCGTCGGGGCCGGGATCCGTTTCACAGCCGTCGGCCTAATCGAGGCGAGGGAAGTCTATCTGAAGAACCAGTATCAGCTCAGGAGTTTCTATGACCGGTATGGAATCGCCACGTGACATCAGGGCAAGAATAGCCCGCAGCCAATGGACCAAGCCGACCACCGGCCTGGCCCCCGCTTACGCCCAGGCCAATGTCGTTATCCTCGACCGGCGATACGCTTTCGACTTTCTCCTGTTCTGCGTCCGGAATTCCAAGCCCTGCCCGATCCTGGAAGTCCTGGAACCCGGGGTGACCGAGCCGCATGCAACCGCTCCAGGAGCCGACATACGCACGGACGTACCGCTCTATCGCGTTTGGAGGAAAGGCAGACTGGAACAGGAGGCGACCGACATCACGGGCTGTTTCGACGCAGGCATGGTCTCGTTTCTGCTCGGATGCAGCTTCACCTTCGAAGCGTCCCTGACGGGCGCGGGGGTGCCGGTGAGAAACATCGAGGAAGGCAAGAACGTCTCCATGTACGTCACCAACCGCAAGTGCGCTTCGGCGGGACCTTTTTCCGCCCCGCTCGTCGTGACCATGCGCCCCATTCCCAACGACCTCGTCATGCGCGCCGTCCGGATCACCTCCCGTTACTCCCTGGCTCACGGCGCCCCGATCCAGGTGGGAGATCCCGGCGCCCTGGGAATTCGCGATCTCGACCGGCCCGATTTCGGCGACCCCGTCACCGTCAAGGACGGAGAAACCCCCGTGTTCTGGGCCTGCGGCGTGACTTCGTCCCTGGCGGTCCTGTCCGCCGAGCCTGAGCTGTGCATCACGCATGCCCCCGGGCATATGTTCATCACGGACGTGCTCAACGAGACACTGGCAGCGCTCTGACCCGAAGCGGCGGCTACCGCGCCCCGGCGCGCGAAAACCGGGGATCGCCTGCACCCTGTCGTGCCCGACCGGATGCGAATGCCCGGGGCTTGCGCCATCGGTGAAATGACGGGCAGCCGGTAAGTTCCACGAATGATCTCCGGTTCGGCGCGCCGGTTACGCGCCGGCCGTCCCGAACCCTTACCATTCCAGACCGGAAAGGATGCGAGTCGACGATGCGGACCGACATCAATTGTGACATGGGCGAGAGTTTCGGTTCCTACAGGATCGGGGAAGACGAGAAGGTCATGCCCTGCATCACTTCGGCCAACGTCGCATGCGGCTGGCACGCAGGCGACCCGATGATCATGGCCCGGACCCTGGAGCTTGCCGCAAGGCACGGCGTCGCCGTGGGCGCTCACCCCGGCTACCCGGACCTCCTCGGATACGGTCGGCGCAACCTGGAGACCTTTCCCGGCGAGGTCAGGAACTACATTTTGTACCAGATCGGAGCACTGGCTGCGTTCGCCGGGGCCGCCGGGGTGAAGCTCCAGCACGTCAAACCCCACGGGGCGATGTACAACCTGGCGGCCAGGGACGAGCGGACGGCAAAGGAAGTGATCGAAGCGGTGAAGGCCTATGATCCCGGCCTGATCCTGGTGACCCTGGCCGGATCCCTGTGTGCGCAAATGGCGGCGGATGCGGGGTTGCGGGTTGCCGCGGAGGTCTTTCCGGACCGGGCCTACCTGACCACCGGTCAACTGGCCCCGCGTTCCATGCCGGGTGCCGTGATCCACGATCCGGAACAGGTGAAGGAGCGCGTCCTGAAACTCGTCCGGACCGGGATGATGACCAGCATCGACGGTCGCGACCTGGCGCTCCGGGCGGACACTTTGTGTGTCCACGGCGACAATCCCGGAGCCTGTCTTCTGGCCGCGAGCATTCGCGAGGCGCTGGAAACCTCGGGGGTCCGGGTGGTCGCCATGGGAGCGCAGTAGCCACGGGGCCGGACGGGAGAACGGTTCATGGCCCGGATGGCGCCGATCCCATCTCGTCGAACCACACGAGATCCAGCGGGTTGCGTTCCGGCAGCCGATGGTAATGGTATTTCGGGAACCCCGCCATCAACATGCCGGTGACGGCCCGGTCCGCCGGGAGTTTCAGGTACTTCAGGAGCGGTGCATATTCGCGCGCGCAGGCCTGGGCATAGCCGGCCCAGCATGTCCCCAGGCCCAGGGCCGGAGCGTAGAGCTCGACATATTCGAGGGCCAGGCAGGTCGAAATCTGCGCTATCTGCTCCACCGTTTTCGGCGCCATGGCGACGATCACAAGGGGCGCATTCCTCAGAATGCGATCGTCCCCGCTTTCGCAGAACTTGACGATCGCCTCCATGTGAAAACTCCGGGCAATCGGGTGTTTCTCACGGATCAGCCGGCGCATCCACTCGGTCACCAGCACGGTCATTTCACCGATCGCCTCGCGCCCTTCGACTGCAAGGTACGAGAGGCCCTGGCTGTTGTGGCCCGAAGGAGCGAATCGGGCGATTTCAAGGAGTTGCCGCGTCGTTTCGCGCGGCACGGGCCGATCGAGATAGCGCCGCACCGAACGGCGCGCTCTCAGAAACGTGAATGCCGCGCGGGCGTCGGGCAGCTCGGCCCGCTCGTAAGGCACCTGGCTTTGCAGCGGATTTTTCACGTTGTCGAGCGCTCCGTGAGGGCAAACCGCCACGCAGTGGCCGCACCCGATACACAGCATGGCGGAACCCGGCCGAGTCACCGGCCCCTTTTCCTCATCCAGGGCGAGAATGCCGAGAGGGCACACTTCCACGCAGGCCCCGTCCTTGTCACACTTATCCCTGTCGACGCGAATCAATGCCATTCCTGAGTCCTTTCCTGCAATCCGCTGCCATGGGCACAGCGCGGCCCAGCCCGGTCCAACCCGGTTCACAAGACGGTCCACATCGGCGACCTTTGTCCCGGCACGCGTATTAGTAATGGAAAATCACGCGACGATCAAGAGTCTCCGATTCTGGAGAAAGATCGGCCCCGCGACGGGCGACGGAAAAGCCGCGGATGCACGGAGAATTGCGGGCCGCGCGTTAGGGACTTGACCCGAGGGGAGGCATCCCAGTATATTTCTTTCTAAGAATATATAGCGGGGGGGGTGGATATGAGAGCGTTCATCCGGGTCATGAAAGCCTTGTCGGATCCCGGCCGGGTGAAAATCCTGAAAATGCTCGAACACAAGAGCATGTGTGTTTGCGAGATTCAGTCCGCTCTGAAACTGGCGCAGCCGACCGTCTCCAAGCATCTCAAAACGCTCGAGGACGCCGGCCTCGTGACCTGTCGAAAGCAGGGACTCTGGGTAAACTATCACCTGAACGAAACTCGTGAAAACCCATACGCCGCCGCCCTGCTCGAAAATCTCGGGGATTGGCTGGGCGACGATCCCGAGGTGCGCGGGCTCCTGGAACGGTTGCCCCATATCAGGCGGGAAGACATCTGCCGGAAATCCTGAAGTATTGGGAGGGATGCAATGGCTGAAAAGGACATCACCCGGATCACCGTGGGCAGACAGTCCATCAGTCTCGTTGGACTGCGAAGCCTCCTGGAGGAAATGGCCGAGAGCCACGCGGGCAGGGACGAGAAAGAAATCATCGAATACATGATGAATCATCTCGGCCGGCAGAACTACATCCCCGCCTCCGCCAGGGAGGAATACGGTCGGGCTTTCATCCGGGAATTTCGCAAATTCACGGGGCAGCCTTACACGGAAGCGCCGCGCGAAGGGCTGGATATCAAAGTCCTGGGAGCGGGCTGCAACCAATGCGACAAGCTGACGCAGCTGGTCATGGAAGTTTTGAGCGAAAACCGGCTGCCGGGCAGTGTGGAACATGTGACCGACTATAAGGAAATCGCGGGTTACGGGCTGATGGGCGTCCCGGCACTCGTGATCGACGGCAAGGCCTATTCGGTCGGCACCGTGCCGCCCAAGAGCCAGATCGAGAAGTTCATCGCCCGGGCCGTCGCCGAGGCCGCGGCGCGAACGGAATGAAGGGGTGCCGGCCTGAAGGCCCGTGAACCGGGCTACGGCCGGCCGGAGCTGCGACGCAAACGGCGGAACGCGGTCGGGGAATCCTTTGCGGGACATCCCGCCGGGGGAGGAGGCAGTTCACGCCGCGAGAGCCGGGACGCCCCGCCGGCATTGGAGCACAAGAAACGGAGGCCCTGGTTTGAAAAGACCTTTGCTGCTATGCCTGCGCTTGGCGACAGGGACGATTTTCATCGCCGCCAGCATCGACAAGATCATCCATCCGGGGGCCTTTGCCCAGATCGTGTACAATTACCAAGTGCTCCCGAACGGCATGATCAATCCGATCGCGATCGTTCTTCCCTGGATCGAGCTGGTGATGGGGGTCCTGCTGCTGGCGGGGATATGGCTGCCCGGAGTTGCGCTTCTGTCCGTTCTCCTGTTTCTGACCTTCTTTGGAACCCTGGTTTTCAATCTGGCCAGGGGTTTGAACGTCCACTGCGGATGTTTTACCACCAGCCCGGCGGACAACCCGCAAACGACCTGGTACGTCATCCGGGACAGCCTCTTTTTGATCCTGGGCATTTCGCTTTGCTACCAGGTCTTTCGACGCCGCAACGGCTGACTGATGCGCCTCGACGCCCCGGGTTACCGCTTCGGCGCATGATGGAGCCCCACCGCGGTACAGCGAGCGTTCTGCGGGCGGCGGCCGAAATCCGGAAGAACCCCCGGACTCCGGCGCAGCTTCCGGAATCCCGTCCGTGGTTTCGGCGGGGTGGTCTCCCGCCGGCCCCCCGCCAATGGCGGCTATATGGAAAGCCGCATCGAGCTAGTTTCGCGTCAGCTTGCGAGCTATTTCCGCGACATGCCTGCCTTGATACCTTGCCCCCGCCAGTTCGTTGTCGCTGGGGGTCCGGGCTCCCGTCGGACCGGCGATCGTCGACGCGCCATAGGGTGATCCGCCCGTGATCTCGTCCATCGTCGACTGCCCCTGGAATGAATACGGCAATCCGACGATGACCATGCCCTGGTGGAGCAGATTGATGTGAAAAGACAGGATCGTCGATTCCTGGCCTCCGTGCTGAGTGTTGGAGCTTGTGAAGACGCTTCCCGCCTTCCCGACCAACGCCCCGCTCACCCAAAGCCGGCCGGTGGCGTCCAGGAACTGGCGCATCTGCCCGGCCATGTTTCCGAAACGGGTCGGCGTCCCGAAAATGACCGCATCCGCGGCGCCGAGCTCGTCGACCGTGCACACGGGAATGTGCGCAAATTGTTTCTGCGCCTCGGTTGCCCCCATACTCGCCAGGATTTCCGCCGACAGTGTCTCCGGGACGCGGCGCAACACCGCCTCCGCCCCATCAACCGAGCGAACCCCCTCCGCGACGGCTTCCGCCATTCGATAGATATGGCCGTACATCGAATAGAACACGATCAACACCTTCATTCCATATTCCTCCCTTCCGTAAAGCACCCGGGGAAGTGGGCCGGCAGCCCGCGCGGCGGGCGGACCCCGGTTGCTCGCACAAACGTCCGCCTTCCTGCTGTTGCGTACACCAAAGAGCGTTCATTCCCGGCGCGATCACCGGGACCTTCAGCGAGATCCGCGCTGCCGGGCGAACGCCTTCCTCCGTGAGATGAACCGGGACCCATCGATTGTCCTCTCATGCCCGCCCTGCCTCATCAATCCGCTTCAGTCGAAGCGGCCGATCACCGGAATGAGTTTGTCGGCGCCATCGAGGATGGCTGTCGCCGCCCTCACCCCATGACAACGGGCCCTGACGAAAAAGCGCCCCGGGCATCCCCAAACCGGCGGATCGTCCCATCCGCGATGTGAGAATTCACATGGCCCATCAGTGAACCGGCGGCGCGCATGAGCCTAATGTAAGCATCAAGGGCCGCGATTCCAGTTTTGTTTTCATCGAAGGGAGGTGCCTCCGTATTGAGCCATTCCGTTCACTGGGCGGGAGAAACACGATTCACTGCGAGCGGAGGGCGATCCCAAGGGTTTTCATGCACGCGGGATTTTGTGTAGTGCGGGGACGCAAGGTCAGGTATGCTTGTGGCCGAACCGGATGCAGGAGCGAAAGTGTCCCGTCAGGGCGCGAGCATCGGCGGGAACGGCGCGCGTTACGATTTTGCACGGGGGCGATCCGACGATGGATGTTCTTTGTGTCGGACATGCGTCATACGATCTGATCATGCTGGTGGATCATCATCCCGGAGAGGATGAGAAGTGCCTCGCCGCCGGCATGTGGGCCTGCGGCGGCGGGCCTGCCGCAAACGCGGCCGTGACCGTGGCCAGGCTTGGAGGCTCCGGCGCCCTCGCGGCTTATCTCGGGGCCGACGCATACGGATGCCTGCATTTCAGCGAACTGGAAGCGGAAGGGGTTCTCACGGACTTCATTGTTCGCGGGGTTCATCCGACACCGCTTTCCGTCATTCTCGTCAAGCCCGACGGCACCCGCACGGTTGTGAACCACAGAGCCGCCACCCCTTCCCTCTCAGCCTTCACCCTCGATCTTTCGCTCTGCCGCCCGGGCGTCATTCTCTTCGACGGTCATGAACCGATTATCTCTTCTTCCCTGGCGCGGTCCGCGCGGGCCGCCGGAATTCCCACGGTCCTCGACGCCGGCTCGCTTCACGATGGAACCCGGGAATTGGCCCCCCTGGTCGATTACCTGGTGGCTTCCGAGAAATTCGCCCGCCGGTTCACCGGCCGGGATGATCCGCAACTCGCTCTCGACGTACTTGGCCGGCTTGCACCCTGCGCGGTGATCACTCTGGGCGGGAACGGACTTGTCTGGAAGAAGGGGGAAGCATCGGGCGCGCTGCCCGCCTTCTCAGTACCCGTGCGCGACACCACCGGGGCGGGGGACGTCTTCCACGGCACCTTCGCCCTGGGCATCGCGCAGTCCCTGGAATTTCCCGCGCTACTGCGCTATGCGAGCGCGGCGGCGGCCCTGACATGCGGGAAGGTCGGCGCGAGGACGGGGATCCCCTGGCGGGGTGAAGTCCATGATTTTCTTTCGTCCGTGGGACCTGTTTTCGAATAATGTTTCTTCTTCTCGTTATATTTATGGTATCGAACGGATATGCCGATTGATTCAAGTGCAATGGGGAGCGACTTTCTGCTCGGAATCGGAGTAGCCGGAATATGAGGGAAGAGGCAGGCAGAGGCCTTTTCGGGGCGGCGACGGATGGACGATATCCGCATGGGAATGCTCGCCGAACCTTGCGGCTCTGCGGAGACCGAGGTTCTGCGGGCGCTTTGCGGCGGTCAACGGATCATCCATGCGGGTGACGGCGACACCGGCGGGCGAAACCTGGAGAAACGGCTCCTTGTTCTTCGGCCCGGGAAGCGAGGGGCCGAGGCGATCCAGGTTTCCGGTCAGCTCCGCATCCCACAGCTCAGCGGGAAGATGTTCGAGGCAACCGTTACCATTCCGGGAACGTGTACCGGCTCAAAACCGGCGCGGGACGCCCGGCGGGAGGAAGGCGGGCGAGGGTCTGCCTGGATTTGCAGCCGGGGCGGACAGGGAAAAACTGCTTGTCAATAGAGATGCAAAATGGGATTAAGCTTAAATATTGTGGTTGGAGTGCGGTTGCATGCTTGCATGAACGTATATCAGGAAAATGAACTCATCGATCGTTCTTGATATGCGAGACTCCGAGATCGCTTTTTTCCGGAATAGACAACTGTGGGGATCACGATAAAACGCATCAACAGGAGATAGACGATGAAACAGGGGAAAGGCATATTTTACGGAGCGGCGGTGTGTTTGTTGGTTTTCCTTTTCTCGTCCTCGGCGATTTGCCAACAGAAGGTGGATCCCACCGACCAGAAAAAGCGAGAGGCTGCCGCCAGAACCGAACGGGCGAATGTAGATCTCCTCGATGCGGCAGTCAAAGGGAAATCGCACAAGATTCGGAAGATCGTTTCCCAAGGCGCCAATATCAATGCGAGGGACCGGGAAGGAATGACGCCGCTCATGCTGGCATCCGTCCAAGGGTATTCCGACATTGTCGCCGACCTGCTCAGCCTGGGGGCTGAAGTCAACCTGCACGACGCCTACGGAGCCACGGCACTGATGCAGGCGTCCTGGGCGGGGCGTCGCGACATCGCGGAAATGCTGGTCGCTGCCGGCGCCGATGTGAACCTCAAGAGCACCGACGAGGGACCGACCTTGCGGAAGAAAGGCTCGACGGCTCTGATGGGTGCGGCCATGAGCGGCAACCTGGACATCGTGATGTACCTGGCTTCGCAGAATGCAATGGTGAATCTCCAGGATGCGGAAGGCCAGACGGCCCTGATCTATGCCGCCAAGTACGGCCATCCCGAAGTGGCGCGCTCGCTGATGAGCCAGGGAGCGAACCTCGAGATCCAGGATCAGTTTGGCCGAACCGCCCTTACCGTTGCCACGGTTCATGGCAATCTGGAGGTCGTCAAGCTGCTGGTGGCTGCGGGCGCCGATACCGAGACGAGGGATTTGAACAACCTGGCGCCGATCACTTATGCGTCGGCTCTGGACAAGGCCGATATTTACCGGGTGCTGAGAGACAGCAGCCGGGGGCGCGCCAAGGCCAACAACAACCGAACCAGGAAAAGTTCTTTTTATTAGCCGGTGCGCAAGCGATCATGCGCCTTTCGAGCACGGTGGGGAATGCGGAGTCCGGATTTCCAATCGTCCAGGCCCGCTCGGCGCTCGGAAGGCGGGGAACCACGAACCAGGGCAAGCCGATCTATTCAATACGTTCCTTTTGGGGTGGGCGGACGCAAGGTTCGCCCGGATTTGATGACTGACCACACAACTTGAGTGGTCGGGGCGGGGATTGCGACCCGAGACTGGCGCCCCAAGCGCAGTCTCCCCGAACAACCGGACCGGTTCGTACACACGAAGAACCGGGCCATTCCGGCTTTCGGTGCCGGGGGTGTACCCGTTCTGAACGAACTCGGACGGAGAAACCGAACATGTGGCCCTTTCGAGACCGTAGGAAACACAAGAGATACCCGGTGAAGTTGGATGCTTTTCTGCGCTGCAAGTCACCTGAATCCGATGACTCTGTTCCCGTGAAGATCCTCGACCTGTCCCTGGGAGGGGCACGAATCGCGCTTGAACGGCTGCAAATCGGCACTCAACATCTGTTTATCCGGGAGGATGCCGTGGACTACGAGCTCACGCTGCCCGCGGGCGATGCACCCCTTACGCTGCCGGTGTTGTTCACCTGGTACAATCTGGACCCCGAATGCCGCGTTTTCTGGGTCGGGGTCTCCTTTTCCGAGATTGCGGGTGAGAGCGGCAACCGGTTGAAGTCGGTGATCCGCAATTTCAAGAAGGGTATCGAACCGATTGCTCTTTCACAGCAATCATGAACGTTTTTCGACCGTTTCGTCGCACATTCTTTTTTCCCCGGTAACGTTCCATGCCTTGAGGAATCGATGAAGCACCAGGCAGTGATCTTCGATGTGGACGGGACCCTCCTCGACAGCCTCGAGGATCTCGCCGATTCGATGGACACGGTATTGCGGCAGAACAACTTCCCGGTCCACAGCCTGGATCGATACAAGTACTTTGTGGGCAATGGGATGGAAAATCTGGTCCGCAGAGCGCTTCCGGAAGAGCGCCGCAGCGACGAGGCCCTCGTGGCGGAGTGTTTTGATCGCATGCGCGAGGAATACGCGAACCGGTGGAACGCGAAGACCCGCCTCTACGAAGGGATCCCCGAGCTTCTCGATGCACTTGCCGGACTGAATGTCAGGATTTCCGTCCTCTCAAACAAACCCCACGATTTCACCAGGAAGGTCGTCGGAGAGCTGCTGGGCCGGTGGCGGTTCGACCACGTGTTTGGAGAGAGGATGTCCGTGCCGCGGAAGCCCGACCCTGCCGCGGCTTTGGAAATCGCCGGACTGAGCGGCATATCGCCCGGCAGGTTCCTCTATCTGGGCGACACCGCAACCGACATGCGGACTGCAACGGCGGCCGGCATGTTCGCGGTGGGAGCGCTCTGGGGATTCCGTACGGCCGATGAGCTCCTGTCCGCCGGCGCCATGGCGCTCATCAGGAATCCGCTCGAGCTGCTGCCCCTCCTTTGAGGGGCGATTGAACCACCCGCTCTCGCTGTCTCTCCAGGACGCCCCGCGCCCCGCCTGACTCGTTGGAGGCGGAGCGTTGCAGCCCGCGGGTCGAAAACGCGGTTGTCGCGCCAAAGGGTCCCCGGGTTCTTTCCTGGTTCCTCCGCCGGCTTCACCCGCTAAAGCCCTTGTAGACGACACGGCCCCTGTTTCAAGGCAAATCGGTCACCGCGGAGATTTCTTCCTCGAGCTTCTTCCCGTCAACGGCCCAATGGGAACCGTATCGCTTGAACATCCACAGTTCCGGGATGATCTCGGACACGATTTCGCCATCGTCGAAGACCCTGACGACGGAGCTCTCGGAAACCACCACGGCCACCGATTGCGTTTGTTTGGTGATCGAGGCGGCGGCCATGTGCCTGCTGCCGAGTCCCAGGGGCAGGTTGATCCCCTCCGAGAACGCATCGACATAACGACAGGCCGACACCACCACGCCGTCGTCGGAGACGATGAAGGCGCCGTCCAGCTGGGCCAGTTCCTTGATGGTCTCGCGCGCATTCGGGTCTTCGATGCGCTTCAGGTGGTCGGGGTGTCCCAGGAGCGGATCGAGGATAAGGTTCCTGGAGTGCTTGAGCACCTCATCGGTATCCGAAACGATGAACATCGTCCCGATCCGCCGGCCTTCTCTCCCCTCGCGGGCAATCTCCACCGCCAGGATCATGACCTGTTTCAGCGTTTCCGGATTGATCCCGCGCTTCTCCGAGCACACCTCGCAGAAAAGATCATCGGGCATTTTCATGAAGTTTTGTTCTCCCCGTATGTGATTCGGTCTTCCCCCGTACGCCGGTAAGCCATGTAGTAGACCAGCGGCACAACGATCAGCGTGAAGAAGGTGGAGACGGCTATCCCGAAAATGAGTGCCCATGCCAATCCGGAGAAGATCGGATCGAGGGTGATCGGCCATGCGGCAAGCATTGCCGCAAAGGAGGTAAGGAAGATGGGCCTTGTCCGCAGAGCGCCCGCTTCGATCAAAGATGCAACCAGGGCCCTGCCCTCCTGCCTCCTCGCTTCGACGAATTCAATGAGCAGAATGGAATTTCTGGTGGCGATGCCCGCCAGGGCGATCATACCGATCATGGCGGTCGCCGTGAAGTAAACCGGGTTACCCCACCCGCCCACCGGCCCGCCGCTGATGAGGTTCAGCACCCAGAACCCGGGAAGAATGCCGATGACCGAAAGCGGCAGGGCGATCAACTGGATGGCCGGAAGCAGATAGCTCCCGGTCTGGTAGAGCAGGAGGATGTAAATGCCCAGGACGGCAACGCCGAACGCAATCCCCAGGTCGCGGAACACCCGGAGCGTGATGTCCCATTCCCCTTCTCCCGACCAGATCACTTCGAATTCCTTGAGCCGTTGGTCCGTCGCGGTCCTTTCACTCAGGCTGATCACCGCTTCGGGGGGAGGCAGGCCGGCGGTCTCCCCGAATACGTACACGACCGGTTTGAGGTTCTTGTGATAGATGGGCTGGTCGATCGCTTCCTCTTCGAAAGTTCCCAGTTCGGACAGGAACACTCCCGCTCCCGTCGCCCCCTTGATCATCATCTGGTCGAGGTCGGCCTTCAGGGCGCGATCCTCCCTGGGCAGACGGAGCTTGATCGATGGAGGATAGACTTCGTTTTCAACCCTGAGCGGGCCTGGAACGGCTCCCTCCACAAGCCCGCGCAGACTCAGGGCGATCATTTCGTCGGTGATGCCGCTCATGGACGCCTTGGTGCGATCCACCCGGAACACGGTCCTGCCCTGGGGAGCCACCACGACATCGTCCACGTCCACAACCCCGCGCAATTCCTCCATGTGCCGGCGCACGACCGATGCGGCCTCGACCAATTCCGCGTAGGGTTGCTCCGAACGCCCATAGACTTCCGCAACCAGGGTGGCGATCACCGGAGGTCCGGGGGGGCTTTCCACGATCTTGATGTTGGCGCCGTGCCTGATTGCGATATCCTGGAGATCATTGCGAAGCCGAAGCGCGACGGCATGGCTCTGCAGGCTTCTGTGCTTTTTCCCCACCAGGTTGGCGTGAACATCCGCGACGTGCGCCCCCTGCCTCAGGTAATAGTGCCGAACCAACCCGTTGAAATCGATCGGACCGCTTATCCCCGCGTGGGTGGTGACATCGGTCACCTCGGGCACACGGACCAGGTAGTCCGCCATGGCCCGCGCAGCCGCTTCGGTTGTCTCCAGGGCGGTACCCCTGGGCATGTCGATCACAACGAGGAACTCGTTCTTGTTGTCGAAGGGGAGCATCTTCAAGGGCACCCGGTGCGAAGTGACGAGCCAGCCGGAGAAGATCAGAAGGATCACCACCGTTCCCAGGATGCCCCAGCGCAGGTCGCGGCGCCGGATGACCGCCGTCATGATCCCGGAGTAAATCCTGTGGAGCGCGTCCTCCTCGGGGACGGGTTCCTTTTCGTGCGGTCGATCGTAAGTACGGCGCAACATGTGGAGGGAAAGCCATGGGGTGATGGTGAAGGCGACGAGAAGGCTCATCAGCATGGCCACCGGCACGTTGAGCGCCATGGGCGCCATGTAGGGACCCATCATCCCGGTGATGAAAAACATGGGGACAAATGAAATGATGACCGCAAAGGTGGCCAGAATGATCGGCGGCCGGACCTCGTTCACCGCGCTCACCACGGCCCGTTCAGGCGGTTCCTTGCGAAGGGAAAAATGCCGGTGAATGTTTTCCACGTCCACGATGGGGTCGTCGACGACCAGCCCGAGGGACAGGATCAGGGCAAAAAGCGTCACGCGGTTGATGGTGTAACCGAGGAAGAAATTGATCAGCAAAGTGAAACTGAAAGTGACGGGCACGGCCAGTGCGATGATGATGCCCTCCCGCCAGCCAAGACTGTACGCAAGAAGGATCACCACGATGACTATGGCGACCAGCAGCGCTTCCACCAATTCGTTCACCTTGTCATCCGCACTTTGCCCGAAATCCCGGGTCACCCTGAGATGAACGCCTTCCGGCAGGATTTCATGGGCAAACCGTTCCGCCTGTTTCTTGACTTCCTCGGACACCCATACCGCATTGGTCCCTTTGCGCTTGGCCACGGCAACGGTCACGGCGGGGTAGTCGGCGAAAGGCCGAATCCCGGCGGGAAGCGGACCCTTCGACGCCAGAGGGTCCATGCCGGAATGGGCCCGCTCGCCGAGGGCAATGCGCGTGTAACACTGCGCTTCCGCGGGACCGTCCGTGACCGTGGCGATTTCCTTCAGAAACACCGGTCTCCCCTCATGGACGCCGACCACGAGGCCCTCCACGTCCTTCGTCGATGACAGGAATCGGCCGGCGTCGAACCGGATTTCCCGGTTGTCTCTCGTGAGGTTCCCCGCGGGCAAGGCCACGTTGGCCGCCTTGACGGCCTGCTGGACTTCCAGCAGGGAGATGTTGCGGCCGGCCATGAGCTGCGGGGACAGGCCGACCGAGATCTGGCGGGGTCTTCCTCCCGCAATGTAGGTCCGCCCGGCATTGTTCACGGCCTGCAGGCGGATCTCGAGCTCCTCGGCCATGCGGCGCAGCTCGAAGTCGCCGTACTCGGCGCTGTAAAGCGTCAGGTTGACGATGGGCACGTCATCGATTTCCACGGGTTTGACCACCCACCCGGCAACTCCCGGCGGCACGTGGTCGATGTTGGCCTGGATCTTGTTGTGGAGCTTCACCCAGCTCCGTTCCCTGTCTTCTCCCACGAAGAAGCGCACCGTAACGATCGCCTGTGACGGGAAGCTCGTGGAGTAGACGTATTCCACCCCGTCGATCTGGTACAGGAGCTTCTCCAGGCGGGTCGAAACCTGGCGCTCGACCTCGCGCGCGGAAGCCCCTGGCATACTGATGAGCACATCCGCGATGGGCACCACGATCTGCGGATCCTCCTCGCGGGGCGTGATGAGGAGCGCCACGGAACCGGCAATCAGGCTGATGAGGATGAACAGTACGGAGAGGTTGCCCTTGAGGAAGGCCTCGACAATTTTGCTCATCCAGTGATGTGAGGAATGACCCGGTTCATTCATGGCGCGACAACCTTCTCGCCTTCCTTCAGACCCGTGAGAACCTCGACAAGGCCCTCTTGTCGCCGGCCGAGAGTGACAAAGCGCCTGCGCGTTGCGCCGTCCGCACCCACCACGCGCACGAAATCGAGCTGGCCGCTCTGTTGCACCGCGGCCGCAGGCACCACCAGGGTTTCATAGTGACCGCGAGAAATGGGAAGCCTGCCGTAGAGACCATTGATGAGCCGCTCGTCCGGGGGGAGACTCACCTTGACCTGGACCGTTCGGGTGACGGGGTCGGACCTGGGAACGATTTCGCTGAGTACCCCCGGGAACGAGCAGTCCAGGGCATCGATTCGAATGCTGAATTCCTGACCCGTCTTGAGGAAGGGCACCAGGGATTCCGTCACCTGGGCGTGCAGCTCCGGTGCCGACCGGGCTTCCAGCAGGAACAGGGGCTGTCCCGGGGAGGCCATGTCCCCCACATCGACCATCTTCCGGATCACCTTGCCCGAAAAAGGAGCCCGGATAATCGTGTAGTCCAGCATGGCCCGAGCTTCCGCAACGGCAGCCTCCGCATGTTCCCGCTGAGCCTCCACCCTCTCGAGCTCTCCTCGAGCGACCTGCACTTCTTTGATCGAACCCTGCAGTTGAGCTTCCGTGGCATTTCGAAGCGCGCGGGCATGCTCGACCTGCTGGCCCGTGGCGGCTTGGTCACGCTTCAGCTCCGCGTAGCGTTTGTAGTCGGAAAACGCTTTTTCGCGGTTCGCCCGCACTGCCTCCACCTGGGACCTGGCGGCGCCCAACCGGGCGGAGGAAACTTCCTTGGCCCTCCCGACCGCAGCCAGTTGTGCCTCCGCCTGGCGCAGACGGGCCTGAATGTCGCCGTCATCCAGGCGCGCCATGACCGTCGGTTTCCCGTCCTTCTCATCCGCACCGACCACCGAATCGCCTTCGCGCACCAGGATTTCCCTGACCTGCGCGATGATTCGGCTGGAGACGCGGGCCTCTGCCCGGGATCTGACCGTTCCGACCTGTTCGACGACTGTCGGGAAAGTGCGCCGCTCCACTGCCTGCATCCTGACTCCGGGCTCCGGCGCCACGGGTTGGGCGGGGCCGGGTCGCACCTTCTTCAAGAAGCCCCCGGCAAGCCAGGCCATCAGCAGAACCAGAATGAGAACCGCACCGGAGGCCTTCAATGTTTCCCTGAAGACTTTCCTGCGTTTTTCGTCTTCCTGCGCCTTATTCATGCTTGGCCTCCAACCATTCCGCGAAGTCCCCCAGGGATTTTCTGAGCAGCGCATGGGCAATCCGGCCTTCAAATACGGCCGCCGTGTAGGCCACTTCCGCCTGGTTCCACGACACTTCGGCCTGCAGCAGGGAGTCCACGCCGGCAATCTGCTTCTCGAAAATGAACCGCACCTCCCGCAGGGCCTTCTCGGCCCATGCCCGACGCTCGTCGGCAACCTTGATCTTCTCCGCAGCCTCCTGGACGGCCAGGGCCGCCTGTTGGACTTCCAGGGCGATGTCCAGCGCGATCTGCCTGCCCTTCGCCTGCACTTCCTGCAGACGGGACCGGGCCTCAGCGATCCGCGACCACGTCATTCCCCCCTCAAAAATCGGCCAGGCGGCTTGTATGCCGAACATCCAGCTTCCCTCGCCGTCCACGATCTCCTCCGAATCCCACTGGTAACGCGCGCTGGTGGACAGCTTGGGCAGGAGTCCCCCCCGAGCGGACTTGACGCGGTCCCCCGCGGCGAGAACCATCGACCGTATGGCCGCCATTTCCGGCCGCCGGTTCAGAGCCTGAGCCACGAGCGCATCGGCGTCTTCCGCGGCGGCTGAAAGCGGCGGCTCATCCGACGAAAGCTCCGGACGCGGGATTTCCCCCTGGGTAATGGACCTGGCAATGAGGCGTTCCAAAGCAGCCTGGAAACGCCTGGCGCTCGATTTCGCAGTGACCAGGCTGCCGCGCACCTCGGCCGTACGGGCTTTCAACCGGAGCACTTCGCTGGGCAAGGCCATTTCGGCCTTGTAGCGCGCCTCACCGAGTCTTTGATCCAATTGAGCGGCTTCGAGCGTTTTCTCCGCCACGTCGATGAACACCAACGACTGCAACCACTGGTAGTAGGTCTCGGTAACCCTTGCCACGAGCTGGTTGCGCATGGCGAAAACTTCGTCCTGTTGAGCCCGGCGCTGATTCAACGCCGCGCTCCGGTCGAACCGTCGGCTTCCGCCTTCGAACAGCGCCCATTCTCCCTGAGCCGAGGAGACCACATCGTGCTGCCGCCCGGGATCGTTGAAGGCGATCGTCGGCTGGAAACGCCTCTGGTTGATGATATACATCAGTGCATAAACCGGATTGTCCGTGGTGTTGTACTCCTGGGAGAGCACGATCCGCGGATAGAACATGGCTTCGGCCTGCCTGACCTGTTCGCCGGCGGCGGCCACTCTGCTTCTGGCCTGGTCCAGCTCGGGACTGACGCTCAGGGCTTCCTGTATTGCACGGTCCACCGTGAGGGTGCCGCCCTTCCCGGCCGAGTCCTCCATCGACGGAGCCGTGGGCGGGAGGACCGGGGATTCGATCGGGAGCGCGGGGTTCGCATTCGGGGCGGAATCGCCGGTGGTTGAACAACCCGAAACGGTGATCGCGGCGATCACGCCCAGTACGTACAGAAAGACGGCACGGTGGCTCTCAAAGCGACGTCTCGCGACACCGCGCCCCGATTGACTTTTCATTCTGTTCCCCCGAAACGGCCCAGTGAAACCCGATCAAGGCGGATTCCCTGAAGCAGACACGAGTGGCGATCCCGAACCGGGTCTCAATACCGCAACATCATCAGGAGTCCCGACAGGATCAGGTAGATGGCGACGATATAGTTGAGGAGTTTCGGCATGATCAAAATGAGAATGCCCGTGATCACGGATACGACTGCCTGTACCGGTACATGTGGAGGATAACTCATTTCACTCTCCAGGCGCAAGGTTGCCGGTTCGGGAGTTCTCCCCGGCGCGGCCGCCCAATGCGGCATCGCGTCGTTGAACGTCGTTCTTCTTGACTCTTCGGCGCACCGCTATACATTGTGGTGTCGGACTACACCATACTAAGTTTTTCGCAAGCAATGTCAATCAGGAGAAAACGTTGCAGGCCGGGCGTTTCGGAAACGCCTGCCCGGCTGTTCCGACGTTTTCATGCGGGGGAGAACGCATCTGATGAAGACCAAACCCGTGCTTGTCATCGGGGGCACCGGCTACGTGGGAGGCCGCCTGATCCCCAGACTCCTCGAGGCCGGCTATCGCGTGCGGGCGATGGTCAGGAACCTGGAGAAGCTCAAGTGTCGTCCCTGGTCAGGTCATTCACTCCTCGAGGCGGTCGAAGGCGACGTTCTCGATCTCGAATCGTTCAAGAACGCCTCACGGGGATGCCGGGCCGCGGTCTACCTAGTTCACTCGATGGTGTCTGCTTCCTCGGGGAAGTTTCCGCAGGCGGACCGCACCGGTGCGAGCAACATGGTTGTAGCCGCCGCCGCCGCGGGGCTCGACCGGATCATCTACCTGGGCGGACTGGGGAGCAAAGACGATCCTGCATTGAGCGAGCACTTGAAATCCAGGCATGAGGTTGCGCAGATTCTGCAATCCGGACCCGTTCCGGTGACCTTCCTGCGCGCAGCCATGATCCTCGGGTCCGGCAGCGCATCGTTCGAAATGCTCCGATACCTGGTGGAACGTCTGCCGGTCATGCTCACCCCGCCGTGGGTGCGTACCCTGGTGCAGCCCATCGCCATCCGAAACGTCCTTCATTACCTTCAGGGATGCCTCGAACAGGAGGCCTCAAGAGGCGAGACGTTCGACATCGGCGGGCCCGACGTGCTCACCTACGAAGACCTCATCCAGATATACGCCGAGGTGTGCGGGTTGCCCAAAAGAGTGATTATTCCGATTTCCTTTCTCACTCCGCACATGAGCGCTTTCTGGATACATATGATGACGCCGATCCCTTCTTCCATCGCGCTGCCCCTGGCTGAGGGTCTGCAGAACGAGGTCGTTTGCGGGGACACCCGAATTCACCATATCATCCCCCAGAGACTTCTCACCTGCCGCGAGACCATCGAACTGGCCGTGAAACGGGTTGAACAGCACACCATCGAAACCTGCTGGACCGATGCCGGCGAAATGCGCCCGCCGGAGTGGACTTATTGCGGGGATGCCGACTACTCAGGCGGGACGATCCTGGAATGCGGAAGCCGGATTCAACTGAGGGCGACCCCGGAGGAAATATGGGAGCCGATCAGTAAGATCGGGGGGCCGAGCGGTTGGTACTTCGCCAACCCGTTATGGTCTTTGCGGGGCTGGGTGGATCGGCTTGTCGGCGGCACGGGGATGAACCGGGGAAGGCGGGATCCGACGGAACTGCATACGGGCGACGCGCTGGATTTCTACCGGGTACTCGATGCGAGGGCGCCTCATCATCTGGTGCTCCTCTCGGAGATGAAGACCCCGGGGGAAGCCATTCTGGAATTCAAGATCACTCCTTTAGGAGAGGGGGTGACCGAGCTCGAGCAGCTGTCGAGATTTGTGCCGCGCGGCCTTGCAGGGCTTGTTTACTGGTATGGTTTGTTTCTCTTCCACGAATGGCTCTTCGGCGGCATGGTTTTCAACACCGCCAAGAAAACCGGGAAACCCATCGTCAAGGGCCCCGAGCGATTCACTCCGCGAATCCACCGGCCTTGCGGGATCAACCCCCGCGACCATTGATACCGTGCCGGACGGCCTCTCGGCCCATCGAACCGGAACGATCGAGAGGGGCGGGAAGTGCAAACGGAAACCGCGGGGGCGAAGATTCGGGCAGGGACTTGAGTGAAAGGTCGATGTTGACGAGGGCTTCCATGGCGGGCGCGGTAGTGATATAAAGATTTGTTGAACTTATGAAACTCCAGGACAACCGGGATCGAGCTTTCCCGGTCACCGACGACGCAGGAGGGGAAGAAGAATGCAGGAATTGATTGCGAAGCTCAGTCAGATGGAGGGTACGCATTCGCCTTTCGAAAATGCGGTGCGGGAACTGCCCATCCAGGTATGCCGGGTCTTTTTGGACGAAAAAGGTCGAATACGACCCGCCGCCTTTCGGGAAACCGACTGTGCCGTCCGGTGCAAAAACCCGGAGCGCATGGCGGAGATATTTCCGAAAACCACAGCCGGGCACGGATATTGTGTGCTTGAAGCATTCAGTTCCGAGCTGCCCTCAAAGGTAACCGGGAAACGAGTGGCCGTGCTGTTTTCGGGAGGCCCCGCCGCCGGCGGCCACAACGTGATCGCCGGACTCAAGGCGGCCCTCGGGCGCGGGAACACTCTACTCGGGGTCAAGCAGGGCCCGAAGGGACTGATCAATGGGGCGCTCTTCGAAATCACCACGGAAAGCATCCAGGCGCGCCTCAACACCGGCGGTTTCGATTTTCTCGGCACCGACCGGACCAAGATCAAGACCCCTCAGCAGTTTGAGAAGGTGAAAGACACCGTTCTCCGGAACAAGCTGGACGGGCTGGTGATCGTTGGCGGGGACGATTCCAACACCAACGCCGCCTACATTGCCGAATACCTCGAGGAACAAGGGATCAAATGCAGCGTCATCGGCATCCCCAAGACCATCGACGGGGACCTGGCCGTCGGCGCTCACCTTCCCATCTCGTTCGGCTACGACACCGCGACGAAGATCTATTCGGAACTGGTCGGCAACCTTACGCAAGACGCGGCTTCGGCGGTCAAATACTACCATTTCGTGAAACTGATGGGACGGACGGCAAGTAAGATCACCCTGGAGGTCGCGTTGCAGACGAGACCCGCCGTGGCGCTGATATCTGAAGAAATCGCCGAGAAGAACATGTCGCTTGACGATATCGTGGATCACATCGTTCGCGTCATCACCGAGCGCCGGCTCAAAGGGATAAACCACGGCGTCATCCTCGTCCCGGAAGGACTGATAGAATTCATTCCCGAGATGAGAACGCTGATCCAGGAACTCAACAGTGTCCTTGGCGAATACGAGAAGGACATTCGCGACCTGCCGACCCTGAAGAACAAACAGGAATTCATCTACCCGCTGCTCTCCCCCCAGTCGGCGCAGCTCATGGCTTCTCTTCCCGAGGATATTGAGGAAATGCTCATCCTCGATCGTGACGACCACGGCAACGTGAAGGTCTCACAAATCGAAACCGAGAGACTGCTGATCGAGAAGATCCGCTACAAGATGTCGGAAGTGAAGAGACATCCGGACAAGTTTTTCGGGCAGGGTCCGGGGAAGATCAACGCCACGCCGGAACAGATCGAGAAGATCCAGGGCACGGCCCTCTCCGTTCAGTCCCACTTTCTGGGATACGAGGGACGCAGCGCCAAGCCCACCTCTTTTGACGCTTCGTTCACATTCAATCTGGGCCTGACGGCCGGCTCCCTTGTCCTCTCCGGGAAAAGCGGGTATATGGCCGCCGTCACCGAATTTTACAGGGGAGGCAAGGTATTGGCCCTCCCGCTGGCCGGTCTGATCACCGTTGAAATGCGGAAAGGCAAGGAGGAAATGGTGATCGAGAAATCTCTCGTGAGCCTGGATTCTCCCGCTTTCAAAGCATTCGCACAAAACCGGGACAAGTGGGCGGCGGAAGACCGCTTCAACAGCCCGGGTCCCATTCAGCACTGGGGGCCCATAAGCAGGCAGTTGCCCCTTTGCGTGGCACTGGACCAGGACTACCCGGATTTCCGGGACTTCGAGCTGGGGGAAGAACATCGGATCACGTCCGAGGAGCTTTAAAGGGTTACGTCGCAAGAGTGGGCTGAGCGCAGCACGGGCCACGCAGGTTCCGAACGGTCCGGGTCCCGTTTCGGCGTTGCATCGGTGTGAGGCAGAGGGCGATTTTGCTGAAAGTCTACAAGGGCGGCAAAGGCTCCCCGCCCTCAAACAAGCGTCCCGTAATCGCCAGGGTCAGGTCCTTCATCCGGCTCCTGTGCGCGATGGTCTTTCTCGCCGTGGGCTGTTCGATCCTGTTGGTGGTCCTGCTGAAGTGGGTTGACCCGCCGTTCAGCTCTTTCATGGTCCAGGAGCGAGTGCGGGGGGCTTTTTCCGCGGGCGGGCAGCAGAAGATCCGGCATCGATGGGTGCCTCTGACCCGCGTGTCCCCCCATATCGCACTGGCCGTGCTTGCCGCCGAAGACCAGAGCTTTACGACGCATCGAGGGTTTGACTTCAAGGCGATCAGAAAAGCGATCCGGCAGAACCGGACGGGAAAACGGTTGCTGGGGGCCAGCACAATAAGCCAGCAGGTGGCCAAGAACCTCTTTTTGTGGCAGGAACGGAGCCTCATCCGGAAGGGACTCGAAGCTTATTTCACCGTGGTCATCGAGCTCTGCTGGGACAAGAGGCGCATTCTCGAGGTGTATCTGAACACGGCGGAATGGGGAGACGGCATCTACGGAGTGGAAACCGCCGCTCTGACCTATTTCAAGAAGAGCGCGCGGGAACTGAGCAGAGACCAGGCGGCCCTGCTGGCCGCGATCCTCCCCAATCCGTCGATCTACTCGGCCAGATCCCCTTCTTCGTATATTCTGCACCGCAAGAACTGGATTCTGCGGCAAATGCGGCAACTCGGCACGAAACCGCTGGATGCTCTAAAGCTCGGCCGCCCCTCCTCCGAGAAACCCGCAAAGGGGTATGCAGCGAAATAATGTTACTGATTCATCCTCCCGTCTTGAAACCCTGCGAGCCGCCGCCGGGTGTCGCCAGGCTGGCCGGCGCATTGAAACGGCACGGCATACGCTGCGCGGTCATGGACCTGAATGTCGAATCCATTCTCGCATCCATTCAGCGACCTTCGAACGCACGAGACAAGTGGACCGCCCGCGCCGTCCGAAATCGTGACGCCAACCTGCGATTCATGAGGAGCCGGGAATGCCGTCTCAACCTGGATCGTTACAAACGAACGGTCATGGACCTCAACCGGCTGGTGGAAACGGCGGCAGCCCCCGTTGCAAGGGCAAATCTCTCGAATTTTCAGCAGGAAGGGCTTTCCCCGGTTTGCAGCGACGACTTGCTCGAAGCGGCGCAAAGCCCCGAGAGAAATCCGTTCTATCCCTATTTCAGTCGTAGACTGTCGGATGCGGTCGAGGCGAACGGGCCGTTCCTGGTCGGATTTTCCCTCAACTTCCTGAGCCAGGCGTTATGCACGTTCGCCATGATCGGCTTTCTCAGGAAACGATGGCCGGAAATCAAACTGGCGATCGGCGGTGGACTGGTCACTTCGTGGGCCAGAAAACCGGGATGGCGAAATCCTTTTGCGGGACTGGTGGATCACCTGGTCGCCGGGCCCGGCGAAAGTGTCCTGCTGTCTCTGGCCGGCATGGAGAAGCCGGACGACCGTCATTCACTCCCCGACTTCGGCCATCTCCCGCTCGGTGACTACCTTTCTCCCGGCACCGTTCTGCCCTACAGCGCATCGAGCGGCTGCTACTGGAGCAAGTGTTCCTTCTGCCCCGAGCGCGCGGAAAATACCCCCTACGTCCCGGTCCCGCCCGGGAGGGTGCTCGACGATCTCCAATCCCTCGTCGGCGTCATGCAACCGGACCTCATTCACCTGCTGGACAACGCCGTCAGCCCGGACCTCATGCAGGCCATCGTGCGCCGGCCGCCGGGAACGCCGTGGTACGGCTTCGCACGAATCACCGAACACCTGGCCGATATCGATTTCTGCCGCGCGCTCAAGAAATCCGGCTGCGTGTTGCTCAAACTCGGGATTGAATCGGGAGACCAGGAAGTGATCGACCGGGAACGCAAGGGCATCCATCTCGAGACCGCCTCCCGCGTCCTCCGTTCGCTCCATGCCGCGGGCGTCTCCACATACGTGTACCTTCTGTTCGGCACGCCCTCGGAGAATCTGCATCGAGCCCGCCGGACCCTCGAATTCACCGTCCGGCACTCCGCTGAGATCGGCTTCCTGAATCTCGCCATATTCAATCTGCCGGTGTACGGCCCGGAAACCGATCGGATGGACACTCTGCTGCCTTACGAGGGCGACCTTTCTCTCTATACGGGTTTCAAACATCCGGAAGGATGGGACCGGAGCGCGGTACGACGGTTTCTTGACAAGGAATTCAAGCGGCACCCCGCCGTCGCAGGCATCTTGAGAAACGATCCGCCGTTTTTTACCTCCAACCATGCGCCGTTTTTTTGCAGTCGGTGATGGGAATCCCTCCTGCGCCGCGGCTCGGGGGGCGACTCCCCGGTGCGCCGTCAACGCGGCAACGGGACTCGGTTTCAAAGATCATTGCTGGGGGATTTGAGCTGTTTCGGCGGCGCCGCGTCGGGGGACCCTGCGCGGGGACGAGAAGGGGTCTGCCGTGTGCGGAGCGTTTGTCGAACAGCACGACGGCATGATCGCGGCTCGAATTGTGCGGGGCGCGGATTCGAGCCTTTTTCTCCCGTTGCCGGCAGCCTGGAACGCCCTCTTCCGGCACTGGCCGCAGCCCGGTGAAATCAGGTCAGGAGGAACATGTTCATGTCGTCCATGTCCACTTCGAGCTGGTTCTGCATCTGCTTGAGGATGATATCGTTGATGCCGAGCTTCTGGAAAATGGGATCGTTATCCGGGTCGAAGGGGCCGTCTGCGACATCATCCTGATCGAAAGCGTTCACGATCCGGTTGGCCGCATACACGGTGGCCGCAATGTGCTGCTCGTAGGGGGCGGCCTCCGGGGTATGATGGCTTCCCACCGCGGAAACCACGTCTGCGGGAAACTTCCAGCGTCGAACGATCAACTCTCCCAGTTCCTGGTGATTCACACCCAGGGCCTTCTTTTCGATGTCGATCAACTTCGAATGGCTTTGCTTGAGCTGCTTGAGACTGGCGTGAAGGTAGATTTTCGCGTACAGATCGAGCACCGTCTTTCCGACATCGTGGAGAAGTGCCGCCGTATAAACGGTCAGAGGCTTCTTTTGATTGAGCACGCGGGCCAGTCTTTCGCCTGTCAGGGCCGTGGCGACCGAATGGAGCCACAACCGGCGATGATGCATTTCCTGGCCGGAGATTTCCCCGGCAAAATAGCGCGAGGCGCTGGCAGCCAGGATCATCTCGATCAGCTTCTCACCCTTGAGGACCAGGACGGCATCCAGGAGAGAACCGATGGCAAAATTGCGACCGTAATGTCCCGACTGGCTCAGAGCAAGCACTCCTGAAGAAATGATGGGATCACTCTTGATCAGTCGTTCGATTTCTTCGTTCGATCCCGTTCCTTTGATCAGGGACATGACCTGCCAGGCTGTGGAGGGAAAGGCAGGCAGTTTTTCCGCAGTAGCGATGATGTCTTTGAGAAGGAGTTCGTAGTGGAGCGCTTTGACTTCAAATTCATCGAGTTCCCGAATCATCTTTCACTCCTGTCAACAATTCGCATCCGGACGCGAACCCTATCCAGCTTTCTTCCCGGACGTCGGGTAACCGCCTGTACAACAGAGAGGTCGGAGCGAGAGATGGCGGGTGGAGCACATGGCAGAGCGTGCGGTTACGAGGACAGACCTTCCCACCGCTCATTATATAAGAGCGCCCGGCGACCCTGCTACCGTATCCTCAGAGGGGACTTAGGCCAGTGGCTTTGCGTCCCGGTCTTTCGACCAGTTTGCCATTATCGAACATGAGCATTTAATCAGCCTTTTCTCACCGTGTCAAGATCACCGGTCACCGCCGCTCCCCTCGGAAGGCACTCTGTATCACCGGTATTCCTTTCCTCCGCTCTCTCATCGGCTGCGCTCTCGACGCTTCTCGTTCCGGACGCGCACCGCACCCGCCCCGATCGGCCTATCGCCGCGCAACGCGGCAATCCGTCGCGGAACGACCGCTTCTGGCGACGATCCTGATCTCGAAGAGCTTGGGCCACAACTTGCCCGTCACGAGAATGCGGTCTCCCTGCGCATCGTAGGCTATGCCGTTGAGCACCTCGGCCGAATGCGACTGACCCAGCCGGTCCCGCAGCCCACGCAAGTCGATCCATCCCCGAACCTGTCCGGTGTCGGGGGATATTCGCGCGATCACGTCCTCACACCAGATGTTGGCAAAAATCTCCCCTTTGATGAATTCCAACTCGTTCAGTCGCGTCACCGCACCCCTGTCGTCGCGAACCTCGATCCGCCGTGTTTCCGAAAAGGTCTGAGGGTCGAGGAAATAAAGCCTCGCGCTGCCGTCACTCATGATCAGTTCCCTGCCGTCGTGAGTGATCCCCCATCCCTCCGTGGGATACGTGAATTCACCCTGCTGCTCAAAGGACTCCCGGTCGAACACGAACCCGACGCCCGTCCGCCAGGTGAGCACGATCAGCTTGTCTGCCCAGGCGGTCAATCCCTCGCCGAACACTATCCCGGGAAGCGGCTTGAACTTGGCGACCTGCCCTGTTTCGAGTTCCACCCTGCGCAGGCTCGACTTTCCGGTCAACCCGGTGCTTTCATACAAATATCGGTGAGAAAAGGTCAAACCTTGAGTGAATGCGCCGGGATCATGCGGAAATTCCCGAACGACTGCAACATCATACACCGGCAATCGAGAACCGTGAATACGGGACCGCTGTGCGTGGAGGAGGTCGCCCAGGCCCGGGTCGAGACCGGGGAGGCGGACCGTGGGGAGAGCGGCCGGGCGGACGCGCAACGCTTCTCCTGGGTCGCAGGATCGGCCCCGGCCAAGCTTATTCCCGCCCCTCTCATTTCCGGTCGAACCGGCGTCGTGCAATCCTGAAGCCGAATCGGGGCAGGGAAACCCCGTCTCGGGAGGACCGGAAAGAAGCACGCTCAAGAGCACGATCAGCAGCCCGGCCGCCCTGCGGGCCGTTTCGACGTTGCGCCTCCCGTTCGAAAAGACGGGAGGCCGTTTCTTGAACGATGAATGAGGAGCGATCCCGCTAGCCAACCTTCACTCTTCCCACGCTGTGGTAGGCAAAACCGAGCTGAGCCATCGCCTTCGGCCTGTAAACGTTGCGAAGGTCTATGAATATGGGTTGCTTGAGCGACTGTTTGATGCGCATCAGGTCCAGAGCGCGGTACTCGTTCCATTCGGTCAGGAGAACCACAGCGTCCGCACCTTCACAAGCCTCGTACGGGCTCGAGCAATACTTCACTCCGGGAAGAACCTTCGCCGCCTCCGGCATTGCCTGGGGGTCATGAGCGCGCAATCGGGCTCCATGCTCCAGCAGCGTTGAAAGAATGGTCAAGGCGGGAGCGTCGCGGAGGTCGTCGGTTTCGGGTTTGAATGCGAGGCCCAGCACGGCGATGGTCTTTCCCCCCTCATCGCCGCCCAGGGCTTTCCTTATTTTCCTGGCCATCCTGGCCTTTTGAGCCGCGTTGACTTCGACCACCGCTTCCACGATGCGGCAAGTCACTCCGTTTTCCTGCGCGATGCGCAGCAGGGCATGGGTGTCCTTCGGGAAGCAGGAGCCGCCGTAGCCGGGGCCGGCATGCAAAAACTTCTTCCCGATTCGCCCGTCGAGGCCCATCCCTTTTGCCACATCCTGGACATCCGCTCCGATCTCTTCGCAGATGTTGGCCACCTCGTTGATGAAACTGATCTTGGTGGCCAGAAAGGCGTTGGCGGCATACTTGGTCAATTCGGCCGTTTCTATGCTGGTTATCACGAAAGGGGTCTCGATGAGGTACAATGGGCGATAGACCGCTTTGAGGACTTCCTCGGCCCTGGTGGAGTCCACGCCGATCACGACCCGATCGGGATGCATGAAATCGTTTATGGCGGCACCCTCCCTCAGGAACTCCGGGTTGCTCGCCACGTCGAAGGTCGCCGTGGGATTCGCCTCCGACATGATCCTGGCCACCTGGCGCGCCGTTCCAACCGGCACCGTGCTTTTGTTCACCACGACCGTGTAGTCGCTCAAAAAGGGGGCCAACTGCCGCGCCGCGTCATACACGAAGCTCAGATCCGCGTAACCGTCCCCCCTGCGGGATGCGGGGGTCCCCACCGCAATGAAGACCACTTCGGCCTCGGGCACTCCCGGGCTATACCCCGTCGAGAACACAAGCCTGTTGGCCTCGAGGTTTTTTTTCACCAGGACATCCAGCCCCGGTTCATAAATCGGTATTTCTCTCTGTTCAAGACGGGCGATCTTCGCTTCATCGTTATCGATGCAGGTGACCTCGTGTCCGAATTCAGCAAAGCACGCACCGCTCACCAGCCCCACGTACCCGGTTCCAATCACGGCGATTCTCATCTTGTTCCAATCCCTTCAATTGAGCCAAACGTGGACAAATCCTCGTGCCCGCGCGAGCACGTTCGATTTGCCCGCATATTTAACAAGTTCCGAAGCGCCTTACAAGAGCCGACATGGCCGCTCGCAGCGACGCACGTCCTTTCGGATCATATCTCTTGGCTTCAGCGCCTTTCTGGACGATAATACCATAATTGAGCATCCAATCATGCATCCATGTCGGGGGAACCTTGGGAATCGACGCGCACGGTTCATTTGACCGCAGGAGAACGAGAAGGGGATCCCCCCGCAAATTCGTTGCGAAAGAGCGTCAGCGGCCGTTTTCCTTCAACATTCACCGCAGCCTCCAACGTATATTGGAGAAGATAGGGGTTCCCGAGCCCAAACCGTTCGTTCCCGATCCGTTTCAGTTGCAGGCGCTGGAGAAGCTCGACGCTTCCGATGTATTGGTTACCGCGCCCACCGGGGCCGGAAAGACCTATATCGCCGTCGAGGCGATCCGGAAAGTGTTCGGTCGAGGCGGCAAGAGCTGGTACGCATCCCCCCTGAAAGCGCTTTCGAACTCGAAATACGAAGAGTTTATAGCCGATTTCGGCGCATCGAACGTGGGAATACTCACCGGGGACCGCAAGGAAAATGCGCAGGCCCCGATAATCGTGGGAACGACCGAGATCCTGCGAAATCAACTCTACGACACCATGCACCGGGGAGAAGATCTCGAGGTCGACCTGGTGGTGCTCGACGAAGCCCACTATCTCGGCGACGAGGACCGCGGAGTGGTCTGGGAAGAGGTCCTGATCTACCTGCCTCCGCGCGTGAAGCTGCTCCTGCTTTCGGCCACCGTCGAAAATGCGGGGGATATCTGTGCATGGCTCGAGTGGCTGCGCCGCTCCCCCTGCTCCTGGGTCAACACCGAGGAGAGACCCGTCCCGCTTTTCCCCCTCTTTGTCTTTCCGTCGGGCGAGCTGACTCCCCTGGGGACACGGCGCGGGTTGTTCGCAAAGATTCGCGGCGTGGAACCCGGGTCGTTTTCACGGAACGAATTCCCCAATATCCCCGGGCTTATGGAGGTGCTGGACCGCGCCAATCTCCTCCCCGCGATCTTCTTTCTGAAGTCGAGGGCCGATTGTGACCGGGCAATCTCCCTGTGCGGGGCGCCGCGCCGCAAATCGGAAGAGGTGAAACAATTTCACAGGAGGCTGAGCGGGCTCCTCGACTCGTTCCCGTTTCTCAGAAACCACCAACACCTGTCCATCCTCCGGGAAACCGCGGTCGGGGCGCACCACGGCGGCCAACTGCCGCACTGGAAGCTCCTTCTTGAAAGACTCATGCAGCAGGGACACCTGCGGGCCATCTTCTCGACATCCACGGTGGCTGCCGGAGTGAACTTCCCCGCGCGCACGGTTGTCGTCCTGCAAAGCGACCGGTTCAACGGCAGGGAATTCCTCGAGCTCACCGCCACGGACCTGTTGCAGATGACCGGCCGAGCCGGACGGCGCGGAATGGATGAAATCGGTTTTGCGCTCGTCGTTCCCGGACCCTTCCAGAACCCCCAACTGATCCACGATCTGCTGAAAAGCCCCCCGAATCCGATCACCAGTCAGATTCGGGTGAACCATTCGATGGTCCTGAACCTGCTTCTCTCCCACGCTCCCGAGGAAATACGCACCCTGTTCGGCGCGTCCCTGGCCACGTTTCAGAACCTCCATCGCGAAAAAGACATCTCGCGGGAACTCGATGAGGCGCGCATCGAACTCGATAAATATATTCCCGAAACGGCGTGCGGATCGGTGGAACAACTCGCCGAGATTCGCCCTCGATACGACGCGTTGAGGGAAATGCGGCGAAGAGCCAAGAAAAACCTGAGGAGGCAAACGACGTCCGGTTCCATGGGATCATTGCTGGTTCCGGGCAGAGTATTTCGCAGCAGGCGGGGTACCCCCTATATTGCGGTCGCACATCCCCAGATCTCCCGAAGGTCCGTCGAAGCGGTACGGCTGGCGGAGCCCCTGCGCTTTCGCAGGGACCACGTACGGACCCATCACGTGGTCTTCCATCGCATCATGGACCTGGGCGAGCTCATCACGCCCCTGCCTTCCCTCAAGAACCGGCAGGAATGGGAGGCGTTGATGTTCGAAGCGACCGAGCATCCGCCGCGCCCGATGCGCTGCCGGCCCGAGGGGGAGCCGACAATGCCCGTCCCGGACGCGGTGCGCGAGATCAACGAGCTGACCGTTCAACTGGCGGCGCTGCCCTGCGGCACGTGCGCGCTCTTCGCCCCGTGTCTGAAAGGCACTTCCCACCCTTTCACCGCTGCGCTGCAACGCCACTTCGAATACCGTGCACGCGTGCTGACCATCCAGGATCAGCTCTGGCAATCCTTCCTCAAGCACCTCCGTCTCCTCGGGGATGAAGGATACGTGGACGCCGCAGGGCGGCTCACCCGTGACGGCACCTGGGCATCGAAACTCAGGCTGGACCAGCCGCTGCTCATCTCAGAAGGGATCCGTCGCAACGCTTTCCCCGCCGAAGACCCCGAACTGCTGGGTGCCCTCATTGCGCCTTTCGTCATGGACCGGGAAAGGCACGGGGACATCCAGCTCTCCTCGCTGGTCTGGAAATTCCCGGGTCTGGCCAAGCCTTTTTTCCGCATGTTGCACAGTCTCCAGCCTCTGCGGGAAAGACTCCAGGCCGAGGGCTTCTCCGTTCCCCCCATGCCCTTCTGGGCTACGGCAACCGTCTATCACTGGGCCGGAGGATCGTCCTGGCAGACCGTCAGGGAAATCTCGGGCATGGATGAAGGGGACCTTGCCATGCTCATCCTGCGGACCGCCGATCACCTCCGGCAGATCGAGTCCCTCTCGGAGACACACCCATCCCTGGCCGCCGCCGCCCGTCGCGCCATCGAGCTGATTCTCCGGGAACCCGTGCTGGTCGAATAGCCCGCCGTCCCCGTCCGATTGACCGCATGATGCCCTCTCCCCGGGAGATGCCGCGGCGCTGCAGTATTTCAAATGAGACTCACACACCGGCTCACGCCCGGTTGACTCCATGATTTCCGGCTGAGGGCGAAGGGGCTTGACTCGCCAATCCTTTCATGAGCTAATATTTATTCTTCGTTCTCGATCGCTAACGGAGTTGCCGGCATGCAAGTCACCAGCAGCGTCAAGATCACGTCGAGTCATATTCCCACAGGGATTTGGGTTCTTGGTTTCGTGAGTATGCTGATGGACATCTCGTCGGAGATGATCCACAGCCTGCTGCCCCTGTTCATGGTCACGGCGCTGGGGGCCGGCGCCTTTGCCGTCGGCGTGATCGAGGGGCTCGCCGAGTCCACGGCGCTGATTGTCAAGGTATTCTCGGGGACGTTGAGCGATTACCTCGGCAAGCGCAAAGGGTTGGCCCTGTTGGGCTATGGGCTTGGCGCGTTGACCAAGCCGCTGTTTGCGATTGCATCCGGCATCGACCTTGTGTTCACCGCACGCATGCTGGATCGGATCGGCAAAGGGGTGCGCGGTGCGCCGCGCGATGCGCTGGTTGCCGATATCGCACCGCCCCACTTGCGCGGTGCGGCATTCGGCCTGCGCCAGTCGTTGGACACCGTGGGAGCGTTTGTCGGCCCGTTGCTGGCGGTCGTATTGATGCTCCTATGGGCGAACGATTTTCGTGCCGTGTTCTGGGTGGCGGCGATTCCGGGTCTGATGGCGGTCGCGCTCCTGTTCCTCGGCCTTCACGAGCCGGCACGTCATCCGGGCGACAAGCGCGGCAATCCGATCCGCGGGGAGAACCTGCGCCGTCTTGGCGGCGCTTATTGGTGGGTGGTCGGCGTCGGCGCGGTGTTCACCCTGGCACGTTTCAGCGAGGCTTTCCTCGTCCTGCGAGCCCAACAGGGCGGCATTCCGGTTGCTTTCGTGCCGCTTGCGATGGTGGTGATGAATGTCATCTACTCGTTGTCTGCGTACCCATTCGGCAAGCTTTCCGATCATGTGAGCCACACAAAACTGCTGGCACTCGGATTGCTCGTTTTGATCGGGGCCGACCTGTTATTGGCGATGAGCGATCACTGGGAGGTCATGCTTGCGGGTATCGGCCTTTGGGGTGTGCACATGGGCATGACCCAGGGGTTGCTCGCGACCATGATCGCGCATACGGCACCGCCGGACCTGCGCGGCACAGCCTACGGCTTTTTCAACCTGGTGAGCGGACTGGCGATGCTGCTGGCAAGCGTGTTGGCCGGACTGCTTTGGGATCGTCTCGGCGCGGCATACACCTTCTATGCCGGCGCGGTGTTTTGCATCCTCGCCCTCGGCGGCCTTGTCCGGACGGCGGGCCGGCGACCGGTTCCACTTCAGGAACCTTGACGCGCGACGGCGATACGACGGGCTGCCGAAGGGGAGGAAGACCTCGGGCTTGTGTTTCAGGGAGTCACACGGGCAATCCCCCGGCCATCGACCGCGCAGCGTGAATGATAAACCGTGATGGGAACGCCGATCGGGCCGGCTCAGCCGAGCTTGCGCGTCATGATTTCCTTCAACAGGCGGGGGTTCGCCTTGCCCCGGGTTGCCTGCATCGCCTGGCCCATGAGGAATCCCAGGGCTTTCGATGCCCCTTTTCTGAAATTCTCCACGGCGGAAGGGTTTTCTTCCAGGACCCGATCCACGACCGCTTCCAGTTGGTCGGCCTCCGAAACCTGCCTGAACCCCCCCGATTCAACAATTACCTTTAGTGGAGCGTCGCTTCCCCGGAGCTTTCCGAGAATCTCCTTCGCCGCGCTGCTGTTGATTTCATCGCGTTCCAGCATCTTGAGCAGACCCGCGAGGCGATCCGGCGTCAGGCGGCTCGTGGAAACCGTTTCATCGCACTCCTTGAGCAGGGGCAGCACCTGGCCGGCAATCCACTGGGCCGCGAGCCGCGACGACACGCCGCAGTCCGCCACCGCTTCGAAGTATTCGGACACGGACCGCTCGGAACACATGGTCGCGGCATCCTCGTAAGTAAGCCCATAGTGCTTCACAAAACGTTGCGCCTTCTGCTCGGGCATTTCCGGCAGGCGTGTGCGCACCTCATCGAGGTATTCACTTTCGATCACGATCCGCGGCACCGAGGGATCCGGCACGCAAGGGCCTTCAAATTTCCCCCGCATGGGAGACGTCACGCGTTTTTCCGGATCCCAGAGGCGGGTGTGAAGCACGATGGGCTCTCCGTCCACGAGACATTCCTTCTGCCGCTCTATTTCATACGCGATGGCATCCCCCACGCTCCGGATGGAATTCATGTTCTTGATTTCCACCTTCGTGTTGAATTGATCGCTGCCCGCGGGCCGGATGGAGACATTGGCGTCCACGCGCATCGTCCCCTGTTCCATGCTGCACTCCGAACTGCCCGAGTACCGGATCTGCCGGATGAGGCAGCGCAGAAACTCCATCGCGTCCCCGGAATTGCGCAGATCGGGCTCCGTCACGATCTCCACCAGGGGCATCCCCGCGCGGTTGAAGTCCACCAGGCTCACGGGCGTCCTTCCTTCATTCTCATGGACGAGCCGTGCGACGTCCTCTTCCATGTGTACTTTCCGAATCCGGATGGTCTTCCTTGCTCCGTTCGCATCGGTGACGTTCAAATGACCGTTCATCGCCAGAGGCATGTGGAACTGGGAAAGTTGGTAACCCTTGGGCAAGTCCGGATAATAATAGACTTTCTGATCGAATGCGCTTTCCTTTTGAATTTCACAGTCCAGCGCAAGGGAGGCGAGAATCGCCTGCTCGAGTGCCTCCCGGTTGAACCTGGGGAGATTGCCCGGCAGCCAGAGACATATCGGGCAGGTGTTTCGATTCGGTTCATCCCCCGGCCTGCTCGGACACCGGCAGAACATTTTCGTTTCGCAATTCAGCTGGACGTGTATTTCGAGCCCTATTACCGCCTCGTGATCCATACTCATCCTGTTCCTTCCAATTCTTGAAGTATCCTGCCCGCAATCCCGAGAAGGAGCTCATCGCCAAAGGGCGCGCCCATGAGCTGAAGGCCGAGATCCCCGCCTTCACACGTCACAAGCCCCGGGAGTGTGAGCACGGGTTGGCCGGTCACATTCGCGGGAAGCGTGAGCGAGAATGCCTCATAGAGTTGCCCGACGGTATTGGCCCTCCCAAAATCCGACGCGGCCCGCCGGGCGGGAGAGACAACCACGTCCACCTCCCCGTGCAGCCTGCGGCTCTGCCCGACAAGCTCCGAGCGAATCCTGCAAGCCTTTTCGAAAACGGCGTATTGCTCGAACTGGAAGCAGGCGCCCTGGAACAGGTACGCCTTCAAAGGCAAGCCGAAGGATTCGGCCCTTGACCGCAGATACATCTCGTTCCAGTTCCTGGAACCCGCGGCCCTGTGCCCGTAGCGCACCCCGTCGAATTTGCCGCAGCTCGACGATGCTTCGACCGAACCGATCACATTATGGACGACCGGGAAGAACTCGTACTTATCGAACGGTATCTCCCGAACGGCGATGCCCACGCGTTCGAGGTTCGAGAGTGCGGCCTCGAAGGCGGCGCGTTCGATGGAAGAAAGGCCGTGCAAGCATTGAGCAACCACGCCGGCGCTCAGCGGCCGACGGCCGGGCCCCGCGGACGGACTCAATGAAGGCGGGGCGGGATCGGGCAAGGACGGATCCCGGTCGTCACCGCCCCGGATCGCGGTGAAAACATCCTCGATGTCCCCGAGCCTTTTCGCCAGGATACTGCAGCAATCCATGGAGGGAACCAGGCCCACAAGGCCGAAACGGGACACCTGCCCGTAGCTCGGTTTGAAACCGAAGACACCGGCTGAAGCGGCCGCGGCCCGTGCTTCACCCATGGTGTCCGTCATCAGGGCAACGTCGACGTGTCCGCCGGCCACGGCTTTCCCGGCTCCGTCCCCGAGAAGGCCGAAGCCCAGCTCGCACGAACGGGTATTGCCGACAAGGCTTGCACCGGCGTCCCTCAGGCGTTCAACCACGGTGGCGTCCTCGACCGCCACAAATCCCCGCAGCGCCGCGCTGCCCGCTTCCGTGGGCCACCCCTGGACCGATATGCAGGCCTGAACCGCCGCCCGCTTCCCGACGAGCGCTCCTCGCGCGATATTCGAACCCGGCCGTGTATCGATATGACAGAAGATTTCCGAATGCATTGGACTCTCTCCGATTGTCCCCCGCCGCTTTTGCTTCATGCCTGCGCTTCCCTGAGCGGCGTCAGGGGAACGCGATCCGTCCCGGTCCACGCCAGGCCCGATCACAGTCCTATTCCAGGATGCTCGCCACCTTGTAGTAATTCCCCTTCACCGACGGAGCGTTCTTTAAAATCTCGCCGGTTGCAGCCAGGGAGCACTCCCGGGCCCCCATTTTTTCGCCCATGCGGTACACTGCGGAGACGGGCGAGAAGAGAGGCTCGAAATCGCAGTCGATTCCCTCCAGGGTTTCGACCATGCGCACGGCATCGGCAAGCGCGGTGGTGATGGCCGCACGTTCGGCCTCGTCGAACCCGATCCGGGATACCCACGACAGGGAATCGATAAGTTCCTTGCGCTCCTGCAGGAGCCGAACCTGCCTCGCTTCCCCCATGTCCGTCAGGCCAAGCTCCCTGAGCTGTTCCTGCGCCACCTGCGAAGGCGCTCGGGTGAGGGGACAGTATGCGCTGCGGTTCTTGGGGAATGCCGTGACCTCGCGAATGGACGGCGTGCGCAGGATCATGGAGACCACCCTGTCCAGTCCCAGGGCAATCCCTCCGTGGGGCGGCGCTCCATAGTCCAGCGCGCGGACGAAAAAGCCGAACTTGTCTTCGATTTCCTGTTCGGAAAGCCCGAGTGCCCGGAAAATCCGAAGCTGAATATCCTTTTTATTGATGCGCATGCTGCCGCCCCCGAGCTCCTCTCCGTTCACCACCAGGTCGTAAGCGCGGGAACGAAGATCGAGGAGCCCCTGGAGATCGAGGGGATCAAAACTCTCCCGATCCGGAGCCGTAAAGGGGTGGTGGCTCGAAGTGACGCCGTCCTCGGTGGCTTCGAAAAGGGGAAAATCCGTAACCCACAGGGGATGAAAGACTCCGGGAGGGATCAACCCCAGCCTGTCCGCCAGGTGCAGACGCAATTGCCCCAGAGCCGACAACACCAGGTCGTGGGAGGCATCGGCAATCATCAGGATGACGTCGCCGTCGCGTGCATGGAAGCGCCTCAGCACTGCGCCTTTTTCCTCCTCGCTGAAAAACTGGACGATGTTCGAATCCAGCCCCCCTGCCGACACCCGCATCCAGGTCATGCCCTTTGCCCCGAACGAAGGCACGATTTCCTTGGCGTATTCGTTCTGGAGCACGTTCTTGCTGAGCTTCTCCGACTGCCCGCTGACGTTGATGCCCTTGATTCGCCCCCCACGCTGGAGAATCTGCTTGAAAATTCCGTAACGGGTGTTTTCGAAAATATCGGTCGCCTCGATGAATTTCAGGTCGAAACGGGTATCGGGCCGGTCCGAACCATATGTTTCCATGGCTTCGCCGTAAGGCATCCGGGGAAAAGGACGCGGCAGCTCGATTCCCCCCACCTCGAACATCCGTGCCACGAGCTCCTCGGTCAGCTCGAAGATGAATTCCTCGTCGATGAAAGACGCCTCCATATCCAGCTGAGTGAATTCCGGCTGCCGGTTCGGACGCAGGTCCTCGTCGCGAAAGCACCGGACTACCTGGAAGTAGCGCTCGAACCCCGCCATCATGAGCAGCTGTTTGAAGAGCTGAGGCGATTGCGGAAGGGCGTAGAACTCCTTCGGATGCACGCGGCTCGGCACCAGGTAATCCCGAGCCCCTTCCGGAGTGCTCTTGGTGAGGATCGGCGTCTCGATTTCCAAAAAGCCTCGCGTGTCCAGAAAATCACGGGCGCGTTTGATGATGCGATAACGTTTGGCGAGGTGATCCTGCATGCTCGGACGACGCAAGTCGAGATAGCGGTATTGCAGCCTGAGATCCTCGGAAACCGCATCGGCGCGTCCCGATCCGCCTCCGGCCGTCATCGCCTTTTCGGAAATGGGAAAAGGCAGGACGACCGAAGCGGCAAGGATGGAGAGCTCCCGCACCATCACCTCTATTTTCCCGGTCTCGATATGAGGGTTCTCCGTCTCCTCGGTGCGCCTTTGAACCCGGCCTTGCAGCGAAACACAAAACTCGCTCCTCAGCGATGACGCCAATTCGTAAACCCGGCGAGGGGTGTGCTCCGGGCTGAACACCGCCTGTATGAAACCCGTACGGTCACGCAAGTGAATGAAGAGCACCTCCCCATGATCCCTCAAGGCATCGACCCAACCGGAGAGACAGACCTCGCTGCCAACGTCCGAAAGACTCAGATTCCCACAAAATGAGCGGTCGTTTTCTGCCATTTTCCGCTTGTCCTCCCCCGGATTCCCGATCGCGGTCTCCGCATACTTCCCGCCACGGCGTCTCGCCGGACAACGCCTCCCAAGGCGATCCCCATATCCTCCACCGAAGACATGGCCCCTTCAACGGTTATGAGTCACACTGAAAACACAGGCGCAATTCTAAGTCAAACCGAAAAACACGAAGCTACGTCCGGCGGGCACATCGGTCCGCAGCAACTGTGTTCTTCAGTAGGGTGGGATGCGCGACAGCGCAGCCCACGGTCCCAATGCCCTTGCCCCAGTGCTTGGCACCATGAATGATCTGGAGCCGACGCGTGGAACGCCCTCATTAAAGAGGCTAGTGGCCGCGCGCTTTCGCAGCGATCATGACCAGTGCGGGCGCACGAGGCCCGGCTTGAGCGTGGGCACGGAGGAACCGTGCCCACGCTACGGATCCGCACGGTCCCCGGGGTTTATCCCCGCCCGGGTCAACCTCCCCCGACGGGCATGTGTTGTGCCGTCTTGAACGCACCTCGGTATGAGGATTCCGGAAGGGTTCCCGATGGAATGCTCCCCATCTTTATAAAGTTGCGCTACTAATAAATAATGATTATTATAAAGTCGTGCCAAGAGGAAATTGGCACTCGAAGAGGGCCTGCCTCGAATGAACAGTCAGCGGATGAGGCGGGCGAAGGAGGAAAAAATGGAATACAAGGATGGTGGGCTTTGCGTGATGCAGGATCGCAGATTTGCGAGCGGTCAGGAAATCTGTGACGATAAGAGCTGTTATCGGTGCAATAACGGAAACTGGGAACCCAGATTCATTGATCTGGTCTACGGTGTCGGTCCGTAACCCATGCCCGCAGGCTCGAGTGCTGACGTTCACGTTACGGACATGTGCGCGGGATCGGAGAATCGACCGGTAAATCATGTTCCCGTGGAATTCGGCTCCGATCCATCTTAGGGTAAGGCAAAAAAGAACCGCCCCTGATGCAGTGGGGCGGTTTTTTTTGCGAAACGATGAGCTGCCCCGGGAAACCCGGAGCAGCTTACATTCAGACTCCCGGAAACTTGACCCGGAGTGTGCTGACTATGCGTGTTTCTTCTCCGGCGGCTTCGTCATGAAAACGATCGCCGTTCCGAGGGCGCACAGAGCTGCTGCGCAAAGGAAGGGAAGGTAGTACGTCCCCGTCGTATCCTTCAGCCAGCCGCCGACCCAGGGACCGGCAAACCCGGCGAGACCACACGCCGTAAACAGGAGGCCGTAGTTGCTGCCCTGCGCCGTCGGCCCGTAGAACTGGAGGCACGTGGCCGGGAACAATGTAAACATGGCGCCATAGTTCCAGCCGATGACGATGGCAACGATCGACAAGCCGACGACACTGCCGCCGAGCTGAAAAATCGCGATCATCGCCGCTGTCTGCAAGGCAAACAGTGCGGCAAAGTAGACTCGAATACCGATCTTGTCAACAAACCAGCCGGAAAGAATACGCGTCGCCGCATTGCTGAAGGCAAGGGAGCTGACCGCACCGGCGGCGGCCATGGCCGTAAGACCGGCGTCTCTTCCAAAACCGGCGAGATGTCCGATGACCATCAAGCCTGCAAACGAACCGCAGAAGTAGGCCAGGTAGAGCAGCCAGAACTTGGTATCCCCCTTGGCCTCTTCGTACGTCCAGTCGCGGGTCACCTTGGGTGCTGCCGCGCCCGCAGGAGGCGCGGGAGGAGTGTAACCGGCCGGCTTCCAGCCCGCGGGCGGCGGCTCGAGAAAAGCACCGGCAATCAGCGCCATGATCCCCATGGCAACGCCGCAGTACCAGAACACGTAGCGCCATCCCATGCCGGGTTTCTCAATGATGTAGGTCGCCAGGGGGCCCATGAGAAACGATCCGAGACCCAGACCTACCACCGCGAAACCCGTAGCGAGCGCCCGTCTGTCCGGCCACCACTTGGGCGCCGTCGCGATGGGCGGCAAGTAGATCATCCCGCCGCCGAAACCGGCAATGACACCGTACGTAATGTAGAGCTGATACTTTGACTGGATGAATCCCGACAGGATGAATCCGATCGCCAGCAGGACACCGCCCGTCATAACAACCTTGCGGGGACCCATCTTGTCGCTCAATCGCCCTGCGGGAAACGTCATCAACCCGAAAATCAGACAACAGATCGCGAACGCCATGGCGATCTCTGCGCGGGACCACCCGAATTCCGCGTTCAACGGCTTGATAAAAACACTCCATGCGTAAAGAAGCATACCGCATGTGGTGCTACCCAGTAAGCCCAAAAGCAGGGGGACCCATCTCGGCATCGTCGTTTGCTGGTCTGCCATGCCAAATCCTTTCATTTATGATTGTTCATGTATCGAAAATGATCGGAATGCTAATACGTGTCACAAAAAGCCCCAGAGTTCATCGAGGATTAACGGGAAAACCGTGTGAAACCTCCACCACCTCCTTTCTCCGTCGCCGGATGGTCGCAGCAACTGTCGCACACCTGGAATTCGGGCTCTTCGGATTACCTGGAATGATGAATGCGAATATCAAGGGTTCCGGACGATGTCAGAACACGAATGCGAAACGAGCCCGCCCCGAGAAGGGGAAGCGGGAGCCGCCGACGGAGTGCGGCCGTCGACGCTGCTCCGAACCACATCTGGAATGTGCAATACCCTCGAGCCCTTGTCGTCGGACCCCGGTCTCGGCCATCCGACTCGGTCCAGGTGATTTTCTTGAACTCACCTCCTGCTGTGGAACCGGCAGTCATCCGGTGAACGCATGGCCTCTCCGCCTTCGTGGGAGCAGCCAGCCCGGTGGGAACCGGCAGGGTCGACCCGACCGATCCCGCCCCGGTTCGACGGGCCTGCCGCAGGATCGGGCCCGGCTTAACATCGCTCGACATCGAGCGAAAGACCGCCGTCGCCCTTTCCACGAAATGCCACCTCTGTGCATCCCGCCGCGCGGCAAGCCAGGCCCGGGCTTTCCCGTCAGATTGAGAACCCGAATGAGCCTGATTCGCGACCTTCCCGACTGATCGGAAAACAAAAGCAAAACAGGTTGACGATGGTTACGGTAATGACAAACAAACGGCTCCACCCGGAGCATACAACGAAACGCCACAACACGAGTGCCGTAATCGATCCGGCATATGAACAGCGTGGAAATAACTTCAGAAGTGCAGATCGGAGTTGTCAGTATGGCAGCAGGATAATCAGCTCGACCCCGGATACGTGATGATTCGGTCCATCCGCGATACGTGATCGCACAAAGAGTCTCCATCCGGAATCATGGATCACTCGAACGAATTCAGGAACGATTCTTCGGCGCCTCCCTAATATATATCGAATTCAAATAGTTAATGGCGACGAGGTCGCCCCACACCTATACCTTCTATCTATGGGCTTTCATCCCTGCTTATTGCATAGGGACAAACCATTGTCAAGGCAAATTCATATTGTTTCCAGGCGCTTGTAATCATGCACAAGGCCTGATGGCAATTATGCGAAATAATTTGCCATGTTAACCCAATACTCACGGTGTCCGTTCCAACGGACGGCATTCCGGAAGGACGCCTCACAACCCTAGGCAAAATGGTCAAACGGCCGCAAGTGAACGTGTTGAATCTCGGCGTTCAGAAAGAAGCGGCTCTCCTGCACCTTTTTCTCGATCATGCCCGTGGTGAAAATGACCTTGTTCCGGGCGGCGAAGCTCCCGAGGCTCTTGACGGCGGCCAGGGCAACCAATGTGTCGAAACATATCGCCCACGCGATTTCCAGATCCTCGCGGACGACGATGAGATCGACGGCGCGATCCTGCACCCTGGGAGGCAGGTAGTCCGCCACCACTCGGACCTCCGCACTGCAAATCCTTGCGAACAGGTGGCATTGCAGCGTCCGTCGCACTGAATGATCGTTGCGAAAGGGCTTCGGTATTGCGCGCCATGCCCCTTCGAGCTCCCGTTTCCATTCCGCCAGCTGTTCCACAGGATCTTCAAGCATTTGCCCAACTCTCCACAACGCGCCGCATCCGCGCCATCCCGCGCCGACGACGCGCGGGGAAAGCGGAATCGCACCGCCGCAAAACCGCGGGACGAATGTGTGCTTGTGAGCAAAAAGCATACGGTCATCCGCAAGCGAAATCAAGTTCGATGTTCTCGAACCCGCGACAGTCCCTCTTCAACCGTGAGCGCGAAGGCATGCCGGGTTTCCCGTCCGGGAGACTGGCGCCCGGTCAAATGCCTTGACATATCGGTGCATACTCGCTATGTACCGGTGGCAAGAATTCTTGACTATCCCTTTGGTCTCGCGCCCTTTCACCGACCGGGTTCGCGAGGGTGCTTCGACCGTCTGATCCAGGCCCTGTTGGGCTGAGATCATTTTGCCGATAGTTAAGGACGAATCCATTCGAGGAATACGGTATCGATGAGCTCACACAAGGTTGCACTAATAACGGGGATTACGGGCCAGGACGGGGCATACCTGGCGGCTTTTCTGATCAGGAAGGGTTACCGCGTTCATGGAATCAAGCGTCGGGCCTCCCTTTTCAACACTCAGCGCATCGACCATCTCTACCAGGATCCTCACGAACAGGACCGACGTTTCATACTCCACTACGGCGACCTCACGGATGCCACGAATTTGCTGCGCATCATTCAGGAGGTGCAGCCCGACGAGATCTACAACCTTGCGGCCCAAAGCCACGTCAAGGTGTCTTTCGAGACTCCCGAGTACACGGCCAACGCCGACGCCATGGGAACGCTGAGACTGCTCGAGTCGATCCGCATTCTGGGTCTGGAAGCGCGGACCCGCTTCTATCAGGCGTCCACATCCGAGCTTTACGGAAAGGTGCAAGAGACTCCCCAGACGGAGCGCACCCCGTTCTATCCGAGGTCGCCCTATGCGGTGGCCAAGCTTTACGGTTACTGGATCACCGTCAATTACCGGGAGGCTTACGGCATATTCGGATGCAACGGCATCCTTTTCAATCATGAATCCCCCATCCGTGGAGAAACGTTCGTCACCCGCAAGATCACCCGATCGGCTGCCCGCATCGCTCTGGGGCTGCAGGAAAAAATCTATCTCGGCAATCTCTCCGCCCTGCGCGACTGGGGACACGCGCGGGACTTCACGAAGGCGCAGTGGCTGATCCTTCAACAGGACCAGCCGGACGACTACGTGATCGCCACGGGCGAGCAGCATTCGGTTCGCGAGTTCTGCCGGAAAGCCTTCGAAGCGGTCGGAATCGTGCTCGAATGGTCCGGTACGGGCGTCGAGGAAACGGGGAGAATCGCCGCGCTCCGAGACTCCGATCTTCTCCGGCAGGTGTCGGCGCATTGCGGCATGGCGTCTTTGCGGCCCGGCCAGACCATCGTTCATGTTGACCCGCGGTATTTTCGCCCGACGGAAGTCGAGACCCTCCTGGGTAACCCCGCCAAGGCGCGCGAGCGACTGGGGTGGACTCCGGAGGTCACTTTCGATCATCTCGTTCGAGAGATGGTCCTGTATGACTTGCGGGAAGCGGTACGCGACGCCATCTGCCAGCGCAACGGCTTCCCCAGGGCCGCCAGTTGCGAGGCGGATTTCGGTTAGCATTCGTTTGGATACCGCCATGATTCCCACTTCCAGAATATACGTCGCCGGGCACCGCGGCCTGGTGGGCTCGGCGCTCCTCAGAAGGCTGCGAGCGGCCGGCTGCGCGAATCTCATCACGCGCACGCACGCGGAATTGGACCTGGAGAGACAGGCTGACGTGGAGGCGTTCTTTGCCGGGGAACGCCCGGAATACGTTTTTCTTGCAGCCGCAAAGGTTGGGGGAATACGCGCCAACGACACCTACCCGGCCGATTTCATCCGGATCAACCTCAAGATCGAGAGCAATGTGATCGAGGCGGCCTGGCGCAACGACGTGAAAGGGTTGCTTTTCCTGGGCAGTTCCTGCATCTATCCCAAGTTCGCCGGGCAGCCCTTGAAAGAGGAATACCTGCTCACGGGCCTTCTGGAACCGACCAATGAGCCGTACGCCGTGGCCAAGATTGCGGGCATCGAGCTGTGCGAAGCGTTTAACCGCCAGTACGGCACGCGGTTTTGCAGCGTCATGCCGACCAATCTGTACGGTCCGAATGACAATTACGACCTGCTGACTTCCCACGTGCTGCCGGCTTTGATCCGCAAGTACCATCTGGGCAGACTCGCGGCACGGGGCGACTGGGATGCAATCGCCCGGGACGAGGCAAAATACGGCGCCATTCCCGTCGATTTCTTTTCCACCCTGGTGTCCATCGCCAGGTTCGGAAACAAGCCGGTGCCGCCCGTTCCCCACATGCCTCCCCCGAGGAATTCGATCCGACTTTGGGGCACGGGCACCCCGCGACGCGAGTTTCTCCATTCCGACGATCTGGCCGATGCGTGCATTCTGTTGATGAACCGCATCGAAACCCTGTTTTCCAATCCCGGGGAAGTCACTGAAGGCTCACGAGCCGCGAGGCATCTGTTCAACATAGGTTCCGGCCACGACCAGTCCATTGCCGACCTGGCCGCCATGGTGGCTTCCGTGGTGGGGTATGACGGAGAGACCGAATGGGATGCTTCGGAACCCGATGGTACTCCTCAGAAATTGTTGGACATATCGCGGTTGACAAATATGGGCTGGTACCCTAAGATGGGTCTTAGTGAGGGTGTCCGATCCGCTTATGAAGCTTATTGCAGCTGATTTCTACAGGATAGAGCCGCGTCGAGCCGGGTCTCCGCTGCGGGAGTGCGTACGGGCCGGCTGGATAGAGTGGAAGCGTGTGGCTCGTGAGCTGCCATGACTCGGAGGACCGGCTCTTGATGAAATTCCCGGACGTCACGTATTGCCTTTTTACCGAATCCGAATATGCACCGAGTGAACTTCCATGCGAATCTATTTTCCTGTTCGAGCTGTAGTCTCGGATTCCGTTTTGCACGTCTTGTACAGATGACCCCGGCTTCTGCGCGTATTAAAGGGAGCTGGGCTCATGCGTCGGGTGTGACGGATATTGCCGGATTGCTCCGACAGCCCGAATGAAGCGAAGCAATCAGAACCGAAGCGCATGTTGAACCCGGTTCGTCTTTTTGCCCGCCCGGCATGTGGAAAGGCGACTGGGAAACGGTCCTCAGCTCCCGAAGGGTTGTGACCATGATACAGCAATTGCGGAATCCGAAATTTTACTCAATGCTCATCATTGACGCATTTCTTTTCGCCGTGGCCTATTACGGAGCCTACCTGCTCCGCTTTGAATTCACTCTGCCTCCCAATCACCTGCCCCTCATCAATGCTCTCGTTCCTTGGGTCGTCGGCATGAAGCTGGGCGTTTTCTGCCTGTTCGGCCTCTACAGGGGGATGTGGCGGTTTTCGGGACTGGAGGATTTCTGGCGTCTGGGACAGGCGTCCGTTCTTTCCATGCTTCTGATTGTCGCTACGGTGGCTTACACTGACAACTTCACCGGATATCCCCGATCCGTCTTTCTTCTGGACTGCGTTTTGACGTTTCTGCTGACCGGCGGTCTGCGTGTATGCATTCGGTCCTACTATATCGCCAGGAATACGCCGCGGGGGATCCGGGCATTCTCCCTGCCCAGGCTGAATTACGTTGAGAAAGAGCGCAAGCAGATTCTCATCATCGGCGCCGGCGGGTCGGGAGAAAAGATGCTCCGCGAGATCTTCGACAATCCGCAGCTCCATTATCACGTGGTCGGGTTCCTGGACGACGATCCGGGCAAGCGGGGCCGCACGGTGCATGGGGTGCGGGTACTCGGGCCCGCGGACCATTTGTCCAGAGTCCTGGAGCAGAACAATATCGAACAGGTATTTATCTCGGTACCTTCCGCGACCGGAGCTCAGATGCGCCGGCTCATCGATATCTGCAAGGGATGCGGGATTTCCTACAAGACGCTTCCCGCCATCGGTTCGATCATGAACGGCAACGTGAGCATCAAGTCTCTGCGGGACGTCAATTACGAGGATTTGCTGCGCCGTCCTCCGGTCAGCCTGGAAACCGATGCCATCTCAGGCTACCTGACCAACCGCACGGTAATGGTGACGGGGGCGGGCGGGTCCATCGGCTCCGAACTCTGCCGCCAGGTCGCCCAGTTCAAGCCGCAGTTGCTGATCCTGGTCGATGCCAGCGAGTCCAACCTGTTCCATATGCAGATGGAATTGCAGCATGAGAGGGAATTTCGCAACTATCAGTGTATCTTGGGTCAGGTGCAGCAGCGTCTGCTGATGGAGAGCGTGTTCCGGAAGTACCGCCCGGACGTGGTGTTCCACGCCGCGGCTTACAAGCACGTCCCGATGCTGGAAAGGAATCCCTGGGAAGCCGTGTTCAACAACGTGCGCGGCAGCCAGGTAATGATGAAGCTGTCCAAGGATTACGGGGTGAAACGTTTCGTCCTGGTTTCCACCGACAAGGCGGTCCGGCCGACGAACGTGATGGGAACCAGCAAGCGCCTCACGGAGCTCATCCTGCAGTCCTTTCAGGGCAATGGGACAAAGTACATGGCCGTGCGATTCGGCAATGTGGTCGGGTCCTCGGGTTCCGTCATTCCCCTCTTCCGCCGCCAGATCGAGCAGGGAGGCCCGGTCACCGTGACTCATCCCGAGGTCACCCGGTACTTCATGACGATTCCCGAAGCGGCTCAACTCATCCTGCAGGCCGGAGCGCTCGGGGAAGGCGGAGAAATCTTCATCCTGGAAATGGGAACCCCGGTAAAGATCGCGGACATGGCACAGGACCTGATCCGGTTGTCGGGGAAGCAACCGGGCAGGGACATTGAAATCCAGTTCACCGGCCTGCGAGAGGGCGAGAAGCTTTACGAAGAGCTGATCACCCTCGATGAAGGCATCGTAAACACCAGGCACGAAAAGATCCTGGTGCTGCGCCCCAACGGAAATGGAAACGGCAACGGCCATCATGCGGGAAACCACGATGCTTTTCGGCAGTGGCTGGATCGGGAATTGGAAGAGCTTTGCGCCATTGCGCGCAAGCATGACTCATACGCCATCAAGCGCAAGCTCAAGCAACTGGTTCCGGAATACACCCCCCAGGATGCGGAGTGCGTCCTGTAAGCTCCTTCCTTTGCGAATACCATTGTTCTCAACGCCGCACCCGACCGAATATATCTATGCACAACAACAGAAAGGATTGCCTGACGCGGAGCCGAGTCGGAATCGGTTCGGGCGATCTGGCCGCGAAGGGCGGGCGCTTGTCTTCCGAGGGGGCAACTCGCTTGACTTGACTGCCTGTTCGCGATATCTAACCACAATCGCATTGCCCGGATGATTCTTGATTCAGCGGCACGCGTGTAATCGAGTTTGCGGAGCTTTGTGAGCATCTGAGTCATTGTGCTCAGGCAAAGCGAACATCATGTGCCGATGGGGGCGCCTTGCAGGCACCGTGCAGTGGAATACGGCGGGAGCTCATGATTGCTCGAATCACCCCGTGGGGGGTTGTCGCCGCGATTTTTGCGGCTCAATTCTGCGGTGCGGTGGTTGTCGCCGCGGCGTTTCAAATGGACTTCAGGGACCTCGGATTCCAGTTGCTCATCCTGTTTCTGGGGTGTGTCAGCGCCCTGGTTTTCCTGCGCCGCGACCGGGATAACCGCCCAAACGATTTCAGATGGTGGATTCCGCCCTGCCTTTATGCGCTCTTCATCTTCCTGATGTCCGACGATGCTTATCCGGACGCTCTGCCCCTGTTCGATACGAACATTTTTCATCCCATCGAGTACCTCACCTTGGCCTTTCTGCTGGGCTTCGCTTTCGATCGCGTCTTCCGGTACAGGAGCGCGGGCGGGCTGTGCCTCTTTGTCTTTTGCACGGGAGGATTCTGGGCTGTCTGTGACGAAATCCACCAGTCCTTCGTCCCGGGACGCACGCCGACCTTTGCCGACATCGCGATCGATTTCTTCGGGATCGCCGCGGGGTGCGCCGTTTACCTGGCGTTCAGGCGGCTGCCTCTGATGAAACCCGGCGCAGGCGAAAAGAGCCCCGCATGATTCCCTGTACCTGGGCAAGCCGGAGGACGTCCGTTCCGCGGAATCGCTTCCATGCCGTCCTGGAGGCGAAGAAGGCTCCGCTCCATCCGGCCTTGACGGCTGCAACCCCCTCGAAAATAAGGTTGATGACGCGTTGAGCGCCATGGAAGCCGCCACGGAAAGCCTTCGACAGTCGCCCCGGACATGGCTTGTCACGGGTGTGGCCGGGTTCATCGGTTCCAACCTGTTGGAACGCCTCCTCCAGCTTGACCAGCGAGTGGTCGGGCTGGACAATTTTTTTTCGGGGTCTCCTCGGAACCTCGCTGAAGTGAAATCGTCGGTCGGCCCAGGGAAATGGGAACGATTCACCTTTGCGGAAGGGGATGTCCGTGACCCGAAGGCCTGCCTGGAAGCCTGCCGCGGAGTGGATTACGTCCTGCACCAGGCGGGATTCTGCTCGGTGCCCGCCTCGATCGACGAACCCGCTTTGTGCAACGAGGTCAACGTCTGCGGTACGGTCAACATGCTGACGGCGGCACGCGACCTGGGGGTCGGGCGGTTTGTCTACGCATCCAGCAGTTCGGTGTATGGAGACAGCCCTGAGCTGCCCGAGAAAGAGGAGGTCATCGGCAGGCCGTTGTCCCCTTATTCCGTCACCAAGCGGACCGGCGAGCTCTATGCCGCGGCTTTTGCCGCGACCTGCGGGCTTGAAGCCGTCGGGCTGCGCTATTTCAACGTATTCGGTCCGCGGCAGGCTGCCGGCGGAGCCTATGGAGCCGTCATTCCGGCATGGATTTCGGCAATGATCCGCGGGGAGGCCTGCTTCATCAACGGAACAGGCGAAACGAGCCGCGATTTTTGTTACGTGGAAAACGCCGTCCAGGCCAACCTGCTTGCCGCGACCACAGGCAACGCCCAAGCCGTAAACCAAGTCTACAACGTCGCCTTCGGCGAGAGTACAAGCCTGAATGAGCTTTTTCAGATGCTTCTTGACAGACTGTCTCCGCACAATGCTCGTCTCGAGGACTATCGCCCGGTCCACCGGGATTTTCGCCCGGGCGACATCATGCACTCCGTTGCCGACATCGGCAGGGCTCGCGAGCTGCTGGGCTACGAGCCCACTCACGACGTTGCGGCCGGCCTGGACGCGGCGCTGGAATGGTACACGAGAAATCTCCCGTGACCGATTTTTTGTGTTGTTGCGTGCGCGGGATTCGTGGATACTTGGCGCCGAGCCCCGCAAGGGCTTCGACATTTACTCGTTCCGAACCGCAACGGTTCCCTCATTTCCGCAAACCACCATCGGCCGGCGGGTCACAGCGAAGCATGAGCACCGATCATCCCTGCGAACCCTGATGGGCCGGCGGATCGCAACGAACCGTGAAGACGGGCCGGAGCATTTTCACGGGAAAGCGGGAATTCGGAAAGACAGTCCGGCCCCCCGGTTTTCGCCGGGATGAGAATCGCATTTTCTCTCGGGAGCGGGAAATCCTCGGATACTCCCCGGTCCCCGGTTTTCATCGAGGTGAAGGTTCCCTTTTTACAGACAGCCCTCGGTCCCGGGTTCGTCCATGAGAATCGCGATGTCGAAAGGCTGACGTCGAAGTCTCGCATGGGCATGAATCCAAGGTACGAGGGGCCGTCTTCCAACCGCCGAAAAAGGTCGTCACATGCAAAAATCGAATCCACCCAAAGCTTCGGACACATCCGCTTCCTCCGCGGGGCCCGTTGAACCCGCCTGCTCGACCTGTCCCGCAGGGGAAGCGTTCGCCCTGCCCTCTCCCGAAGACTACGAAACCGAGCTCGAGCGCCTGCGGAAGCTGGCGCGCGAACAACGTCTCATGGGACGCGAGATCGTCGTGGTGATGGGCGTGGGGTTCGTGGGGGCCGTTATGGCCGGCGTTATCGCCGACTCAACGGATCCGCGAACGGGAGGCCCCACCCGGTTCGTCATCGGGATGCAGCGCCCGTCCCCCCGCTCCTTCTGGAAGATTCCGTACCTCAACCGCGGGATTGCGCCGGTTCAGGCGGAGGACCCCGAGGTTGCGCCGCTCATCGCGCGTTGCGTCAACGAGAAGCACACCCTCACGGCGACGTTCACCTACGATGCGCTGACCCTGGCGGATGTGGTCGTGGTGGACGTTCAGTGCGACTATCATAAGGAGACCCTCGGGGATGTGCGCCAGGGGCATGCCGACATCGTCGCGCTGGAAGACAGCCTCAAGGTCATCGGCGACAAGATCCCGCCGGAGTGCCTGGTGCTTATCGAGACCACGGTCCCGCCCGGGGCGACGGAATATGTGGCCTACCCCATCATCAAGAAAGCGTTCGCGCGGCGCGGGGTGCAATCGGAGCCGCTCATCGCGCATTCCTTCGAGCGGGTCATGCCGGGGCGCAACTACGTGGCTTCCATCCGCGATTTCTGGCGCGTGTGCAGCGGCATCAACGAGGAATCCCGGCGCAGGGTTCAGGAGTTCCTGTCCGGCGTGCTCAACGTCGCCGAATTTCCCCTGACCGTGCTGGACCGGCCCCTGGAAAGCGAGACCTGCAAGATCATCGAGAATTCCTACCGGGCCACGATTTTGGCCTTTCTTCATGAATGGAGCCTGTTTGCGGAGCGCAACGGCGTCGACCTCATCAAGGTGATCGAAGCCATCAAGGTACGGCCGACCCATTCGAACATGATCTTTCCCGGGCCCGGAATCGGCGGCTACTGCCTGCCCAAGGACGGGGGGCTGGGGGTCTGGGCTTACCAGACGCTGATGGGCTTTGAGGACGACATTTTCAAGATCACGCCGCAGGCCATCGACATCAACGACACACGGGCCCTTCACGTGGCGCAGCTGGTGCGTGACGGGCTCCGCAACATGGGCCGGATCGTCGCCGCGTCCAAGATAGCGCTGCTCGGGGCGTCGTACCGGGAGGACGTGGGAGACACCCGGTACAGCGGTTCGGAGCTGATCGTCCGCAAGCTCACCGAAATGGGGGCCGACGTGGCCGTTCACGACCCGTACGTGCGCCACTGGTGGGAATTCGAGAAGCAGGACACCTACCCCTCACCGGGGCATTCGCGGTCGAGGTTCTTCCGGAACCAGGAAAGGCTCTCGGAGCTCAGAGTCGACGACGACCTTGCCGAGACCCTCAAGGAAGCCGACGCGGTGGTCCTGGCCGTGCGCCATAAGCCTTACGAATCCCTGACGCCGGAACAGGTCGTCGAGATGACGGGGCGTCCCGTGGCCGTGGTGGACTGTTTCGGCATGCTCAACGATGCGAAGATCCGCCGCTTCTTCGAGCTCCGGTGCGAGGTGAAGGGGCTCGGGCGGGGGCACATTCAGCGCATCAAGGAAGAAGTGAGGGGGACGCGCTGAGACCATGGCCCTGCATGGCCCATGAGAATTGCGAATGTGTAATGCTCGCCGTCAGGGAGACATCCACGGGAGAAGGTGCTGTCCGCGCGCGGCCTTTGCGGATGAATGGGGAGCGGGGGTGTGAGCCGGGACACTCAGTTTGATCTCGTCATAGAACCGGGCCGCATCGAAAGGAATTACTTCCGCGATCTGTGGCGGTACCGGGAGTTGTTCGGTTTCCTTGCGTGGCGCGACATCCTGGTGCGCTACAAACAGACCGTCTTCGGGGTGCTGTGGGCGGTGCTCCGGCCTTTTCTGACCATGGTGGTGTTCACGGTCGTGTTCGGCAAGCTGGCCGGGCTTCCCTCGGAAGGGGTTCCGTATCCCATCCTCGTGTATGCCGCCATGTTGCCCTGGCAGTTCGCCTCCACGGCTTTCGGCGAGGCGAGCAACAGCCTGGTTGCCAACGCCGGCCTGTTGACCAAGATCTACTTCCCGCGGCTGATCGTGCCCGCGAGCGCGGTGATCGTTGCGTTCGTGGACTTCCTGGTGGCCTTCGTCATCCTGATCCTGCTGATGATCGGGTACGGGTTCGCCCCTTCCTGGACCATCGTGACGCTGCCGCTCTTCATCCTGCTCGCCTTTTTGACGGCCATGGGAGCGGGCCTGTTTATCGCCGCGCTGAACGTCAGGTACCGGGATTTCCGGCACGTGGTGCCGTTCATGGTCCAGTTCGGCCTCTTCATCTCGCCGGTCGGTTTCTCCAGCAGCGTGGTGCCGGAGCAGTGGCGCCTGGTGTATTCCCTGAACCCCATGGTGGGGGTCATCGACGGCTTCAGGTGGGCCATCCTCGGCAATGCGCGGCTCTATTGGCCGGGCTTCGTCATCTCGACGAGCCTGTCCCTGTTGTTGCTCTTCATTGGACTCCGGTATTTCAGACAAACGGAGCGGACGTTCGCGGACGTGATCTGATCCGGTCGTCCGCATGCCGATCAGCCATGAGTGACGTCGTCATATCGGTAGAAGGTCTCGGGAAGAAATACCGGATCCGCCATGCGCGGGTGGGGCGATACCGGACGTTCCGCGAGGCTCTGGCTCAGGGAGCGGGCAGGCCTTTCCGGGCATTGCGCAGGGCGCTGGGCGCGCGGTCATTGGGCGGGGAAACGCCCGCCGGCGGCGGCGAACGCCCCTCTTCGGAGGATTTTTGGGCCTTGGAGGACGTCGGCTTCGAGGTGCGTCGGGGCGACGTCGTGGGCATCATCGGCCGCAACGGGGCGGGCAAGAGCACGCTGCTCAAGATTCTGAGCCGCATCACCGAACCGACGGCGGGCCGCGTGCGACTGCGGGGGCGCGTGGGGAGCCTGCTCGAAGTCGGCACGGGATTTCACCCGGAACTGAGCGGCCGTGAAAACATCTTCATGAACGGGGCGATCCTCGGCATGACCAGGGCCGAGATCACCCGCAAGTTCGATGAAATCGTGGCTTTCGCCGAGATCGAGAAGTTCCTGGACACCCCGGTCAAACGTTATTCGAGCGGCATGTACGTCCGTCTTGCCTTCGCCGTGGCCGCGCACCTCGACCCCGAGATCCTGCTGGTGGACGAGGTGCTCGCGGTGGGGGACGTCCAGTTCCAGCAGAAATGCCTGGGCAAGATGAGCGAAGTGAGCCGGAGAGGCCGGACGGTGTTGTTCGTGAGCCATAACATGGCGGCGGTGAACGCGTTGTGCGCGAGGGGGATACTCCTGTCGCGCGGCCGCGTCGCCGAGGACGGGCCGGTGTCCGGGGTCGTGGCGGCTTACCTGGCCGATTCCGTCAAGGATCGCGTGAACCTGGAGACGGGCCCCTTGAAGTGGGTGGCCGCCAGGCAGACGATGACGGGTCTGGAGATCTCCGCGGAATACGCCTTCGACCGGCCGGTATCTCTCCCGTGCCTGGGATTCGTCATCAGCGACCATTACGGAAACCCCATCTTCGGTTGCAACCCGAAGATGTCCCACATTCACAGCCTGGAAAACCCCGTCTCGGCGGGCAGCGTCACGGCCAGCATCCGCTCCCCCGAGTTGCGCAACGGGACCTACAGAATGTCCATATGGTTCGGCGACGGCAAGGTCAACTCGGTGGTGATCAGGGACTGCCTGACGTTCGACGTTACGAACCTGGCGGAAACCGGTAATCACAGCGCGGCCGTCAACGGCCCGGTCATCGCCCGCTGCGAGTGGGACTTCAGCGGGTGAGGCGTTTCCGGGCGGGTCGGACCACTTAGCGGTTTCGATGAGGTCTTTCCGGTGTCACCGCCCATCCATCGGTCTCGCCGGAAAAGACTCTGCTCTGATTTCATTTTTGCCCGTTGGTGCCGATGATGCGGCATGCACCGAAAGGAAATGGGGGCTCTGAACTTTTCCATCGTAATCCCCACGTACAATCGTGCCGGACTGCTGGATCGCACGCTCTTCAGCGTGAGCCGGTTGAGGGTCCCAACCGGGGCAGAGGTCGAGTTGGTCGTTGTGAACAACAATTCCACGGATAACACTTCCGCGGTCGTCGGCCGCCATGCCGATGACTTCCCCTTCCCGGTCCGGGAAGTCATCGAGACGAAACAGGGCCTCAACCATGCACGCAACCGCGGAATCGTCGAGGGACGTCACGAGATGCTCGTCTTCCTCGACGACGACGTGAAGGTCAACCCCGAATGGCTGGCAGGATGCCGTGAGGCCGCCGAATCCAACGGGGCCGACTACGTGGTCGGCCCGGTATTTCCGGATTACGTCGACGGCAAGCCCTCCCATGTGACGCCGCGGATCGAGAGGTGGGTGGACTCGTGGTACAGTCGGCGAGGAGACGTCCCGTTTCGATTCGAGGCAGCGGGCGGAGCCTTCCTGCCGGGGTGCAACTTTGCGGTCCGCAAGTCTGTGGCGGAAGAGATCGGAGGATTCAGACCGGATCTCGACCGATGCGGCAAGGAAATGCTTGCGGGAGGGGACACCGAATTCGGATATCGGCTGGTGGAATCCGGTAAGCAGGGCTGGTATGAACCGCGCTGTTCCATCCGGCACGCCGTTACCCTCGACAAGCTCGGCAAGCCCGCCTTGCGGCGGAGGGTCGCCGGGCTCGGACGCACCTGGGCGGTGATGGAAATCGTGCGGTCGGGACCCCGCCCGATCCGCATACGCGAGTGGTGCGGCGGACTGAAACCGGTGGCATTTTGCCTGGCATGCGCAGTGAGCGGGGACCTGAACCGGGCCTTCGAGCTCGAGCTGGACGCCAGGTTCGCTTGGCATTTTTTTCTGAGACGCAACCGAAACTGATGCTGCAAACAGTTCAGTTGCGGGGTTATCGGCAGCTCCATCCAATGCGCCGTCCGGGTTTCGCGAATGCGGCACTTCATGCTGCGACGCATCCGAAAGGCCATGTTCTATCCACCAAGTCCGCCACGCACGGAATTTCTCGTTCACGAATCGAAACGATATCACCCCCACGCGGGGAAGAAATCGCTTGTCCTGCTGCTTGAACAGATCAGCGACTACGAGCCGAACCGGCATCGGCCCTCATCCAATTGATCCATTCGCTCACGGCACCCGTTGGTCGAGCGGTGAATCCTGCCGAGGCCCCGGTCCGGTGGCCGGACCGTCTCGCGGACGGTCTTTCCGCAGCGGAATTGCAGCCATCCGGACACGCAATGACCCTCCGTTATGAATGATCGTATTTCCGATATTGACCTGCTTCCTCCATGTCAGGTCCTTCGCGAAATGTTCGCGACAAGAACCGTTCTGATGCCTGACGGATCGCGCAAGCCGCTGACCGCCAACATCAGCGCGAAAGGGTGCGCCGCCCTGTACAGAATGGTTCTGGCCCTCAGGCCGGTCCTCGTCGTGGAAATCGGCATGGCGCATGGAGTATCCACACTGAGCATTCTCGCGGGGCTGATGCAAACCGGGGGGCGGCTGATCTCCATCGACCCATACACCGACTGGGAATCGGGGAAGCTCGCGGCACTGCACGGCGTATGCAGGGCAGGCTTTACCGGTAATCACAGACACCTGCAACTGCGAAGTTATGAGGCGCTCCCCCGGCTGCTGCTCGAAGAAACCAGCGTGGACCTGGGGTACATAGACGGATGCCATGATTTCGACCACGCATTCATCGATTTCTTTTTCCTGGACCGTATGATTCCGTTCGGCGGCGTTCTGGGGTTCAACGACGCCGGGTGGCCAGCCGTGTTCAAGGTTATTCAGTACCTTCGCAAACATCGCGAATATGAAGAGCTGGACGTGGGCTTGAAACCGGACTACAGCGCGAGGAACGCTTTCCTGGGCGTTGCAAGAAGAATCTTGAACATGCCCCGCCAGGACCGGTACTTCTGCAAGACGGGAGATACAAAATAGCCCGCCATTGTCGGGGGCTTCCGAGACTCTTGTTTCGGCTGCATCAGCCCTGAGAAACTCCGTCGAACGTGTGAATCGGTTTCCTACCGGGTGAACTGAATGAAGGTGCATTTCTCGTGTCCGATCTGCGGAGCCGACCGATGGGAGCCTTTGGCGAAAAGGCGCTACAAACGTTCAGACGCGGTGGGAACGAACACCCCCTATCTATCGACTCGACTCCGGATTCTGTTTGAGTTGTGGTTGCCGGGACGGTGCGACGTTTCTCTCACGGTTCAAGGATGCCGGGAGTGCGGGTTCGTCTGCTATTCCCCGAGACCGGAGGTCGCGGACACGGAGGCGAAGTACCGGTTTTTGAGCGGTATCGAAAAGATCGGCTCCGGCGACATCCCCGCGGACAGCACGTATGAGCTGCGACGTGCCGGGCGGCTTTTCAGATGCGTGGATCGTATGTATCCCATCACCCTCGGGCTGAAAGTGCTGGATTACGGAGGGGGTGACGGGCGACTTCTGCGGTATATCGCGGACCGTGGAGCACAGTGTTTCATCGTCGACTACAACGACTCCCCATGTCCCTGGGTGACCAGGCTCGGGGCGACGGTGCAGGACATGTCATGCAACGATGCCCGGTTTGATCTGGTGATTCTTTCACACGTCCTGGAGCACGTGGCGGATCCGGTGAGCCTTCTCAAGAGCCTCGGCAAGATGTTGGCGCCGGAAGGAATGTTGTATTGCGAGGTTCCAATGGAGCTGTGGCGAAGACTGCCTCAATTGGACGAGCCTGTCACTCACTTGAATTTCTTCACCCCGGGATCGTTGGCTTCGACCATGAGGACTGCCGGGTATCGGGTGTTGAAGTGGAGTTGCCAGGAATACTGGGCGACCCCACCGAATCACTTGGGACTTGCGCTTCAATGCTTTTGTCGATCTTCGGAAACCCTGCCGGAAGGACATCCACGATCGGATCTCGATGAATGGCTACGGCCATCAATCTGCAAACGAGCCGCAATCCGATGGATGACATCGTTGAACAAAATCATCCGGTCGTTGCAGGATGACCTCGAGTCAACAAAATGATCTGTCTTCAGCGCGGCATATACTGTCTGCGTCTTTCGGACAAACCGGCAAAGCCTGCGTTGCTCATCCACCCAGAACGGTTGGATGACGAGACCGGAACGCTTCCGCGCAGTCCTGAAACCTGCCCCGCCAGGAGTACCCGGAGCATGCTTTGGGCATGGGGCAGAACAAAGACTCCGCGAGAATCAGACCCTCGTGGAAAAGCTGATTGGATTGGGTTGAAAGGGCTCGGCTTATGAGATTCCCTGAGTCTTCATCATTTCAGGGGAAGTTGCTGCGATGGATAAAGGGCTCGATGGGCAAAGCTTTTCGAATCGCCGTCAACAATCCCCTGCTCAATTCGGCCGCTGCATGGTGTGGTGCTGATCCACTGCTTTGCCGGCTCCACCATCAGTGGGTGGGCCGCAACTTCAATCCGGCCAAGTCGCTTCAGGAAAACGTGGGCTTTTCGCACCGTGAGGATGTTGAAGCTGCCCTGAGCAAAGTGCATGGTACACTTTGGTCGTTTGCTTGCGGGAATCTTGAGGAGGGCGCTTCGATTCTCGACCTAGGCAGTGGGACAGGCTTGATCGCCAAGCGCATGTCAAGCCGCTTCAAGATTGTCGGGATCGACATTTCGGAAGAATTGACCAGGGTAGCTCGGAAAGAAAACCCCCAATGCGAATTCCACGTGGGAGATTTCCTGAGTTTCGAGTGCGGGTCCGACTTCGCACTGATATACAGCATAGGCGTCCTGATGTATTTCCCACCAAGCCGGCTGAGACTTTTCTTTGAGAGAGCCCATGAAGTCCTCCGCCCTGGCGGATATCTGTTCCTTCAATACTCGCACGCTCTGAAGCGGAGCGACCTTTGGTTTCCCGATATCAGCAGCATCAAGTATTCACCGGCCATTGTGGAGCGGTGCGCTGCGGAATTCTTCAAGATCGAGGCCCATCACCACAGCTTTTTCGAGGAAAAGATCGTCCAGGACTACGACAGGGATCCTTTCCCCATGGACTCCTTTGTCAACGGCTACCTTTTGATTGCGCGAAGGCCCTGATTCCGCAAGAAAACCGTGCGTAATCGAATCCCCCGGCATCCTGGCCGATTCCGAGTGGAACAAGATTGAGTAATGTGGTGCCCAACGAATCATGACAATAGTCCTTGCGCGCTACGGTGACCCTGATGCCAAGAAGCTTCTTGCGGGCATTGACGAGAGGTATCCTTTTCCTTTTCTCGAATCCTACCACAACTACTTGCGCGATTGCCGAAGGGGCGACCCTGTTTTGGCTTTCTCCGAAGATGGCTTCTCATGCATTCCTTTAAGGATGTTCCGGATTCGCGTCTTCCGTTTCGCCGAATTGATGTTCCCCCCTGTGCACGACGGAGAGACTTTGGACGCGGAGAAAGAAGCGGATTTCATATCGACTCTGGTGACCTCACTCACAAGGTTGAAATGCTGTGACAGGCTTATTCAGCCGCCTCCGCACTGCCTGTTTCGCTCTGTCCCGAAAGGCGCGACTGCCTGTGGTTTCGGAAGTTATGTTCTACAATTGGAAGGGAGATCCGAGGACGACTTATTCGCCGGCTTGCACAGCGATCATCGTCGCAAAATTCGCTTGGCTGCGAAAGCGAGATTGCACGTTGATTTCGGCTTCCACCGTGTTAACGACTTTTACGCGCTCTACTCGCGGACAATGCAGCGTTCGAACATGCCTCACGTGAGTTTCAGCGAATGCGCTCGGTTCCATGAACGATTGGCCTCCTCCAATAACGTTTTGTGTGGCATGGTGTACCATGGCGAATCTCCACTTGGAGGGCTTCTGATTCCCTACACCCGACAGGGTGCATACTATTTGTACGGCGCCTCTGCTGAGGAGGTGACCGTGGCGGGAGCGATCAAGCTGCTTCATTGGGAGACAATTCGGCTACTCATGCATCATGGAGTGAAACGATACAACTTCGTTGGAACCCGGTTGAGCGACGTTTGCGGTTCAAAGCTTGAGCACATCCAACGCTTCAAGTCCCGTTTCGGCGGTGTCCTGGAAACCGGGTACCTTTGGAAAATGGACCTCCTCAGGCAACGGGCACGGATTTTCGACTTTTTGGTCGGGCTGCGGAAGAAGACCAGCTGGAATAAGCATGCAACAGCGAGGGACATTATCGATCAAGAACGGCTGAAGTCAGAAACCAAGACCGCCGCCCCTCATACCCTCTCCCCGACACAGCGAAACCGAGCTCTATGAGATATCCTCTGATCAGCATCGTAATTCCTTGTTTCAATTGCGCTGATTTTGTTGGGCAAGCGATTCAAAGCGCACTGTCGCAGACTTACACCAACAGGGAAATCATTGTGATCGATGACGGGTCCGAGGATGAGAGCCTTCGAGTCATTCAGTCTTTCCGGAATGAGATTCAGTGGCAGAGTGGCGAGAATCGCGGCGCATGTGCAGCACGAAACGCTGGTTTGGAGCTTGCTCGTGGCGAGTTCGTGCAGTTTCTCGATGCCGATGACGCTCTTTTTCCCGATAAGCTTGCCAGGACTGTGCCGGTGGCTGTGAGAGAGCGGGTGGACTCAGTGGTCTGCGATGTCCATGTCGTGGGTCTCACCGGAAAAACTCAGGTATGGAGACCGACCTGTGATGCCGACCCAGTGGCAGCGGCTCTTGGCATGGAGGTGGGGCCGGCGGGCCACTTGCTTCGCACCGGATTGGTTCGGGACACAGGTGGCTTCCGTGAGGAGTTGCCATGCGCGCAAGAGCGGGATCTTCACCTCCGGTTCGCCTGTGCCGGAGGGACATTGGCGTATGTGCCTGAAGTACTCGCCAGACTGCTTAAGAGACCGAGGAGTTTGTCCTCTAACACGATCAGAGTGCTCGACCAGTATGCTCGTATCCTGCAGCCGGCCTTTGAGCATCTCGAGTTGGCGGGCAAGCTCAATGACCATCGGAGGCGAGCCTTTGCCGGATTCATGGCGCGCGCAGGACGCTCGTACCTAGCCTTCGGAGAGAGAAGCAAGGCTAACATCTATTTTAATATCGCCCGGCGGTTTCATCACCACGGTGGGGTTGACGAAGCTTATGGAAAACTCGGCGGCAGCATCTGCCGAATCGTGGGCCCATTCTGGACCGACCGTCTCATCAGGATCAGGCGACGGACAACAACACTCCTGATCTCCCCAAACGGCTAGGCATGATGGCGGGGCTCGGTGCAGGCCATCGGGAAAGTCAACCTGTTGTCGATCTCTAGTAGAATTCGACAGACCATGCGGCGAGCAGGATTCCGCTGCGCAGAGTCTTTTCGAGGACGCGGTAAACCGCATCGATCCATTGAGGAATATGCCCGATCAACTATCGATTGGCTGTTTCGAGCTCAGGCCGCCACCTCCGACGGCGGCGTTGCAGAGAGCTATAATGTGGTCAGTCGCAGTTGGAACCCCTCCTACCCGGAGACTACCGGCTACATAGTCTGTTCGTTGCTGCGAGCCGAAAGCCTGCATCTCAAGGAACCGGAGATCCTGCGTGATGCGGTGGTCAAGATGGGTGACTGGCTGTTGTCAACGCAGATGGAATGCGGTGCTTTTCCGGGAGGTCATATCGGCATTGCGCGTAAACACCCCACCGTCTTCAATACGGGACAAATCCTTAAGGGACTTACCGATCTCATTGACAGGGGGTTGGACAGGGATGGACAGTTCGCCGGATGCGCCGCGCGCGCAGCCCACTGGCTGAGGGAAGTCCAGGAACCGACCGGTGAATGGCGCCGTGGTCGCTCTCCTTTGACCCAGGGAACCGTTCACTCGTATGACATACGCACTGCCTGGGCTCTTGCCCGGTATGGAAGATGCGTTTCGGATGACGCAGCGATCCTAGCAGGAATCCGCAACGCCGCATGGTTGTGCTCGCTCGCTGACGCAGCAGCATGGTTCCCCCATATGAGCTTCAGGCCCGACGATGCGCCATTGACTCACACGGTCGCATACACCGTCCAGGGATTGTTGGAAATTGGGTTTCTTGCAGGCCGTTCTGAGTTCGAAGAAATAGCAATGGCTGCCGCCTCGCGCATGAAGGATCTGCAGGACCCGCATACGGGTGCGCTGCCTGGACGCATCGCCCCTGGTTATCGTCGCGCTTCATCCTGGTCCAGCACGACGGGAAATGCACAAATGTCCATCATCTGGTTTCGTCTGGCCGAAGTCACTGGCGATGAATCGTGGCGCAAGTCTGCGCTGCACTCGAATCTTTTCAATTGCTCCCTTCAGGAGTTGGATATGGATCATCCCGACGACGGCAGACGGGGAGGACTCCGGGGATCATTTCCGGGGCACCTCGGCTATGGTCGTTACTGGTACATGAACTGGACGCACAAGTTCCACCTTGACGCCTTGCTCGCCCAAATGGGTATGTCCATCCATTAGCATCCCTGCGTAGTGCGCGAAAGGCCGGTGCCAATACATGGCGGTGCGCGTAAATTACTGTGTCTACCGAGAAGGCTTGAGTCCCGTGTTCGCATCGCAGGTGGTCCGCCCGGCGGAGAGAGTACGCGAATTGGGCCTTTCTGTCGGCTTGACTCTGTTGGTATCCGTTGGCCAACTCCTGCGTCCGGGGTTGGCACGCCGTTGGCACGAAAGGTGGTCATGGCTGAGGAAATCTCTGGGTGAAAGCCCGTGCTTGATTCCTTCCCCTCCTGCAAGAAGCAGGTGGCTGTGGCCGGAGGATCAGGTTCTGCAAGCGTGGCTCCGTTTCCGTTACCGCGCGAAAACACCCGTCATATTGCACTGCCGTGGGACTGAAATGACCTCCATTGCGCTGGCTGCAAGGCGCTCTCTTTCCGGCATCAAAGTCATCTTTGACTGCCGCGGCATTAGCCATGCGGAAATCGAGTACGTCGTGCGTTCGCAGCAATTGTCCCGGATGGATCAGCACCAACTGGACGCAAGAGTCAAACTCCACAGACAGATGGAATTGTCCGCCCTTCAGGAAGCGGATGCAGTGGTCTGTGTCTCTGAGGCAATGTCCGGCTATCTTGCGACAGAACACGGAACACCGAATTCCAGAATCACCACCATCCCTTGCTCGGTTGAAACAGGACCTTTTTGCAATGCATCTGCAAACAGGGAACAGATACGTCATGAATTGGGGCTTTCAGAGCGGCTGGTGGTTGCCTATTGTGGAAGCCTTCATGCGTGGCAACTTCCCGGAACATCCCTTGATCTATTCTGTTCGGTCAAGCAGATCGACCCCACCGCCCACTTTCTCGCCATCACAACCAATGCAAACAGTATGAAACACATGATAGCGGCTCATGGGATACAAAAAGAAGACGCCTCTGTGGTTTCTATTCCACACGATCGCGTCCCAAGCTATCTGGCGGCCGCCGACGTCGGACTTCTACTCCGGGAAGCATCCCTCCTAAACCGGGTCTCGTCACCTGTCAAGTTTGGAGAGTATCTTGCAGCCGGCATACCTGTAGTCATGAGCGAAGGAATCGGTGACTATTCAATGCTGGCAGAATCTGAACGAGTGGGCATGGTTATTGATATGCGATCTTTACAACACCCTGAAAAGATCGCGGCTGCAGTGTGTGGTTTCGTCCAACAATGCCGCCGGGAGGGCGAGGCCTTGCGAAGCCGGTGTAGAGCGGTTGCGAGGCAGCAGCTGTCGTGGGATGCCCACCTGCCAAAGCTCGTGCGTCTCTACGAAGCCCTCGCTTCATGAATCATACCGCAGGAGACAAAGGTTACGTATTGCACTTTCGCTGCCGTTGTGTGTTTACCGAAGAGTCAAGAACCAGCTGCCAGGCAGCCTCGGACATTGATGAGCCCATGCTTCGGAAGAAGTCGGCTTCAGCTGCTCTCGTCCTCTGGATGGCTCTTCTTCCCAGGTGGAAGAAGCTGAAATGCACAAGAGGTCTCCTTGCATGGAGTACAGGTATATGAACTGCAACAACCTATAAGAAGACTACTCACAGAATCATCATGACACTAAGACCACTGAGAAAGAGCTAAATATTCCAACATTTTTTTCATCGAATTCTTGCAATGTTCTTAATGTAAGAATTGGAATATTTGAAAAAAAATCTATAATAAAATGAACTTTACAATTTATAGATAATATCAATAAAACATAATTCTTCTTAAGTATATAATGTTTTCTTATTCCTGCTATTTTGAACAACAGAATATGCTCTCATCCATGATAAGTCCATATTTCTTTATGTCTTCCAAACTGAATAAATGTGAACATCTGTTGACTTCTACATGAAATCCAACTTGTCTAAGCCTCAATATGTAATCTAGTCCATATATACGAACATGATCATCTTGTCCGAACGCAATCAATCTTTCCAATGGACTTTCTATTGATGAATCTTCAATAGTTCTTTCCATTGAATAGGATATTGGAACCTGAAGAATAGCCAGTCCATTTTTTTTCAAGATTCGATACAATTCACTCATAGCCTTTCTATCGTTTGGAACATGCTCCAATACATGATTACATATTATTAAATCATAACTTTCATTTTTTTGTTTAATATCAGTGATATCCATTTGCATATCAACTGATGATGAATATAGGTCTGCCGTAGTATATCTAATATATGGTAAAGATCTTAATTTTCTACTTAGATTTAATTCAGGTGCAACATGCAATACATTTATAGGTTTATTGTAAATATATTCTTTATAGGTTTTTAGGAAAAGATATACAAAACGCTCTCTGTCCCACGAATGACAGCGTGGGCATATGGAATTGAGTCTATAACCGCCGCCTATGACTTGTTTAGCCTTCAGAACTGGAACACTCAATCCACATGGCAACAATGTGGAAAAATGTCCTCCGCAAAACGGGCACTTGTGCCTTATCCCAAGATACTTGAATGAAGCCAAGTAGTGGTAATTATCCAAGATCATTTCATAAAGTCCGCAAGAGACAACGATCCTCTTAAGCTGCCTTCCAAATTGCTGAGCAAAATGGAACATGCCGTTTCTCCTACCATATCCGACAGAGATGATGATTCGCAAACGACCGTGTGGTTCATATCGATTTGCCTGCTTGCCTTACTGGTGTTGTTATTCACTCGGCATCATTATTCTCGTGCCACTGAATGGAAAATCCGGAGAATCACTATGTCAGTCGCCCATATAAGGCAAGTAGTACCGGCTCAATGCGCACGGTACGAAAGACGACCATGGCAGTCAAGGAGTTCTTTGCCCATCATGTCAATTCCCGAGTCTTGCTTCCACAGGTCATCTTCTCAATCGTGAGAAAACCGATGCTCTCTGCATCCGAGCAGAACCATAATTTTGAGCCATCGCTAGTAAGCGCTGATGGACACCAGCGCGGGGGCATTTCACGCTCATCTCCTGTTCCCATGGATAGGAGCGAAATGGTAAGCGGCCAACTCGGTCGTTTCAATGGTTACTGTGGTCTTGACGGCTCTCTGGATTTCTCAGGCAGATAGGAAGAAGACGTTCGCCTTTCCCGTGGATAATAAACACCGAGGCGGATTGCGTTTCTCGATAAAGGCGTACCGCCATGAAACACAGGATCGCTCTGGCTCGAGCAACGCCGATTCATGACAGGAACAACACCGACGGTGCGTGTCCTCCACTGTGTTGACGCTCTCTGGGCGGGCGGCGGGGCGCGTTTCATGCAAACCCTGATCCGCTACCAACAACGACGAAAAGACTGCCAACCCGCTCTATGCGTGTTCTCACCGCGTGGTCTTGAGCCGTCTAATCTTGTAAATATAGATGATTCCCGGAGCTTGGAATTCTCGGGCAGTTTGAAAGACTTTCCAGGGCTTTTCCGCTTTGCCCTCAACTTCCGGTCCGTTCTGAGAGATTTCCAACCGGACATCATCCATTCCCACATGTGGCCCGCGTGTCGCCTCTCCGCCCTGGCAGGTGCCGGTATGGGCCTCCGCCATGTCTGGCATATCCACGATACCTGGCCGTGGTTGTGGTCGTCACGTCCTAGAGCGCGGTTTTACAGGTCATGGACCGGTCTGGCGCACCGGCTTGCTCGACCGCGCATGATCGCCGTGTCCGGCAGAGTGGCCCAATTCACGGCGGCCCACCTGCGATGGAAACCGGATGTCCTGACCGTAATTCCGAATGGCGTCGACCTCAGTGCCGTTCAGCCGGCACGGAGCTCGAAACACGGAACCGGAGAACGCCTGGTGGTGGGAATGACGTCGCTGTTTCTCCCCGGAAAAGGGCATGAGGTATTGATCCAAGCGGTTGCCGAAATCGTCGGTCGAGGGTTTGACGTTGAGGTCCGATTTGCCGGGTATGGCAGCACCGAAGCCCGATGCCGCGCGCTTGTGGCGGAGCTCGGGCTTGAAAATCGGTTCGACTTCCGAGGATTCGTGAACGACATCCCAGCATTCTTGGCTGAACTGGATGTCTTCGTTTTCCCCTCGACCGCGCGCGAGGGAATGCCGATGACCATCCTTGAAGCGATGGCCGCAGGCATACCCGTGGTTTCCGCACCGTTTGACGGAGTGGCGGAGTTGATCGGTTCCGGGCAAAGCGGCGTCATTGTGCCTGAAGTCACTCCCTGTGCCTTGGCTGCGGTGCTGGAGGATTTGGCGCAAGACCCGCAAATGCGACTCGCCCTGGGGTCTGCTGCCCGGGAAAGGGCATGGATGAGGTTTGGCTTCAACCGGGTGGACGAAGAGATTGCCGGGGTGTACCGGGCGGCCCTTAGGGGACGGGCAATCCTTTGAATTCGCAAGACTTGTCCCTCCGCCCATTGGGATGCGGGCATTGACGCTCGATGACTTTGAGAGAACAGCGCTTTTCTCCCTGCATGGCCCCCCCGTTCAGCCCGGATTATCGGGATTGCCGGCTCTGGAGCTTCACTCTGATGGCAGAAATTGACGTCAGCGTTATCATCGTTGCGTGCAATCGACCCCCGGAATTAGAACGAGCATTGCGGTCATCGTTCGCCCAGACGGGGGTCAGTTTCGAGGTTTTCGTATTCGATAACAGCACGGATGGCCGTGTCGCTGCGTTGATTTCCGAAAAATATCCCGATGTAATCTACATGAAAGCACCATCGAACACGGGACCGTGCGTTGCGCGTAATCGTTGCGCCGAGCATGCGGCGGGCGAAGTCCTGGTTTTCCTGGACGACGATGCGTTCTTTACCGATAACACCACCCTCAAGAAGGTATCCTGTGCAATAAGGGCGGCCGAGGATATTGGAGGCCTGGCGATGACCTTTGTCGAGCCTTTCAATCCGCGGAATAAGCTCGACAGTCCCTTGGCCGGGCGGGTTCCGCCCGAGGGAATGAAATCGTTCGTGGCGTGTGCCGCAGCCGTGCGGAAATCCGCTTTTTGTGAGGCTGGAAGCTTTCGTACCGCATTGCTCATCGACGGTGAAGAGCGCGACCTCTGCGTTCGGCTTCTGCTGAAAGGGTATCGGATCGGGTACGTCGCCGTTGGGCCGATTGTCCACTCCAAGAGTCCCATTCGAGACACTGGGAGCAGGGGTGTCCACGCAATAGCCAACCAGATACTGTTTGACTACTGGTATCTTCCCGGCCCGCTCGTCTTGCCGTCGATTCTCCGTCATGCGTGGAAGCTTCTGGTTTACCGGTTCTCCTGGGAGAGCATCCCTCCGAGATTGGAGGGAATCGCGCGAGGCATCGCTGGGTGCCTGCGCTTCCGTGACCTCCGCATGCCGATGACCTTTACACAGTGGCGCTCTTATATCAATCTTCCCCCTCACGGCGCCGAGCCCATCCCCATGTATCCAGCCGCCCTGGAAGGTCATGGAAGCATCGCAGATATGAGCTATGTGTGCACCTCGAATCCCTGAGCGTCCCGAAACCGTGATCTCCAGGTCCCTCTCTTGAGTCGTGCGAAGAAATCTGCGTTTCAGAATGCCTTTGCGAAGCATCGCTGATAGCTCCACGCCCGACATACGCATCCAGCGATGAGGCCCTTCGGCTGCTTCGCTCCTTTGTTGATGGGGTGTCATTTCGCGCGCATTGCGCGCCCGTGACTCCGAAATGTTACGCAGGCGCCCTTTCCGTGCTCAAGACTTAAAACACCGAAATGAGGATGATTTCCGATTCAATCGGGTCGAAGGGCTGAGGCAGGAAACACCCCCAGTTCACGGGACTCGAAGGCTCGCGCTGAAGCCGGATGGGGCCCGGGAAACGAATTCCCACATCATGACCATTCAGTACTCGTTGATCTTTCTTACGGCGTTGGTCTGTCTCGGGGCGATGATCTGGGTCTGGATCAAATACAAGGAGACCATTCACCCCGTTCTGATCATCGGGCCGCTGATGTTCGGAGCTTACGCCTGGACACCCTTCCTGGGCATACTGGAGGATGCCTTCCCCGCCTTGATCGACAGCGAGCGGCTGACAATCGTTCTGTCAGTGAATCTTGCCTTCATTTCCGCCTATTTTGCGGGATGCCTGTGGCAAACGAAAAAGATCCCGCGTAGCGCAGCCCTTTCATCTTTTGACGAGATGCTTGCCTTCATGCGCAGGCTGCGGCCGAAGGTCACCAAACTGGCCGTATTTTTAGCGGCCTTCGCCCACTTTGGCTATTGGTCCGGTATCATACACTCGGGCGGTTTCCTGTCGGCGTTTGGCCAGGCGAAAGGCGGCGGGAGCACCGGGGTGGGTTATCTGGACGAATCCATGCTGGCCGGATTTCCAGCGGCCATCGCTTTTGCTGCTTCACGGTCCGGCAGGGGCAAACTCGCACGCCAGTTGGTCTGTTGCGCGCTCATGATGCTTCCCGGTCTGATCCAGGGGACCTTCGGAGGGCGGCGTGGCCCTCTTTTCCTCTCTTTGATGACACTTATGTTGTGCTGGTTTCTCATCAGAGGCAAACAACCGACCATAAAAGCCCTTGCGATTGCCACACTGGTATGCAGCCTTGCGGTCTTGTTCTGGGGGTCACAACGAAAGCATGTTTACCTCGGCAGCACCGAGGGAATGGAAGTTGATCGTTTCCTGGAGTCGATCCAGGAAGAGCGTGGCAGCGAGGGCGGAACATTCACAACGGGGGCCGCTCTGATAGTGACGAGCATGGAAAGCGGCAAGTACAACTGGGGGAGCAGGTATCTTGTGACCTATTTCGTACGTCCGATCCCCAGGCAGTTTTTCGAGGATAAGCAGCAGGTTTACTATTGGGGCACCAGCGGTGCGCCCGATGCGTATGACTTCTTGAGGGTCATGGGCTGGGAGCCTCTCGCCGGTTTCGCGACGGGTTTTGTGGCCGACCTTTTTGTGGAATTCTCCTGGGGGGGCCTGATCGTCGCGTTCTTGTACGGAGCGCTGGTTGGGTTTGTTTGGCGCCGCGCCCGCCTGTTGGGGGGAATTTGGCTGATGGAACTCTGCCTGGCAATGATGCTGTCAATTTATATCCCCACTCAGAGCGTTTCGGCATTCTTACAGCGGTTCCTGCTGATGAGCGGGTTCTGCTGGATTGGGTGGCGGCTCATCCTGCAACGCGACTGGCGGCTTTGGCAATCAAGGCTGCGGCTCGAGCGGCAGGGCCGTAGCGTCGCCCCGGTACCGGGCCTCCTCAGGTGAGTTTCCGTTCAATGCTGCACTGCCAACCGACTTTTCCGGTCCCCCGTCAATTCTCCAAGGTGCTTCTCCGCACCTGTCCGGAGAGGATCCGATGAGGCTTCTGGTCGCACAAATAGGGGCGAGACGCCACTACGCGGTACCCAGGGTTCTGCATGGGGCAGGCATGCTGGATAGGTTGGTAACCGACGCCTGCGGGGACCTGTTTCCCTGGTCGCTGGCTGATCTCGTTCCGGCGTTTCTTCGCAGAGACGCTCTCTCGCGACTGGCAGCCCGTTCCTCCGGTTTGCCCCGTGGAAAAGTGACGGGCCTTTTCATCTTCACCGTTTCCGCTTTGCTCGGTCCCTCGCGACGCAAACCCGGAGGGAACAACATCTCCTGGTGGCTGCATCGCAACAGACGGTTCAATGAGCTCGTGATCGGGAAAGGCTTTGGCTCTGCTGACGGGGTATATGTCTTCAATGGAGCGGGGTTGGAGGTCTTGAAGGAGGCGAAAAGACTGGGCCTTTTCCGCGTGTTGGACCAGACCTCCGCCCCGATGCGACACGATGCCGAGTTGTTGATCTCGGAATCCGAACGGTGGCCGGACTGGTCGACCGAAGCCGACTCCATCTACAATTGGCTTCCAATGGCCGAGCGCGAAGAAGAAGAATGGCAACTGGCGGACCGGATTATCTGCGGGTCGGAATATGTAGCGGAAGGCATTCGGGTATTGGGGGGCCCCGCAAAGAAATCCCGCGTGGTCCCTTACCCATGCGATCATGGCATGCAGCCACCGGCAACTGAACATGTCACGCCGGCGGAAAAGCAGGAAAAGCGATGCGGACAGCGGAGCAACAATTTGATGCAAAGCCGCACGCGATCTACAGCCGGGTTGCACATCCTTTTTGCCGGCACACTCAACTTGCGCAAGGGGCTCCCCTATCTTCACGAGGCCATACGGCTATTCGGAGCTGGCCGCGCGAAGTGGCGGATTGTGGGTCCACCTGCGATCAGTCGGCAAGCTCTTGCCATGCTCGGGAGGGTGGCGGAGGTACGAGGGGCAGTGCCGCGCTCGGAAATGGTTGAGCACTACGCGTGGGCAGACATCCTGGTGTTGCCCACCATCTCCGAGGGGTCCGCCAACGTTTGTTATGAGGCACTTGCCCGAGCGGTGCCGGTGATCACGACACCCAATGCCGGCTCCATAGTCCGCGATATGATCGATGGCTTCATCGTCCCTGTTAGATCCCCAGCTTCGATCGCCGAGAAATTGGCTCTCCTGGAAGGAAATCCCTCATTATTACAGGAAATGTCACTTCGGGCTCTTGAACGATCACGAGAATTCACGGTGAATACATATGCATTCTATTTGGAAAATGCCATAAAATACTGAACAATACGATAGCATCCGCTTCCATTTAAGAGCACTATTTTTAGTTCTTTTCCATTTCATATAATAATGTACATATCTAACATATACAATCGATTCAGAAATTAATCAATAAGAAATAAATATGTTTAATTTAGTAACATAACCACGATATAGTAAATTTGGCAATTAGAATCAATATTTAGATTTCATATGAGTGATATAGTTTACAATTTTGTAATACCAAATGATCTGAAACATAGTCATGATGATTGGGAACCATCGCATAAAGACTTCCATATATTCAATGATGGCCGCTATGCATGGGTTCTTCTTACATATTATTTGATGAAGAAAACCGGCTTGAAGGCTAGAATATCGTCTTCCTTATCATTCGAGCAAATCAATTTGACTCATGTCCGAACCGTATCCGAAATGAAGGTCGTCCCCCCGTGCTTCCTGATCACATGCCTGGCGGATTGGACCACTCGCGTTCCATTTCGACATCTGGACGTAGTGCAGAATCAGCTTCAAGCAGGTCCAAGTGCCGTGTGGATTCCCCATTGGCCTCAAGCGGGGCTTCTGCCGCGTGCCCATGACCGGGCGGAAGTCCGCCGCGCAGGATTCCTTGGCCGCGTCGACAACGAGACGGAATTTAAACGCATTGGTGAGAGGCTTCGCGTGAACGGGATTGACTTCATAGTGCGCGGGGAAGAAACATGGAACAACTTCTCGGATTTGGACTTGTCTCTGAGTCTGAGGTTCATGGCGCCCTACCGCATTCGTCGCAAACCACCCACCAAGCTGATCAATGCATGGTTGGCGGGTGTGCCCTTCGTGGCCTTGGATGAGCCCGCTTTCGAACAGATAGGCTGCAACGGCCAGGACTACCTCGGGGTGCGGACTCCTGAGGAAGTGGTTGAGGCGATCATCGCACTGAGGGAAAACCCCGAGTTGTACCGGATGCTGGTAGAAAACGGTCGGAAGAAGGCAGTCGAATACGATTGGAAAGCAACCACACAAAGATGGACAGAGCTGCTGGAAGGTCCGCTGCGTGAGCGGTACGAGCTCTGGAAGCGTCGTCCGCTGTTCGAGGCGGTGCGCTTCCGACTGCTCCATGCCGCATGGATGTTCTGGAAACGGTCGATAAAAGTCTTCGCGCATCATGTTCACCACACAAGAGCATAGCAGTACCGCCGCTAGGAGTCTCGGAACCCTTTGACCGCTCAGTGAGCAGCCTGTACGGGACCACTTCGACATCTCGGGACGAAATCGCCACGTCGTGTCCAAACGAGGTGCTCTGCCGGCATTGCCTTTCTAAAGTGCGGACACTGTTCGGCATTACCTGATGATATAAGTTGGCAACATGTCGGGCACACCTGGAACCGGCTTTTCGCAGGAATTGGTCAAGGTGCTTCCAAGACCTGTAATTTCCGGTGATTGTCACAAGCCGCTGATCCCTGTCACCACGTCGATAGCAAGAGAGCATCCAATTTTTTTCCTGGAGGATGATATCAAATGGTTAGGACGTTCACTGCCTTGGTTTTTCGCACACTGTACAGGATGGCGACCATTGGTCTGGCCAAAGGGCCGCACGTCAGCCGGTACACCATGTACGCAAGGCTGGGAGCGCATCGGCGCGAGAGGAGACCGGGCGAGCGGGCGCTCGCGGTCAGCGGATCGGAGGATCTGGCCCGGCTGCTGGGTTTCGGCCCGGAACAGATCACCGATGCGTCGTACCCGGAATGCAATATCCTCGGTCTGCCGTTCGAGGACGATCGGTTCGAGGCGGTCGTGAGCGACCAGGTTGTCGAGCACGTCGAAGGAGACCCTTTCGCGGCGGTGGCGGAGAGTTTCCGCGTCGTGAAACCGGGAGGGCTGGTGGTGCACACTTCCTGTTTCATGACCCCGGTTCACGGGTCGCCGGGCGATTTCTGGCGGTTTACGCCCGAAGGGCTGGCGCTGCTGGTCAAACCGTTCGGAGACATCATCGAGGCGGACGCATGGGGAAACCCGTTGGTGCTTCTCTACGGCTTTCTCGGGCTGCGACGCGAACCCGTGCCCCATGCCGCCTGGCACCCGGCGCACCGGATCGCCGCCTGGAACGTGCGGTCCTGGCCCATGAGCACCTGGGTGGTGGCGAGAAAACACGATCCGCTCGGACAGGCAACGGCATCGAATGCGTAGCATCGCGGTCCTCTGGATGCGCTTTGGTCCCTACCATCTCGCTCGCCTGCGAGGAGCGGCCGAACGTGCCGCGCGGGACGGCGCGGTCGTGCACGGCATCGAAGTGGCGGGCATGGACCACTACGGGTGGCGGCGGACGGATGGAGCCGCCGACTTTGCCCGGCACTGCCTCTTTCCGGACCGGCACTACGACGAACTGTCCGCCGGCGCGATCGCCCGGGCCGTGGGTCTGGAACTGGATAAGCTCCAGCCGGACGGCGTGGGCATCAACGGGTGGAGCGTCCCGGAAGCGCGGGCGGCGCTTGCGTGGTGTCGAAAGAACGGCAGGAGGGCGGTGGCCTTCTCGGAATCCCTGCCGGGAAAGCCTCGGCCTCCTGTCTGGAAAGAATGGGTGAAATCCTGGATCGTGAGACGCTTCGACGCGGCGCTCGTCGGCGGGGCGCCTCACCGGGAATACGTCGTGAAGCTCGGCATGCCTGCCGAACGCGTGTTTCAAGGGTATGACGTCGTCGACAACGATTATTTCCGCGCGGCAGCGCAAGCGGTTCGCACATCGACGCCCACACGGAAGGGCGGCATGCCGAAAGCGCGGAATCCTTCCCCCGGGACCGAAACGGTCGTGTCCCGTGCAACCGTCGATCAAGGAGAGCGCGGCATGCCCGCGCCCTCTCCCGTGCATTTGCCTCATGCCGGGGACGGCCCGCTCTATTTCTATGCAAACACGCGCCTCATCGCGCGCAAGAACATCGACGGACTGCTGCGGGCTTACGCATCGTACCGAAGAGAGTTCGCCGATCCCTGGGACCTCGTGGTGACGGGAAGCGGCGAGGAAGAACCCCGGCTCAGGGCGCTCTGCTCGGAGCTCGCCCTGGACGAGCACGTGCGGTGGCCGGGTTTCGTCCAGTACGAGGAGCTGCCTCGATATTACGGGCCGGCGGGAGCGTTTGTCCACCCGGCCAGGTCGGAGCCCTGGGGGCTCGTGGTGAACGAAGCCTGTGCCAGTGGGCTGCCCGTGCTCGTGTCGCGGACGGTGGGCGCGGGTTTCGAGCTGGTTGAGGAAGGACTCAACGGTTTTCTGTTCGATCCCTTCGACGTCGGGGCCATCTGCGCGGCGCTGGTGAGAATGAGCGAAATGACGCCGGGCGAGCGCGCGGACATGGGCGGGCAATCGTGGGAGATCGTCTCCCGGTGGGGCCCGTCCCGTTTCGGAGAGGCCTTATGGGCCGCAATGACCGCATGATCGACACCACCCCGACGATCCCGCGGGGGCGCGCGGATGGTTCCGGCTCGCGATCCTCCGCCCGGCGCGCAGACCGACCGCCACAAGTGAAACCATGAAAATCCTGCACGTCGTCAGGGGGGTGAACCAATCCTCGGGCACCACTCACGCCATTCTTCCCATGGCCGAGGAACAGGCGCGGCGAGGACACGAGGTGTGGCTCTATCACGTCCGCAAACCTCCCGGCGTGCTCGAGGCGGCTCCCGACCCCACATTTGTGAAGACCCGTGTCTTCGATCTGTCCCTTCCCTTCGACCACCCCGGATTCTCCACAAGCTTTGCCCGCGCGGTGTCGCGGGACATCGGCCGCTTCGACGTGGTTCACATCCAGGCCGTGCGGAATTTCGCGACCTGGTGGACCATGCGTTGCGCTGCCGGAGCGGGTGTCCCTTACATCGTCGCTCCCCAGGGGTCGTATGAAGACTGGAACCTGGGCCGACGGTCCGTGAGAAACCGTTTATATGACCGGTTCTTCGAAATCCCTCTCCTGAACCGCGCGGCGCGGGTCCATTGCCTGACCCCGCGCGAAGTTGAGCAGGTCCGGGCGATGGGGGTCACCGCGAAGTGCGTGGTCATTCCCAACGGCGTGCTCGTCGACGGAGCTCTGCCAGGGCCGGGACTGGAACCAAATCCCAAACGAAACGCTTACAAGAAAACGGACGGATTGCGGCGGCTCCTTTTCCTCGGTCGCATCCACCCCAAGAAGGGACTCGACCTGTTGCTGCCCGCCTTTGCGCAGGCGGCTGAAAAGCTGCTCGACCTGCGGCTGGTGATCGCGGGGTCCGACAACGGGAGCGGGGAACTCGTCAAGACGATCGCCGCCGCGGAAGCGCTCTTCCCCGGCCTGGTGGACTCCTCCTCTGCCCGGCCAACCCCGGCGTCCGCCCGCCGTCACGGTGCCGCGATCCGCGAGGAGAATCGTGCCCCGGCTCGTATCGTGTTTCTGGGAGAGGTGAAAGGCCGGGCGAAAGAAGCCTGCTTCGCCCTGGCCGACGCCTTCATCCTGCCTTCGTATTCCGAGGGATTGCCCGTGGCGGTGCTTGAGGCCCTCGCACACGGGTTGCCCACCATCGTGACCGACGGCTGCAACCTCCCCGAAATCGCCCGGGAAGGAGCCGGAGTGCAGGCCGATACCACGCCCGACGGCGTGGCGGATGCAATTTTGAGGCTGTTCGCGGATTCAACCGCGCTGGCTTCCTGTGCCCAAGCCGCACGAAACCTTGCGCTGGAACGCTTCTCCTGGCCGAAGATCGTTGACCGCCTGCTTGCGGTCTACGCGGCTCTGCCAATAGCTCATTCATTTGGTTGAGCTTCTGCTGCGCACTCGTCCGAAGCCCCTCGCACAAATCCGCCCCATCGCCGGCACATAGAAGCTGGGCTAACCCGGTTGCGTCACGCACTCATTGCGTTCCCCCTTTGTCAGGTACATCACACCTCCTCCATGGTGTGCCTAAACCTGAAAGGAATTTATGTACTTATATAAAATACTACATACATTCATCCATGGTTCAGCACGTAAGTTGGGATATATCATCATGAAATCCTGGAAATATCCTGAATCCACCATGAATTTATTAGATCTGGCAATCGAAGCCCATCTTGCACGCATGGCTATTTCCGACTTTGTCTTCGTTCAAATAGGTGCCAACAATGGAGTAGATGAAGATCCTTTAAGGAAACATATTCTTAGATGGAACTTAAAAGGTATTCTTGTGGAACCACTTCCTGATATTTATGAAGAATTGATTCAAAATTATAAGGATCAAGCTCAATTGCACTTCGAAAATGCCGCAGTCGCCGGTCACGATGGGAAAATTTCCATGTGGAGACATGAAACCCATGATACATTAAGACTCAAAGCACTGAGTAAGACGGCCTCTCTCCATCGAGAAATAGCATTTAAGCGACTTAATACTAATCCACAATTCGGGGATTATTTGCGGGAAATAGTTGTAACTTCTATTTCACTTTCATCTCTCTTTGCCAAGTATGGGATATCAAGACTTTCTTTGTTATTTATTGATGCAGAAGGCTATGATTGGAAAATCGTGCGAGAAGCACTTAGCATCGGAATCAAGCCAAGTATTATTTATTTTGAGCATTTGAATTTAGAGCAAGGTGAAAAAATTGAAAGCCGTACCAGACTACTACAAAACGGATATCAATATACTGAGGATAGCAAAGATACTCTCGCCGTAAGAAAAGTGATTGAAGGTTCATGATATGAGGACCACAGAATGAAACACAGTATTTGTATAGCATCAGTCTACTTTGGAAAACTTCCTGTTTATCATCCATTTTTTATTGATAGCTGCTCAAGAAATCCGTCTGTTGATTTTGTTCTTATCGGCGATCACTGGGAATTGATAAAATCTTATCTTCCTGAAAATTGCCGAACAATTCACTTAACTCTTGAAGAATTCAACAAATTGTCGACCAATATGTTGGGAATTAATATAGATCTTGTGAACCCTTATAAGCTGTGCGACCTAAAACCTGCACTTGGTAATATTTTTCGAAGTATATTTCATGAGTACGATTTTTGGGGATATACTGATATAGATTTGATTTTGGGAAATATTCGTTCATTTTTTACAAGAGAACTATTAGATGTATATGATGTATTATTTGTAAGGAAAGAATATGCCACCGGTTCGTTATTTTTGATTAGAAATTGTGGGTGCTGCAATTATTTATATATGAATAGCCCAGACTACGAATCTGTATTTGCAGATGCACACAAATATTATGATTTTGATGAATGTGCCCATGAATGGCAACAATTACGAGAAGGAATATCAATATTTGATATCAAGACTAATATTGTGAGTTTTACTCAAGTCGTAAAAAAAATGGAAATGGAAATGCAACTTCGGCCTTATTTCAAAAATATTGCTTTAGAGTACATACCGCGCAAGCAGAGTGCAGTATTCCAGAATGGGCGCATTTATTACAATGGGAAGGAATATATTATATATCATTTCGTCAGAAACAAGATGAGCAGCTTTTTTACATTCCCACATTGGAATGTGATTCCTACAAACTATCGAATTACTCCTTATGGCGTTTTTGAGATCGGAGAGCAGGACTCACCATTATATGTTTTTTTTCACAGAAGAAGCCAAATTATACCATGCTGGAAAAAGCGACTAAAAAGAGCAGTTGATTTGGCTCTACAAAACCAACTGTTTAGACATATTAAATCATACATACAATATAGATTTGCCAATCATACATAGACTATATATTAACGTATTATGATATGCATTGTATTACTATCAAATTATGATAAGTTTGGGAAAAGTGAGTTATATTCATCATCGATTGGAATTTTAACTTATCCAGTATTAAAATATTGGATTATTTGATCAAATATTATTTTTAAAGAAATGTATTATATATTATAAGGATTTTGTTAGGCAATTCACTGATGCATTTTAGATTTCAAATTAATACACTATCTCAAACATTCTAAATGAGCTGTTTTTTGTTAAGAAGCGAGTGGCCACTTCTTTTTCCATTATTATGCCTGAAACTCCCTTGACCGCCATCATCCTCACCTTCAACGAGGAAATCAACATCGTTCGCTGCCTCAATTGCCTCGACTGGGCGGATGATGTGGTCATCGTTGACTCTGGAAGCGCCGACCGGACCCTGGAGCTGGCTGCGCAGGCCCGTCCGGACATCCGGGTATTCACTCACCCTTTCAAGGATTTCGGCGACCAGCGCAACTGGGCGCTCGACAACGTTCAGCCGAAACACGAATGGGTTCTCTTTGTCGATGCCGATGAATTCTGCGTTCCGGAACTGGCCCGGGAGATCGGCGAGTACATTCGCTCACCGGGCGACACCGTCGGGGCATTCATCGCCGGCAAGAACCACTTCATGGGTAAATGGCTCCGCCATTCCGGCCTTTATCCCTCTTACCAGTTGAGACTGCTCAAAATGGGGGCCGTGCGCTACCGGAAGGAAGGGCACGGTCAGCGCGAAGTGACGGACGGTAAGGCGGCCTTTCTGAAAGAGGGATGGATACACGAAGGTTTCAGTAAAGGTTTAACGAATTGGCTCGACAAACACAATCGATATAGCACTGAAGAAGTGGACCTGATGGTGCGTCTTAGGAGCGAACCTCCCGGGCTGCGGCAACTTTTCTCCAAGAACCCTCTTCGCCGGAGGGAATGCATGAAACGCATGGGCGCCAAGCTGCTGCCGCTCATGCCACTTCTGAGGTTCGGGTACCGGTATGGGCTCCGTGGGGGGTTCCTTGATGGAAAACCGGGGTTTCTATTTTCTCTTTTATACGCTTCAGTCAGCATCCAGGTGGTCGCGAAGGTGTACGAGGCGGAACGCAACAGGACTCCCATGGGCGATGATCGAGCAAGAAGGCCTTCAAATCGGATTTGACGTGCAATAATCCGGGGCGTATTCGGTTTGTGGAAGACTGGTTGCTCTCACCAAAAATCCTACAGCAGGCATCTGCGGAAGAGGACATCTGCTGGGTCGGGAACTTTGAATGCGCTATTTCCCAAACCCCGGTCGACACCCCGGAGAAGGCCTACCATCTTGTCTTGCCGGAATCGGCCTGGGAATGGGTCGTGCGATCGCCTTTCCGGGCATTGAATCTTGCGAACAACCACTCGGCCGACGCGGGTGTGAAAGCCCTTGAAAGGCTCGTGCGCCGGCTCATGGATGAGACGACGATACAGCCCTATGGTCTGACGTTCCTCCCTTTCGCCCGCCTTCAGGTGGGCCGATACCGGTGTGCCGTCATTGGTTGCGCGGAACGGGGATACCCCCCTAACCGGATGCTCTTGCCCCTGGACGCCGTGGAAAGGGAGATCGCTCGCATCCGCCCGAATGCGGACCGAGTATTCATCACACCCCACTGGGGATATGAGGGCGAATTCGCCGGCCACCCGTCCCCCCGGCAGCGCAAACTGGCCAGACATTGGATTGAGGCCGGTGCCGACGGGATCTTCGGGCATCACGCGCATTCCATTCATGGCGTCGAGACCATCCGGGCAAAGCCGGTCTGGTTTTCTCTCGGCAATTTCGACTTCGATCATGTGGAAGGCGCAAAGCACCCTCTTTCCGGCCTGGGATTGACGGTTGATTATTCGGTTGCCGAGCACGATTCCTGGGTGTACCAATTCATCTGGCACCACGAGTTGATGCCTTTTTCAGCGGCGCTCCAGCCCCGCGCCGAAAAATATCTGCATGAAATCTCGAAGGACTTTAAGGGCGTATGCGGATGGCCAACGCGAAAATGGTTGCGGTCTGTGGGGCCTCGCTATATACGAAAGTCGGATTCGAGTTGGCGGAATCGGTTACGCAGAACCCCCCTTCCTGGAGTGATTGTGAAATGGATGCTCTGGAACCTGCTGCCGAAGACTCTGCTCATGCGAATGGCCTGCCTTTGCACAGAAGCGGCACCTCTCACAACGGTAAGAGAGTTCGAAGAGAGTCTTGCTCCAATGTGGCCACGCAAGTGAGCCTAAGAGAATGAACCGGGTATAGACTTCTTGTCCTACACAACACTTCGACGAATTTATGAAGGCTTACCGCCTCTTCTGAAATCGCCGATCCGATTCGTGCCGTTTCATATCTTGGCGGGAAAGAGCTACTCCGAGACTATCAGACGGGGCCGTTTTCTCGATCGAGCGAATAGAGGCGAGATGCGCGCCTACCAGGAAGAGGCGCTGGAGAAGATCCTGAGTTTCGCCTGCGATCAGATCCCGGCTTACAGGCATTTGAGATCGGTTGTTGCAAGATTCCGCCCCTTCGATGCTCTCCAGGAGTTTCCCCTACTCGACAAGGAAACCCTGCAGAGCGATATGTCTGGCTACCTTCCCCGGGATTTTGATCGGATTCCCCACCATGAATGCAGCACCGGGGGCACCTCCGGCAATCAACTGAGGTTTTTCCTCGACGACCAATCCCAATCGATTGAGATGGCCTTTATGCACTTGCAGTGGGCGAGAGTCGGGTACACACCCGGGTGCAGAAAGGCAACCTTTCGCGGGGTCGAGTTCCGGTCCGTATCCGATAGGATTTACTGGCAGCCAAACCCCGTCTATAACGAATTGCAGTTTTCCCCGTTCCACATGAACGAGGCCACCCTCGACCGGTATCTCCACAAACTTGGGCAATATCGTCCGCGCTTCATTCACGGGTATCCATCCGCCATATCGCTGCTCGCCGACTTCATAACCAGGAACAGGCTGAAGACTGGTATTCGCTTGCAGTTAGATGCCGTTCTGCTGGCCTCCGAAGGGATTCTGCCAGGACAACGCGAGCTGATCGAAGAAGCCTTTTCGACAAGGGTGTATTCGTGGTACGGGCACAGCGAGCGGGTGGTTCTGGCGGGCGAATGCGAAAAGAGTCCTGCGTACCATCATTTTCCCGACTACGGCATACTTGAAATCATCGACGATAACGGCAATGTGTTGCAAAAGGAAGGCGAACCGGGAGAAATCGTGGGTACCGGTCTCATCAACCGTTCCCTGCCGCTGATTCGATATCGAACGGGCGACAAGGCACGAATGCTTGGGCACGAGTGTGCCTGCGGCCGCTCCTTTGACCGTTTCGATCAGGTGGAAGGGCGGTGGCGACAGGAATTCGTCATCGGGAAGACGGGATCCAGGATTTCGCTCGCGGCACTTAACATGCATGGCCCGCTTTTTGACCATATCGTGCGTTACCAGTATTACCAGAAACGCGCGGGAGAACTTCAACTGCGCGTGATGGTTTCGAGTGGTTTCACGGCATTGGAGAAAAAAGCTTTGCAGGAGGCTTATGCCCGGAAGACGGGGTCGGAGTTGAGCGTTGAAGTCAAGACTGTGGAGGACATTCCTCTGACTTCCCGAGGCAAGCTGCGCCGCCTGGTTCAGAACCTCCAGACCGGGCCTTCTTTCAGCGAGATATAGAACTCTTTTTCATCCTGTCCCCAAAGGGAACCGCTGTTTTCTCATATCGCGTAAGAACACCTCCCTTTGAGGGCCGATGAATTCTGCCAGGATGAGCAAATGCTCCAAATCACACAAAACATCCGTGACGGACGCCTGAGCGTGGTTACGGTTCCCGAGCCCCTGGCCCGGCCGGGACACGTGCTCATCGCCAATGCCTGCTCCCTGATCTCCGCGGGCACCGAGAAGATGGTGATGGACCTGGCCGGAAAGTCGCTCCTCGGCAAGGCGCGGGAGCGACCCGACCATGTGCGGCGCGTCCTTCAAAAGCTCCGCGGCGAGGGGATCCTTCAAACGCTTGCCCAGGTGAGGGAGAAACTCGACGAACCCATGGCCATGGGCTACTGCTCCTCCGGCATCGTGCTGGCCTGCGGAAGCGGGGTGCAGGAATTCAAACCGGGCGACCGGGTCGCGAGCAACGGGCCTCACGCCGGCGTGGTGTGCGTTCCGAAAAACCTTTGTGCAACGGTGCCCGATGGCGTGTCCTTCGAGCAGGCGGCGTTCACGGTACTGGGAGCGATCGCGCTGCAGGGAGTCCGGCTGGCCCGCCTGAGCCTCGGCGATACGGCTTTCGTCATCGGGCTGGGCCTGGTCGGCCAGCTCGCGGTTGCACTGCTCAAGGCCCAGGGCTGCCGAGTTCTGGCCACCGATCCGGATTCCGCGAAGTGCGTCCTGGCCGCGACTTTGGGCGCCGACCCGGCCGCCCCCCATCTGGACGCCGGCCGGGTCCTGCGACTCACGCGCGGCCTGGGTGCCGATGCCGTCCTCATCGCCGCATCCACCAAGTCGGACGGCCCGGTGGAACTGGCGGGCGAGGCGGTGCGGCAAAAGGGCCGTGTGGTGGCCGTCGGGGCCGTCGGGCTGAATTTGCCCCGCCGGCCCTACTATTTCAAGGAAGCCGAATTCGTGGTCTCCTGCTCCTATGGCCCCGGGCGCTACGACCCGGAATACGAAGAAAGAGGGCGCGACTATCCCGCCGCCCACGTGCGCTGGACCGAACAGCGCAACATGCAGGCCGTCCTCGACCTCATGGCGTCGGGGCGCCTGGATGTGCGGCCTCTCATTTCACATCGGTTCAGGATCGAGAACGCGGAAGCCGCATATGCGTTGATCGAAGCCGGGATGCAACCCTATCTGGGAATCATCCTCGAATACCCGGATAAGCCGGCTCCACTGAAAAGGCTGACGCTCCCCGCCGTCTCGGGCGTCCGGCAACAGGATTCCATCGGGGTCGGATGCCTCGGGGCGGGCAATTTCGCCCGCATGGTTCTTCTCCCTGCAATCGCGAAGGACAAACGGCTGCAACCCCGCATCATCTGCTCGGCCGGCGGGCTCAGCGCGGCGCATTCCGGATTGAAGTCGGGGTTTGAGGCAGCCACGGCGGATGAGGACGAGGTATTCAAGAACGACCGAGTATCGGCGGTCTTCGTCGTCACCCGCCACGACCGGCATGCCTCCCAGGTGATCGAGGGGATTCGCTCGGGCAGGCATGTTTTCGTCGAGAAGCCGCTCGCCCTCACGGTGGAGGAATTGATCGCCGTCGAGGCGGCTCTGGGCGAAGCCGTTTCCGCCGGGTCCGCGCCGCTCCTGATGGTCGGTTTCAACCGGCGGTTCTCCCCGGCGGCCCGCCGGGTGAAGGAATTCTTCAGCGCGGTGCATGAGCCTCTCACGGTCATGATCCGCTTCAACGCGGGCGAAATTCCCGCCGAGCACTGGACCCAGGACGAGTCAACGGGGGGCGGGCGCATCATCGGAGAGGCCTGCCACGCCATCGATCTGGCCGCCTGCCTGGCAGGCGCTCCACCGGTGCGCGTCTTCGCCGAGTCGATCGGCGGTCTTTCCTCGCCCCGAATCACGGACGACCAGTGCTTCATAACCCTCAGGCACGCCAACGGGGCGATCTCCACCGTGGCCTACCTTTCCGGAGGCGACAAGGCATTCCCCAAGGAGCGGGTGGAAGTGATCGGAGGGGGACGAATCGCCGTCATCGAGGATTTCCGCGAGGTGATCACCTGCGCCGGCGGGAAGATCGCCAAAACGCGGCTGGGCCGGCAGGACAAGGGGCACCGGGCGGAAATCGAGGCTTTCGCGAGCGCCGTGGCCGACGGCGGGCCATGGCCCATACCATGGGAAGAGCTGCGCGCCGTTTCGCTGGCAGCCATTCTGGCCGTTCGAAGCATCCGGGAAGGAGTGCCGTTCGAGTTGGATTCGGCACTGTGAGTGCGGTAGTCTCAAATCAAAGACAACCCATATGAAAATCCTGCACGTTGTGGGCGCGCGGCCCAATTTCATGAAGGTGGAACCGGTTGCCCGGGCCCTGGCCGGTCTCGAAGGACTCGACCAGATCCTGGTGCACACCGGGCAGCATTACGACCCCGACATGTCGGACGTCTTCTTCCGGGAGCTCGGGCTGCCGGCTCCCGATGTCAACCTGGAAGTGGGCTCGGGCACCCACGCCGTTCAAACCGCCCTGATCATGATGCGCTTCGAGGAAACGGCCGGGGAGCAGAAACCGGATCTCGTCATGGTCTACGGGGACGTCAATTCCACCGTGGCGAGCGCTCTCGTGTGCGCAAAGCTCGGCATCCCGGTGGCGCACGTCGAGGCCGGCCTGCGATCGTTCGACCGGTCCATGCCTGAAGAAATCAACCGGCTCCTCACGGACCAGATATCCGACCTGCTTTTTACTCCTTCCCGGGACGGTAATGAGAATCTGGCTCGGGAGGGCATCCCGCAGCACAAGGTTCACCTCGTGGGCAATGTCATGATCGATACGCTCGTGCGACTTCTGCCGGCCGCGGACCGCAGATGGCCCGAACTGCGGCGCTCGCTCGAACTGAACGGGAACTTCGGCCTGGTCACGCTGCATCGCCCGGCCAACGTGGATGAGCCGTCCCGGCTGGCACGCCTGATGTCCTCGCTCGAGACAATCGCGGACCGGCTACCACTTCTGTTTCCGGTCCATCCCAGAACGCGGGACAGGCTTTCGATCCCGGGCCTGAAACGGGCGAATTCGAGCCTCAGGCTGATGGACCCCGTCGGCTACCTGGATTTCCTCGCGCTGCAAAAACGGGCCAGGGTCGTCATCACGGATTCGGGCGGCATCCAGGAAGAAACGACCTTTCTTGGCGTGCCGTGCCTGACCATGCGCGAAAACACAGAACGGCCGGTCACGATCGCCACCGGGACGAACACCCTCGTGGGATCGGATCCGGCGGGGCTCGAGCGGGAAGTGGAACGGGTGCTCGACGACGGCGGCAAGTCCGGTTGCGTGCCTCCTCTGTGGGACGGCAAAACCGGCGAAAGGATCGCCGGCATCATCGGGCGCCTGTATCTCTAATGCTGCTTCCCCTGAATTCCGCCAACCGGTTCTTCAGTTTTCGGCACCCCGGTTGACCGACAAACCCGGCGAAATACTATCGTTTGGCTTGAGGGAAGCCACACCGGGCATCTTCCGGCCCGAACGCGACGGCCCCACATGCGATGTTATACGGATTTACCTAGAAAATAGACTCCCTCGGGAGTCTGTTTTCATGCTTCGCGGGTGTCGCAGGGGGCATGGATAATTGCGTTCAAAATGATACTCTCAAAGCGTGGGGGACGTATCCCCCACACCCCCTCGCCGCTTCGCGGCTCCGTGTGGCGCTGCGGCGGCGGCCTTCGGCCAGTCGCCGACAGCGCCGAGCACTCGGCCTCACGCGCTTGCGCGTGTGGCCGAAACTTGGGGGGTGCGGGGGAATCATTCCCCCGCTCTTTTGTGCTTGAAAGATCCATCTCTTATGAAACTTCGTATTACATTTCAGGCATCCGGGCGGATGCCCGAACACCGGTGCGCACCTGCTGCACGCCTATCCCTGCGCTGAGTCGACAGTGAACCCCCATTTGTTCTTTCATACCGTTCGGTACCTCCGGCCCCGCCAGGTCATCTTCCGGGTGGCCCGTGCTCTGCTCCCGTTTTCGCGGTTGCCCGGGCCCCTCGGGCCGCACCGGCTGCGGCCAAGAGCTTCGGAACCCGCGGCGGAGCTCCGGAGCGACGGGTTCGACGGTTCCGGCTTCACTTTCTTGAACCGCAGGCTGCCGTTTTCCGGTCCCGAACGGTGGCGGCAGCCCGGTGCGGACCGGTTGTGGACTTACAATCTCCACGCCTTTCGTTTTCTGAGCGGAATTCAGCCCCGTGACGGCCTCTTTCTGGTTTTGGACTGGATCGCGGAAAACACCGATCCGAAAGGTCCGGGATGGGAACCCTATCCTCTTTCGATCCGCATTCGGGAATGGATCGAATGGGTTCACTCAAACAGGGGTCTCGACGAAGCCGCCGCGCATCGGATCGTGGGCAGCATCGCCCGTCAGACGGCCGCGCTGGAGGCACAGATCGAATATCATCTCATGGGAAACCATCTCCTGGAGAATGCCGTCACGCTTTGCTGGGCCGGCTTGAGCCTGGACGGGGAGCGTGCGTCGAAATGGGTACGGCGCGGCCTGTCGATCCTCCGGGAGGAGTTGGCCACGCAGGTGCTTCCCGATGGAGCACACGACGAGCGCAGCCCCATGTACCAGGCGCTGCTTGCCGAAGCGCTGCTGCGGCTGGCCGGAGTCGCGGACAAGGTCCGAAGCCGGGATGCGGACACCATCGGGCACCTGTCCCAATCGGCCGGCACGAATCTGCTCGGTTCCCTGAGCCGGCTGGTCCATCCGGATGGCGAATACGCGCTGCTCAATGACTGCGCGCTGGGGGTGGCACCCACTTACGGAGCATTGATCCAACGGTTCATCGCCGGGGGAGACCCCGGGATGGAGAACCTCGATACGCGCCTCGGCGCGTGGGCATTGGCCGACGCGGGATATTTCGGGTGGCGGGATGGCTACGGCACCTGCCTCGTTTTCGATTCGGGACCGATCGGGCCGGACCATCAACCCGGCCACGGCCATGCCGACGCTCTCTCGTTCGAGCTGAGCCGCCGGGGCATGCGCGTGATCGCGGATACCGGCGTTTTCACGTACAATCCGTGTTCCGTCCGCCAATATGATCGCGGCACCGCCGCGCACAACACCATCCAGGTGGACGGCCGGGACCAGTCTGAATTGTGGGAGTCTTTTCGCTGCGCGCGCAGGATCTCGATCCGTTCCGCCGGCACAGGCTTCCGGGATGGTGGTCTCGAGTTGCATGGTTCCTGCGGAGGGCCGGGAAAAAGCGGGCAGACCGTGATGCACAGCCGGAGCATTCGAATCGAACCCCCGGTGATCGGGTTTCACGACGAATTGACCGCGCCGGGCAGACACCAGGCCGTCCTTCGGGTGCACTTGGCCCCCGGGCTCACCTGTTCTCTCGACTCGGACGGCTGGAAAGCGGCGGCCGGTTCGGAGGCGTTGGCGCGGGTGAGCGGCCGCGGTTTCTCTTTTGATGCGACGACCACTCCCTATCACCCCCGTTTCGGGGTGGAAATCGATCGCCCGGCGCTTTCGGCCGCATTCGATTTTCACGATCGACTGGAACTGAACTGGTCCATACATCTGCTTTGACCGGGAGGTCCGTCCGCGTCCCTTCATGAGAATCCTGTTCCTTTCACATTACTTCCCTCCCGAAGTCAACGCACCGGCCATCAGGACTTTCGAGCATTGCAGGGAATGGGTGCGTGCGGGCCACGACGTGCACGTGGTCACGTGCGTGCCCAGTCATCCCCGCGGCGTGCCTTTTGCCGGCTATAGAAGGCGCTGGTACGACCGATCCCTGCTGGACGGGATTCACGTTCACCGGGTGTGGACCTACCTGGCTGCGAATACAGGAGTTTTCAAGCGCACGCTCAATTACCTGTCCTTCGTGCCCACATCGGTGTGGCGTTCGCTGAGACTCGGAAAATTCGACGTCATCGTCGCCACCTCCCCCCAGTTTTTCAACGCTGTGGCGGGGCGACTCGCCGGGGCGCTGACACGAACCCCGTGGGTTTTCGAGCTCCGGGATCTATGGCCGGAATCGGCGGCCGCGGTCGGGGCCGTAAGGAATTCATGGATTCTGCGTCTCACGGAACAACTGGAACTTTCCTTGTACCGGAATGCGCTCGCCGTCGTGTGCGTCACGCGTGCTTTCATCGATAACCTGACCGGGCGCGGTATTCCCGGTTCAAAAATCGAGTATGTTCCCAACGGCATCGACGTCGAATTCTGGAAAGCGGGTGACGCCCGCGTCGTACGATGCCTGCACGGCCTGAAGCACGATGACGTTCTGGTCAGCTACATCGGCACGGTTGGCATGGCCCATGGTCTGGAAGTCCTGCCGGCGGCAGCGGCGTCGCTGCAAAGATCGCATCCCCATGTACGTTTTCTTGTTGTCGGTGACGGAGCTGAATTATCGTCAGTTCGCGCCCACGCCGAGGCGATGCGACTGACAAACGTCGAATTCACCGGGCTGGTGCCGCACAAAACCGTCAGGGATTACATGGCGGCAACCGATATTTCCCTTGTAGTGCTGCGCGGATCGGAACTGTTCAAGACGGTCCTGCCGTCGAAGATGCTCGAGGCAATGGGCGCCGGAAAACCCATCGTGCTGGGGGTGCAGGGGGAAGCCAGGCGGATCCTGGAGCTGTCCGGCGGCGGCATTGCCGTTGCGCCTGAAGATGGCGCGGCCCTGGCTTCCGCCATCATTGAACTGGCGGAAAACCGGGCATTGAGACGGAAAATGGGAAATGCGGGACGGTCCTTCGCGATTCGTGAATTCAACCGCAGTGAATGGGCACGAAGATATGCCGACATACTCAAAGAACGGGTGCACGGGCCGGGCGCTGATTGAAGCGTCATTGGACAACCTCTGCCGGAAGCGTGATTTCAGGACCCGACAGAATATATGGTGTTCCCGCAAACGGGATAGCGCACATCGAATTGGTGATTTGCCGGTAGATGTTTACCCTCCAAGCAAATTTTTTGTTGGGACCGAACGCCATTTGAATCATCCGGAGAAAATTTCTTCAGTTTGTTTTAATATTGTCCGTAGTTCTTGTGTAACATTAAATTTGTGTTATGTTCGCAATGGCGAATTCGCAGTCTGCCGTGTGATTGGCGCTGCACTGTCGAAACGGTTGATTCGTCTCTGAGTCCTCATGACGTTCGTCATTTGGTGATCGATGTATACTATTCTGATCGCGTTTCTCGCATCCCTCCTCCTGGCCCTGACGCTTACGCCGGTGGTGGGAAGGATCGCCAAACGACTCGACGTCGTCGATCGGCCCGCAGCGCGCAAAATCCATGTCGAACCGATTCCCCGGCTGGGCGGGATTGCCGTCTACCTGGCTTTCATGTTGCCCTTCTGGGGCTGCGTGCTCTTTTTCTCGTCATACTGGGATTCGTCCTTGATCTGGATTTCGGCAGGGGCCACCGTGGTGTTCGTCATGGGGCTCTGTGATGACGTTCACCAGCTCCGCCCGGACGTGAAGTTCCTGTTTCAGATCGTGGCGGCCCTCCTGGCCTGCGAGGGCGGGTTGTTCTTCAAACAGATCGCCTTGCCGTGGGGTTCCGAATTCTCCCTGGGATGGTTTTCCGGTATCGTCACTCTGTTCTGGGTCCTCCTGGTGGTGAACGCCGTCAACCTGATCGACGGACTGGACGGGCTGGCGACCGGCACGAGTCTTTTCGTTTCCCTGGTTCTGCTGGTATTGACCGAGAACGGCGGCAACACCGCCGCTGTTGTCGGCCTCGCCGCCCTGGCCGGAGCCTGCATGGGATTTCTGCGTTACAATTTCAACCCGGCGTCGATCTTCCTGGGTGATTGCGGTAGTTACTTTCTCGGCTTCATCCTCGCTTCGCTCAGCATTCTCGGGTCTCTCAAGAGTCCTGCAACCGTTGCGATCATCATACCCATCGTGGCCCTGGGGCTGCCGTTGATGGACACGATCCTGGCGCCCATACGAAGGTTCGTGCTCGGCCGAAGCATGTTCCAGCCCGACAAGAGCCATATCCACCACAGATTGCTCAGAATGGGGCTCAGCCAGCGCAAGGCCGTCCTGATCATGTACGGGGCGACACTGTTTCTCGGAGTGTTTGCACTGCTCATCGTCCACGCGAGGGATGTCAAGGCCGGGTTCCTGCTCCTGGTTCTTGGATTTCTTGTCGTCTTCTTCATACGCAAGATCGGCTACCTGGAATACGTGACTGTTGACAAGGTTGTGGGCTACTTCCATGACGTCACGGACGTGATGGGCTTCGCGCGCGAGCGCCGCACGTTCCTGGACCAGCAGCTTCACATCGCCCGTGCCGCGAGCGTGGAGGAGATGTGGGAGCGCATCGTGAGCGCATGCGAACTGCTCAAGATGGATGAAGCCAGGATTCATTTCAATGGAGTCTGGTGGAACGGCCCGGGAGACACCTACAGGTGGTGCCTCAACGAGATCTGCCTCGACCTGGACCAGTGCCGGGACCGCGTGCTGGTGCTGGAGCTGCCGCTGGTGAACGGGAGCAAGAGCTACGGCACGCTGTCGCTGAGAAAAGATCTGCTCCAAGACCCCATAAGCCATTACACCCTGAGACGCATCGAGCACCTGAGACGCACCGTTGTGGCGAAGCTCAAGGAGCTCGAGGACAAACAGGGCTCTCTCCAGTGTCGATCGGTCGATCGGCCGTCTCCTGTAGCCTCAAGTCTCCCGATAAATGAAACCGCTCATCATGCCCCCCAGGCCAGGCGTCCGCTCATATGACCCTTTCGGGGCCAACAGAGGCCCGGGCGTGAGACCTCTGGGCAGCATCTTCCTGACCCGGGTCACGATCGCCCTCCCGGTCCTGTTCCTCCCGTTTTTCCTGGGGGGCGCGCGCCCCTGGTTCTGGAGCATGTTCGCCGCGCTGTTCATGATCGGAACGGCGGTGCTGTTGTGGATGGAGCCCGAATCGCCTTCCCTGATGCGGGAAATCCCCGTGAAGTGGCAGGGTGCCGGAGTCTTCATCCTGGCTTTTCCGGTTTTGCAGCTGATTCCCCTGCCGCCCTCCGCCCTGGCCGTGCTGGCTCCGCACCGCCTGCTCTGGCTGCAACGGGCCGCCGAGGCAGCCGGAAGCCCGCAGGGGGGATGGGCTGCAATTTCCTATCTTCCCGTGATGACTATGTTTTCCCTGTTCTGGTGGGTGTTTCTGGTCCTGTTCGGCATTCTCTTGCGAAACGCCCTCCGGGAAGGCTCTCCCGAATGGTTCTTTCGCCTGCTCTTTTTCGTGGCTGCGTCCGAGGCTCTCTACGGCATCCTGCAAGTGCTCGTGCCTTCCCTGGGAGTGCTCTGGGAAGCCGCCGGGACCGGCGACGCACGGGGAACCTTCGTGAACCGGAACCACTTCGCCGCGTTTCTGGGAATGATCTGGCCGGTCCTTCTCGGGTATACCCTTTCTCCGGAAGAACCTCCTTCGAGATTGTCCCGGCAAAAGACCTACGATGCCCGGGAACGAAACGCCCAGATCAGGCAGAAGCAGTTGTTTTTTTCCTTTCTTGTCGGCATGGTGCTGTTTGCCCTGGTCTTTTCCGAATCAAGGGGGGGTATTCTCAGTGCCCTGATCGCTCTCACTGCCTTTACGATCATCGGCAGAATACGGCGACCGGGCATGCTCGCTTTCGTCGTCGTCTGCTGGGGGGTGATGATCGCCTACGGGAGCATCGTCGGCTTCGGCAACATCATCGCCCGTTTTGACGTCCTGGAGGGCGGCGCCTTGGGCCGTTTCAAGATTTGGGCCGACAGTTGCCGGCTGATTCGGGACCATTTCCTGACCGGAACCGGTCTGGACACCTTCGCTCACGCGATTCGTCTCTACCAGTCCCATCTGCTCGACGACCAGGAAATCGTCCATGCGCACAGCGACTACCTCGAGCTCGCCGGAGAGCTGGGCGTGCCCGTTGCCGCCGGGTTGACCGTGCTGGCATGGGGATACTGGGTCCTGGCAGCCCGGCGCGCATGGAAACTCGATGCCGGGGAGAATCTGCCCGATCGCCGGCGTTCGAGCGGTCCTTCCGGCACCCTTTCCCTTTCCGACATTCCAGGCGGGTCAGGAAGTGCGATTCACCGTTCTCCGATTCCGGCGGGGCTGCGGGCCGGTGGGATTCACTGCGAGAGCGGCGGCGACTCGCGGAGACGTCTGATCGCCGCCGGGGCACTGGCGGGCTGCCTGGCCTTTCTGTGCCACAGCGTGGTGGAATTCAACTGGCAAATCCCCGCCAATCAGTTATATTTCGTCGTGCTCATCGTTTTGATGAGTCTTTGAAAGCAAGCGCTCTCACCTGAAGCGACGTTGGGGATCGAATGAAAGTCGGAATGGTTTTCCCGGCATCATGGCGGGCCAGAAGCGTTCAGGCACTGACCTGGAGCATCCTGTGCGAGCTTTTTCGTCACGCCATGGCGGCCCAGGGGGTGGAAGTGAAGCTGTTCGGGCTGGACCCGCCTCCGGAGCGGGGGCCGATCCCCCCGTTGTCCGATTCGGACTCATCCGCCCTCGAGTGTCTCAGCCTTGGCGCGGCAATGGAGGAAGCATCGGAATTCGATCTTCTGCACACCCATGACAACCTGCTTTCGGTTTCGTACGCCCCCTTCGTTAAGATCCCCATCGTCTCGAGTTTTTACGGCCGTTTGTCGGAGGGAGTGCTGCCCATATTCCGCAAATGGAACCACCGTTGCGCCTACGTATCGGCCAGCGACGCATCACGCGATTCGAGCCTGGATTATGCCGGGACCATCTACCCGGCGGTCGATGCAAGCGTGTTCAACTGTCGCGCCAAGCCCGGCGACCATCTGCTGTGGTATGGACCGGTCGGTAAGACGGGCGGGGTTCGGGACGCCGTTGAAATCGCGTTGCGCTCGGACCGGAAACTGCTCATTGTCGGCAACATCGAAGACCCTGACTACTACGAGATGGAAATTGCCCGCTACGTGGACGGCTCCAGGATAAGGCACGCACCTTCCCTCAGTCCCGAAAAGCTCGGGGAGCTGTGGGGAAAGGCCGCGGCGGTTCTGTGCACCTCCGAGGAGCCTGCCTTCCCGCTTCACATCCTCGAATCGAACGCCTGCGGAACGCCGGTGGTCGGATTCAACCGGGGAACCATGGCGGAAATCGTGAAAATCGGCGAGAACGGAATCCTCGCCGCGGACATGGACCGGATCGTCGAGGAGGTTCGCAGAATCGACTCCTGGGACCGCTCAGCCTGCCGCCGGTTCGTGGAAGAGCGATTCAACATGGAGCGGATGGCCTGCGAGTACGTGCAGCTCTACCGCGCCGTTCTGGAAAGGACAAAGCCCCACGCGGCCATGTCCAGGCCGCCATGGGGCCTGTGGACGGTCCTCGAGGACAGCCCGACCTACAAGGTCAAGCGCGTCGATGTGCTCCCCGGGAAGAGACTGAGCTATCAGCTGCACTACAAACGGTCGGAACACTGGATGATCGTCCAGGGTCAGGCCCTTGTAACCCTCGACGATCGAAAAATCCCGCTCGAGGTGGGAGAGTACATCGACATCCCGGCCGGCGTCAAACACCGGATCGAAAACCCCGGCACGACGATCATGAGCTTCATCGAAGTCCAGCAGGGGACGTATTTCGGCGAAGACGACATTATCCGGCTCGAGGACGATTACGGGCGCAAGGGAACGGTCTGCTGAGAAGGACGGCTTCATGTACGTGGTGATCATGGCGGGCGGTTCCGGAACGAGGTTCTGGCCTGTCAGCCGTAAGGCGCGGCCCAAGCAACTGCTGAGCATTATCGGCGATCAGCCGATGGTCAAGGCGACTTACGAGCGGATCAAAGGGCTCGTGCCCGATTCCCGGATCATTCTGGTGGTGGGTCGTGAGCATTTCGACGAAACGAGCCGACTCTTCTCGGGAACCGAAGTTCGCATCCTGGCGGAGCCCCAGGGAAAAAACACGGCACCCTGCATAGGGCTGGCCGCGAGATACGTGGAATACCTCGCCGGCAATGCCCCAATGGTGATCCTCCCCGCGGACCACTTCGTCGCTCGGCCCGCTGTTTTCAGAACCGCGCTCATGCATGCCGTATCACTCTCGGCCGACGACAGGGCCATCTTCACTCTCGGCATCGTGCCCACACGACCTGAAACGGGTTACGGGTACATCGAGACGGACCCGGTCGAACGGAACGCCGACGGGGTCGCGTTCCATCGGGCCAAACGGTTTGTGGAAAAACCTCCTCTCCACAAGGCGGAGGAATACCTGCTCGGAGGCGGCACCTACTGGAACGCCGGTATCTTCATTGCCACATCCTCCCTTCTGCTGGCGGAATTCTCGGAGCATATGCCCGCGTTTCATTCGGGACTGACCGGGTTGACCGGGTTTGACTCGGACGAACATGCTCAACGGTTGGCTTCGCTCTACGAAGGAATCGACGGCATCTCTTTCGATTACGCGATCATGGAGAAAACCGGCCGGACCGTCTATGTGCTTCCCTGCGACTGCGGCTGGAGCGACGTTGGCTCATGGTACAGCCTCTACGAAACGCGGCGGGCGGAACAGGACGAGGCGGGAAACCTGGCCGAGGGAGACGCGATGCTCATCGACTGCCGGGGTTCTTTCGTCATGGCCCGGGGCAACAGGCATGTGGCGGCACTGGGAGTCAAGGGGATTCTGATCGTGGACACCGAAGATGCGGTGCTCGTTGCGGACCTCGAAAAGACGCAGGAAGTGAGGAAAGTGATCTCCGGCCTGAAGGACCGTTGCCTGAACAAGCTGCTTTGAACGCCAAGGATTCCTTTCGAGCAGGGTGACGCCGGGCTCTCGGCCTGAGCGTGTGGCCGAAACTTGGGGGGTGCGGGGGAATCATTCCCCCGCTCTTTGGTGCTTGAAAAATCCATCTTGAACGCAATTATCCATGCCCCCTGCGACACCCGCGAAGCATGAAAACAGACTCACCCGGGAATCTATTTTCTAGGTAACTTCGTATGAGTTCCCCCCGGGGGCAGCAACGGCGATGCATATTTTCGGGCTTCGCCGTGAGTTCCGCTCCAGGCCCGCGGCGCGTTGCGCTCAACCCGGAATCAGTCGGATCGCCTGACGGATTCCCAGAAGTTGTAGGTCAGAGTCCTGATTCGGAAATCGTCATCGTGCATGGTCAGCTCCATCAGGATCGAGCCCCTGGATTCCACGGTGGGTTCCCCCTTGAACTTTACCGCCATCTCGAAGCTGCCGCTGACGATCATCTTCTCCCGGGCAAGCCTGAAGTCGGCAGGGTGGATTTGATAACGAATTTTTTCGGCCCGTTTGAAATTGGAGATGTACGTCGAGAACAGATGATCGAGCGACTTGCCGTTTTCAACGGCGTTCGGTTCAAAAAAACCGAACAACCGGGTAGGATTTCTGTTCTCGTATGCCGCGACATACCGCCTGATAAAATCGTGCGCCCGAATACTCATCTCGTCGATTGACGGCATGGGGGCGTCCGTGAGCGCATGATTTTCGATTGTTCCCGGCGGAGCGTCCGCAGGCAAAGCCTGCCGCTTCGTATCCCCCAGGTCGCCCGGACGGCGTTTTCCAACCTGTTTCGCATCCTTGACCATCTGGGGAACGGCCCTGCCCTCCATTTTGCCCGCAACTCCCCGGGTCCCCGCTTCCGCCTGCCTCACCGGCTTGATTTCCGCTCCTTTGCCCTCCCTTGTCTTCTCACCCGTCACCTGTCTTTCGGTCTTCCCCTTTCGCTTCACGGAACCGGCAGTTTCCGCAGGAATGGGCTCTTGCAAGGTTTCGCCGTGTTCCGGCAATCCCATCGAACCCTGTTCCCCGTTCTTCGGTCCGATTTCAGACTCCGGACCGATTCGTGCCGCGCGAGTCTCCGTCTCACCCCGCCGTGACGCCGACTCCGCAAGATCCCGCGGAATACCGGGCGGCTCCGGGGCTCCGTACGCATCATCCCTGAAAGCATCCACCGCCTTTCCGGATTCGACCGTCTCCGCCGGCGCCGCAACCGGCGCATTCGCACCGTCACCCGACGGTTTGTCCGATGATGGCGGCGTACCCGCACCGGGAACGATCCCAGCCGCGGCGTCCGTCTTCCGAAAGACACGATCCTGCTCGAAACCCGCTGCGCGCCTTGACGCGAGATCGCCGGGCGGCTCCTCGATCACCGCCGGTTCACGGGTTGGAGCGATGTCGTATCCGTGATCCGGCTGCGCGGCAGGAGGTGTTTCCGCAATGTCGTTCGGCCGGGTTTCTCCCGAAATCGCGGGTTCCGCCGAAGACGGGACGTCCTCTCTAATTGCGATTTCGACGGATTTGACGCTCGAGAACGGATTTTCATCCTCCCGTGCTTCGCCCGCCTGTTTCACCCGGTAATATCTGTCGGTCAGCAGGTATTCATAATCGACCCAAAAGCAGAACAGCAGCAGAATGAGGACGGGAATTCCAAGCTGCCAGAGCTGCCTGAGCCACCATCCATTGCCGACGGCATTCAACTCCTCCTCTGCCTGATCATCCAGCCAACCGGGAATCGCCGACTCGGCATCGTACCGTTCCCGGCGCTTCTCGTCCGAGAGGACCTCGTACGCTTTGCGAATTGTCCTGAAGCTCTCGGTCGTGTCAGTATCGCCCGGGTTCAAATCGGGATGATACCTGAGACTGAGCTGCCTGAAGGCCTTCTTGATCTCATCCCGGCCGGCGCTCGGTTCAACGCCCAGGATTTCGTAGCAGCTCAAGTCGGGAGACGTCAAACCGAGGGAATGAAGGACCAGGTGGAGACGTGCACTGAAACGGTCGGGGCGTATCTGATGCAGGCGGCAGAGCCTCGACAAGCGATCGCGTTCTTCGTCCGAGGCGGAGTTTGAGCGAATCGCGCCGTCAATCCGCTCGGCCTCCTTGAGCAAAGCGGAATCGGAAGTGATTTTCGCAATAAGCCGGTGTGAGTTCTTTTCTCCCGCGAGCAGCCGCACCAGGACTTCCAGAGCGTCATTGCGCCCGCGCATAGAAAAAGGCGGCATATCTCCTTCTTCCCCTGCCTGTCCGAGCTATTCCACAGTTACGCCATCCAGCCAGTAGTCACCACTTATCTTGTTGTCGAACCTCAGACTGTCTTTCCTCGACACCTTGACCGTGATCGCCTCACAGGCGTCGGGAACAGCCACTTCGAGCTCCTCTTCGGTCCACGGGGTGGTGCCCCCAACCGGCGAAGTGGCGACATTCAAACCGCTGCAGCGGTAGCCCGTCACCTCCAGGAATACCCCCTTGTCGGTCGTCAATGCACTGCTCCTGCGGAAGAAATGCAGCCGGTAATTCCGCCCGGGTTCAACCGGAACGGTTTGAGACACATGGTGGAACGCCACATTCGCGGTACCGTTGAACCGGATGTGGAGGCAGCCGTCCCCCGAGGCGCAGCCCTGCCGGGTTGTTTCGATGATGGCCGCCGGCGTTTTCCCGAAGCGCCACCCGAATGCCGTGTTGAGCGGCTCGGTCCGGAATTCGCCGTCACATACCCCAAGACCCGTGGAACCGGTGATTTCCCGCCACAATTCCTTGGCCATCTTCATCCGGTCGTTTTCCATGAGGAACTGGCAGAAACGCAGTCCCAAGTCTCCATCCACGGGCACCCGCTCCTCTTTCATACGTTCCCAGAGCCTCACGGCCAGGTCCGTTTCCCTGGAGCTCAGCAACTGCTCGAAACACAACTTCCGATTTTCAGCCGTAACATGGAGAATAATCCCGTTCCAATCCCGCCAGAACGTGTGCGCAAGGAGAAAAGCCTCATTCCTGCGATGCGGCAGCCTGGCGAGGATGTAGTTGAGCGTCTCCGCGAAACGCTTTTCGTCGCCCAGATCGAAGGCCAGCAGAAACTCCTGCCATTTCCAGGTGCTCACGTGGGAAATAGAAGGCAAAAGCAGATCGCACAGCTTTTGTGTCTCCTCTTTGCGTCCCAGCACGGCGTGGACTTTTGCCAGAGCAAACCATGCTTCGATCAGAAGCGGATCTTGAGCGACGGCTTTCCGAAAGTAGGCGGCGGCCGTTTCCATGTCGAGATCGACAAAATACTCGTAGTTCCCTTTCAGATAAAGCACTTCGGAGAACAGGTTCCCGGAGGTATGCTTCAGTTCGAATGCATAGTCGTGCCCGGCCATTCTGTTCGTCCAGACTCCGAACCATATCAGGCTTCCGGACATCCCCAGGAGCAGCAGGGTCGTCAGAACACGAAAGAGGAATCCCGTGCGTTTCATGCTCTTTCCTGAGGAGGATGTTCGGGAAGACTCTCGGGTGGCGAGCCGTACGCCTGCTGATAATAGTAATGGTAGTATTTGTAATACTTGTAGTAATAGCCGCCCAAATGGTGCCCGACGTTGAGCTTGTTCACCAGGCATCCCAGCAGATTGCCGCGCACGTTGTACAGGCTTCTGCGGAACATCCGGAGGGCTTCACGGTGGGTGTGTCCAAGGATGCTGACCAGAATCACCCCGTTGACATAGTTTCCCAATACGAGCACGTCGGCGAATCCGACCGCCGGAGGCGCATCGAGAATCACTCGGTCGAAGCTCTCCCCCAAGGTTTTCAGGATGTCGCGCATCCGGTTGGAGGCGAGCAGTTCCGCGGGATTCGGAGGTATGGGCCCCGAAGGAATGAAAAACAGATTCGGCGTGCCCGTCGTCTGAATCGTCTCCCCCACATTGCAGATCCCGCTCAAGAGCTGGCTCAGCCCCTTTTGTTTCGATCCTCGGCCGTTGGAGAAGACTTTGTGGAGCCTCGGCTTTCTCAGGTCGGCGTCGATCAGCAGCACCTTTTCATCCGACCCGGCGAAAGCCAGCGCCAGGTTCGACGATATCGCGCTCTTCCCCTCGGCGGCACTGGTGCTTGTGATGAGAAAAGTCCTGGGCGGCTGATCGACGGGACTTGACAGCTGAATCGACACCTTGGCCGTCCTGATGGACTCGGCAAAACTGGATTTCGGCCTGGTTTTGACCAGGGAATCCAAATCGTGCAAATCTTCGTTCTCAACGAGAGGCAACACGCCCAGCACGGGAATGTGGAACCGGTCCGTGATTTCGTCGACACGTTTCACCGTATTGTCCAGGTATTCGAGGAAGAACGATATGCCTATGCCGCCGATGAGGCCGATCACGATGGCCAGAAGCAGGTTTCGGCGCACGTCGGGCTTATAGGGCGAAAGAGGTAGCGATGCGTATTCCACCACCTGGATGTTTCCCAGCTCCGTTCCCACATTGGCGTCAATCTCCTTGGAACGTTCCAGAAGGCTCTGGTGGATGAGCTTGCTGGTCTCGACCTCCCGTTCGAGAATCTTGAACTGGGTGGCCCGATCGTTGAGTTCCATGGCCAGGTTTTTTTTCTCTTCCGCCTCCTTTTGCAGAGCCTCTTCTTTTTTCAACGAAGCCAGATAGTCGTTCTTCAACGAGTGCTGCATGCGGTTTTCTTCTTCTTTGATCTGCTTCTCGATGTCCACCATTCTGGCTTTGAGCGTCTTCAATTTCGGATAGTCGTCCTTGAATATCGTGTACATCTCCTGGTACTGCCCGGCCAGGGCCACGTAATCGGCGCGAAGCTTCTGCAGCATCTGGCTTTCCACCACGATCGGCAATGCCGAGACTCCGCTTTTCAGGCTCTGCAGGTAGACGGATTCTTTTCCGATGCGTTCGGTTTGAGACACCGTCAGTGCCTTGTTGACCTCCTCGAGCTGATGGTAAATCAGATTCAGGTTGGAACTGAGCGAGACGATACCGGATTTTTGGGCAAAAGCATTCAGATTGCTTTCCGCTCTTTCGAGCTGGATGCGGACCACTTCCAGCTGTTTTTCAAGTTGTTGTTTCGCCGAGCTCGCCGCATCCATTCTTTTGTCCATCTGCCAGCTGATGAATTCCTGGATCAGAGTATTGACGAAGTCCCGGGCCTGCGCCGGATCGGTGGAGCTGAACGAAACGTTGACCAGGGTTGTGTCCCGCTCGGGATGCACTTCCAGATTCCCACCGACCCAGCTCTGCATTCCCTTTTCTTTCTTGAGACTTGCAATGGACGGATCGGGAGTCTTTTCCACCGCCTTGCCGAATTGCAGCGATTCGGAAAGGCTCTTGCGAAACCTCTCGATCAATCCTTCGGCCTTGGCTTCCCGGCTTCGAGCCGGATCGGTCTCCAACAGGTTCATCTTTCGCAAAACCCGCTGGGCGAGGGCGCCGCTCTGCAACAGCTTCACCTGGGTTTGCACGAAATCCCTCGTGAAAAACATCTGCCCGCCCGTGATATCCTCGAACTTCGTGACCTTGGGAAACCTCGGGCTCATTTCCAGCCGCCCGCTCGCCCTGAACACCGGTTTCATGCTGAGGCTCACCACCAGCACGGTCATGAACACGGCGAACAGGAAGGTGAGAATCAGCCACTTGCGTCTTAGAATGATCTCCAGGTAGTCCCGCAGATCGGCGGAATCCTCGAATTCCGGCAGCGACTCCCTGGTTTCCACGCTGGGCAGATTCGCTCCGTAGACGGAGACGGGATGCTCCTGTCCGGGACGTTTTTCGAGTGAATCGTTCATGCGTTGCTCCATGCAATGGAGTCAGCGAACCGTTTGTGACCCGGTCGACAACACTGATCGTCGAGATTCAGGGAATACCACCCCGGGGTTCGACGGACGACCGAAGGCGGCAATGACCCGCATCCCGGGACTCGACTTTCCGGAAATGCTAAACAGCTTTCGACTTATTTTCACAGCCGGGAAACCTAAGGCCCGGCCTTTCAGGGAACCTCGTCCGTCGAGGGAGGATTCGCCCCGGCGTACTTTTGTTACATCGACGCAATTCAATATTTTGCATAACTTTTTTCTCAATAACAGCTAAAATATTGCCGAGTATCATGGAAAAACAAACACGTTTCAAGACGAGAGTGGATTCTCTTTGAAAACGGCAGCGATTCTATGGCGATGTACGTGGGAGTCTTACTGAAACTTGAGATGTGACTCGTTAGTGTCTTGACTCGAAGGTAATCATTGAGTACAAAAGCGGCATTGGGGTTGGAGTCTGGTCTGATGAAACGGAGGAGGCCCGCATCGATGAAATTCTGTCCCGGAATCATTGCCCTGCTTCTGGTCTTCTCTTTGGTCGTCCAGCCCGTCGCGGGATATGCCGGTTCGAACGCCCGTCTCGTCCCTTCGGGGAAGGTCAGCGTTCTCCACGGCGGCAAGGAAGTGAGCCGGTTTCGATCCGAAATGCCCCTGCCGCAAGGCATCCTGATGGCCTGCAACGGAAACTGCGTGGTGCAGAGCCGCGATGTTCAGATGGTGGTTCACGATAAGGCGGTTTTTGCCTTGATTGAGGACAATGGCCAGTGGGACCTGACGGTAAACTCCGGACGCGTCGATTTTGCCGTCCGCACTGAGGGGAAGCCGATTTCCTTTCATACCCCCCACGATCTGGTTCAAACTCAGCGGATGATCGTACCTGCCGGGAGCGAAGGGCTCTTGAGGGGGCACATCATCGTGGAGGCGAAGACCACCGAACTGGGTGTCGACCAGGGAGCCATGCAGGTATTGAGCCGTAACGGCGTCGACCTGATCCAGGAGGGTCACTCCATCGTGTTGGCCCAGGCGGAGATGTCCGCATCACCCCGGGAAGACGGCAAGGATGCTCGACCTGACGCGGGAGGATTTCCTCTTTCCGCTGCGAGTGCCGTGGCCGGCCCCGATATGTCCACGATATGGATCGCAGGGCTGACCGCGCTCGGCATTCTTGGGGGCGCGGTGGCTCTGAGCGCCGATACCCACGGCAGACCGGTCAGTCCCCAGTGATCCGGTTCCCGTTATCGAGATGAAGTCGGAAGGGCGGTATCCATCGTGCGTTGTGGATGCCGCCTTTTGCATCCATCCCGGGCAAAGGATGTCCTCATCATGAGTATCCCGTTTCAGCACGTCGGATTTTGCGGACTTCGGGCCTTTGCGGCCATTGCTTTATTCGCCGCGGCCGTCGCCGGATGCGGCACTCCCAAAGGGCCGCCGCCCACAGCCAACGTCGAGGTTCTGCTGGCGGATGAAAGCGGATCGAGAAAGGAAATCGGCGAAATCAACCAGAAACTGCTCGCCTCGGTGAGCACGGCGCCCAATCTGCGGGACTATGTATTGGGCGAAGGGGATTTGATACAAGTCACCGTGTTCGAGGCCGAGGAGCTGAAAACCGAAGCCCGGGTCGGGTCTCGGGGCTTTATCACTTTGCCCCTCCTGGGACCGGTTCTGATCAAGGGCCTCACCACACGTGAGGCGGAACAGAAAATCGAGGACCTCTACAAGAGGAAATATCTTCAGAGCCCTCACGTCAGCATTTTCGTCAAAGAGCAGTTGGCCGGCAAGATAACCCTGCTCGGCGCGGTCAAGAATCCGGGGGCGGTGCCCTACCTGACCCGCCAGCGTCTGCTGGACTCGCTTGCGGGCGTAGGCGGTCTTTCCGAGAAGGCCGGAAAGATGGTCCAGGTGCGGCGTCCCAACGATGACCCCAAGCTGCAACCGATGGTCTTCATGATCGATCTGGACGAGATCATCAAGCAGGGGAACACGGATCTCAACATCGAAATCCAACGCGGCGACGTTATTTTCGTCCCGGAGGCCGGTACGATTTACGTCGACGGCGCGGTCAAGAAACCCGGCAACTATCCGATCTCCCAGTCCACGACTGTTCAGGAGGCGATCGTCATGGCAGGCGGGTTTTCTCTCACGGCGGATGAGGGAAACATCAAGCTGGTCCGCGTGATGCCGAGCGGCAAGCGGGAAGTGGTGAAATTGAGCATATCGGACATCCAGCAAGGTTCCGCCCACAGCATGTCGGTGAAGGACAGGGATGTGCTCTTCGTTGAGACCAACACGCCCAAGGCGTTGCTCTACGGACTTCGGCTCAATCTCGGCGGGGGATTGTTCGGTATCGGCTATGATCCGCGAAGCGGAACGGCCTATTAGCGTGAAGGCCGGTCCGGTCGGCGGTTCAATCGGTTGACCGTTCGTCGACCCGGCACGACCCGGGGACCGGCATACATCCGGCCTCAACCGGGGAAGTCGCGCCGCCGACCGGCCAGGGACCGATTGATACCGCCGGGCATGGAGGATTTTCGGAATGCGACGCGCGTGAGGTATCCCCGGAGCCACGCTCTTCCCGTGACGGTCACAATATGCGCAGTTCCTCCGAGGCGGGATTGAGCGATTCCAGCCCGTCGTGCCTGACGACGTAGGTATTTTCCAGGCCGGCGATCCCTTCCCCCGGCAGGATGAACTTGGGCTCGAAGGCGAAGGTCATGCCTTCCTGGAGAACCAGGGTCTGCCCCCGGGCGATGAGCGGAAACTCATCGACCTCCAGCCCGAGTCCGTGCGCCACGAAGGGTGCCCGCTGCTCCCCGGTTCCCATGAACCACTCATCCCATCCCGCCTCCCTGACCCATTGCCACACCGCGTCATGGAGCTCTCCCGTCACGGCTCCGGGTTTCGCCGTTTGTCGAAACCGTTGATGGATCAGAGCGGACAGGCGGTATGCTTCCTGCAATCGAGCAGGGGGAGCGCCAAGCGAATAGTCCCGGGTCTGGTCGTTCAAGTACCCGTGCCAACAGGCCATGGTATCGACGCTGACCAGTTCGCCCGGTCGGATTCTCCTCTCGCTTGCACCCTGCGCGAAGGCCGGTGAGAACCCCTCGCCTCCCGTCGGAGAATCGAAATAGGACGGCGTGGCGGCTTCCGGACCCGAGAGGAGATGTCCGAACACAACCTCCATGTTGAAGGTCCTGCAGCGGCCGAGGCCGAGGTGTCCGGCCCTGTGCGCCACCATTTGCAGTTCGGCGGACAGCTCCACTTCCGAAATGCCTTCGCGAAGTACCTGGGGGACCGCATCGGCAATTGCCTTCGAAATGATGCCGGCCAAGCGCATCATCTCCAGTTCCCACTTTGATTTGATCGTCCGTATCCGGCGGATCAGGAGACTGACATCGACGATCTCCTGGTCGGGAAACAGTTTCTCCCTGTACATGAACAGGAGATTCGCGGGAAGCACGTCCAGTTCCATGCCCAGTCGCCGCGGGACAAACCCCTTGCAGGCCGCTTCCACCACGGGAGGAAGATCGGACAGGCTTTGTAGAGGAACCACGGGGCGAATGGGCGAAAGGCTTTCCGCGCGATCCACGTCGCGCCTCACCAGGAAAATCGGCTTCCCTGAAGCAGGCACGATAAGGTGGGCGTCCTGGACGGTGCCGGTGAAGTAGTACAGGTCTGTGTTCTGTCGAACAACCGCCGCGTCCACCCCGCTCGTCGACAGCAGTGCCTGAAACATCCTCAAACGGGCGGCAATTTCACTTTCGGGGACCTGAAACAATGTTCAATACTCCTCTTCGCTGAGGTGGTGCGACCGTCGTCGCCACTGGGGCCGAAGGGCGGAGAGTCGCGACGCATCCGGATTTGCGCCTGTGTTGGAACGACGGCGACGACCATCCGGCATCGTTGCCGGTCCACAGCCCGTTCCGGTTGGCGGGTCCGTGCAAACGGCGGCAGGAAAACGCGTCAATGCACGCCCTCCTTCCACCCGAAAGGCCTGGCGGATTTCTTGAGCAGCGGCATGAGCGCCAGTAGGCTTAAGGTGGCGATGGCGAGCAACAGAAAAGTATCGTTGAAAGCCAGCATACTGGCCTGGCGCAGAACTTCCCTGTAGGTCATCACAAGCCCCCCCGTCGGGCAGGATGCCTGCGGCTGATTCATCTGCAGCCATGAGCAGACCTGATCGAAGTAGGTCTGAAAGGCGGCATTGAAGGGAGTAATGTACTCCGAAAGATGCGTCTGGTGCAATTGCGACCTCTGTGACAGCACGGTCGTGCTGAACGCCACGCCGAAGCTGCCCCCAAGGTTGCGCAACAGGTTGAAGATGCCCGACGCATTCCCCATCTCCTCCCTGGAAATGTTCACATAGGCCGCTGCGGCCAGGGGTACGAAGAACAGCCCCATCCCGAATCCCTGCACGAAGCGCGGCCATGCGACGGTGTAGAAATCCGCCTCGAGATTGAAACCGGACATCATCCACGTGGACAAAGCGGTCGCCACTAGTCCGATGGACAGCAGGTACCGGGGCTTCACGCCTTTTTTAAGCAGAACGCCGACAACGGGCATGATGAAAAAGCTGGCGAACCCTCCCGGTCCCAGCACCAGCCCGGCCCAAAGCGCCGTGTAGCCCATGAGTTGCTGCAGGTAGAGGGGCAACAGCACGATGCTCCCGAACAGGCAGAAGAATCCGAAAAACATGATAACGGTCCCGGCCGCGAAACTCCGGTCTCGCAAGACCCTGAGGTTCACCACGGGATGTTCGGCGTTGAGTTCCACGATGACGAACAAAACCAGCGAGAGCGCGGCAGCGATGCTGAGGACCACGATGAAATGCGAATTGAACCAGTCTTCGCGTTCACCCTTGTCCAGAACGATCTGCAGGCAACCGAGCCCGACGGTCAACAGAAAAAGCCCCCAGGTGTCCATTCTGAACTGGGTTCGGCGCAGATAGGGCGGATCCTGGATGAAGAGCACCACCAGGAATAGCGCCAGGATCCCCGCCGGAAGGTTGATGTAGAACACCCACCGCCAGCTCCAGTTGTCCGTTATCCAGCCCCCGAGAACGGGCCCCAGTATGGGAGCCAGCACAACCCCCATCCCGAAAGCCGCCATGGCGATGCCGTGCTCCTTTGGAGAAAACGATTCCAGCAGAATGGCCTGAGACAGCGGCTGCAGCCCGCCTCCACCCAACCCCTGCAGGATTCTGCAAAGAATCAGCACTTCCAGGGAGGGCGCGGCGCCGCAAAACAGGGAGCTGAGCGTGAAGATGACCACGGAGAAGATCAGGTAGCGCTTGCGCCCGAACACGCTTGCCAGCCAACCCGTTATGGGAATGATGATCGCGTTGGACACCAGGTAGGAGGTCAGTACCCAGGTCGACTCATCCACGCCGGCATTCAGGCTGCCCTGGATGTGCGGCAGCGAAACGTTGACGACGCTCGTGTCCATCACCTCGATGAAGGTCGGCAGCATCACCGTCAAGGCGATGGCCCACTTGTTCGATCGAGATGCTTCGAAGGCGTCGTTCATGGTTTCAGGGCGCCGCATTCGAGGGAGGTTTCACGGTATCCGCCATCAGCACGGGACCGCTTCTGTCCGAGGTATCGACGGTCACCACCAGCGACAGCCCAAGCCGCAAAGGATGGTCGCGGGGCGGCGGTCCGTCCAGCAGTATCCGGACCGGAACGCGCTGGACCACCTTGATCCAGTTACCGGTGGCGTTCTCGGCCGGAATCAGCGAAAACGCCGCTCCCGTCCCCGCCCGGATACCCGCCACCTTTCCGGTGTAGGACCAGCCGGGGTAGATGTCCGCCCTGATGCTTGCCGGCTGACCGAGACGGACGTTTTTCAGCTGGGTTTCCTTGTAGTTCGCTTCGACATAGATGTCCTGGAGAGGCACCACCGCCATGAGGGGCTGTCCCGGCTGGACCCTCGCCCCGACCTGGACGCTCTTCTGCGCGATGAATCCGTCGATGGGCGCCGTGATCGTGCAGTAGGAAAGATTCAGCCGGGCAGCCTCGAGCTCGGCACTGCTCTTGTCTCTGCCCGCCCTGAGCGAGGCGAGCCTGTACTGCTGAATTTCGACGTTGTCCCGGTCGCTCTGGGCCACCTGAAACTGGGCTCCCGCCCGCTCCACCTGCTGTGTCGCAGCAGCCAGCGATGCTTCCGTTGCCAGGATCTGTGAATCGGCTGCCGCCAGTTGCGCCTGTGCCTTTCTGAGCGCCGTCAGGGCTTGTTCCTGCTGTCGCCGGGTCCCTGCACCCGTCTTGTACAGGTTGTCGAAACGTTCGAAATCTCTCTGGAACTGGGCGAGATCGGCGGCCACGGCCGAACGAGTGTTCTTGAGCTCGCCAAGCCGGTGCCGCGCTTGCGATTCCGCGTCCCTGGCCGCCTTGAGAGCCGCTTCGGCGGCCCGGGCCTGGCCTGAGGTCTGGGCGTCGGTCAGGGGGACGGAAATCTCCGCGGCCCGGACCTCCGCTTCATTTTGGTTCAGAGCGGCCTGCGCCCTCTCGACGGCGACCCGATAATCGGTGGGATCCAGCTCGACCAGCACCCGGCCCTCTTCGACCCGGCGGTCGTTCTCGACCAGAACCCGGATCACGGTTCCGGGCACTCTCGCACTGATCGGGGCAGGATCGACCTTCGCATAGGCGTCGTCGGTCGTAACCCGGTTGCGCATGAACAGCCACCAGTAAACCCCACTCATCAACCCGGCGACAACGCACACCCACACGGCCGTTTTCACGCGCCTCGCGCGCACTCGATTGGGCTTGGATTCCGTTTCCGGATTCTGGTTTTCCGCCATGTCGATTCGCCTCTTTTCTGGACTGAACGGCGACTGAGTCCCTTGCGGGGATCGTCGTCATTGCGTCGAATCGCCCCGCACAGGGGGTTCGAAACGAAACGGGAACGTCTTCGCCATCATTCCGACGGCAACCGGGCTCCGGGAAGCGCCTCCGCCTCCCGGCTTTTCCTGGGAGTGAAGAGTGCGGGAGGATTCCGTGCAATCGCCTGCAACACCGTGCACTCATTCCCCGTGCACGGAGATTCAGGGCACCGCCGCAGCGTGGGAAACTCGTGTTCCGGGACTCAATCCCGGTGCACGGGGATTCAGGACCTTCCGGTTCGGACCAGTCGAATCAGGCCGGCATGGTCGAGCTCCGACAGGCTCCCGACAATGTGGTCTGCATCCTCGAGGCTCCCCCGCGGGAAGGAATTGGTGATCCCTACAACATACATGCCGGCCGTTCTGGCGGATTGGATACCGGCCGGAGTATCCTCGACGGCGACGCAATTCCTCGCGTCGAGAACAGCGTGCCCGCCAAGGACTCTGACCTCGTCGAGGGCCTTGATGTAGGTTTGCGGATCGGGTTTGCTCCGTTCCACGTCATCGGCGGCGACCAGGATCGAAAAACAATCCTGCAGCCCAAGGGAAGCCACGAATGCGCTCACTTCATGGCGCAGCGCACCGGATGCCACACCCAGAAGCACATTGTGGCTGTGGAGCTCCCGGACCAATTCGATGACCCCCGGAAAGGTGGGCACTCCATCGGCGACGATTTTCCGCAGCGCTCCGTCCTTCGCATCGACGAGCTCGGCCAGGGTGCGCCCATCCAGGTCGCGTCCGGCTTCTCGAAAGGCCTCCCGGAAAGCGTCCCGGTCATCGAAACCGATGTAGTGCTCCAGGTAGCGGGCGTAGTCGTGACCGAGGCCCAGGGGTTTCAATACCTCCTGGAGCGCCCGATAGTGGAGGGGTTCACTGTCGACGAGCACGCCGTCGCAGTCGAATATGACCGCTTGAAGCTCAAAAGAGGCTCCCACGTCGAAAACATTTTGCATGACCGGCACATACCGAATATTAAGATTTGTGGTTCTGAAAACTGAGACCTTCTCGAAACGGTACTCAACATGTTAACTATTGACCTGCACACATTCACAATCTCAGGATGCGTTTTTTAGCATGTTTTTCGGTTTACGAAAACTCTCCAGTTTCGGGCATGTAACACCATGGTCCTTATGCGGCTCGCGCCGGGCGCAGGCCGGCTCCCCCCGGGCTGCCCGGAAATGCGAGGGGAGTCGGCACCTTGAAGCCATGAACCCGTCCGTTCGACTTCAGGGCGCCGCGCCGGGTTTTGTCTCGCACCTTTCTTGAACGGGAAACGGATTCCGTGCTGTCCGTCCACGCTGTTGCAAAGTTCATCGGCGACAGGAAGCTCTTCGCCGACGTTTCCTTTTCCACCCTCCCCGGTGAAAGGATCGGCCTGATCGGTCTCAACGGGACGGGAAAGTCAACCCTTTTCCGCATCCTGCTTGGAGAGATGCCCCCGGACGCCGGTTCCGTGGTCCGGAGCCGGGGACTCACCATCGGGCATCTGCCGCAACAGGTTGTGCCGACAAAGGACAAGACCGTTCTCGAATACGCCATGGACGTGCACGAGCAGCTGCACGACCTCGAATCCGAGATGCACGCCATCGGCCGAGCGATGGATATGGAAACGGACCCCGAACGCAGCCGGGAATTGGCTTTGCGGCACGCACACGTCAACGAGCAACTGGAGCGCCTCGGGGGCTACGACCTCGAGGCCCGGGCGGCCAAAATCCTGGCCGGCCTGGGCTTTCGAGATTCTCGCTTCGGCACGGCGGTTTCGACGTTGAGCGGCGGGTGGATCATGCGACTGGAAATCGCCCGACTGCTCTTGTCCGGCCCGGAGCTTCTGCTGCTGGACGAACCGACCAACCACCTCGACCTCATGTCTTTGCTGTGGCTGGAAGACTATCTTCTCTCGACCACTTCGGCGATGCTCATCGTTTCCCATGACCGTTCCTTTCTGAACAGGCTGGTGACCAGGGTACTCGAGCTCGAGCAGGGCCGTCTCCACGAGTACGCCGGAAACTACGATGCCTACCTGGAGGAAAAGGCACGCCGGCGCGAGGTCCAACTGGCCTCTTATCAAAATCAGCAGGATCGCATCCGTCAGGCCGAACGTTTCATCGAACGAAACCGCTATCGGAAATCCACGGCAAGCCGCGCGCAAAGTCGACTCAAGGTGCTGGAGAAGATGGAAAGGATCGAAGCCCCAGTGTCTCGGGGGGCCGAAATCCATTTCACCTTTCCCGCCCCGGCGCGGTCCGGCAAACGCGTTCTGGAGCTGCATCAGGCGCGCAAGGCCTACGGAGCGCACCTCGTTTACTCCGACCTCGAGCTGGTTCTCGAAAAGGGAGACCGCATCGCGTTCATCGGCGAAAACGGAGCGGGCAAGAGCACGCTTCTCAAGATGTTGGCCGGGGCGGAACCCCTGTCGGGCGGAGAACGTATCGTCGGGCACAACGCTTTCATCGGCTACTACGCACAGCATCAATGGGAGCAGTTGCGCCCCGAATGCACCGTGCTCGAAGAAGCCGCTTCGGTTTCAGGCGACATCCCCGCCTCTCAGCTCCGGGGGCTCCTGGGCGCCTTTCTTTTCCACGGTGAGGACGTTCATAAGAGAGTATCGATTCTGAGCGGCGGCGAGAAAGCGCGTCTCATTCTCTGCCGGCTGCTTCTTCAGCGGCCCAACGTGCTGCTCATGGACGAACCCACCAACCACCTGGATATCCCGGCGCGCGAAGTCCTCGAGGGGGCCCTGCGGGAATACCGGGGCACCATCTGTTTTATCAGCCACGACCGGCGGTTCATCAACAACATCGCAAACAGGATCCTGGTTGTCGAACGAGGCAGAATCCACATTTTCCCTGGCAATTATGACGATTACCGTGACATATGGAGCAAGCGTCTCGAAGACGACCGGTTGCGGGAGGACGCGGCAGCGACTGCGGGAGAGGGTGAAAACCGGCGGCAGAGCGGCTCCGCCCGCAAGGAGCAGGACAGGCGCCGTATTGAAGCCCGGTGGCGAAATGAGCTCTATCAGGCAAAGCGGCCCCTGCAGGAGCGCTTGGAGCGGGTGGAGGCCGAACTGCAACAGGCGCATCGGGATCTGGACGCCTTCAACCAACTGCTGGCCGCGCCCGATACGTACCGTGACGGCGCCAGGGTCCAGGATTTGCACAAGGACTACAAGTCCTGCCAGGCCAGGATCGCAGAGCTCACGCAGGTCTGGGAAGAAAACGCCCTGATGCTGGAAGAAATCGAGGAGAACTTCTGGAAAGCCAGAGCGCACAACGGCCCGGGTTGAACCGTTGTGCCGACATGAGGGGAGATAGCGAACCTATGGACATCCATCGTTTGGTCGTCTTCTGCAGAGTCCTGGAGATGGGAAGCTTCACCAAAGCCGCCGAAGCGGTCTGCCTGACTCAGCCGACGGTGAGCGAACACGTCCGGGCGCTCGAGGAGACTCTGGGCGAGAAGCTCATCGACCGGCTGGGACGTGAAGTACTCCCGACTCCCGCCGGGAAGATCCTCTACCAGTATGCCCGGGACATCATCCAATTGCGCGACGAAGCCGTCCAGGCCCTGGAGAAGTTCAAAGGCAACCTTTCGGGCGCGCTGCTCATCGGGGCGAGCACTATCCCGGGCACCTATGTCCTGCCGGAATTGATCGGATCGTTCAAGAAATCCTACCCCGCCATCCAGATAACATTGCGGATTACGGACAGTGCGGAAGTTGTGGCAAGAACGATCGACGGCGGCGTGGAATTCGGGGTCATCGGCGCACGCCTGGAAGACAGGAGAATCGTTCTGGAGGAGGCGTTTTCCGACGAACTGGTGCTCGCCGTCTTCCGCGACCACCCATGGGCGGTCAGGAAGTCGGTGAGCCTCGAAGAGCTCGCCGGCGAACCGTTCATTCTGAGGGAGCGAGGTTCGGGCACGAGGATCGTGATGAACCAGGCCCTCGAAGCCCATGGATTTTCTCCGACCAAGCTGAACATCGTGGCCGAGATGGGAAGCACCGAAGCGATCCGGCAGGGCATCAAGGCCGGGATCGGCATTTCCATTCTCTCTCACCGGGCTGTCGCCGAAGACCTTCGGCATGGTTCGCTGTTCGCCGTGCCGCTGGCCGGAATCCGTTTTTCGCGGCCGTTCTTCCTGGTCCAGAGAAAGAACCGGCAGATGTCTCCCCTGTGCTCGGCTTTTCTGAACCACCTCAGGTTCCAGGCCATGAAGAACGAGACGAGCTGACACGGAACCGCATTCAATTCGATGCACGGCGACCGACCCGCGGCACAGGGCCTTGTGCCCGGCTTTCATGCGCCCGCAAGGGATTGTTCCGCGTTGTCCTGCCTGCCTTCTGACGCGGTCTCGAGCGCCGATTCGCACGATGCCGGGCGCCGCCCGTGCACCGCGGCAAGAATGAAAGCCGCTTCCCGACGCTCGGCGCAGTGCGCTCCTTTATGCGACTTTATCTTCCGCCCGACTCTTTCAGCGCCTTGCAAAGCTCAACGAACTGGCCGGGGGTCAATGCATCCGGCCTCAACCCGGGGGCGACCCCGCATTTCGCGAAGACATCCTGCAATCCCCCCCCTTGGCCCCCGTAGGTTCCCTTGAGGCTGTTGTGCAGGGTTTTGCGCCGTTGCTGGAAGGCGATGCTGACCAACCTCCTCAGCAAGCCGAAAGGCGGCAGGTCCGGCGGCAGGGGATGCTTGAAGTCGAGTCGGAGCACCATGGATTCGACCTTGGGAGGCGGATAGAACTGCTGCGGACCGACCGTGAAAAGCCGTTTGACTTCGGCGTACACCGCCAGCAGTACAGACAGCACCCCATAATCCCTCGTGCCGGGGCTCGCCGTCAGACGGGCGCCCACCTCCTTCTGGACCATGAATACCGCCCGCTTCACGGCTTGAACGGAATCCAGCAAATGGAAGAGAAGCGGCGACGTGATATTGTAGGGAAGGTTGCCCAGCACCACCAGGGGCTGCCCGGCAGCCTCCGCCAGGGCGTTGAAATCGAAGGTGACAGCGTCCTGCCGGTGCAGCCTGACCTGCGAGCCGGCAGGCAGGTTCTCTTCCAGGTACGTCGCCAGATCGCGATCCAGCTCAACCAGGTGCAGACGAGCGGCCAACGGCAGTATGAACCGGGTGAGGGCGCCCAACCCGGGACCGATTTCAACCACCGTGTCCGACGCATCGAATTCGGCACACCTTACGATCTGTTCCGCGGTAGCCGAGTGATCCAGGAAATGCTGCCCGAACCGCTTTCTGGGGCGGGTATCCCGCAACCGGAAATACTGCCGTGGAGTCGGGAACGGCTCATGGTTCATAGTTTACAGCTCATGTTTTTCGGCCTGCATGATCCAGGGCCTGCCCCCGCGCCGGAAACCGCGACGGCATTATCGAATGCGCGAAATCCAACCGCCGACGGTCGCATGCAAAGGGTCCATCGAGATCAAGAATCAGGGATCAAGGGGGAGGGAAGGAGGACGCGGACAAACCCAGCCCCTTGCACTCACGAAATCGCAGGGGAGGACCTTGCGCCCTCCCGCCCACTGCCGTCGCTTCGTACGCGATTACCCGGGACGCCCGCTCCGCCGGCGAAGCTTCGGAAGTCTGCATTGACGGGACAGGCGGATATCAGAACCATCTCGATCGCGCATCGAGGTCCACCGGGTCCAGGCAGAACCCGGAACGTTTCCAGGTCCGATACGCAGCGGCGGCAATCATCACCGCGTTGTCCGTGCAGTAGCGCCTGGCCGGCAGATGCAGCTCGAATCGATGCATCCCGGCTTCTTCCTCGAACCGTTCTCTCAGACGCAGATTGGCCGCCACTCCCCCAACCACGGCGATGTCCCCGACGGAGCACATCCCCGCGGCTCTTACGGTCTTGTTGACCAGCACCTCCACAACGGCTTCCTGAAAGCTCGCCAACAGGTCCGCCAGGCGATAGGCCCCCTGCTCTCCGGATTCGGAGGGAGGCCCATGCTGCCGGACAAAAGTGGCCACGGAGGTCTTCAGACCGCTGAAGCTGAATTCCAGCGATCGGCCGTCGATGAATGCTCTCGGAAAATTGAAGGCGTGCGGGTCGCCGCCGGCGGCCAGCCGCTCGATCTCGACACCACCCGGGTAGCCGAGAGCCAGCAGCTTGGCAACCTTGTCGAAAGCCTCCCCGGCGGCATCGTCTCGAGTGGAACCGAGGAAAGAAGTCGTTCCGTCAGGGTCGACCCGGTAGAGGGCGGTGTGCCCGCCCGAGACGACCAGGCAGACAAACGGCCGGGTGAGCTCTTCTCTGCCCAGGAATGCGGCCTGGATGTGTCCTTCCAGGTGGTTGACGGCAACCATCGGTTTCTTGAGGGCGTACGCAAGCGCCTTGGCCGCGCTCAGCCCCACCAGGAGAGCTCCCACCAGGCCGGGTCCCTGCGTCGCGGCAATGGCGTCCACCTGCCCCCATGTGACGCCGGCCTCGTGCATGGCCTCTCCCAGCACGGGCAAGATGGCTTCCACGTGCTTGCGCGATGCCAGCTCCGGAACGACGCCGCCATAGGGTCCGTGAAGAGCCGCCTGACTCGCGACGACATCGGAAAGCACCCTCGATCCGTCCTCCACGACGGCGGCAGCCGTTTCATCACAGGAACTTTCGACACCCAGTATGATCATCCCGCGCATCCCCTCTGAACCAACCCTTTCGAGCTTAATATGAATCCCATGTCTTTGGAAAGAGGGAATGCTTCCCGAAGGATCGACGGACAAGCCTTTTCCATCCGGTTTCCTACCGGATGCCGGGTTTTACGGCGAGAAGGGAAAAAGGGGACGCGCGGCTCGGCCCGATCATGGGCACAAGGGGACCGTGCCCCCCTGGCACCCTGACACGATGCCGATCCTCACGGTTCGTTGTAAGCCCGCGCAGCAAGGCTGTTCTTGAGAATGCCCGGTCTGAACACCACGGCCTTTCCGGGGCAAAGCCCCCTCACATGCTTGCGCCTCGTTTGGCAAGGGGCTTTTGGTTCGTGGACAGGCCGCCGGCATCCTTTTCGGCGATTTCGGCAAGAGATTTGTCCTTAGCCCAATCCTGGCTGGTCCTGGAAGGGACCTCGCGGGAACCGAGTGCCCGCGCCTTTTCATACATCTCCCGCGCCTGTGCTTCTCGACCGGTGTTTTCATAGACGACGCCCATGTTGATGAGCGCATACGGATTGTCCGGATTGATGGCAAGGGCTTCCGCCAAGTGTTTTTCAGCCTGGGTGTAGTTCCGGCTCAGTATGTCCTCGTATCCCCGGTTGGACAATCTCATGTCGGCGGATAAGCCGGCACAGCCCGTCAGGAGAACAACAAACCCGATCAACAACAGAATTCCACCACCCCTCATGGTACCCCCCTTCGCTCGCGCCTCCGGCATTTTTTCTCCGCCCCCCATACGATTCCCCGCCAACTTCCGTTCGCATGGATGAGCCGCCCGAACGCATACTCGATATTGCTCTGCGCCTCGCCTGCTCCGAGCACACGGGCGAGCCGACATCGCGGGCATTGACCTCTCCGGGATTGTCCGCCTGCCCCCGGGCGCACGGATAAGCCTCGCCGAATCAAACCGGCCACCCCTTCCGGCCGTATCCATTCGAGCTTCCGGCAATATCCCGGCACCCGGCATCACCGGGTCGGCCCCCCGAGCCCCATGCCCAACCGAGAAATCCGGCGAGCACAGGGTATGTCTTCATAATCGTCAGAACGAAAAATGCATTTGAGTCGTTTTGGGAAGAATTAATATATACCTCAAGACCGTTCGAACGGCAAAGTCCAATCGTATTCCGGAATCCGCGGTGAGCGGAGTCGATCCGGGGAGGAGACCGCGGCGCTTTGCCGGGCACGGCTGTTTCCCGGACCGTGGCTTCGAACGGAGCAGGGCCGTCCCTTCTTGTCGGGGTTCGTCGGCACATTCGTAAATTCTTGAAAGGGATACGACCTTGTGCTAGGAATAACTATTGCGTTTTGACCGTTGTGCTGGAAAACACCAATGTGCAATCAAGGAGGAGCTTGGGATGAGCTGGGCGTGGCGATTCGGGATGATTATTCTCACTGGAGTGCCGGCAATCGTCGGGGGCGGTCTCTTTTATTCTATTTTCGATTCATGGAACGCGGTCATTGCCTGGGAGGTGATCCTGATCGTCCTGATGGGGACGGTGATCATCAGGGGAGGCAAGAGCGCGGCCTCATCGCACTGAGAAGTGAAGCCATGGACTGCAAGCAGGATCGAAACCTGGAGAGGTGCAATTGCACTTACAGCGGTTGTTCGAGGCAGGGCATCTGCTGCGAGTGTCTTCACTATCACCTGAAGAGCCGACAACTGCCTGGGTGCTGCTTCCCTCAAGACGCGGAGCGAACCTACGACCGTTCCTTCGAACACTTCGCTCGCCTGGTCAGCGGGAAGAAAGTCTAGGGCTCTTGCGTGCAAGGACAAAACGTCCTGCCTTCTCGACACCCGGTCCCGGGAAGACCGCGCGGTGTTGCGAAAGCAGGACGCTTGTCGTTGAAATGATGCCGGTGGACCATTCGCGCCGGATGTCGAATCGCGGGGGGTCGTTCGATCGTCAGTCCGTTCTGTCGACCATGTACCCGGCTTCCAGCCATCCCTTGATCCCGTCGGGATAACGATACACCCTGGTGTAACCGAGCCTGGCCGCCCACATCGCCCCGTTGTGACTGCGGCCGCACTGCGTGTCCCGTCCGTAGAAAACCACCTTCCGGTTCTTGTCCGGCCCAAGGAGTTCTTCGAACTTCGCCTTCGTTTTGTCGTCCAACCGGTTTACTTCGTCGTTCGGAAACTCAAACGGCACCGCGCCCGGAATGTGGTGCTTCCTGAAGCCGTCGTCAAGCGGCATGGTATCGACGATCAACAGGGTCCTCATATCCGACGCCCATCGGGGATCGAGTTGATCCAGCCAGGCCTTGAATTCGCCGGTGCTGACGATTCTGTATCCCCCTCCGGCGGCTTCGTTGTGAAATTTCGCTGCAAGCTTCTGCACTTCCGCTTCATCGGTTCGCCCGCCGAGCGCGAACACGCCGGAAGACAGGCACAGTAACAAGGCAAGGCCCAACATCCATACGCCAAGCGCTTTCCCACTCTTCATCGTCAAACCGTCCTCCTCTCGTTGTTCCCGCCCGTTTCATTCGCGCGGCCCCGCGCAAGTCCGGGAGGCGCGCGAACCGCCCACCGGCAAAAGAGAGCCGTCAACGCGGCCATCGGTCGCGGAGCGCGATGGATGGCGATCCTCTCGTTGCTGCGGGTATTCGGTATCAGGAACGACTCGCAAGGCTTCGCAACCTCGAGGGAATACCCCACCGTTTCAGGTGAAGGGCGACCGAAAACGGGACCAGGTGTTCCCAGGGATCGTCGTGGATCATGCGCTCGCGGATCTCCCCGGCGCTCAGTCCTTTTTCATCCAGCGGCCTGGTCCAAAGGACCTCGGTCTTCAACTCCAGGGAGCGGAACAGCTCCAGCTTTTTTTGTCCCCAGTTGTCATACATCGTGAGATAGAACACGGCGTCGAGGGGCACATAATACCTGTAGAGCTCGGGGAAATTGATGGGAAACGGAACGACCGAGAAGCTGCGGTCGCTCACGCCTGCCTCGTTCATCGCAGATCGCACCAGGACGTAGCGCTCGAAGTACGTGAGCGGATTCGCAGTGGGGAGGCTTCGCTTCGGATCGGCCGGGTCGTCCCTGGTCGAGGCGGGATCGGGATTGGTGATGCCGATGACCAGGTGAAGGCACCTCGACTTGCCCGCCAGAAGGTATTTCATATGGTCATTGTGGAGCACCTGGAAGCGCCCGTGGATCACGCCTTTTTCCGTCATGGCACGTCTCCGGTTCACTTCTTGAACCCTGTCCCCGATCACCGTTCTTTTTCCCACCGATTGCCGCGACAAGCGGTTTGTCAAACTCCGGATCGAGATGGAAAGCCCCCGCGACGGGCCCCGGGGTCCCGGGTGGATTGCGAAGCCCCGTCGCCGGCCGATCCGTGAGCGCGTTTCAGTCGGCCGACGATCACCAGGTTCGTGTGAATCGCCAGGTAGAGCAGAGCGATCACCGCGGCATAACACGAAAAGACCGTCAGAAAACCACATACGACCACGACAAAGGTCCGGGTGCCTTTGCTCGCCAGGGTCGGTCTCCCCAGCTCCACCGCCAGGCATTCGGCCCGAGCGGTCGAATAACTGATGAGCCCGCTTCCGACAACGGCAAGAAATCCCAGCAGCCCCAACAACCAATAGGGAACGGCCTCAACATTTCGCCCGATCCACACGGTGAGGCCGATCACCAGCGCCCCGTCCGCATACCGGTCCAGCACTGAATCCCAGAAAGCCCCCGCTTTGCTCTGGGCGTTGGTCAACCGCGCGAACTGGCCGTCAACCCCGTCGAGCACCTGTGCGCACGCGGCCATCGCGCTCGCCGCCCACGCGGGTCCGAACGCAAAGACGGCGCCCGCCATCGTCCCCAGACCGCTCGCGGCAAGAGTGATCATCCAGGGCCGCAATCCCCGCAAGCCCAGCAGGCGGGGGGTGATTCGAGCCGAGAGATTGCACTTGATCCACTTCAGGATGAACCGATCCGTGGGCTTCGTTTTCCAGTCGTTCGGAAAACGATCGGGGATATCAATGGGTTGTCCTGTGTCGTTCATATACCTCGTGTCCCCGGGACCTCCGGGTTGCCGAATCGATCCCCGTTACGCCTTCGGTCCGATCCCCCCCCTCGTCGATGCCGCCCCGGGGAAGACCGCGCCGGTCCCCGGCTCAGGCCCGACTGGACCACTCCATGATTCATGAACCGGTGAGCCGGCCGTTCGATTGAAAGTACTCGTTGACGATCGACAAGGTCTGGAAAAGGGCGGCAGGTTCGCGCAGCTCCAGCACCCACCAGTCGCACGACAGGGAGCGGAGGAGGTTCAACCGTTCTTCCACGTCCTCCAGCCGGTTTGGCGGCAAATGTACGTCGTCCCTTTCCTCGTGGTAAATGTGGGCATTGAAGACCTTCTCCTGGTGAGGCAACACGAAGTCTTCGACGGCGTAATGCTGCGTCTCGACCGAATGACTCACCGCGGCATGCCCGATGTCGAGGGTTACCCCCGCTCCGGACCTGCGGATGAGCTTCTCGAAGAGCTCGGGCCGGCTGGACCACCCGGAAGCCAGGTTCTCGAGGCAAATGCGAATCCCCAACCCCCGGGCGAAGCTTACCAGTTCGGAGAGGGCCTTTGTCGTGCGATCCCACGAAAGTCCGTTCATGGCCTCGCGCCCCAAACCCAGATGGATGGTCACGAACCGCCCCTCCAGCCGGTGCACCAGGCGACAAATCCGGCGAAATAACGCCATGGCGGCCCTTGCTTTGGTCGCGTCCTCGTCGCCCAGGTCCACTTCTTTGAACGCGCAGTGATAGCGAACCTCCAGGGGATGCAGCGCCGCTATCTTTCCGATGATTTCGGACTCCCCGGCCGGATCTTCGGGCAGCTCGTCCAACTTGAAAGTCCAGTCAACCCCGGAAAAACCGTTTTCGAGCGCCAGTCTCCGTGTTTCCAGGGGATCGTCCTGGAAGTTGCACACAGCCAATTTGATGGTCGTCCTTGCATCCATGCCCGTACGGAATTCATCTCCCTGATTGCCGTCGAATTGCGGCGGTTGTTTGTGCGTTCGCCCGGCGAGCGCATCCGCAACCCGGTGTCAAAACCCGGGAAAACCCAACGCCCGGCAACCGGCGGCACCGCTCGTGATTTGGTTATAGTGCATGATGCCCATTTTTCAAATCGAAAGTCTCAATGGCATTTGTCGAATCAATCGAATTCATTGATGCGCGCACGGGGCCGGAAAAGAAACGCGAAGATCCGCCGCGCTGCCGGTCACCATCCGAGCGCACCCGTCGCCGACACATGGCCGACGGGAAATTCCGGCGTTCCGCGCGGTCAGGATGCCCCCCCGGCGCGCGTGGTTGCGGGTTCCAGGTTCATGAAGGTTCGCGGATACGACCACGGGAGCCTCGAACCTTTCAGCAGGCCGGTGCCTCCTCTCTTCCTGCCTCCCCCGGGCAATACCCCTTTGCGACGCGTCCCAAAGATGTTTCCCTTGACTTTTGCCTGCCCGTTCTTTACAAAAATTCGTTTATGTTTCGATCGTATGCGCACACTCCGGAGTGGAACAGGAATGGAAAGCATCCAGGCCATCAGAGGCATGAACGATATTCTGCCGGGGCAGATCGAATGGTGGCAGAAAGTGGAGAAAGCCGCCCGCGAAGTCCTGGAGGATTTCGGCTACCGTGAGATTCGAACTCCCGTCCTCGAGAAGCTCGAGCTCTTCGCCAGGGGAATCGGCGAGAGCACCGACATTGTGGAAAAGGAAATGTACGCCTTCCCCGACCGCAAGGGGGACATGCTGGGTCTGCGTCCGGAGGCCACCGCATCGGTGGTGAGAGCATACATCCAGCATAATCTGCAGGCGGATCCCTTCACTCAGAAGTTCTACCTGATGGGACCGATGTTCCGCCATGAACGCCCCCAGAAAGGGCGCTATCGACAGTTTCACCAGATCGACGCGGAAGCGTTCGGCATCGACGATCCCATGCTCGACGCCGAAGTCATGTACATGCTCCGGCTTTTCTTCGAACGCGTCGGCCTGAGCGGAGTCGTTCTGCACATCAACTCCCTAGGCTGCCATGAATGCCGGCAGGAATATCGTTCGGTTTTGAAGGAATATCTCGGAGGCCACGTCGAGCGCCTGTGCCCGGATTGCCTGCGGCGGCGCGAGACCAATCCCCTGCGGGTGTTCGACTGCAAGGTGGAACGTTGCCAGGCTGTGCTCGAGGACGCTCCTTTGCTGCCGGACTACATCTGCGGCGACTGCGGAGAACACTTCGCCCGAGTAAGGGACTACCTCCAGCAGCTCCAAACGGATTTCGTCATCGACCCGAGAATGGTGCGGGGATTGGACTATTACACGCGAACCACCTTCGAAGTCATAACGGACCGCCTGGGAGCTCAAAATGCCGTGGGGGGCGGCGGACGCTACAACGGGCTGGTACGGGATCTGGGAGGGCCGGACTTGCCCGGCATCGGGTTCGCCATCGGGATGGAACGCCTCATCCTGCTGCTCCAGCAGGAAGGGGAGGAATCGAAGCGAAGCCCGCGGCTGTTCATCGCAACCCTGGGGGAAGCGGCAAGACTGAAGGGCTTTCTGCTGGCCCAGCAGTTTCGAGCCCTCGGCGTTTCGACCGAAACGGACTATGAAGCCAGGAGCCTCAAGAGCCAGATGCGCCGCGCCGACCGGTCGGGAGCGCGTTACGTACTCATCCTGGGAGAAGAGGAAATCGCCCGGGGCGAAATCCAGCTCCGGGACCTGCGGGAGAAGTCCCAGGTCAATCTGCCCCTGGCGTCGGCGTCGGAAACCGTCCACCGGATGTGTCGAGACGCCTGATGCCGTTCCGCCCTTCCCGGACCGGTATTCATTGCTTGCAGACCGGAGAAGGACGGCGGGCAACGGTCCGGACCGCTTCGATGAGAAGGCTGAACGGACCGCAACGACAAGCATTCATCGTTCGCCGCTCGGATCCGCTATAGGTCCTTTTCCGACGGCGTTTGTATCCACGGGAGGAAGTCGAGTGAGCGCGATGGAACCGCAAACGGACATGCAACCGGACAGCCCGCCGGAAACCGCGATCGACCTGGACGATCTGGGAGACTGGCGCAAGACTCATTCGTGCAACAGCCTGGGACGCGGGCACGTGGGTGAAACCGTGGTCCTGATGGGATGGGTGCAACGCAGGCGCGACCACGGCGGGTTGATTTTCGTGGACCTGCGAGACCGGGAGGGACTCACGCAGGTGGTCTTCGACCCTCAGTTCGACGCCGTGGCCCACGAACACGCGCATTCCCTGCGCAGCGAATACGTCATCGCCGTCACCGGCACGGTGAGGCCGCGTCCGGAAGGAATGACCAATCCCAGGCTGGTTACGGGAGAAATCGAGGTGATCACCAGGGAACTGAAGATCCTCAATTCGTCCAAGACCCCTCCTTTTCATGTCGAGGACGACGTCGAAGCCAGCGAAAATATCCGCCTGCGGTACCGTTATATCGATCTGCGCCGTCCAAGGATGTTCCACAACCTCCTTTTGCGGCACCGGGCCGTCCAACTCACCCGGGAATACTTCAACGGGGCGGGCTTCCTGGAAGTGGAAACCCCGGTCCTGACGAAGAGCACGCCTGAAGGGGCAAGAGATTACCTCGTGCCGAGTCGCGTCAATCCGGGCAAGTTCTACGCCTTGCCCCAGTCGCCTCAGCTTTTCAAGCAGATCCTCATGGTGGCGGGTTTCGAGCGTTACTACCAGATCGTGAAGTGTTTTCGGGATGAGGACCTGAGAGCGGATCGTCAACCGGAATTCACCCAGCTCGACCTTGAAATGTCCTTCGTGAATGAAGAACATATCTACGAACTCATCGAAAGCTGGATACGGCTCCTGATGAAAGAGCTGCTGGGGGTGGAGATGGCGCCGCCGTTTCCGCGCATGTCCTATGCGGAGGCCATGCGATTGTATGGAACCGATCGACCGGACACGCGCTTCGGCTTGTTGTTGACGGACGTCACCGACATCGTGGCGGATTCCGAGCTGCGCGTGTTCCGGCAGGCGGTCGAGCGAAACGGGATCGTGAAGGCGCTCCGGGTGCCCGGAGGGGGAGGTCTGTCTCGAAAGGATCTGGACGATCTGACCGAATACGTGAAAATATTCGGTGCCCAGGGCATGGCCTGGATCAGGATTCAGCCGGAGGGATGGCAATCCCCGATCGCCAAGTTTCTCCAGGAGAGCGTACGCGAACGCCTGGCGGAAAGGCTGGAAATCGAGAACGGCGACATCGTCATGTTCCTTGCCGACCAGGGCAAGGTGGTCAACGACGCATTGGGAAATCTGCGGGTTCGGCTCGGAAATCAGCTCGAACTCATTGACCCCGGGAGCTATAATTTTGTTTGGGTGTCGCATTTCCCGCTGCTCGAATGGGATGCGGAGGAGAAGCGTTACACGGCGGTCCATCACCCGTTCACGTCGCCGATCGAGGAAGACGTCCCGCTTCTGCGGGAACATCCCGAGCAGGTGAGGAGCCGGGCCTACGACCTGGTGCTCAATGGTATCGAAATCGGGGGCGGGAGCATCCGCATCCATCGCCAGGAGCTCCAGGAGCTTGTGTTCGGTGCGCTGGGCATCGGTCGCGAGGAGGCCGCGGAGAAATTCGGCTTTCTTCTGGAAGCGCTTCAGTACGGGGCGCCGCCCCACGGTGGGATCGCATTCGGCGTGGACAGGCTGGTCATGCTGTTGAGCGGTTCCACTTCGATCCGGGACGTGATCGCTTTTCCGAAGACGCAGAAGGCGACCTGCCTGATGAGCGGGGCGCCGTCGGAGCCGGAGTTGCGGCAACTCCTGGAGTTGTGCGTGAGGGTTGAAAGCGAACGGAGGAGTTGATTCCAATGGCCCGATGGAACAGTAAGAAACGGGTCCTGGACCACGAACATTCGCGGTTCTGGCGGCACAACCTGATCGATACCGCCGAACCGAATCTCATGAGGGAGGTGTTCCCGTACACCGAGGTGCCCCGGATCGACTTCGACCACATGATGCTGCCCATCGATCCGGCGGAGGACGTGTTCATCACCGATACGACCTTCCGTGACGGTCAGCAGGCCCGTCCTCCCTACACGGTCAAGCAGATCGGGACCATCTTCGATTTTCTGCACCGGCTGTCCGGCCCCGGTGGAGTGATCCGGCAGTCGGAGTTTTTCCTGTACACCGGCAAAGACCGGGAAGCCCTCGATTTATGCCGTTCCAAGGGTTACGCATTCCCCAAGATCACGGGCTGGATTCGTGCCGTCGAACAGGATCTTCAGCTGGTTGCCGATATGGGGCTCGATGAAACCGGGATCCTCACCTCGGTCTCCGACTATCATATCTTCCTGAAGCTCAACCTCGACCGCAAAGGCGCGTTCGACAAGTACCTGAGAATCGCCCGGACCGCCATCGAAAAAGGGATCATTCCGCGATGCCATTTTGAAGACGTGACCCGCGCGGACGTTTACGGATTCTGCATCCCGCTCGCCACCGAGCTGATGAGGCTCCGGGAGGAGAGCGGAATCGACGTGAAAATCCGGCTGTGCGACACCCTCGGATTCGGGCTCACTTACACCGGAGCGGCGCTTCCGCGCAGTGTTCCCAAGATCGTGCGGGCCTTCATCGAGGAAGCCGGCGTCCCCGGACACCTGCTGGAATGGCACGGCCACAACGACTTTCACAAAGTACTCGTCAATGCCGCCACCGCCTGGCTGTACGGGTGCAGCGGCGCCAACGGGACGCTGCTCGGTTTCGGGGAGCGCACGGGAAACGCGCCCATCGAAGGCCTGATCATGGAGTACATCGGCCTGATGGGAACCACCAACGGAATCGACACCACAGCCATTACGGACATGGCCGAATACTTCCAATCCGTGCTCGGGTATCGCATACCGCCCAACTATCCCTACGTGGGTGAAGAATTCAACGCCACGCGCGCGGGTATCCATGCGGACGGACTGGTGAAGCATGAAGAAATCTATAATATCTTCGATACCCGGATCCTTCTCAGGAGGCCCGTCAGCATCATCATTTCGGACAAGTCGGGCGTCGCGTCCATTGCCTACTGGGTGAACACGCGGTTGCGACTGGAGGGGGAACGCCGCCTGGACAAGCGGCACCCGGGGATCATCAAGATCCACAAGAGGGTGATGCACGAATACGAGCAGGGTCGCAACACCTCCATTTCCAACGAGGAACTGGAGCGGTGGTCCCGGCGGTTCCTGCCGGAGTTCTTCGTCAGCGAATTCGATCTGCTCAAACGAAAGGCCTACGCGCTTGCCGCGCACCTGGTGGAGGAAGTGGTCGAAAGCGAGGTCATCAAGAGCATGGACCCGGCGCGCCAGGAACTGGCACTGCAGACCATGCTGGATCTCAACCCCTTTATCCAGTACATCTATGTCACCGACCACGAAGGCCGCAAGCTCACCAGGAACATCACCCATATCGTGGACAAGGCCAAGTACGAGAGTGCGAAGGTGGGAGAAGATCTCTCGGACCGTCCGTGGTTCATCGAACCCATGAAGGACGGAAAGGTGCACGTCACGGACTTCTACACGTCACGGTACACCGGGGCGCTCTGCATCACGGTGTCGGCCCCCATCCGGAACGAATCCGAAGAGATCGTGGGAATCCTGGGCATCGATATCCGGTTTGAAGATCTGGCCAAGATGGAGCAGAACGGGGATGTCTAGGAGCCCGGGGCTGAGATTGAGTCGATGAGAGCCCGCCACTCCCGCGAACGGCCATGAGCCGACGGCGGTTTCGCCGGTGGCGGGACGATCGGCGGCGGCACAGGACCGGCACCAGCCTCGAGAGGATAGAGTGGGCTCGTGAGAATGCCTTGGAGAACACGCGTCGGTATCGGCCTCCTGCTCGCCGTTCTTGCGGCCGGCTGCACCAGGACGCCTCCGCCTCCGCCCCCCACGCCCTCTCCACCGGTTTCCGGCCTGCGAACGCAAAGACCTTACCAGATCAACGGGATCTGGTACTATCCCCTTCCTTCCGCCGAAGGCTACGTCGAGGAAGGCACCGCCAGCTGGTACGGGTCGGACTTCCACGGAAGGCCGACGGCATGCGGCGAACGCTACGACATGTTCGCCATGACCGCCGCCCACAAGACGCTTCCCCTGGGCACGTACGTCAAGGTCACCAATCTCGAAAACCACCGGTCCACGATCCTGAGGATAAACGACCGGGGACCTTTCGTGGCCGGCAGGATCATCGACCTCTCCTGCCGCGGAGCCCAGGAACTCGATTCCTATCGGAAAGGGACGGCAAGGGTCAGGGTGGAAGCGGTTCAATACGCGTCCGAGGAGAAGCTGGGCACGAACACATACTGGAGGGTGGATCCGGTCCCGTCTTTCCGTTACGGCCAATTCACCATCCAGATTGGAGCCTTCCGGGAACAGCCGAACGCCTTGAAGCTAAAGGACAGGATGTCAAGGCATTTCGATGGGGCTCAGATCGTCCAGGCCTATGAAAAAGGGTGCATTCTCCACCGCGTGCAGGTGGGGATGTACAGGGATTTGCTCCTGGCCCGCAAAGAACTCGATTCTCTGCGCATTCACGGTTTCAGCGATGCGTTCATCGTGGCAGTGGAGGGACAATAAGTGCTCGAAGCCATTTCTTATCCATCGGTGGAAGCCGACAGCCGCCTGGCTGTCATCGCGTCGCGCAAAATGGGCCCCGACGTCGCCCTTGAAAAGAGCGTCATTGAAATCCTTCTCGACGTCAAGGCAAACGGTGACGACGCCCTGCTCCGCTACACCAGGCAATTCGACGCCTCCGAGCTTGACGCCGAACGGCTCACGGTTTCACCCGAGGAAATCCGGTCGGCTTATGACGCGGTCGACCCCGAGCTTCTCGGAATCATCCAAGAGGCGATGGCAAACATCGAGGCCTTTCATCGCCAGCAACTGCGTCCTTCGCATTTCATCACCAAGCCCGACGGGACATTCCTCGGACAGATGGTGCGGCCGGTTGAAGCCGCGGGACTTTACATTCCCGGGGGGCAGGCGGGGGAAACGCCGCTCCTCTCGTCCGTCCTCATGAACGGCATACCGGCACGCCTCGCCGGCGTGCGGGACATCGCCATGGTCACTCCGCCGCGCGCGGACGGAAGCGTGAGCCCGGCCCTTCTGGTCGCGGCCGCAGAGGTGGGCATAACCCGCATCCACAGGGCCGGCAGCGCCTGGGGCATCGCCGCTCTCGCCTACGGCACGGAATCCGTGCGCAAAGTCGACGTCGTCGTCGGACCCGGCAACATCTATGTTTCCCTGGCCAAGAAACTGGTTTGGGGAGCAGTGGGCATAGACATGCTCGCAGGCCCGAGTGAAATTCTCGTTGTCGCCGACGATCGCGGCAACCCCCGATACATTGCGGCGGATCTGCTCAGCCAGGCCGAGCACGATCCCATGGCAAGCGCCGTCCTGATCACCACGGAGGCGTCCCTGGCCGAAAAAGTAGCCGCCAGCCTCGAGGAGCAACTGCTCCGGCTGCCGCGGCAAGAAATCGCCCGCCGGGCGCTGCGCGATTACGGTGCCATATTCCTGGCGGAAGACCTGGATCAGGCGTTGGAACTGGCCAACGGTATCGCTCCCGAGCATCTGGAGCTTCAGGTGTGCGATCCGTGGGCGTGTCTTGGCAAGATCAGGAACGCGGGGGCGGTCTTCATGGGCGAGTGGACTCCGGAAGCCGTGGGAGACTACTTCGCGGGGCCCAATCACGTGCTCCCCACCGCGGGAACCGCCCGGTTCGCCTCAGCCCTGGGCGTCGAAAACTTCCTCAAGAGGACCAGCGTGATTTCATTTTCCGGAAATGCGTTCCGGCGCGACGCGGAGGCTATCGTCCGCATGGCCGAAATGGAAGGGCTCGAAGCCCATGCCGCCTCGATCCGTGTGAGGATGAAACCCTGACGCAGGGGCGAAATGCACGCTCGTTCACCGGGAATTGTCCCGAACCCAATCAAGGTAGTCGGGCAGTCCTTCCGCGATCGGAATCCGAACGATTTCGGGAACTTCATAGGTGTGCAGTTCCCTGACCCGCGCCTGAAGCTTCGAAAAAACGGAGGACCGAATCTTCATCACGAGCAGAAACTCCTCTTCATCGCAAATCTCGTTCTTCCACCGGTACACGGATCGAATACGAGGAATGATATTGACACAGGCAGCCAGCTCTTCTTCCACCAGCTTTACGGCCAGCAGAGAAGCTTGTTCCTCTCCGCCGGCAGTGACCAGAACGACCGACACTTCCGCCATCATTCGTTCAGCCTCCCGGATCAGGGGGGTTTCGTGAAACGCTCAGATGTCTCTGAACGCGGGCGTTCCTGCCTGGCATCGGCACCCCGCGGTCAAATGGTGCGCATATCCCTTTTGCAGGTCAGGATCTCCTCTTCCAGGGCAAACTTAGCCCAGGGGAGGCCGTTTTGGAAGGGATTTCCTCCCTCGGGCGGAACCCCTGCTCGCGCGGGTTCCCGGATCGGGACCGATGAGACCGGATGGTGAGCGCTCCGGCAGTGGACGGCGCAGAACTTGCCAATGGGCGTGCGATACCGATCCGCCTTCGAGATCGCGCGATGAGGGATCGGCGCAAAACGAGGCGGGCCGGAATGAATCCCAATGGAGCGACGCGCATGGGCGAGTACAATCAGGATCAATGGATAAGCCTTCAAGCCGTCAGGGGGACCTGCGATGCTCTGGCGGCAAGTGAAGTCGAAAGGCTGAAGGAAGGCTGCCTGGACTATCTCCGGTTCAGGGCCGGGTTGGATCGCTTCCAGGACGAGCTCATTGCGGCCGCCTGCAGGACCATCTGTTTCGATACCGGGATGAGCGCATGCTGCGGCTTCGAAAGCATCTTCACCTTCTTTGCCGATCACGTCGTCAACACCCTGTTCTCGGAGCGGCGTGAAACGGACGCCCTCTTCAGCGTGCTCAGGCGGGCGAATCGCACCGGAAGATGCGTCTATCTGGGAAACGGCGGGTGCATGTGGCGCATTCGTCCCATTTCCTGCGCCATGTTCTTCTGCGACAAGATCAAGGAAGGAATCCTGCGCGCCGACCCGGAGACGGCGGAACGCTGGAGTGCGCTCCAGGCCATGGAAAAGGAATTCACATGGCCCGTGAAGCCGGTGCTCTTCGACGACCTGGAAAAATACTTCCTGGGGCTCGGTGCGAAGTCGCCGCACATGTATTTTCATCAGAGCCCCGGGCTGTTGAGGCTCAAGAAAAAATCGGGAACGGGTGATTTTCGAGCATGAGAAAACCGTTGCGGGAAAAACATGCGGACCGGGGGCACGAATCCCTGCCGGGGCGTCATGAACGTCTACCAGAGCTCTCCCAGCATCTTCCGTGCGATTTCATCAGGTTGAATGGTGTAGGCATCGTTTTCGATGAGACTCTTGATAGACCGTATTCGCTCGGGCCGAACCTCTCCACTCACAATTTCCTCCACTATCCTGGCGACTTGAGTCGTGATGAGCGCAGTGTCATCGGTTGCGGATGCGGTCCTTTTTCCATGTCGAGCCTTGCCGTTGGCCTTTTCCTCAAGCCATCTCGTACCGCGACCCGGGTGATCCGAGTTCTTTCTCGTTCCCATCGGTATACCTTTCAGAGCATTCCCCACCCCACGGCAGGGGAATCTTTTTTGTCCGTTTTGTCAGCTGAGCGGATTTTCTTCGTCGGGAGACCGTTCTCCTCCCATGTATACTTCTTCTCGAGGATAGGCTTTTTCAAGCGCCAGGGAAGTCATCCGTTCCATGACCATACGATGCCTGATATCGTCGGGAATAGCCATTCTCTCACGGGCTATCGCGTCCTCGCCGACTTCCGCCTTGCCCGAATCACGGGACCGACGCCGCAACCGTTTTCCGTATGTGCGAAGCAGGCTTTGAACCAGATAATCCGTTATCATCATGGGGTTGTCTCCCTCAATGATGTAATCGGTCTCCAAGGGAGAATACTTTAGGAGGCAACCGTTGCTCAAGCCACAAATTTTGCAGGGTTAACGTTCATCCGGATGCCCATGGGAACCCGGCTCGGCGACCAAGAACCGTTTTCTGCCGCGAAACCGTATTCTATCACTCGGGCATTGCCGGCCCTGCCGCACAACCCCCTCCGGCACCTTTATCGAGACCCGTGATAAGGATACCAGTCTCCGCTTCTGATCCTCTCCACCCGGATGACCATTACCTGGTTGGTATAACTATTGTATACAAGCTTTCGTCCCTTATTGCCGCCAACATCTTCGGAAACGACGCGGACTCCGCATCTTTGCAGGACGTGCCGGGCAATCGCCACGTTGGCATGGCTCACTTCCGCGGCACTCGTCAGGCCGTCGGCCAGTAGCGCGCCGCCGAAGATCTGCGCTTCCAGGTCTTCGGGATCGCTCCCCATCTTCAGGAACGACCGGACCAAGGCATTGGTGGCAACATTACCGAATTTCGCGGTGGCCTGTTCGGGGTCTTCCACCAGCGGAAACAGGAAGTGATTCATCCCACCGAATTCCCTGAGGTTATCACGGAGGCAGACGGCAACGCACGACCCCAGCACCGTTGAAATCAGGCTGGGCTGTCTCGACACAAAGATAAATCCCGGCCTCAGAAAGTATTCCCTGAGCTCAGGAATTTCCTTTTCTGCCAACTGATTTCTCATCGCCCCAACCGATCTCTTTCCCCGTGTTGCGTTGCATCCCTCCAGGAGCGGCTCAACGCACGAATCACCCCGCCCTTCATCCGAACCGCGATCATGGCTGGCCCCGACGGCACCCTCGACCTGCGCATCGCACGACGTCGGTCCGACACATCAAAACCGAAATCGAGCGCATTTTCAAGGGGGAGAACGAGCTAGCGACGGTTCACCGGTATTTCCAGGATTACCCGGGTTCCCTCCTCCTCGCGTTCGAACCGGATCTTACCCCCGTAAGGCTCAAGGAGGCGCTCCACGGCAAACAGGCCGAACCCCGAATGTTTCTCTTCCTCCCCTTCGGGCATGGGATTCTCCCACATGGAATAGAAGAGTCCGGACCACATTTCCTCATTGCCGCTCGACCCACAGCCGGTATCCTTGAAAACAACCGTCACCTTGCCGTCCATCGCCAGGGATTCGATGGTGAGCTTCTTGCGCTTCGCCCCCCGCATGGCGACGAGAGCATTCCTGATCAGATGGATGAGCACCGGGATAAGGCAGCGGCCTGGGATATGGAGCATCGGCAAATTCTTGGTCAAGCGCAAATCGAGCTCAACCTGGTGTTTGAAAAACAGATCGGCGCGAAACACATTGGTCAATTTGGTGAGCACAAGGTTGAGCTCCAGTTCCGTCCCTTTGCGCTCCACCTCGTAGATCACCATAAAATCCCGCAACATCTGCGCCACACCGGCAATCTGCTGGTGCAGGTGCGTGAACCGCGTGCGTTGCTTGAGCATCAGCTCATCCCATTCCTCCGTATCGGTTTTGCAGTGGGAGCGCATGAATGCGTCCTGAGCGTCCAATCCCCGGATCAGGATCTCCAGCAGCATGGAGATATTCTGCAGTGGTCCGTTGATATTGTGGATGAGACCTTTGAGGAAATGGCCGAGATAAGCCAGTCGGTCCTTTTCGAACAACGCTTCCAGGCATTTTTCGTAGAAAACGTCAAGATCCTCGGGGGTTTCCGGGAAATTCGCATATTTCATAATGCACTCGAATCGAAAACATCTGGAGGTGCTGTACACGTCTGCGAAGCGTTGACCCGGACAGAGTGTTCCTCGGCCCGACAGAAACAGAACCACGTGAGGGTAAAGTCGCGCCAGGGGTAATTGGAGGAATGGTCTGCCTCGCACCCGGCCGACCGGCCCGCGGGGAAGGGCCGGTCAGGAACCGGTGCCTGACGTCAACTTCCCGACAGGACCTCAGGCCTTGGTCCGGATGGTTTCCAAAAAGGCATCGATCACCGCCGGATCGAATTGCGTGCCGCTGTGCCTTTGCAGCTCCAGGACAGCTTCGGACCGGGACATGCCTTCCCGGTACGCCCGTTTCGTGGTCATGGCGTCGAACGCATCCGCAACGGCCACAATACGCGCCAGCAGCGGGATCTCATCCCGGGAGAGACCATCGGGGTAGCCCTCACCGTTCCAGCGTTCGTGATGATACCTGATGATGGCTCTTTCCTCGGCACTCAGTCCGAGCTCGGCCACAATGGTCTCCCCTATGACCGGATGTTGCTTGATCAACTCGTATTCCTCAACCGTCAAGGCTCCGGTCTTGTTCAGGATGTTGTCCCGGATGCCGATCTTGCCGATATCGTGCAAATGGCAGATCGTATTGAGCGACTCCACCTGTGTGCCGGACAAGCCCATTTTCCTCCCGATGGAGATGGCGTATCGGGTCACCCGCTCGGAGTGCTTCCCGGTATAGGGGTCCTTGGCTTCGAGCGCATTGACGAGCGATCTCAGAATACCATAAAAATTGGCGATAAGACTCTCATAGAGTGCCATATTTTCGATGGCGAGCGCGGATTTTTTCACCAGGAAATCGAGCAGTTTCATATCCGTCGGCGGCAGGCTGCTGTTTCCCCCGTTGTGACAGGCCGCGAGGAAGCCGAACAGCTCACCCCTGATGCGGACCGGCCAGCAGCTCAACGCGCTCCCCTCCACGGCAAAGTCGCCCGGCAGCGGAGAGTACGCCTCCACCTTGTGGCGCGGGAGAAAGAAGTGGCCGGCATCATCGAGAAACACCTTCCTGAGCGAATCATCCGGAATCGAGAAAATCGAAGGGCTCGATCCGTTCACGCCGGGGCCGTGCTCGGCCATGCGAACGATACTCCTCTGCCCTCTGGGCAACACGAAGAACCCCGCCTTCACAATGCTGCCCAAACCCGATGCCAGCCTCACGATGCAGGGATACAGGTCCTCGCTGGAACGGGCTTCATCGATTTCCGTGGATATTTCGAACAGCTTGAACTGCTCTCGAATCTTTTCCTCCAGCTCGAGGTTGACCAGTTGCAGTTCCTTCCTGGCTTCGCATTCCATCAGGAGGCCAAGGTTTTCCATCAGCAGGGTGCGTTCCTTGGTGATTCGCTCGAGGGCCAATACCACGTTTTGCATCGTGAACGGTTTCGTCAGAAAGTCCGATGCGCCCTTCTGCATGGCTTCAATCGTGGCATGCATCGTTGGAAAACCGCTCATCATCACGACCGGCAGTCGCGGATCACGCCGTTTGAATTCCTCGAGGAGCTCCAGACCGTTTATGTCCGGCAGTTTCAAGTCAATAAACGCACAATCGAACGTCTCCTGTTCCATGGCCAAACGTGCTTCACGCCCCGAGACGCAAAGCTGGACTTTTTCGTGGCCGAGGTGATGGAGACATTCGTCCAGCAGTTTCCCAAGATGGGGATCATCTTCGATTATGACTATTCTCATGTCCCGCCGAGCTTACCGGTTCAACGAATTTCAGATGTTCAGATTGCCCCCTCCACGCGACGATCGATCCGTCGACCCCAATCAATCCCAACCCTTCGATGAATGCCGCCCTCTTCGGGCCATTGCTGGTACGCGCGCTGCCGGGCGGGACAAGGCGCTCCTCGTCCCCCGTGCTTATGATTGGACTTGATCCCTTACTCCTTTATCGAAAAAGAGCCTGATTAACTTGAATTCTCCATGTTCCACATCTATTTTTAATTTTGCCCTAGCTCCGCACGGAAAGCCGAGGTTTTCCGGCATTCGGGCAAGGGTCCCGGGAGAGACGGGATTTTTGCGCCTTCTCGACACCGGAGAAACCGTTCCTGAGATCCATTCCACAGCCCGGCGCTTTCACCACGGCTTTGGGAATTCGAGTTCGACGAGAGCCGCATGACGGCAGCGCGCCGGTCATGACACCCTCGCCTTAAGACAGCGTGCGGGCGGCCGCGCCGACTTCGGCCGTTCCATCGGCGCCATGCTTGCCGCCGGAAGGGAAGCTATGCCTCCAGACGCTTTTCTTGAACGGATATTCCACGGATCGATCGACCCGGATGTCTTTCAATCATTCAGGGTTGTCCAGGACGAGGCCAAGGTGGATCGCCTCCGAAAGGCATATGCCGCCATCCTTGACGAATATCCCGCGGGGGCACTCGAGGCCGCGGGCGCAATACCCGAAAGAATGCTGAGGAGAATGGGTGAGATCGGTCTTTTCGGGGTCACGATTCCGGAGGAGTACGGAGGCCTGGGCTTCAATGTCTGGGAATACATGCGCCTTGTCGAAGCGATGGTGAAAATGGATGTCTCCGTTGCCATCGCCTCCATCGCTCACTGCTCAATCGGTGTGAAAGGCGTCCAGTTGTTCGGAAACGACGCGCAGAAGCGCAAGTACCTCGTTCCGGCGGCGACAGGCGAGATGATCTTCTCCTATGCCCTCACGGAGCCCCGGATCGGCTCCGACGCGCAGCATATCGAGACCCTGGCGGAGCTGTCGCCGGACGGAAGCCATTACATCCTGAACGGGCAGAAAACATACATCACCAACGCCAACTACGCGGGAGGCCTCACCGTATTCGCCCGGATGGATCCCCGGCGCCCCGGCTTCCTGGGGGTTTTCATCGTCGAAACGGGATGGGAGGGAGTCAAAGTCGGGAAAGACATGCCCAAGATGGGCCTAAAGGCAAGTTCCACTGCACCCGTCCGGTTCACGAACGTCCGCGTTCCCGTGGAAAACCTCCTGGGAAAACCCGGTGAGGGATTCAAAATTGCCATGACGGTTCTCAACTACGGCCGGCTCGGCCTGGGTGCCGCCTCCGTGGGAATGATGGAAAGGTCCCTTCGGGACATGATGAAAAGGTCCTCCACGCGGGTTCAGTTCCAAGTCCCGATCAGGGATTTCCCCTTGATCCAGGAAAAACTGGTCAGGGCGCGGGTGAACGCCGCGGTGAGCAAGGCCATGAACGACTTCGCCGCCCACTTTCTGAATGCGGCCCCCCGCCTCAACGTTGCCATCGAGACTTCCCACTGCAAGCTTTTCGGAACCACCCGTGCCTGGGACACCCTTTACGACGCGCTCCAGGTCGCGGGCGGCTCGGGCTATCTCTCGACCCAGCCTTACGAGAAACGAATGAGGGATTTTCGCGTGGCCACGGTGTTTGAAGGTACGACCGAGATTCATTCCATCTATCCGGCTCTCTTCCTGATACGGAAAACGGCAAAGGATGCCCTGCGCGGCGGGAGACGGACCGCGGCACTCACCTTCTGCCTGAAGGCACTGGCGGCCAGGATCGATTGGGAGCTCGGATTCGACAACAGGATCATGAGACGTGCGTGGCGGCTGGCCGGAGCCAACGCAAGGACAATCTCCAGGATGATTCCCGCGTTGTACCTTCTCTATCGGGACAGACTGCCGGAGAAGGAATATCTGCTGCGCAGGATCTCCACGTTGAGCCTTTATCTGTTCGGTTTGGTCGCTTTGCTCGCCGGCATGAGCGCCCGCAGCGGATCGGGACCGTACGGCGAGGAAGACCTCCGCGTACTGGCCCACTTCACCGAGGAGGCCGCACTGGCGAGGAAAGCAAGCCGGCGGCTCTTCGATTCGAGAAAGGAAATTCTGGACGGGCTCATCTGCCGGGATCTGTTTCGCGGGTGGAAAGACGAACGCGGGTGATCCCCTGCGGGATTCCTTCAGCCGCCGTTCCGAACGCCCGAAACGAATCCGGTCGCATTGGGCACCGGAAGCGTTTCGTTTTGCCCGGCTCCGGCGAGGGCTCTTGATAGGTCCTATAGGTCTTATAGGACCTATTTCCTTCTTTGCCTGAGAAGCTCCAGAGATTCTTGACAGGTCCTATAGGTCTTATAGGACCTATTCCCGCCCCCGAGCTAAAGAGGGCTCCGGGGGGGGCGGGAATTTTCGTGACCATCGGGCGTCTTTCGGGAATCAATAGACGCCGAGCAGATTCAATGCGAGCAGGAGCAATCCCGCGACCGCGACTCTTTTCACCACCAGGGGGCTTACCCGCTTGGCGATCTGCGGTGCGATGTACCCGCCGAGGATTGCCGCCGGGAACATCACCAGGAAGAATATCAAATCGAAATTGCCGAATTGAAAGTGGCGGGCACTGCCGACCACCGTGTTGAAGAAAATCGCCAGCAGGGAACTGCCCACGACGACAAACATCGGGAGCCTCAACCCGACGGTCATGAGCGGCACCATGAAGGGACCGCCTCCAAATCCGAACATCGATGAGAGCACCGCGATCACGAAACCGCCGATACACCCCAGGATGACATTGACATTGAACTCTTGTCCCCAAAATTCAACTACCATGACTTTCCCTCGCTTTCTTGCCTGTGAGCATGCCCAACGACCCGTTTAACCTCATCCGGGCGAAGTCCGGATGCCGGCATTTCGACTCTGTTCCCGCCTGTGCCGCGCCGGCGGCGGCTCGCACGTTTCGCTGCAGGCTGCGGCTCATGGTCTTTCGGGCGAATGACAGAAAGGATCATGCCTCGCGCTTTCGGATCGGCCGCTATGCGACCGCCGGGCGGAGCGTTTTCTCTTCGGCCTTTTTCTTGAATTCTTTCAGGATGGCCTGTTCCTTCTTGTTCTTTGCCAGATAGGCGGGCATCGTCTGCCAGAACATGAGGCCGGCCAACACGATCAGGATCCATCCGAAAATGAACTTATACTGGCTCAGCGAGACCAATTCCGTGAGCTTGGGGCCGATAAAGGCCCCCAATACCATGGACAGTCCGATGGTGGTGCCGAGCTTCCAGTTGATGAACTTGATTTTCGAGTAGTTGACGATCCCGCTGGCCTGGGAAAAGGCCACCGTGGGCATGACCGTGCCCGCGACCACCGTGTGGGGAAGCGGCCACAGGGAAACCAGCAGAGGATTCAGTATGAATCCTCCTCCCGCGCCCATCAGCACCCCGAATATGGCAATCGCGAGGGTGAGGAGGAACGGTCCGAAGAAATTGATGCTTGTCCCGGCATTGCTGAAATAGATGTTGGGAAAAGAAATATTGTTCTCGACGGTGATGGTCCGGCTCTTAACGTCTTTGTCCGCAACGGCCCTGATGAAATACTTGCCGGGCGCGGAACCCCCATCGATGTTGACCTTGGCGGAGAAGGTTCCGTCAGGCTTCACTTCCACGTTGGGCATGAACACCTTGGCCGGGTCTCTGAAGCGGGCTTTGACCAGTTGCATGGAGCGCCTTCGGTTTTCCTTCTCCTCCATGGCGGGCAGCAAGTCCCCGCGCGACCCCACGACACTTCCCAGCAGGGTCGCCTGGTACCGGTCGATTTTGATCCTCGCGGGTACCGAATACGCCGCTTCCGCTCCGAGGTCCTTTATCGCCTGGGAAGCACTCCAGTCACCCTTCAGCTTCTTGATATTCTCCAGTGTGCCCTTGAGCTCCCCGGGCGTGTAAATACGATAGTACGCCGGCATTGCCTCGGTCATGTAAAGGATGTACGGCCTCTTTCCGGTGTCCTTGTCCACCGACGCATCGAATCTCGAGGCCCGGACCGCGTCCTCGGCCCAAACTTCCAGGTAAACGGGTTTCCCCGCCGGGGCGCTTCCCGTAACCGACAGGACGCCGCCGTTGTTCAATGCGGTCATGTCCGTTTGAATAGTGACCGGTTCGACCGCCTTGGCGGTCCCCGCCTCCGGCTTGGCTTCCGGCAATCCACCGGCCGGAGCCCCCCCCGGGGCGACCTCGGGTCTTGCCCCGGGCGCGGCCTGGGAAAGATTCACCTGTGCCTGCTGGGCGATCCCGTTATTCTGGTAGAACATGAACAGGGTCGCACTCACCGCAACCAACACCGAAATCCAGTATCTCTTCATCGATTTCCTCCTTGCATCGCTTGACCATCGGCACCAGGCCCAGGGCCCGGGCAAAAATCCGGGAACACGCGCTCTCCATGAGCGCTCGTCATCGGTCAGTCCCATCCGCCTTGGAGCAAATACCGCGCCAAACACGAAGTCCCCCTTTATGTTCCCTCGGTGGCTGACTCCGCTGGAAACCCCGTCGGCCGTCCGTGAGCCCGGGAAGCCGCTCGCGCATGGATGGACGTCATCCGGAGGCAGACCCGGGCCCTCAACAGGCGATGGCCAGATTGGACGCAGGGTGCAGCAATTTCACTGCTCTTGAGGCGGGAAACGCACGGGGAAAGGCCGAACGCCCTTTCCTGCAACACTTTTGTTGCACCGCAATACAAAACTTGCACTTCGAGCCCCTGCGCCCGCCGGACAACGGTTGCGTCTTTCCCTCACCACCGTGGGATGCGGGCTTACAATCAATTATGAGACTGGGTCAAAGCCGAAAACTCTTTCACGTAAACCGTCATCGCCGGGGGGTCACAATGAAGCGTAAAAGTCATCTCCCACCGGTTGAGAGGCCCCGGAAACGCCCTCCCGCCCGACCCCGGGCAACTCGCCCCGTCCCGGAATCGGGGTGAGAGCGGGGGGAGGCGCTCGATCGCCTGGCTCGGCCCTCGGCGGGAGCCGCCTGGTACGATATTTGCTCAAGGTATCACGGCGTTTTGAACCGCTTCCCCACGGGAGGTGACGGGACGAAGCGCGGCATGAGATCTTTCGGCGGGCTCCGAGCCGGATTCCAAGGAGTGGTGATGGCGTTGGTGCTGGTGTTGGATGATGAGCGGGATGCCTGTCAGTTGATGGCCCGGATCATTTCCTCCTTCGGCCATGAGGTGAAAGCGTTCACGGACAGCGAGGAAGCGCTGAAATGGGTCACCCGGGTGGAACCCGATCTGGCGCTCCTGGATGTAGGACTGCGCGGCTCTTACGGGATCGACGTCGTGGACCGGTTTTTGCGCATCCGGCCGAAGCTTAAAGCCATTCTGATCACGGGTTATCCGTCCATGGCGACTGCCGGAGAAGCCTTTCATTCCGGCACACTGGACCTCCTGGTGAAGCCGGTGGAACTCGATGAGCTTGAAGCGCGTGTCCGCCTTGCATTGGGATTGATAAAATAACCGGGTCTGGCGATAATCTCACCGCGAAGACAGGCACGAAAGGAAAATGCATGACCAGGGACGTATATTCGTTGTGTTTCATGTGTACGATACGATGCCCCATCAAGGTGACCGTCGAGAACGATGAAGTCCTCTGGATCGAGGGAAATCCCCACGTTCCCGGAATCGAAGGCGCGCTGTGCGCGAAGGGGTCCGCGGGTGTCGCCCTGTTGCAGGACCATGAACGACTCCGGCACCCCATGATCCGCACCGGTCCGCGAGGCTCCGGACAATGGCGCAGGGCCTCCTGGGACGAAGCGCTGGATTTCGTGGCCGACCGCCTGCGCGGCATCATCGAGCGCCACGGAGCGCACAGCATACTCTGGGGAGAGCGCACCAACCTCAACACGCACATCAGCAAGGCATTCATGAAGGGTATCGGATCACCCAACCACTTCACTCACGACGCCCTGTGCAAAGGCTCGGTGAACACCGCATTTCGCAGCCTCACGGGGTACGACGACACACAGGTTGGGGTGGACTACGCCAACACGAAGCACATCGTCATGTACGGACGGAATCTGTTCGAGGCCCTGGAGATCAAGGCGATCAACAATCTCCTGAGCGCCATGGGAAAAGGCGCAAAACTCACTTACATCGACCCCCGAGTGACCGTCACCGCCTCGAAAGCGACACGGTACTGGATGATTCGGCCCGGCACGGACCTGGCGCTGAATTACGCCCTCATGCACGTTATTCTCGAGGAAGGTCTCTTCGACGCCGAATTTGTCCGGCGATGGGTGCTCGGTCTGGAGGAACTACGGGCTTTCGTGGAGCCTTTCACGCCTGCCCGGGCGGAAGAGGAAACGGGGATTCCGGCTGCCGAAATCACGGCCCTGGCAAGAGAGTTGGCGGAAGACAAGCCCGCCGTCGCGTTTCACTACGGGTACCGGGGCGCTCACCACACGAACGAAGTCTACCTCCGGCGTTCGATCATCATGCTCAATGCCCTGATGGGCAGCATCGAAACCCCGGGTGGACTGTTTTTCAAGAAAGGAATGAAGACGGCGGGGTATGGAGAGCTGGGCAAGTACGCCGCCCAGGAATTCCCCAAGATTGCGGGCCCGCGATTCGACGGGTCCGGCAGCACCCGGTTCCCCATCGCCGATCCGGCGCACGGTAATCCTCAAGCCCTGGCTCAGGCCATCCTCAGCGAACAGCCCTACCCCATCAAGGCGCTGATCGCCAATCGCTTCGAACCGCTTCAGTCCATCCCCGACGCCTCCGCAACCCGCGAGGCTCTCGACAAACTCGATCTGCTGGTCTCCATCGACATCAACATGAATGAATTCGCCTGGTGCGCCGATGTGGTGCTCCCGGAATCCATGTACCTCGAACGCGGGGATTCCATCCAGGCGGTGTCCGGGCTCAAACCCCAGCTCTGCATCCGCCAACAGGCGGTGACGCCCCGACACGACACAAAACCCGGATGGCTCATCGTGAAACAACTGGCCGACCGGCTCGGCGCAGGTAAGTATCTTCCCTTCGAAACCATCGAGGACATCTGGAACTTTCAGCTCCAGGGTACCGGTCTGACGGTGGAGGAGCTTCAGGCGAGGGGGTTCATCTCCTTGACCGAGAAACCGATTTTCTGGGATAGAGCAAACGGACTGCCGTTCAAGACGCCCTCGGGCAAGATCGAGTTTGTCAGTTCCCTGCTGGAGAATGCCGGTTTCCCCTCGTTTCCCGCATACGCCAGGGTCGAGCCGCTTTCCGAAGGGTCCTTCAGGCTGCTCGTGGGCCGTTGCGCCGTTCACACCCACGGCTCGACTCAGAACAATCCCTATCTCAACGAGCTTGTCTCCGAAAACGAGCTCTGGATCAATTCCTCCGCCGCGGCGCGACTCGGCATCACGGACGGCTGCCCGGTCGAGGTCTCATCTTCCCGAGGCGCGGCCACCATCAGGGCGAAGGTCACGGAGTTCATTCACCCCGAGGCGGTCTTCATGCTCCATGGATTCGGCAACACCGTGCCGGTCCAGACTCGCGCTTGCATGAAAGGAGCCAGCGACGCGCTGCTCCAGGAAAACGTTTCCGATTTTGCGGGCGGGAGCCCGGCACTTGACGAGACGCAGGTGCGGGTGAAGCGGCTCGATTGAAAAAAGCGGACGCCGGGTCGAGCGGAGGTATCGGACACGGACCGGCTCGGAGATTTGTTTTCCCCGGGCGGCGAGCGCTCGGGCCGGGCCGTCGATAACCGGTTGTCACCCGGAATGATCGCGAGCAATCCTGGACTGCAACGGTCCGCGTAATGCCCCGCTTCGTTCCGCGCGACACCAGGCTGCAACATTACATGCCGGCCGGCGCATGAAAGGATGAGCAATGAGTCAGTATTACCTGCACCAGGACCAGGACAAATGCATCGGGTGCATGAGCTGTGAAGTGCACTGCAAGGTCAGCCACGGTCTTCCCGTTGGGCCGCGGCTCACCCAGATCGTTGAGGTGGGGCCCAGGATGGTCGGCAACCTGCCCAGGACGGCATTCGTTTTCATGCCCTGTTTTCATTGCGAAGTCCCGTGGTGCGTGCCTGTCTGTCCCACCGGCGCCATGCGCAAGAGGCCGTTCGACGGTATCGTCTACGTGGAACCCTCCCTGTGCGTGGGATGCAAAAGGTGCATCTCCGCCTGCCCCTGGGGAGCTCCCCAGTGGAACCCCGCGACGAAAAAAGTGGTCAAGTGCGACTACTGCATGGACCGGGTGGACCGTGGGCTGAAGCCGGCCTGCGTCACCAAGTGCGTGACTCATTGCCTGCGTTTTGGAAAGGTGACCGAACCGAACAACGCGCGTCGCGAGCGCCTCGCGCGGCAGATGGCGTTCGAACCGCCGCCGAGTCCGAAACAACGCTGAATCAACACGCAACCCGAGCACACCCCGTGGGAACGGAGGCGTTCCGGTGTTCGTTCACGCCTGTTTCCACACCGCCCGTCGGGCATGAGTGCGTTGTAAACGGAATAAACGCCTCGTCGGGTCGTGACCCGCGGCTTGTCTTACCGGTTGGCTTGCAGAAAAGCGGCCAGGCTTGCCGAGTCCTCGACGTTGAGCGCCTTGACGTTGCGGTTGATGCGGCGCATCAGGCCCCGCAGTACTTTCTTGGGACCCACCTCGACGAAGTGGTCATGCCCCGCGGCGATGAGGCTTTCCATCGACTGTTGCCAGAGCACCGGGCTGCAGATCTGGTCGATCAGTTTCCCGGGAGCCTCCTGGGCGCTTTGGAGCGGAGCGGCATCCACGTTGTTGATGACCGGGATCTGAGGGTCGTGGAACGTGCACCGGCGCACATGAGGTTCAAACCTGTTACGGGCCGACGTCATGCAGCGGCTGTGCCATGGACCGCTCACGTTCAGTTTCACGCACATCTTCGCGCCGGCTTCCGTGCTCAGGGAAATCGCCCGCTCCACGGGGTCCACGTGCCCGGTGATGATGGTCTGTTCGGCGCAATTGACGTTGGCCACCTCGACTCCGCAGGTATCGCAGATCTCTTTGAGCTTGCCCTGATCGAGGTCCATGATGGCCGCCATCGACCCCGGCTCCTCATCCGCGGCTTCCTGCATGAAAATGCCGCGCCGTCTGACGAGATTCAAGACATCCTTGAGATCGAGCACTCCGGCGACAAAGAGGGCGCTGTACTCTCCGAGGCTGTGACCGGCCGCGGCCATCGGATAGATTTCATGAAGCTGCAGCACGGTAAAACAGGCCAGGTTCACAACGGTAACGGCGGGCTGAACGTTGTCCGTCAGCACCAGGATTTCCTCCGGTCCTTCAAAACACAGCTTCGCGATGTCCATCTCGAGGATCTCGCCCGCCTGTGAGAACAACTCCCGGACCTCGCTGTAATTTTCGTAGAACTCCCGCCCCATGCCCACATACTGGGAACCCTGGCCGGGGAAGAGAAAAACCCAATCCTTCATGAACGCGCTCCTTTCAGATCGCCGGCCCCGCGTTTCACCGCACCTGCTTCAAAACGGTCGCTCCACCGGGAACGGTCGATTATCGGACAACGACCGCGCACACCATCAACAGGGCCGGCTTCCACTTCACATGACCGTTTACGCGGGAGAAGCACATGATGTCGGCTGCGTCCACAAGCCGTCGTCCAAATCACAGACAAGCCTTATAGCATAATTATTTTTTGACGGTAAACGAAAGACTCGCCGATTCAGGCATGGGAGAGCGGAATAAGGAAGGCCGGCATCGGGCGATGCGCGGTCCCCGTCGAACCGGGTCCGGCCGGAGAAACTGACGCATTTGCACGGGTTCATTAAATTTCTTCGCGTCCAACAAAAAGAACTTTCTGCCGATCCTCACTTACTGATAGTATGGAAAATTGTTCGAAGGGCCGGATACTCCCGCCTATGCCCCGGAAGTAGAAAGCACAGGAGAAGACATAATGCTGCTTAAAGCGATCAAAGGGATTCTCTGGACAGGTTTGCTGCTGTGGTTGTTTTCTCTCACGATCCCGATACGGGCCGCCGCCGCCGCCAACCCTCCGATTTCGGTCATCAAGGCCGGAACCGAACAGGCCTTGCAGATACTGAGGAGTTCCCGGTCCGGACAGGCGCCTTCCGTTCGCCAGCGCAGAGCGGAAATCATGGTCATCGTGGACAGGTACTTCAACTTCCACGAAATGGCCAGGCGCTCCCTGGGACGGTTGTGGCGCGACCAGCCGGCCGAAAAGCAGGCGGAGTTCGTCCGCCTTTTCAAGGACATGCTTTTCAATACATACATCGACAAGGTTGAAAGCTATACCGGCTCGAACGAGAAGTTTGCCTACGACAAGGAGAGTATCGACGGAGACTATGCCGTCGTCAAGACCCGCATCCAGGGGTACAAGAACACCGACGTCAAGGTCGACTACCGTCTGCGCTTCGAGAACGGGGAATGGCAGGTCTACGATGTCATCGTCGAGGGGATCAGCCTTGTCGACAACTACCGCAGCCAATTCGCTTCCATCCTTGGCAATGAATCGTTCGACGGTCTCTTGAGGCGAATGCGTCAGAAGGTTAACGAGATGGGCCGATCCTGAGCGCGCGGATGAGCCCGAGCAAGCGGATGGGACAGCCTGATGGGAAGCGGAAACGAGGGACACCGGGCACGCCTTCGAGAGCGCTTCGGGCGAAGCGGATTGAGCGGATTCCATGACCATGAAGTGTTGGAACTGCTGCTGTCCTACGCCATCCCCAGGAGGGACGTAAAACCGCTCGCCAAGGACCTTCTGTCCAGGTTCGGAAGTCTTGCGGCCGTCCTGGACGCCCCTCCGGCCGTTCTCCGGAACGTGCCGGGAATCGGCCCGAATGCCGCCGCCCTGCTCAGCATCCTTCCCGAGCTTTTCACACGTTACCGGGAAAGTCGCTGGCACCGGGAGGAGACTTTCAATTCCACCCGCGGGGCGGTGTCCTACCTGTCCGCGTTGCTGTGCACGGAACGCAGTGAAAAGTTTTGCATCCTGGCGCTGAACAGCACCAACGACCTGATCCAGATGGAGGAGATTCAGCGCGGGAGTGTCAATCGAACCGCGGTTTTCCCGCGGCTCGTGGTGGAAGCAAGCCTGAAACATCGTGCCACCGCGGTGATCCTGGCCCACAACCATCCGGGGGGAGATCCGAACCCGTCCGCCGCCGACCAGCAACTCACGCGCAGACTGAAACGAATTCTCAACGACCTGGACATCATCGTGCACGATCATATCATCATTGCCGGCCCGCGGTATTACTCCTTTGCCGAACACGGAGGACTGGAATGAACAAGCAGCGGATGCCCGCCGTCGTGGTTCGCGAAACAGGGAAGAAAGGCGATTGGAACGAGCTTTCCATCGAGGAGGTGCCGCTGCCCCAGGTGAAGCAGGATGAGGTGATCGTCCAGGTCCACGCGTGTTCCGTCAACCGTGCCGACCTGCTCCAGAGACGCGGCCTCTACCCGCCTCCCCTGGGCGCTTCCTCGATCATGGGGCTCGACTTTGCCGGCACCATCACCGAAGTGGGATCGAACGTGGAAGGCTGGGAACCCTGGGCCAAGGTTTTCGGCATAACCGCAGGAGGCGGCTACGGCCGCTACGTGGCGGTCCCCGCCGCACACCTGGTGCCCATTCCCGCCAACCTGAGCTTCGTCGACGCGGCAGCGGCGGCCGAGGTATTCTTCACGGCTTTTCTCAACATTTTCCTCGAGGCGATGATCGAAAGCGGGGAAACCCTTCTCATCCACGGCGGGGGCAGCGGAGTCGGAACCGCCGCGATACAGCTGGCACGGGCGGCCGCGGTCCGGGTGATCGTCACGGCCGGAAGCGAGGACAAATTGCAGCGCTGCCTGGAATTGGGGGCCGCGCACGGCATCAATTACAAGGAGCAGGATTTCGCGGCCGAGGTGCTGGAACTTACGGAAGGGCGCGGAGTCGATGTGATCCTCGACTGGATAGGGGCATCCTACCTGGAAAAGCACCTGCGCATCCTGAAGACGCGGGGCCGTCTCGTGCTGATCGGGCTGATGGGCGGAACCAGGACGGAGATTCAACTGCCCGTCGTGCTCACCAAGCGGCTGCGCATCATCGGGTCCGTCCTGAGGAGCCAGTCCGACAAGGAAAAGGCCGCCCTCGTTCGGGCGTTCACCGACTGGGTCCTGCCCCTCCTGGAGTCGGGCAAGGTCCGTCCGGTGGTGGACCGCGTCTTCCCGATCGACAAAGTCGAGGAGGCCCACCAATATATGCTTGCGGGCGAACACTTCGGAAAGCTCGTCCTCACCTGGTGAGCGGGCGGGAACGCCGACGCATCCCGTCGGGAGTTCACACGGTCTCGACGGCCGGAAAACGATGAACCCATATGGATGAATGGATTTCACTCAATGAAGTGTCCTTTGTGCGAAGCCGCCGGACGATCCTGGACGGCATCGACTGGAACATTTCCCCCGGGGACAACTGGGTCGTTCTCGGGGCGAACGGCTCGGGGAAAACCACGCTCCTTCGCCTTCTGGCGGGGTACCTGTGGCCCACGCAAGGCCGGATAACCGTCCTCGGAGAACGATTCGGTCAGACGGATCTGCGTGAATTGAGAATGAAAATCGGATGGGTCGGTTCCTTCCTCGAAGCCCAGATCCCTTCCGGTCAAGCCCCCCTGGACCTGATCGTCAGCGGCAAGTTCGCGTCCATCGGCATCTTCCAGACTCCTGCCGAAGACGACTATCGGAAAGCACGCGAGCTTGCGAAACGGCTGGGCTGTGAGAGAATCATCGATCTCCCGTACGGGGTCCTGTCTCAGGGAGAAAAGCAGCGGCTGCTCATCGCCCGAGCCATGATCCACCGCCCTCAGCTGCTCATCCTCGATGAACCGTGCGCCGGCCTGGACCTGGTGTCCAGGGAACAGCTGCTCCGGACGCTCCAGGCCCTCGGCGAAGCCCCGGATGCCCCCTGCATGGTCCTCGTCACGCATCACCTCCAGGAGATCATGCCGGCCTTCACGCATGTGTTCCTCTTGAAAGACGGCCGCCGCCTGGCATCCGGAACAAAGGAAGAGATTTTGAGATCGGAGCTTCTGAGCGAAACCTTCGGCATTGCCGTAGAGGTGGTTGCAGAAAACGGGCGATACTGGACGAAGGTTTCATTCACGGGATAGGACCCACCCGGAATGCCGTGCTTCAGAGAAAGGCGCTTCCACCCGGTTTACGCTTTTTCCGATGAAGGCGGAGCGCTCTCGCATTGCTCGATCCGCCGGGGCATCATTTCGATCCGGCCAGTGCCGCGAACCTTCGCTGCACCAGTTGGAGCGCTTCCGGAGTGTCCACCCCCGTCACCTCCTCTTCCGGTGCCTCCGCCACGCCGATGGAGAGCCCGCCGGCTCTCATGAGCTCGACCAGGTCCGTCAGGAAATACTCCTCGATGGTCACCCAGGAGTCCCCGCGCCGTTTCTTCACGACGTGAGCCTTCCCGGCGAGAAGCCCGAGGTACTCGACGAGCCCCCGGCGCCTTACGGCGTAGACGCCGGCGTTGCAGAAGCGCAAACGCTCCTGCTCCTCGACCGGATACGCGTGCCAGTATTTCCACTCCACGATGCGAAGGACCTCGCCCTCCCGCATCTCCAGCATTCCGTACTGGGCCTTGTCGGCCGGAATGAACGCAAGCACCACCAGGTCGTGGACGCCAAGTCCTTCCACGAGCCTTGCGTAGGTGTTCGGGCGAATCAGGGGCACATCGCCCATTGTGATGATGACGGCTTCCTCCCCGACGGTTTCAAGAAACGGGGCAGCCGCCAGCAGAGCGCCGCCCGTACCGTTGGTGACCGGTTGATGCAGGAAGGAGGCTTCCAGCCCCGACAAAGCCCGGATCACTTCATCGGCACAATGATGAACGACAATGCCCTTCGGCCCTGCCGGGAGATTCTTCAACACTTCGAGCAGGATGGGACGATCGCCCGAATATATCGAAGCGTGGGGAGCAAGCGGCAGCAAAGTCTTGTTCCCGTCGTATCCGAGCATACGGCTGCCCTTGCCCGCGGCAAGGACAACACTCGCAACGCCGTGCGGTTTCCATTCCATCGCGACGACCTTCCCTTCGCACTGATAGAGATTCCCAGACGAGCGGGCTCCCTTGCCCGCAAAATCCCGTATCCTTTCGCCGGCCCCGATCCGGGCTCCGGACCGCTCAGGGCGCCTCACCCGTCGTAGTTGAGGCGGACTCCGAGCCGTCCGCCGCCTGAGGGGACCGGTCTTCAGTCGGGACGGAAGGCGCCGCTCGATTGGACGATTCCCCTTCCTGCATCGCCTTCCTCTTCTCCTGGTACCGGGTCACCGCCTTCTGATGTTCGGACAGCGTCTCTGAAAAATAATGGGACCCGTCGTTATTGCTTACGAAATAGATGTATCGGACGTCCTCGGGATAAAACGCGGCGCGCAGCGACTTTGCCCCGGGATTGCATATCGGCCCGACGGGCAACCCTTTCTTCAGGTAGGTGTTGTAAGGGCTCTGGCGCTTGAGCTGGGCGGCGGTGACGGGCCCGGTGAAATCGGGCAGGTCGTAGACCGCCGTCGGGTCGCTTTGCAGCGGCATATTGAGCTTCAATCGGTTGTAGAAAACCGCGGCAATGATCGACCGCTCGGAATCGATGACCGCCTCCTTTTCCACCATGGACGCCAGGATGACGATGTCGTTGAGGCTGTACCCGAGCTCTTCCGCGCGCTGCCGCCAATCAGGGGGAAGATGCCGCCAGAACTGACGAACCATGGCTTTCACGACCTGAGCGCCGTTGATCGGTCTGCTGAAAGTGTAGGTTTCCGGAAAGAGGTAACCTTCCAGGGTGGGGACATCCAATCCCAGGGCGCCGATGCTTTCCCTGTCCGTTGCAAGCTTGATGAACTCGGCCTCGGGGATGATCCCCCTCTGCGCGAGCGCTCTGGCCATGTCGCGAATGGTCGCCCCTTCGGGCAGGGTCGCGGAGCAGACAATGACCCGCCCGTGAATGATTTGATCGAGGATCTGGTCGGGAGTGGACAACGGCATGAAAGCGTACTCTCCGGCCTGAAGCTTGCCCAGGGAGCGCCGGAGCCAGCACAGAAGGTAGAATTCCTGGGCGTTGGCCACCACGCCGTGGTCGTGGAGCAGTTGCGCCACGCGTGGACCGCTCATCCCGGGTTGGATGGTCAGTTGACGGATTTCGCGGGAAGGGCTGCCGGGCAATCGCGTGAAAAGCCAGAAATGGAAAACGGCTGAACCCGCGACGAGCAGCGCCAGACCAAGAAATCCGGCCAGGAGCATAAGCCCCGTTTTTCGGTTCATATTGTCTTCTCCAAATCGACCTGTTTCCTTTATCATGAAAGCCTGGGCAGAACAACTCCCGGCCTTTCCCGCGGCTGCGAAAAACATTCGACTGTCATTTGTTTTCCTGTTAGTATATTGAATATTTAGGGTGTGTTGCACGGTTCCGGGTGCTCTGAATTCCATTATTCTCTTGACTGTCAATGTTCGGAGTGGATTTCCCTGCGGCAAGAGATTATAAGGCAGTATTTGACGATACCGAATACGGGGCGATTCTGTTTCGCGAAAACGCCTGCCAGGGTTGAAAGGGCTGGAACGAAAGCCGGGGCATTGCATTGACGGGTTGATTCTTGGACGGAAAGGGGAAGCAGGAGACCCATGGGCAAAGATCTTTACCGGGAAGCCGGTGTGGACCTGGACAAAGCCAACGAACTGGTCGACCGCATCAGGCCGCTTGTGCGCTCCACCTTTACCAGTGGGGTGATCACGGATATTGGTGGTTTCGGCGGCTTGTTTTCCGTCAATTGCCATCAGATGTCGCAACCCGTCCTGGTGTCCTCGACGGACGGCGTTGGAACCAAGCTGAAGGTGGCATTCCTGGCGAACAGGCACGACAGTGTCGGCATCGACCTGGTGGCGATGTGCGTCAACGACATCATCGTGCAGGGAGCCAGACCCCTGTTTTTCCTGGACTATCTGGCCCTGGGGCGGGTCGACCTGGACCTGATCGAGGACCTGGTCGCCGGGATCGCGCGCGGATGCAAGGAAGCCGGTTGTTCGCTGATCGGAGGCGAGACGGCGGAAATGCCCGATTTCTACCGGGACGGTGAATATGACATGGCTGGATTCGCCGTTGGGCTGGTGGACAATGGGGATATCATCGACGGCTCCACGATTCGAGTCGGGGATCAGATCGTGGGCATCGCATCCAGCGGACTGCATTCCAACGGCTACAGCCTGGTGAGGCGGATCATCTTCGACCGGCTGGGGCTCCAGCCCGACAGCTACCTGGGCGAATGCGGCCGGACGGTGGCCGAGGAACTGCTCGAACCGACCCGCATCTATGTCGAACCGGTCTTGAAGGTCATGCGCCAATACCGGATTTCGGGCATGGCCCACATCACCGGAGGCGGTTTCTACGACAACATCCCGCGCATCCTGCCCAAGGCCTGCCAGGCTCTGTTCCACAAAGGCTCGTGGAATGTCCCGCCTATTTTTGATTTTCTGCGGGAGCAAGGGGGAATATCCGAAGAGGAAATGTACCGCGTCTTCAACAACGGGATCGGTTATGTGCTGGTGGTGGAAGCGTCGAAATCCCAGGAGATCATTCAGCTTCTGAACGCCATGGGCCGGCCCGCTTACAGGATCGGCGAAATCGTTCCAAGGGAGGAGAAGGCCCCGCCCGTTCGCATCGTGGACCGGTAGTCAAACGCTCATTCCCGCACGGATTCGTATTGCAGCGATGATGGAAAACAACGGAAAAATCGACAAAGCCATCCACTTCCTCTCTCAATATCTGCACGGCAAGGAACGAGCGCTGGAACTGGCTCTCACCTGCTTTTTTTCCCGCGGCCATCTGCTCATCGAGGATCTGCCCGGTCTGGGCAAAACCACCCTGGCCATCGCCATCGCCAAGGTACTGGGCCTCACCTTCGGAAGGATCCAGTGCACGAGCGACCTGCTGCCGTCCGACATCACCGGGGTTTCCATATTCGACAAAAACACCGGGGCATTCATCTTTCAACCCGGTCCCATCTTCAATCATATCGTGCTCGTGGACGAGATCAACCGGGCGACCCCCAAGACGCAGAGCGCCTTGCTGGAAGCCATGGGAGAGAAGCAGGTCACCATCGAGGGCCGGACCTACGATCTGCCGCGTCCATTCCTGGTCATCGCCACTCAGAACCCGACCGAGCAATTCGGGACCTTTCCCCTGCCGGAATCCCAGATGGACCGCTTCATGATGAAGATCAGCATCGGCTATCCGCCGCGAGAGGCGGAGCGCGAGATTCTGCGGGGCGGGAGTAAGAGACGGGCCATACAGGCTCTGGAACCCATGATGGGAAAACAGGAGGTCATGGAGATCCAGGACCGGATCAGGACCGGCGTCTATCTTTCGGAGAAGGTCCTCGACTACCTGCTCAACATCATCGAAGCCACGCGCGCCAACGAATACCTGTTGAGCGGGCTGTCGACCCGCGGCGCCCTGGCGCTGGTCAACACGGCGAAATCCAGTGCCTTCTTCTCGGGAAAGGATTACGTGGTGCCCGAGAACATCAAGCGGGTTGCGGAATATGTCATTCCGCACAGGGTCCTGTTCCGGGAGGAATACGAGAGCGTGAACAAGAAGGAGATCATAAAATCGATACTGGAAGAAGTCCCCGTCCCGGCGTGATCAAGATCAACAAAGCCGGATACCTTTATATCCTGCTCACCATTCTCATCGGCTTTTCGGCCGTGAATACCGCGAACAACCTCGTCTACATCATCACCTCCGGCCTGTTGAGCTACATGCTGGTTTCGGGCTTTTTCGGACGCGGGAACATCCGAGGCATCGAGGCACAGCTGGAATTTCCGGAAGAAACATTCGCGGGAATAGACACCCCGGTCATGGTCAAGCTCGTCAACCGGCGAAAACGCATGCCCGCCTTTCTGGTCGGAATCGAACTGTACGGACGGGAAGTGTTCTTTCCTTTCGCCGAGCCGATGTCGTCCACCAGCAGGCATACCACCATGAGGTTCGACCGCAGGGGCCTGCACCGGGTGGGCGCGCATACCGTGACATCGACATTCCCGTTCAATTTTTTCACGCGGTACCGGCGCGTCAGCAGCGAGAAAGCCCTGGTGGTCTATCCGAAACCGGTCCGGTGCGGGGTGCCCGGGATTTATGATTTTCGGTCCCGCACCCTCGGAGACAGACCCTCCGACGCCTCCGGGTACGATTCCGACCTGATCTCCATCAGAGACTACGTCCCGGGGGACCATCCCCGGTACATCAGCTGGAAATCCACGGCGAAGACCGGGGTTCTCATGACCAAGGAGCTGTCCACGATCGAGCTCCGGCACCTGATCATCGATTTCGATCAATTGCCGAAAAAGGATCTGGAATACACCATCTCCTGCGTCGCTTACACGGTGCTCAGGATGATTCGTTCCGGAACCCCGGTGGGGATGACGATCGGAGGGCGGACTTACCCCCCCGACAACTCCTCGGCCCAGAAAACGCTGCTTCTGACCCGATTGGCGCTCTATGGTCAAGATCAAGACGCTGCTTAGGCTGATCACTTATCTGTGTATCGCCGCCGCTTACGCATCCGTCGCCCCCTACGTGGCGATCGCCTATTCCCTGAGTTTCGGGGTCCTGTGCGCCGTGGCGATCGCCCGCGATCACACGGGGGGCCTTCGTTTGCCGCGCTGGCTGCTGAACCTCGTCGCCGTGGCGGTCCTGGTGTTTTCTTTCTCCCGGATATCCCCGGACTATCTCATCGAACCGATCCTCAACGCGTCTCTGATCCTCATCGGCATCAAGCTCCTCGAAGACAGGAAATTCAGGGACTATATGCAGATTTATGCCCTCTGCATGTTTCTTCTGATCGGGTCCAGCCTGATCTCGTTCAGCGTGATCTTCGTCCTCTATTTCTGCCTGCTCTTCGCCTTTTCCACCGCTTCCCTGATGCTCCTCGCCTATTTCTCCCACGAGGAAGACATGACGATCACCAGAGACAACATGGTGAGGATCATCCAGAACGCGGCCCTGATCTGTGTCATTTCCATCCCGGCCAGCGGTTTGTTCTTCCTTATTCTGCCGCGCACCAACTACCCGTTGTTCACCTTTCTGAACCAGTGGGCCTACGCCAAGTCCGGCTTCAGCGATTCGGTCACTCTCGGCGACGTGGCGGGCATCCAGGAAGACCGTCACGTCATTTTTCGTGCCGAGATGCCGAAAACGGACGACGGCCTGCTGTACTGGCGGGGACTTGAACTCGATGCGTTCAACGGCACATCCTGGACGTCGAGCTCCGGCGGAGCCTCGCTCTTCGAGGAGCTCCGCGGGAAGACGGTTTCCCAGACGATCTACATGGAACCATACGGCAACAAGTACCTGTTTGCCCTGGACAAGCCCGTCTCCCTCCAGGTGCAACTCGGACGCCGCGTGTGGAGGCTGTCCTCCACCGCCTGGTTCCGCAAGGTGGAAGCGCGTATAAAATACACGGCCCTGTCGGCGCCGACCGAGCTGCTGCCGGAGAAGACCATCGAACGGCAACGCTACCTGCAGCTGCCCGCCGACTTCTCCCCCCGGATCAGGAGCCTGGTCGAGAACATTCTGAAGGAACGTCCCGGCGACCCCGCGATAGCCCTCTACGATCACGTCAAATTCGGACAATACCGATACTCTCTCGACAATCTCCCCTTTTCAAAGAATCCTTTGGAGTCCTTTCTGTTCTCCAGGAAGGCGGGGAATTGCGAGTACTTCGCCTCCTCGCTGGCGGTGATGCTGCGCATGGCGGGGATTCCCGCCCGCCTGGTGGGCGGCTATCGGGGCGGGTACCACAACCCGGCGGCGGGATACTACATGGTCCTGCAGAAAAACGCCCACGTCTGGGTGGAAGCTTACATGGACAACCGCGGATGGCTGAGGCTCGACCCGACGCCCCACTCCCTCGACACCCCCTCGGAGGTCTACGGCCGGAGCCTGTTCCTGAAGTTGTCGCTGATGATGGACACCTTCAATTATTATTGGGACAAGATCGTCATAAGCTACGATTTCAGTCAGCAGATCAAGCTCTTCAGACAAGTGAACGCTTTGTTCGAACACCCCGTGTTTTCGCTGAAAGCGGGCAAAGAGACACTCATACGGTATCTCCCGGAGCTTGCCGTCGTCATCCTCCTGGGAGGAATCGCCTTCGGACTGCTGAGGCCTCGGAAAAGCGCGGAGGCGAGGATCATCGAACGCTTCGCCGCCAAGATGGCCTCGCTCGGCTACAGGAAGAGGGAGGCGGAGGGACTGGAAGAGTTCCTGGGCCGCATCGAGGATGCGGATGTGCGCCAAAAGGCGCATCTCTTCGTCGATGAGTTTCAGCATCTTTTCTACAGGGACTGCACGTTCGACAGGGAACGGATCGTCCATCTCGAAAGGAGAATCGACGATATTTAGCGTGGATTCTCACAGGCAATTCGATGCCGTGAAGCCGCAACAAACCGGGGATGGAGAGCAAATCGCTCCCGCCGTCAATTCTCCGGGCTTCCGAGAGGCAACGCCGGCGGTGAGGCGGCCGGCCTGTCCCGGTTCGATTTAAAAAGGCCTTGCCCTGGGGATACTCGTGTGATAGAAGGGATTTTTCGTTAAACCGAGCATCCGGGCCGAGTTTTCTCGACCGAGGTTCACCATATGAGATTTTGATCCGAATGGAAAGGACAGCAGCGTCATGAGCAGGAAATGCGAGTTTTGCGGGAAAGAACCGCATGTCGGCAACAATGTGAGCCACGCGAACAACAAGACCAAGCGTCTATGGTATCCCAATCTCCAGACCGTGCGGCACATGGACAAGAGCGGGGCCGTCCGCCGGGTCAAGGCGTGTACCCGGTGCATCCGGACCGGTCTCGTGGTGAAGCCCGCCTGAGAGTCGGTTCCCGAATCGTCCAGGGAACGCCCGGTCCCTTTGCGCGGACCGGCGATTTTCTTCACCCGGGCCGCATCCTTTCGTGACGCAGAGACGAAGACACACCCGGTCCGGGCGGGCGGCCGCAGCCGGGACGGAGAGTCGGAGCCGCATTGACCCGCCCGTTCCGCACCTATCCCCATCCTTCCGCCTGAGCCGGACCCCCAGGAGCGCTTATGCGCAACGCCTCATCACCCGCACCGGAACGGCGGCACGACGTCCCGCCGGAAAGTGTCCCCGGCGCCGCTCACTTCGGCTTCGTCGCAGTCCCGGAGAGCGAGAAGGTGAATCTCGTTCGCCGTCATTTCAACACGGTGGCCCCCAAATACGATTTCATGAACACCCTTTTGAGCTTCGGCGTGCATTACGCGTGGAAGCGCATCGCCGTGGGGATGATGGACCTGAAGGAAGGCGACCGGGTCATCGACGTTTGCGGCGGCACCGCCGACCTCGCCCTCATGGCCGCCCGCCGCATCGGCCCCTCGGGACGGGTTTTTCTTTATGACATCAACTGGGCAATGATGGTGACCGGCCGGCCCAAGGTCGAGAGCTCCCCATACCACAACCGCATCGTCTATACCCAGGGCGACGCGGAAAGCATCTCCTTTGCCGACAATTCGCTGGACGGAGCCATGGTCGGCTTCGGGATTCGCAATCTGACCCACATGGAGCGGGGCTTCCGCGAAATGCACCGCGTTCTCAGGCCGGGGGGCAAATTGATGTGCCTCGAATTCTCCGAACCGGTCACGCCCTGGTTTCGTTTTCTCTACGACTTCTACTCGTTCCGCATCATGCCCGCGCTGGGGCGGCTGCTGGCCGGATCCCGCCTGGCCTACACCTACCTCCCGGAATCGATCCGGCTTTTTCCCGGCCCTGGAGAGCTCAAGTCGAAGCTGGAATCCATCGGATTCATTGATGTCCGGTATCGTCTCCTCACCAACGGCATAGCCGCCGTCCACGTGGGCGTAAAAGCCTGAGAGGCCTCCATGAAACTGAATTGGGCGGAACGCCTGGTCGTGAACAATCCGTTGCGGGTGATCGAGCAGCGGTTTCAGATCAGGCGGCTGCGGAAGGCGGGGGTCCTGGAACCCGGGGCCAGAGTGCTCGAGATCGGGTGTGGTCGAGGCGCCGGCGCCGACTTGATCCTCGATGCTTTTCAGCCCGAAATGGTTTTCGCCATGGACCTCGACGAACGGATGATCCGCAAGGCACGGACCTACCTGTCGCCGGCCAGGCGGTCCCGGGTGGCCATGTATGCCGGAGACGCCGTCGACCTGCCGCACCGGAACGGCTCCATGGACGCCGTGTTCGGATTCGGCGTGCTCCATCACATCCCCGACTGGCAGCGGGGGCTCGCCGAGGTGGCCAGAGTGCTCAGACCCGGCGGCGTTTACTTCCTCGAGGAAATCTACCCGTTCCTCTACCAGAATCCCGTCACGAAGCACATCCTTCTCCACCCCGCCGGGAATCGTTTCCGCAGCGCCGATCTCCACCAAGCCTTAGAGGAGGCCGGTTTTTCCCTGATCGACTCCCTGGAAGTGAAGTTCGCCTGGGTCCTCGCCGTACTGGTGAAAAGAGGGCCTGCGGAGGCCTGACGTTCCCGGTGGAGTGAGCCCCCCGATGCTCCCGATCGAGGCTTTCCTGTTGAGCGGACCCGGCGGCACAAGCCATTCCGCTTCGGCACAATCCCCCCTCTGCCGACGACCACAATCCGTCGGGTCCATTCCGGCCGTCTCCGAAAAACCCCTCATGAGGAGGGATTCCGGTGAAGACTGTGTCCTGGGCTGCACCGCGTGACGGACGGACTCTCAGCGCAAACGCATCAGACCACGTTATGTTCAGGATTACCCAACACCTGCCCGGCGGGAGGTGTCGCGGGCAGGGATAAAGCCGGCCCCTGCGGACCGATGCGCCGGTCGGACGCGGGGGAGGGCATCATGCCCTCCTGCCCAATGCGCCCATCTTGAACGCACCTCCGTGCCAAACCTTCCATCGTCCGTCCCCGAGTACTTGTTCATTCCTGGATCGCATAGCCGATTTTGCGGTAGCCCATGCGCCGGCGGCCGTACATTCGTGCCAGCATGGGCACCCGCAGGTCGGCGTAATCGTAGATGAGGACGTCCTTCTTTTGCTCGTGGAGCCGGTGCAGCCTCCCCGCATACTGGACGAGCACTCCGCGCCAGGATACCGGCAGGGCAAGGAACAGGGTATCCAGACGGGCGTCGTCGAACCCTTCGCCCAGGTACCGGCCCGTGGCGACGATCACCCTCGCCTCCCCTTCGGCGCTCCCGGCAAGGGCTTTCGCCGCCGCCGCCCGCTGCTTTTTCCCCATGCCGCCTTGCAGGACGACGACGTTTCGGACCTGCGGGACAAGACGTTGCGCAAGCAGGGACAGGTGTTCCCGGCGCTCCGTCAGGATCACCGGAAATCGCCCGGCTGCGACGGCATCGAGCACATCCCGGACGATCATCCCGTTTCGGTTTTCGTCCCGGACCAGCGCCGCATAGACTTCATGGATGGCCGGATCGGTTTCACGCCTGAGAGCGCCGGGCAGGAGGAATTCCGTTTGACGCGGGATCACCCTGTGGCAAAAAGGCCTGGCGGCGGCCTGCCGTCGCTCGTCCACGTGGTGCCGGACCGGCCCGCATTGCATGAAGATGATGGGATGATGGCCGTCTTTGCGCGTGACCGTGGCGGACAGCCCCGTGACGTATTTCGCCCTGCACTGGCGGGCGACGGTTTCGAAGCTGCGGGCGGAAATATGGTGGCATTCGTCGACGACCAGGTGCCCGTATTCCGCGACCAGGTCGGCCACGACGCCCTTTCTGACGAGGCCCTGGATGATCGCGACGTCCACAATCCCGGTCGGATCGCGCTTCCCGCCGCCGATCCGTCCGATCCGCCCGGAGGGCAGCTCCAACAGTTCATCCAATCGGGCGCCCCACTGATCGAGAAGCTCCCGCCGGTGGACCAGCACCAGCGTATTCACCCCGCGGTCGGCGATGAGACGGGCTGCCACCACGGTCTTGCCGAAGGCCGTCGTCGCCGAGAGCACTCCCGTGTCGTGTTCCAGCATGGCGCGGGCGGCCGGCTCCTGGTCGGGTCGCAGCGTGCCGGTGAACCGGACGTCGATGGGAATGCCCCCAAACCGCTCGTCCACCACGACCGGTGCGATTCCGATCGAAGACAGGAAAGCCGCCGTCTCCTCCAGGCATCCCCTTGGAAGGCCCAGGTGGTCCGGAAAATCTTCGCAGCACCCGATGACCCTCGGTATCTGAAAGGTGGGCAGCCTCATGGCCTGAGCCTTGTAGAACTCCGGATTCTGAAAGGCCGCCAGGCGGATCAACCGGTTTCTCAACGCGGGGGGGAGCCCTTCCTTCGCCACGTAGACCTGGTTTGCGACGGTGAGCGTAACGCTCGGCGGGAGCGGTCCCGGAAGGGGAAGCTCCTTCCGGCGCCCCGAGGGGGGGAGCGTCCAGGGAGGATCATCGTCCTCGTCCGTTACGACCGTGCGCACCCCCATCACGCGCCCGCCCGCGACGGCTTTTTGGGCGAGGTTTTCCACTTCGCCCGGCTCCATGCGCCGCACGGAGGAAAGGTATGCCCACTGGTCGGGGAAGGGAACGAAGGCCTCATCCACAAATACACTGTTGCCCGTCTCGCGCGGCCGGCGCTGCAGGGGAAGAGCGATGAGGCCGCCGAACCCCCCTTTGGGAAGAGTGTCCTGGCTCGGGAAGAATCGATCGTAGGAGTCGAGGCCCATTTCGGGCCGGGACTCCATGGTTTCCGTGAGCAGAAAAGAGCCCATCCGGCGCGCCGTCCCGGCGTCCACGGGCGCAGTAAAGAATATCCAGACGTGGCCGCCGTTCCCGGAACGCGAACGCTCCAGGGCGGCCGGGACGCCGAAGTCCGCGCAAGTCTTCAGGAACGCCGCCGCGTCCTCCCGCCAGCCGCTCTTGTCGAAGTCGACGGCAAGGAACCGGCAGGACTCGCCCGGAAGCAAGGGGTAGACCCCGATGGTGAAGTCCCGCTTCGATCTTCCCTGCCGCTCGCCTCCGAGCAGGTGATTCCCCACCACCTCGTCGGTGACGGGAAGAAATTCGCGGTTCGGGCACTCGCCGCACCGCACGCGGGGTTTTCGGCACCGGGGCTTGATCCATTCGTTGCGGCATGCCGGAAGATACCCCGACTTGCCGGTCTTGCGGCTCTCGAATCGCTTGGGATAGACGTCCTCCCGGCCCCTGAAAAGGCTCCTGAAAAGAGCGATCTTCTCTTCCGCCGGCGATTGATCGGTGACCTTCGACGCCGGCTCGGACCGAGGATCGTCATGCAACGTCGCATCCGGCGGCCGGTCCGGCCCTGCTCCCTCCATGGGCGAGGGGTCCGGCAGAGGCGGGAGCCATATCGGGCCTTCCGGTGACGTCGCCGTGGAGGGAGCCTCAACAACAACCCTCTTATCACGACGCAAGCCTTCAATATATCGCAGGATTTCCGCTCTTCTACGGTCTAGCCCGGCCAGTTCCTCTTCGGCGGCGGCCAGCAACTCGTCCAGGTCCGCGATGGTACGCATCCCAATCCCCCTGAATGTTCGGCGGGCGTCGCCCATGCTGCCGGCAAAACCGCTCCGCTCCTGGAACATTATTTCAGATTATCAGGTAAATTCAATCAGAACGGATCAGGCGGCATCTGGGGATTCATCCGTATAGCACAGGGCATCGGTTTGATTCGAGCCGGGGAGGAACTCCGGTTTGAAGCCCGCATTTCTCGGGGTTGCCCCCCCAAGAACCGGGCGATTCGGACCCTGAGTGCGGAAACCTCAGGCGGGAGCCGGCGGCGATAACCGGCCTTGCACGAGGTTGCGGCACGATGACGCCATGCCCGCTTTGCGCCGATTGCGGCCGGCTTCCCGGGACAAGCCGGGTTGCAGCTCGGCCCCGGCCCGGAGAACTCCCCTCTTCCGGTATGTCGTCAGGCTGGACAGACGGGCTCGTACACTCAAACGAATCCGCCTGTGTCGATCTGTCGGAGCTCACTTCTTCTTGTTTGGCTTCGGATTCAGATTCCCTTTTTTTTCCATGGCCTGCTCGAAGGCACGTTCTTCATCGGCATCGATCCAGTCGTCCGTCTCCATGAGCGGAGCGGAGCGTTCCGCATCGCCATGTTCTTCTTCCCTCTTTTTTTTCGCCATATGCGACTCCGTTTTTCCTCGATTGGACAATCGTGCGGGACAAGGCTGGGTCAAGGAGAAACGAAACCCCACCCCGCACAAAGCCCCCGAGCCCTCCGTGTGCACGCCGAAACCGTGCCCGCCTCGGGTCGACGGCGATCCGGCTTCCGGGACGGCATGGACGAGCGCAGTCCCCGCCGGTGCGGCTTCGCAATGCCCGCACCCATGCATTGTCTCGGGAAAGCTCGGCGGGCGCTGTCTCGAATACATTGCCATTCCGGACGGATATCCGCACATTCCCCCGTGTCGTTCCCCTGGACGATGCGGCCGTACCGGCCTCTTCTTGTGTTTTTCCCGGCCCTTGAGTCTCCCTCTGACGAATGACGATGCGGGGGTTCATCCTGCGTGAACCTTCCCCGCCTGCTCAGATGAACTGAAAAAGTCCGCTCGCGCCTGCATCGGTGTCTGCCATGGACTCCACGTGACTTTCCCGTCCAATCGGCAGAACCGTCCAGACACTGAATTGGAAAACGGCCTACACCCGCGGAAGCGCCACGGATCGGAAAGGAGAGGAGCACCAGGTTCCCCGTGAGCGCGTCGAAGCACGGAGACGACAGGTTTGCGGCACACTTTCACGAACTGGCCGCAATGCAGCCCGCCGGGGGGGAAAGGACCAGGAGAGACGGATACGGGGGAGCCGCTGGACGGCACTGCGCAAGATATCGCTATTTTGAGGTTTTCTGCATATAATTGAGTGCCGATTCACTCGGTGCTTTCGTCGGGTTTTCGAAAGACTCCTTGCAGTGGGGCAAATAAAATCTGACAAATGCTCGGATTTGGGGGCCGGATTGAAAAAGGCACTTCCGGTGAACAGCCTGCAAGTCAAATTGATGCTGCTTTTCTTCGTGTTCGCGCTGGTGCCGCTTTGCGCGGTCGGAATGCTTTCCATCCGGACGGCGGAGGAGCTCATCCTGAATATGGCCACGAACCAGATCGGGCAAGTGGCGGTGGACAAGGCCGCGCTGCTCGGGCGGTGGATTTCCGAACGCAAGGCCGACCTTGAAGTCATGGCGGGTTCGTCGGTCCTGAGGTCCATGGAGCCGGAACAGATCGTTCCCTACTTGGAGTTGGTGAGAAATAAGTACAGAGTGTACGATGAAATTGCGGTGCAGACCCTCCAGGGCCATACGATCTGTCGCGTCGGAGGAACGGCGTCGGAGCTCCGGGTGGGAGATCGGGGAGTGGAGCCCGAAATCGCCGGGCTGAGCATGCCCGCCATTCAGTTGAGCTCCGACGGAAAGGAATCCTGCCTTCTCATCTCGGCTCCGCTGATCGGAGAATCCGGAGATCTGAAAGGCGTCGTCAGAGCATCCGTCGGGACCGGCACGATTCTCGCTGTTGTGTTGCGGGTTTCGCTGGGGGAAACGGGGGAGTGCTACCTCGTGGACCGGGAAGGCACATTTCTTGCCCACAAGGAGCCGCGGAGAATACTCACTCAGAACATCGCCCAGTCGGAGAGCTTCAAGAATATTCTCAGTGGCCGAAACCGCAGAATCAGTTACATCGACTATCGGGGAATCGAGGTCATCGGGGCCTCGATGATGGTAGGCGACACGGACTGGGCCCTCGTGGTGGAGCAGGACAAGGCGGAGGCCTTCCATGCCGTCAATGAACTGAGGCGCTTCGTGTTCCTCGTCATCGCCACGGCCATCTTCGGCACGCTGATTTCCGCGTGGTTGCTCTCGAGGTATGTTGCCACTCCGATTCGAAGGCTGAGCACGGCAGCCCGCTCTCTTGCCCGGGGAGACTTCGAGAGGGTGGATATCGAGACAATGGATCGCGGCGATGAGGTGGGGCTCCTCTACGACGCCTTCGGTGAAATGGCGAGGCAGTTGAAGGACCGGCAGAACAGGCTGGAGGAGAAAGTCACCCGCAGTGAAGCGGAGCTCAAGGAAACGGACGTAAGGCTGAAGCGGACCCAGGCGGCGGTTGCCCGCTCACAGCAGCTGGCGTCCCTGGGGCAGCTTGCCGCCGGTGTCGCTCACGAGATCAGGACGCCCCTCACATCGCTCAAAATGTTTCTGCAGTCCATTGAAAGCGAGCTGGAAATATCTTTCGAGTACGAGGAAGACTTTCAGATCGCCATGACTCAAATATTGCGCATGGAGGCCACGATCAACCGGTTCCTCGACTTTGCCAAGCCGCAGGCTCCGGTATTCACGGAAGTGGACGTCAAGGAACTGATTCAAGACGCTCTGCTGGTGGCGGGGCCGAGAGCAAAACAGCAGGAAACCGTGGTCCGGACCAGGATAGCCGACTCACTTCCACGGATCCGGGGGGATAGAAAGCAGCTTGGAGAAGCCCTTCTGAATCTCATGGTCAACGGGCTCGAGGCATTGAATGCAGGCGGAGAATTGAGTCTCCTCGCCGAACTGGAACCGTCCGTGACGGATAAAGGATTGCGGGAGTATATCCGCATCGACGTTGCGGACACCGGGCCGGGAATACGGGAGGAGGCCATGCCGAGCCTTTTCGATCCCTTCTTCACCACCAAGGCCACCGGTACCGGGCTTGGTCTTTCCATCGTTGACGGCACGGTCAAGAGGCATGGCGGGAGGATCCGAGTGGAAAACGGCGTGGGCGGGGGTGCGACGTTCTCATTGCTCATCCCGATTCGAGTGGAAGGAATGCTTGAGAAAGATGGATAAGATATTGATCGTTGACGACGACGAGGGCCTCGTTCACTTCCTTACCCGTTTCTTTTCCAGGAAGGAATACGAAGTGCTCTCGTGCAACAGCGGAACGGCGGCCTTGGAGGCGGTGGGACGCGAACCCTTCGACCTGATTCTCCTCGATTACAAGATGCCGGGCAAGAACGGGCTCGAAACCCTCAAGGAGATCCGGCGCCTGCAGGTGAAAACGCCCATCATCGTGATGACTGCCTACGGCACCATGGACACGGCCATCGAAGCCATGAAGCTCGGAGCGTACGACTATCTCCTCAAGCCTTTCGACAGGAACGGGCTGGAGCGCATTGCCAGGGATGCCCTCGAGGTGAACCGCCTCATGAAGGAGGTGGTGAGCTTTCCGGCCCACAGCCTCACATCCGCCCGGGTTCCAAAGGGAGAAATCAAGATCATCGGCAATCACACTCGAATGCAGGAGGTCTATAAGCTCATCGGGCAGGTCGCAAACAAGGACGTCACGGTGCTCATCACCGGAGAATCCGGCACGGGGAAGGAACTGGTCGCCCGGGCCCTCTATCACCATAGTGACCGAAAAAACAAGCCGTTTCTCGGGGTCAACTGTGCCGCCATCCCGGAGACGCTTTTCGAGAGCGAGCTTTTTGGCTACGAACGCGGGGCCTTCACGGGTGCCGAGCGCACTCACATCGGCAAGTTTGAAAGATGCCACGGCGGCACGCTGTTCTTCGATGAAATCGCCGAGATGCCTCTTTCCACGCAGGCCAAGCTTCTCCGTGCGCTCCAATACGGGGAGATCGAACGGGTCGGCGCCGAACAGCCCCTGAAGGTGGACGTCAGGGTCCTCGTGGCAACGAACAAGAACCTCGAAAGAGCGGTCGAACAAGGCAGATTCAGGGAAGATCTCTACTGGAGGCTCAAAATCATCTCCATCCATCTGCCGCCGTTGCGGGAACGCCCGGAAGACATCCCGGCCCTGGTCGATTATTTCCTGGTCCGTTTTGGAGAGGAGTACAAGTCCCCGATTCGACGTATCGAAGACGGTGCCCTTGCGAAGCTGAAGTCCCATGCCTGGCCGGGAAACGTGAGAGAGCTCGAGAACACCGTCAGGCGCGCGGTCGTGCTCTCTTCGGGCGACGTCATCCGCGAGGAACATCTCCGGTTCGACTCCGGCGGCCATGAACCGTCGTCGCCTGAATGGGACAAAAACCCATGGGCGAGGGTGGAACGAAAGCTCGAGGAGCTGATCCCGGACCTGCTGCAGGTCGGGGGTGAAGCGATGCATGAGAGCATCATCGATATGGTTGAGAGAATCCTGTTGTCCAAAGTCCTCGAACAGTGCGGCAACAACCAGGTCAAAGCCGCGAGAGTGCTTGGCGTCAGCCGCAATACACTCAGGCACCGCATGAAGAAATTCGATTTTCTGCCGCCTTCGGAGTGAACCGGACGCACCACGGATTGGCCTTCAAGATCACGGAATACGGGATCAGCGAAATGGGGGCCGTGGAGATAAACCCCGCACCTCCAATTCACGCGATGGTGCAAGGAGAGGACTTTATGCCCTCCCGCCCATTGCCGTCGGCTTGAACGCAATGTTCCACGATGCTGCGCGTCACCCGCGAAGCATGAAAACAGGCTCACCCGGGAATCTGTTTTCTGGGTAAATTTGAATGAAGACACGTCAAAGGGGCTCCGCAAGACGCCCCTGAATGCACCGAGGGCGCATTTTCGAACGCCGATTCATCGGTCCCGTCATCGAGATTGTTGTTTTCTCACCACCCCTGTTCAGATCCTGAACAGCGTCGGGAATGATCCAAATTCCCGGTGTCTGTCCCACTCGGCGACAATTCTGTTGCCTGCCTCCATGGTGCGGGAGCAGCAGAAGCCCGTGAGCTTCAAGGCGCTCGCGCACTCCTCACTCATGGAAAATCCCATTGATACCGGCATCTTGGATGAGACTCATCCCGCCATGGCCCTTCGGCACGCTAATTGCCTGCACCATTGCTGGAGCGTTTTGCATGTTGACTGCCCCAATGGGAGGCTGCGCAATGAAAGATCCGACTGAGATCGAAACCAGGTATTGGAGCAGCAGTCGCACCGGAGGCATGGACAGGGAAATTCGGCGTGCCAACGCAAGATTGCGGCATTTCCGGGGGATTGCCGCCAGCGTCATGAGCGACGCCCAGGCGCTCTGGCAGGAGATCTGGGACCTGCTTCAGGACTCGCGTTCGGCCGAAGAGATCCTCGACGGCTCAAACAGCTCAGCCTGCCGCCTTTCTGCCGGAGAGGCTTCGAGCCTGGTCCTTGAGAAACTCCACCTCCTGGGCGTCTTGATCGATTATGCCGGAAGGCTTTGCGAGGGTTCCATAGGAGACCTGCCTCATAAGGAAGGAGAGCAATGATCATGACGAAACAACTCACGGTTGTCTCCGGCAGGAAACCGGGCAAGGGACGGAAGGTCTTGTTGCCTGCGGAGAAATTCAAACATCACAGGAAAGTCACGGGGGTCGTTCTGCAAGGCGCGCAGGACGCATGGGCGGAGTTGTGGCAGGAGTTGCAGGGAACGGTTACCGATGGGGTGATGATCCTTCCCGAGGCGGAAAAGGGATTCAAGCCGAAATGCGGGTGGCCGGAATTTCTCGAGAAGATGTGGCTGTTGAAACATCAAATCGATTATGCGAAGCGGTTTTCCGAAGGGACGACGGTGGTGACGATGCACGCGGACAAGGACTCAAGGGCAATGGAATGAATTTTGGGAAAGTCTAAAACGAGAGGAAGAAGACAGATGGCAGGCACCGACAATCACAGTAATCCGTTCAAGATAGCTCAGAAGCAGATCAATGACTGCGCGGATGTGCTCAAGCTCGGGCAAAGTACCCGGGAAGTGCTCCTGCGCCCCATGCGCGAGTTCCACGTGAATTTCCCCGTCCGCATGGACGACGGCACGACGAAGCTGTTCCAGGGCTTCCGAGTCCAATACAATGACGCCAAGGGTCCCACCAAGGGCGGCATCCGGTTCCATCCCGAAGAGACCGTGGACACGGTTCGGGCACTCGCCGCATGGATGACCTGGAAATGTGCCCTGCTGGACCTGCCCCTGGGCGGTGCAAAAGGGGGAGTGATCTGCAACCCGAAGGAGCTCTCGCAATTCGAGCTCGAGCGCATAAGCCGGAGCTACATAAAGGCCGTCGGTGCCTTCATCGGGCCGGACAAGGACATACCCGCTCCCGACGTCTATACCAATCCGCAAATCATGGCGTGGATGGTTGATGAGTACTCGTCCATCATCGGAAAGAACCAATTTGGTGTCATCACGGGCAAACCCCTCTCTCTGGGGGGGTCTCCCGGACGAGGGGATGCTACGGCCAGGGGCGGCATGTACACGCTTCGAGAAGCGGCCCGTCGTGTAGGCCTGGACTTGAGCAAGGCGACCATGGCCATCCAGGGATACGGCAATGCGGGATCCTACGCGGCAAGCCTTGCTCAATCCATGTTCGGCATCAAGGTTGTGGCGGTTTGCGACTCGAAGGGCGCCGTCACCTGCGAGAACGGCATCTGCGCCGATACGGTGGACGCGCACAAGAGAAAGACGTCATCCGTCCTGAACTGCGAGGGTACGCGGAACATGACAAACGACGAGCTCTTGGCGCTGGATGTGGACGTGCTGGTACTGGCCGCCCTTGAGAACACCATCACCGAGCGGAACGTTGACAAGGTGAAAGCCAAGATACTCGTCGAATTGGCCAACGGGCCGACCACCCCCGACGCCGATGAGGTCCTCTATCGCAAGGGAATACACGTCATCCCGGACTTCCTGTGCAACGCCGGAGGCGTCACCGTTTCCTATTTTGAAATGGTTCAGAATGCCTACATGTATTACTGGGATGAGGCGGAAGTCCATGAAAAGCTGGACAAAAGGATGACGAAGGCGTATCATGAGGTTGTTGAATTGTCGGAAAAATACAAGATCAACATGCGCAAAGCCGCATACGCGGTTGCGGTTGCAAGGGTTGTCGAAGCCATGAAATTGCGTGGTTGGGTATAGCGACAGCCGTCTTGTTCCGCGAGGGCAGGGAGAAGTCCTCGCGGCCTGTTCCTGATGCCCCTTTATTGGTGGCAGGCTTAAACCGATGGCCATGGGCGAGATGGGGTCCGGCTCATGGCCGTTGGCCATAGATACTGAGAGACACGGGATCGGCTTTGCAGATCGCGACGCACCGCCGAGACGGCGAATAGATACGCCGTCTCGGCGGTTGTTTCTGGGGTTTGATGTTTTTTCCGGCGCGAGGCCGGGAGGAATGTTCGTAAGAGGGAGAGAAGGTGCAATCGGATGTCGTGAGCAGCGGGATCTCCGCACTGAACGGGATCCTGCAGGGGTTGCGCCTGGGGGACAATGTGGTGTGGCAGGTGGACGGAATGGACACCTACCAGCACGTGGTGCATCCCTTTGTGAGCCAGGCCGTCCAGGACCGTCGCACCGTCGTGTATGTCCGCTTCGGCGCGCGTCGAAGCATTCTCCGTCCAGAGGCCGGAGTCGGCTGCGAAGACGTCGATCCGAGACACGGTTTTGATTCGTTCAGCGCCCAGGTCAACGGAATCATCGAGAAGAAAGGCACGGGCGTCTTCTATGTGTTCGACAATCTCTCCGAGCTGGTGGCGGAATGGGCCACCGACGAGCTCCTGGCAAACTTCTTCCAGGTGACGTGCCCCTATCTTCATGAGCTGGACACGGTCGCGTATTTCGCCCTCACACGCGGACGGCACTCCCACCGCGCAGTCGCAAGGATCCGGGATACCACTCAAGTTCTGATCGATCTTTACCATGTCAAGGAAAATCTCTATATCCATCCGCTCAAGGTCTGGGATCGTTACTCCTCACAGATGTTCCTGCCCCACTTGTTCACCGAAGGCGTTCTCACTCCCGTCTTTCACAGCGGTGACGCATCGGCCATATCGCTCACCGCCGGGGTTCCGCCCCTTCGCGTCAAGGCGGATTCCATCGCGCCGTGGGACAGCGTTCACAGGAAGCTCTCCCAGTACGACGAAAACGAATTGAAACAACTGGAGGGCACACCGGAAATCCAGGCCCTGAAACAGGAACTCTCGCAGATGATCATCGGGGCCGATCCGGAACACAAGCGCCTGTCGGATGAATACCTCACGCTGCAGGAACTGCTGGAGGTCAGAGACAGGCTGATCGGCTCCGGTCGAATCGGCGGGAAAGCGGCAGGAATGCTCCTCGCCCGGGGTATCCTCCGCAAAGCTTCCGGCGACGTGAATTTCTCCGAGGTCCTCGAAGAACACGATTCGTTTTACATCGGCTCGGATGTCTTTTTCACATTTCTCATCAATAACGGTCTCTTTCGCTTGAGGTTACGCCTGACCCGGGATTCACAGATTTCCACCGAGGAATTCGAACAGGTCGAAAACCGTTTCCTTGAAGGCGAATTCCCCGGCGAGATCATGGATCAGTTCAAAGACCTCATCGAGTATTTCGGTCAAGCCCCGATCATCGTCCGATCGAGCAGCCTGCTCGAGGATGGTTTCGGAAATGCTTTCGCGGGCAAATACCGTAGCGAATTCTGCGTGAACCAGGGAAGCCCCGAGGTGAGGCTGGAGGCTTTCCTGCGGGCGGTCAAGCTCGTCTATGCAAGCGCCGTCAATCCGGATGCCCTTGCATACCGAAGGCAGCGGGGCCTCGGGGAGTCCGACGAGCAGATGGCAATCCTCGTTCAGCGTGTTTCGGGAATGCGCTACGACGGCTTCTTCTTCCCCTCGCTTGCGGGCGTGGCGTTTTCTTACAACCTGTACCGGTGGACGAATCGCATCGATCCCCATCAGGGGATCATCAGGCTTGTTTTCGGCCTCGGCACGCGGGCGGTCAACCGGGAGGGCGGCGACTACCCCCGTTTGATTGCCGTGAGCCACCCGCTCCTTCGCCCTGAAATCGGGTCGAAGATCGCATTCTACTCACAACACGAGATAGACCTGCTGGACCTTGAACGCAACGAATTCAGGAGCGTTCCCCTGATCGAAATCGCGCAGCGGGACAACTACCCGAATCTTGCTCTCTACGTGTCCGTCAACGAGGACGGATATATGAGCGACCCTGAGGGCAGTCACATCAGGAACCCGGAAAAATGCATCCTGACCTTCAACAATCTCCTCGGACGCACCGGATTCATAAAAGTCATGAAGGAGCTTCTGGCTACGCTCGAATCGGCCTACGGACATCCCGTCGACACGGAATTCACCGCCTCTCCGGGTTCGAGCGGGGATCTGCGGCTGAACATCGTGCAGTGCCGTCCCATGCGAATACCGGGATCGGCCGAAGACGTGGTCTTGCCGTCCAGGGTCCCGAAAGAACTCCTTCTGTTCAGAACGAACCGCGCTATCTCGGGAGGCGAGGTCAGAGACATGAAGTACATCGTTTATGTGGACCCGACCGCCTATGCCGTGCGCGCTCCCATGGAAATCCGGCAGGGGATCGGCCGCATTGTCGGAGAGCTCAACAGGCATCCGGATATTGCCCGGAACCGGGTGATGATGATGGGACCCGGCCGATGGGGCAGCTCGAACATCATGTTGGGCGTCAACACGACCTACGCGGATATCAACAACGCCTCCGTCCTCGTGGAGATAGCCCGCGTGGAAGACGGCCACGTACCGGACGTGTCCTACGGGACTCACTTCTTTCTCGACCTCGTCGAATCCCGCGTTATCTACCTGCCCCTGTATCCGGACGAACCGGAAGCGGACTTCAATTTCTCTTTTTTCGAGAACTCCCCGAACAGCCTTGCGCAATTTCTCCAGGGGGCGGAAAAATTCGAACCGTTCATCAAAGTGATCGATGTCTTTCTCGCCGGTGGGAAGCGCTGTGCCCACGTCCTCGCCGATGCCCGCAAAGGCGCGGCGGTATGCTTTCTCCGCGCCGCCTACAACACCCCGAAGGAGGAATCCGGTCTTCACGCCGGGTCTACGGCGGTCACCGTGGCAAAACCGAGCGCTTGACCATCATCAGGCAACACAGCATGCCGGCGAATCGCGTCCGTCCCCGGCCGAACAGCGAGGAGGCGGCCAGTTCCTCAAGCTCCCTGGAACCATAGAAAGGCTCCTCAAAGGTGTGGAGCCACAGGAGCATCGTTCTCAGGCGGCCGAACCGGCGGCTCACGTCCTTCAGAACAGCTTCCGGCGTGTCGGCTGCAAGATCGTAGATCAGAGCATATCCCCCGTGCTTCAAGACGCGATGGATTTCGTTCAATGCCCCCACGGGATCCTTCCAGTGGTGCATGCTCCCCGTACTCACCACCGCATCGAATCTGCCGTCCGGAAACGGCACGTGGTTCGCCGCGGCTTCCACGATGGAAATCGTTTCGCCAAAGCCTGCCTGCGCCATGTTTTCTCTGGCTACGGAGACCATGGCGCGCGAGATGTCGAGGCCGGTCAGCCGCAGTCTCGGATTCAGCCGCGCAAGCTCCGGCAGAAGCCGTCCCGGCCCCGTCCCCACGTCCAGGATCTCGCCCTCGGGGCAGCAGAGCAGGATGTCCGCGGCCAGCAGCCGGTAGCCGTATTGGAAGACGGCGGTTTTACCGACCATGTCGTACAAAACGGCCCCGGGCCATGGGATGCCTTCGGGGTGAAAACACTTGAGTATTCTTCGCGCGGGCGAGAGCACGCATACCTCCCCTTCGGAGCCGCCCTCCGGCCGGAGGTTCCGGCGCCTTTTCCATACAGCTGCCTGACCATTGTGCCGATTGAGTTCATGAGCCTTTCAATAATGATAACCAGCACCGATGCAATTACAAACGCACCGTTTCAGAACGTTCCGATGATCGGGAGGAACCCGCATGGAGAATGGTTCTTTCGTAGTGGTTTTGCAGGGCAGGCTGAAGGATGGGATGGACCCGGAGGAATGCAAAAACCGGCTGGCAAAGCTTTTCGGGATCAGCCCGGATCGGGCCGGGACGTTGATCGGAAACGGGCCGACGGTGATAAAGCGGGGAGTGTCCGGCGCGGTTGCGGAAACATACAGGACGGCCCTCGACCAGGCCGGTCTCGTGTGCGACGTAGAGCCCGACCCGGCGGTTTTCGGGGCACTCGAGCTCGAAAACCCGTCCGACGAGCCGCAGGCAGCCCCTCCCGCGGACGCCCCGGCCTGTCCGAAGTGCGGATACCGCCCGGGTGGTCCCGGCGATCCCGTTCTGGGCGACGAGTGCCCGCGATGCGGCATCATCGTCTCCAAAGTCCTTCAAACCCGAACGACGCCCGGCGATATGGCCGATTCCTTCGACGATGAGGAACTCGAATCGGTCGAATTCCCGGACCCGGGTTTCATGGGCATGATCACCGCCTTGGAACACATTCTGCCCGAAACCATGGTTCTGCCTCCGGAAAGAGCACGGGGAACGCCGGCGTCGTTGAAACGGCGATTTCTCGCAGGGCTGGCTTCCGTTTGCGTGTGGGTATGGACAACTTTCATTCTGCAGATTCCGATTGGCGTCGTCCTCGGTCTGATGGCCGCACTGGGGCCCAATTTCAGCCTGACCTTAAGGCAAGCGCAGGACATCCGTGGAGTGGTCGGTCTTTTCGCCGGCGTCTACGTTTTCCTCTATCTGCCATGGCGATGGAACGGCCTGACTTACGGACAACGCCTCATGGGATTGTGGGTCCAGCCCACGGGAGCCGAGACCCATGAATCCTTCTTTCCCCGCGTCCTGCTGCGATTCCTTGGAACCGTCGCAAACCTGGCGACCTTCGGCGTGCTGAACCTGGTTTGGACGTGCGTCACGGAGAGGAGAAACATCTCCGACACTTTTTCCTCGAGCATCCAGGTCGAAGCCGGGAACATGCCGTCGCACCCGGTGCGGGAGGCTCTCCGGCCGCTCGCCTACGCTCTGGCCGCGGGGCTCCTCATCGGCGGGGTGGCCGCGGCGTGCGCGGGCCTTTCCACGCACAAGGCCGGTCGGCTTGAGTCCCAAACACCGTTCGGAACTCCCGGGACTCTTCCCGGCCGCGGCGTGGACGAGCGACCGGATGCCCGCGGCCTGCCGCCCGAGCGGAAGGCGCCTTTCGCCGCGAGGACGAGCTCCTACCAGGTGCTGAAGCTGCTGTCCGCCATGCAGCACCGATACCGTGTGGAGCACGGGGTCTATTCAAACGATCTCGAAGCCCTGATGGTCGAACAGGGAGCGGGGATTTTCGAGCCGTCGGGCCCTGTCTTCAAACTGCTCTATTCCGGGGACCTCAAAATGTATCTCACGGATCGCGGTTTTGAGATCGGCCTCAGGCAGGGCGAACGCTGGTCGGTGATTTCCGAGAAAGGCATGCAGGGGGACCGGGCGAACTTCCAGCGTTGAGTGGGGATGTCGTTAGCGTTGAGTGGGGATTGACGACGCGGCCCGAAATCTGCGACAATGGCACGGTCATTTCACAGGACGAATCATCTCGTTACAATCTCAAAGGAGGTCGTCTTCATGAGAATGTTTCTGTCGACGGCGGTTGCGGGGTTCTTCCTCCTCTCGACGACGTTCGTGCCCGGCGCGGCTTTCGCTAAAAAGGGCGGAGTCGGCCACGGCGGCGGCGTACGGGACGAGGTATTCTATCACAGCCATTCGGACCGGAGCTATTCGGGCAAGGACCAGTTCAAAGGGCAGGGGAATGCCTACGGTCGGGACAAGGTGAAATCCCAGAAGGTCAAGGGCGCAAAGAACAAGTCGGGGAAAGTGAAAGACAGCAAGCAGAAATCCAAGTGACAGGCCGGGAAGACACGCAATACGACCCTCCCCGCAAGGGTGACGCCCGGGAGACGCTTCTGCCCGTAGCGGAGTGTTTCGAACCCCGGGGAACGATTGTGGACATACGGCCGTTTGGAAGCGGCAACGTCCACGACACGTACCTGGTGAGCCTCCAAGACGGTGAGGCTCCCCGATTTATCCTGCAGCGCGTGAACACGAAAGTCTTTCATCGACCGGAAATGGTGATGCGAAACATGCGCATCGCCACGGAACACATCCGGCTCAGGCTCCTTGACGTTCAGCCCGGGACGGATCGTCGCTGGGAAGTGATGCGCGTTCTCGCCGCGCGTGACGGGCGCGACCACTTTATCGATTCCGACGGGTCGTTCTGGCGTGCCCTCAGTTTCATCGAAGGCGCCCGGACGTTCGACATTGTCGAGGACACGGATCACGCCCGGGAAGTCGGCTACGCGCTGGGCCGTTTCCAGCGGCTCGTCAGCGACCTGCCTCCGGAGCTGCTGGCCGACACTCTGGAAGGTTTCCACATCTTGCCGCTCTACCTGCGTCACTACGATCGGGTCCTGACCGAAATCTCTCCGGGAGCATCTCCCGAAATGAAACACTGCCTGAGATTCGTGAATGAACGCCGGAGCCGGGTGAATGTGCTCGAAGACGCCCGCGCTTGCGGCCGGCTCGTTCATCGTACGATTCACGGCGACCCGAAAGTCAACAACGTCATGCTGGACGCCGTCAGCCGGCGCGCCGTCAGCATGGTGGATCTGGACACCGTCAAGCCGGGCCTGGTGCATTACGATATCGGCGACTGCCTGCGCTCGTGCTGCAACCCGCTCGGAGAGGAAACGGCGAACTGGGAATCGGTGCGCTTCGAACCCGAGTTCTGCCGCGCGATTCTGGAAGGCTACCTGCCGCAGGCCAAGGTTTTTCTCACGCAAGGCGACCGGGACCACATCTACGACGCCGTTTCGTTGATCGCCTTCGAGCTGGGACTGAGATTCTTCACGGACTACCTGGAGGGCGACGTCTACTTCAAGGTCGCGCACCGGAAACACAACCTCGCGCGGGCGCTCGTCCAGTTTCGGCTCACCGCGAGCATTGAGTCCCAGGAATCGACTATCCGTGAGATTATCGAAGACTTGACATGAATGCTATCGATCACTTGCTGCGCCCCTTTCCCACTCCCGGAATCCCGCCCGCACTCCGTCTCACGGCCCGCATCGCCCGCTGTTCCCGCTCGCTGGCCATCGACTTCGAACTGCATGGAAAAGTGGCCGATCTGACCTTTCCGGCGCGCTCCGAGGCACCCGCGCGCAGGCACGGACTCTGGGAGGAATCCTGCTTCGAGTTCTTCCTTGCCGCCCCTCATTCTTACTCGTACTTCGAGTTCAACCTGTCGCCGTCAGGGCATTGGAACGTATACCGGTTCACCGGTTACCGCCAGGGAATGCGCGAGGTGGAGGCCTTCGAGTCGCTCCCGTTCGCTACCCGATTGCGCCCGGATTCCTTCCTGCTGTCCTTGGCACTCGATCTCGATCCGCTTTTCGAGACCGTCCACCCCCTTGATGTCGCGATCAGCGCCGTCATACGGCATCACGACGGCGGAACGTCCTGGTGGGCACTGGCTCATCCCGCCGCGCAGCCTGATTTCCACCACCGGGACGGTTTCACCCTGCGGGTATGAAACGACCCGCGCACCGACTTCCCCGCACTCAGTCCTGACAAAATAAGAGGACCGCCGTCGTTCGTGCCGGCGAACCGCCGTGAACCGGAAGCTCACGACGAGCCATGAAGATCGTCTACCCCATTCCCGCGCGCGGGAATGGGGCGCGGGCAAGGCTCATGTCAAACAAGGTTTCCGCCCGGGGCCCCGGCCTACGCAGCGATGGAGGACGCATATGCCGACAGGCCGGTAGAGCGGACATTCACCTCTTCCTCCGCAGTCGATGCCCCCCCCGGCAATGAACGGTTATTCCTTCTCCGGATGAACCGGGAAAATTGGAGCACCTCGAAAGATCCTGCTTGAAATTGGACCGCACTTTGAAGTATTTATGAGAACAACACGATCGATAATCCCATACCCACACAAAATTACTCCCACGATCAGGCAGCACAGGCTCGCTCCGGGTTCGCCATGCCCGGGATGGAAGCGCGCGGGCGCGGTTTTTGCCCAGAATACCGGACGCTTGCGCAGGGAGCCGTCACATGCTCAACCGAATCATCTCGGAAGCGAAGACGTTGACTCACATGCCGCTTGAAGCGGCGACCGTTTACGACACCTTCAAGGGGCGTATGATCGAGCAGGTCGACCGGGAGTTGACCGCGCTTCCTGCCATCCATGTCCTGATCGGCCACAACCCTCTGTCGATGATGTACGAGCATCACCGCAACCACGCGCGTCTCATGCTGGGGGTTTTTGCCCTGAACCGGTTTGACCTGTTGGCCGGAACCGTGCCGTGGTCATACCGGGCCTGTCACGCCCATGGATTTTCATACGAATATTTTCGGGTCGAGCTGAAAGCCTGGAAACGAGCGGTGGCGCGGCACATCGACGGGCTCTGCGCCCGGGCGATACTCGAGGTCTATGACTGGATCCTGCGGAGGCACGGTGAAATGATCCAACTGGCTGAACAAAGCTGCGGGCCGCCGATTGCAGCGGGATCTCCTCTGGATGAAACGGGGCACGCCTTCCTGTCGGCAGTGTTGGCAGGAGACCGCCGGGAGTGCCTTCGCCTCGCCGGGAACTCGGCCGCGACACCGCAAGGGCTGGAATCCTTCTACCTGGAGGTCGTTCAGCCCTGTATGCACGAGCTGGGACGCCTCTGGGAGCAGGGAGAGATTTCGGTGGTGCAGGAAAACCTGGCCACAGCCATGATGTCCGGTGTGATGGCGACGATCCGCCCGCGCGTGAGGATCGACGCCCCCGAACGTGGAAAAGCCGTCGTCACGTCCGCTCCAAACGAAACCCACACCTTGGGCGCATGGCTCATCTCGGATCTTCTCAGCCTGGACGGCTGGGAGGTGGACTACCTCGGTGCCGCCTCCTCCCGGCCGGACATCATTGACGTGCTTTTGAGCGTCAGGCCCGATCTTCTCGCCATTTCCGTAGCCATGCCGTACAACCTGCACCCGGCGATGAAGCTCATGGCAGTCGTGCGAAAGCAGCCCGCGCTGGCTGGAATCAAAATCATGATCGGCGGTTATTTCACCCGAATCATCCCCGGTCTCGATCGGCTGGCGGGTGCGGACGGAGTGGCGTCCGACGCGAAATCGGCCATTGCATTGGCTGGAGAATGGAGGCGATCATGCACAGGATGAGTGACCTGCTGCCGGGAGACCATTTGTGCTATCTTTATGAATCGGAGCGGGAGCGCCGGGAGGTGCTCATCATGTTCGTTCGCCAGGGTCTGGACTGGCATGAGAAAATCCTCTACGTGGCGGACCCCCCCGGCTTTGAAGGACTGGCCGAAGGGTTGCGCGCCCAGGGAGTGGACCCCGCGGGATACGTCGAATCCGGGCAGATCACGGTTCTTGCCCCCAGCAGCCTTTTCGGGACAGATCGCGGATTCGACCCTGCCGCAATGATCGAGATCATCGAGGACGAAACCGAAAAGGCGATGGACCAGGGTTTCAACGGTCTCCGGGTGACGGTGGAAACGCAAGGGGTGCTGAAGGAGACGGCGGGGGAGCACCGGCTGCTGGAATTCGAAAACCTGCTGAACGGGTTTTTCCCGGGCAAAAGGTGTCTCGCCTTGTGTCAGTACCATAGCGAGGATTTCAGCCCGGCATTGTTTCACCAGGTACTGGCCATCCACCCGGCCGTCCTGGCGGGAAACTCGGTGCACCGGAATCCCTACTATGTCCCTCCGCGATCCCCGGAAGCAGAGGGAGACGCGATGCCCGACGTTGAGACCTGGCTGGAGAGGCTCGGGGCGGGCGAGGGACCGGTCAAAGCCGGCGGCGCGGGTTCGAGCGGAATGGTCGCAACGCTGTTCCGCTGGGAGTATCCCGAGGTGCTGGAACAGTACCTGGACGAGCTGAGCGAGGTGGCCGTCGCCATACTCGACCGGGGGAAAAATATCCTGCACTGCAATCGCGGCTTCCTCCGGCTGTTGAATCAGTCGAATGATCCCGGGGGCCGGAACCTGGCGGAGTTCCTCATTGCCGACAGCCTCGCGCACCTGCCCTTCCCGCCGCCCGGAGCCCATAAGAAGACCCGTCTGAATTTCCTGCCCACCGGTTCCGTCGTGCATACCCTCAACTGCTTCATCTTCGGGACGCTCCAGGGATACGTGATCGTCGGCGAGAGGATCATGCTGACCAACAACGATATCGTCGCCGGCATTTCGAACCTCACAAACGAACTGGCCAGCGTGACGCACGAACTGCAGAAGAAATGCGTCGCACTCGAAAGAGCCAATGCGGTCATAGGCAAGCTCGCCGTCTCCGATCCCGTTACCGGTCTCTTCAACAGCCGATCGCTCATGGCGGAGTTGAGCCGGGCGGTGTCTCTGGCGAGACGCCACGGCGGCCCCCTGTCTCTGGCTGTCGGAGGTCCGGATCCGCTCACGCCCGCACGCACCCACGACCGGAGCGAAGAAACACTGAAAGATTTCGTCGCCCTTTTGGCTGGTTCATGCCGCAAGGAAGACTTCTTCGCCTGCCTGGAGGGCGGGCGGTTCGCAGTCATCCTGCCGCATACCGATCTTTCGGGAGCTGCCGTTTTCGCGAAAAAAATCACCGAGTCCTTCGTCCGCCCGGCCGCCAGCGAAACCGCAGAAAATCTGACCGTCAGCTTCGGGATCACTGGATTCGCCCGGGAGGACACCCCGGAGAACATCATCCGACGGGCCGCCACCGCGCTCGATGAAGCCAGGCGGGCCGGCGGGAACCGCGTGGAGGAACGGTAGCCGGTCGAGCGGGCATGAAAGGAAAGCAAAGCCGGACGTATTTCCACTCCCATGATGCCTGTTCGGCCGGACGGCAACTCGCCGCCGGACCGGCGGGCGGCAGGAAGTAATGAGAACCCGCCCGGTCCATGCCGCAGCATTCCTCCCATCCATCCGGCGACTTTCTTCCCGCCGGCGCCTTCCCCCAATGCAAACAGCACCAGGAATCGATCATACCAATTGGACACATAAACAGAATCCACTTAGACTGCCGTTCTCAAGCTCCGCCGGTATGGAGGGGCACCCATCCGCGGGGTCCGGTTAGCGCGGGACCCGGACCGGAAGTCGGGTGGGCTGCTCTCGACCGATTCGTGCCTTACAGGCGGGAGAAACGCAGCACGGCATGCCCGCCGCCAAGGCGTTTCCAGGTGAATGCGCAACAGAACCCTTCCCGAATTCCGGAGGCCAGGTGATGAACGACTATGAATCCATGTGGGAGAGGCTAAACCTCGATTTAGACGCGCATGCAGCCCTGCTCGAGGTGCTCGGCAAGTTCTACGGCGACATCTACATGAGCCAGACGGGTCGGCTCAAGGGAATGGAATACCTCGACTTCGTTCTGTCCGAGGTCCACGGATTGCGGATCAAGGAACTTCAGGATGCGAAAGCCGGGGGGAAGAAGGTCATCGGCACCTTTTGCGTGTTCGTCCCCGAAGAACTCGTCCTCGCCGCGAGCGGTATCCAGGTGGGGTTGTGCGCGGGGGCCGAAGCGGGTCGGGGCGAAGCGGAAAAAATCCTTCCACGGAATACCTGTGCGTTGATCAAGTCTTTCGTGGGATTCAAGCTTTCCCGTCTCTGCCCGTATATCGAGTCGTGCGACCTGGTGGTCGGTGAGACCACCTGCGACGGGAAGAAGAAAGCCTACGAAATGTTTGCCGAATACGCTCCGGTGTATGTCATGGAAATCCCCCAGATGAAAAACCGTTGCGACCGCGAGCTGTGGAAGGCGGAAGTGCTCCGGTTCAAGGACCGGGTCGAGGAAGTCACGGGCAACCGGATCACTGCGTCCGGCCTGAAAGAGGCGATCCGCATCGTGAACGCACGCCGCAGGGCGCTCCAGCGCCTCAACCGATTGCGTGCGGCGGCCCCCGTGCCCATTTCGGGCCGGGACGTGCTGCTCATCAACCAGATCTCCTTCTATGACGACCCCCAGCGCTTCACAGCCAAAGTGGGAGAGTTGTGCGACGAGCTCGAGTCCCGGGTCGGGACCGGGCAAGGCATCGTGTCCGAAGAGACTCCGCGGCTCATGCTCTCCGGATGCCCGATGGCGGTTCCGAACTGGAAACTGCCCTATATCGTGGAGTCTTCGGGTGCAGTCATCGTGGGAGAGGAGTCCTGCATCGGAACGCGCAACACCCGTGACCTCGTGGACGAAGGAGCCGGGACGCTCGAAGCGATGCTGGACGCCATCGTCGACCGGTACATGCGGATCGACTGCGCCTGCTTCACACCGAATACCGAACGGCTGGAGCACATCGTTCAAATGGCCGGTGACCTCCGGGTACGCGGAGTAATCCACTACGCCCTCTCCTTTTGCCAACCCTATGCCATGGAAGCGTACAAGGTGGAAAAGGCGCTCAAAGCGAAGGGCCTGCCCGTGCTCACCATCGAAACCGACTACGGCATGGAGGACGTCGAGCAGTTGAAAACCCGCGTGGAAGCCTTCGTGGAAATGCTTCACTGACAAGCCTCGCCGAGGCCGTGGGAAGCCGGGTGTTCTTCGGTGCCGATCAAGCCGGGCGGCGCGGCTTTTCCCGGCTTCCGGTCAGCCTCCTCCTCCCGCCAGGGGCTATGCACGGTCGGGGAAGCCGGGGGCCGCTCTTTGCAGCGTCACGGAATGCGAAGAAGATCGGGGAGGACCCCGTTGCGGTGCAGTCCTTCGAGCAGTCGGAGGACACCGAGAACGAGGATGAAAAACGAAGCGTCCACGAAGCAGCGGCGATATTTCCCGGCATTCACCGGATACGTTTCCGGCTCGTTGAAGAGCGACGGCCTGGGAAAGAACCGGGGCACGGTCCGGGCATATCGATCATAGGCCTCGCCGTGCCGGGCGCTGAGGTCGTTTTCCTCGCGGCGCACCACAAACGGGTAGTAGAGATGGAAGGCGACCAGCAGGAGGGCCAGGACGACCAGGCTCTTCGCGGCAAGACCGATCCCGGTCACTCCGATCAGGCTGAAGAAGTAGAGCGGATGCCGGACCATGGAATAAGGCCCCTGGGTAATAATCTTATCGCCCTTGTATCCCGCGATGTACATGGAGGCCCACAAACGGCCGAGGGCACTTGCCACGACCAGGACCAGTCCCGCGAATTCGAGAAGCATCGCGGTGAATCCGCCGTCTACCCAGACGGGAGTGGTCAGCGCCAGCAGAGCGGCCACCACCACGGCAACCATCTGGGTCATGAATATTCGTGTGCCGAGCAAGAACTCGACCATTCTTGCCGGAATCCCGGTCGACATCCACCAATCCGTTCCCGGCGGCCTTAGCCGCCCGAGTTGAATCCCGCCCTCTCGAAAGAAGAAAAATACCCTCATGCCGAATCGCCTGTTGCGTTCCGGGTTAGAGTATGCACGCAACGCCGCCGTTCGTCCACCCCAAACAGGACACCCCAAACAGGATGCACAGGGGATGTCGGGGATGGATATCGCCCAGGCGGGAAGCGGATGTGCGTGAACGGAGGGATCGTTTGAAAATGTGGCCGGGGCCCGCCCTGCCCTCGCCTCTTTGAAAGGTGCCGCCGGCTGCTCGGGCATGACGGGCTCGGGAGCGGGCCGCGCAGATCGACCGTTCGGCGGCCGTTTCGAGAGCGGGCCGGATGCGGTGCCGGGTGGGCCTGTGCGGAATCGTTTCGTCGCGTGATCCCGGGGTGGAATCCCCGGGGCCATGGAGCGCGTTCCATTGAAAAAATGAACGTTAACAAATTGTTGCATACTTCTTACATGACTGTAATAACTAAAAAAATATTTAATTTATACAAATGTCCGGAATCTCCGAAGTAGAAAACAAATTGATAAACGATTTTGTTTAATCTATTGATGGTTGTTAAGGATCAGCCCATTTTGGAATGTGTCAGTCAACTGACTCTCCGTAACCGGTCCCTTGGACAAGCGCAAGGCCCGTTCCATGCAAAAGAAGAAGAGATTAACGCCGCCGGACGGTGAGAAGCGCTCCCGGCCGAGCGACAGCGAAGTTGACCCGGCCGCCGCCCGCCCCCCTGCAATGGAGGATATCGGGGAAGGACTGCGGACAGGCTGGAACTATTACACGAACATTCTCGAGTGCATGAACGACGGCGTTTTCATCATCGATTCCGACTTCAACATCCAGTATCTCAACAAGGCGGCCGAACGCGTCTTTGGAACTCCCCGGAACAGAAAGTGTTACGAGTACTTTCACAATCGGAATACCCCCTGCTATCGGTGCCGTATCGACGCGGTATTCAGCGGGAAGACGGTGCGGCGCATGAAGAACTACCCGCGCATTGGAAAGATCCATGAAGTTTTTGAAACGCGTCTGACGAATCCCGACGGCAGCTATGCCAAGCTTGGAATCGTCCACGACATCACCGACTTCATGCAGGTCGAGGAAGCCTTGCGGCTCGACGAAGCGCGTTTTGAAGCCCTTTATCGGCTGGGCCACATGGCAGAGGCGCCGATAGACGAGATCGCCGGTTTCGCGATGGAACAGGCGGTGAAGATCACTCGCAGCAGATTCGGTTTCCTTGGTTTCGTGAGTGAAGACGAGACGATATTCACCCGGCACGCCACTTCGGGAACGGCCATGAAGACCTGCCGAGTGAGCGGGAACCAGGCACGGTTCCAGGTGGATGAAGCGGGGGTATGGGCGGACGCGATCCGGGAACGAAGGCCGATCATCATCAACGACTATAAATCATATCGGGGAAGGAAGGGCATTCCCAAAGGCCACGTGCCGCTCAAACGCATCATGAGCGTACCGGTGCTGGACGGCCGGCGGGTTGTCGCGCTGGGCACGGTGGCGAACAAGGACGCGGAGTACAATGGAGCGGACGTTCGCCATCTCGCGCTGCTCATCGATACGATGTGGCGGATGGTCCAGCGCAAGGAAGCGGAACGCAACCTGCGCGTGTCCGAAAGCCAGCTCCGCGTCCTGTCCTCCAAGCTCCTGACGGTTCAGGAGGAAGAACGGGCGCGGCTTGCTCACGAGCTCCACGACAGCATCGGCCAAACCCTGGTGGCGGTCAAGTTCGGCATCGAGAACGCGCTCAAAGGGAGGACCGTGGGTGGCCTCGACGCCGTGTCGCAGCTCCTCGACCCCCTGGTGCCCATGGTTCAGAATGCAGTGGAGGAAGCCCGAAAGCTGTACATGGGACTGCGGCCCACCATTCTGGACGATTTCGGGGCGATCGCGGCGATCGGGTGGTTATGCAGCGAGTTCGAAGAGACGCATACGGGCATGCTCGTGGAGAAGACGGTGGACATTGACGAGGAGCATATCCCGATACCCGTGAAAATCGTCCTCTTCAGGACCGTTCAGGAAGCACTCAACAATGCGGCCAGGCACAGCGAGGCCACCCGGGTGGGGCTTTTCCTGAAGAAGGAGAAATCAGGCATAACGCTGGTCCTGGAGGACAACGGGATTGGTTTCGACAGCTCGCGCTATTTGTCGGGAGCGCAGGGAACGGGGCTGGGAATCGTGAGCATGAAGGAACGTATCGAGTTGTCGGGAGGAACCTTCTCCATCGAGTCGCAATCGGGAGCGGGAACCGCAATCCGTGCGTTCTGGCCGGATGAGTTCAGGCTGAAACTCTCACCCGATTTTCACCTCTGATACAATGGGGCGTTCACGATGAGCGCATTGGGCGGGAGGGCATAAAACCCTCCCCCTTTTATGTCTGACGGGCACATCGGTCCGTAGCAGGGGGCGGGGATTATCCCGCCCGCGTCACCTGCCCGACGGGCAGGTGTTGTGGCATCTTGAACGCACCTGGGTATCAGGCCTTCGCCTTCACCGCGCGGCCGATTTCCCGCCCGAACTCGATGCAACGGCTCAAGTCTTCCTCCGTAGGGGCGAATTTCATCCGCAGGCCGGGATTGAGCACTTCGACCTTCATTTCCTCCATGGCGCCGGTGAGAAGCTTCACCGCTTCACCACTCCAGCCGTAGGAACCGAAAGCGGCACCGATCTTCCCCTGGGGGCGCAGTCCCTTCATGTAGGTCAGCAGGTCGGCCATGGTGGGCATCATTCCGTTGTTGAGCGTGGGTGAACCCAGGATCAGCGCCCTGGCGTCGAGCACCTCCGCCATGACCTCGCTGCGGTGGGTCAACTCGAGATTGAACAACCTGAAATCGATTCCTTCCATTCCCAGGCCTTGGGAAATGGCCAAAGCCATGGACTCCGTGCTCTTCCACATCGTGTCGTAGATGATCAGGGCTTTTTGCCTGCTCACCTGCCGGCTCCAGGCGTCATAGGCGGCGAGGATCCTGCCCGGGTCCGCCCGCCAGATGAGCCCATGGTCGGGAGCGATCATGTCGAATTGGAGGCCGAGTTTCTTCACCGTCTCGATGAGTTTTTGCACCAGCGGTGAAAACAGCAGCAGAATGTTGGCGTAGTACTTGGCCGCATGGGCCAGCAGCTCTTCGGCGTTCACCTGGTCGTCAAACCGCTCGCTGGTGGCCCAGTGCTGGCCGAACCCGTCGCTTGAGAAGAGCAGGCGGTCCTCGGGTATATAGGACATCATGCTGTCCGGCCAGTGCAGCATGCGTGTTTCGAGAAACTGCACCGTCCGGCTCCCGAGGCTCAGGTTTTGCCCCGTCCCGACCACCTCGAAGGGCCAGTCCTCCCGATGGTAGTGCTCGATCAGCGCCTTCCTGCCCATGTCCGAACAGAACACTTTCTCCGGCCGGATGAGCTCCACGACGTCGGGCACCGATCCGGAATGATCCATTTCGACGTGGTTGACCACGAGATAGTCGATCTTGCGCGGGTCGACGATTCTGCGGATGTTTTGCACCAGTTGGTTCTTGAAGGGCTGCTTCACGGTGTCGAACAAGGTGATCTTGTCGTCCACGACCAGGTAGGCGTTGTAGGTCGTCCCCTTGGGCGTCGAGTAGCCATGAAAGCTGCGGATGTTCCAGTCTATGACCCCCACCCAGTAAATCCCTTTCTTAATCTCGAAAGGATGCATTTGAATCCCCTTTGTTGAATGGAAACTATGCGGCTTACCAGTTCTCTCCGAGCAGCTCGAAAAAACTCTGCGGGTGAGAACACGCAGGACAGGTGGTGGGAGCCTCGGGGGCTTCGTGGAGGTAGCCGCAGTTCAGGCAGCGCCAGACAACATGGCCGTCACGCTTGAACACCCGGCCTTTTTCGATGTTTTCGGCCAGTTCCCGATAGCGCTTTTCGTGCTGCTTCTCCGCAACGGAAATCGCATGAAAGACATTGGCGATGTTGTGGAAACCTTCCGCCTGGGCCACCCGGGCAAAATCCGGATACAACTCGGCGTGTTCGTGGTGCTCACCTTCCGCGGCCGCTTTCAGGTTCTCAAGGGTGCCGCCGATGACTCCCGCGGGAAATGCCGCGGCGACGGCAACCTCCCCGCCTTCCAGGAACTGAAAGAACCGCTTGGCGTGTTCCTTTTCCTGGTTGGCGGTCTCCTCGAAAACGGCTGCAATCTGCATCAACCCCTCTTTGCGCGCCTGTCCCGCGAAATACGAGTAGCGATTGCGCGCCTGCGACTCACCGGCAAACGCCATGAGCAGGTTCTTCTCCGTTTGCGTTCCGTTCAGCCGACCCATTACCCATCTCCTCACAAAATGGTTGAAGTGATCGTTGTTGACCCGCGACAACTCGCGGGCTCAACACCCGAGGACAAACACGGCGCCTCCGTCCGGCCGTATCTACGTGTCCGGCCGGCCCACCCCGCCGGAGTGCCCCCTCCGGGTGTCCCTGTCCCGGCAGGCACGCTCCGGTGCCTTGCATTTCGGACAAAGGCCCAGGAATTCCAAGCGAACCTCACGAATCTCATAGGAAGCGTCGATCTCACCGATAGCCCGGGATAAAGTCGAATCTCCGAGCGGCAGGTCATCCATGGCGCCGCACTCAAGGCACCTGACGTGGCAGTGCATCCGCGGATCGGCGTCAAAGCGCTTCTGCCTTCCGCAGATGTCCAGCTTACGTATGGTGCCTTGAAGGGCGAGAACCTCCAGGTTCCGGTAAACGGTCCCCAGACTGATTCTGGGCAACTTTCGGCGCACCCGCTCATAGACCTCGTCGGCGGTGGGATGCCACCGGCAGTTTCTGAGCTCCTCCAGGATCGTCCTCCGCTGGGAGGTCATTCTGAAGGCTCGAGGCTGGAGCACATTTTCCATTTTCATGGCGTTATCCCCGAAAGCACGGCTTGCTCATCACCCCCGCACACATAACGGCCGAAACGGCCGGCCCATCAATCCGCATGACCCGAGCACTTCGACCCGTGCTTACAGCTGTTGGTAACGATTACTAATAACATCCAGCCTCAATGTCAACCTGTTCGGCCTTCGCGCCGGACACCGCCTCACATTACCCGACGGCGCCTCGACACCGTGTCGTTAGCCTCGACACCGTTGACATTCCCAGGCTTCTGAGTCAAGTTGTTACGGTGATCGGCGTCCGTTGCCCTTGCCACCTCCGGAGATCTCATCCATGATCACCAAGAAATCCCTGTTTTCGTGGGTCTTGGAACGTCACCGCGGAGCTCAGATTCTTTTGTTCTTTTTGATTCTGAGCACACTTTTCTTTCGTGTGTTTCCACTCGAAATGCAAAAGAGGATCGTTAACCAGGCGATCGCCCTGAAGAAACTGGAGCTCCTGCTGCTCTACTGCGGGCTGTATTTGGGCGCCGTGGTGCTGGCGGGCGTCCTGAAGTACACGATCAATCTCCTGCAGGAATACATCGGCCAGAAGCTTCTGCTCCAGCTCAGGACCCAACTCTACGATCACATCCTGAGCCTGCCCCTGTCGTTTTTCAGGCGCACCTCGGCCGGGATGGTGATCACATCTCTGACATCGGAACTGGCGGTCATCGGGGAGTTTCTGGGCGGGGCACTGGCCATTCCCATCATCAATATCCTGACGCTGGTTGCTTTTGCGGCATACCTGGCCTATCTCGAACCGGTCCTGGCCGCCTTGAGTTTTTGCATCTATCCCGTTGAAGTCCTGATCATTCCCTTTTTGCAGAAACGATTCAACCGGCTGAATCAGAAGCGCATCGACCTGACGCGATCCATGAGCAACGTGATCGGCGAGGCGGTTTCGGGGATGCACGAAGTCCAGGGCAACACGGGGCGGCAGATCGAGAACTTGAAGCTCTCCCGTTATGCCGATCCGTTATTTGCCGTCCGCTATGCCATGGGCAAGGTCAAGTACCTGATCAAGTTCGCCAACAACTTCTTTCAAAGCCTCGGTCCGTTCATTCTGTTCCTCGTCGGAGGATACTTCACCATTCAGGGGCGTTTCGACCTGGGCGCTCTGGTGGCTTTTCTTTCCGCCTACGAAAAGCTCTACGATCCCTGGAAGGAACTGATGGATTATTACCAGAGTCTCCAGGACAGCCGAGTCAGGTATCGGCAGATCATGGAATACTTTGACGAGAAGCCGGAGTTCCGGATGCTTCCCGACGTGGAAAGAGAACCCTGTGAGCTCGAGGGCCGAATTGAAGTCAAGGATCTCTCCTTTCTAGCCGACGGTGAGATTCGAATCCTGGACAGGATTTCGATGGAGGTGGGGCCGGGCGAGCAGGTCGCTCTCGTCGGACTCTCCGGAAGCGGGAAAAGCACTCTTGCCATGCTCATGGGGCAGCTCTACAGCTATGACCTCGGCCATGTTCTTGTGGACGGCATGGAATTGAAGGATCTGTCCAAACTCGACGTCGGTCGAAACGTCGGCTATGTCGCACAGTATCCGTTCATATTTGACGGCACCATCCTGGAAAATCTGCTCTATGCCTGCGCTTCGCTCAACGCGACCGCCCCCCGTCACGGCAGACCGATCCCGGAGCGCGGCGAGGTTCTGGCCGCGGTGGAATCCGTGGGCCTGTCGGAGGATGTTCTCAACATAGGCCTCAACGCGGTGCTTTCCCCGGACCGGCATGAGGAGCTGGCGGCGCGGTTGATCGGCGCCAGGCAGGTCTTCTTTGCCAGATGGGGAAAGGAGCTCGAAGACGACGTCGACTTCTTCGATGAGAACCGATACCAGCATTCCATGAGCATCGGGGAAAACATCGTCTTCGGGCATTCGCAGAACACCGACTACGACCTCGAGCGGCTGCCGCGCAACGCCTTCTTCAGGAAGTTCCTGTCTGATGAGGACCTGGTGGCTCCGCTCCTGGAGCTTGGGGAGGACATCGCCAGGCAGACGGTATCCTTGCTGGAAGGCTTGGAGGATGAGGCGTTCTTCTTTGAGTCGAGCCCGATTCGCGCGGAAGAGATGGAGGCCTACGGCGAGGTGGTCGAGCGCCTGCCCAGAGGATTGGAATCGCTCCCATCGCAAGACCGGGATGCGTTGCTCCGGTTGGCGCTCAGGTTTATCCCCGCCAGGCACAAGATGGCCTCCCTGCCGCTCGCCCTCCAAACCCGGATTCTCGAGGCCCGGCGGAGCTTTGTACGCAGGATTTCGGAAAAGCAACCCGACGCCGTCACGTTTTACAGGCAATGCGAATATCTCTTTTCCCAGAATGTTGTGAACAATATCCTTTTCGGCCGCGCCAAAGCGATCCATCCGCACGCCATGGAACGGGTCCGCGACCGGGTCGTGGAACTGCTCCGAGCGGAGGCTTTGCTTGAAGACCTGATGGAAGTGGGGTTACAATTCAACGTGGGAAGTAAGGGTGACAGGCTCTCGGGCGGCCAGAAGCAGAAAGTCGCCATTGCGCGTGCTCTGCTCAAGAAACCCCACATCCTCATTCTCGACGAAGCCACCGCCAGCCTGGACAACGCCTCCCAGGGACGCGTGCAGGCGCTCTTCAACAATGAGCTCAGGGGCAAATCCACTCTCGTGGCCGTCGTTCATCGGCTGGAGCTCGTTCGCGGTTACGACCGGATCGCCGTCATGAAGGCGGGTAAAATCGTGGAGATTGGGCAGTACGACGAATTGCTGAACAGAAGGGGGCTTTTCTATGAGCTTGCCCACGGAACGGAATAGCGAATGTGCGCCTGCATCGAGAGGGCGTTGCGAGCTCGAGGACAGCCTCGAAATCCTGCGCAACGTTTCCGTTTTTGCAGGCATTCCGCTGCCCCGGTTGAAACTTTACGCCTATCTGAGCAGGAAGATGTGCTTTCAGGCCGGGGAGTTTCTCTTCCACCAGGGAGACTCCGGTGACCGCGGCTACATCGTCATCTCGGGCCGGTTGCAGGTGATCAGGGAATTGAAGGAACATTCCGTGTTGCTGCACGAATTCAAACCGGGAGATTTCTTCGGAGGCATGGCCCTGCTCTCGGATGTGAACAGGCTTTTCTCGGTCAGGGCCGTCACGTCGGCGGAATGTCTCTCCCTGGACCGTGAGAGTTTCCGGAAGCTGATGATCCAATTTCCGGAAATCGCCTTCAAGGTGCTCGACATGATGATCAGGCGCATCGTGAACATGGAGGAAAAGCTGCTGCAAACCCAAATCAGCGAAGGCGTGCGCGGCTAGAAAGCATGGACGGGATGAAAGCAGGAAACGACATCCGGACGCACACGTACACCGACTCGGAACGGGAAGAGGAGGAAAAGCGGCTGCGCCGTCTCCAGAGGATTGTGGGTTTGTGCCTCTCCCTCATCGCGCAATCCTCGATTTCCATGGAAGAAGCCGAGCGGCTGGCGGCCGGAGCACGCTCGCATGCCTTGCGGCTCTTCCCCGGTAAGGAAGCGACCTTCGAAATGATCTATGCGCCTCGGTTCAGGCGATTGATTGCGGAAAAATTCGGTTTGCATTAAACTTTGCTCTTGCGGACTCAATCACAACGGCTCCTTCTTCCCGAGTCGCCTTCACCGGACGGATGACCGGAATTCGGCGGCCGTCCCGGGGCGGACTCCGCGGGACGATTCCCGCACTTCGAGCGTAGCGGAAGGCACGGGTGAGGAAGCCGCCGGCAGCAATACGGCGCTTCAACCTTTTCGTTTCCAAAGAGCGGCATCGCATGAATGAAATGACTCGGAGATTGCAGCGGGAAGCGGAACGAATCGCGTCGAAACATCCTCTTCCCGAATTCTACTTCCGGTTCAAGGCGCCCATTGCTTTAGCCCGAAGGCTGTATTTCAACCATCCGCTGGTGGTGCTCATGCGCAAGACCGTGCAGCCCGTGCTCCAGGAAGACCTGGGACACGGCATGTTTCACAGCGCGCGAGTCAGCATGGACACGGCGACGCTGGTTTTCGTGGAAAGCCAGTCCGTTTCCGCCAACCCCCTCGGCATCGAGAGGATGATGGTGCTCGGCTTGCTCGCGGGTTTGCTGCACGACATCTGCCGCGACCGGGAGCATCACGCGGAGGTCGGCGCAATCGAAGCGGAGAAGGTGCTGAAGCGGTTCGCCTTAAGCAGGAACGAGACGAAGTGCATTTGCGAGGCCATCAGGAACCATGAAGCCTTCATTGCCCCAACGCCTTGCAAGCGCCGGGCCTATCAGCTGATCAGCGACTGCCTCTACGACGCGGACAAGTTTCGCTGGGGGGCGGACACTTTCCTGCATACACTGTGGCACATAGCCGACCACCAGGGGCTCACGCCCAGGGAGCTCATCGATCGTTTTCCCTGGGGCATATCGGGCACACTCCGCATCGCCGAAACCTTCCGAACACCCACGGGCCGCCAGTACGGACCCGAGATCATCCAGACGGGGATCGATATCGGCAAGGAGATCTATCGATACCTCCTGCAGCATTTCAAGGAAGAAGCCCATGAAGAACGACACCCTGACCGCCATTGACGGAATTCGAGTCGGTCACGCCGAACTCGACGGTATCCCCAGCGGCTGTACCGTTGTTTTGCCCGGCGGGGGCGCGATTGCCGGCGTCGATGTCCGCGGCGGCGCTCCCGGGACCTACGGCACCGATGCGTTCTATCCCCTGAACCTGGTTGATCAGGTGCACGGGTTGTTTTTCACCGGGGGCAGCGCATTCGGACACAACGTGGCGGGAGGAGTGAGGCAGTATCTGCGGGAACGGAATCTCGGGTTCGACACGGGTCACGGCCTCGTTCCGATCGTCGCAGGCGCCGTGATCTTCGACCTCAGCATCAACCGGTCGGCCGTCTATCCCGATGCGGCGCTCGGTTACGCCGCCTGCGTCTCGGCTTCCACGGACCCGGTGGCGGAGGGGAACACCGGAGCGGGCCGAGGAGCCACGGTCGGCAAACTCTACGGCATCGAGCAGGCGATGGCGGGAGGCGTCGGCAGCGCCTGCGTCTTTGCCGCACGCGGCGTAAGAGTCGGCGCACTTTTCGTCGTGAATGCCTTCGGCGACGTCGTCGATCCGGACAATCGCAAGATCCTGGCGGGAACCAGAAAAGACCGCACCCGTCTCGAGCTCGTCGACTCCGATGCCGAATTGATGCGAATCGAGCAATTTCAAGGCTTTCCCGATGGGCAGGCCACCGTCGTCGGTGTCGTTGCGACCAACGTGAAATGCAACAAAACCCAGCTCACCAAGGTTGCCCAGATGGCGCACGACGGAATGGCCAGGACGGTCTACCCCGCCCACACCATGCACGACGGAGATGCCATTTTCGCTCTGAGCGTGGGGGAGATCAAGGGGGTCGAGGTGAGCATCGTCGGAGCACTCGCGGCACGGGCGACGGCCGAGGCAATCATAAGGGCGGTCCGCAATGCGCGGGCACTCGATGCCATTCCGTGCCATTCCGATCTGTGACGTAACGTGCGAGACCGGGCGGAGAGGTGCCGACCGCGGCAGTCTCCGGTCCGCCGCCCGATTCCCATAATATCGAACGAGGTTGAAGAATGAGCGCCGACCAGAAGAAGAGAGCCTTGTTGGTTGTGGACGGGTCCTATCAGTCGTTCGAAACCGTCGGGTACGTGAGCGGGATTCTGCCCGCTTCCCGTTGCGAGCTGGTGTTGCTGCATATCAGCAGCAAGGTCCCGGAAGCCTTCTGGGACCTGGAAAAGGATCCCGTTTGGCACCAGAAGGTCCAGACGGTCAGGGGATGGGAAAGGCAGCAGGAAAGAAAGATCTCCGACTTTATGGACCGTTCCAGGCAGGTTCTTGTGGATGCGGGATTCCCCGGGGAAGCCGTCAGGGTTGAAATCCGGGAACGCCGGGAAGGCATCGCGCGGGACATCGGCAAGGAAGGGCTTCGAGGATACAGCGCCGTGATCCTGGGGAGACGGGGCCTGAGCACCGTGCAGGACCTTTCCCTGGGTGGCGTTGCCCAGAAACTGGCGCTCAAGCTTACCGGCACCACGGTCTGGCTCGTGGGCGGCAAACCCGAGCAGACCGGCATCCTCATCGGTCTCGATTCATCCGAGGGTTCCATGGCGGCCGTGGAGTACGTAGCTGAAATGACTCGCGGGAGCGCTCCGAAGATCGCGCTCGTTCATGTCGTCCGTTCCGTGTCGAGCGGTCAGGGGGACGTCGAGGAAGTGTTCACGGAGGAGTACCGCGAGAAGCACGTCGAGGAAGCCACAAACCGGATTCGACCGGTCTTTCGCAAAGCGACCGAGAAGCTGGTTGCCGCGGGGATTCCCGCCGACCGGATTTCCGCCAGGATCCTTTCGAAGGTGTTCAGCCGCGCGGGAACGCTCCTCCAGGAGGCCGGGCGGATGAACTTCGGAACCATCGTGGTGGGACGCAGGGGCTTGTCAACGGTGCAGGAATTCGACATGGGCCGCGTGAGCAACAAGCTCATGCAGGCAGCCAGGGACCGGGCCGTGTGGCTTGTGGGCTAGAAGCGCCTCGGATGCGGCGCAACCGGAGGTTTCGTTGCCTCCGGGCCTCGCTTGCGGGTTTTTCCCCGTTGGAGCGCTCACCGGTCCTCCTTCCTCCGCATCGTCACGCAGCTCGAGAATGCCGGAATCGCGGGATCGTTTTTCCACGGGCGACGCTCCGTCGTCCGGGAGTCCAATTCAAGGTCCGTCACAACAGGAGTCAGCCATGGACGAAACATTCAATCCGTTCAGAATCGCCCAGCAGCAACTGGATCACGCCGCGGAAAGACTCGGGTTGGACGCGGCGACGCACGAGCTGTTGCGCTGGCCGATGCGTGAAATCAAGGTGACGCTCCCGGTCAGAATGGACGACGGATCAACGAAGATCTTTCACGCGTTCAGGGTTCAATACAACACCGCCAGGGGGCCCGCCAAAGGGGGCATCCGCTGGCATCCGCAGGAGACCATCGACACCGTCAGGGCCTTGGCCGCCTGGATGACATGGAAGACCTCGGTTGTCGACATTCCCCTCGGCGGCGGCAAGGGCGGCGTCATCTGCAATCCCAAGGAGCTGTCGGAAGCGGAAAAGGAACGCCTCGCCCGCGCGTACATCCGCGCCGTCGCCGGGTCGCTCGGAGGCAGCAGGGACGTGCCGGCGCCCGACGTATACACGACTCCCCAGATCATGGCCTGGATGCTGGATGAATACGAAACGATCCGGGGCGAGAATCACCCCGGCGTCATTACCGGAAAGCCGATTCCGCTGGGAGGCTCCCAGGGACGCAGCGACGCCACGGCGCGAGGGGGCATCTACGTCACGAGGGAAGCCGCGGCGGCCTACGGCATCGAGCTCAAGGGCGGAACCATGGCCGTCATGGGCTTTGGCAACGTGGGCCATCACGCGGCCCTCCTGGGCGAAGAGATCCTCGGCTTGAAGCTGGTGGCCGCTTCCGATTCCAAGGGCGGGGTTGTCAACCCCGCGGGCATGGATGCCCGGGCGCTGGCCGACCACAAGTCGAGGACCGGAGCCCTCAAAGGATTCCCAGGCACGGACGCGATCACCAACGACGACCTGCTGGGGTTGGATGTGACGGTCCTGTTCCCGGCGGCCCTCGAGAACGCCATCACCCGGGACAATGCGTCGCGGCTCCGCTGCCCGATGGTCTGCGAACTGGCCAACGGACCGACCGCGCCCGAGGCCGACGCGATCCTGGACGCCAAGGGCATCGTCGTGCTGCCGGACTTCCTGGCCAATGCCGGAGGCGTGACCGTTTCCTACTTCGAACAGGTGCAAAACGCCTACAACTTCTACTGGGAACTCCAGGAGGTGCACCAGAGGCTCGACAGCAAGATGACTCACGCGTTCCGGAGCGTCCTTGAAATGAGCCGGCGCAACCAGGTGCCTCTCCGCGAGGCAGCCTACCTCGTGTCCGTAGCCCGAGTGGCCGAGGCATGCAGGCTGCGCGGCTGGGTCTGAACGGGAAATGCTCGGCGTTCGGTCGGGCCTGCCTGCGCTCCCGGGCGGAATCCCCCGCGGGAGCGTCTGCCGGACGGCCGGTAGATTTGAAAGGAAAGCGACGGGCTTCAGTGCCGGCGGGGCGGTTTCGCCTTTCCAAGGGATGCCGGCACGGGCCAGGAAACGCTGACGGTCGTCCCTTTGCCGCGGATTGAGCTGACACTGAGGGAACCGCCGGAGAGAGCCACCCTTTCTCTCATTCCCGCGAGGCCGAAACCTTTCTCGCTTTCAACGGCATGATGAAGGCTGTCCTGATCAAAGCCCACGCCATCGTCGGCAACATCGAGTCGAATCGCACCCCCGGAGATCGACAGCGCGACCTCCACGCCCTCGGCCCGGCTGTGCCTTGAAATGTTGTTCAAAGCTTCCTCGACGACTCTGAAAATCACGATTTTGAGAGACTCCGGAATGCAGTCCTCTTCAAGCTCGATACGCTCACTGATCCTCATTTCCGGATAGTTTCGACGAAATTCCTTGCACAGCCAGTCGATGGTCACGATGACCCCCAGGTCGTCGAGCATCGAAGGCCTCAGCCCCATGTAAAGCCTGCGTGCCTCCTCGATGGCGCCCTGGATGATAGGAATCAACAGACCCAGTGAGTGAAAAACCGTCTCCTCCCCCGCGGAGGCTCCATACCGCACGGCGTTTTCCACTCCGTACTTGATTGCCGCAAGCGACTGCCCGATGCTGTCGTGAAGCTCGGCGGCGACTCTTTTCCGCTCCTCCTCCTGTGCCGTCAGCAAACGTGATGAAAGATACTTGAGCTGCCGCTCCGAATCCTTGATCGCCATTTCGAGCTTCTTGCGTTCCGTGATGTCCTCGATAAAGCCTTCCAGGTACAGGGGATTTCCCTTCTCATCCCGGACCAGGCGGATATTTTGATTCACCGTGATGCTCTTGCCGTTCTTGCGCAGCAGATCGCTCTCGACCTTGACCAGTTCACCCCCTTCAGCAAGCCTTTTCAGCAGCTCGGTCCTCTGCCGGGGATCGGCGTACACCTGTTCGGCAATATTGCTGACCAGCCGCATCACCTCTTCCGGCGATTCGTAGCCCAACATGCGCGCGAAAGCAGGATTGAGACTCAGGTGTTTTCCCTGCAGCGTCGCCTGAAAAATGCCGATCACCCCGTGCTCGAAGATGCTGCGGTATTTCTCCTCGGACCTCTGCAGCGCTTCTTTGGCCAGCCGGGCGTCGGTCATGTCGCGGCACACGGATACCACGTGAGTGACCCGATCCCGACGACCGTAATAGGGATAGCAGGAAACGCCGTAAAACCTCGGCCCTTCCTCCTTGTGGGGTGTCCAAAGCTCGTAGTGAACAACCTCCCCCTTGAAGCAACGGTCCAGGTAGCCTCGGTTTTCATTGAAATACTCTTCCCCCCAGATTTCACCCAGCCCGCGGCCGACGATCTCCTCGCGGCCCGCTCCCACAGCCTTGCACAGCGCCGTATTGACCGCCTCGTAGGTGTAATCCGGAGCGATCAAAACCATGATGTCCCCCGAGGTATTGACGATGAACTCGTATTTCTTCCAAATCTCTTCGAGCATCTTGCGGTCGGTAGTGTCCCTCCCCACCGCCTGGTACTCCGTCAACTTGCCCGAGCCGTCGAAAATGGCACGGTAGCTCCATTGCTGCCAGCAAAGCTTTTCGTTGCAGCGTAACGACCTCTGCTCCACCATCTCCACCGGGTGCGACCGGGTCAGCGACGTGAGCACCTTTTTGAGGAGCGGTCGATCTTTTGAATGAACGCTGCCGAGATAGTTCCGGCCCAGAAAAAACTCCTTGCTCCTTTCGAAATATCGACAGTAGGCGTCGTTCACGAACGTGAGTCGACCATCGGGCTGAAACCGGATGATCAGTTCCGTCTGGTCTTCTATAATGCCGCGGAAGCGGGCTTCGTTATCCTGGAGCTCCCGGATCATGCCGAGTTTTTCGGTGATGTCCTGCACCTGGGCCAGGTAACCCGAAGGCTTGCCGCCCTCCTCCGAGATGAGAGGGGCGATCAGCACGTCCAGGTAAACAAGCCCTTCCTTAGAGGTGGGATAGAGTTCCAGCTCCCGAACCCGGTTGAAATCGAACGGCACCTCCAAGCGCATCGTCATGCCCTCACGCAGACACCGAATGACGTCTTCCGGAAGATTGGGATCCTTAAAGAGATCAAAGTGCTTGACCGCCGAAAACCCCGGCACTCCGAACATCTCCAGACAGGCCCGGTTGGCGTTGACCAGCATTCCGTTCTCGTCATAGAGCTCGATGCAAATGGGTGAGGCGGAAAAGATCTGTTTGAATCTCTGTCGGCTCTCCCGGAGAAACTTCTCCATCTGCCGGGCAGAGGATTCCGCGCGCTCCAAATGCCTGATGCGTTCCCGCAACCGGGCTATCTCCTGGCGCAACAGATCCTCTGGGGTGTCCCGATCACTCATCCGAGTCGCTCCGGAAAACACAGACGTCATGACGTTTGAAAGGCACCGAACCACTTTGACGTAATCTATACTAAGCCCTGGAGAAAAACAAGCCGCGCGATTTCGGCGTGTGACGGCACGATCCCCGCGGACGGAATGCCCCCTCCCACGTACCGGAGCCCGTGAACCGGGATCGATTCAGGCGCATCTTCACCCCGTCATGCCGCCGCACGACCCCGAATATTTCATGTCGTCCCGATCGATACATTTTGATTATGGCGAAACGATTCTTAAATTTGGACGTAATGGGACTTGAAATGACTGCCTTTCATCGTGCGCGGCTGAGCATCGTTGCAGGTGCGATGAAGCAGGAGAAGAGCGGCTGGAATCCCCCGGGGCGGGCAATTGGTCCGAGTCCTCCGGCAACGGGATTGTGGAATGCGGCGCTCGGACATTGCAGATCAACGGGGCAGAGTTATCTTGCGGGGAAAAAGAAACGTCCGATGACGTGGCCCAGGCGGATCCTGGGAACCGTGTCCCTGAGACGAGGCGGAAGCAAGCCACGGGAGGAGAAGACGCGCACTGTCTTCCCGAAGCCGTGAGAAGAAAACACCTGAACCGAAAAACGGAGGAATAAGTATGGAATTGCCGGAATACGTCAGTATTGAGGAAGTCAGGCGCATTTGCCGGGATCTGAAACTTCGCGATTGGACGGAAATCACGGACGGTCGAGTGCTCGCGGAGGAGGCCCGGACAATCCTTGCGGAAGTGAACCGCGAAGGCATGGACGTGCCGCTCGAAGATTTCCGAAGGGGACTCGAGGTGGAGCTGGAGCATGGGACACGGTTCAAAGACGCCAACGTGACCAACAATCATCCGCTTCTGACCGGAAAAATAGTCATCGCGCACCTCAAGGAGACCATGGACTATTACCTGCGCCTGGAAGTCGCCGAGCTCGAAGGCGATATCCTCAAGGCCCTGCTGCGAAAGAACCTGCCCAAGGTCGAAAAGCTCTACGCGGAGCTCGCCAAAGCTCGAGCGGCACTGAGCGAAGCCGAGGCAAAGCAGCTTGGATGATGATTGCCGCCGGTCAATGAAGGCAATCGAGCGCGATGGGCCTGAAGCGTTGCTTCCATAAGCGGCGCCCTCGCCCCGGGTCCCCCCGTCGGTGCCGAAACCGGACAAGCGTCATTTCCATGGAACGCCGTGCATGATGGACTCTCGCTTAAAAACGCCGACCGTCGCCCTCATTGCCGCACAATCGGGAGTCCGGGTCTTCATCGTCTCCCGTGCCTCCGGCCTTCGCCGGGGGCACGGGAGCCATTCGCCCCGGCCGGTGGGCCACGCGGATACAGGAAGAGCGACAACCGTCGGGAAGTCGCGCGCGGCAAAGGGGCCGACACCGGGAAGGCCGGGCACGCTCTTGGAACGTTCCGGGCCCTTGCGTTGCCCGTTCGAAGCCCCTTAAACGGATTTAATGTATCCGACGGGACAAAGCACATGGCGAAAACCCGTCCTGCCCGAACGAGCCCATGCGGGAAGCTCCGGGACAGGAATTCCAGCGGTGTGAATACCTGCCTTCCGGGAATCGCCCGTGCCCGCCCGTCATGTCATTGACGAGAGCTGCATGCCCCCTGCTCCTCCGCGACCATATGACAAATAATGTCACTTTTGTGCCGTTTTTTGTCTGACCCGCCTCCATTGATACTGAAGATCTTCATGATTTTCCATCAATGTCTCAGATCGAAACTTATCCTTAAATAATCGAGATTTTGTTTACGGAATATGCCATACTCTCCAGGCATCTTCCATTCAGCGGATCCGGAGGAGGAACATGGCTGAAATATCGTCTCGGCAACTGTCCGATGCCTTCTGGGAAAAGGTGGAGCCTTTGATTCCGAGGCCCGAACGAGACCCGGAAAGGAGCTACCGGCGAAAACCGGGAGGGGGCAGGAAACCGCTGCCGCCGCGAAAAATCCTCGAAGCTGTTTTGTACGTTCTCCGCACGGGTTGCCGCTGGAAATCGCTCCCCGGAGCACGCTTCGGCAGCCCCAGCGCCGTCCACGCCCATTTCACCAGATGGATGCGCGCGGGTTTCTTCACCCGGCTCTGGCGCGCGGGCCTGGCCGAATATGACGAGATGGAAGGCATCGCGTGGCGCTGGCAGGACAATGACGCCGGAACGCTCGAAGGGGCGCCGGCCGACCGGAAAGCCGGCGGCCGAAGGTCGAGGGGGAAGGGAGAAGACAAGATCGAGGGAGCCGGCTACGGCGGCCGGTTCTGGGGTCCCGCGGTCAATCGTCGCCGTCGGGGCGGATCGCATTGAAAGGCATCGGCTGGAATGATGCGGGCGATTTCCGCAACCAGGAATTTATTTATGGATATTTTGCCAATATATACTCGATGCATAGAGAGTTCCGAAAGGTCAGTGCAGAACGGATGAAATGAAGGCCTGCCGCAGATCCCCAAATATTAATTTTCATTAATTTTATTTATGGCTCGCTATTTGCTAATTCTTTAATTGCTTATCAAAATCTTAGGGTCGTGGGGCGGATTCTGTGCCTGTTTTCTTTCAAGCCCGTCAGTCCGGATCGTCAATCAAGGACAAGGCAACGGCGGCACATGGAGAGGCGGCTTGCCGCGTGCGGAATCGGAAGAGGTCCGTCGTGAAAACCTTGTGGCCCTAACACGACACGGAATGGCATCCTGAAATGCGCAGCGGGTGCTCAGGCGCCGACAAGAATCAAGGGGGGATTTATGAACGTTCGTCGAGTCGCTCAAGTTGTATTGCTTCTATTCGTCGCGCTTCTCGTTTTTCTTCCGCAGCCGGCCACCGGTGCAAGCCCATTGGACACCTGGCGCTTGAGAAATCCCTTGCCGGAGCTCGGCAACCACCTCAACGGGGTCTCGTGCAGTTCATCTGCCTGCACCGCGGTTGGTGTGGGCGGAAGGATCATCACCTCCACCGACGGTTACAATTGGACCACGAGGGATTCGAGAACCAGCGACACCCTCTATCAGGCGGCATATGGAAACAACAGATGGGTCGCCGTGGGCGACAAGGGCACCATCGTGAGGTCAACCAACGCGGGGGTCTCCTGGAGAGTTTCCATCGAGGGATATTCGGATGTGGACGGCCTTCGCGGAGTCGCTTTCGGCAAAGGGTCCGGCAGCTCGTCGGCAAGGTTTGTCGCCGTGGGCAAGTCCGGGAGAATCCTATCCTCCACGGATGGGATCAACTGGAACTACCAGGTTTCCGGGACCGGCAGCCAGCTCAATGCGGTGGCTTTCGGTAACGGCGTTTTCATCGCCGTGGGCAGCGCGGTGTCCGGTACAACCCACCCGGTGATCCTGAGATCCACGAACGGGACAACCTGGACCGAGGTATACGGCAGCGCCACCCAGAGCTTTTTCGGAGTCACCTACGGGGACGGTCAGTTCATGGTCGTCGGTTCCCAGTGTTCCGACACAACCATCCTTGTTTCGAACTCCACCGGCACGAGCTGGAGTTGGAACGATCCGCAGGACACTTCGACCCTCAAGGCAGTGGCCTTCGGTTCCATCAACACCGGTCCCACCTTCGTTGCGATAAACGGTTCGGGCACTGTGTTCACTGCTCCATCCAAGACCGAAAACTGGGTCAAATGGTCTTCGGGGGTTCTGGGGTATCCGTCGGCTAACACTTCGAACAACGTGCTCAACGGTATCACGTTCTTCAAAAAGACCTTCATCGTCGTCGGTTCCGACGGCAAACTGATGACCTCGGCGGACGGCGCGTCGTGGACTGAAAGGCCCTCGGCGGCATCCAATTTTGTCAACGGGGTCGTGTATGCCGAAAACATTTACGTCGCGGTGGGCTGGGGCGGCCAAATCCTGACGTCGACGGATTCGCGGGCATGGGTCGAAAGGGATTCGGGAACATCATTTTCCCTGTATGGGATCGCCTATGGAAACGGAACTTTCGTTGCCGTGGGCTCCCGGGGAAAAATCGTCTCTTCCGCGGACGGAACAACCTGGGTATCGCGAACCTCGAACTTCACCGGGCCGCTTTTTGCCGTCACCTACAGCTCTGCTGCGGGGCTTTTCGTGGCGGTGGGTTCGAGCGGGAAAATACTCACATCGCCGAACGGAGGGACATGGACGTCGAGAACTTCAGGCACCAGCAGCTATCTATACGCCGTGGCTTACGGCGACGGCCAATTCATCACCGTCGGCCAGGGCGGCAAGATCCTGACTTCACCAACCGGCAGTACATGGACCAGCCGCACTCCTTCGTCGATCAGCACCCATTGTCTCTACGGAGTGACCTATGGCGGCGGCATGTATGTGGCGGTGGGTGAAAACGGGACCGTTCTGACCTCGCCGGACCGCACGACATGGACCAAGAGGAACAGCGGCGTCACCAATGCGCTCAGGGGGATCACCTATGTTCAAAGCACCTATGTCACAGTAGGAAGCGGGGGCAAGATTCTCACTTCAGCCGACGCCTCCTCATGGTCTTCCAAGACCTCGAACATTCCGTACTCGCTTCTGACAATAACCGCAAAGCCTGACGGCACTATGGTCGCCGCGGGGACTTTCGCAACCATTCTCTGTTACAATCCCGCGAAGGATTCCTGGATCATCCGCTCCACGGGAACATACAAGACCATCAAGGCGATAGCCCGAGGAACGGTCAACGGACAGGTCAGGTACGTCGTTGTTGGTGAAAGCGCCACGGTTCTCACCTCCTCGAACGGCAGCACATGGGATATCAAGACCATCCCGGGAGCGGGCTGGCTCAATGGGGTCATCTACGGCCACGGCCGGTTTGTCGCGGTTGGTGCGACTTCTGCCAACAAGGCGGGCGTTTTCACCTCAACGAACGGCGACACCTGGACCGAGCAAACGTTCGTCAAGCCTCCCGGTTTTTCCTGGCAGATTGAGCTCCCCAGCGGCACGGCCCTGAACGGTATAACTCTTGGCGACAACGTCTTCGTGGCCGGCGGCGAGGACGGGGTGGTCGTCAGATCGACCGACGGAACGTCCTGGTACTATTACCTCCTCGAAACCTGCTTCGATACGAAGAGCGTGTCCTACGGGAGGGACACTTTCGTCATGGTGGGCAATTACAATCCTTATACCCGCACCATTCTCGACTCGCCGGACGGGATCTACTGGACCATGTCCTATGCCCCCATCATTCCTCAATCCCCGACCACGGGGTTTTCGGGCGTTGACTTCGGCGGCAACCGCTTCGTCGTCGTAGGCCCGAGCGTGAAGATCGTCGTATCGACGCAAGCAAGCCCGGTATTCGGTTGGAGACAAAGGGCTCTGCAGGATTTTACGGGCAGCTTCGATTTCACGGGAATCAGCTACGGCGGAGGTGATGTTTTCGCCGCCGTCGGCACATTGGGGCAAATCCTCACGACACCGGACGGCGCAACGTGGACCTTCAGGAAATCAGGCACCACGAAGAAGCTGTATGGAATCGCTTACGGCAACAGCACGAACGGGAAAACCTTCATGGCCGTGGGAGAAGGCGGGATGATCCTTCAATCCGGCGCCCTCTAGCGGGACTCCGCACCCGGAGAGAAGACATGAATGCCCGTAGATAGCCGCCGGGGAATAAATGCGGCGCAGTTGCGAACATGGCTCAGCGGTCACGGCACCAGGCAAGCCTGGTGCCGTGACCGCCTGCGGCCTCCGCAGCACCGTCCCTTTTTACCGCCTTCCGTTCAATAACAGGGAAAAACCTCCCACATACCGTCCCGCAACCACACAACCTGTCACGGCCCCGCTTTGTCCGTTTTCGCGGTCATGCTCCGGTATTCTTCAGCTCCGATACCGGGTAAACGCTTCACGAACGCCACCGCAGCCCAGAGCTCCACGTCTTCGAAAAAGGAGCCGAAGGCGGGCATCCCGGTCATCTTGATCCCGTTCTTGATGACCCAGAATACCCGGGCTTCCTTGAAATCCCGCCGAAATGCATCGGAGGCCAGGTTGGCGGGAGCCGGGTAGAGTCCCTGCGCAAAAACCGCGCTCGGCACTCCGGGCGCTCCATGGCAGTAACGGCAGACTTCGTCGTAGGTGCGCGCTCCGTCAGAGACCAGCCGGGCATCATCGAGCGCCGGGACGGAAATCCCGCGGCTGTGCGCCTCTATCGATCGGTCTCGGATCAGCTCGATCGCCGTGACGGTCGCATCCCAATGCGGGACGTTGGCGGCCACGTTGTACCAGCCTTGCCATGCGAACAACGCCGCTCCCCCCGCGACGATCAGAAACCATACGATTGATTTCGAAACCATCCTCATTTTTCCTCCTCCCGGGATGCCGGGCTCCCTCGACCCAACGCCGTCGACACCCGTACATGGAACCGGCTTCACCGATGAACCCGCTCATTTGAAGGCCGACGCTTGGCGCCCTCTGAATCCGGGCTTGAGGGCCGCCCGGCCATGGAAGCCCCGGGGGCTCGACGCCCGAATGCCGCCTCGTATCGCATAACACAATAATAACCAGCATTTGGTAAGCATTATCAGCAGGCTTTGCCATCTTTCCCGCCCTCGAAACCTCATTGCCCGTCTACTCCACGGGCTGGTCCCGCACCCGGGGGCATCTCCACGAATATTCCGGGGATTCACCGCCGACCGCCTCCACTGATTCGACGTTTCTTTCGGCATTAAAACATAAGTTCAAAGGCATCCTTCCTAGAAGTCCCGGATCGAAGGCGCCGATGTTTATTTATTCTCGAAGCACGGCAGGAACAATTCCAATACAGGCTGCTTTTGGAATGGGCATCGTGAACGGGAGAACGTGAAGTTCACTGCTGTCTCCCGGCGGCAGGATCAGAATGCGGGGCGGCGTTTTATCTCCAGCTCTCGTACTGTGCACGACGACACGGTTCCTGATGGTATGCGGAAGCAGAAGGTGGCGGTTTTTCGCAGACTTTTTTTCGGATGTTCAATGATCGTTTGCTTTTGGTGTTTCCGGAGGCTAAACTGGAAAGCACAGATATGGGGTTGAGGGGCGGAACGTAATCAACGAACAGTAACATTATAGATCTTGTTGCTGACTTTCCCGAAAAATAATCGGCTTGCAGGAAATATCCGCAGGTGCCGCAAACTGGTTCGCGTGCGCTTCCGCTTGGAGGAGGCCGGTTTTCGCTCCACTGGAACAGGGGTGGGGTGTGCTCCCGGCTTCCCCGGAGCCCGCGGACCGCGCTGTGGCGGGGCGATTTACGGGCCATCGACGATCAAGGGAGCGCTCTAGTGGCTCGACTGATTTTACCTCTCAGTGGTTCGCTGCCTCGAAGCGAAAGCCTGAAGAAAGTGATCCGCTTTCTGGTGGAGAATCTGCCCCCGGTGCCTGCACCCAAATCCCTTGAAGGGCTCGGGCTCCACGGTCCCGAGTATGTCGTCCTGCCCGTCCTGGCCATCCCCGACGAACACGCTCGCCAGGTGTGCGAGATCGACATTGTGCTCATTGCCCCTCATGCCGTCTTTGTATTGGATATCAAGGACTGGGGTCCTCAGATTCAAGGCGATGACGAGTTCTGGTGCGTGGATGGAACACGTGAACGCCGGAATCCTTTCCGCAGCCTGCACTTCAAGATCGAATCCCTGCGCACCCTGGTCGGCAGGGCGGACACCGGCCTCTACAGGCGCACTTCGTTCAGGGAACTGGTGGTGCTGGCCCGCGATTCCGTGCAGCTGAACGTCAACGGGGCATCGAGGTGGCCTGTGCTCCCCATGGACGACCGGCTGCTGAACCGCCTCACCGATCCCGGTGCCGGTCCGTCCGCTAACTTGCTCGAAAGCGATTCCCTGTCGGACCAAAAGCAACTGGCCGAAATCCTCCATCGCTGGGGCGCGTACATGAAACCGCCCTCGGTGGTTCATGGACACAGGCTTTGCGAGACTCTCTCAATCGAACCCGGACTGACCGAATACCTGGCTCGCTCCCTGGAACCACAGCAGGAAGGACAGCTCCGGCGCATCCGCGTGATCACCCTGCCGTTCCTGAACGACCGCGCTCGACAGCACGAACGGGCCGAACGGATAGGGGAGGACCGGAAAGCGTTCGAAAAGATCGGACCCCACCCCAATATCGTCGGTTGCGCGGAATATTATGACGAAACCAACGACCAGGTTGTCCAGGTCCTGGACCGAGCCGAGGAGAATACGCTTCGATCCCGCATGTTGAAAGGAACGCTCGGCCCGGATGCAACTTTGCGGATAGTCGAAGGGGTGGCCCGCGGGCTCGATGCCTGCCATCGAAACGGCGTCGTTCACGGGGAGTTGTGCCCCGGGGACATCCTGCTGACCGCCTCGGGTCCCCGGATCATGAATTTCCGCCGGGGCCTTCTCGCTCCGCGGGACTTGCTGCCGGACTGGCCCATCCGTCCGGGGCGGGAAAACCATCCGTATATCGCTCCCGAGCGCGCGCTTTTCCCGGACGACCATCCTGTGTCGCCTTCGGCCGACCTGTATTCGCTGGGCGCCGTCTTCTACCAGATGTTGTGCGGGGAGCCTCCGTTTCCCCACCCTGATGCATTCTATGACTCGGGGGGAAAGCTCCCCGACGAGTGGTTGCCTTCCAGGAGGAACGGGAGCATCCCGTCCTGGATCGACGGCGTGATCGGTGGTCTGTGCACCGGCAGCCGCGAGCGTTATCGCAGCGCGGGCGAGCTCCTTGCCGATCTCGAAGCCGGAATGCGGCTCCCGACGGATTCAGCCCAGGCTAAACCTGACTCCACTCCCCCTTTCCCGTGGCACCGGAGCGAGGGGGCCCCGCTCGCGATCCGAAACGGCGACCTGGGACACATCAACCTGCTCCGTATCGCCGATTTGTTTCAGAACACGGACCTGGACGACAGGCTTGACGAAACCAGAAGCATCCATAAGAAAGACCTTATCAACGACATCAATTTCATCAATTTTCAAGACCAGAGCATTCTCGTCAATTTCCGTCACAAGAAGTACGAATCCCTGGTCTCGCTCAGGGCGAAGCCTCTTCCCTGTCTGGGAGAAACGCTCGATTGCCGGCTGACCGACCCGCTTACTCTGCATGACCACGGGTCTTATGATTTCCTGAATCTGATCCTCACCGACGGCCTCAAGATCGTTCTCGTGAAGCCTGACCTCAAGGGGATCGAGGCGGGCGTGCTCCGCTTCGAGCTTCCCGAGACGAGCCACGAACTGAGGTTCAGGAAATCGAAGCGCTACCCGTGCCGGGATGTGGAGGTGGAATTCATCCAGGCAGGGGCGGTGCTTTCCGGGTCTCTGATCGAATTCAGCGCCGTTTCGTTTCGGATCGAGGTCACCATCGTCCCTCCTCAGTCCTTCCTGTGGATCAATCCCAAGGCTACCGCAACGATCATTTTCCGCAAGGAAGGGCGGGTCGTCTTTTCGGGCGAATGCCGCATCACCCGTGAGAGTCACGGGCAGAAGACTCGGACTTTCGTGTTGCGGACTCTCAGCGACAACATCCGAAGGTTCAAGCCCAAGGCATTCAGGAGCACTCGGTTGCGGTTGTCTCCCACCCCGAACCTGATCTTTCGACATCCTTTGACCGGGAGGATGGTCAACCTCGAAATCGAGGACATTTCAGGGGGCGGCGTGTCCGTGGAGGAGAATTGTGAGGATTCCGTCCTGCTCACCGGCATGATCGTTCCGGAAATCGAGATCGAATTTGCCAACGGCTTCAAGATCACTTGCACGGGCCAGGTCGTTTACCGAAACGCGGTCCGCAACGGCAACCGGGACAACCACGTGCGTTGCGGCATGGCCTTCCTGGACATGAACGTCGGAGACCAGGTCAGGCTCTCGAGCGTTCTGCACCGTGCCGCCGATCAACGTTCCTACGTTTGCGGACGGGTGGATCTCGACGCCCTGTGGAAGTTTTTCTTCGAAACCGGATTCTTTTACCCGCGCAAGTATGCGCTCATTCACGCCAACAAGGAAAAGCTCAAAGACACTTACGAAAAGCTGTATCTGCACAGCCCGGAAATCGTCAAGCATTTCACGTACCAGGAGAAGGGGGCGATCCACGGACACATTTCCATGGTCAGGTTCTATGACAACACATGGCTGTTCCATCACCATGCCGCCACGGGGTCCTGGCTCAGAAAAGCGGGCATCGTCGTGCTCGAACAGATCGGTCGTTATGTGAACGACTTCGCCTGCCTCTATTCGACTCACATGAACTTCATCATTTCCTACTACCGCCCCGAGAACAGGTTCCCCAACCGGGTGTTCGGAGGATTCACGAAGAGCCTGAACGATCCGCGGGGGGCATCTCTGAACCGGTTCGCTTACCTGCATCTGCACGGAGAGCCGGCAAGCCTGACGGAACCCGCCCCGCTGCTTGAGGACCATGAGCTTCACCCCACCCAACCCGAAGATTTGCTCGAACTGGGAAGCTTTTACGAACACACTTCCGGTGGTCTCCTGCTCTACGCCCTGGATTTACATCCGGACATGATCAGGTGCTGCGACCTGAACAAAGAGTACCGACGGCTCGGTTTCAAAAGGGAGCGGCACTTGTTTTCCCTGAAAAAAGGCCGCGAGCTGAAGGCGGTCATCATGATCACCCGCTCCGATATCGGGCTGAACCTCTCCAATCTCACGAACTGCATGCATGTCATCGTGCTGGACCAGGACAATCTGCCCGGCACGGCTTTTCTGTCCGCCCTGGGCACTCTCATGCGGCGGCTGCGGATTGAGGATCCGCAGGATTTTCCCATTTTGCTCTATCCGGTGAGCTACGCCGAGAGCAGGCGTATCCCTTTTGAAAAACAGTACGATCTCTGGGTGTTCAATTCCCAGTACAGCGATCAGTATTTCTCCTACATGGAGAACCTGCTCAGCCGTTCCCGCCGCAAACAGGAACAGGGCAGCGGGATCACGGTGATTTGAGGGCCGAGATGGACCGTCCCCTCTACAACAGCAGAATCATAAACACCTTTATCGCGCTGCTCAGGAAGCGTTATCCCTACATCAACATCTCGGATCTGCTCAATTATGCGGGAATGGAACGCTACCAGGTCGAAGACGAAGGACACTGGTTCAGCCAGAGCCAGGTGGACCGGTTTTATGAACAGTTGGTGAACGTCACCGGCAACACGAACATCGCGCGGGAAGCCGGCAGGTTCGCGGCGTCGGCGGAATCGATCGGGGCCATGAAACAGTACGTCCTCAGTCATGTGGCACCCGCCACCGCCTACGAGATGCTCGGCAAAGCCAGCATCAACTTCACGAGATCGTCGACCTGCACGGCCAGGCGGCTTCGGTCGGAAACCGTCGAGCTCACCTTCACTCCCGTCGAGGGTGTCCGGGAAAGACCCTACCAGTGCGAGAACAGGATCGGACACATCGACGCGGTATCCTTGGTGTTCAAGCATCGGCTGCCTAGAATCGAACATCCGGAGTGCATGTTTCGCGACAACGGCCAAGTTTGCCGTTACATCGTCTCGTGGCAGCGCTCGCCATCCGCATTCTGGCACAAGGTGCGGAATGCTTTCGCCGTCGGCATCGCGCTGGTGGGACTCATCGCCTGCCAGGAGGTTTCCTCGTACACCCTGGGTGTCTTTCTGGCGGCGGGCCTGCTCGGCGTGCTCCTCATCAGCCTCTACGCCTCGCATTTGCAGGTGCGCGAATTCAGCAGCGCCATTGTGAACCTCAGGGACTCCAACGACAAGCTGATCGAGCAGATCAACACCAATTATAACAATGCGTTGTTCATCAACGAGATCGGTCAGGCGCTCAGCAAGCAGATGGAAATCGACGGCATCCTGAGCAATGTCATACGCAAATTCGAGCAGCGGCTGGACTTCGACCGCGGCATGATCTGGCTGGTGAGCACGGACAGAACAAGGCTGAATTTCTGCACGGGGTTCGGCTATTCGGAGGACTTGATCGAGATTCTCAACAACTCCAGCTTCCGCGTGAGGTCGGACTCGAGGGGCATCTTCATCATCTCGTTGCGTGAACGCAAACCTTTCCTCATCAACAACATCGATGAGATCAAGGATGAACTGTCGCCCCGGAGCCTTGAATTCGCGCGGCAAATGAAAACCAAGTCCTTCATCTGCTGCCCGATCATTTACGAAGACGACGCGTTGGGCATCATCGCGGTGGACAACCTGCAGACCAAAAGGCTCCTGCTTCAGAGCGACATCAGCCTCATCATGGGAGTGGCCCAGGAAATCGCCATCAGCCTGCACAATGCGGCCCTGATTCAGTCCAAACTGGAGCAGTTCCGGTCGATCCTGCACACCCTCGCCGCCAGTATTGACGCCCGGGCCCCCCTCACTGCCGGTCATTCGGAACGGGTCACCGAATACGCGGTCGGGATCTCCGAGGAAATGGGCATGCCGAAGGACTTTTGCGAAATGATTCGGGTCGCGGCCTTGCTGCACGACTACGGGAAGATCGGGGTTTGTGACTCGATCCTGAAGAAAAACGGGAAGCTGGAGCCCGAGGAGCGGCAGGAAATCGAGAAACACGCTGAAAAAACAAGAATCATCTTGGAACAGATCCGTTTCGAGGGGTTGTACCGGCAAGTCCCTGAGATCGCCGGCTGCCACCACGAAAAATATGACGGCAGCGGTTATCCGAAGGGGCTGCGGGGAATGGAAATCCCCCTCGGCGCAAGGATCCTCGCCGTGGCAGACGTGTTTGAGGCCATCACATCAAAGAGACACTACCGGGACCCCATGCCATTGGGACAAGCCTTGGAGATTCTCAACCACGAACGTGGAATTCACTTCGACAGCGATGTCGTCGACGCTTTCCTCAGGTACCTTCAACGCAAGGAAATGGTGCCCCGGCCCTAGGGCGGCGTGTGACGGTCCCGCCGGATGCGCGCCGATCGAGGCTGAGGGAGGAAAACGCCCCCGGGGCGCCTCGATTCGACACGACTTCTCCGAAAGGCGCAGATGCGCCGGGGCGGTGCGAGTGCGTATCGACCGGGAGCCGACGCTTCGCATGGACGTTTCGCTATCTTTCGTCCAACGGCCTGCGACCCCGGCAGCGGATCAGGGGAGAATAGGTGAACCGTCCCGGATCGGAAAAGAAATCTTTGAATTCCGCCTTGAATTCTTCGACTCCGCCGCCGTATTCGGCGAAATCGAAGCCGAGCTTCCGCGAAGCGACTTCCACCTTCTTCGCCCAGTTGTACGAATCCTTTCCTTCCAGATCGCCGAAAATCAGATGGTGAGCCTCGACGAACAGATCGATCTCCTGGTACCCGAGCCGGTAGAGATGTGAATAGAGTCTCCTGCCGGCGTAAGGGTCAAAATCGGCTTCCCGCTCGGACATTCCGACGAGAGCGAACAGGGTTCTCTCGAGCCTTGGAGGGATTCCATAGTGACAGAGGCAATTGTGATCGAGATCGATGAGGCAAAGGACCCCTCCCGGCTTGACGATTCGGGAAAGGTGGGAAACCAGCTCGAAACCGGTGGAACGATAGTACTCGAGCACGAAGCGCACCCAGACGAAGTCGAAGAGGCCGAGGTCCTCGAGCGGTTCCCGGATGTCCCGGCACCTGAACTCAATCCCCTCCCCTCCATAGTGATCGACGGCGTAAGCGACCCTCTCGGGGGATCCGTCGATTCCGATCACCGTTCCCCCCGGTTGAACCAGCGCGTTCAGGCACGCGCTGGTCTTGCCCGTTCCGCAGCAGATGTCCGCGACCCGCATTCCCGGCCCGAGGCCCGCCCAGAGGGCCTGCGCCTCAACGGACCGGCAATCCGTCTTCATTTCCAGACGGGTCGCCTCATCCTCGCTTTCCATCAGGTACTCGATGCATTGCATGTGGTCGGGATGGCTCCTGTATTTTTTCAAATTCGGGATCAGCTTCTATTACCACGGCGCGCCAGCTTTTCCAACGGTATTCGGACCGCTTGAAAAAAGAGCGCTGCACGAATCTCGCCGCGCTCCCGAAGCATTCTCGTGATGATGAAATGCGATGTTGACATCCGGTCACAAATGCTGTTTGTATGAATTCACACCTCATGCGGAACACTATCCCCCGTTCCTGTGTGTCCGGCTCTTGCCGCTGCAGGACAGTCCGGGCAATCATCATCGCGACGCTCCCGAGCACGGCTCTGCCGCGCACCCCGGAGCGCCGTCCATGGATCGAGGAACATCCGGTCTCCATCCGGCAAGCCGACGGCAACGAGTCGAAGGCCGCGGACGGCCCCCCTGGCCGAAGGGGATCGCCAACGAACAAGGAGGTTGGAGTATGCTGTGTCTGCGTATCGCCGGTTCCATGCTGTTGATCGTGCTGGCCAGTTTCGCCCTGATCGGCGCTTCTCCCGCTTTCGGTTCGGGCTTTGCCATCTACACACAGGGAGCCGCATCCCTCGGGCAGGCCGCAGCCACCATCGCCCACGGGGAAGATCCCTCGGTCATTTTCTTCAACCCCGCCCTGATGAGCAAATTCGAAGGCACTCAGGTCGAAGTCGGGACCACGTTGCTCATTCCCCTGCGCGATTTCAAGAGCGGGCTCACCGGAAATTCCACCAGTGCCGAAAAGGATGTTTTCTTTCCTTCCACTTTTTTTGTCACTCACCGGTTCACGGACAAGATCAGCCTGGGACTCGGAGTGTTCAATCCCTTCGGACTCGCCACGGAATGGGCGGACAACTGGGAAGGAAGATATATCGCGACCAAGTCCGAATTGACGACTTACGACATCAACCCCGTGATTTCCTGGCAGGTCACGCCGTGGCTGGCCATCGGCGGCGGTCCCGATTTCCTGATCCTGGACACCACCTTGGAGAAAAAGCTCTATTTCGCGCCCTTGGGGCTCGCCGACGGAGGACAGAGGTTCAAAGGGGACGGTCACGGCGTGGGATGGAGTTTCGGGGCGCTGTTTGAACCCCATCCGGATGTATCCATCGGGGCATCGTATCGGAGCATGGTCAGAGTGAACGTCGACGGCAAGGCTGAGTTCACCCTGCCCAACGGCGCACCGGCTTATTTCTCACTGCTGTTTCCCGACACCGACGGCGACGCCCAACTCAATCTCCCCCAGCGCGTTCACTTCGGTGTGTGCTACAAGGGCTTCTATCCCCTCACCCTGGAAGTCGCCGCGCGATGGGAAGGGTGGTCTTCCTTCGAACAGTTGATCATCCGGCTCGACAAGCCGGTCGCAGGCAGCATGGTGTCCGTCAACAACAGGAACTGGCACGACGTATGGACCGGAAGCATCGGGGCCAAATACCAGTTGAACGACCGGTTCGCGCTTGTGGCCGGATACCTCTACCAGGGCAATCCCGTTCCGGATTCCACCTTCGACCCGTCCATCCCGGACGCCGACGCCCACCTGATCACCATCGGGACGGATTTCAGGTATGGAGCGCTGCGCGCCGGGTTGTCCTACGGCTTCCAGAAAATGGTGAGCCGCACCAAAAACAACACGGTGGACGACAATCCCAACGACGGCTTCTTCAATCCCTTGACTGCGGCCAACGGGGAGTACAACACGGACATCCATCTCATCGGGCTGACCCTGAGCTACATGTTCTGACGGGGCTGAGACCCTTCGGCGGGGAGGACGCAGGCTGCTCAAGGGTGTCGGAATGGCCGTTGTATTTCTCGCAAACGCCCGTGAGCCGGGGGCTTGGCACGAACCGTGAAAACGTGCCGGCCCGGGGCGTACCGCGGTTACTTCAGGATTTCGGCAAACGAGCGCACGACCAACGATTTGTCGTAAGGTGCATCCAGGAATCGTTTCGACAGACTGTGCCGCAATTTGATGAAATTCTTTTTCTTCTCCAATGACAGCCCGGCCATCATCTCCAGATTGTCACCACTGTAGATGGGGCTTGTGTTCTCGATCCGGCGGAACGCACTGCGGATGCACCGGTGAGCGGTGGCGGAATCCATGGTGGAATGCTTCCATTCCTTCATGTAACCCGACAGACCGTATTCGGCCCGCTTCGCCGGTTCGTAGATGGGGCTGAGCGGCACCAGAAGGAACGGATAGATGGACCACGAAAATAACCCGGGTTGAGACGGGTTCGGCATGCTTTCGATGAAATCCACCGTTCTTTCGAAGCTTTCCCTGGTTTCTCCGGGAAAACCCACGATAAAGCAGCAGGAACAGTCGATCCCGGCGTCCAGCAGTCGCCCGATCACGCGGGCGTACATGTCGGGGTCGGACTTCTTGTTCATCCTTCTCAGGACTTCTCTGTCCGCCGATTCCACTCCCATCTGCACCTCGATGCAGCCGGCACGCTTGAGGAGCTCCAAATCCGCGCCTTCGAGGGAGCTTGCCCTGAAAAAACTCATCCATTTCAGGTTCAGTCCCGCCTCCAGAAACGCTTCGCACACCCGGTTCAGGTCGTTCCTGCCAAGCCTGAAATTGTCGTCCACAAATCTCACGTACTTGATTCCCCTGGCCGCAATTCGAGTCAACTCGGACACCAGGACGCCGAGGGGTTTCACGTGCGCGGGCCGGTCCCCCCTTACGAAATTGCAGAATTCGCACTTGCAGGGGCAACCGTAGCTGGCCTGAACATTGACGGCGCCGGATTTGAACAGGTCATCCGGCATGCCGTCCCAGTCGATGCTCGGATCGTCCGGGTCGACCTCGCTCACGCTCCTGGGCGAGAATACGTACCGCCGGCCGTCCCAGTGCGCGACATCGGGCAGCCCGGACACGGCTTTCCCGCTCTTGATCAGGCCGAGCGCCTTCGAAAGCACCCATTCGCCTTTCATGGAGACGATATACAGATCGACATCGGGCCGGTTGTCGTCGTTCAGAAACAAGTAGTCGTCGGACGGGCTCGTCACATCATAGCCGGAGCTTCCCCGACGCTGCATGATAAGATAGGACGAATAGACAAACGGGCCTCCGGCAACAATATATATATCGGGCGCCACCGAACGTATGTCGCGAACAAGATCGTAGAGGCTTTTCTTATTGAGTATAAAGGTTGTGGATATGACCACCATCTTGGGGTTGTCGCGCAGCAACTGCAGGAAACGATGGCGCTCACTGTAATAGGAATCGATCAATTCAGCGTTGACCCCCTCCCCGAGCAGGCGGCTCAGGAGCACGATCCCGTTGAGCTTGGGCGCACAATGCCAATTGTTTTCATTTTCGCCTTTGACGGGGTCAACGATCCTTCCATCATTTTCGAGCATGTTGCGAACGTTTTGGATGATCGCGGGCCTCCCCTCCACCTGCAGCCTGAGGAGGCTTGAAACCGAGTAGGTATCGTTCCCGGTATCGGAGATTACGATTGCATCAAGCATGTTTACCTCGAACGGCAATCATTCCCAAGGTGTCCATGAACGACACGATCTGACGTTCATCGACGAAAAAATCCAGATGATTGCCCGGGAAAACCGTGACATTCTCATGCGGCACCAATCGGCGGGACCATTCCAACGTCCTTGAAGCGGACACCAGGTTGTCGTCGCCGTTCAATACGAAGTGGAACGAAAAACCGTATTTTTCTATGAGGAGCTTCACGTAGGGGATGATGTCAAATGAGACGATGTCGGCGATTTCTTTGAACGTTCTTATAGGGTTTCGCACGGTTTTGATGAAGAACGAATGGACCGCTGAGAGCTTTCTCCGGAAATCCCTTCTCGTTTCCGGCGCATTTCGTCCGCTGATGACAAGCCTTGCGACGGCTGAGGCATACCCGCTCAACACATGAATGAACAAGAATCTGAGACAATGTGGAACATATCTCATTTGTCTATCGAACCCCGCAGGATTCACCAGAACAACCGCGGGGATGGAGGCCCTGTAGGTCTCCGGAGCCTCGACGAGCAGGCGGGCCACTTCAAAGGCGGCATAAGATTGCGCGATGATGTGAATACTTGAGATCCCGCGGTCTCGCTTCAAATGATCGATAAAGTCTCCAAGGGCCAGCTTGCGATCGGCCTTGGAATCCGTCTTAAAATCGATCAGCCCGCCGATGTCCCGTTCGATCGATGCCACCGAATATCCCTTGCCCACCAGGCAATTGATGAAAAACTCGATATCCGCCAGTTGAATACTCGTTCCGGACAACACCAATATACACTGGTCAGGTGGGCTGCCGTGTGCTTCGATGAAGAGCCCCCCATATTCCATCGACGACAATGCCCCATCTGTTCCGGTCGAGTAAGTCTTTATGAAGTCGCTCAATCGACCGCTCATTGCATTCCTTTCGATGAGAATCCGGGGAAGAACAAACATGAATTCGCACAAAGGAATTCAACGCCCCTGTTTTTCTCTCATGCGGCTCTCGGTTCTCCGATCGCATGTGACTTTAATGTCTGGGTCTCCGCAGGATTAGGCGTTACATATCATTCCATCTGTGGGTAAACAAGCGAAAAAATGGCTGTTCTCAGAGAACGGGCAGGGGGGACTCATGGTGTCCGAAGTTTCCGGCTCCAGTTGTGCGCGTCAAGCCTTGCAGTCTGGTCACAGCCTGTCAGGTGACCCCAGACGCGCAGGGTGGGATGCGCGGCAGCGCAGCCCACGGTCCTGACGACCACTGGCTCGCTCGTGGCGGGAAGGACATCCGGTTCGGGCTGTCGACCACCCTCACCGGGCGTCGCACGCACATCGACGGTTCCGTCCGCTCCCGGCCGGCATTCAGCGCGATCGTCCACGCCGGCCGGGACTTCGACGCTCCGTCATTGGGCTCTCTTGACACTCTCGATGACCACCGGTTTGACCGGCACATTCTGGTGCATGCCTGCACCGGCCGTAGGGACTTTTTTGATCCGGTCCACAACGTCCATGCCGTCGATGACATGGCCGAAGACCGCATAACCGAATCCCGCGGGGCTATCGTCACGATGATTGAGAAAGTCGTTGTCCTTCACATTGATGAAGAACTGACATGTGGCGCTGTCCACAACGCCGGTGCGCGCCATCGCGATCGTTCCCCTGGTATTCTTCAGCTCCGCGCGCGCCTCGTTCTTAATGGGATCGCGGGGTGTCTTGCTGCGCATGTCGGCGGTCATGCCGCCTCCCTGGATCATGAAATCATCGATGACCCGGTGAAAGACGGTCTTATCGTAAAACCCGTCGTCCACGTAGCGAAGGAAATTTTTCACCGTGATCGGGGCCTTGTCCGCCCAGAGCTCGACGCGGATGTCGCCCTCAGACGTTTGAATCACTGCCACCGGATTTTGCTGCTCCGTCATTTTCTCCTCCTTTGCTGTGCCGGCACCGGCGGAAAAAAGGCCGAAGGCGGCTGCGAATACGACAATCAGTGTGACTTTTCCCGCTTTCATGAATGCCCGCTCCTTCAATGTCTCATTGCGCAAGAATTGCATCGGCATGTACGGACCGGGGAAGAGAGAGGGGAGAAGACCACTTCTGCACCTTCTTCTTTGGCCTTGCCCATCACAACCCTGGAACCTAAACTTGCTGAGACTGCGATAGCCCGCATTGGTGCCAGCCTAATAACCATTATCGCGGTCGGATGCAAGGAAAAGTGAATTCCGACGAATGAAAGGGGTGCCCATGAAATCTTATCGCAAAGAACTCTGGTTCAACATCCCCACCCGGAGGGCCTTCGTGAACATCACCGGGCAAGTTGCCGAAGCCCTTGCCGAAAGCGGCGTCAAGGAAGGTCTCGTGCTCTGCAACGCCATGCACATCACCGCGTCGGTATTCATCAATGATGACGAAGGGGGCCTTCACCACGACTACGATCAATGGCTGGAACGGCTCGCTCCCCATGAACCCGTCGACCGGTACCGGCACAACGACACCGGGGAGGACAATGCCGACGCACACCTCAAGCGGCAGGTCATGGGACGCGAAGTGGTTGTGGCGGTAACCGGAGGAAAGCTCGATCTCGGCCCCTGGGAGCAGATCTTCTACGGAGAGTTCGACGGGCGCAGGCGAAAGCGTGCCCTGGTGAAGATCATCGGAGAATAAGGGACGACACCCCTTGCGCTTCACCTGCGTCGAACAGGATACCGGGGTCCGTTCAAGTCCACGGCATCGGGCGGGAGGGAGGAAAGCCCTCCCCCCCCGCGCGTCGCCCCCCGACGCTCGCTCTCCCTATTTGTTCTCCCCGATTGCTGCCTCCTTGAGGTTCCCGACGATCACCAGCACGTAATTGTCGGGATGGAGGTACTTGTTGGCGACTCTCAAAACATCCTCGCGAGTCACCGAGTTGATGAGGGAGGGATATCTTTCCGGGTAGTCCAACCCCAGACCGAAGTATTCGATCAAGGAATAGAATTTCGCGATTTCCTTCTGCGTGGAATACCGGATGGCGAAACTCCCGATCAGGGCCTTTTTCGCCAGCTCGAGCTCGCCCTCGGAAACGGGTTCCCCGCGTATCCTCTCCAGCTCGCCGAGAACCAGTGAGATGGCTTCGCGCGCCGATGCATTCTTCGTCTGCAGACCGATCTCGAAGGCACCCGGGAGCTTGCGCGGCACCATCATGCTGAACACCGAATAGGCCAGGCCTCTCTTGATACGGATTTCGGACATGAGGCGCGAGGTGAAATTGGAATGCCCGAGGATGTAGTTCATCACCGAAAAGGCGCTGTAGTCTTTGTTGGACCTCTCCATGCCCGCATTACCCAGGAGGATGCTCGCCTGGCTCACATCCTTGTCGATCCCGACCGTCCTGGCGGCGCCGGCGAACACCGTCGGGCGATCCGCCTTCGGGACGGCTCCTCCGGACCATTTGAGGAGCTCCGGCACGAGCAGCCTCTTTACCTCATCCATGGTGATGTCCCCGCCGATCACCAGGATGGCGTTGCCGGGAACGTAGTAATCCCGGTGGAATCGGACCGCCGCATCCCTGGATATCGCGGACAGAGTGGCTTCGGTGCCCTTGACGGGGCTCCCGTAAGGGCTCGAAAGGTAAAGCTCCCTGTCGAATGCCTGTTCGGCGATCTTCTCCGGATCATCCTCATCGGATTTGATTTCGCCTGCGATCTTACGCTTTTCCGCAAGGAACTGCGCTTCAGGAAACGAGGCCTTCGTCACGACCCGCATGAGCAGGCGGAAGCTGCCCTCGAGGTTTTTCCTGAGGCTTTGCATGGTCAGTGCCGCAAGATCCTTGTCGCAAAAGGATGCCAGGGAGGTCCCCAAAAAGTCGAGTTCCCGGTTGAGAGCGCGATCGTCCTGCTCCTCGGTGCCCAGCAGGATGCTCCCGGCGGTGAGGTTCGCCAGCCCTTCCTGTCCCGGGGGGTCCCTCCACGAACCGGCGTCGAAGAGAAGCTGCAGGGTGACGATCGGGGTCGAGTGCTCCTCGAAGAACAGAACCACCAGTTCGTTGGGCAGCACCGTCCGTTCCACGGGGGGCAGCGCTTGAGTCTCCGAAGGAAAGAGCCCGCCCGAAACGATGAGGGTGATGAAAACCAGAAAGGAAACGACCGCGGCTTTCCGATGCATCATTGTCTCCGGCCCTCCTGTTCCCCCGAACCGGCGCTCCCGGTCGGACCGCCCGGGCACGGCGCTTCGGTCGTGACGGCACCTTCGTTTTTCAAGCGAACCGTTTTTTCGATGATGGGTGAACTTGCGGGCGGAGGCACCCCCTCCTCGCCGGCGGCAGGGACTATCGTGCCGACGGTCAGATTGCGGGGAGTGAAATAGAGGCGTGCCACCCGCCGGATATCCTCCGCGGTGACCTTGCGGATGGACGGCACGTATCGGGCGATTTCCTTCCAGCCGACGGCGATCTCGTATTGCGCGAGCATCATACCCTGGTAGAACAGGGAGTCCCGATGGAAGACGAACATCGCCTCGAGCTGATTCTTGGCCTTTTCCAGCTCCTCATCGCTCACGGGTTCGTTCTTGAGCCGTTCAAGTTCAGCCGTCACCGCCTCCTCGACATCTCCGGCAGTCTTGCCCGGCATAACGGTCGCCGAGATGTAGAAAAGCCCCGGATCGAAGCTCAGGGGAGAATAGTCCGCGTCAGCCTCCACTGCAAGCCTCCCGTCGGCGATCAGCCGTTCGTAAAGCCTGGAACTCTTCGCGGAGGCCAGGACCGAGGAAATGACTTCCAATACGTAAGCATCCGGGCTCCGCACGTTCGGCACATGGTAGGCCATGATCACGGCGGCGAGTTGCGCCGGCCGCTCCACCTCGATCCGCCGCATGCCAACCTGAGGAGGATCCTCGAAGCGGAGCCGTTCCGGGACGGCTCCCCCGGGAATGACGCCGAAAGCCTTCTCCAGGCGCGGAAGGAGGTCTTCCATTGTGGCATCCCCCACAACCACGATGAAGGCGTTGGCGGGGTTGTAGAACGCACGGTAGAAGGCCGAGGCGTCTTCCACCGTAAGACGGGCAAGGTCATCGAACCACCCGACGGGCGGCCAGCGGTAGGGCTGGTTCTGGTAGGCGGTCGCGTCCAGCTGTTCGAGGAGATAGGCCTGAGGATTGTCCTCGGTCCTCATCCGCCGCTCCTCCATCACGACCATTTTCTCCGTCTGGAAGTCCGCCGGGCTTAGCTTCAGATTCATCATGCGATCCGCCTCCAGATCAATGGCCACCTGAAGCCTGTCCGAACCGAGGTTTTCGAAATAGGCCGCGTAATCGCTGGAAGTGAAGGCGTTGAATTCGGCCCCGTTTTCCTGGATTCTGCGGCTGAATTCGCTTCCGGAGACGGTTTGAGTCCCCTTGAACATCAGGTGCTCGAACAGGTGAGCGAGCCCCGTCTTACCCCATTGTTCGTTGCGCGAGCCCGCCCGGTACCATACCTGGAAGGACACGATCGGGGCGCGGTGGTTTTCCTGGAGAATAACCCTCATGCCGTTGGAAAGCAGGGCCTCGGAAACCCCTTCCTGGCCCCGGGCCGGTGCCGCTCCAGCGCCGTGATGGATCGCGGTCGCCAGCAGCACAGTCAAGAGCAGCTTCAGACTGTTCGAAATCACTCGTTCCTCCGGAGATGAACGCGGGTCGCCCCCGCTCGAATTCATGTCGTCAATGCTTGCCGGCCAGGGTGAACTCGCCCGGAACGCCTGCGTTCACCCGGTCTGCTCCTAACAATAAGACGCACCTTGACCGATGCAACATCGCACCTTTCCCGGAGCCTCTCCACTGCAAGGATCGAGGGCGAACGATCGGCTGGGCGGCTTGGAATGTCGAAGTTGAAGAACCCGTCACAGCGCCGTTGCTCGCGGGCGGATATCTTGCTTTGGACACCTGGTCCGCGAAAATGCCGCGCTTGACAACGGATGGGCAAGCACTCATCTTTGCAGGGAATTCCACGACGGATCGGCATCGGAACATCAAAGCAATCGCAATCGGAGACCCAATCCATGATCGAATACGACCCGGAAACCCTGGCCCGCTTTGACGGCAAGGACGGAAAGCCGGTGTACATCGCTCACCAGGGCAAAGTTTACGACGTTTCGAACAGCAAGCTCTGGAAAACAGGAATCCACATGCGGCGACATCCCGCCGGCAGGGATCTGACCACGGACATCCAGGCCGCGCCTCACGGCCCGGAGGTGCTCGAACGAGTCCCCCAGGTCGGGGTGCTCAAGGAAGCCGTCCCGGAGCGGGGTGCCTTGCCAATCATCGAAGGACTGCTGCACAGGTATCCCATGCTCAGGCGCCATCCGCACCCCATGACCGTGCACTTCCCCATCGTTTTCATGATGGCCGCGCCGTCTTTCAACATTCTTTACCTGCTCACCGGGGTCAAATCTTTCGAAGTCACCGCACTCCACTGCCTCGGTGCAGGACTCCTTTTCACCCCCCTGGTGATGCTCACCGGGCTCTTGACCTGGCGGCTGAACTACCTGGCCCGGCCGCTCAAGCCGATCAACATCAAGATCGCGGTTTCGGCCGTCATGCTCCTGGTGGGGCTCGCCGCATTCTTCTGGCGGGTCGCCGTTCCGGGCTTGATGGACCTCCCGGGGGCGGCGGGCACCCTCTACTTTCTGCTCACCCTCTCGCTCATTCCCATGGTGGGCGTGATCGGATGGCATGGGGCGATGTTGACGTTTCCCTTCGAGCGGGAGTAGGGGAACTTCCCCCCGTTTCCTCGTGAATTCCATTCCGAGTGGAAAGTCGTTCAACGCCACGGGTTCATTCGGCCAATGGGACCCTGCGGCTCGCCGAGGGCTTCCTCGCCTGCACAAGCGGAGCTTGAGCCCCGGATGTGCCGAAGGCTTTCCGGTTCCGGCGGCAAGCCGGAACGATGCCTCATTCCCCGGACACGAAAACCGGGCGCCCCAAGCTTTCGCACCCCCTCTGATTGCCCTCGGATCGAGGCGTTCGATTCCCCTCGCCGGGGTTCCGCGGGATGTTTGGCCTTGTTCGGCCGAACCCTTTCCCGGAGCCTTTCAGGTCCCCGTGTCCCGGAAAATCCCCGGAACCTTCGACCAGGCCGCTGGTTGTGCATTGCACGAGACCGCTCGCCAATGTCCAATAATCCGCACAAATGAGTGTGCAGCGCGATGTGCTTTTGATATATTGTCCTGGCTGTTTCGGCATGGATTCAATGCTTCTCGTTGTCGGTCGGGTCTTTCCGATCGAAGCGGCATCATGCGGTTCGTTCCGTGGATGAGGAGGAAAATGAGTCAGGACAGGAGAAGAATTCTCGTCGCGGTGGATGGCTCCGAACAGACTCAGGAGGCCGTAAGCTACTTGAGCGGTATCGTGCCGTCTTTTGAGACGAGCGTGGTCCTGTTCCACGTCATGAACAGGGTGCCGGATGCCTTCTGGGACTGGGAGAAGGACCCTCTGACTCCAACGCATCTCGATTACCTCAAAGATTGGGAAATGCAGAAAGAGAACCGCATACGCCAGTTCATGCGCCAGGCGCGGCGCGTGCTGGTGGACGTCGGAATACCCGAATATTCCGTGATGATCAGCATCCAGAAAATCAGGGAAGGAATTGCCCGGGACATTCTGACGGAAGCCCAGAGGGGTTATGACGCGGTTGTCGTCGGGCGCACGGGACTCGGAGGCATCGACGAACGGATGCTCGGCAGCGTCGCCGGCAAGACCACCGCAAAGCTGAATACGAGCGCGGTCTGGCTGGTGGGAGGCAAACCCCGGAAGGGCAAGATCCTCATCGCCATGGATTCTTCCGCGGGAGCGATGCGGGCGGTCGACCACGTCTGCCGGATGGCCGCCGTCAAGACCCACTCGATAAGCCTCCTTCACGTGGTCAGAGGAATATCGGTCACTGCCGCCGGCCAGGAGCAGATCTTTCCGGAAGGCTACCGGCAACGGCTCCTCGAAGAGGCGGAAAACGAGATACGACCGGCATTCGAAGAGGCGACCGAACGACTGAAAGCGGCGGGAGTCAAGGCGGACAGGATCTCCATCAAGGTGATCTCAGGGGTCGCAAGCCGGGCCGGGGCGATTATCGAAGAAGCACGCCAGGGAGGTTTCGGCACTATCGTGGTGGGCAGAAAAGGGCTGTCCGGAATCGAAGAATTCGACATGGGGCGTGTCACCTTCAAGCTTACGCAAATCGCCGGAAACATGGCCCTGTGGGTCGTGGCCTGACGCCTCCGGTCTTCGGTCTTTCCGCGGAGCAAGAGATTTCCCCGCGACAATTCGCATTCGTCGTCTCTGCAACTGCCGGGAGGACCTGCCCTCCCGGAACCTCCAGATCGGCTTCAACCCGGGCCGGAGCCTTCGTTGCCGGCGTTCTCGCGGCCCATCTTTCCCGCAACGATCCGAAAGTCCGCCCATGCGCAAACCTTCCTTGCACCACAAGCACACACACGCCGCCTTCTGTGCTTTTCCGCCACGGTCTCTTGCTTGCGCCTGCCCGCGAGGTTATTTTTCCCGGCGTATGGTCCGCGAGGGTCGGTCCTCGTCCCGCGGGCTCGAACTTCGGGCACTCCCTGCTCTCGACGAACCGCCGGGTTGCATCGTTCGGCCCGATCCCCTTGCGTTCCGGGGCGAGCTGCGGAGTCCTGCCGTTGGCGAGTGACGTTCGGGGTTTGCCGTCAATGAATTCCCGTCATGGAGAACAGCATGAATCTATTCGAATACGAAATTACCCAGCACAGCGCCGACTCGTTCAGGGAGATGGTTTATTTCTGCTCCCCGGAGGGAACCTGTCGGCTCGAAAGCATTCCTCGGCCGCAGATCCAGGTGATGGAGAAGCTGCTCAACGAACGTGGTCGAAAAGGGTGGGAGCTTCTCCAAGTGTCCTTCGGAAAAGATGGGATACTGGTTTTCTGGAAGAGAATGATTATCGAAGAGAATGAATGAGCGTAGGGGAGAGAATCTTCGAAACGGCAATCGATTTCTACGGGGAGAATCAATGACCACACTCAAAATCAAAGGCATGTCCTGCCGGCATTGTGTCAAGGCGGTCACCAAGGCCTTGTCCGAAATCGATGGAGTGACCGGCGTCACGGTGGATCTGGAGAGCGGCCGCGCCACGTTCGAATCCACCGGACCCGTGGATATGAACCTCGTGCGGGAACGGATCGAAAAGGCTGGTTTCAACCTTGTCTAAGGCGACGATTCACATCGCGGGCATGACGTGCGCGGCCTGCGTGCGAAGGGTGGAGCAGGGGTTGAAGGAGCTCGAGGGAGTTCGCGACGCCTCCGTCAATTTCGCAACGTCCAGGGCGTCGGTGGACTATGACCCCGAAGTCTCCGGCACCGAGGCCATCGCGGAAAGAATCAGGGATATCGGCTACGAACCCGTCTCCATCGATTCGGCCGAGGACGAGAAGCTGCGCAAGACCACTCTCCTGGTGGGGGGGATGAGCTGCGCGGCCTGCGTGCGCCGCGTCGAAAACGCGCTCAAATCGGTACCGGGGGTTGACCGGGCGGCCGTCAACCTGGCGTCGTCGAGGGCGACCGTTTTCCATGATTCGCGCGTTGCCCCGGTTGCATCCCTGAGAGCCGCCGTCGAGGACGCAGGGTATGAATACCTGGGCCTGTTCCGGGAGACCCCGCAGGAGGATCCGGTGGAAGCCGCGCGGGACCGGGAGCTTCGGGACCTGCGCGTCAAAGTCGCGGTCGGCGCGGTGCTGAGCGTCGTCATCATGACGGGAAGCATGCAGCACTGGTTTCCCTTCCTGCATGGAATACCCCGGGGGATCATGCAGGTCGCGCTCCTTGTCCTGACCACTCCGGTGGTTTTCTGGGTGGGCGACCGGTTCCTCATCGGGGCACTCAAGGCCACACGCCGGAAGTCGGCCGACATGAACACCCTGGTGGCCATCGGAGCGTTTTCCGCCTACGTCTATTCGACCCTGGCCACTCTGTGGCCCGCCTTTTTTGCCTCAGCGGGGATCGAAACGCACGTCTACTTCGACGGCGCGGCCATGATCATTACGCTGGTACTTCTGGGACGGCTGCTCGAGATGAAAGCGCGCGGAAGGACCACCGCCGCCATCAAGAAGCTCATGCAACTGACCCCGAAGACGGCCCGGGTGATCCACGGCGACCGTGAAATGGACATCCCCGTGGAGGAGGTTGTCGAGGGCAACCTGATCCTGGTGAAACCGGGCGGCAGGGTCCCCACCGACGGCCGGGTGGAGACGGGCGCCTCGGCGGTGGACGAATCCATGCTCACGGGTGAGAGCATCCCGGTGGCCAAGGAACCCGGGAGCAACGTCTTCGCCGGAACCATCAACCAGACCGGGAGTTTCACCTTTCGGGCGACGCGCGTGGGGTCGGAAACCGCCCTGGCCCAGATCATTCGGCTCGTGGAGGAAGCCCAGGGCTCCAAGGCTCCGATCCAGTATTTCGCCGACCGGGTCGCCGCCGTCTTTTCCCCGGCGGTGATCGCCATTGCCCTGGTCACTTTCTGCATCTGGTATTTTGTCGTGCCCGGCGACACGTTCAGCCGCGCGCTGCTCAACTTCGTCTCCGTTTTGATCATCTCCTGCCCCTGCGCCATGGGGCTCGCCACTCCGACGGCGGTCATGGTCGGCACGGGCCTGGGGGCCGAGAGCGGCATTCTCATCAAAGGCGGCGAGAGCCTGGAACGGGCCCACGAGCTCACCACCGTGGTCTTCGACAAAACCGGAACGCTCACCAACGGAACCCCGGAAGTTACCGACGTCATTACCGCGCCCGGAATGCAACGCAGCGAATTGCTGACGCTGGCGGCATCCATCGAAGCGGTTTCGGAGCACCCCCTGGCACGCGCCGTCGTCGAACGCGCAAGCGCGGAAGGTTGTGCCCCTCTTCCGGTGGAAGATTTCCGCGCGCTGTCCGGCCTGGGCTCGCGGGGACTTGTGAACGGCAGGGAAGTGATGGTCGGCAGCGCCCGGCTGCTCGCGGAGCATTCCGTCGATTTCGGGGAGTTGAACACTCAGGCCGAGACCCTGGTTGCAGCCGGCAGGACATGCGTTTACGTGGGAGCGCAACGGCGCATCATCGGCGTGATCGCCCTTGCCGACGGGGTCAAGGAGTCCGCCGTCGCGGCCGTCGCCCGCCTGCGGGAACGCGGCATGGAAGTGGCCATGATCACCGGAGACCGCAAGGAAACGGCATTGGCCATAGCGAAGGTGGTGGGAATCGAACGCGTGATGGCCGAAGTCCTGCCAGGCGACAAGGCCGGCGAAATCCGCAGGCTGCAAAATGAGGGCAAAGTCGTTGCGATGGTGGGTGACGGCATAAACGACGCCCCCGCCCTGGCGGCCGCCGATGTCGGCATCGCCCTGGGCGCCGGGACCGACGTGGCCATGGAAGCCGCGGATATTACCCTCATCAAGGGAGATCTCCGGCTGGTGGTGTCGGCCATCGAGCTTTCATCCCTCACCATGAGGGTCATCAAGCAGAATCTGTTCTGGGCCTTCTTTTACAACTCGCTCGGCATCCCCGTGGCGGCGGGAGCGCTCTATCCCTTTTTCGGCATCCTGCTCGATCCCATGTTCGCCGCGGGGGCCATGGCACTCAGTTCGGTTTCCGTAGTGAGCAACGCGCTCCGTCTCAAGCGGCTTTGGGGAAAGCGACGAAACTGAATTCCGGATAGATGTCCGAGACTTTCCACTATTCCGGCATTGACTTTGATGCGGTGAATATGTGAAGAACAAACATTGTATCCAGTTTTGCGAACCGCCTTTGGACCTTCACCACTGAGTAGGAACAGGCGCTTGCCGGTTTCCGGCCGGCAAAGCCGTCGGCATTGGAAGAAATCCCCGCCCTCCCTGGTACGGGAGCAATTGAGGGGGATTCGAGGTTGATTTCCCGGCCAACACCAACAGACGAAGGAGGAAAAAGAGACTATGGATCGATACGTATGCACGGTTTGCGGTTATGTTTACGACCCCGCGGTCGGTGACCCCGACAACGACATCGCCCCCGGAACGAAATTCGAGGACCTCCCCGAGGACTGGGTTTGCCCGGTGTGCGGCGCAGCCAAGAGTGATTTTGAAAAGGAATGATTCCTGCCTTTGCCTGCGAGCCCAACGGCCCGCTCGAACGGCAGGAGAGACATCCCCCGCGAAGGACTCGGGCGGAGCGGCCCGCCCTTGCAGGAGGATCGGTCTGGTGTGATGTTCGTGATCTTCGCGACGGTCGGGATCGACCCGGCCTCGCCGCGACCGGTTTCGAGGCCCATGAGTTTTGATTCGAGCCATCGAACGGGCCGCTCCATGACGCCGGGTCCCGGCCTCGCGGAAGAAGGCCGAAAGGCGATCGACCGATACGACCGGGTATCGCGCGGTTTCCGGACCACACCACAAACGGCAACTTATACCGAGGTGCGTTCAAGATGACACGACACCTGCCCGTCGGGGGGGTGACGCGGGCGGAAATAAACCCCGTCCCCACGGACCGATGTGCCCGTCAGGCTTAGCGAGAGGAGGGCTTTATACCCTCCCGCCCAATGCAATCATCTTGAACGCAAAATTGTATTCGGGGCATAGACACCCGGGGAGTTAAAAAGCCATGAGTTTCAAGTTCAATGCGGCGGAAGTTTTCAACATTGCCATCAAGATTGAAGAGAACGGGAAGAAATTTTACGACGCCTCCCTGAAAGTCATCCAAGATCCCGGAGTCAGGAAACTCTTCGCGGATCTTGCCGAACAGGAGGTTGAACACAAGAAACGGTTCGAAGCTCTGAAGGCCCAACTCCCGAAGAGCTCGACCGTGAGCACGGTGTGGGATCCCGACAATGAACTGGATCGGTACATCAAGATGATGGCGGACGAGCACGTCTTCGTCACGAGTGCCGGTTTGGACCAGGAACTGGCCCGGGTGACCGACGTGAAGAGCGCTCTGAGACTGGCCATCGAATTCGAGAAGGATTCGGTGATCTTCTTCCTGGGGCTCGAGGACGCCACCGTGAGCAAGCAGGACCAGGAACTGATCAAGGCGTTGGTGAAGGAGGAGCAGGAACACCTGAGGCGCCTGTCGTTGGAGCTCAGCAGGATTTCCCGCTAAGCCCGCCGGGTTTCGGGGTTTACAACGTTTTTCGGAGACCCTCCGAGCGGCTTTGTGCCGGGCTTCGTATCCTTCGGGACGGAAGGGGCCGGTTCGTCGGCCAGAGCCGCGGATTTCACCCGTGCAACCGCTTGCTTCGCCTGCAAAACGCCTCGGCGATGGCGTTGTAGTTTGTCGCGCTGCAGGGCGCATCGCAAGGTCCGACGCATGCGCCGTTGAGCCGGTGTGTTTGCAGGTTGTCCGGGAAAGCTGCGTTCGGCGCCTCGGCGCCGTGGAGGATGCCTCGGCGGCCCTTGCGTTCACGCAGTAGTGAGCGCCGAAAACCGTACCGGCGGGCTCACCGGGAGCTTGCACCCATGCCGGGGGGCGAACGCGTCGGTTCGGTGCGAAGGGACCCTGCCCCGGCTCGACCGGCGGACATTCCTGCCCGGCACCCGATTGAAAGGAAATGAAATCATGGACAAGAAAGTGAAGATATATACCACGCCCGGCTGCAACTATTGCCGCCAGGCAAAGGAGTTCCTCGAGGAAAAGGGCATCGATTTCGAGTCGGTTGACGTGAGCGCCGACAAGGAAGCCATGCAGGAGATGAGGAAGCTGACCGAGGGCGGGCGCAGTGTTCCCGTGATCAGGGTCTGCGACCAGGTGTTGGTGGGCTTCGATCGCAAGGATCTCGAGAAGGCGCTGGAGTGCCTTGGCGCTTGACGGTGGTTCTGTGTCAGGTGAGGACTATGGCCGTGGATGTGATCGTCTATACGGTGGAGGAATGCCCGTTTTGCGAGAAGGCCAAGCGGTTTCTCGCCGAGAAGGGTATCGAATACAAGGAAATCCCAGTTCGCCCGGCCTCCAGGCAGTGGCTCGAGATGAAGGAAAAGACCGGGGGCGGCACAGTTCCCCAGGTGCTCGTCGAAGGCGTGCCGGTCGGCGGGTATTCCGACCTGGTGAGCCTCGAGGCGACCGGAGAGCTTTACCGCAGGCTCGGAATGAAGGACAGGGAGGCCGCCGCGACCCTTTACGACGTCATCATTCTCGGGGCAGGTCCCGCCGGGTTGAGCGCCGCCATATACGCCATCCGCAAGCTGCTCAAAACCCTGGTCATCAGCCGGGATGTGGGCGGCCAGGTGACCTGGACCGCGGATGTGGAGAACTATCTCGGGTTCAGCCATGTGAACGCCGGTGACCTCGTGGCCAGGTTCGAAGAACATGTGAAGACCTTCGGAGTGGAGAGGGTAATCGGGCCCGAGGTCACCTCCGTGGACCTCACCGCCAAAATCAAGCGGGTGGTGACCGACGACGGGAAGGTGTACTCCGGAAAAACATTGATCATCGCCACCGGGGGCAGGCATCGGCACATGAACATCGAAGGCGAGCACGAACTCATCGCCAAGGGGATCTCCTACTGCTCGACCTGCGATGCTCCGTTGTACGACGGGGCGGACGTGGCCGTCATCGGAGGCGGCAATTCCGCCCTCGCTGCCGCCCTGGACCTCATCCAAATTGCAAACAGGATCTACCTGGTGTCCATGACGCCACTGACCGGGGATCCTCTTTACCAGGAAAAGGTGCAGAAATCCGAAAAGGTGGAGATGTTCCTCGAATACGTCCCCGTCAGGGTCCTTGGCGACAAAGCCGTGCGGGGGGTCGAGATCCGGAGCCTTCAGAGCGGGGAAGTCAGGGAATTGACCGTCGAAGGGATTTTCGTCGAGATCGGCATCCTGCCGAACTCGTCTCTGTTTGTGGACACGCTGGCCACCAATCGGAGAGGCGAAATCCTGGTGGACCTGGAATGCCGCACCGGACTGGCGGGGGTTTTTGCCTGCGGGGACGTCACCAACGTCCCTTTCAAACAGGTGGTGGTGGCTGTCGGGGAGGGCGCCAAGGCGGCCCTGTCCGCGTACAGTTACCTGATCAACCAGTAGCGGGTGAGCCTGGATTCGGCCGCCCTTCCGATCGCGAAAGGCTGAAACGCTCATGGCAAAGGTTCCCGTACTGGACCTGAATCGTTGTTCGGATTGCGAGGGGTGCCTCGAAATCTGTCCTGAGGTGTTCAAGCGCAACGCGGCCGGGTATATCGAAGTCGCCGATCTTTCGTCATATCCCGAGGATTGCGTCGAGGAGGCCATCAGCTGTTGTCCCGCCGACTGCATTGCCTGGGATGAGTCCTGAACGGAGAGCCGACGGTGAAGACCCCGCGGGAAACGACTCGAACCCTCAAGGCGGGACTGCGGCAGGTGCTGCAGTCGGACGACTGGGACGACCGCCTGCTGGAATGGTCGTATTCCCAATCGCGCAGACTGATCAACCCTCTCCTCTCATTTCTCCTCTCTCCCGACGAGACCCTCAAGTGGCGCTCCGTCTCAGCGGTCGGCCTGGTGATGTCGGTGACGGCCTCGACCGACATGGAAGCGGCGCGCGTCATCATGCGGCGTCTCATCTGGAGTCTCAACGATGAATCGGGCGGCATCGGGTGGGGATCCCCCGAAGCCATGGGTGAGATCATGGCCTGCCATCGCGGCCTGGCCGAGGAGTACCATCGCATCCTGGTCTCTTACATCCGGCGGGACGGCAATCTTCTGGAGAATGAATTGCTCGAGCGGGGGGTGCTCTGGGGAATCGGGAGGCTGGCACAGGTGCGGGCGGGTTTGATCGGCTATGCGCCGCCTCACGTCGCCCTCTATCTTGAATCGCATGACCCCCTTCATCGGGGGCTGGCGGCATGGAGCCTGGGATTCCTCGACGCTTCACCGTTCCGGCATCAACTGGAACGGCTCCTCGACCAGGGAGTGGAAATCCGGGTCTACGAAAACCGGAGCATACGGTCGTTCAGCATCGGTGAACTGGCGGCGCGGGCGATCCGCAACAGGGGATGAGCCGCGTTGCGCCGGCCTGCGGGAACGGCAAAGGGGAGAAGTCATGAAAGTCTTCATAACCGGAGGCACCGGATTCGTCGGGAGCTATTTGATTTCGAGGCTTGCCGACCTGGGACACGAAGTCACCACGGTTACTCGTGGGGCGGCGGGGCGAACCCCGCGCAGCGGCGTTTCCTTCATCCAGGGGTCCACGACGGCTCCCGGAGCCTGGCAGCAGGGCGTCGCCGGCCACGACACGGTCATCAACCTGGCTGGAGCCTCCATATTCACCAGGTGGACGAAGGACGCCCGTCGGTCGATCATCGAGAGCCGGGTGCTCACCACCCGCAACCTGGTCGACGCCATGGCCGCGTGCGATCCAAAGCCTCTTCTGCTCAGCACTTCCGCGGTCGGATACTACGGAAGCCGTGAAGACGATGCGATCATTGACGAAACCAGTCCCCCGGGGGACGAATTCCTGACCCGCGTGAGTGTCGAATGGGAAGCGGAAGCACGACGCGCCGAAGCCTTCGGCAGTCGTGTGGCGCTGTGCCGGTTCGGGATCATCCTCGGCAGAGGCGGCGGGGCGCTTGCCAAAATGGCTCCGGCATTCAAATATATGGTCGGCAGCGTTCTTGGAAGCGGGAGACAGTGGTTCCCGTGGATCCACCTGGAAGATGTCTTCCAGATCGTGCTTTTCCTGATGGAGCGCCGGCACATCTCCGGCCCCGTCAACTTCACCGCCCCCAATCCGGTCACCAATGAGGAATTGAGCCGCGAGCTGGCCCGGACTTTCGGCAAGCCGCTTTTCATGCCTGCCGTCCCGGCATTTGCCTTGAGGATCATACTCGGGGAATTCGGCGACGTGCTCCTCAAGGGGCAGCGGGCCATCCCCCGGCGCCTGTTGGACGAGGGCTACCGGTTTCGTTTTCCGGAGCTGCACGGGGCGTTGGCGGACCTGCTCCGGGATTCCCGGTGATTCCCGACTCTTAAGGCACACCAATAATATTCAATTGCTTGACAGCCCATCTCGAATGCGCTAACGTCATTTTTAATTTATATGGTGAGGTTCGATACAGTGGGGTTTCTCTGAAAAATCGGTCATCTTTTCGTCGGGCGATTTAGAGAGTGCACTCAGTGACGAGCCGCAAGCATTATAACAGCAAGACAGAAAGGATTTGTCAAGATGTCGGAAGGCCGGGTAAAGTGGTTCAACGACAAAAAGGGCTACGGTTTCATCGAAACCACGGATCAGGGTGACGTATTCGTACACTACAGCGCCATTGCTGCGGAAGGCTTCCGCAGCCTCAGTGAGGGCGAACGGGTGACATTCGATGTGGAACGCGGGCCGAAGGGACCCCAGGCTGTGAATGTGAAGAAAGTCGAGTAGGTAAGGCGTCTATCGCTGAGATGCATTTTTCCGCCAGGGAATTCCCCCTGGCTTTTTTTATCCGTGAGGGTCGAGTTTCGCCCTGGCAACGGAGTCGCTCATGGCTCGCCATCCCTACCAGGTTTTGTCCCCCACCGCCATCCTCGGTTACGGTTTCCCCGAAGACTCTTTCCGCAACGGCATGGACAAGAAACCCGACCTGATCGCCGTCGACGCCGGCAGCACCGATCCCGGCCCTTATTACCTTGGATCGGGCAAGTCTTTCACGAACCGGTTGGCGGTGAAGCGCGACCTTTCCTTTATGCTGCGTGCCGCGGTCGAGGCTTCGATCCCGCTGATCATCGGCACGGCGGGAGGCAGCGGGGCGCGTCCACATGTGGAATGGACCCTGGAAATCATCGAGGAGCTGGCCAGGGAAAACGGCATTTCCTTCCGCATGGCGGTCATCCATGCCGACATTCCCCAGGCGGACGTCCTGGACGCGCTGGCGCGGGGGCGGCTGCGGCCCTTGCCTCCCGCGCCTCAAATCACGCCCGGGGAAATCCGCTCCAGCACCCGAATTGTCGCGCAGATGGGCGCGGAACCGGTCATCAGGGCGCTCTCCCTGGGTTGCAGGATCATCGTCTGCGGACGCTGCTACGATCCGGTGCCGTTCGCGGCGCCGCCGCTCCTCGAAGGCTTCGATCCCGGGCCGGCTTATCACATGGGCAAGATCCTGGAATGCGCGGCGATTGCGGCTACCCCCGGCAGCGGCCGCGATTGCGTCATGGGGCTTCTCTACGAGGATTGCTTCGAGCTCGAATCGCTCAACGCGCAAAGACGCTTCACCCGCATTTCCACGGCCGCCCACACGCTCTACGAAAAATCCGATCCCTACTCGCTTCCCGGCCCGGGCGGGATGCTTGATTTGAGGAACACCCGTTTCGTCGCTCTGGAAAACGGCAGGGTGCGCGTTTCCGGCAGCCGTTTCATCCCCGCGCCCACTTACTCCGTCAAGCTCGAAGGCGTGAAACCGGTGGGATTTCGAACCATTTCCATAGCCGGAATCAGGGACCCCGTCCTCATCGGCCAGATCGAGCCGGTCCTGGATTCGATTTGCACCGAGGTCGAGCAGGGGTTCGGAGGGGCAGGCAGACTTCTGTTCCACCGGTACGGCCAAAACGCCGTGATGGGGGCGCTGGAGCCCGAAAAGAACGTTAAGCCCCATGAAGTGGGTTTGGTGATCGAGGCCGTCGCTCCCGACCAGGAACAGGCCAACGCCCTCTGTGCCTACGCCCGCAGCACGCTGCTCCACTACGGGTATCCCGACCGCATATCCACCGCCGGGAACCTCGCCCTTCTCTATAGCCCTTCCGACATCTCGTGCGGCGAGGTCTTCGAATTCAACATCTATCACCTCATGGAAACCGATGACCCCTCGGCTCCATTTCCCATCGAGGTGCGCGAGGTGGGTCGATGAGAACCGTTCCCCTCACGGAGCTAGCGGCGGTCATTCGGAGCAAGAATGCCGGCCCTTACGAGCTGACCCTGGACATCATATTCAAGAGAGAAGCGGATTACCTGTTCCTCAAAGAAGCTGGATTCTTCACCAGGGAATTGTTCGCCCGGCTCTATGGAATCGCGCCGGACCAGGTCCTCAACGTGGTCTATTTCGACCCCGCTGCCGCGGTCAAAGCGACTCTGGTGAGGCCTCTCGTGTCGGGAGCGCTCGGAGACACCGACATCTACGGTGCTCAACAGCATGCCCCCCTTCTGGCCCTTCAAGTGCCTTCGCCCGGTAGCGGGTCCTGAACCTGCCCGGAGCAACGGATTTTCCACCACCGGCATCATCGAAATTGGCGATGTCCCCCCCAGATTGCTCTTGCCCATCGCAGAAGGGAGAGGCATTATGTATTGATTGCGCTTCTCCTTCCGGAGTGACGGATGAGACGCAAGTTCGGTTATGTGAATCGTACTGCCGCATTCCAATTCCTCCTGACATGTCCCTCGACCTCCCCTGCCCCCGGCCTGGCCCGACGCAGGCTTGTGCGGCGATGTGCGCTTGAGGATTGACGGTATTATGTTTTGTCTTGCTTGGCGTTGAAAGATCGGATATCGGCTCTTTTCCAATACTGGTTTGCGATTCAAGGACGCCGATTCCCCGCAACCTCGGCATAACCTTCGCGGCGTCGCCCGGGGCCGATGCCGTCCTCGCGCAGGGGAAGGCGGGGGGAAGAGCTTGCCTGTAACTCCCGAGCGTCCGCGTCAGGCAGTCTGCGATGTGATTCAAACGTGTGTTGACACGACTTTCGGGATGGCATGAGATGAACAGGAAAACAAAAATCCTTGTGGTTGACGACGAACCGGAGATGTTGTCCCTGACCAGTTGGATTCTCGATTCGGCCGGCTACGAGGTTTTTGAGGCATCCACCGCGGCGGAATGCCTCGAGTCCGTGCATGAGCATCGTCCCGACCTGGTCCTCCTCGATGTCGTCCTTCCCGACCTCAGCGGCCTTGAGGTTTGTCGAAGAATCAAGGGGGACCCCGACCTCGGGAGGACCTTCGTGGTCCTCATGTCCGGCAGCCTGGTGTCGCCCTCGCAGCAGGCCCTGGGCTTGGACATGGGTGGAGACGGTTACATTGCGCGGCCGGTGGCCAGTGCGGAACTGCTGGCAAGAGTGCAGTCGCTGGTTCGCATCAAACGAGTGGAAGACGCACTCCAGAACGCATATTCTCAGCTGGAGAAACGGGTTGAGGAGCGGACCGCCGAATTGGCGGAAGCCAACGAGCAGCTGCAGTCGGAGATCGAAGAACGTAAACGGACCGAGCAGAAGCTGCGAAGATCGGAAAGTCAGCTTCGATTTCTGTCTTCCCAGCTCATCCGGACCCAGGAAGAGGAGCGGAAAAGAATCGCGCTCGAGGTCCACGACAGCATCGGTTCCACGCTTACGGCCATCAAGTTTTCCCTTGAGCACATCGTGTCCGAAGCCAAGGATGCTCCGGCCGTTTGTGAAGCGCTCAAAACGCCCATTTCATTCACTCAGATCGCCATCGAAGAATCCCGCAAGATCATGAACGACCTGCGTCCCGCCGTGCTCGACGATTTAGGGATCTCCGCCACGGTCGGGTGGTTTTGCAGGCAGTTCCAGAGCATCCATCCCGCGATTCGAATCGAACGCAGGGTTGAAGCCAACGAGGAAGAAATACCCGAGCCCTTGAAAATCGTCGTGTTCAGGATCATGCAGGAGGCTTTTCACAACATTTCCAAGCACAGCCGGGCCGATTTGGTCAGGGTTTCCTTGACCGTGAAAGGCGGTGCCCTGAGGTTGACCATCGAGGACAACGGGGTCGGTTTCAATGTGAAGGCTTTGCGACGCAAGGAAGGGCAAATAAGGAGGCTCGGGCTCACCAGCATGAAAGAGCGCACGGAACTCTCCGGCGGGTCTTTCACTCTCAAGTCCCGAACGGGCGGGGGCACGACGGTCGAAGCTTTCTGGCCGAAAGTTTAGGGCGTACCCGTCCGTTTCCACCCGTTTGCGATCGGCGTCCTCACCTCTCCTGTTTCCTGGATGGACATCCACGCAGTTGATGGGCCATGATTTCCCGGACGCGGGAATCGATGTCCTCCTCCCAGGCTGAGGCTTCACCGCCGTCCAGATCGAAATCGAGGCTCGTGGGGCTGTGCACGGAGAGCAAGCCGAGCCCGGCGGCAAGCGCATCACGGACCCACGCGGCCCAGCATGCACGAGCCTCTTCCTCTCCGGCGATCAATTCTTCGAGGGTCACCCGGAAGGACAACCCGCGAAGGTCCAGGTCCCGGTTGATCTCCTCCACGAGCTCCCGGTCGAGTTCGGGGCGGCGCTCCTTGACGGCCTGTGTCACGATTTCCAGGTAGAGGAGAAAAGGCTCCAGCGTGACAAGCCCGGGATGGCAGACCGCGCACCGCTCACGGTCATGCTCGACGGCCGCGTTTTCGGCGAAGCGATTCTGTCGGGCAATTTCCTTGAAGTGCTCAATCGTTTGATCGAACAGTGCCTTTTGCCCGGAACTCATTGCCTCCTTCATTTCGCAATCCCTTAAGAACGGCTCTGCCGGATCCCTGCGGATATTGCGAACACCCCGTCACTCATCGGGATGATCGCCCCGCTTTCTCAAAAACTCTGCCAACCGCACGACTTTCGACGACCGGGGATGGTCTTCATCGGTCCGCTCCCGCTTCACGGCTTCGAAGAGCTTCCTGAACTCCTGGTCCTCGGTGATCAGCGCCTCGATTTCCTGCTCCCTCTTTGCCCAGCCTTCGGCCAGGGCGGAGGTGTCGATCCCGACCCCGATGAGGCCGCCGAGAACCGACAACAGGTTCGCGACGATCATTTCATGAGGCCCTCGCAGATAAAAGGGGAAGTGCGCCCAGACGCACGAGCATGAGACGTCGAGCGTCCTTGCCGTTTCCATGAAGGCGGAATGGACCGCCGCCGGCCCGTCGTACTCGATCCGCCTGCAGCCAAGCGCCCGCAGCCGGTTGAAGGCGGTGGTATCCTGCACCACGCTCGAAATCACGATTTCCTCGTGGGAAACATGGTCGTAGACACATCCGAGCAGGGTGACTTCGACACACCCCCACTTCTTGAGCAGCTGAAGAATCTCGCTGCTGAATGTCCTCCAGTTGCCGGAGGGTTCGGGGCCGAAACCCAGCACCAACGCGGGGGCGGAAGGCACGCTGCACACGGAGAGGGTGTAGGAAGGCCAATCGAGCTGTTTGATTTGACCGTGACGAATGCTGACCTGCGGCCGCATGGTCTGGGTGGACCAGCACCCGTCCATGTCGCAGACGGCGGCCGGTTCGTGTGCGAGCGACCGGCGGAGCTCGACAAAGGCGAGCTCGACCGTTTTGCCCGCGTCCGGCCAGCCCGAGAAACTCAAAAGAGCTTTGGGAGCGACGATCCCCTCTTGGAGAATTCGAATTTCCATATTCCGACATCTTTCAGGCGCAGGAATCGCCAAGATCGCATGCACACGGGAATGCCGAGCCGGAGAACACGATGCCGTCGGCGGTGACCCCATCCATCCCGATGCGCGCTCAGATCAGTCCCTGCCCTTCGAGGACCGCCATGAGCTCCCGGCAGTCCGGAGCCGTCCAGCGGGCGCCGCTGCGCATCAACTCCTCCCGTGTGGTGTGGCCGCTGGACACGCCCGCCGTAAGGACCCCGGCTCTGTGGCCGGTCTGGATATCCAGAGGATGGTCACCGATCATGAGCGCGGTCCCGGCGGCTCCACCGATTCTGCGGAGGGCACGCAGCAGATGGTCGGGATCGGGCTTCACCCGCGGAACGTGTTCGCGGGCCAGAAGAGCCGAGCAGTGCTCCTCGAGGTCGGGAAACACCATGCGCACCGCTTTTTCGCAGTTTCTCGTGATCACGGCCACGCGGATGCGCTTCATCCGCAGGGTACCGAGAACCCCGCGCGTGAAATCGAATAGGCATCCTCCGCGGGCAGCCTCGAGCTCCATCTCCTCGATGAGTGCGAGGCACCTCCGCCTGAGCACGTCCGCCGAGTCGCGATCCCTCGAGGCGAGGTCCTCGGCAAGCGTTTCGATCCATTCGAGGACGGGAATCCGAGTGTCCGGCGGGGCCGTCCGGACGTATTCCCGTGCCAATTCACCGATCCGGCTCTTCATTTCACCGAAATTGAGCCGCAACTCAGCGAGGGTGCCGTCAAAATCGAACACCATGGATTCGATTCTGGGGGGGAAGGTGTCGTTCATGATTCGCCTCTGGAATCCTTTTCCCTGGAATCCTTTTCCCTTGCAGAAGCGGACCCTCTCTATTATGTTTGACAGCGCCGCCCTCCGGGGTTCTTGAAGAGTGTAGACCCTTGGTCGAGATTGGACAAGCCATAGTTGCACGAAACACTCGAAAAGACGGCCGGCAGCGGATGCCGCGACGGGCAGGAGGGGGCTTTTCCGAGGTGCGTCCGTGGCGCAGGCTGCAACCCTTTTCCAGGTTCACCGCAGGAACCGATCTTGGAGCGACCATGTCAATTCGAAGACTGAGTTTCGATGAGGTGATCGATCGTCTGTTGTTGCTCAAAGAGCCGTTTCACAAGGACTATCTGGCGATGTATTCGAGTTGGTATGGTGGGATCATCACCGATCCGGCATTGATGATGGTCCCCGTGGACGATCACATGGTACACAGGGGAGACGGGATATTCGAGGCATTCAAATGCGTGAACTGGAAAGTGTACGGTCTCCATCGTCACCTGGCAAGGCTGGAGCGGTCCGCCAAGGCATCGATGCTGGACCTGCCGATGAGCAGGATTCAACTGGAGGAGATCGTGCTGTGTACGATTGCTGCGGCCAGTGAACCGGATAGCCTGGTCAAACTGCTCGTGTCCAGAGGTCCCGGCGGTCTGTCGGCCAATCCTTACGAATGTCCGGCCAGGCAGGTCTACGTGATCGTCTCCAGGCTCAACCTTCCACCCGAGGAAAAATACCTTGAGGGGGTAAAGCTCATCTCAAGCAATGTCCCGATCAAGCAGGAGTACCTGGCAAACATAAAGAGCTGCAACTACTTGCCCAACGCTCTCATGAAAAAGGAATCCGAAGACGCCGGCGCGGATTTTGCCGTCTCCATCGACGATCGCGGTTTCCTGGGGGAAGGGCCGACGGAGAACATCGGAATCATCACGAAGAAACGGGAATTCCTGGTGCCGCGGTTTCACCGCGTCCTCAGGGGCACCACCATCACGCGCGTGATGGAGCTGGCCCAGCCGATGGTTGCCTCGGGCGAGTTGAGCGACGTGAGGGAAGCCGACATCACCGTCGAACAAGCCCACGAGGCGGCGGAAATCATCATGTTCGGCACCACCTTCGACGTATTGTCCGTCGTCGACTTCGACGGACGGCAGGTGGGAGAAGGAAAGCCGGGGCCGATCTATCGGGTGTTTCGCGAGATTCTGAACCGGGACATCCGGGAATGTCGCGAGATGCTCACGCCCGTCAAGGAATAACGGCATGAACACAGACATGCGCGAGCGCATGAAAGCCATTGCGGAGCGGGCTTTCCTCGAATCCATCGAAGCCAAGCGGAACCTCTGTCGGGAGGGCACGGAACTCCTCGTGGACATGGCCGCGCTGCTGGCCGGAGCTTTTCGGGAAAACCGCCGCCTGTTCATCTTCGGAAACGGGGGCAGCGCCGCCGACGCCCAGCACCTGGCCGCCGAGTTCGTCAACCGGTTTCAGCTGGAGCGCCCGCCGCTTCCGGCCCTCGCTCTGACCGTGGATTCTTCGGTCATGACGAGCATCGGAAACGACTTCCGGTTCGACGACATTTTTGCCAGGCAGCTCCAGGCTCTGGCTCAACCTGGCGACGTCGCGTTCGGGATCAGCACGAGCGGCCGCTCCCCCAATGTGGTTGCAGCTCTGCGTTGGGCGCGCGAGCACCGCGTCCGGACCATCGGGTTTTGCGGACGGGCCCGATCCGACATGGACCCCCATTGCGATCTGGCGCTCCACGTTCCGGCCGCTCTCACGGCCCGTATTCAGGAATGCCACATCACCGCGGGCCACATCCTTTGCGGACTCGTGGAGGAAATGCTGTTCGGGCGGGGCACGGAGAGCAACCCATGACGGCACGTTCTTCCGACTGGAAGCCGCTGGACTTCGAAGGGCTGAAGACGGGCAGCCTCAAAGATCGACCGAGCAAGGTCGCATTTGATGATTTCGGCAGGGCCTGGATACCCGGTGAATCGTTTGCCGCCTTCCTGGACAAGCTGCCGCGCATCCTTGCATCCGAGCAGCTCAGGCTGGCCGCGGCCGCCTTCGCCACGGCGGTCGAGGCGGGACGTACGGTGATCCTGGGCATGGGCGCCCATCCCATCAAGGTGGGGTTGAACCCCATCCTGGTGGACGCAATCGAGCGCGGATTGCTGTCGGGCCTGGCCCTGAACGGCGCCGGCATCATCCATGACGTCGAAGTGGCTTTGGCCGGCAAGACCTCCGAAGACGTCGCCGCGCACCTGGACGGAGGAACCTTCGGAACCGCCCGTGAAACGGCTGAATTCATCCACGGCGCCGTCGCATCGGCATACCGGAAAGGCTCTGTCGGTCTGGGAAAAGCGGTGGGGCTCCGGCTTATCGAGGAAAACGTCCCCTACGCACGGCTGAGCGTACTGGCCGCGGCGGCCCGACGCGGTATCCCCGTAACCGTGCACGTGGCGGTGGGAACGGACATCATCCATATGCACCCGGCCATGGACGGGGCGGCCACGGGCGCTTTGAGCCACCTGGACTTCAAGCTCTTCTGCCGCCTGGTCACCACCTTGAAAGAAGGCGTGTTCATCAATCTGGGATCGGCGGTGATCCTGCCGGAAGTCTTTCTGAAAGCCGTCAGCGTGGCGCGCAATATGGGCTTTCCACTGGAAGGCATCACGACCATCAACATGGATTTCCAGCGTCAGTACCGTACCCAGGCAAACGTGGTGGAACGCCCGACGATGAGAACGGGCAAGGGAATCGTCCTGATCGGCCATCACGAAATCATGCTCCCCCTGTTGATTGCGGCGGTGCTGGAACGCTTGTCCAAGGAGTCATGACCGTGGCGAAACGCATTCGCATTCAAGCGGGCTCGATGTCCGTGTCCGCCGAATTGACGGATTCGGCTACGGGCCGAGCGGTCTTTGCGGCATTGCCCATCCGGGCCGAAGCCCGCACCTGGGGCGATGAGATCTACTTCGGCATCCCCGTGAGTCAGCCTCTGGACGAGTCCGCGGCGGAAGTCGTGGATGTCGGCGACCTGGGTTTCTGGCCGACCGGGAAGGCCTTCTGCATCTTCTTCGGTCCGACCCCAATGAGCCGCGGCAGTGAAATCCGCCCCGCCGGCGCGGTCAACGTCATCGGGAAGGTCCTGGACGATCCGCGGGTATTCAAGGCCGTGCGCGACGGTGATCCCGTAATCCTGGAAGCCGACGTCCAGCGGGACTTCCCGGAAATCCAAAGAAGCGGGAGCCAGGGGTGACTTCCGGACGATTCCCGGATATCCCGCCGACACGATCGCTGCACGCTCGATCATGACGCGGAACCCGAAAGCCCGGGGCTCTCGCAGCCCGGGCGGCATGTACCGGCAAACGCTCCGCGCAAAGGAATGCGCCGGGGAGACGCCCTGCTCGAAGCAAATCTTCATGATGCCTGCCTCATCCACGGAACATCGAAAAACGGTGCGTTCGAGGCGGCTCTCGTGACTACCGCGGCGATTTCCCTGCGACCCGGTGTGCGTCGCGTCCCGGGAGACGGTATTGCCTCGTCTTTCGTCGGTGCGAAATTGGCCTGAGGCATTGGATAACCGTTCGGAAGGTATTATAATTGGTGCTCGGCTGAGATGTCCTTTTCCCCGACGCGCGGCTGGAGCGAGCCCCGTGGAGGGGGACGCGGCCGGGCGCGCCGCGGAGCGGAAGTCGGCGGACGAACGTTGCCGAAGCTCCCGCTCCAATGCCGGGCACAGTTGCCTGGCCCTGGGGGGCGCGGTACATTCGTCCTTTGTAACCCTGCTGGAGGGAGAAATGCCCATTTTCGAGTACCAGTGCTGTAAGTGCGGGGAGGAGTTCGAAACCCTGGTGTTCAGGAGCGATGAACCGGTGAGCTGTCCGAAGTGCGACTGTGCCGAGGTCCGGAAGATGATGTCCGTGTGCGGATTCAAGAGCGGGGGAGACAAAGGGGCGGCCGGCAGCCGGATGGGAACGGGCGCGTCATCGTGCGCCGGTTGTGCCGGGGGGTCCTGCAGCACATGCCATTGATGATATTCGAGAGTCGCCGGGGCTTCATGCCCCTGAGAGGGTGCATTGACTGATCGAGTGATTCGTATAGGAACCCGGGGCAGCATGCTTGCTCTCAAGCAGAGCGGAAACGTCAAGGCCGCCATGGAAGCGCTGTGGCCCGGTCTTCGGGTTGAGTTGCAGGTCGTTAGGACGACCGGCGACAAGATTCTTGATGTACCGTTGGCCAAGGTGGGCGGCAAGGGTTTGTTCGTCAAGGAAATCGAAGATGCGCTCCTGGCGCGCACGGTGGATCTGGCCGTTCACAGCATGAAGGACGTGCCCGCGATCCTGCCCGAGGGGCTCGAAATCGGGGCGATTCCCAAACGCGAGGACCCGCGGGACGTTATCGTGACCCGAACCGGGAAAGGAATCGCGGATTTGCCCATGGGAGGCCGAGTCGGCACCAGCAGCCTGAGGCGGGCTTCCCAAATCCGCAAGCTGCGTCCCGACATCGAGATAGCGAATCTGAGGGGAAACATCGAAACCAGGCTTCGGAAGCTGACGGAAGGGGCATTCGATGCCATCATCCTTGCAGCGGCCGGGTTGCATCGGATGGGATGGCAGAACCGCGTCACCTCCTACCTCGACCCCGCCGATTTTCTGCCCGCCATCGGCCAGGGAGCCATCGGGATCGAGCTCCGCTGCGACGACGGGGAGGTGCGGGAGCTTTTGGCCCCGCTGCACGACCCGGATACCCACGTCGCGGTGGAAGCGGAGCGGAGCCTCCTGAGAACGCTCGAGGGGGGGTGCCAGGTGCCCATCGGAGGACACGCGCATCTCGTCGACGGCACGCTTACGCTCTCCGGCATGGTGGCATCCATCGACGGCGAGGAACTGTTCCGCGCTTCCCGGGCGGGTTCTCCGGCGCAAGCCCGGAAGATTGGCCGCGACGTCGGGATGGAGCTCCTGGATTCCGGCGCCAGGCGTATCCTGGAGGAGATTTACCGCGCCTGAGAACAGCGGCACCACCGCCCAGGAGCTCGAATCGAACGCGGAAATCCCGTTGATACCAGGTTGCATTCAAGTTCGTGGGACTGGGCGGGAGGGCATAAAGCCCTCCCCCTTGTATGTCCACGACTGACCGGCACATCGGTCCGTACGCGCGGGGTTTATCCCCGACCGCGTCGCCTCCCGCCGGGCAGGTGCTGTGTGATCTTGAGCGCACCTCGGTATGAAATGTCCTTTCTCCGGTTTCGTTGCACTCGAGACAACGAGATCAGCCGAGTCGAATCTTAACGCAACCGAGGAAGAAGAATCGTGTCCAAAGGCAAAGCCTACCTGGTTGGAGCGGGTCCCGGCGATCCCGGGCTGTTGACCCTTCGCGGCCGTGAAGTCCTGGAGAAAGCCGAAGTGGTCATCTATGACTACCTTGCGAACGAGGAGTTCCTGAAATACGCTCCCCCCGATGCCGAGAAGATCTATGTGGGCAAGAAAGGCGGCGACCATACCCTGAGCCAGGACGGCATCAATGCGCTGCTGGTCGCCAAGGCGCGCGACCGGGTGGTGGTCCGCCTCAAAGGCGGAGACCCCTTCGTGTTCGGACGTGGTGGAGAGGAAGCTCAAGTCCTGGTCGAGGCGGGTATCCCGTTCGAGGTGGTGCCCGGCGTAACGGCCGCCGTCTCGGTGCCGGCCTATGCGGGCATCCCCCTTTCCCATCGAGACCACACGGCGAGCATGGCCTTCGTCACCGGCCATGAACGGGAGGACAAAGGCGATTCCAAAATCGCCTGGGACAAGCTTGCCACCGGTGTCGGCACCCTGGTGTTTTTCATGGGCGTGAAGAACTTGCCGGAAATCTGCCGAAGTCTGATCGCGCACGGCAGACCGGCACGGACGCCGGTGGCCGTCATTCGCTGGGGAACGACACCCGACCAGCAGACGGTGACCGGAACACTCGAAAACATTGTGGAAAGGGTCCGGGAAGCTCAGCTCAAACCGCCGGCGATCACCGTCGTGGGCGACGTGGTGAATCTGCGCGGCGAGCTGAACTGGTTCGAGAATCGTCCACTGTTCGGCAGGCGCATCGTGGTGACCCGTGCACGCGAACAGGCGAGCGATTTCAAAGGCATGTTGACCGAACTGGGCGCACACTGTATCGAGTTTCCGACCATCGCCATCGAACCGCCTCCATCCTGGCGGGAGCTCGATGAAGCCATCCGGCGGCTGGCATCCTATGACTGGGCGATTTTCACCAGCGTGAACGGCGTCCGGTTTTTCATGGAAAGGCTGCGGGCACTGGGGCTGGACGTTCGCGAACTGAAGGGTGTCCGTCTGGCGGCCATCGGCCCGAAGACGGCTGAAGCTCTGGAGAAAACGGGCCTGAGAGTCGATCTCGTGCCCTCGGAATACCGTGCGGAATCCATTCTCGATTCGCTCGGCGACGCGGACTTGCGAGAGCGTCGCTTTCTGATCCCGCGGGCTATGGTCGCCCGGGATATCCTTCCGGAAACGCTCCGTGCCAAAGGCGCTTTGGTCGAGGTGGTGCCGGCCTATCGGACCGTCATCCCGAGGGAGCGCGGCCCGGAAATTGCCGAACGCTTCCGGAAGGCCGAAATTCATTGCCTCACCTTCACCTCCTCGTCCACCGTCTCCAATTTCTTCAGTCTCTTTGACCGGGGCGAGATTCTGCCGCTCCTCGAAGGGGTCGCAATCGCCTGCATCGGACCGGTCACCGCGCAGACCGCCGTGAAACACGGCCTGAAAGTCCACATCATGCCCGCCGAATACACCATTCCAGGGCTGGCGAACGCCATTTGCTCGCATTTCGAGGCAAAGAGACCGGAAAAGCCGGTCCCGGGCGAAGACCCGGTTGACTGAAACAATTTTGCATTCAAGATGAGCGCACTGGGTGGGAGGGCACAAAGCCTTCCCCTTGTCTACATCTGACGGGCACACCATCGGGTAGGAGGGGAAGTCGCCTTCCCCGTCCTCCCACACCACCGTGCGTACGGTTCCGTACACGGCGGTTCATGAAGTACATTGAAGTCTTCGTAGCTGACTTAGCAGTGACACGAGTCCAAGTCGTTCAAAGAAGCGTTTGGGGAAACATTGGTTCATGTGTGAGGCTCCGGAGTTCCACCAGGGGCCTCTCTGATTCTTGGCTGATCGCCAAGCCCTCTCTTCCCCCAAACCGCACTTCATCATGTTCTTTGCCCGAGTGTAGGTCCTTTTCCACTGTCGCCAGATGATGCACCGAAACTTGCGGCGTATCCATTCATCGAGCTCCTCGAAATTTCCCTTCACCTCGGACAGCCGGAAATAGTTCACCCAACCTCGTAAAACAGGTGTCAGCTCTTCGATAACGCGGCGGATATTGCGTCCTCGGCCCATCCGAAACTGTTCCCTTAGCTTCGCTTTCATGCGATCCACCACGGCGGGGGCCACTCTCAGCCTTGGCCGTTTATGGAACGTCATGCTGTAGCCCAGGAACTTGCGGACCCACGGACGCGCTACCGCGCTCTTGTCCACGTTGACCTTGAGCTTCAGTCTGTTGGCAAGAAACCGGGTGAGACTTTCCAGTACCCTTTGCCCTGCGCGCCTTGACTTTACATAGATGTTGCAGTCGTCAGCGTACCGACAAAACGCATGGCCCCTTTGCTCCAGTTCTTTATCCAAGTCATCAAGCAAGATGTTGGAAAGAAGTGGTGAGAGTGGTCCCCCCTGTGGGGTTCCCTCCGTTCGGGGCGATACGACACCTCCGACCATCGACCCTGCCTGAAGATAGCGACGGATGAGTTGAAGAACTCTCCTATCCGCTATTTTGCGGGCGAGCCGCGCCATCAGGATATCGTGATTGACGCGGTCAAAGAACTTCTCCAGGTCCATGTCCACGACCCACCGCCGGTCTGTTGCGGCATATTCCCGTGCTCTGAGCACGGCCTGGTGCGCACTGCGACCGGGTCGGAATCCGTAGCTCGACTCGGAAAAGTCCGGGTCGAAGATGGGTTGCATTACCTGATTGAGCGCCTGCTGTATGAGCCGGTCCATCACCGTTGGAATGCCCAATTGTCGCATTCCCTTCCCGCCCGGCTTGGGTATTTCCACCTTTCGCACGGGTTGCGGTTGGTACCTGCCCTCAAGCAGTTCTTCCTTGATGCGCGGCCAGTGTTCACGAAGGCAGGCTCTGAGGGCATCAACGCTTACTCCGTCCACGCCCGCCGAACCTTTATTCGCCTCCACCTGGCGAAGCGCTCCAAACATGTTCTCGCGTTCGACCACCGCCTCCATCAACTGCATTGTCCTCTGGCGGGAGTCATCTCTCCTTGCCGCGAGGCTTGACGCACAAGCAACGGGTCCTTGCGGATTCCCTCCGCTCCCCCCCGAAGATGTGCCGGGCGTCCCAGTCCGGCTGTCCGCGTCTCCATTCCTCATCGAAATTCAAGGCTCCCGTCACACACTTCACGTTCGGGCCTTCAGTCCGGTCGAAGGACCTACTATGCCCTCTGCTGACTTCTGTCGACCCTTCCCGCCGCCTCTCGACAGCGGTAGCACAAGGCAGATCGACAGACCTCCCCGGGTAATGCGCACCCACCTTCACGCTTATGCCCGCCGCATTTACGCCCACGCCTTCCGTACAGGTATCGGACTTTGAAGATATTGGCCCTCTCATCCGGCATGACCGCCTCATATGCGGTTCCTATTCGTCGAGCCAGCGCTTTGCCTGCGGCTTCCTTCAGATTCCACCTCGCGATGGACACCCTTGCCGTCCGGCTAACAGTTCCCCCTGTCGGGCCTGTAGAGGACTTGCACCTCCAAGTGAACGCGCCCTGCCGGGCGCACCAAAAGAAAAGGGCGGGGATCATCCCGCCCTTCTTTCATGCACCTTCGTTCGCGGCATCACCCTGCCGCGGCAACCCCGTCCCACAGCGCCATCGACGCCGCGGGCCGCCAAAGCCCGGCGCCGCGGGGCACACTACTTCGCCATCTCCTCCGCACGATACTGCGTGTAAGCCTCGCGCATGGAGATGTAGGGATCGAGGGCCGATTTCTTGAAATCCTCGTACTCGCCTATCCTCAACGACATGCTGTTGACCGTTTTCCCGGCCTTCACCCCTGCGCTCACAGGCGTGCTCGCCAGCCAGAACACAGGGTTCATGACCGAATCGACACCGAGTCCGACGGTATCCCGAACATTGGATGGCCCAAAAACGGGCAGCACGATGTAGAACCCCGATCCGGCGCCCCAGGCACCCAGTGTCTGGCCGAAGTCCTCATCGCGCACGACGAGTCCGAAATCACGGGCGGCGATGTCCCACATTCCGGCGAATCCGAGGGTCGAGTTGACGGCAAAGCGGCCGGCTTCCGTACCGGCATATTGGAACTTGCCCTGAAGGACATTGTTGATGAACCGAACGGGAAACATGAAGTTGGTAAAGGCATTGCGCACACAGATTCTGAACCCTTCCGGAAAGTACCAGCTATAGACGGTGGCGGTCGGCTTCATGACCCAGAAATAGAGGCGGTCGTTGAGCTTGAATATGCCTCGGTTCAGTTTCTCCAAGGGATCGGAGATCGGCTCGGCCGCGGGTGCAGCACGTTCCTCATTGTTTCCCGCCCCGGCTGCAAATGCAACCCCTTGCACGCGCCGGGCGCCGGCCCCGGACCCAAGATCTGCAAGTACGGGCGCGAGAAGCAACAGTACTGCAAAAATGCTCACTACTCTAAGCACTCGTTCCATCCAAATGCCTCCCTTCATGTCAAGACCCGGAATCGGACGACATACTAATTCTTATAATCGGTAAATACAAAGAAAAAATCACACAAATGACATGACAACGTGGCCTTGCACCGCGACGGCCATACACCTGTACCTTACTCCCTCCGCCCCGGAGGACCGAAACGAGCCGGAAATGGTTTTCACTTTAGTCACTTTTTTCCATTTGTCCCGAGATGCATTGCATACTTGCTGGACTGTAATATATTTTAAATGGTACCGAGCCGCATGTTGGAGCCGGTTCGCCTCCTCGCCGCGGGTCTTCTCCGGGAAAAGCGTCGGAATTGAAAATGCGTCCTGCACGGAACGGCAGCTCGGGATGCGGCCGTTCCCGTTGCGACGTCCAAGGGTGGCTTCGGAGCGGGGATATCCGGGCAAGCGGGTTGAACCCGTCGAGACACAGTCTCAAGGAGCGGCACATGGCAAGGAAGAGTGACGAAGATACCAACCCGATGGACAAGTTCATGGACAGACTCAGAGGCTCCCCTGGTGACGGAGGTCCCGGCCGCCCCGACCCTTCGCAAAGGAAGGTGCATTTCTCGATCTGGTATTTCATTCTGGCATTGTTACTGATCGTGTGGATGCAGACATACATGGGGGAACAGCAGAGCGAGAAGATAAGCTATTCCGAATTCAAGCAACGGGTCCACGACGGGAACGTCCAGAACCTTGTCATCGAGCATGACCGGATTACGGGCACCATGAAGGAGAACGACGGCCCCGGCCGGCGGTTCAACACTATCCGGGTGGAGGATCCCGAGCTGGTGAAGCAGCTCGAGGCGAAAAACATCAGGTTCAGCGGCGACGTGCAGAACCCATGGTTGGGCCTCATCACCTGGTGGCTGCTGCCGTTCGCGATCATGATCTTCTTCTGGAGCTTCCTCATGCGGCGCATGGGAGGCGGCCCCCAGGGGGTGCTTTCGGTGGGAAAGGCGCGGGTCAAGATATTTGCGGAAAAGGAAATCACGATCACTTTTGACGACGTCGCGGGAATCGATGAAGCCAAGGGAGAGCTCGAAGAGATCGTTCAGTTCCTTAAAGACCCCGGTAAGTTCCAGCGTCTCGGCGGCCGCATCCCCAAGGGCGTGCTACTGGTGGGTGCCCCCGGTACGGGAAAGACCCTGTTGGCTAAGGCGGTGGCGGGGGAGGCGGGTGTCCCCTTTTTCAGCATGAGCGGTTCTGAATTCGTCGAGATGTTCGTGGGTGTCGGAGCGGCCCGGGTGAGAGATCTTTTCGGGCAGGCCAAGGACCATGCGCCGTGCATCATTTTCATCGATGAGCTCGATGCCCTGGGAAAGGCCAGGGGGCTCAACCCCATCGGCGGCCACGACGAACGCGAACAGACATTGAACCAGCTCCTGGTGGAAATGGACGGGTTCGATCCGAGGTCGGGGGTGATCATCATGGCTGCCACCAACCGGCCGGAGATCCTCGATCCGGCCCTGTTGCGCCCGGGTCGCTTCGACCGGCACGTCGCCATCGACAAACCGGACATCAGGGGGCGTGAAGCGATCCTCAGAGTACACGTCAAGGAAGTGAAGCTCGGCTCCGAAGTCGACCTCAAGAAGATCGCCGGGATGACCCCCGGTTTCGTCGGCGCCGACCTGGCCAACCTGGTGAATGAAGCCGCCCTGGTAGCGGCCAGGCGAGACCGGGACGAAGTCACCATGGCCGACTTCCAGGAAGCCGCCGACCGGATCATCGGCGGCCTCGAAAAGAAGAACCGGGCCATGAATCCAAAGGAAAAAGAGATCGTCGCCTACCACGAAGCCGGCCACGCCCTCGTGGCCATGCTCCTTCCCAACGTGGACCCGGTCAACAAGGTCTCCATCATTCCCCGCGGCATCGCCGCTCTCGGGTATACGCAGCAGCTTCCCACCGAAGACCGTTACCTGATGACCCGCAACGAGCTGCTGGATCGCCTGCAGGTTCTGCTCGGAGGCCGGGTTTCGGAGGAAATCATCTTCGGGGACGTGTCCACCGGGGCACAGAACGATCTGCAGCGGGCAACCGACATTGCGCGCAGCATGGTCATGGAATACGGGATGAGCGAACGCCTGGGGCCTTTGACCTATACTCGCGATCCGCGTTCCGCCCACCTGGACCTGGGGCTGGGGTCGCGTGAACGGGACTACAGCGAAATGATCGCCCAGGAAATCGATGAAGAAATCACCCGGATCGTGGAAGACGCTCATGAAAAGGTACGCGCCACACTGAAACGGGAACGCGGATGCCTCGAGAAACTGGCCAAAATCCTCCTGGAAAAGGAGTCCATCGACGGCGAGGAGCTGAAGCAATTCTGCCAGGAGGTGAAATCCCACATCGCCCGGGATCCCGTGCAGGTTGAGGGAGGGGCGGCATAGCCCGGCAAGGTCCGCCCCGGACCCTTACGGCCGAAGGGTTGCCCGGACGGATTTTGGCTCCATGCCGGTTCGCGGTCAAGATGACAGGATGAAAGATCATCGGAAGCCGATGCGGACGGCAACCGACCTCGTCCCGTGTGCGACACGCGCGCTTTCGGGGCGGGGCCTTGCTCACCCGCCCATCTCAACCGTCGTGAACTCAATTGCCCATGGCGCCCGTTTCACCCCCCGAAGGATGTCTCCCGGGAGACCGTCTGTTGCCCGAGCCGGTATCAAAGGGGCACCGGTACATCAGCCGAACCGGCGATCCGCACGAGTGGCAGTCCCGCCCCCGACCCGGCCGTCCGCCGACGGAATTCCCATACCGTCCGGGGGAACGTCGGCGGAGCCGCGGTGGAATCCGGCATTGCGATCGTTGGCAAGGTGGACGAGTCTCCTGCAATGCGTTACCTTTGTACGACGATTCTCGATCCTGAAGGTTGAAACGCGATGAAACCCGGCGCCGGCGATGCAAATCGCACAACAATCCAATGGAGCCGTCTCGAAGACGAATTCGAACGATTCGAATCCGACCCGCAGGACTGTTCGCTCGACTGCAGGCTCTTCGTGCGGTCCCTTTCGGCCCCCGTGCCGGGATTCGTCGAGAGGTTGCTGAAAAGAAGAATTTCGCGGGAAGAGTCACGGGAAGAGGCGATCCGGGCGCTGTACTGTTTCCTTCTGCAGAAGCGCTACGATGAGCGGCTGAACCTCCTGCACTTCGCCTTCTACATTTTTGACGAACAGACCTGCCTGCCGGCTGAGATCATCGACCGGACGCCGTTCCCTCACGAGGACGGCACTCCGAAATTCAGGCACATCAACGATCCGGGGTTCGATATCGAATCATGAGACCTTCAGGCGTCCAGGACAAAGGCAAAGGCGGAGCCCACGCGCGCGAAATGGAGCGCGGCGCGGGAGGAATCCCTGCCACGTCCCCGGCGGTCCGGCCGTTTGAGGGCGCCGCGCGCGATCGGGCCCGGGGCGTGTCGAACAGCCGCGCCATGAATGGAAGCCAGGGGAACCGGCCGTGAAAACCGTCACCGCATGCACCCTGGACTGCCCCGATTCGTGTTCGCTCGTCGTCGAGACATCGCCGAACGGGAAAACGACGCTCAGGGGCAATCCCGACCATCCCGTCACCGCCGGGTTCGTTTGCCGGAAGGCGAGGAATTTCGTGAAGCGGCTGCGCAGCCCGTATCGCATCACGTCTCCGCTGCTGCGCAGGGGCGGCGAGTGGCTTCGCCTCGGATGGGATGAGGCACTGGATCTTTGCGCACGAAAGATCGGGGAATACCGCCGGGAGCCTCAATCGATCCTGCACGTTCACGGAGAAGGCGCCAAGGGTGTTCTGAAGCAGGCGAGCAAGCTGTTCTTCGCCCTGCTGGGTTCGAGCCGCGTCAAGGGATCGCTGTGCGATTCGGCGGGCTATGTCGCCTATGTGGCCGATTTCGGTTCCCGGGACAACAACTCGGTGACCGACCTTCTCAACGCCCGGGCGATCGTGAACTGGGGCCGTGACCTTTCCCGCAGCTCCGTGCACACGGCAGCCGTGGTGGAGCGCGCCCGCCGGGGCGGCACCCGCGTTCTGACGGTTTCCCCCGGCGGCATGAGCAACGCCTCCGCCTCGGACATCACGGTGCGGATCAGGCCCGGGACGGACCGGTTCCTGGCCGCGGCCGTGATCCGCCGATTGATCGAGCGGGAACGTATCGGCGAGGAGCTCCTCACCCACACCAAAGGATGGGAAGATTTCCGCGAGTTGGTCCTGGCCCGTGATCCGGCCGGGCTGGCCGCCGCCTGTGAAGTGAACGACGAAGACATCGAGCGAATCTATTCCTTCTACGCCGATGGGGGACCCGTCGCGACGATTGTCGGAACCGGATTGCAGCGATATCTCCACGGTGGCGAGAACGTGCGGTTCATCAACGCGCTCGCCGTCCTTTCAGGCAATATGGGCCGCTCGGGGGGAGGCAGTCACTACCACCTTCATTCCCTGCACAGCGTGGACTTCGGCTGGGCAAAAGGGCCGGCCGAATCCTCGCGCCGTACGCTGGTCTACCCGACCATCGGACGGAACATCCTGGAAGCGTCGGCCCCTCCCGTCAGGATGCTCTGGGTGAACGGGTCGAACTTCGTGAACCAGGCGCCCGATTCCCTGCAAACCGTCCGCGCCCTCGAAAAGATCAAGTTCAAAGTCGTGGTCGACGCCTTCATGACGGACACCGCCCGGCATGCGGACCTTGTCCTGCCCTGTGCCCTCATCCTGGAGCAGGAAGACATTGTGGCCTCCTACCTGCACGATTTCGTGCATCACGTGAAGAAGGTGTTCGACCCTCCCGGGGAGGCCCGCACCGATTACGAAATCCTCTCCGAGCTGGGCCGGCGGCTCGACCCGCCGATCCTGCTGCCGGACCCGCAAACGTGCTTCCGAGCGGCTCTCGACCGCCCGAACATTGAGGGCACGCTCGAGGAGTTGCGCGCGAAGTGTTTCATCGAGGCGAAGCGGCCCGCCGTGGCCTACCCCGGCATGGTCTTCGCCCATTCGGACGGCAAATGCCGCTTCCCGCCGGAGCTCCACCCGGAACCGCCCCCGCCCGAGGGTTATCCGCTGCGCCTGCTGACCCTGATTCGCGGAGACAGCATTCATTCGCAGATCCCGCAGGAAGACCAGGCCGCCCGGCCCACGGTGTGGATCGCCCCCGAGAATCCGTTCGCGGAGTCGGGGGAACGCCTCGAGAATGCATGGGTGGTTTCCCCCCTGGGACGACTGCGCGTGGAGGTGAGGCTGATGGCGGGGTTGCACCCGGCGGTGGTGTTGTATCGCCGTGGAGACTGGATGAGCGCCGGCGGCGGAGCGAATCGGCTCATCGCCGCGGGGCTGACCGATATGGGGAGTGGTGCCCCATTCTACGAACAATACGTACGACTGGAAACCGAATAGACGAACGGATCGCCAAGGAGGAACCGATGAATCCCGTGAACCGGACTATGCCCTCGGAAATTCAGGATTTCTACGATCGTTGCACGACGGGTCTCGCCAACCAGGACGACACGCAGGCCTGCATCAGCTTCGTCAAGGCCGAGTTGCCGCGGCTCCTGCTGAACAAAGCCCTTTTCGTGGGCCTGATGGAAAATATCGTGAACCGGCAGGGCTACCCCGACGCCAAGCGCCCCACCGTGTTCGACAACGAAATCCCCCTTTTCGTTCATCCCGACGGGCTCTTCTCGTTGCGTTTGTACCTCTGGGGGCCGGAAGAATTCACCTACCCCCACGACCACAATTCATGGGGTGTCCTCGGGGCCGTGTCGCCCGGCTTCGAAGTGATCAATTATCGCAGGGAGGACGACGGCTCGCGGGAGGGGTTCGCCCGGTTGAGTGAATCGGAGCGATTTCTGCTCGGTGCCGGCGAGACCTGCCACACGCTGCCGTTCGACGACGGCATCCACATCACGGGAAATCCCGACGACTCGGCGGTGCTCTCCCTCAATTTTTACGGGCGGGTCCTGCCGCGCGGATACCTCTACCGGTTCAACATTCATAAACAGCGCGCCTACAGGGTATATCCGCCCCGACGCAAGAAGGAGATACTCGCGGGGCAGGCATTGGAGTTTCTAAGGCGGGGGCTCTGACGGCGGCGGGGTCAGCAACGGGCCGGCAGGAACTCCTCCAGGGACGATTTGATGGTTTCCGAAGGCGTCTCGACGGATGAAGGCGGCCAGAGCAGGTTTGTGGCTGGATCCCACGAGGCCCGAACGACCCGGACATTGGCACCCGCAGGGGCCCAGACTCGCGGGTCGGTGGGACCGAAGATCACCGCGGCGGGAATGGACGTCGCCGCGGCAAGATGGCTGACCCCGGAATCGTTTCCCACGTAGAGGCGGCATCCTGAAAGCAGGGCGGCCAGTCGGGGAAGGCTCAAGCCTTCCACCAGCCGGACCCCGATCCGCCGCGCCGCGCTCGCAAAAGGATACAGGTGCTCGTCGGCCGGTCCCAGGATCATGAGAACCGGTACGCCCTTCTCCTTTCGCATCCATTCGAGCAGCCCCCACCACCTTGCAAGAGGCCAGACTTTTGCCCTGCCTCCACTGCCGGGATGCACCGCGACCGGTTTGCCGCCCGCGCAGGCGGCACCGCCGGGCGTGCCTCCGTGCCCCGGGCCGCCGGTCCCTTCGTCAAGCCAATGGGCGACGTGGCCTCGGTCCTCCGGTGAGGGGGAGATGCATGCGGCCGCGTCTTGAACCTCCCAACCCAACGCACGCACCTGGTCGGCGACGAACCGCGATGCGTGGAGCGCGACGCCCGGTCCCGGGAAAGACTGCAGCCAGTGCACGGAAGCGGACGTCCTGCGTCCCAGGCGATCGGCCACGGCTCGGCTGCTTTCCTGCCCGAAAAAGAAAATCTCGTGAGCGTTGGTGAAAAAGGAAGGAGGGACCGCCCGCCTCCACTGTTCCGCATCGAAAAAAGGCAGAAGCTCCGGGCCGCCGGCGGGGTGAAACCCGTCGACGTACGGTTTGTCTTCGATGAGCCGGAAGTGCTCCGTTCGAGTCCAAAGACCCATCCGAATGTCGGGACTGCAACGGTGCAGACCTTCGAGAACGCCGAGCACCAGGAGAAAATCCCCCAGCGCCCCCTGGTGAACGACGACGATCCTGTTCAAGCGGGGATTTTGCGTCGGCAACCTTGCGCCTCGTTCCATGAAAGCCGTTGCGGGAAGGGAGGAAGTGCTAGGACCCGGAGCCGCCCTCTTTCGTATCGGTCCGCGAGAGCTTCTGGTTGGACCAGCGCTTCAGAAAATGGCCCACTTTCGACACCACGGGAGGAGGCTTCAGAACGCCTTCCGTTCGCAGCGCCTGCTGAAGACAGGACCGGAGCAGCTTGCAGTCCCGGCATGCGGCCTGCGGCTGGATGATGCCGCTCTCGTCCCTGGGACACACATTCTCCGGCCTGCCGAAACACGCTGGAGGCCCCTCCTGCTCGCAATCGCCCGTCGAAGGGTTCTGTTCCATCGCACTCATGTGTATTCTTCGGCCCTTCACACGGCTCCCGCTACTCCAGGATCTCCAAGACCGCACGCTTGTGAAGTTTGGTGGCTGCCGCGTTCATGATGGTCCGGAGGGCGTGGGCATTACGCCCTTCCTTGCCGATGATCTTCCCCAGGTCCACTTTTGCGGCTCTGAGCTCGATCACTGAAATCTGGTGGCCCGTAATCTCTCTGACAATCACTTCTTCAGGATATTCTGCAAGAGCCCGAGCAATCACTTCAACCAGTTCTTTGATTTGAATGTCGTCCATAACTTCCCTGTTCCAATGGTCCAAACGCGGTTCACGACAATCACCGAGCGACGGCATACCTGACCGTCGCTTCAGCCTGAGGCCTAAAAGCCTGATGCAAGATTCCCGGTTGTGCGGCAGCGAATCAAAGGCAACAAACAATCTCGAGTTCCACGGGGCAGACGGTCTTGATGAGAGCTTGAGGAGTCAATCCAGGAAGTTCATACCCTTACGTGCCAAAGAATCGTCCCTTGTTTGTTGTCCGCCCAACACTACTGTAAAGAGACCGAACATGTCAAGCTTCAGGATAACTTGTTCCGGTCAATGCAAATGCTGCCCTGGATGGCTTCGTTGGGGGGTGGGAGCCACCATCGACCCGAGACACATCACCGCGCAGTCGGCACGACCCGCTTCGGAAACCGGGGGGACGGAGTCCGGGCAGCGAACGGACGGCTTCCGACGAACCCGCCGGCTGCCTGCCGCCCGCCGACTCCGCAAACTGGTTTCGAGTCGGCCTCCAAATTGATATTACAGTAAAACAATGAAATTGTAACAAGAAGAGTGCGAAAAGGAATGAAAAAAGTCGCCGCTTGTATTACATGAAGTGGGACAACGCTCGTCGGACACTCGCGAGGAAAGGCACAGGAGGACAATGCAGCCGTCACAGTCCCCGGGGCCGCCGCATGCGCCCCTGGTTGAAGTGCTTCAACTGGAGCTTGCCCCACCATCTCTGGCAGACAATACCGCGGACCTCGACCGCCTCCTGAGGGCATTGCGCCGGCAAGGATTCGAGCCGATTCAGGTCCGGCTTGCCGACGCCGACGAATTCGCGGCCCGAATTCGCGGGGAGAATTTTCACGTCACCGTCCTTGTGGGCTTCTTCGGTTCTCACTGGGAGATCGTCGATATCCTTCCCGGAAGTTCCTCTCCAACTCCGCTCGGACTTGCCATCGATCTGGGCAGCTCCACCATCGGCCTGTTCTTTATCGATCTCGCCGACCGCAAGACCGTGGCCGGGACTTCCATTCCCAACCCGCAGGCCGAGTACGGGGAGGACATCCTTTCGCGGCTCCTGTTCGCCCGAGCCAGGGGCAATCGCAAGATCCTGCAGCGCATCGTCATCGGCGGCATCAACCGGGCGATCCGGGAAACCCTGGAGAACCTGGGGCGTTCTCTTTCGGATTTGTGCGCCGTGACGGTTGCGGGCAATACCGTGATGAGTCATTTTTTCCTGGGGCTTGACCCGGCGAATCTATTCAAGGAACCTTACATCCCCGCGGTAAATCATTTCCCCACGTTCCGCGGCAAGGATTCGACCCTTGCCATGCACCCTCGCGGCCCGGTATACGTTTTCCCCAATGCCGGCTCCTACCTGGGGGGCGACCTGATCGCCGGGGTCCTTGCCTGCGGGATGCACAGAACGGAAGAAATCAGCCTGCTGGCGGACGTGGGAACCAACGCGGAAGTGGTTCTGGGCAACCGAGAATGGCTGGTCGCCTGCGCCGGCGCCGCGGGACCGGCCCTCGAAGGCGGAGCACTCGAACGTGGCATGCCGGCCGCGCCCGGCGCCATCGACCGGGTCCGCATCGACCCCGCCACGTTCGAACCGGACTTCCACGTCCTGGGCGATGTGAAGCCCTCGGGTATCTGCGGTTCCGGGGTGATCGACCTCATCGCCGAGATGTTCCGGGCTCGCCTCCTGACCCGGCAGGGCAAGCTGAGCTCGCCGCCGGGGTGCAGGCGCGTCGTCCACACCGAGGACGGCCCCGCATACGTTCTCGCCGACCCCGACCGGACCGCCGACGAAAAGGAGTTGCTCATCACTGAAACCGACGTCGAGGTTTTTCTCAAGTCCAAGGCGGCGATGTACGCCATGCTCAACGTCGCCGTCAAGAAGGTCGGCATCCGATTCGATGACGTCAGGCACTTCTATGTGGCCGGGGCGTTCGGGGAATCCATCGACCCGGCCATGGCCGTGCGCATCGGCATGATCCCCGATCTGCCCATGGAGACCTTCCACAGGATGGGAAACACGGCCGCGGCCGGGGCCGCCATGTTGCTGGTCGACCGCGACCTCCTGAAGGATATGGAAAAGGCGTGCGGCCGGATCACCTACGTGGAATTGAACGTGAACGCGGAATTCATGGATGAGTTCAGGAGCGCGCTCTTTTTGCCTCACACGAGCCGCCGGTTGTTCCCTTCGGTGAACGTGCCGTAACGCGGGTTGCGTTCAAGATCACGCAACACCTGCCCGGCAGGAGGCGACGCGGGCGGGGATAAACCTCGCCCCCAGCACCAACCGATGTGCCGCTCGGATGCAGCAAGGGAGGGCCTTGTGCCCTCCCGACGGAGTTGAACGCACCTCGGTATAAGATTACCTAGAAAATAGATTCCCGGGTGAGTCTGTTTTCATGCTTCGCGGGTGTCGGAGGGGGCATGGATAATTGCGGGAAAAGGCCGGGCCTTCCGGAAGGTCCGTGGATCGAACACCAAGCACCGAGGTGCGGATGACATGAACCGGAAAACGCCGGATACGCCTCACAAATCGGAAGGCGGGCTCCTGTCCCTTTTCAAGGGCGTCCAGCTGCTCCGCTTCCTGGTGGTGATCCTTCTGGTCGCGAACCTGATCCTGCTCTACGCCATTTTCTTTTCCGCCCAGGGGATTCAAGGCTACCGTCGACACGAAGAGCAGGTCCGGGAGCTGGAAGCCAAGATCCTCAAGCTGAAAAGAGAGAACCAGAAGCTCTTCGACAAGATCGTGAGCTTCAAGAACGACCCGCAGGCTCAGGAGCGACTCGTGCGCCAGGAACTGGGCTGGGTCCGGGAGGGTGAGCTCATGATCGAGTTCGGACCGCCCGACGTCGCCGGCCCCAGGAAGTGAGGCGGCGGACTGCCTCCGCCGAGAATGTTCTTGACGCTGTTTAAAGGAATATGATAGCAAATATGGTTTGCCGAACCAGGCTCCTTGCTCCAATCAAGAACGAGAGTGGGGCTGCATAATCCAAAAGGAGAGAGTAACGATGCGTAAGTATGAAACCTTTTTTATCATCGATCCGGATTTGCCGGACGAAGTGACGGCGGCGGTCGACGAGAAGATCAAGTCGGTTGTCGGCGCCAACGGCGGGGACGTCGTTTCTTACGTCCCCTGGGGAAAGAAGAAACTGGCCTATCCGGTGAAGAAGCGGTCGCGCGGCCTTTACGTGCTCATGGAATATGCCGGGGATTCCCGGCTGGTGGCCGAGCTCGAGCGCAACATGCGGCTGGATGAACGCGTGCTCAAGTTCATCACCGTCAAGCTGGACGACCGCTACGATCCGGAGAAGGAAGCAGCCCGCATGGCCGCGAATCTCCCCTCGTTCCCGGAGGACGAGGACACCGAGGAAAAGGGTTCCGCGCCCCTTGCCCGGGAGGAAGAAGGCATCGGCGAGGAAGCGCAGACGGATGAAGCGGAAGACAAGGAGTAGCGCAGTTCCGGGACCTCAAGGTTTCGGACCATCGGGACACCGGGTGTCACAGGGAGAACACTATGGCCATCAGACGCAGGCGACGCACTTTCCATCGGCGCAAGGTATGCCGTTTTTGTGTGGATAGCGAGCTCAAGATTGATTACAAAGATTCCAAGACGTTGCGTTATTTTGTCACCGAACGGGGCAAGATAGTCCCCCGGCGCATTTCCGGCAACTGTGCGAAGCACCAGAGGGAGTTGACTCTGGCGGTGAAGAGGGCACGCCAGATCGCGTTGTTGCCTCACACCACGATCCATAACGTGTAAACAGCACTGCGCCCTCTGCTCGATGTGGGTCCATGGGCCTGTTCAGCCAAAACAACGGCTTCGACCGTAATCCCGGCCTGGGAATGGAGATCGCCGTCGGCACGACGGCGACGTTGATCTCGTTCCTGGCCATTCTTCTCATCCCGGTTGCGGGCGTCGTCGCGGGCGTGCTGACTCCCCTGCCCACTCTGCTCTCGCTTTACAGGAGAGGGCGGCCGATGGGCTACTGGGGCCCCGGCGTGACCGTTCTGGCGGGTGTGTTGTTGTTGGTGGTCCTGGGGATGCCGCAGATCGTGCCGTATTTTTGCCTGCTGCTTTCCATGGGAGTGCTGATGGGGCTGGGCATGAGGCGGCAATGGTCCATCGAGAAGACGATCGGAGTGCCCACCCTGTTTGTATTTGTGGCCGGCGCGTTCCTGTTCTGGCTCGCTGCGGGGGATTCCGAAACCGGATTCGCGGGTTTCGTCGAGGAGGATTTGCGCAACTCCATTCGTGCCGCCATGCAGCAGTACGGTGGGGAAGGCGAGGAGAAGAAGGTCCTCGAGCAATCCCTGCAAAACATGGTCCCCTTTCTGGTCAAGCTCCTGCCGGGCGCGGCCGTGTCCACCACTCTGCTGGCGGCATGGTTCAATGTCGTGGCCGCGAGGCGCTACTGCCGCATGGCCCGGCTCCCCTTTCCGGCCTGGGGACAGTGGCTCGAATGGAAGGCTCCGGATCATTTGATCTGGGGAGTGATCGCGGCCGGAGTGATGCTGCTGGTGCCGGGCAAGACGCTCACGGTGGTGGGACTGAACCTCCTGCTCATTCTGGCCACCGTGTACCTGTTCCAGGGTCTGGCCATATTGGGGTTTTACTTCGAGCGATGGAAGATGCCCCGGGCGATGAGACTCCTCAGCTACGGCATCGTTTTGCTTCAGCAGTTCGCGACGATGGCCGTGATCCTGCTGGGCCTCTTCGACCTGTGGTGCGATTTTCGGCGCCTGACCCGGAAGCCGGCGGAAAGCCCTTGAGCGGTTTGCCGCCGTGCGGCGAAAAGAGACGATCCCGCCGCGCGGGAAGATACGGATATTGTGGGGCGGCACGGCTTGCCCCAGTCATTCCAAGGAGAACATGATGAAAGTGATTTTGACTGAGAACCTCTCTTCTCTGGGCCAGATCGGGCAGGTGGTCAACGTGGCCCCGGGGTATGCCCGCAACTATCTGTTCCCTCAGGGACTGGCTCTGGAAGCCACCGGAAAGAACGTGAAGGAGCTGGACCATCGTAAGCGGGTGCTGGCGGCCAAGCGCGAAAAGATTCGCCAGGAAATGCTTTCGGTGGCCGAGAAGATCAACCAGGTCAAGCTCGTGCTGCGCCGGAAAGTGGCCGACGAGGACAAGCTGTACGGCTCGGTGAGTGCCGCCGACATCCAGAGCGCGCTCGAGGAACGGGGCTTCATCGTGGCCCGCAAGGACATTCAGCTCGATCAGCCCATCAAGCAACTCGGGGAATTCACGGTTTCCGTCCGCGTGGACGCTCAGATTGCGGCCACCGTCGGTGTCGTGGTTGAAAAAGAAGAGTAGCCGAAGTGGATGCCATCGCGGAAGAACTCAAGAAGGTTCCGCCGCAGCAGCTGGAGGCGGAGCAGTCGCTTCTCGGGGGAATTCTGATCGATAACGACGGGTTGCCCGCGGCCCTCGAAATCATCAAGGGCGATGAGTTCTACCGGGAATCGCACCGGATCATTTTCCGCGCAATCCAGGAACTCTTCGAACGCAACGAACCGATCGATCTCGTCACCACGGCCGCCCTGCTCGCCGAGAAAAACCAGCTTGAAGCCGTGGGAGGCGCGCCCTACCTGGCATCGCTGGTGGATGCCGTGCCGTCCGCCAGCAACGTTGCCACCTACGCGCGGATCATCAATGAGAAGGCCCTGCTGCGCCGCCTGATCCAAACGGCCAACGAAATCAGCTCATGGTCCTATGGAGGTGGGAAGAACGTCGAGGAGATTCTCGACGAGGCGGAGTCCTCGATTTTTTCCATCACCGAAAACCGCATCCGCAACAGCTACTCGTCCCTTAAGGACATCGTCAAGAAGAGCATCGAGTCCATCGAGCGTTATCAGGAACAGCGGGACATGGTAAACGGGGTTCCCAGCCACTACCGGGATCTCGACAAGATCACCGCCGGGTTCCAGAAGTCCGACCTGATCGTCATCGCCGCGCGGCCCAGCATGGGCAAGACCGCCCTGGCATTGTGCATCGCCCGGAACGCCGCGGTCGAGAGCGGCATTCCGGTGGGGTTCTTCTCCCTGGAGATGAGCAAGGAGCAGCTGGCCATGCGCCTGCTCTGTGCCGAGGCCCGCGTCGATTCGCACAAGATCCGCACCGGCTTTCTCAGTCAGACCGAATGCGCCAAGATGCTCACCGCCGCGGGTTCTTTCATGGACGTCCCCATTTACATCGACGACACGCCGTCCATTTCGGCGCTGGAGCTGCGCGCCAAGGCGCGGCGGATGATGGCGGACCGCGGCCTGGGAATGGTGGTGGTGGACTACCTGCAGCTGATGCGGGGCAAGGAATCCGAACGGAGGGAACAGGAAATCTCCGACATCTCCCGGTCCCTGAAGGCGCTGGCTAAGGAGCTCAACATCCCCGTCATTGCCCTGGCGCAGCTCAACCGCAAGGTCGAGGAACGATCGGTGAAGAAGCCGATGCTGAGCGACCTGCGCGAATCGGGAGCCATCGAGCAGGACGCGGACGTGATCGCCTTCATCTACCGCGACGAAGTTTACAATCCCAACAGTCCCGACAAGGGAACCGCCGAAATCCTGATCGCAAAGCAACGAAACGGCCCCACCGGAGAAATCCGGCTCGGCTACATCAGCTTGTACACCCGATTTGAAAATCTTGCCCTTTCATCGTGAATATCAAAACTCATGCCCGTACCGGCAGCCCCTTGCACCCGGATCGAACCACCTGCCGGGGGGCGTGGAATTGCTCCGGCATAAGGCTTCATTCCCTGGAGCATCAGGGATATAATAATATGGTGAGCCATCGGAGCATCCATCCCGAGGCGCGTTCAAGATCACACAGCGCCTGCCCGGCGGAAGGCGACGCGGGCGGGGATTGACCTCGGGCACCGTCCGGAACCGTAGGGTGGGCATGGTTCCTCCGTGCCAACGATCAGGCCGAGTCCCGTTCACCCGCACTCGTTATGATCGCTGCGAAAGCGTGCGGCCACCAGCCTATTCAATGGGGACGTTTCACACGTCGGTTCCGGATCGTTCATGGCGCCAAGCGCTGGGGCAAGGATATTGGGATCGTGGGCCGCGCTGTCGCGCATCCCACCCTTGTATGGACTCATGTGCCGGTCAGACGTACAAGGGGAGGGCTTTATGCCCTCCCGCCTGATGCTGCGGACTTGAACGCAATTGTCCATGAGGCTGCGCTTCACTCGCAAAGCGTGAAAACAGGCTCACCCGGGAATCTATTTTCCAGGCGACCTTGCATCTAAACTCCGAGGCAACGCACCGGTCGGCACATTCCTTGGGAAAGGGGGTACGCTCATCCGAAAATCGTATGGCAACACTGCCGGGCTCAAGAGCAGCATCCGCGACCGCATTGAAAAACTATACCGCCGCAAGGTTTCGCCGCGCCAGGTGATCTCTCCCGAATTGGCCCGCGATCTTGCCCGCCTCTCCTTTGAATGCGGGCGCCGGCTCGGGCTTCTCATCGGCCGCGACGGCACGGTGGAAATGGTGCTGGTGGGGGGCCCCCGCTCGCTCTTTATCCCCGATCTGCCGAAGAGCCGCGGCGGGCGGTGGCGTTTGCGCGGGCTGCGGCTGGTCCATACGCATCTGCAGGCCGAAGGCCTCTCGCAAGACGATCTCATGGACCTGGTGTTCCTGCGCCTCGACTGTGTGGCGGGAATCCGGGTCGATCCCAACGGCGGCGCCACGCTGCTCGACGTGGCCCATATCCTTCCTGGGGCCGGCCACGATCGCGGATGGGAAGTGCTTCCGCCCCTGTGGTGCTACGATCCCGACCTGGACTTTCAGGAGCTGGTGAAGTCCCTGGAAGATGAGCTCGACCGGAATCGGCTCGCCATTCCGGCCACCACCCGGCAGGACCGGGCGATCCTGGTGAGCGTCACGGAAAAGGACCGGGAGACCGCCCGCCGGTCCATGGAAGAGCTGGTCGAGCTGGCCCGCACCAGCGGGATCGTGGTCGCGGACACCATCGTGCAGCGCCTGCGCTCCGTCAATCCGAAGTATCTCATCGGGAAAGGCAAGCTCAGCGAAATCGTGCTCCGGGCGTTGCAGTGCGGAGTGGATCTCCTCATTTTCGACCGGGAGCTGAACCCGTCCCAGGTGAGATCCCTCACAGACACCACCGAGCTGCGGGTGATCGACCGCACCCAGCTCATCCTGGACATTTTCGCCCAGCGCGCCCAGAGCCGCGAAGGGAAGATTCAGGTCGAGACGGCGCAGCTCAAGTATCTGCTGCCCCGCCTGGGGGTCAAGGACGACGCGCTTTCCAGGCTGACCGGGGGAATCGGGGCCAGAGGCCCCGGGGAAACGACGCTCGAAATCAACCGGCGGCGCATCAAGGACCGGATCGCCCACCTCGACGACCAGCTCCGGGGGGTGAGGCGCAACCGCGATCAGCGCAGGGCCAGGCGGCTGCGCAAGGACATCCCCACCGTTTCCATCGTGGGCTACACCAACGCCGGCAAGTCCACCCTGCTCAACACCCTGACGCACAGCGGCGTGTTCGTGGAAGACAAGCTCTTCGCCACCCTCGACCCCACCAGCAGGAGGCTGCGGTTTCCGCGGGATTTCGAAGTGATCGTGACCGACACCGTCGGGTTCATCCGCGACCTTCCCCAGGACCTCCTCGACGCCTTCGCGGCGACTCTAGAGGAACTGGACGACGCTGATCTGCTGTTGCACGTGGTGGACATCAGCAATCCGCACTTCGAGGAACAGATGGAAGCGGTGGACCGCATCCTCGGGAAGCTCGAGCTGCAGGCCAAGCCCACCGTCCTGGTCTTCAACAAGATTGACCGGGTGGACCCGGAATGGGCGCGCCGGAAGGTCCGGCGTCACGGCGGCGTGGCCATATCCGCCCTGTCGACGGGCACCGTCGATCCGCTCATCGCGGCCATGCAGGACCAGGTGGAGGCACTGATGGAGGAGGGTTTCTATGCGGCGGCGCGCCAGCCGGAGCCCGAAATTGCCGAAGAGCCCGACGAGAGCGCCTGGGAACTCTAGCGCCGCGAGGAGCTCCGGTGCGGGATCATCCCGTTCATTCCGCTTTTCTGTCGGCGAAGAATTCCCTTGCCCTGGCGACGTCCAGCTTGATCTGGTCGGCCAGTTCCTGCGGTCCGGCGAATCGTCTTTCATCGCGGATCCGGTCCAGGAACCAGACCTTGATGGATTCTCCGTAAATGTTGCGGCTGAAGTCGAAGATGTGCACCTCCAGGGACAGGTCCGTATCGCCGAAGGTGGGATTGTAGCCGAGGTTGGCGGCGCCGCGGTAGCGGGTGCCGTTGACTTCGACTTCGACGATATAGACGCCCGTTCGCGGCGGGGCCTGGCTGGACATGCGGATGTTGGCGGTGGGAAACCCGAGCAGCCGGCCTCCCCGCTGGCGGCCGACTTCCACGATGCCGTCGATTTCATAGCAACGCCCCAGGAGGCGGTTGGCCCGCTTCATCTCCCCTTTGAGGATGAGCTGACGGATCACCGTGCTGCTCACGACGGTGTCGTCCAGGCGCACCCCCGACAGCGTCTCGACTTCGAATCCGAATTCCCTGCCCAGTTCCTTGAGCAGAACGATATCGCCTTCACGGCTGTATCCGAACCGGTAATCGTGGCCGACGACGAGGGCCTTTATCCCGATCCGGCCGACCAGCAGGTCTTCCACAAATCCCCGCGCCGAAATCCGGGAGAACTCCCTGCTGAAGGGAACGACGATGGCGGCATCGATGCCGGACGCCGAAATGAGCTCCAGCTTTCGTTCCTGGGACGTGATGAATTGAAGGTTCTTGTTGGGGAACAGGACTTCGACGGGATGCGGATCGAAAGTCATGACGACCGACTTCCCGCCCAGTCGTTTCGCCCATTCCTTGACTCTGTCGAAGAGGGCCTGGTGGCCTCGGTGCACGCCGTCGAAATTGCCGATGGTGATAGCGGGGTTGTTGAGGGATTGGCGGATATTCTCCAATCCGCGAAAGATTTCCATTGAAGCTTTGACACCTCCCGGAGCGTGGATTCTGCTTGACAGCTAAAGACTTTTAACATATCCTTCATGGGTTGCGTTTGCAACGCTTTTGTTTGCCGAAGTGGCGGAATTGGTAGACGCGCTAGGTTCAGGGTCTAGTGGGCGTACGCCTGTCGGGGTTCGAGTCCCCGCTTCGGCACCAAGCAAAAACAGGGAGTTAGCGGCTTTCGCTAGCTCCCTTTCTTTTTGGATTTTGATCTTGGGTAACGGCAGGGGGAAGATCTGGTGGGGCTAATCGCAGTTGGAGCCGTTCTTATACGAAGTTACCTAGAAAATATATTCCCGGGTGAGTCTGTTTTCTAGGTAAATCCGTTCTTAGGTAACATCTTGGGTCACAGCATCACACAGGTGCTGGAAACCCTTCAGACAACACTGTTCAGCCGTAGAAACTTGTGGGAGAAACTTCATCCGGGGCCATGCAAGCAGCCCTCTCCGACGTCGGGACAATTGCGATTGAATTTCAACCGCTTATAACCGAACAGCAGTGGCTTTGCCCCTGAAAACTTTTTTAAGCTTCAGGTTCATCCAATCCCCAGCTTTTCCAGGACATAGTTGACGCGTTCATACGCATCCCGGCACAGCAATGCACGATCTTCCGGATCGGTAACGTCCATGAAGGCGGCCACGTGTGTGGGACCAAGGTGCGCTTCGGAAGCGAAGTGCCTGGCGATCTTCCCGAATCCTTCCATCACCAGCCTGTGATCAACATGAGATATGAGTTCCTCCGCCAGGGCATCCAGACCTCCAGGATAGTGCAGGATGCAATAATATATATCGTAAGCGTCTTTTTCTTTTAGACGGTCATCGAGGGCCATACCCTTCATGACCAGAAAAGAGACGATCGAGGCCACCTGGATCCGAACCGAATCGACACCACCATCAGGGAGCTCCCCATCAATCGTTACCTCCATCGGGTTGTTGAAGGCGATGTCACACCCTCGCGCCTTTCTTGCCTGAACTCCCTGCAGTTTCTGGTGCCTGTGGCCCTTCCCCGTTCCCTCATACTCCCCGGCGAGTAGATCCACCTCTACGGTGATTGGCCTGCCGCCCACACTGACATCGCGCAGGTAAATGAAGGGCTGATTCCCCTGTCTGTATCCTCGACCGGTAAAAAGTTCCTGGATGGATCTGTAGCCCTCCTCCGTCAGATGCGTATGGTCGAGGGCAAGGTCCACGTCGAGGCTGCCCGCATGGGGCGGTTGCTTCCCCGGAAAGAGGAGGTCCGGCACCCATCCGCCGACGATCACGATGTGATGCCGGTATTCCCCCAGCAGGCGGGCAAGCTCGATCACCACTTTGCGGGCGGCTTCGACACCATCGGCAGTGTAGTCTCTCTTCGTTACCATAATGGCATGATGGCCTGCTCGAGGACAGCCTGAGCGGCTTCCTCGCCTCGCCCCTTGATGGCCATGAGGTCCAGGTAAAGTTGAACCGGCGAGGCGATCCGAATGTCGCCCACAGATCTTATGCCATAAAAGACTCCGGCGTCGTATGGCCGCATCAGAAGGACATTCGCCCCGCTGGAGACTTCCTTCAAGCCAAGCCGGAAGGCCAGTTCCTCTTGTGGAACGTTGACATATGCCGCGGCACGCTGATACCGCACTGCCGGGGCCAGCCTCGCAGCCCCGGAAAATCCGGTCAGCGCATACTCCGTTCCGCTCTCGGCACAGGCCTCGGCCAGGTCGGCTTCAAATTCCCACACTTTCTTAAAGGTGTAGAAGTTGCGTCCCTCATTCCTTTTCGCATCATAATTTGCGGCCCATTCCGACAGGAGTTCGAAGGGCTTTGTCAATTGGAACTGCCCATGCTCAGGCGACGACCACTCGCGAGCGCCCAGGAGAGCTTTTACTTTCGAAACCTGCCCCAGACTGACTTGTGCTTCCTTGGCCAAGTCCTGCAACTTCCACCGTCCGTGTGGGGAGGTAAGAAGCACGCGGAGAATTCGCTCGGCCTTTGGCGAGTAGAGCGAGCGCAAATCGCGCCTCTCGGCAAAGAGATTTGGCCTGCCCTGTCTCTCGAGGTAGACATACCCAAAGGACAGAAGGCAGTTGCCGCTGAAGTCCACATACCCGATTTTTTCCTCGGCGCAAATCTCCGCGGCTTTGGGAGAGATGAACGGGGCAATCACCAGACCATAGGTTCCAGGTGGGGCTGAATAGCGGTACTTCACCAACTGGCTCGCGGCTTCCCGCACATACCGCGGCTCCCCGCTGCTTTTCATTTCAGCTATCAGGCTTTGTTCTCCGTAAGGGAGTCCAACGGTGATCAGGAGATCGGGCCGCCGGTAACTCGATCTGACCTCTTTGATTATGGCCTTTATCTCGACGAAAGGAATACCCTCCAAACAGGAGTGGATTGCGTTCACTGCCTTTTCGGCGAATTCTTCGGGGGAGATTTTCATCCAAACTATCCTTTTCACCATTCGGTAAACATAATATTAATGGTGAAATCTGGCCGATGTCAACGCAATATTTCACTAAACATGGCTATTTCACCAAACGGTGAAATAGTGAAAATGGATGAAACTCGCTCAGCTTCCACCGAGTCTCATGGCTGCGCCTTCTTCCTTCCGCCGGCATTTCCTGCTTTGGCATCTTCGCGTGCCGGCATGCGGGCCCAGACCTGGTAATCCTCTTCGACACTCACTATCTGTTCTTCAGGCACACTCCCGCTTCCCGACTCACAACCTCCAGCGCCCAGCCCCGCGGCAACCGAAGAAACCATCCCCCTTTTCGACCTGTGCCCTGCCGTCAACGTTGCCCAAGCCCCAAAGCCCCTGCCTTCCCGTGCAGCCCCTGCTTCTCCGCTCCCACAGTCCCTCCTCCCTGGCTTACGGGCTCCTGCAAATCCGTGTCCAGGCAATTCGGCTCCCGGCATAGACGCCCTTTCAAGTCGCCGGTGAGACGCAACGGCGGACGGACCGAAGTCTACTGCCAATTGCCTATACCATCGAGGGGTGTGCGCCATGCGAACAAATCACCCTTGACCCGACCTTATAAAGAGGCGATAACGTGCACAGAGAGGCAAGAATGTGTTTTTGACCCAATGAAATCCTCATCATGTATCGCCACATGGTTGTCGGCACGAAACAATCCGACACTTCGAAGTACTGAGGGGAAGCGCCTGATGGATTGGCTGCGGCAAATCCCCGGACCAGGAAGCTTCTTTTTGAGGAACACCACGGGAAGCTACGCCGAAAGGAGGTTTTCCCATGAGATGCATGCGCGTTGCTTTGCTGTTTGTTTTCTTGCTGGCCGGCTCGGTTGCCGCTGGAGCGGGCGAGGTGGTTGTGGAGTTCACAAGCGATGGACCCGGTGGACAAAGTCCCTACACAATCATCAAGAATGCTCTTGGTACCGATTCTCTCGAGGTGCCTGACAATTTTCATTCCCCACCCGTTGCCCACATTCAGGACCAGACGCTGGTCGCAGTCGGCAACTGTTTTCTTTTCATCCTTCACCGGGATAAAGACGGCGACCCGACCGGCACAACCAAGAATCAAAGAAACGAAATAAAGGTTGGCAAGTACGCCATCGACGAAGCGAAGGGAACGCCGGACAATCCGCTAACGTATGAGTGGCTTTTCAAGGTAGGGAAGGATATGAAAGTCTCCAGGGAATTCACTCATATCTTCCAACTGAAAAGCGTTGGCGGAGATGATTCGCAACCGATTATTACCCTGACTGGAGCAAAGGTATCAGGAAATGACAGATTGCAGCTTAGATATAATCAAAGCTCTGCTTCCAAGCTTCAAATACTGCGTAGCATCCCATGGTCATCAGCTAGAAACAGGTGGATAAAAGCAACGATATCGACTACGTTCAAGGATGATGGATATCTTAAAGTCAGACTTTCAAGACTCAGCGATAACTATACTATACTATCTTATAGTAATCAAAATATTGACATGTGGCGCGGTGGAACATTCGTCCGATCCAAATATGGCATATATCGCAGTCTCAATTACAAAACGGAGTTAAATGATGGGAGAGTGTTCTTTGCTAACTTTCGTATCATAAAATAAGGTTCATCCGGATCATGAGTAACTGAGAATGCAGGTACTTATTCCGGAAGACCCGTTTTTTCGGACAGAACCCGGTAGCGAAAAGGTTCTCCGGGATTTCCTGGTGGACATGTTGAGGCACCATTCATGTTCCTGCCCCACGATCAGCAACACCATGAGTCGTGCCCGCGTGCTGAGACCATGGACGATGTTCGCCTGAACATGGATTGCCCACGTCACGACTATTGTCCGGCCCATGGCGATAGCATCGAGGGCGCCAGGTTGGATTCAGCGATTGTGAGGGTACGGTTCCAGTATCCCGGGGAGGGAAGAAGGGGAATCAAGCTCTCAGATTTTCCGTGACCTTGGCCGGAGACAGGATGAATCGGCTTGATCGCAAACACACGGGTCTGTGTTCCAACCCGTTGATATTGTACCTTTAGTACGTTCGCTTTCGAGATTTCACAAACTTGCCTTTACTAATTGGGGCAATCCGAAGTACAAAACCGCTCAAGCAAAATAATGCACATTTTAAAGCCAACCCAAGACATCAAGGAGGATTCATGCGATATCATTGGAGAAAGTCCGTATTACTGATTATTGCCATCTGGTTGGTTGCAGGGGTCGGAACTGCCTGGGCAGTACTGAGTTTCAGCGGAGACAAGTGCTGGACGGTAAAGATTACGCGGACTGAGGATGGCCCCGTAAATGAGACCACCACCATGAAACTGCACATCAAAGTGTTGGATACGACCACCTACGCCGTGCACGGCACGTTGTCCACTCCAACCCAGAACCCTATGATCATGATGGGTACCGGCGCGCGGATTGGCGCAAAGATCTACCTCAACTTGGCCACAACGCTGATCGACAGTTCAGCTGACCGCTTGGCAGGTGTTACGCGGATTGAACTCAACCCCACGACGCTCAATGGAACATTTTGGTCGATTGAAAACGACTTTGGCACTGTGGGAGGTGCGTTCCATTCCAGTAATTACTGGGCCGGAACCCTGACTTACAAAAGGTGCCCGTAAAAAGGTTCATCCGGTCAGTGAGTACCTTGCTCCGAGAATGCAGGTACTCATTTCCCGGAAGACCCTGATTTTATCATACGGAGGCCCCTCCCCGGATGCCTGGTCATTTCAGTCCCGAATCCGGAGAACCCCCGCCTGTTCGGGCTTTATGAGAAGCTTTCTTATCATCCTCCGCACTACACCGATGCACGTTTGCCGGTTTGTGGAAACCGCAGAATTCCTCATCCCGCCGTGCAGTACCTGGCGGCATGCAGATATGCGGGCATCAATCGGCAGTTCCACACCCCAAAACGAGAGGTTCCCATTGATCGAAAGAACTGAGATGGGGCTCATTATCAGCCGTGATTGACTGAAGCCTCCAGTATGGTATACTTGCGCAACGGTTTGGGATTATTGCCGGTTTCCCCCCGCCATCCGGCTTCCGATGCTCCAACGCGAGGAGAAGCGTATGAAGAGATCCGTTTTCCATTGTGCTGGTTTGGTATCCGTGTTCCTCCTGGTGTTGTTCTCGTTTGCCTGCCCGGTGTCCGCCGGGATTGAGGAGGTATACGGGATCGAGGAAGTGATCTACGCGACGGGCTTTGAAGCCGGCCCGGGCGATTGGTCCGCCGAAGACGGTCTGTGGGAAATCGGCTCCCCCGCGGCCGGACCGGGGAGCTGTTACGAGGGCGCTCAATGCGCCGGCACCCGAACCGGTCCCTCCGTCGGCCGGCTCGTCTCGCCTCCCGTGGTTCTGCCATCCGTTGCAGGTGGTGAGGAGATTCATCTGAGCTTCCGTCATTGGTACTCATACGGTCCCGACTATCAGGGAAGCGGAACGGTCGAGATCAGTCACTTCGATTTTCAAACGGACGGATGGTCCCAATGGGAAGCTCTCGGGGACTCGTTCATCGGAAAGAGCACCCGCTGGTCCCTGGAGGACGTCGATTTGACCGCCTATAACGGCCGGACGGTCAGAATCGCTTTCAAAAGCGATTCGGGGAACCGCGACGATGCCGGCTGGCATGTGGATGCCGTTGAAATACGGAAGAGCGGGAACGATTTTGCCGCGGAGGGGGCCACTGCCGTACGGCCGACCATCACCTCTTTCAAGATCAACAACGGCGCCGCCACAACCACCAGGCGCAGAGTTTTTCTGAACAACACCACAACCGGGACTCCCACCCGGTACAAGGCCAGTGAATCGCCGACGTTTGCGGGCGCAACCTGGCATCCCTACTCGAGGAACCCGAGTTTCACCCTGAGCGCGGGTGCCGGCACGAAGACGGTCTATTTCAGGGTGAAAAACGCGGCAGGCCAGTCAACGGTCAAACAGGACACGATCAAGCTCACCAATCCCCTGGGCGGGACCTGGACCGGGCGTTGGACCAGCGATTACGGCGCCGATTCAGGGTCCCTGAAGCTGGTCGCCACGCAGACCGCGACGGGTTACACGGGAAGACTGACCGTCGGGAACACGGAATGCGGAACCTTTTCAGACCTGCCGGCAAAGCTCACTCTATCCGGCAACACGGTGACATGCACCGCCGCATCTTCCTGCGCCGGGCAGCCGATCCAGCTGAAATTCACCGAAGGCGTACTGAGCGACAATACGATAAACGGATATTACAACATCTATGTGAGCGGGAGCCATTACGATTCCGGGACTTTCAGACTGAGCAAATGAGAGCGGGCGGGCCGGTGATCTCCCGCGCCCGCACCCGCCATGCCGCCGACGATATTGCTGTAGTCCTCGTACAGTTCGCCGTCGACGCAGACGACGCATTTGTCCCGCAGGGATGCGAATTCACCGTGAAGGATCTCTCTGCCTTCCACGAAGCAGCTTCTTTTGTCGGCGTACGGCATGCCGGCCTCCTGTGCGCATTCCCTTTTCTAAGGAACTTCATGTATATAATACGGATTTGCGTTCAAAATGATCCTTTAAAAGCGTGGGGGACGTATCCCCCACACCCCCTCGCCGCTTCGCGGCTCCGTGTGGCGCTGCGACGGCGGCCTTCGGCCAGTCGCCGACAGCGCCGAGCGCTCGGCCTCACGCGCTTGCGCGTGTGGCCGAAACTTGGGGGGTGCGGGGGAATCATTCCCCCGCTCTTTGGTGCTTGAAAAATCCATCTTGAACGCAATTATCCATGCCCCCTGCGACACCCGCGAAGCATGAAAACAGACTCACCCGGGAATCTATTTTCTAGGTAACTTCGTATAAGAGGGACCAGGAGGGTTGTTGAGACAGAGACGATATTCCGGACCCCGGCTCACGCAAGATCACAAGGTCAAATCCGCACTTTGCACAATAAAGTCGATATGAGACGAGTGTCTATTTTGGATGCAGGCCCAGCAAGGAACGGCAGGAACTCCTCAAGCGGCGGGGCCACCACAGCAGGACGTCTTTCCCGCACGGCTTGTAGGCGAGCTCCTCCAACGTATCCAGGTACGCCTCCGAGCGGTCCAGGTAGAAAGAGAGCGCCCGGGCGAAATTCCTGCCGACGATCCCGTTCACGATCAGCTGGCTGGTTTCGCGATCGCGCCGGAGGACGGACTGAGAGCGAAGAAAGATCTGGCGCTCGTCGTTGGACATTCCACGAAGCAATGAACAGAGAACGCTTCGCGCGCGGGGCTGGTACATCCAGAAGTAGAGCAGGTCGAGGGCGTTGATGATCATGATCTTCTCCAGGTCGCGGGCTTCTGTGCCGAGCTTTCGCATGAACCGCTTCGGAGATTCGAGCATCTTGAGCATGTCGGTCTGGGGATAGATCAGTTCCAGCTGGGAGTAGGCGTCGTAGAGCTGTCCGAGCTTGGTCGCGTAATCCTTTTCGCGCATGCAGGTGTGTTTGTACCGGTCCGCCAGGCCTTCGATGACACCGGCCACGCAGTCGGAGGCGGTCTTGGAGATGATGGCCGCCCACTTCTGAAGCACTCCCGCGATATCCTGAACGGCAAAGCCCGCCAGGATGCCGCCCACGGCCGAGTTGAACAGCAGGGCCAGGGGGATGGAGATGACGGTGCGGAAGAGATTCCCCACGGCGGCGGCTCTGGGCAGCCCTCGCCACGTGTTGTGGCTGAAGATATACAGACCGTTGGCGACGGCCATGATCGAATACAGCAGAACCGGGTCGGAGCCGGCGGTTATCTCGAACGATCTTTCGAGGATGACGGTCTTGACCAGGTATTCGAGCAGGGGAACGGAAAGGCCCGTGTAGAGAAGCGAATCGGACAGCCTGTCCCAACTCACGTAGCTGTTCCATTTGAGCAGCGGTGAGCGCCAGACGCCGCCGGCGCCCAGGACGGACTGAACGATATTCCGGAAGAAGGTTATTCCCAGCCAGATCGCGCCCCCGAAGTAAGCGAGCAGCCACCAGTCTTTCGTGAAGTAAAACGTGGCGAACGCGGGGCCGAAACCGATCAGCACCTTGAGCGCGTCCCGCAGTATGCCGTTCAGATACCTCCAGGAAATCCTCGCTTTCGTGGCCTTGTCCCTGGGGTTGATTTCCAGGCGATTCCCCCGCTCTTCGCTTATTCCTCCGAGAGTGACGATGTTCCCCTCTTCCGACATGCAGGCTGACGTCTCATTGAACTCCCAATCTTTGTGATTCTGGTCGAGGAGACGACGCAATACCGGAAATTGGCTCAAAATGCGGAACAGCCAACCCCATGGGGAACCCGAGACGGAATGAGGAATACGGGTTGTGCGAAGAAAGGCATCCACCTTGATCGGAATGATCCATCGCGGGGTGCGGAAGGAACTGCGCACCTCTCTCTGTGCCCTCCGGGGCAGGGTGCAAAGCAGAGCAAGCCCCATTCCGTGCAGGCGGCGGGAATGGCCGGTCGAATCGCTGCCGATTCGGGATCGGAGCGGTACATGTTTGTAATAGTTCTGCAGTGACGCGATATCCGCAAGAATCTCATTGAGCCTGCCGATCCTGGGTGAATCCGGCCCCTGAGTTTCCGTGATGCGCCCTATCATGGCGCGGATGTGCTTTTTCAGCGAAATGACGTTCCCGTCATTGATGGCCCGCTGCAGATCGCTGATTTCCTGATGGGTCGTCTTGCCCAGGGAGAAATCCTTGAGGTTGAAGATTTCCAGATGGGTTATCGCACCCTTGCTTCCGTAGAGCAGCTCGAGCACATCGTCAGCCGAAAGATTGCTCAAGTTGAGCGTGATCCTGCACCCCGTATGGAGTTTCGTCAGGCGGTCGATGAGCTCGCAGGGCGTGAGCTGCATCAACCGGGGAACATCGGGACCCTCGCGAGGCACATGCGGATCGGGGATGCCGGGATTGTGCACCGGCCTCAAATAGAGATCCACGATCGCTTCGGAATCGAGCTTGTTCAACTCATCAACGAATAACGCGATCTTTCTTCGTTCCTCGAAAACGAGCCCGTCGAACCCTTCCCGCAGCTCCGCAACCCGCGCGTTCATCTGCGGCAGCAATCGGCTGTGAATGAAGATTCCCAGGTGGAGAATCGAAGGCTGTCCCGTCCCGACAAAAGACAGAAACTCCTCCCGATCCAGTTCCTGGAGCTCCAGCCCGTATTTCTCGTTGATGGCCGGCCGGTGCCTCAGGTTGAATTCCTCGAGAATCCTCAGAACGTACCGCTGCTGGTACTCCGAAACCTCCCTCCCCTCTTCCATGAATGACTTTATCCTGGGATCCTCGAGGAAGGAAAGGAAGTCCTTGGAATCCAAGAAACCGCGCGGCACGTAAATGAGCTGCACATAACGGCTGTAAAACCTGGCCGGAAACTCGATCCCGATCCGGACCGAAATTCCCATGATTTCCGCCGATGCCAGCAGCTCTCTGGCGGCGCTCACGGGCACGTAATTGTAGTAGACGACCGTCAACTGCCTTACGCCCTTGATCCAGGCATCCAGGATGAGATGAGAGGGGGATTTGCGCCCCTTGGTGTAGGCGTCATGGACGTGATCGTCGAAGGACACCTGGTTCCATTCTTCCGGCATTTCCAAAAGATGGTACCGACGCAGCAGAGACCGGATGATCCTCGGCTTGCCGGTCGCCGCGGAACGAAAATCATGGGCGAGCTGCAACTGCCGGACCTTGTCGTCGCGGGTCCGGACCAGCTCCTTCATGATCTCGAGAAGGACGCGGGCGGTATTCTTCTGCATGGCCCCTTCGCCGCTGTGCATGACCTCGTCCCGGAGACAGCGCAGGGCGGTTATGCGGTCGTCGGACTTGCCGATTTCCAGGGAGTCGAGCAGACGTACCGCGGAATAGGCAATCCGGAGCGCCCTGGATGCCGCCAATTCCTTGATTCCGCGTGGATGGAGGTATGGGTAAAGCAGGTTTTTGAGGTACACGAAGGATTCGTTCTGATCCAGAACGTTGCTCACGATGCCGAGAAGCTCATAGTCTCGCTGATCGAAAAGTATCCTGGGAATTGCCTTGCGCATACTCAGCCGCCTTCCGCTCCTCGTTCAACGGTGCCGGAGAACGAACCGGGCCGCAACCCGACAAAGCACGAAGGCCTGTCGAGCAGGCTTCTTCCTTCACTCCTCTTCTCAGCCCGGGAACCCCGCATTCCCGCTCAGAGATTGGTACTATTAACATATCGAGCGTCAGCAAATAAATCAAATGGAATGGTCGTCGCAGCCGGTCCGGAAACCCATTGCAAACCCCATTTACGGCGGGAGGCATTGTCCATCTCACCGCGCGACGGCCTGCCCCTCCTCTTCGACCTTTTGAGGTTGCAGGGACGTCAAAATGGCGGGCAGCACGAGTATGGCGCTCGCCAGGACGCAGAGGCTTCCGGCCCAGGCCACGAACCCCAGGCTGAAAATACCCCTGTGATGAGAGATCATGAGAGCGCCGAAGCCCACCGTCGTCGTCAGGGCGGCCAGGATGACCCCTTTCCCCGTGCTGAACGGAAGGTGTCCGGGCAGCATCCTTCCCTCCTTCCAGCGGCTCAGAATGACGACGGCATATTCCACGCCCGCCCCCACCACGAGCGGCATGAACACGCTGTTCGCGAGATTGAACTGAACGTCGGCCACGCCCATGATTCCGACGGTCAACAGTGTTCCAAGACCCAGGGGGACGAGCGCCAGCAGGGTCAGCCGCAGGTTTCTGAACGTGAGTGCCAGCAGAATGGAGATCCCCACCAGCGCGAACATGGAAGCCTTGATGCACGCATTCCTGTACGCGGAGGCAAAAACGAACAGGGACACGGGTTCCCCGACGACTTCCGGGTCAACGCTCTGAATCTCCCGCACGAATTTAGTGAGCGCGTGTGCTTCCCAGACGGACTCCTTGGGGTATATGCGCAACAGGTAGATACCGTCCTGGACGAACCAGCCTCTCAAAAGAGCGGGCAGATTCTCCACATCCATGGGTGACGGATCGGTCCCCTTTCTCAAGGAATCCCATTTGTTCATCATGTCTTCCAGGAATCGTTTGCGGTACTCCATGAGCCTTTCGGGTGCGTGGGACGATCCGCGGAGCAGGCCGACGATCTCCTGCGTGAGCGCCCGCACACGGGTCATTTGCTCCACGAGAGGCTTGTCCGCCCCCCATCGTTCAGCCTGATCGTCCTGGAGCTTGAACCGGATCCGCTCCAGGACTTCCACGAATTCCGCCGGCGACGGCGGCCGGCTCTCCATTGCATCGGCGCGTATTTCAGGAATCCTGGGACCAAGGGAACGGAGCAGGGGAATCTTTTCCTCCTGGTCCTCCGGGAGCAGCGAAAAGATACTCTCGACCTCTGAAACGGACGGCAGAGCTTTCAGCGCGGCGGACTTCGTCCTCACTTCCTCCGGCGAGGCGGCAAAGGAACTGGCGGACAGTGCCGATCGTTCCGAGTTCTCGATCAGCGCTTTTTCCCAAACGACCGATTCGGCCTCCGCGGGTTGGAGCCGCAAGGGGTTGAGATCGAAGTACACATGGCTTCCGCTCAGCGTGCACAAAAGAGCCAGCACTCCGGCCCCGGCCAGAACCAGCCGCGAGTGGCCGGGTCTGAGCCGAATCAGGTCCTTTTCCCCCGGTATTGCCTCCGGAGACAATTTTTGTTTCGGTTTTCCTCCCGCCAGCACGGCAAGAGCGGGCAGTACGCTGAAGTCGGCGAACAGGTTGAGCAGGATTCCCATCCCGGTCACCAGCCCCAGCTCGATCAACCCCCTGAAACCCGTCAACACAAACGGCAGGAAAGCCAGCGTCGTACTGAGCCCGGCAAGAAGAATCCCGGGGCCGGAGCGGTCGTTCACGATCCTGACGACCGACTTCATGTCGCAGTCGCCGCAATGCTCCTCCTCTTCCAGCCGGGAGAACCAGTGGATGCCCGAATCCACCCCGAGCCCGCACAGCAAGGGGGCAAAGACAATGGAGATGATGTTGAGGTGGCCGACAAACAGCGTCGTCCAGCCCAGCGTCCAGCAGAGTCCCACGGTGAGGGAGATGATCTGGAGCAGCGGGCGGCGGACACTCCGCCGGAAGGCCACCAGGAGAACGAACACCCCGGCGATGGAGAGCCACGTGGCAACCTCCATGTCGCTCAAAACAGTGGTCATCTCGTCGTTGATCAATGCTTCCTGACCAGTCACCCCCGCCTGCACGTCGGGATAGGAAGCCCTTACCTCCAGGAGCAGAGCGCGAAGCTTGTCCAGGGCCCCCTGTGTTCGGAGAAATCCCTCGTCCGATTTATGGGGTATGACGAAGGCCAGGAGGTACTGCTTCCTGCCTTCCCAGAAGAAGCCCTCAAGGTCGGGATCCCACGAGGAATCCTTGAACAGGGAAGACCACGGCGATTGGTAAGAGGGAGAGTCGTTCAGATAGCTCGACATCCCCTCCAGAACCGTGATGAGAAAATTCAGGTCGAAAGGTTCCTGCCGGCTGTCTTCGGTTGCCTTTTCATCGAGAAAGCCCGTGAACAGCTCGCCAACCATCCGGGAGGCCATCTCCTGGTTGATGAGCCGCAGCAGGCTCAACAACCCCGGCTCCTGAGCCAGCCCCCGGACGAGCTTTTCCTGCTCGACGATCTTGTCCCTGAGGTCGACCAGTTCCTGCCTGTCCAGGTATAAGAGTTGCCACGTCTTGAACATCTCCGGGTCCACGCGATAGAACATGTTCTGAAAGTGGACCGGATCCTGTGCGATTTTCGAGGACAGCTCGTTGGCAAAAGCGACCGCCCGGTGCGGGTTCGAAGCCTTGACGGCAACGGTGAACCGCCTCTTGCTGTCTGAAGTGAAGGCGTCGAGTCTGTCGCTCAAGGCGATCAAGGGATGATCCGGTGAGATGAGCTCGAGTTGGTCCGTAAGCATGCCGAGCTTCGTTACGGTCAGCCCGACGGACGCGATGGCCGATGCGAAAGCGATGGCCAGCACCAGGCGCGGCCAGTTCAGCACGAAGTTCATCCATATCCGCAGGTAGCGTCTCAGCAAGTCCATATCCGCTCTTTACTCGCATCCTTTCTTCATCGGCACTCTCATCACCCCGGGAAAACGGCTCGGACTCCGGGTCGATCATGAAGTCACGGAACCGCAACGCACCTTTCGAAGCACACGGCGGTCCGTCCTCCGCGAAGATGCGGGCACGCTCCCCATCGCTCCGTCCGCGGCAAGCCGTCCCGCTGCCGGGCCGCGATTCAAAGACCCAAAGTCTCCGACAATGTCATCGACCTTTTTTTCATTTTCCAGCAGTACTTCCCCGGTTATCCGCCCTTGAGACGGCGCATGACCGGCAAGTCTCCCCGAGGGGCAGTCGGGACCGGTCCGAAGACCCCCTGCGCCATTGGCGCGGACTCCCCAACTTCACGTTAAGCCGCGCCGCATTCGGGGTCAACACGAGATTCATGGCTTGGACGCCAGGAGAGACCGCCAGGGCTGTCTTTCCAGAAAGCTCCCCTCCACGTTGCCCTCCATTTCCAGAAACATTTCCCAGGGCATGCCGAATGAGAGGTATTCCGAGCCCAGAAGACCGCGAACGTATTTCCTGGCCGAAATGTCCGTCAGCCCTACAACGGCTCTCGGCTTTCCCGATTTCGCCTCCCTGTACGGGAGGATTCCTATGGTCTGGCACCCCGCGGCCCACGGGATCGTTACGTTTTCCATGCCCTCTCTGCCGTAATTGGCAAGAATGACAAGCGCCGACAACTGATCCGGATCGGCAAGAAAAACCACCGTCTCGGGCTTCTCGCGTTGGGGGTCGATTTCCGAGAGGGGCTTGAACAGTACATAACCGGCCTGGATTTCCCTCATGGGAATTTCCCCGAGCCACTGTTCCACCAGTTCGGGTGTCTTAACATAGCCTTCGCCCTCAAGGAAGTTTTCCATGAACGCTTTTCCGGCAGCGTCTCCCACGGACTTGGCAACTTCCCTGCCCCTTTCCCACCGGGCGTTGCCGGATGAGAGAAAGTGGGCAAAGCATTCAACACCGCCTGGAAAGCGCAGATAGGTATTTCCGAACCCAAGCCCGACACCGCCGCCCCAACAGCCATAGGTCTGCGCGTCGAAGGCCGCCGTCTTGCCCTTTGCGGCGTTGGCGAACATGAACATGACGCAGCCCCACTTTCCTTTCTTGAACTGCAGGGCATTGTCCGGCTTCTCGTCCGCCAGGAGGATGGCGACGGGATTGTATTTGAGTCCGACAGCTCCGGCGATTTTCGATTCCATAGGCTCACCCCTTCCCGGTTGGTCGACTGTCCCGAGACAGTTCTTTCTACGCTTTTGCGAGCGAGAATGGAAGCCGTGCTCCACGCCTCGAGCGGTGCCGTCCGCCCTCAGGGCAAGGAAACTCAGGGTGATTTCCCCGCTCTGAGCTCTCGAATGCCTCCAATGGAGAACCGCGAAATATGATCCGCAATACGCTCGATGTCGGACGGATCGAAGCTCTTCGGTCGAAGCACGGCAATGGCCCGTCTTGCCGTGTAATGCTGCAGGCACTGTCCGACGATGCTCATCAGGCACAGGAAAACGACATCGCTCTCCTCACCCTCCGGCGGGTCGGCTTCTTCGAGCAGCTCGCGTACTATGCCGGCCAGATACGAAAAAAGGGGCCGTACCGAATTCTGCAGCAATCGGTCCAGAGCTTCGGTCGGTTCCGCGATTTCGCGGGCAAGGAGCTTCCCGTGCCAGGCCGGAACCCCTTCGGCCAGGATGCGCGACAGCAGTGAGTGAACGAATGCCCGGAGTCTCTCCTGCGGTGTGGCTCCCTCCCGGAGGCCCAAGTCGGGCGGGTATTTTTCCACGGCGGATCGCTGCGTGTGCTCGAGGACCGCCGCGTAGAGTCCTTCCTTGTCCCGGAAGTGGTAGTTCACGGAACCCACATGAGCGCCGGCACGGCTGCAAATTTCCCTGACGGTCGCCCATCGGAATCCCTGCCGCGCAAACACCGCTCCAGCCGCCTCGATCAGCCTCGCCTTCGTATCGTCGCTTTTCTTCGGGCCATCCTGCATGGAAATCTCTTTATCCGCTGTACAAACGTTAGTTTTGAGCGCCGGTTTGGAACAATAGTTTGGAACATTCGTTCGCATCTGTCAATTGAATTCTTCGACATTGAATTCTCCCGCGATCCCTCCGCACCTCCAAAGGGGATGGACCGAGGGCGTTGTGATCGCTACGAAACCGTGCGACCACCAGCCTCTTCAAGGGGGGCGTTCCACACATCGGCTCCGGATCGTTCATGCGCCAATTGCTGAGGCAAGGGCGTTAAAACCGTGGGCTGCGCCGTCGCGCATCCCACCCTACGCGACTCCAAAGTTGACAAGGAACACGCTCGCCACCGACTGATGTGCCCGTCAGACTCAGGGGACGGCTTCATGCCCTCCCGACGCAGCCTGCTATGAGCAGGCGGAACGGCGACCCCCGGCAGGAGGAGGTTGCATGACGGCTCCGAACCGCTTATGTTGAGAAAGCCTTCGGGCCGACCGTCCGCCCTGAGCGCGCGGGATCGCTGCATGACAGGCCCGTTCTGGTCATGGGATGGACGGTCCCGCCCTGCGCGCGCGGGATCGCTCATATCGGAGCGGGCGGTCTCCCCCTCGCGGCGCCGGCGCGCAATCCCGGGAATTCCCGCCGCAAACCGAACCGAAGAAACATCATTGAGGAGGACCGATGCAGGAAGATTCGTACGAGTGGTTGTGCCGGCAGATTGTCGATGAGGCCCCGGATGCAATCATTTTTGCAAATCGGGACGGGCGGATTGAGCTCTGGAATTCCGGGGCGGAATTTATTTTCGGATACACCGCGGTGGAGGTGATGGGACAAAGCCTCGATTGCATCATCCCGGAGAAACTGCGTGCCCGGCACTGGGACGGCTACCAGAGGGTCATGGCCACCGGTTCGACCCGCTACGGCAGGCAATTGCTGGCGGTACCGGCAATACGGAAGGACGGGTCACGCATTTCCGTTGAATTCACCGTGGTTCTCCCACGCTCTTCCGCCGGGGAAGTCCTGGGGGCCGCGGCGATCATTCGCGATGTAACCGCCCGGTGGCAAAAGGAGAAAGAGCTCAAAGAGCGCCTGAACCAGCAGTTGAAGTCACCCGAGGCGGGGGCAGTATCCCGTTAGTCCGTTAATACGGATTTACCTAGAAAATAGATTCCCTCGGGAGTCTATTTTCTAGGTAACTTCGTATAAGAAGCGATTCATCCGACGGATCAAGCCGAATCTTCGTGCAAAGAACCCGCACCGCCATCGGCCATTCCCGAACCATCCGCTGAGTTGGGACTCGACCCGTGCACGGTTTCGACCGCTTACCGCAGAACGGCTTCCAGGGCCGCGGGCAGGGAACGGAGCAAATCTGCGATGGTCGAGGCCGGAGTTGGCCTGGCGAGCAGCCCCATCACCCGGTTCGCTTTCGCCGCCAGGGAACAGGCCTGCGCTATGGGGTATCGCGCGGCAATGAAGGCCCCCGCCAGCGCGGTCAGAGTGTCTCCCGTCCCGCCGATGGGCTCCATGGCCTCCACCACGGGCTCGCAAATCCTCTCCAGGATGCCCTGCGAGGAGGCGACGACATCGCAGCGGCCTTTCACCAGGAGATAACTGGAGGCATTTTCGTGCCGATAGGCCCGTTGAATGAGCTCGGGAGCGCGATCCTCTTCCTGCAGGATGAACCCCCGAGTGTAAAAAGGATGCGGGGCTTTTTCGTCGGCCAGAAAGGCCAGCTCACCGACATCCGGGGTGAAGAGGTCGTAGCATGCGGCAAAGCCGCTCATTTTTGCCACGTACATGAAGCCCGCGTCGGCCACCAGGACAGGTCGGCGAGCCAGTTCCTCAAGATGCAGGAACACGCGGTTGTGCCAGTCCACGTCGGGTTGCAGGTAGTGAAAGACGATCACGTCCGGGGAAATGACGGGAAGCGCCCGGCAAAGATGCTCATAGACCCGGATCGACCCCTTCCCCCGCCCGGTATCCCCCGCGAGCAGGGCCAGGGGAGGTTCCACGTCCAGGGCTTGTGAGGCGATGCAGGCCGCGGCCAGCAGCGCGGGAGTGCCGCGGCCGACGGGGACGAGCTGAGCGTCGAGACGCAGGCCCCCTTCCTCGAGCAGGCAACGGCCTTCATAGAGGGGAAAATCATCCCGGGGGATGGTACCGACAATCAGCCAGGACATCGGCGCAGAAGTTCCTCGTAAGCCAGCTGCAGAGCGTATCCGCACAGCGTGTGGCCCATGCTGCGCGGCGCGGGCGCCTCGAGCAGGGACTTGCCCACCAGGCTCTCCGCCAGGAAAGGCACATCCGGGCAGCCTCCGCCCGAAACGTTCACAATGCGAAGATCGTTCTTGTCGATGGTGATCTTCATGTTGGCCGCCCGCACCATGAGGTGATCGCCGAAATCCTTGGCGTGAAACAGACCCACGGGTTCCAGAAGCAGGTCCTGGAGCGGCAGTATCTTGAGCGGGGCAATCTTCGCCCCGCCCAGGAGCTCCGCTATCCGCAACTGGGAAACCAGCGGGAATTCGATCACCAGGTCGCACCCGGTACGGAGGTCTGGAGGCGGACCCTTTACGGAAACGGTGAAACCCGCCTCCTTGAGCAGCGATTCGGCCCGGATCACCTCGCTGGTGTGGTGAAAAACCAGGATCCCCCTGTCGGAACGACCGTCAGCCCCGCGTTTCAGGCCGACAACGCTGCCGGCGATTGCCACAATCTTTTTCCAAAACATATTTAGATACCACGATTGTTGGAGCACTGTGAAATGAATTCAGAAATCCGTCATTGACCCAGGATCAAATGCCATTCGTCACCCTGTCGCCGCTCCTCCCTTACTTCCCAACCCTTTGCGCGAGCGGCGCGACTGACGTTTTCCCGGCTGACCTCGTTGTCAACGATGACCTCGATCTCGCCGCTTGCCTTTTCCTTGATTTTTGACATCACCAGCAAAACCGGTTGAGGACAGGAAAGGCCCCTGGCATCGACGATCTCACTCATTGGTTCCTCCTTCACCCGATCAGGCGCGAGTGCGCTCGATATTGCCGAAACCGATAACCAGACAGAAAAACAGGCACACTGCCACCGCGGCCATCCCGTGGGGACCGATGCCCGCGGGCGAGCTGGCCAGGCCGAAATTGTGGGCGAAAGCAGCGCCCGTGATCATCCCGAAAACGAATACCCCGGCGTCGGCATCCCCTTCGCCCGACATGAACAGCTGCCGCCCCGGACAGCCTCCGGCCAGGGCGAACGAAAACCCCGCCACCAGCATGCCCGCAAAATTCCAGAAAGCCTGCGTATGGGCGACGGGTTGCTTTTCAAAACCCGGATGGAACTGGCCCAGGACCAGGTTGGTCACCAGTGCCGCCGCCAGCAGCGCCAGGAAACCGGAAAAGAGATGCCACTGCCGGAACAGGATCAGGTCCCGCAGTGCCCCCATGGTGCAAAACCGGCTGCGCTGAGCGATGAAACCCACCAGCAGGCCGATGCCAAGCGAAATGAAAAGCGGCGCATGAGCGGCCCCCGGTCCCTTGGCGCTGTAAAAAAGCACTCCGCTCTGCGTCTGGCCCTCCACGGGAGGATAGATGAAACGCAGCGCGAGCAGACCGAGAATGAGCAGCGGCATGAGAAGCCCCGTTCCGAAACTCTGCTTCTGGCTGCGGCCAAGACTATAGCCCTGCTTGAAAAAGAGCGTGCCGATCCATACGCCGACCACTAATCCCGCCAGCCCCAGCAGCGCGTTGCCGTCTCCTCCCGCCAGCCTCAAAAGCGTGCGCCACGGACAGCCCAGAAACACCAGCGCCCCGATCATGGCCGTCATCCCGAGCACAAACCGCGCCAGGGGCGCCGACCCTCCCCTTGATTTGAATTCACGGGTGGCCAGGGCCGCAACGAACGAGCCCAGCACAAACCCCAGGATTTCCGGCCTCAGGTACTGCACCACGTCGGCCCGGTGCATCCCCACGGCGCCGGTAATATCCCGGTCGAAGCAGGCGACACAGATGCCCATGTTTCCGGGGTTGCCCAGCTTTTGAAGCAAGGCGGCCAAGACCCCTATCAGAGCTCCAACCGCGATGATGCCCGTTCCCGTCGCAAGCAAATTCCTGGTCTTCTCCACTCTCCGCCTCCTCGTCAGATGCTCTCCCATTCAGGTTTGGGTCAAAGGACAGACCAACTCCTCCGTTGCGTACACATGCCTGGACTCACAGTGAGGGCAGGTCACCGAGACCTTTCCCTTGAGCCTTCTCGTCCCCGGCGGGTTCTCCTCGACTTTCAACTCCCCCGCAATCTCCCAGTCCCGCGTCCAATAGCTCTTTCCCTTCAGAGGACAGACAAAATAGAGTTCCACCGGTCTTACCAAGCTTCTCGGTAAAGGTTCCTGTTGGTGCACCCGGCCGCGTGAAGCCGCTCACGCGACCCACACGAAACCGCGGACTTGACGCCGAGCAGACTCTTCTTTGGCCGAACGCGGGGGTTAAGAGATTCTAGAGGAAATCCAATTAATTATAAAATCGATATTTACGATGGATGGCCGCATTGCCATAGGCGATACTATCGTTGCCGGCCGTGCCTGATTCGCATGGACGCGGATTTCGCTTCCGCCGGTTCCGGTTGCCGCATACCCGGAAAATCCGTGCGATTCCTCTCCCGGATGCCACCATGTGCCTGCGACGCGGGCTACTTCAATATCCTGCTCAAGAATTCCCTGGTTCTCGGGTTTTCGGGGCACTCAAAGAACGTTCCTGCCGGCTTTCGTTCCACAAAACGCCCATGATCCATGAACGCCACTTCGTCGGCCACCTCCCGGGCGAACCCCATCTCGTGCGTGACCACAACCATGGTCATCCCGCTCTTTGCCAGATCGATCATGACATCGAGGACCTCCTTGATCATCTCCGGGTCAAGGGCCGAAGTCGGTTCGTCAAAGAGCATGGCTTTCGGTTCCATAGCCAGGCTCCTGGCAATGGCAACCCGCTGTTGCTGTCCCCCGGACAGCTCTCCCGGGTACCTGGAGGCCTTGTCGGGAATTCCCACGCGCGTCAGGAGCTGCATCGCCTTGTTTTCAGCGTCTTTTTCCGATTGGTTCAAAACCTTTCGAGGAGCCAGGGTGATGTTGTCGAGCACGGTCATGTGCGGGTAGAGCTCGAAGTGCTGAAAAACCATGCCGATCTTTGCCCGAAGCTTGTGGATATCGGTTTCGCGTGATCTCAAGGACTGGCCGTCGATGATGATTTCGCCCTCCTGGAAGCGCTCCAGCCCGTTGATGCACCTCAACAGGGAACTCTTTCCGGAACCGCTGGGACCGCAGATCACCACCGTCCTTCCCTTGGGGATGCGGGCCGAGACGTCGTCGATCACCTTGTGATCCTTGCGGTACCACAGGCTGAGATTCCTGATTTCGATCACGACAGGCTGACCTCCCTGCGTCTTTCAAGTCGGCGCGCCGCCGCGGAGCCGAGGAAACAGAGGACGAGATAGACCGTTCCCGCAAAAAGGTAGAGCTCAATGGAGCGGGCCTCGCGCGTGTCGACCAGGTTCACGCGGCGCAGAAACTCCCGCAGCCCGATGACATAAGCCAGCGAGGTATCCTGAAAGATTACGACGGCCTGCGTGGTGAGAGCCGGCAGCATGTTTCTCAGGGCCTGGGGGAGAATGATGTACAGCTGCACCTGGTGATACCTGAGCCCGCAGGAATACCCGGCGGCGGCCTGCCCCCCGGACACGGACTGCACTCCACCCCGGACGATTTCGGCGAAATAGGCCGCTTCGAAGGCAACAAAGGCGATGAGAGTCGATACGAATGCGCCCAGGGGTTTCCCGGTCATGACGGGGACCAGGAAATAGAACCAGAAAATGACCAGGATGAGGGGCTGGCTTCGGAAAAAATGAACGTACACGGTCACCGGATAGTAAATCCAGGGTATCCGGGACAGGCGGCCCAGACCGAGGAGAATGCCCCAGAGCAAGCCGCCGGCCAGGGCAACGGCGGTGATCTCGAACGTGACCACAAGACCTCCGGCCATGAATTCCAGGTTTCGTGCAATGACCTGCAGGTCCATGCTCTAGCTCTCTCGCGCGATCATACCGGGGATGCGCATCTTACTCTCGATCCGGCCCATCAGCACAATCACCGACAGGCTCGTCAAAAGATACACCAGGCTGGCGGCCGTGGTGGTTTCCAGGCCGTGAAAGGTGAACGAATCGATGTAGTTGGCCATGCCCGTCGTCTCCATGACGCCGATCGTCATGGCGAGCGATGAATTCTTGAAACAGGTCAGGAACTCCGTGCTCAACAGGGGAATCACGACCCGGAGGGCATAGGGCAGGATCACATGCCGGTAAGTTCCGGCGGGGCTCAAGCCGGTGGAAAGGGCTGCCCGGAACTGACCGGCGGGCACCGCCAGGAGCCCGGATCGCACCGCTTCCGCGACCCGGGCCGCGGTGTAGGTCCCCAACGCCAGAACGCCCAGGACATAAGACAGGTCACGGACATTGGCATAAAGCCACCGCTCCGTTTTCCCGGGCAGGAGCGAAGGGACGGCGAAATACCAGAAAAACAGCTGGACCAATAAGGGGATGTTGCGCAGAGTCTCCACATAGGCGCCACCCACCAGCCGGGCCGCCCGGCAGGGCATGATCCTGCACAGCGCGATCGCCACGCCGACCGGCAGGGCGATGGCCCAGGCCAGCAGCGACAGATGAACCGTGGTCCATACACCCTGTAGCAGCATTTTCCCGTATGGGTGGCGCCAAAGAACACTCCAGTCGAAATCGTAATGAAGCATGAGGACCCGCCGCTAGTCGGGAAAACTGAGGACTTTGAGCATGATCCTGTACTCTCCGGTCATGGGCAGAACCAATTGCCCGCCGGGTCCGAACCATTTGTTGTAGATCTTCTCGAACGTACCATCCTTGTACATCCTGATGAGCGTCGCATTCACAAAGTCCCGCCACTTGCTGTCATCCCTGGGCAGGATGAATCCGTAGGGCTCGTAGGTGAGAAAGGGTGCCACGACTTCCCAGTCGTCCGGTTTCTGAGCTTTTGCCCTCATGCCCGCCAGCATCGCTTCATCGGTGAAATAGGCATCTATTTTGCCCTGCTGCAATCCCAGGAACCCCTTGGCATGGTCTTCGAAAAGCACCATTTCGCAGGGCGGATCGATCGTCTTGGCATCGATGGCCTTTTGCAGCCCTTTGATATTGGCGGTGGAACCGCTGCCGACACCCACCTTTTTGCCGGCCAGTTGTCGATAATCGCGGATTGGACTGCCTTTGGGCACCAGCAGCTTGGTACCGGTCAGGAAATAGGGGAGCGAAAAATCAACCGCTTCTTCCCGCTCCAGCGTAATGGTCGTGGAGCCGATTCCGACATCGACGGTGCCGTTGGCCACCAAAGGAATGCGATTCTTGGGATTCATTGGAGTCTTGATATATTCGATCTTCTTACCGAATTTCGTTTCGAGCGCTTTGGCCAGCTCGGCCCCGAGATCCATGTCGAATCCCACCCATTGCCCTTTTTCGTCCATGTAGCCAAAGGGAACCGCGCCTTCCCGGTGCCCCATATTGACTTTGCCGGTCCTCTCGATCTTGTCCATCACACTCTCAGCATGCGCCGGACAGGCCGTGTTGGCGGTCCACATCAGCAAAAGGGCTGCCGCACTCGCTCCAAATAACTTTCTCATCATGCTTCGAACCTCCCTTCCCGGATTCTTTCGTTTGTGGGTTCCTTACCTCAAGACTATCGCCCCTATCCTTTCATCCCGCGGAAAAGGTCCCCCGTTCGCCGGCCACCAGACCGTGCGTCATTCCCGCCGCGGGCGATCCTCTCTCCCGGCCTCCCCCACGCCGCACGGATGATCCGGCGACCCCGCCAACCCCCGCCGAGTGGGTTTTCATGGCAAGAGCAGCAAGGATGCCGCTAAGCGCCATGATCGATCCGACGGAAAGATCGATGCCTGCCGTGGCAATGACCACGGTCATACCCACCGCCGCAAGCAGCGTCGGGGAGGATTGGACGAATATGTTGAAAACGTTCCGGAAAGAGGGAAAGTGAGGCGACGCGACGCTGAAAAAATCGGCAGTGGCCAACAGGAAAAGCAACAACCCGATCCGCTGGGCAAAAGCCATTGGTCTGTCCCATCGAAGCTTTGGACGAGTGGAACCTGTTCTCGTTACAACCCCGCACAGTGCCCGTCCGGCGCAGAAGACGAAGGCCGTTGAGTCGACCGAAGACGCCCCTGAGAACAGTTAATGCATCCTCTCAGGCAATCAGTTCCAAAAAGGCCTCGATCCGGGTTCTCAGTTGCTCCGTGTCGGAGGAGGAATAGTCCGTTTCGATGTGCAGGGACGGCAGTCCATGGCGCGTCTCGATGAATTCCCTGACGACGAAGGACTCCACGTTGTAGGTATGGCAGCATTGCCAGGTCAGATCGACCACTCCCTGCACACGATAATCCTCCACCAGACCCCGGATCAGGTTCAATCGTTCCTCATTGGGCGTCATGCATGAGCAGGGAATCCGCAGATAGCGCCTTGCCAGCGCCTGCAGCGGATCGGCCGTGTCCTCCTCCACAAGCAGGTCCTGACCCTTGATGCCGGTGCAGTTTTCCATAGAGACGATCACGCCGCCGCATTCCTCGATGAGTTGCAGCACTTTTTCCGATCCCGTGCCCACCGGACAACCGGTGAACAGGATGCGCGGAGCCCCCCGTCGATGGACGGCCACCCCGGCAGCGCACCGTTCCTCCAGTTCCTTGATGAGCTGCCGCAGCAGCACGGCATAAGCTTCCAGGTCGGAACAGGAGCTTTTCGTTTCCATCACCGTCATCATGTCCAGACCCGACAACGGGACCGTTTCGGCCCTGCTGAAGCGGGATATCTGCCAGAGCAGCTTTCTCACCTCGTTCTGGAGCTTGATCTGGCGATTCAACTCCCGGACTTCCACGCTCCGACCGGTCTGTTCTTCGAGGAAGCCTTTTAACCGGATCATTTCCTGCACCCAGAAAGCCAAGGCCTGGCCCCCGTCGGCGTCAAAAGGCAGATGCATGAGATGGAGAGGTTTGATCCTTCCCATCAACTCGAACATCTTCTTCTTTCCATCACACGTGGTTTCGCCCAGGATGAAATCCGAAGCCCCAAAATACGGGCATGTGTCCGTCACTGCATACCCATAGCTGGACTTGATCAGGGGGCAGAGATTGGGGGGAAGCGTCTTTTCGGCGGCAGAGATCGGAGCTTCCTTCTTGCCGCACAGGCTCACCGGGATCGCCCCGGCCGCTCTCACCAGCTCGGTTGGGGCGAACAGACAGTAGACTCCCGCGACTTTCCCCCCCGCCTCCTTGTGTTCCACAAGGCTGAGCAGAGAGCGTTCGCCGGCCCGCTCAAACTCCTTCATGATTTCCGGTCGCAACGGGTACCCCTTTCCTTTGCCCCGGCCATCCCGTGGAGGGCAGCGCCGATGGCCCCCACCATGTCGGGGTGGTCGGGGATGATAAGCGAAATATTCAACTGCTCCTCCAGCACTTTTCCGGCACACGGGTTGTGCGCCACCCCCCCGGCAAAAACCAGCGGCGGCTCCATCCCAACCCTGCGGAGCATGCCGACGGTCCGCTGAACGATCGCCAGGTGCAGCCCCATGGCGATGTTTTCGGCGCGCTCGCCGCGAGCCATGAGCGAGGTGGCTTCGCTTTCCGCGAATACCGTGCACATGCTGTTGATCTGGATACGCTTGTCCGACCGCAAGGCAAATTCTCCGAATGCCTCCAGGGGGATCTGCAGGGCCGTCGCCATGAACTCCAGGAATTTACCCGTCCCCGCGGCACAGCGGTCGTTCATCTCGAATTTCGCCACCCTGCCGTGCGGAGCGAGCAGGATCACCTTGGTGTCCTGACCGCCGATATCAAGCACCGTTCGGACTTCCGGGAACAGGTATCGCGCTCCGAGCGCATAGGCCTGGATTTCCGTGATGGCCGAGACTTCAATCCCTCGAAGGGATTCGATAAAAAGCTTCCGGCCGTAACCCGTGGCCACAACCCGGCCCACCCTCATCCCGTCGAGGAGCTTCTCGCATTGCGCCAACGGATCGTATGTCGTCGGCACCTTCATTTGCCGGATCTGCCGCGTGCCTTCAAACACCACCAGCTCAATCGACCGGGACCCGATGTCGATTCCCGCAACGCTTTCAAGGCCGCTCACATTCCGTTCCTCATATCCGTGAATGCATGGAGCCGGGGCCTCCGTGACGGCACCCCCGCGGCTCTCCGCCGGCGACCGCGAACGCCGTTGTCGTCGTTTCCGCGAACCGACCCGAGCCGGACAGTCGCGACGGATCACATAGATGTGCCAAACCAGGGCATTCTCATACGAATCGTCATTGCTTGCGCGCACCCCACATGGGACGCGACAACCCCATCCGTCATTGCCTCGAGACCGGGAATCCGGCCTCCCCAGGGCCTTGCGGGCTCCAGTCTTCGCGGGCACGACCTCCGGGGCTGCTCGTTCGCCACGCTTTCAACTCTTAAGGGAAAAGGCAGGCGAGGGCAAATCGTTAATATGAATGGAAATCTATTTCAGGTATTGGAAAACACGATGCTGGAGCTGTCCGATCGAAGTTTGACTCCTGGCTTGTAATGCCGATTCGCGTTCGCGCGGGCACAATGCCGGTTTGCCAGGCTGTGCGGCGAGCGTGTCGTGCCATCTCCCCAAGACGCGACCCGGTCTGGTCCTCCGCAACGAAGCATGACCCCGTTCCTCAAAGAACAGGCCCCGGAAAGCACAAGGGGGGCCGCCTCCACAGGAGGCTCCCCCCTTTTTTCGCTAGCCGCTTCCCCGGGTGTGCATTGCGCGCGCATGTGGAATGGGCCGGCTGGACGGCGTCACAGCACGGCGCGGCGTCGGTTACACGGCCGGCCCAAGTGGCAACCAACGTCACGCGTTGGGCAGTCCCAGGTCTCCCAGAAACTTCTCCAGGCCGACCTCGTCGATCACCCGGCCCAACCGCTTGGTTTTCCCCATTTTCTGAAACCAGTCGATCACCTTGTCCGCCAGGGCCAATGCCTGCTCGTCGTTGAGACCGGTGGCGATCACATCGGCAAGGCGGGGCTTCAGACCCGACACGAAACCACCGGCCAGGACGCGCCAGCCGTTCTGCATCCCCACCAGACCAAAATCCTTGATGGACGACTCCGAGCAGTTGTTCGGGCATCCGGAAACACCGATCTTGAATTTGAAGGGCAGGGTGACTCCGTGATACTTCTCGTCCAGCTTGAGCCCCATTGCGACGGCATCCTGAACCCCGATGCGGCAGAAGGTCGTTCCCGGGCAGATTTTCACGGACCGGACGCAGAGGCCGATGGCCGCCCCGGGAGACAGGCCCAGCTCATTCCAGACCCCGTCGATGTCTTCCTCGCGCAGCCCCACGAGGGCGAAACGCTCGGCCGAGGTCAGTTTAACGGCTTTGGCCCCGTATTTTTCAGCCACGTCGGCAATCCTGCGGAGCAGGTTGAAGTCCGTGATGATCCCGCCCGGCACGTGAGGAGCGATTGCGTAGCTCGTCTTGTCCCTTTGCAGAATGGCGCCCTTTTCCAGTATGTCCCCGGCCATATCCCCTCCTTGTGATTAATGATGTGTGCGGTCGTCGCGTCGGGATGTACAAATCCTGCACAGTGGCCGTTCCCGGCCCAGATGAGAAAATTAGTGTTTCCTATTTGAGAATGCAACCTTTTGGATTCCGATAATTGAATTATCCCGAAGGTGCCGAATATCGAACTTGCTGCAGAGAGAAGGGGGCCGTTTCCGGATGCCGGTTGGGGGACATTCCGACGTCTGATACCATTTTGCGTTCAAAATGAGTGCATTGGGCGGGAGGGCATAAAGCCCCCCCCTTGCTACGTCTGACGGGCACATCGGTCCGTAGCAAGGGGCGGGGTTTATCCCCGACCACGTCACCTCCCGCCGGGCAGGTGTTGCGTCATCTTGAACGCACCTCGGTATGATGAGCCGTGGGCGCCGGACTCCGGCTTCGTCGGCTCCGGGCGGGGCATGCGGCCGATTGGATCGGCATCGCTGTTCGTGAGCCGCCCGACCCGCCGGTGAAGCCTCGGGCGTCCTCTTCTCGGCCGTTCAGGAAAAGCTTCGGTTGCAGCAGCGGGCGCATCCGGGGAAAAGCCGGCCGGCAATCAGTTCCCGGAAGCGTTGCATGCCGGGACCGTTCCATACTTCATCGATTGACTGCCGCGCGACGTTTCCCGCCACGACGTGAAGGCAGGGGGACACGGTGCCGTCCGGCATGATCCGGAGCGTTTTCCAGAGCGTGTCGCATTTGCCGGGAAAAGGGTGATCCAAATCCAGGTAGTAAGGTTCGAGCATCCCGGTGGAGAGATCGGGCAGGAAAGAAAGCCGCAGGCGACCGCGCGCCGCCTTTCTCGCCCTTTGGAGACCTTCGGCGATACGGCCCACGTCTTCTTCGACGATGTCGCTCTCGTAGTACTCCCCTTCCGGGATGGAGGGATGAACCAGGTGGATCTCGCCCAATCCGGCCGCCTTGCGGGCAAACACCCGGTTGTGTCTTGCCACGTGGGCCGCCGAGCTGAAGATCGTGTGCTGAAATTGCAGGAAATCGACCCCCAGTTCCAGGGCGATCGGAACCATGTCCTGAATGCATTCCACATTTGTTTTGGAAATCGTGAAGTTGATGCCGACAACAGGGGTGGGGCTGCGCCGCCTCGCGCGTGCCGAAAGCAGGGAACGAACGCCGTCGGAGGTTCTCCGGAAAAGCCCGGGCCGGCCTCGCACCTCGTCATGGACGCGGGCCGGTCCGTCCATTGAGACGATCACGATTCCCACCCCCTCTTCCACGAGCATCCCGGCGTTTCCGGAAAGAAGCGTTCCGTTGGTGGCCAATTGAACGAACAGGTGTCGCCTGCCGGCCTCTTTGATGAACTCCTCGAAGCCGGGATACAACATCGGTTCACCGCCGGTCACATACAGGGCGGGGCGGAAAGTCGTGACCCGGTCCATCAGGCGTACCCATGCGGACACCGGCAATTCCCGCTCCGGGTCAAACCAGGTCAACCCGGGTGCCGCCGGGGAGGCGTGCCGATGCTGAATGCACATGCCGCACTTGAGATTGCACCGCCTGGTGAGGTTGATGCTGATGTTGGCGGGGAGCCCGCTGGTTCCGGGATGCAGCCTGCGGTCCATCCGAATTCCCACGTGCCGGCGATATTCGCCGCGCAGGAGAGTCATGACGTGCCGGGGATTGTGAATCGTGTGACGGAGCATCGAAACCACCAGGTTTCTTCTCCGGGACCCGGCTTCGATTTGGCCGCAATTCGAGGCAGGCACCTCCGTCCGCATGATTCCCGCTCCTCCGGTCGCTTCCTGCAACACTTTGTCAAGGTCCGGCATTCAAGCTCCGAAGAAACGGAGACGAACCGAACCTGAAGCAAATTACAGCAGACCGAAGCGTCATGTCCATCGAAACGAGCGGACGCGTGCTTGCCCGGTTGCGGCCGGCCCCTCATCCCACTTTTTCGGAGACGTCACCGACCGGGCGAGAATGATTTTCGGCGCGGGTCCGAGCTCCAGTTCCTTGGGCGGGAGCGAGCCGGTCGGTGCTCGCGCGCTCCGCCGCGGCACCGGGCCCGCCCCCGGCATCTATTCGGCTACATAGGAGGCCGTATCGGTGGACCTGTTGTATTTCAGCGTGATCTTATTGATCTTGCACAGGTTGACGTCGCGGAAAAAGGACGACGTATTGTCATCGGCCCAGGTCACCTTGATGTTCCACACGCATCCCTTTTCAATTCCGGCGAATTCCACCCTGAAGCCGGCACCGTCGGGAAGAACGGCGTCGAGCTCGTTCTCGTTCCATATCTCGTCCCCGGGGGGATTGATGCCGATGAACCTGATCGGGTAGCCGGTGGCATTCACGATGGTGAAGTCACGCTGATCGGCCGAAGACAAAACAACCTGAAAACACAGCACCAATGCGGCGGCAACGGCGATAGCCCCGATGGTCTTAAACAGAACTTTCTTCATCATGTTCTCCTTGTGCCTGAAACCGTTCCTGAACTCCCGTCGGCCGGAGGCACCCTGCCGGGCATCGTGACGCCTGAGGCCAAGTCCGTCCCGTTCCGGCATCCTCGTGTCCCGCCCGGGCCCCCGTTCATTTCTTCCGAGGTCCCGTTTCCAGGACCTTGCCGTCCTCGGAAAATCTCGTTGCGATGTTCCTGTTTGCCCGGACCGCCCTCGCGGTTCCCCCGCGGCGGCCTGCAACGGCAAAGTCTGTCGTGCATTCATCCGCGGAGACGCCCTTGCAGAAGAAACCCTCCAGCGGGGGCATCTTGGGGGACACGTATCCGGCTCCCCCGAATACCAGGTAGAAATAGGGCCCCTCCGGTGCCTGGGCTCCCAGGCTGCAGGTGAGGACCACCTTGTTGGCGCCCGGCCTGATGACCTTCCAGGTGTGTTGAGCGAACGGGTAGAGCGCCCAGAGATCGTAGAACCTGGAATGATCCGCGCGGCACGGAGGCTCCATCTCGCCCCAGAACAGCATGCCCAGAATGTTTTTCGTGGTGTTGATCACCGTGGCGGTGATCTTCACCGTGCCGCCCGAATCGGGAATCACCACGGGGTCGATGGGCATGGTTTCAAAATAAAACGGCCTGGCCTTGATCCTGATGGGATTCAAAACCTTCGCGGAGCCGCTCGCAAGCACGATGTTCTTCTTGTGAGCGAAATCCCAGGCCTGGACTCCATCGTAGAGTTGCGGCAGGTACTTGTCGGCGCAATACTCGGTTTCCGGGTCACAGTCCGCGTAGGCCTCGCATTCAAGGAAGTAAGTCCCCGCCTCGAGGTAGTTGAAGCTGTAGTTACCGGCTGCATCGGTTCCCTCGGCGGCCGTAAAGTCAAAGCCTCCCGTCGCATTCCGCTTGTAGAGCAGAAGACTCGCATCGAGCGGTGCGCCGGACTCATCCTCGATCACCACTCCGCTCAACGTGGCCGCCGTCCCCAAGGTCGGCAGGGCCAGCATGCAGGCGGTCACCCAAATCAGGAATGTCTTTTTCATTATTGGCTCCTCGATTTCCACCGGATCGAATCACGCTTTCGGACTGCCCGTCCCACGGCTCCGGCGCTCAGGGCGTCGCATCCATTATGCCGGCTTCGGCCAGCAGGGCCGCGGCGACTTTCGTCACCTCGATGGCAAACGGCAGGTCCTGGTGTCCCAGAGTGTCCCGTGCTGAATGAAGAGGCTCATAGTCCGCGGCGTCACAGTCCATTTGAATCAGAAGACCGCCGGCCATTTCCTCGTCAAGGAACGGCTCATGATCGCTACCCGAATACTTGACCGTGTGCTCGACATCCAAATCCGTGTAGGTCCTGACGTATCCCACCAGCCGGTCCAGCGCCCGGGCCTGCCGCGTTATCCCGCGCGATCCTTCGATGATGATGCCGCGGGTTGCGTCCGCCTTGTAGAAGGAGATCATGTCCAGCACCACGAACGCCTTGAGATCGGCATCTTCTCCGGCATCGATCAATTCCTGAACATACTTTCTGCTGCCCAGCAGGTCTATTTCTTCCCCGCCGAAGGCCACAAAGACGATGGACGCCTCCGTGTCCACGGTCCGAAACACCCGGGCCAGTTCCAGCACGGCGGCCACGCCGCTGGCGTTGTCACAGGCCCCGGGAGCCGTATTGCAGGCGCCTCCCTCGCCGTTGGCGGAATCGTAATGCGCCCCGACCAGGTAGAACTCCTCGGGCCTCACCTTGCCCACCTTCCTGCCGATCACATTGAATCCCTTCCACTCCTCGCACCCGCCCTCGCAGTCATTGGGGAAGCTCATCGAAGCATTCGTCCTCAGCCCCAGGGCCTTGAACTCCCGGCTGATCTTGTCGCGGGCCGTCAGCACCTCGTTGGCGCAGGAATACCGCGTCTCGAGGTCTCGCGCCAGCATGGCCATGTACTCCCCGTACCTGGAACGATTGAGCTTGCTGATCAGCGCATTCACCTTCGGATCCGGTTCGCCTTTGACGCCCCCGGCTTTTCGGGTCACCACCATGCTGCGCCTGACCGGCCACAGCCGCACGCTTTTCAATCCACCAAGCTCTTCCGGGCGTTTCACGACGGCGAGCCGAAAAGCACCGTGCCTGTAGAGGGTGTCATACCCGGCGATTTGTGACAGCGCCCGGTGGTCCCGCACCAGAAACAACTCCGTCAGGGGAATGTCGCGCGTGTCGAGCAACTTGCCTTTCACCGGCAGACGACTGTCGTGTATGAGCACCCGGTCTTCCCCGAAGGCCAGAACGATCGGTTTTTCGCCCAGAGCCGGAACGCTCGACAGAGCCGAAGAGCCCCTGACGAGGGTCACCGACACGGCGTGGCTCGTTCCGCAGAGCGCAACGACCAACAGCCAAACAAGGCCCATGGCGCAAGAGAGCCGTTTCATATTCTTCCTCCCGCAAAACCCCCGGTCCACCTGTTGCGGCCCCTCACTTCGCCACGGCCCTGTCTTTGAGGTCTTTGACTCTCGTGTCGAAATAGGGTGAAAAGATCTCTCCGGTGTCTTCATTGGAGTAGCTGTTCACTCCGTTGGCAAAGTTCGTGCCGGCGACCTTGGGGCCCGGTTTGAACTTCATGATCCACGGGCCTCCGCTGCAACCCTCGGTTTGAGTGGTCCCGATCCCGGTGGCGTCAGGCACCACGGAATCGTCGACGTATGCATAAGACGCCTGGGTTTCCACCATGAACTCTCCATCCCATGGATCGTCGGCGGGATAGCCGAACATGTTCCAGTGTCTTGTGCGGCTGGCATTGTAGTAAAAGCCCAGGAAACCCACCCTCTGCGAAAGCTTCTTGCCGTTCTTGTCGCTGACCGCGGCGAAACCCACGTCGCGACCGCAGTCGCCCTCCTGGTGATACTCCTGGAACGTCCCCAGCCAGAAAGCCGTCCACTCTCCATAGGGCTCTTCCCCGTCCTGGTAGGAGGGGACGAAAATCCAGTTCGAGTGATAGGTCCCCCCACCGTCCGAGACGCAGTGCCCCGCCGTCAGGACCGCCCGGCCTCCGATGGACGCCCCCGAACAGACGTATTCCTCCCCGTCCTCCGTGAAGAATATCTTCCCTATGGTTCTGTACGGATACGGGGTGGTGGAAATCCCGTAGAGGGAATCCAGCACCGGGAACGTGGTGTGCGGCGCGGGATAGTTGTATCCGGCGGTCGAGGCTCCCACCATCTCCGCGGTGTCCCCTCCGATCCCTGGTTCCGCGACACCGTGGAGTCCGGCTTTCCGGCTGGCGGAGCGGCCGGGAGCGCCTTCCCCCGGATCACCCGGGTCCATGCCGGGAGGTCCCGAAAGCTGCTCTTCCGTATTCGCCGGCACCCTGTGAACGGTCCCCTTCTTCCTGGTCGAAGGGTACGGTTTGGCGTTTTTCATTTTTTCCTTGGTCCAGTATTTTCCCGCGGCGTTCACCTTGTCCTTGGGAATCGAATACGTGGCGAAACCTTCCGCGGCATAGGCACCGAAGGCCGCCACCGACACAAAGAGCAGGGCTCCGAACAGAACGCACAAGAACCTTTTCATACTCCCCTCCCTTTTGGAGCTGTCGAATCGTCGCCCGACAGCGCGGAACCGGAACCTGAGACGACTGCATGACATTCGGCTTTGACATCGTCCCCCTGCTATCGCCTGGAGAAATCGAAGACGACCGCCCACATCCTCCAGCGGCCGCCCTCCCGTCAAGCGCAAAAACCCAGCCCTCTTTCTCCCCCTGCAGGTATTCCTCGGTCGAAGCAAAAAATCCCTTGGAACAAACCTTAAATGTCGGGAAGAAATATTAAACGTATATAGAATGATAAAGAAACTCAGCGAAAGCTCATTCCCATGCGCAGGTACATCAGTATCTTTGATTTCAATCAAAAATACAATTAAAATCGTTTTATAGAAAAATATTAAATTCACGAAAGATTGGCGAGTTTAACGAAGGAGCTCCCACTTTGGGGTGCAAGGATGTATTTCGATTGTCTTTGAGGTTTTGGTGAACCCACGGGCAGGGAGTCCCCACCACAGAGCCTCCCTCGAACAAGACCGTCGATGGGTCGATATCAAAGACGTGCTCGAATAGATATTCTCACTCCGACGTTTACTGATTGACCAATAACAGTCTCCGCAGAGAAACAACAGACCCGGGCCGCGCGTTTTCCACCACTTCGCGTAGTCCCGCCGGCTTCGGGGAAATCGTGTGTCTTCCTCTCGACCCCGACTGCGTTCCCCGCCCCGGAGACCACCCATACGGCACGGCCCCGCGAACGATCCAACGATGGCGCTTCGCCGGCCTTCAAAGGCTTTTGTGGATCATCGGCCCCGATGAGCTTGCGCGCTACTTTGCCACGGCTTTGTCTTTCAAAGCCTTGACCCTTGAGTCGAAATAGGGCGAATAGATTTCCCGGCTCTCTTCGTCAAGGGAATAACTGTTCAAGCCGTTGGCGAGGTTCGCGTTGGAGAACTTGTGCCCCGGTTTGAACCTCAGAAGCCACGGGCCGCCGCTGCATCCCCCCGTCTGGCTGGTGCCGATTCCGATGGCATTGGGCGTCACGGCAGCATCGATATACGCATAGGATGCCTGGGTTTCCACCATGAACTCTCCGTCCCACGGTTCATCGCCGGGATAGCCGAACATGTTCCAGTGCCTCAGGCGGGCGAGATTGTACGCAAAGCCCAGGAAGCCCACCCTCTGGGAAAGCTTCCTGCCCTTCTTGTCTCTGACCGCGGCAAAGCCCACGTCTCGAGCCCTGTCCTGTTTCTGGTGAAACTCGGAAAGCGTCGCCAGCCAGAACGCGATCCAACGTCCGTAAGGCTCCTTCCCGTCCTGGTAGGAAGGAACGAAAATCCAGTTGGAGTGGTAGGTCCCCGCGCCGTCCGAGACACAGTGTCCCGCCGTGAGGACCGCCCTGCCTCCGATGGACGCGCCCGAGCACTCGTAGTCCTCCCCGTCCTCCGTAAAAAAAATTTTCCCTATCGTTCTGTATGGATAGGGCGTGGTGCCGACACCGTACAAGGTGTCCATCACACGGAACGTGGTGTGAGGCGCGGGATACTTGTATCCGATGGTCGCGGCTCCCGCCGACTCGATCGTGTCAGCCCCGTCCCGTGATTCCGAAACGACATGTGGCACGGCCCCGCGACGGTTGACAGGAGCGGTGACGTTTTCGCCCGGGTCGCCCGGGTCGACGCCGGGAGGCCCCGGGAACTGCCCGTCCGGAAGCGCTGAGACTCTGTGCCCGATCTCCTTCCGCACGGCCAAGGGATATGGTTTCGCGTTTCTCATCCTCTCCCCGGTCCAGTACTTCGCCGCGGCGCTCACCTTGTCCCCGGAAATCCAGTGAGTGGAAAAATCTTCCGCGGCGCAAGCGGGGAAGGGCGTCACCAACGTTAGAAACAGGACTCCGAGCAGGATACAAAGGGTCCTTCTCATACTTTGCCTCCATTTGTGGTCCTGCCATTCGAAACTCGACACCGCTGAACCGGAACCTGGGACAACCACCGGAATCTCCCGCGTCGCAATAGAGCCGCTTATCGTTTTCGAGGAAAAGAAGAGAACCGCTCCCCCCTCCCGCACGGCCGCGTCCATGAAATCGAACGGCCGGACGGTTTTTGTCCCCCCCGCTCCGGCGCCGCGCATGGAAGGCGCGCCTGAGCCGGACAAACAGCAGCCAGGTCCATGAAGCATGGGGAACCGACATTGACTCACCCGGAATACAACCGAAAGATGATTCCCCAGCAAGAGCTGTCAGTACCTTGAATCTCGATGAAAAAGCAACTGGAATTCCCGAATCAAACATTACAAATGAAACGCTATTTCTTATGTTAATTTACCGATGCTTTAGCAGTCCATCGGACGGCGGTTCCCGCCGGGACGATTCCTCGGTGTACCGATTCCAAGCAAGGTGATATCATGCAGCCTGCGGTCGGCTCCGGAAGGCTTCCCGCGGACCCGTTCCTTACCGTATTCCCGGGAGTGCCCATGCACGTCGAAACCCTGTCTTTTGATAAACGATACGATCGCAGCAAATACATCGCGACACGATTTGCCCGCTATCTGCGGGGACGAATTCTCGATGTCGGTTGCGACGAGGCTCATCTGAGGCATCTGTTGCCCGATTGCCACTACATCGGCATCGATGTCGCAGGAAGTCCCGATCTCCTTGTGGACCTCGAACGCGCAAAGCGCCTGCCTTTCGCCGATGAGACCTTCGACGCGGTGGTTTGCAGCGACGTGCTGGAACATCTTGACCATCTTCACCGGGTTTTCGGAGAATTGGTGCGGTGCGCACGGAAGGTCCTCATCGTTTCCCTCCCGAACAACTGGGTCAACGCCAGGCTCCCCATCGCGCGAGGCCGGGGACGCATCGGATTCTACGGTCTGCCTGCGGACGAGCCGCAAGACAGGCACAAGTGGTTCTTCAATCTGTCCGAAGCCGTGGACTTCTTCACCGCTCAAACGAAAAGGCACCCTCTGAGAATCGTCGAGTGCTTCTGCAACGAGAAACCGAGACCGGTTTTCATCCGTGCTTTGAGGAGGCTGCGCTATCGTGAGCGTTTCAGCTACCTCAATCGGTACGCTCACACACTGTGGGCGGTGTTTGAGAAGGTGTCCCCGGCCTCCCTGTTGCTCGATCGAGCCGATGGACCGGAAACGGGGGGAGGTCGACGGGCTTGAATGACTTTCCGTACGGCGCAGGAGGACCGCTACCGGCTCCGAATTCCCGCGCCGACCGTTTCCGCCGTTCGTGCCTTTGCGGGAAGGCGCAAGCGCCGCAACGCAGCGTCGGCGGGAGGAAGCGTAGCGGCACAGTGTCCAGGGGCGTGGAACGCTTTCCCGGAGCCCGGCCGGCTCTGTAATGACAGCCTTCCCGCTTCGTAGCGATCTCGCAGGTCGCTGCCGATCGCGGGACCGGCGCCTCGCAGTACAGCCAACGCAGCCTCAAGAAAGGAACCGCTGCCATGATCGATCTTCTCCAACGAACGGTTGGACGCCTTTGCACCGGAACGGCACTGGGTCTCGTCGTGCTGTTGTTCATGATGGCGGAGTCACAAGCCTGGCCGGTCCCGGGGGCGCCCGAACGGGATGCCCCCGCGGTCTCCGCGGAGCGGGTCCGCAGTCTTGCCGATCAGGGAGACCGGGATGCCCAGTTCACCCTGGGAAGCATGTATCTCCTGGGGAATGGAATACAGCAGGATCAAAGTCAGGCGGCGGAGTGGTTCCGCAAGTCGGCCGAGCAGGGCAACGCCCTGGCCCAGACCAGCCTGGGAGCCATGTATTACCTGGGACAGGGGGTGCCCGGGGACCACGGCCAGGCGGCAGAATGGTACCGTAAGGCCGCCGAACAGGGTGAGGCCTCGGCCCAGTACAACCTGGGCAACCTGTATCTTCTCGGGCACGGCGTGGAGAAAGATGAGGCTCAAGCCATGCAATGGTTCCGCAAGGCGGCGGAGCAGGGCATGGTCCTGGCCCAGTTCAATCTCGCCGGAGGCTATGCCGAAGGCCGGGGCCTGCCCCGCGATGACCGGGAAGCCGCCAAATGGTGCCGCAAGGCCGCCGAACAGGGTGACGTGACCGCTCAGTACCAGTTGGGACTTATGTACGAGGCAGGGCGCGGCGTGGAAAAGGATCGCCGGGAGGCGATCTCATGGCTGACGTCTGCGGCCCGCAAAGGCTTCGAACCCGCAAAAACCCTGTTGCTCAAGATGGGGGTCGATTCTTCAAAATGAAGGCGCCTCCATCCTTGACGCGGCCGGGAACTTGCACTATGTTCTTTTCCAACTATCCCGCGCACCGTTTTTTTCCACTCATGCTGAAAAGGAACAGAAAATGAAACTCGAAGAGTACAAGAAGGTTATTTCCATGGCCATTGGCAACGAAATCGCCGCGTTCGACTTCTACACCACCGTGAGCAAGACGGCAAAAGACGCGAACATCAAGGCAATCTTCAAGGAATTGGCCGAGGAAGAGAAAAAACACCGGAGCTATCTGGAAGGGCTGCTCGCCAATCCCAAAACGATGCATTTCGATGAGTCCGCGGACTACAAGGTGGCCGAATCGGTGGATAAGCCGAAATTGTCCGTCGAGATGAAGCCCAAGGACGCCATCGCCCTGGCAATGAAGGAAGAAGAGGAAGCGATGGTGATGTACCAGGCCCTGGCCGCCTCCAGCAAAGATGCCGATCAGAAGAGCATGTTCAATTCGCTGGCCCTCATGGAAAAGGGCCACAAAACCAGGCTGGAGAACATGTACACCAGCATGGCCTTTCCCGAAGTCTGGTAACGGCCCGATCAGGTCCGTGCGTTTCCGGGCGAGTTCCGCCCACTCGAATGTGAACCCAGCTACCGGATGGGATATTCCCAGAAATTGGTCGGGTTGCCCCCTTCCCTGGCGCTGCCCTCCCGCGCCGTTCCGGTGTAACTGAACGCAATGGAATCGGTGCCGGGAGGAAGCCGCAGCGTGCGGTCGAACGTCACGGAAGAAGTCATCGCCGAAGGTTGCAGGACGTTGTTCGCGTCGCTCACCAATCCCGCCGTGCCCAGCACCTTGCCCTGACCGTCGACAAAGATCACGGCCATGTGAAAATTCATCACCAGGCTGTAATTGTACCTTATGGGATCGGCGTAGCGAACCTGGCCGTATAACCTGATGGAACCCTGCTTCACGCTGTAGCCGTAGTCCAGGTTCACTTCGTTGGTGGACCACTTTGCGGTCCGATCCCCCTCTGAAATGGGAATTCTCTTGTTTTCGGGCACGGTTCCCTTCTGGAAACCGAGCACCACCGCATGGCATCCCAGCGTCAACAGCACCGCGATGAGCGCCGCGATCGACCTTTTTAAAATATAACGGCTTATTCCGTTAAACCTGCTCATGATTCTCTCCATGATTCCCCGCCTTGCCCGAATCATCGCACTTATCCCCAGGCCGTACGCCGTGGCGAATCGCCCCCGGGGCAAACACATCTCCTGCTTCTTATGTCGGTCCCGGAGCGGCGAAAAGTCTACACACCCCTCGGGATACTTCGTCATTGTCGTGAAAATGGTTCGCCGGGACAAGCGGAATCTGCAGATGGGCGGGCATGCCTTCCCGGGGAGGACCTCAGTGTCGGAGCCCTTGCGGCGCATCATTCTTCCGGAGTTCCAAAAAGAAGAGGCGGGCGAGCGGAACCAACGGCCGGAGGGTGGCTCTTCCGCGCGACCCGCCTCTCGATGTCCGGGGAAGAGCAATGACGGAGATTCCCAACGGACAAGAGCAAGTCGGAACAGGCAAATTCATCGCTCTGCCGCCGCGCCGGAACAACATCCGTTGCGGCTGGATTGTTAACAATAGTATCAACGATTTGGACTGCCGATGTCAAGGTGTTTTTCACGGAAGGAAAGCCGGACGGAATGCCGCGACGTCACCGGCTGCGGGGGCCGCCGCGCTTCGGGCGAAAGGATGAAATATTCTTAACTGTGCACTTCTCCCGTTTTCTTCCTCTTGCGTGAAGCATTACCGATCAGGGCTTTGCGCGTCTGCAACTGAAACAGGTAGAAATCCTTGGCGTGGGTGATGTGATCCCGGGCCAACCGTTCGAGCGCCTGGAGATCCCGCTTTTCGAGCGCCGCCACAAACTGACGGTGTTCCTCGAGGATCTCGGTCACGATCCGTTGCGAGGACCAGGACGTGTGGCGCAGGATGTGGCACCGGGCTCTGAGTTGGTTGATCATCTGGAGCAGCGTCTGGTTTTTCGCCAGCTTGAAGATGTAATCGTGAAAATTGGAGTTGGCGGTGATCATGGTTTCGAAGTCCCGCCGGGTGTAGCTGTCTTCCACATGCCCGACCATGCGCTTGAGGACGCTGATGTCCGTGGGACGGACATGATTGCAGGCCAGGCGGGTGGCAAGGGTTTCCAGGGCCACCCGAACTTCGAAGATCTCCTGAATCACGTCTTCATCCAGGTCGGTGACCACCGCGCCTTTATACGGGATGACGGTGACGATGCCCTTGGTCTCGAGGATCTTCAGGGCGTCGCGAATCCAGAATCGGCTCACATTCAGGGCCTTCGCCAGGTTCAGCTCGATGAGCCGCTCCCGCGGCTGAAAGACCCCGGTCAGAATCATGTTCTCCAGCTTGCCGACCAAGCCCTCGAATTCGCTTTTCAGGTTTTTCTTCTGAATTTGCATCAGTCTCACTCCCAACCGTTCCGAATTCCGCCCCACCCTCGCCGTCGACCCCCGACTCGAAGTTATACGATGTGATTCAAAAGAGTTGCAGGGAAAAATCACCTGCCTGCGCCCGTTCAAGAGAGACTACTATAATGTCGAAATCCATCTTGTCCATCATTTTACGCAGGATCGTCACGGGACGCGCCCGAAGCTTGCGCTCTTCGAGCGCGTCCCCCGATCCTGTCAGAACCTGCAGCCGTTCAAAACTTCCTGGATCTCCTCTTCGGTGAGCCTCACGTAATCCGCGTTCATCACATCCGCCAGCATGGCCGTCGTCCAAACGTCATAGCCGGGGTTGGCATCAAAAATCCACGGTTCCCAGGCGGGTTCGATCACGACCGACGGGGTGAACAGCCAACCGATGTCGAACACCACTTCCGGCTTCCTGCCCATGAACACGAGTTTCCCCCGGTACTTGCCGCCCACCATGTAGACGTTGGGGCAGGTGTAGAATATCTGGAGCCCTTCGCGCGCCAGGGCCGCTTCCGCATGCTTCTGGATGGCGTCGGGATGCACGCTCGAGTGCACGTTGATGTGCATGTGGTTCGTCGTGGACATCACGGGAAATTCCAAGCCCTTGAGGAAATGCTCGGACTTGAAATACTCCTCCAGGGCCTTCTCTTCCTTCGGACCCACGGCGCGAAAGGGGAACTGCTTGTAAAAGTGATTGATGTACCAGCGGTTCCACACCAGCAGATTGCAGCCGGATTCGCCCCCTTCGCACGCCCTGAGGCCGACATCCTTGTTGAAGAACCACTGGAAGTCGAAATGGGGCTTTCCCTTGGGCTCGACTCCGTGAAGGCTCCCCATCCCGGCCTTGGGCGCCATGTGGTCGATCTTCCTGGCTGACGGCCAGCCCAACCGCTCGAAATAGCCCGCCATGACGGCTTCCAGCGAATCGGGGTGCACCGAGGTGTCCACGTAGGCATGGATGTGAGTTCCCTGCGGATCGGGCTCGAGCATCGCCGAACACAACCTGCGCCAGTGATCGGATTCAGCGAAATAGGATTTGACCTCAGCCAGTAACGCCTTGCGTTCCATCGTGTTTTCCTCCGGATTCAGATTTGGACCTTGCAACCAGTTTCACTTCTTCTTGTCGTAGGACCCCGGCCTCACGGGAGGGCTGAAGACACTGACCAGCACCAGCGGCTCCTCGCCGATGGTCCTGACGCCGTGCTCCACTCCGGGCTCGGTGAAAACCGCCACGCCCGGCTCGAGCGGGTAGACCTTGTCCCCGACCCTGGTCTCCCCGCGGCCCGAAACGACGTAAATGATTTCCTCCTCGGCCGCGTGTTTGTGGGTCCCCGGATCGCTGCCGGGCGGGAAGGACACGACGCCGAGGATCATATTCATGCAATTGCCGTCTTCCGGCCCGATGAGCTTCTTCCAGAGCCTTCCCGGCAACTGCAGGCCGCTGACATCCTGTTCTTTCACATAGTGCATTCCTTGCTCCCTTTCTGATCGAATCGACTTTGCGCCGCTTTCCATTTCATTCGATCCTCCGCGGCATCAATGGAACAGGTTCGGGACGAAAGTGGTGAATGTCGGGAAAAAGGTGATGAGCACCAGGATCCCGATCATCGTGATGACAAGCGGGACCGAGAACCGGGTCACCTTTTCCATCGGGACTTTCGCGATGGATGCCGACACGTACAGGCAGTATCCCACGGGGGGCGTCAGCAGCCCGATGGACATGTTCATGACGAAGATCATGGCCATGTGCAGCGGGTCGATGCCCAGGGACTCTCCGAGCGGGATGAGCACGGGCACGATGATGATGATGCCCACGAGAATGTCGATGAGGCACCCGAGCAGCAGGAGGATCACGTTCAGCAGCATCAGGATCACATACTTGTTGTCGGACACGCTGAGCATGAATTTCTCGAACATCTCGGGCACGCCCTCGTTGATGGAGATGTACGAAAACACCGCCGCGGATGCGATGATGATCACCAGCTTGGCGGTAGTCTTGGCCGATTCGAGCAGCATTTTGGGCAGCTGCGCCCAGGTCATTTCCTTGTAGACGAACAGGGCGATGAACAGGCAGTAGAACACTCCGATCATCGCCGATTCCGTGGGCGTGAACGCTCCGGTGACGATTCCACCGACTATGAGTATCGGGGTGAACAACGCCAGGGCCGCCCCGCGGAAAGCCACCCAGACGTTCCTCCAGCGGAATGTGTACGGCACCGGCGGCCCGTAGCCTCTCCTCTTGGACAGAACGTGGCAGATGATCATGAGGCTTACGCCGATCATCGTGCCGGGAATGTACCCGGAGAGGAAAAGGTCGAGCAGCGAGAGGCCGGCGGTCATGGAATAGACGATCATCGGGATGGACGGCGGGATGATGTTGCCCAAAGGACCGGCCGTGGCGACCACCGATGCCGAAAACTCCCTGGGATAGTTCTCCTTTTCCATGGAGGGAACGAGCACCGAGGCGACGGCGGACGTGTCCGCGACGGCCGACCCGGAGATCCCGCCCATGATCATCCCGGTGAAAACGGTCACCATGGCGAGTCCGCCCTTGAACTGGCCGATCAGTGAATTGGAGAAATCCACGGCCCGCTTGGATATCCCCCCCAGGCACATGATGTCCCCCACGAGCACGAAACCGGGAATGGCCAGAAGCACGAAGGAATCCATGCCGATCATCATCCGCTGGGCGATGATCTGGAGTGGGAAGTCCCCTACGACGCAGGCGTAGGCGGCCGTCAGGCCGAAAGAGAAATAGATCGGCAGTCCGAGCAGGGCGGTGAGCAGAAAGACGCCTATGACGGAAAGCATAAACATGTCATTTCTCCCCGGAAGCCGGCTGCCTCGGCTTGTCCAGCAGCAGACGGACGATGTTTTCGACGATAAACAAGGACATGAGAGCGCTCCCCACCGTCAGCGGCAGGTAGAGCCATCCCATGGAGATTCCGAAGGTGGGCGACGTCGCCTGCGCCACCTTGGGATAGATCTTCATGCCCTGGTAGATCAGCACGCCGCAGAACAGGAGCGAGAGGGCCAGGTTCAGCACACGAAAGGGTTTCTTGAATCGGGCGGGAAGCCAGTCGATGAAAAGGCCGATGTTCAGATGGGTATCGTCCCGCGACACCAGGGCGGCCGCCAGGAAAACCATCCAGACGAACATGAACCGGGTGATCTCGATGGACCACTCGGGCGGGCTGTGCAGCACGTACCGCATCACCACCGCGTAGAAAAGAATGGACACCATGACGGCGATGAACGCGGCGGAAATGAAGCTGATGACCCGATCGACAGCGTCGAGCACTTTACCGGGACTCATACGAGCACCTTTCGTTGAGGGAGGGGGGGACGAAAAGGATCGTCCGCCCCTCCGACGACATCCGAGCGCTACTTCTTTTCTCTGAACGCCTTGACGAAGGCGGTGCTTTCATCCATGAACTCGGGGCCGATCTTGGCCCGGAACTGCTCGTATACCGGCTTCGTCTTCTCGCGGAATGCATTGAAGGCTTCCGGGGTCAGGGAATTGACCTTGGTTCCCTTGCCTTCGAGCAGCTTCTGGCTGGCCTCGTCGACCTTCATCTGCTCCATCCTGGTCCACTGCATCGCTTCCGCGGCGGATTTCCTGATGATCTTCTGCTCCTCCGGCGTGAATTCGTCGAAGAGCTTCTTGCTCATGATGAGGGGCGCGGGTTCGTAGTAGTGTTTCGTCTGGGAAGCGAATTTGGCCAGTTCGTAGAGCTTCAGGGCGTAGCCGAGGCCGTAGGTGGTGGCGATGCCGTCCACGGTACCCTGGCGCAGGCCGAGCAGGCACTCGCTCCAGGCCATGGGGGTGCTGATGCCTCCCATGTAGGTCACGATGGACATGTCCATGGGGGTCTCGAGGGTCCGGATTTTCAGTCCCTGCATGTCTTCGGGCTTCGTAATGGGACGGACGTTGTTCCAGATGCCCCGGAACGACCAGGTCGACCATCCGAGGCCGACGATGTCCTTCTCATTGAGCATGCCGAGCAGTTTCTGTCCGGGGGCTCCGTCGAGATACGCGTTCGCTTCCTTGTGGTCGTTGAAGAAGTAAGGCATGGCGACCATGAAGTACTGGGGAATGATGGTGGCCAGGACCGACCCGCTGATGACGGCGGCATCCAGCGTGTTCAGGCGGCATCCCTCGATCATTTCCCTGTCGCCGCCCATGACGGCACGACCGAGGATCTTGATCTCCAGCTTGCCCTTGGACTGCTCCTTGAGAACCTTTTGCCACTTCTCGAGACCCTGGTAAATGGTGGTTTCGGGAAGGGCGACCGTGGCCACTCGGATCGTCTTGGCGGCCTGGACGGTCGGAACCGTCAGCACGGCCGAACAGAGCAGACAAAGACCAACCAGACCCAACATCTTGAACACTCTTCGCACTTTCATCTAAATCCTCCTGCTTTGTTGGTGCGGTTCAGCGGCTTTCGCCCTCTCTCACGTCTCTCAAACGGCGGATGGCGGCCGGCCCGTTTCGCACGGTCCCGAGCCGCCCCAATCATATCCCGACGGCAAGCTCAAACGCCTGGTGAATCGCGTTGAAAGCATTGCCGGGATTCCGGCTGTCACCCACAACGTGCCAGGTTCCCCCGCATTCCGCCTGCCTGGCCGACAGATCGTCCACCGGCCGCATTCCGAGCGCCAGCACGACCGAGCGGGCCGGGATCGCGACCTCCCTGCCTCCTCCGATGAGCGGCCGGTCGGAGGCGATCACCGCGTCTTCCCGGATGGCGACCACGCGGTGACCGGTGAGCACGGTCACGCCGTTGGCGGAGAGCCTCGACATGAGCGATTCCCGAACGCCGATCCCGCCGATGATATCCCGTCCGGCCGTGTCTAGGACCTCGATCACCGTGACCTCGATGCCCTTCCCGGCAATCAGGTCGGCCGTTTCGAGCCCGGAAGCCCCCCCGCCGACGACCACCACGGGGCCCGGATCGATCGCCGCCTGCCCCCAGAGCACCTCCGGAACCATGAACACGTGCGGGAGATCGGCCCCGGGGATGGGAGGACGACTCGACGTCGACCCCGTCGCCAGCACATAGACATCGGCCTTCAGGGATTTCAGCAACTCCGTGGTCGCGGCCGTGCCCAGCCGGACGTCAACCCCCAGGCGGGGAAGCTCTCCCGCGTAAAACTCCACCAGCTTGCCGAAATCTCCCTTCTTGGGCGGCAGCGCCGCCAGGTTGAACTGGCCTCCCACCCGGTCCTGTTTTTCCAGCACAATCACTTCGTGCCCGCGCAGCCTGGCGACCCGTGCCGCTTCGCAACCGGCCGGCCCCGCGCCGACCACCACCACGCGCTTCTTCACCGGGGCTTCGGTGATCGGCGATTCGAACTCCCGGCCCGCAACCGGGTTGTACATGCAACTGATGAAGGGCCGCCGCGGGTCCCTCAAGGCACCGAAACAACCCTGGTTGCACCGGATGCACTGGCGGAGCTCGTGAATGCGGCCCTCGGCCACCTTGCGCGGCCATTCCGGGTCGGCTATGAGCGGCCGTCCCAGACCGATGAGATCCGCCTGGCCGGCTTCCACCGCTTCCGCGGCGATCTGCGGGGTCATCGAGTTCCCGACGATGACGGGGACCTTCACTTTTTCCCTGATTGACTTTGCGATGGGAAGCAGCAAGCCCCTCTGAACGTCCGAAGGAGGGATGGCGATGTGGTTCTTGTGCCCCAACCCGCCCGACACGTTGATCGCCGTAACCCCGGCGTTCTCAAGGGCGATTGAAAGCGCCACCGCATCCTCCGCGGAGAATCCTTCGGGGACGAACTCGCTCCCCGAGATCCGGTAGATCACAGGATATTCCGATCCGAGGCGCGACCGAATCTCGGCCAGGATTTCCAGGGGGAAGCGAAAACGTCCCGCCCGGTCCCCGCCGTACTCATCTTTTCTTTTGTTCCAATAAGGAGAAAGGAACTCGGACAGCAGACATCCGTGGCAGGCATGGATTTCCACCACGTCGAATCCGGCCGCCCGCGTCCGCTCCGCGGCATCCGCGAACAACACGGTGAGGTAGCGGATTTCCTCGTGGTTCAGTTCCTTGCAGCCCGGTTCGCGGAAAGGCGAATCGGCCGAAACCGTGTAGGAGGGAAATCCGTTCAACTGCTGTCGGAAATAGAGGCCGAGTTGCAGGGAAGCGAGCGCCCCGCCGTCGTGGATGCGCCGGGCCAGGTGCGCCAGGCCGCCCACCAGGTGGCCGCCGTATGCCCCGAGGGCATTTTTCACGTGGGGCAGCATGGGATGGATGTACGCCTCTTCGACGGTGATCAAAGCGGTTCCGCCGGCGGCGCGCGCGGCATAGTATTCGGCGATGCGGTCGTTGACCTCCCCGCGCGGCCCCGCAAAACAGGTGGACATCGCCGTCATGACCAGGCGGTTCCGGAGGGTCAGGGGGCCTATCCGGACCGGCTCGAACAATCTGTCCATGGACATTCACACCTCCTCGACTCCGGATATTCCCCCGATCTGCAATCATCCGGAGGTCTCAACAAAACGGAGAAACCTCTGCCTTCGTTTCGCTTCCGCCGGGGAGGCAAAACAAGACATGGGATGCATGGTCCTCGTTCCCGCGAACCTCCATGAGCCGAAGGTTCACAAGCAAACACGAACGTCGTCCCCGCCTGGTCTGCAGGCCGGATCGCGGGTACGAGGGAACCGCGTCCAGCCTGATCCCCTTGCGCCGGCGGAGGCCGACATGTTACCACGCCCGCCGGATCGCGGGCACGATAAGACCGTGCCCACCCTTGCTACAGAGGCTTGCGGGGCGCCGCCCGCGATCCGCTCGCAACTCTCGATGCCCGCGCCCGATTGCCCGCCGGGGCGGGTTTCCGGGCCGCCTCGATCCGCTCCCGCCTACTTCGATTCGATTCCCGCCAACCGCTTGGCCGCGTCCTTCTTGGCCTTGAGGTTGCTTTCCCGCAGGATCGTGATCCTGTGGGCCTCGGGAGAACCGCCTCCATGGATGTCCGAAATCGTATCGGCGCTTTCCATGACGAGCTTTTCGATCAGCCGGTACATTTTGACGCGGTCTTCCACCGGCACCGACGCCACCCCCTTCAGGTATTTTTTCAGCAGTTCCCCGACTTCGGGAATGGCCAGGTCGCGATCCGAAGGCAGATCGGCCACGAAGCCTCCGGCGATGTCCACCAGCAGGCGGCCGGCCTCGCTCATTTCCTTGCCTTCGTGGATCTTGGACGCATTGGCCAGCACCGTGTCGATGAAGTAGGTTCCGGAAGGTTCTTTTTTGCCCTCGTAGGACGCGGCCAGGCTGCAGCCGTAGAGGGTTTCCGCCCGGTGGACCATCTCGATGGCCTTCTGCTTGAGATGCCCGGCCTTCTCCGTCCCGTTGTAGTCCATCATGGTGAGGGCCGCTCCGACCATGCAGTCGATCTTGCCCGACTTGCAGCCGCCGTGGCTCTGGCGGTGATAAGCCGAAAAGCGGTTCACCATCTCCACGGCGAATTCCACCTCGCCGCACATGAAGACCCGCTCCCAGGGAACGAACACGTCCTTGAAGATCACGGTCGGGCAGTACTTGGAATAGTGAAGGTTGCCCAGGTCGCAGCCGTCCAGCTGGCGGGTGTCGAGGCTCGATCGGCCCACGACGTGAATCAGGCCGGGAGTGTCGTTGGGGATGGCAAAAGCGAGCGCGTAGTCCTCGTCGCCCTTTCGCAGGGCACGCGTCGGCAGGACGATGATTTCGTGCGAGGAGAGGGAACCGGTCTGGTGCGCCTTGGCGCCCCTCACGACGATGCCGTCCGCATTGCGTTCCACGACCCTCACGTACATGTCCTTGTCTTCCTGCTCGTGGGGGGCCAGGGAACGGTCGCCCTTGACGTCGGTCACGCCGGCGTTGCAGGTCAGGTCGTTTTTCTGAACATGCTTCAGAAACTCGATGAACCGTTTGAAGTAAGGGGTGGAATGCTTGGCGTCGATGTCGTAGGTCACGATGGAAAGGGCGGACAGGCAGTCCAGCCCCGTGCACCGTTGAAAGCAGGTCCCGACACGAGTGCCCATGAGACGATTGATCTTCACCCTGGCGACGAGGTCCGCGATGGACGACGGGGGCAACGTATACCGGTTGACGGGTTCGTGAATGAGGGGACTTTCAGTCACAATGAGAGGGCGATACTCCTCCGTCTCTGCCAGTTCGTACGTCGCCCCCGTCGCCTCGATGCCCGCTCGCAGGCGTGGATTGTCCACAACGCTTTCGATCTTCTCACCGAACATGTAGACCGTCGGCTTCATGCCTCGCAAGGATTCTATATATTCCGCCTTCGTTTTGAGTCCCATGATGTCTCCTCTCTATAATCACCGGTATGCCTGGCCCGGGGCCGCGGGGAGCGAAATCCGGCGGCCTCGTGCTAGCCCGCGACGCTCTGATAGCCCGCGTCGAAAGCCTCCAGGTTGATTTTGTCTTTGCCTTGCGGCACGGAATCCCGGATCGCCTTCTCCAGGGCTTCCCTCGATACCACTTCCGTCACGCGACAGAACGCCCCGAGAATCACCATGTTGGCGGTCATCGGCGCGTTGAGCCGGTTGCGCGAGATGGTCGTGGCGGCGACCTTGTAGAGGCGGCCCGCGCCTCCGGGCGGCTCAGTCACCATGTCGCTGTCGATGATCAGAGTCCCCGCGGGTTTCAGGCCCGACGCAAACCGCGTGATGGAATCCTGCGCCTGCGCCACCAGGACGTCGGGATGGGTCACGCGGGGGAAGACCACGGGATTTTCGCATATGATCAGCCACGCCGCCGCAAAGCCGCCTCTCAATTCGGAGGAATAAGCCTGGGTTTGCGCGGCGTATTTCCCGTCGTACATCACCGCCGCAGCCCCGAGAATCTGCCCGGCCAGAATGGACCCCTGGCCTCCGACACCCGCTATGGTCACTTCCACACGACTCATTTCATTTCCTCCATCACTCGGCGTTTCAAGAGTTCCCATTGGGTGGAGAGCTCGGGCTTTTCCACATCGACCAGTTCACCCACGAGGATTTTGTCCTTGAGTGCCTCCGGGTCCATGTTCTTCGCTTTTTCGAACTTGACGCTGTTCTCCTTGTAATGCCTCAGGATATCGAGCGCCTTGCCCATCTTCGTCACCTTGCCGAACTGGACCGGGCACTGGCTCACCGCTTCGACCAGGGCAAATCCCTTCTTCTGGATGGCCTTTTTGATGGACCTGGTCATCTGCCTCGGGTGCCAGGTGGTCCAGCGCGCCACGAAGGACGCTCCCGCGGCGGCCACCAGGGCGGAAATGTCGAACGTCGGTTCGAGTGTCCCATACGGGTTGGTGACCGTCATCAGGCCCCGAGGCGTGGTGGGCGCGGTCTGTCCGCCGGTCATGGCATAGATGCCGTTGTTCACGAGTACGACGGTCAGGTCGATGTTCCGGCGCGCCGCGTGGATCAGGTGGTTCCCGCCGATGGCCGCCAGGTCGCCGTCCCCGCTCGTCACCATCACGTGCTTGCCGGGCAGGCCGAGCTTCACGCCGGTGGCAAAGGCGATGGGACGCCCGTGGGTCGTGTGGAGCGTGTCGACTTCGAACAGCGGGCTCGGAATCCATGCCGAGCAGCCGATGCCGGACACGAAAACAAAGTCGTCCATGCTCAGGCCGAGCTCATCGATGGCCCTGAGGATCGATTGAATGATAATCCCATTCCCGCACCCCGGGCAGTTCGTCGTCCTGGTCACGTGCGGCCTCATGTATTTTCGCAACGGGTGTACAACAGCGCTCATCGAATCATCTCCTTGATCCGCTTGACCACGTACTCGGGATCGTGTATCTGCCCGAGGATTTGAGGCGGCAGAAAATCCACTTTGCACGCATGGGCCGCTTCGGCTTTGACATAAGGAAAGAGTTGCCCGCAATTGTCTTCCATCACGATGACGTGGCGCACCCGCTCCGCCATTCGCCGGATTTGCTTCTCGGGGAACGGCCAGCAGGTCACAAGCCGCATCGTCCCGATGCTCAGCCCCTCGCCCGCCGCAAGCTCCACCGCCGCCCGCGCCGCCCGCGACACGGTCCCGTAGCTCACCACCGCGACTTCCTTGCCTTCGTAGTCCTCCTCCACGTCGATGATGTCGTCGGCGTGCTTGAGGATCTTCTCGATGGGCGCGGTGATGAACGTGTGCATGACCTCGGGATCGCTCAAATTGCGCATCCCGTGCCGGTCATGGCAGGAACTGGTCACGTGCGCGTGCAGGGACCGGCCGAACACGGGCATGGGAGCAACGTTGACGTCCAGAAAGTCCTGGCGTTCCTTCACGCTCCCCCCTTTGGTCTGGACCCTGCGCTCGACCGTCGGCACCTTCTGCGCCTCGGGAATGAACACCCGCTCCCTCATGTGCCCGATGAACCCGTCCGCCATGACGAACACCGGCACGCGGTAACGCTCCGCAAGGTTGAAGGCCCGCACCGTGTGGTCGAACATCTCCTGGGGGCCGCTCGGACAGAGCGCGATGATCTGGTAGTCGCCGTGGGAGCCTCGAGCGACCTGGACGATATCCCCGGCCATGCCGACCGAGGGGACCCCGGTGGACGGCCCGACTCTCTGCACGTCGATGATGACGAGGGGCGTTTCGGTAGCCACCGCAAAGCCGATGGTCTCCTGCATCAGGCTGATGCCGGGACCGGAAGTCGCCGTCAGGGCCTTGCAGCCGGCCCATGAGGCGCCGACGACCGAGCAAATGGCGCTGATCTCGTCTTCGGTCTGGAGAAAAATCCCCCCCTGACCCGGCAGTCTGGAGGCAAGACGGTTGACGATGTCGCTGGCTGGCGTGATGGGATAACCGGCGGCAAAATTGCAGCCGGCGGCTATGGCCCCTTCCGCGCAGGCAAGGTTTCCCATCATGAAATGCGTGCCGGTCATTACCTTTCCTGGGCTACTCATCTTCGTCCTCTTGATTGGTGGTTTGCACCTCGGCATCCGTTTCCACGACAATGGCGAAATCAGGGCAGTAGATCATGCAGTTGAGACAGGCGGTGCATTCTTCCCGGTTTTCCACCTCGGGAGGCAGGTACCCGTTCTGGTTCATCTCCCGGGAAGTCTTGAACAGACCTTTGGGGCATACGAAGGTGCAGATCCCGCAATCCTCGACGCCCTTGCACGACTGTTCGAAAATGGTAACCGTAGGCATATCAACCTCCATCACTGTAACGTCAAAGACCACGACCGGATCACACCGTCACCGGATATTCCGGTTCCCGCCCTTCCAGTACCGCAACCACGTCAGAAGCCACCAGGCTCATGCGGATCATGGCTTCCTCGGAATGGGCCGACATGTGCGGCGTTCCCACGAAATTGTCCATCTTGAGCAGCGGATGGTCGGCAGGGACCGGTTCGACTTCGTACACGTCCGAACCGACGCCCGCGATCCGTTTCTCGCGCAGTGCCCCCGCTACGTCCTCCTCATTCCACACCGGCCCCCTGGCCATGTTGATCAGGAAGGCGGTGGGCTTCATCAAACGGATCAGCTTCGCATTGACGAAGTGCCGAGTGCTCGGGAGCAAAGGGAGATTGACGCTGATGAAATCGGACTGCTCGAAGACCTCCTCACCGCTCACGCGCTTCGCCTGAAGCTCCTTCTCCACCGCGGGATAGTCGCACACGTCATAGTAAATGACGTTCATGGCGAAACCGTTGCGGCAGATTCTCGCCGTCTGCCGGCCGATTCGGCCGAAACCGAGGACGCCCAGCGCCTTGCCGTGGAGCTCGGTCCCGATGAGCCGGTTGCGGGCGGCCCAATCCCCGGTGCGCAGGGCGATGTCTCCGGTCCGGATCATTTTGGCCAGCATGATCGCCATCCCGACGAAATGCTCCGCCACGCTCTCCGTGTTGGCGGTCGGCGTGAACACGACCTTGACCCCCCGCTCCTTGGCACAGCGCAGGTCAATGGCATCCAGCCCCACGCCGTGGCGTCCGATCACCTTGAGCCGCGGGGCGGATTCGATGAGGGCACGGGTAACGGCGCCGTTGGCGCGGATGATGATTCCGTCGACATCGGCCGCCTGGGCGATCAGGTTCTTTTCGTCGAGTGAAGTCGCATACACGAGTTCGCACTTTTCCGCCAGGACTTCGGTCCCCCGAGCATGCATGGATTCGTAGAGCAGGATCTTGAACTTTGGGGCCATCGCGATCTCCTCGTTCGTTTCAACATCACAGCGCCCTTGGCAAACGATCTGTCCTCGACATTGCAGCAACTTTCGAGACCTTGAAAGGCGGGCAATCCTTCCGGGCAGCCCGCAATTATCGGCAAGATTGTTAACAATTTTATCAACCACAACAAACCCCCTGTCAAGCACTTTTTTTCGAACCGGGGAAAATGTGCCGGAAACCTGGGTGGGGTGATGATCCGGCGCGTCCCGGCAGAGCACCGAAGTCCAGGCGAATCGGACGCGCCTCGTTGCGGAAGAATTTGCGGAGGGGCTCGGGGAGCCGGGGTTGCCGGTCCGACAAGCCAGGAGACATGATCACAATGACAACAGCCGGGCGTTGAGCCGGGATATCCGTGTTTGCCGGTCCGTCAGATTTCGCGAGGCGCGTCCCGGCTCCCCCCGTTAGATCACTGCCTGGATCAGGCCGGGTTGAGCGCGGCGGAACCTTGTGGATCTTGCGTTTCAGAAGCCCAATAGGGCCTAATAGGACTTTGATAAGTCTAATAGGACCTATAGGACTTATGAAAGTTTGCCGGGACCCCGGCGGGACGGCCGCGATCGTCGAGGACGACTTCCTGAGCCGGTCGCTCGACATGCGCCCATGCATATCTTTCTTCTATAGATTATGGGTCGTTGGAACGTTCGGACGATCGGCAACCGGCCTGGTCCATCGATTCGAGCACGTAGGAGAACACCAGCGGCAGCACGATGCTCGCGTCCGATTCGATGATGAACCGGGGGGAATCGACATCCAGCTTTCCCCAGGTGATTTTCTCGTTGGGCACGGCTCCGGAGTAGGAACCGTAGCTCGTGGTGGAATCGCTGATCTGGCAGAAATAGCTCCAATACGGGACGTCTTCCCACATGTCCTGTTTCAGAATCGGCACGACGCAAATGGGGAAATCGCCCGCGATCCCGCCGCCGACCTGAAAAAACCCGATCCGCCTTTGTGCCGAGGCCGACCTGTACCAGTCGACAAGATGCAGCATGTATTCGATGCCGGTGCGGATTACGCCGGAGTTGCGGACGACGCCCTTCAGAACCTGGGCGACGAAGACGTTCCCGAGGGTCGAGTCTTCCCATCCGGGGATGAAAATCGGAAGGTTCTTTTGCGCCGCGGCAAGCACCCAACTGTTTCGAGGATCGATCTGGTAGAGAGGTTCCAGTTTCCCCTCCATCAGCAGCGAGTAAAGGAACTCGTGGGGAAAGCGTCGTTGGCCCGCGGCGTCGGCGCTTTTCCATCCCTCCAGGACAATTCCCCCGATACGCCTGATGGCTTCTTCCTCAGGGATGCAGGTATCCGTCACGCGGTTCAGGCCCTTTTCCAGCAGATCCTTCTCGTCATCGGGCGTGAGGTCGCGGTAATGAGGAACGCGCACGTAGTGCTTCTGAGCCACGAGGTTGAAGATGTCTTCTTCGAAATTGGCACCCGTGCAACAGATGGCGTGCACTTTGTCCCGCCGGATCATCTCCGCGAGCGTGAGCCCTATCTCGGCCGTGCTCATCGCGCCCGCCATGGCCAGGAACATGAAACCGCCATCTTCCAGCAGTTGTATATAGGACTCGGCGGCATCCTTGACGACGGCGGCGTTGAAATGGCGGAAATGGTGCCGAATGAATTCCGAGACACCGCCTTTTCCGGGGACGTCCGACCTGCTCATCACAACTTCTTCCTTCCGCCGCACACCCTGGGCCTCGTGCGCGGATATTGCGTTCAATGAAGTGGGCATTTCGTGAAAATATAGAAACTTTTCCCCGCGTTGTCATGCAATTAATTCCTTGCGGCGCGATATTGCCTGAGATTTCGGGCACATGTCCCATGCATTCGGGGGACGGGGAATGGGATGATTGTCCGAACGGATTCCGCCTGAAAATGAAGATCGGCCGGAAACGTCGGTGCCGACGGCCGTCGCGAGTGAACGCTCCAGCCGGCGCGACCCGCAACGAAAGACGAGAACGCCCGGCCGAACCTCTGTGAGCGGATCAGCCGAAATGGATCTGCTTGCTCACGACGGCCGGTTGATCGAGCTCGACCACCCGGGGGGCGATTCGTCTGAGCTCTTCCTTGTTCCACTGCGGGTCCTCTCCGATCAGTTCGAGGGCCTCCTCGGGCGACCCGGCCAGGACGACGATTTCAGCCTGCAGGTAGTTGTCGCGGTAAACATGCGGTTCATCGAACATGGACCAGCTCGAGTAGAGTTTGCTATGCCGCCAGATGAAGATTTTCATGTCGCACCCTCCGTGCAGCGGATTCGCCCGGCTGCCCCGCTCCATGCGGGCCATGCCTCCCACTCGACGGGACAACCGCTCAAATCCCCGGAAAATTGGAGTCTTGAGGTTACCACGCTCACGGCTGAAGTATATAATAGCTGAGGTACGTATGAGGACGATAAATCGCGTTCATCACGAAGGCCCGCTTCGGATGCCCGCAGCGGCTCCGGGCCGGCGAGCGACGGGGGAAGGCGCGCGGATCACCCCCCGTGCCGTAACCGGCTGAGGAGGTTCCGGCTTTTTTCGCGAAGGAATTGTGCAATTTCCTCTTTTCGATTCGGCCATTTTGCAATATGATAGTGCCTGTCATTGGTGATCGTATCCTTCTTTCTGTTCGACCGCTCCGTTTCAGTTCGATTTCCTATCTTGTTGATTTCCTGTCTTGCCGTTCAACCATTGTTCTTTCAGGCTCCAGAAGCTTATTCTTGCCACGGGATTTTCCGGAGCAGTGCTGTGGAACGTCCCATCAACGCCTTAGAGGTACAAATTATGGAGACTAGCAACGGCAGTACATTTGGATCGGTTATGGTCGTGGGTGGCGGCGTTGCCGGCATCCAGGCCGCACTGGACCTCGCCAACGCGGGCTTCTACGTCTACCTGGTGGAAAGGGCATCCGCGATCGGCGGGGCGATGTCGCAGTTGGACAAGACGTTTCCCACCAACGACTGTTCGATGTGCATCCTTTCTCCCAAACTCGTGGAGTGCGGCAGCCATCCGAGCATCCGGCTCCTGACCACGAGCGAGTTGACGGCCCTGGAGGGTGATGTGGGGCGCTTCCGGGCCAAGGTCCTTCAGCATCCCCGCTACGTGGACCTCTCGAAGTGCATTTCCTGTGGCGCCTGCGCCGAGAAATGCCCCGCCGTGGTGAGTGATGCCTACAACGCCGGGCTCGGAAAGCGCAAGGCGATCTACAAACTGTACGCGCAAGCGACCCCTTCCGGATACGCCATCGATGCCGCCAACTGCCGCAGGATCGGGCGGGGAAAGAAATGCAGCGTCTGCGCCAAATTCTGCCCTGCCGGCGCGGTCGACTACACCCAGCAGGAGCAGGTGCTCGATCTCGAAGTGGGGGCGGTGATTCTGTCCGCCGGGTTCCAGGCCTTCGATCCCGCCGGGCTGGACACTTACCTGTACAACGATCATCCCAACGTGGTCACGAGTCTCGAGTTCGAGCGCATCCTCAGCGCCTCGGGCCCGTTCATGGGGCACCTGGTCCGGCCTTCGGATCACGCGGAGCCTCGCCGGATCGCATGGATTCAGTGCGTCGGATCGCGCAACGTCAATCACTGCGAGAACGGCTATTGTTCGAGCGTCTGCTGCATGTATGCCATAAAGGAGGCGATTGTCGCCAAGGAGCACAGCAAGGAGCCCCTGGATGCGACGGTTTTCTTCATGGACATGCGCACGTACGGAAAGGATTTCGAGAAGTATTACAACCGGGCGCAATCCGAGTACGGCGTGAAGTTCGTCCGATCGAGGGTGCACACCATCGATCGGGCGCCGGGGGACCGGCTGAGCATATCGTATACCACCGAAGCGGGGGAGCAATCCGAGGAGCAGTTCGACATGGTGGTTCTGTCGGTCGGCATGGAGGTATCCGCCGAAGCGACCGCCCTGGCGGGAAGACTCGGCATTTCGCTCAACAGTTATCGGTTCGCGGAAACCAGCTCCTTTGCGCCGGTGAGCACTTCGCGTCCGGGGGTCTACGTTTGCGGCGTGCTCCAGGGACCGAAGGACATTCCGTTTGCGGTGGCGGAAGCCAGCGCGGCGGCCGGAGCGGCGGCCGGGGACCTCGCGGATTCCAGGGGAACGAGGGTGAAGGTGAGGGAGCTCCCCCCCGAGCTCGATCTTGGCGATGAGAGTCCCCGCATCGGAGTCTTTGTCTGCAACTGCGGCATCAACATCGGTTCCGTCGTCAAGGTCCCGGAGGTGGTCGAGTATGCCGCGAAGCTGCCTCACGTCGTTTGGACGGAGGAAAACCTTTTCACGTGTTCCCAGGATACCCAGGAACGCATCCGGCAGGCGATCAAAGAGCACCGGCTGAACCGTGTGGTGGTCGCGGCCTGTTCGCCGCGCACCCACGAACCGCTCTTTCAGGACACCTTGAAAGGCTGCGGCCTCAACAAGTACCTTTTTGAAATGGCCAATATCCGCGACCAGGATTCCTGGGTGCACCAGAAAGAACCGGGGAATGCCACGGAAAAGGCCGTCGATTTGGTCCGCATGGCCGTGGCCAGGGCCGCGCTCCTCAAGCCCCTCATCGAGCGGCCTCTCGAAATCAACCAGAAGGCGCTCGTGATCGGGGGAGGAATTTCCGGATTGAACGCGGCTCTCAACCTTGCCCGGCAAGGCTTCGAGGTGGCCCTCGTGGAAAAGGAAAAAGAACTCGGAGGCATCGCCCGCCGCCTCCACCACACCATCGAAGGTCTCGACGTGCAGTCCTACCTGGCGGAACTGGTCAGAGAGGTGCGTGGGAACGGCAGGATCGAGGTCCTCTCCGACACGGTCGTAGCCGGATACAAGGGATACAAGGGCAACTTCGTCACCGAGGTGCGGACGAACTCGGGAGAGGAGCGGCGCACGATCGATCACGGCGTCGCCATCGTGGCCACCGGTGCCGTTGAATACAAGCCGACGGAGTTTCTCCACGGGGAGCACCCGATGGTCATGACCCAGCTCGACCTCGGGCGCCTGATCCATGAGGACGGCCGGGGAATCTCCAAGTGGCGGCGCGTCGTCATGGTCCAGTGCGTGGGCTCGCGCAACGAGCAGAACCCCAACTGCAGCCGCATCTGTTGCCAGAACGCGGTAAAGAACGCCCTGACCCTGAAGGAGCTGAACCCGGACCTCGAGATTATCATCCTTTACAGAGACATGAGGATGTACGGAATGCTCGAGGATTACTACACCAAGGCGAGGCAGGAAGGGATCCTCTTCTGCCGGTATCAACAGGCCAATCCGCCCGCGGTGACATCGGAAAACGGCGCCCTGCGGGTTACCTTCAGCGATCACGTGCTGAACCGGAGCATCCAGGCCGGGGTCGATGCCGTCGTGCTCAGCGCCGGGACCGTGGCGGCCGACAACGAGCGCCTGGCCACGTTGCTGAAGGTTCCGCGCAATGCCGAGGGTTTCTTCATCGAGGCCCACGCCAAGCTCCGCCCGGTGGACTTCTCCTCCGAGGGCATCTACCTGTGCGGAATGGCCCACGGGCCGAAGCTCATCAGCGAATCCATCGCCCAGGCCATGGCGGCGGCATCACGCGCGGGAGCGTTTCTCTCCTCCAAGGACCTCACCATCGGAGGAGTGGTTGCCCGGGTGGACCCGAGCCTGTGCGCGGCCTGCCTGGTGTGTGTCAGAAGCTGCCCTTACGGCGTCCCGCAAATCAACAAGGACGACGTTTCGGAAATCAACGAAGCTCTGTGCCAGGGCTGCGGGATCTGCGCGTCCGAGTGCCCGGCAAAGGCGATTCGACTGGCCCACTACGCAGATGATCAAATCATGGTCAAGGTGGATGCCCTGTTGGAAGGAGTGCTTTGATGGATCAATTCGAACCGGTGATCGTGTCTTTTTGCTGTACCTATTGAGCATACTCCGCAGCGGACCTGGCAGGTTCCATGCGATTGAGTTACCCCAGCAACATCAGGATTGTAAAGGTGCCCTGCACCGGCAGTGTGGCTCCGATCCACCTTCTGAGAACCCTCGAAAAGGGTGCCGACGGAGTTTTCGTCGCCGGGTGCCTGGAGGGAGACTGCCATTACCAGGCCGGGAATCTCCGGGCCAGAAAGCGGGTGGACTACGTGCAGGAAATTTTGAAAAGCATCGGGATCGAACCCGAGCGGGTCGTGATGTACAATCTGTCCGCCGGGGAAGGTCCGAGATTTGCCGAGATTGCGGTGGAAATGACGGAAAAGATCCGACAGTTGGGGCCCAACCCCATAAAGCGTCAAGGTGACGCGAAGGAGACTGCCTAATGATCATGGCCAAAGCGAAACCCATTGAAGAAATCGTTGACGAGATCAAGGATTTCAAGAGAATCCTGATCGCCGGCTGCAACGGCTGCGTGACGGTCTGTGAAGCCGGGGGAATGAAGGAAGTGGAAGTCCTGGCATCGGCGCTCCGGATGTATTTCAAAAAGACCGGGCAAGACATGGAGATAGGGGAGATCAGTCTCACGCGCCAGTGCGACAAGGAGTACATCAAGGAACTGCGGGACGGGATAGGCAAGTACGATGCCGTGGTTTCGCTCGCCTGCGGCGCGGGGGTTCAGTTCCTGGCGGAAATGTATGAGACCAAGCCGATTCTTCCCGGAGTGGACACCTGTTTCATCGGGGTGACGGAAGAACCTGGGGTCTGGACGGAGCGGTGCGCGGCCTGCGGAGAATGCATGCTGGCCAGCACGGGAGGCATCTGCCCCATCGCCCGGTGCTCGAAGCGGATGGCCAATGGTCCCTGCGGTGGCTCCTCGGACGGGAAATGCGAAGTGAACAAGGAAATCGCCTGTGGATGGCAGCTCATCTACGACCGTCTGAAGGTCTTGGGACAATTGGACCGGTTCGAGAAACCCGTCAGTCCCAAGAATTGGAAAACAAGCCGCGACGGCGGCCCACGAAAGATCATCAGGGAGGTCTCGCGCCAATGAGCACAACCACCCCAAGCAAACTGCAAAAGATTCTTGCTGCCGGACACTTTGGCGTCACCACCGAATGCGGGCCTCCCAGGAGCTGCGATGGCGGTGTCGTGGAAGAGAAAGCCAAACACGTCGCCGGTCACGTGGATGCGATCAACGTCACCGACAACCAGACGGCGGTGGTTCGGATGTGCAGCCTCGCCTCCTGCATCCGGCTCCGAATCATGGGCCTCGAACCGGTGCTTCAGATGGTGACCCGCGATCGGAACCGCATCGGGCTCCAGAGCGACTTGCTCGGAGCGGCGTCCTTCGGGATCAACAACGTGCTGTGCCTGACCGGCGACCACCAGAGCTTCGGCGATCACCCGGAAGCGGCCAACGTTTTCGATCTCGATTCCACCCAGCTCATTCAGACCGTGAAGTTGATGCGCGACGACGCCAAGCTGCTGAGCGGAGCCGAGTTGAAAACGTGCCCTCAGATGTTCATCGGAGCGGCCGAAAACCCGTTCGCCGATCCGTTCGATGTCCGGGTTTCGCGCCTGGCCAAAAAGGTCGCGGCGGGAGCGCAATTCATCCAGACCCAGTGCATCTACAACCTGGACAAGTTCAAGAAGTGGATGCAGGGCATCGTCGACCGGGGACTCCACGAAAAGGTTCATATCCTCGCCGGGTTTACGCCCATGAAGGGGGTGGGTATGGCCAAGTACATGAAAAATCGGGTCCCGGGAATGGACGTTCCGGATGACATCATCAAAAGGCTGCAGGGAGTCCCCAAGGAAAAACAGCCCGATGAGGGAATCAACATCTGCATCGAACACATCCAGGAACTGAAGGAAGTGAAAGGCGTCGCCGGCTTTCACATCATGGCGATCGAATGGGAGGAGAAGGTTCCCGAGATCGTGGAGCGCGCGGGACTGTATCCCAGGCCCAAGGTCGATTGACCCCTCCGGCGGCGCCATCCGTGCCGGGAATCCGCCCGGCGATTCGGACCCGGCGGGGAGACGCCCATCGAGAGGCGTCGAGCAGGGAGAGGACACCAGGTGGAACGATCGGACGTTGAGGCGGAGAGGATCACGTTCCTCAACCGGCAGAAGCGCTCCAAAGGCGCTTACGTCCTTTATTGGATGCAGCAATCCCAGCGGAGCGAGTTCAACCACGCCCTGGAATACGCGGCTCACCGGGCGAATTCGCTCCGGCAACCGCTGGTGGTCGTATTCGGCCTCACCGGCGATTACCCCGAAGCCAACCTTCGGCATTATACGTTCATGCTTGAAGGGCTCGAGGAAACCGGGGCGTCCCTGCAGGCGCGCGGGATCAAACTGGTCGTGATGCACGCTTCCCCCCCGGACGCCGCCCTGGCGGCCGCATCGGAGGCATCGTTCCTGGTCTGCGATCGTGGGTATATGCGGCACCAGGCGCTCTGGCGCGCCGCCGTGGCGGCCGCGGCTCCCTGTCCGGTGGTGCAGGTGGAGGCCGACGCGATCGTTCCGGTCGAAACCGCGTCCAGCAAGGCCGAATACGCGGCGCGCACGCTGCGGCCGAGGGTTCACACCCACGCCCGCTCGTTTTTGACGGAACCGGCCCCTGCCGAGCTGCGCAAATCGTCCCTCGATGCGGATCTGAACGGCATGGACGTCACGGACACGGCGAGGGTCCTGCGCAAGCTGCGCGCCGATCGCTCGGTTCCTTCCGTGACCCGGTACTACCGCGGAGGGACAAGCCGCGCAAAAGAATTATTCGAGACTTTTTTGCGGGATGATATCGGCCGATACACGGAGGACCGAAATCAGCCGCACGCCGGCGCCGTGTCGCACATGAGCATGTACCTGCATTTCGGACAGATATCCCCCGTCTACCTGGCGCTCCGGCTCGGAGAAGTCGGCCGCGAGCGGGATACGCAGAAAGCGGCGTTTCTGGAACAGTTGCTGGTACGGCGTGAGCTCGCCTTGAATTTCGTCCATCATACCCGGAATTACGATTCCTATGAATGTCTGCCGCGCTGGGCGCGGGAAACACTGGCCCGGCACCGCAAAGACCGCCGCGAGTTCCGCTACGGCCGGCAGGAGCTGGAGAACCTGCGGACACACGACGAATACTGGAACGCCGCCATGACGGAGATGAAGTTTACCGGCTACATGCACAATCACATGAGGATGTACTGGGGGAAGAAAATACTGGAGTGGAGCGAAACGCCCGAAGAGGCATTCCAGACCATCCTGGCCCTGAACAACAAGTATTTCCTGGACGGCCGCGATCCCAATTCCTATGCGGGAGCAGGATGGGTTCTCGGTCTGCACGACCGGCCATGGAAGGAGCGCCCGATTTTCGGAACCGTACGGTACATGGCCGCCTCCGGTCTCGAGCGAAAATGCGACATCAAAGGCTACGTGGAAGAAATGAAGCGGCTGCGTGCTGGGGCGACCCAGCCGCGCGCGACGGCGGGATGACCCTTTTTATGCCCTTCGAGCGGGGGACGGCTCCAAACCCCGCGTCAAACAATCCTTGATAGGAATTCCGGTCTTCATTATATTGAGCGGGGGAATTCCCCGACCCCCTTACGGAGTCGCCGACCTGCGCACCCTGGTGGAACCGGAGACATTCAGATTTTCCACGCCGGCACGGGGTCTTCGCTTCTGAACCGGCCCAGGGAAGAAGAGCGAGGGATGCAACCCCACGCCCGTAAAGCCTTTCTCCGAGGTCGTTTTTCGCCGGGAGAGGAGTCCAAAGGACATGCAGGGGCCGTGTGCTTTTCCTCCCGGAGTCATTGAACGGAGACATCGAGATTCCCATTTCCAAGGAGCCGCCTCATGAAGAAACTGGTTTGCCTTTCCGCCGCACTGGTGGTTTCACTCCTGTTCTGCGGCTTGTGCGGTGCCGAGGCTCCTCGTCAGATCGCCGGATTCCGCCTCGGCGTGAACGTCTCTCAATACAAGGATCAGGTTCAAGTGGAGACGGCGGTGCCGCTGCGCCACTCCGAGTATTTGTCCGAGGTGGACATCAAGCCTATCGACGGTTACAGGAGCGGATACCTATCCTACGGAAACTGCGACCAGCCGGGAATCATCGTCAAGATAAAGTTGAAGTACGACAGGGATGACAAAGAGTTTTTCGACGAATTGATGGAACGGTTCGACAAGAAATTCGGAAAGCCCTCCGAGTACAAGGGTGACGCATTCCGGGCATGCATCGCCTGGAAATGGTCATTCACGGATTCGGAAAAAAACAAGATCAACATGGTGTTGCAGCACAATTGCCAGGATGATGAAGATTACACCAGCGGCAACGCGGTCAAGCTCTGGATGAAGAACCGCATCGACAGGGAGCGCGCCTGCCACGAGGAGAAGCAAACGGAATCGAAGGGGGAGGATGCCGAGAAGAAAGCCCGAAAGAAGCCCGACATCAGGAACCTGATCCCGGAATGAAACCGGAGCGCCCGCCTGTTCAAGTCAATGGAAGCAAGACCGAAAGTCATGACTAGGTCGGGCTGTTTCCGCCTCCCCATGGGTTCCGGCCCCTGCTCCTCAAAACTCCCTAGTTGCGCAAAACGGCCCTGCGCCGCCCTGCCCGGTGCGTCCCATGGGTTCATGCGCCCTTACCGGTAAGCAGCCTGAGGTCTTCGCGCCCGAGCGAGGTTCTTGCGCGCGTTCGCAAAGGCTCCCGAGCGTTGAGGGGAGGCCGGGGACAATCGCCCCCGCAGCCCCGGCGCACTTCACTTGACATCAATACCCATGCCCCTTATAGTTCATCGACTCAAGAAGCCATGGGAGGACCAAATGAAGACTCTGCTCCTGAATCCTCCGTCGTTCGAGAAGTTTGACGGGGGGGCAGGTTCCCGCTGGCCGGCCCGGCGTGAGATCACGTCGTACTGGTATCCGGTGTGGCTCGCCTATCCGGCGGGAATGATCAAGGAAAGCAGGCTGCTCGATGCCCCTCCTCACGGTGTCACTCCGGAGGAAACCATACGCATTGCCGGAGACTACGACTTCATTGTCCTGTTCACCAGCACACCGGGGTTCAACAACGATATCCTGCTGGCGGAAATGATCAAGAAGAGCCATCCGGACGTCCGAATAGCTTTCGTCGGTCCGCCGGTGTCGGTTCACCCGGAGGAGTCCCTGAGGGCCTCCCCGGCGATCGACTTCGTGGTGAGGAAGGAATTCGATCACGCGGTCACCGAATTCGCCCAGGGAAAACCTCTGCCCGATATACTCGGCGTGAGCTACCTGGAGAACGGCCACATCGTCCACACCCCCGATCGCCCTGTGTTCACCGACCTGGATTCATTGCCCTCGGTGGTGGATGTCTACAAGCGGGACTTGGACATAACCCGCTACAACGTGCCGTTCCTCCTCCACCCGTTCATCGCCTTTTACACCGGCCGGGGCTGTCCCGCGCGGTGCACCTATTGTCTTTGGCCGCAGACGTTCAGCGGCCACACATACCGCCCGCGGGCAGCCGAAAGCGTGGCCTCCGACGTGAAACGCGCCTTCGAGCTCTTCCCGAACCTCAAGGAGATCTTCTTCGATGACGATACCTTTTCGTGGGACAAGACCCGGGTGCTCGATCTGTGCGCAAAGCTCAAGCCCCTCGGGTTCACCTGGTCCTGCACGTGTCGCGTCAACGCCGATCATGAGATGCTGAAGGCGATGAGAGACGCCGGCTGCCGTCTCCTGATCGTCGGATTCGAATCCGGCGACTCCGGCATTCTGAAGAACGTCAAGAAAGGCGCGACCCCCGAGCTGGCCATGAGTTTTATGAAGACGGCCAGGAGCCTGGGGTTGGCGGTTCACGGGGATTTCATCATCGGCTTGCCGGGGGAAACCCGGGAGACGATCAAGACAACCATGCGGTTTGCCGAGGAGCTCGACTGCGAGACCATCCAGGTGTCCATAGCGCACCCGTTTCCAGGCACCGATTTCGAAGTCTGGCTGCGCGATCGGGGTTACCTGACCAAGGACGAGATGTTCGATGAACTGGGGCACCAGCTCCCCAATTTCGAATACCCCGGCCTCACAAGGCATGAAATCGTCCAGGCCGTCGAAGACTTTTACGGGCGATACTATTTTCGTCCGAAAGTGGCCTTTCGCATCATCAGGCGCGCGCTTTTCGACAAGACGGAAAGAAGTCGCCTGTACAGAGAAGCGAGGGAATATCTCCAGCTTCGGGCCAAACGAAAGCGATTCGTGCGGGGAAAGGTTTGAAGCTGCAGGGCAGGCGAAGATTTGGCGACACCGGTTTCGGGGTGTGATGAACCGAGCTCGAGTGATTCTCAACGGCGATGATTTCGGGGCCTCCGAAGAAGTCAACCACGCCATTGTCGCGGCATTCCGACGGGGCGTCCTGTCGAGTTGCAGCCTCATCGTCACCGGCGATGCCGCCCCTCACGCAGTCAAGCTGGCCAGGGAAAATCCCGGTTTGGCCGTCGGTCTCCATCTCGTCACCGTTCTCGGCAAGTCCGTGCTGCCCCCCAAGGAAATACCGGCGTTGGTGGACCGGAACGGATGTTTTCCTTCCGATCCGGCCATCGCCGGATTGCGGTATTTTTTTTGCCCGGCGGCCAGGAAGCAGTTGAAACGCGAGCTCTCGGCCCAGTTCGAGCAGTTCAGGGCCACCGGTCTGAGGGCATCTCACGTGGACAGCCACCTGCACATGCACGTGCATCCGGTGGTGTTCGACGCGGCCGTGGAACTCGCCGGGAAGCACGGCATCCGGGGAATGCGGTTGCCGGAAGACGATCTGTGGACTGCCGTACGCTTCGACGGCGGCCTGTCCGCTGCAAGAATGCTCACCACCCTCGTTTTTCGCCTGTTGTGCCGGCGCATGAAGCGGGTCCTGAGAAGGGAGGGCTTCGCATTTGCTCCGAGGGTCTTCGGCCACCTGATGAGCGGCGGAATGACCGAGGAATATGTCCTCCACGTGTTGAGACATCTCCCGGTCGCAACGAACGAAATTTACTTCCATCCGGCCCTGTGTCATAGTGTGGAACGTGGTGACGCCACGGCGGCCCAGCTTGCGAAGGAATTCGAAATCCTGATCAGCCCCCGAGTGAAGGAGGCCATCCGGACAGGCGGTATCGATGTGATCAATTACAGCAACTTGAAGGCATGCTTATGAAAACCGCCGTTGTTCTGACCATAGCCGTGTTCGCCCAAGCCATCGGCAATGCGTGTTTGAGCAAGGGGATGAAAGGCATTGCCCTTGACCAGTTCGATGGAAGCTTCTCGGCCATGCTTTTGCTGGATGCCATGAGAGAACCGCTGATCTGGCTGGGCACGCTGCTGCTGATCCTCTTCCTCGTGATGTTCTCGGCGACGCTCACATGGGCGGACTTGAGCCTTGTGCTGCCGGCTACGGCGTTCGGCTACATCCTGAACGTTTTTTTCGGTTACCATTTTCTCAATGAAACGGTGTCCAATGCGCGATGGGCCGGCACCGTCCTGATCTTCGTCGGTGTAGTGCTCGTCGCGGGGTCGGGCCGCAAATCCAAGCGCCGCCTGGACGGCGATGCATGACGGAGGCGGATCCGGCTTCCGATACCGGTTTGATGGAGCACTGAATGATAACCGCTCTCCTGGTTCTGATCATCGTCGTGTCGAACGCCGCCGGCGATGTGTTGATCACACGGGGGATGAAGCAGATCGGCGAAGTCGCTTCCATCTCCCCTCGTGAATTGCTTTCCGTCGCCGGAAGAGTATTCACCAACCTGAGTTTCCTTTCGGGCGTGGCCAGCCTTGCGGTGAGCTTCTTCGCCTTTCTGGCCGTTCTGTCCTGGGCGGATTTGAGTTTCGTCGTTCCCGCGACGTCGCTTGTTTACGTCGTTACGATTATCGGAGCCAGATTCGTCCTGAAGGAAGAGGTCAACGGGTTGCGCTGGGCGGGAACACTGCTGGTCTGCATGGGTGTCGCGCTGGTCTGTGTTCCCTGAAAGGGATCGGCCCTCGGGTCCGCGAATCCGCCGGCCGCATCGATTGAACCCATGGCATGAAATGCAGGCTCCGATGCTCACCGATTGTGTCGTTTTTTTCCTGTCCCTGCTGTCCCTTGCCGGGTGCGCCTATTACCTCACCTGCATCGTTGCCGCACGGCGGTTCTTTTCCCGCCCGCGCTCCGCTGCGCCGGTCTCCGCGGTCCGACCCGCCTCGATTCTCATTCCTCTGTGCGGCGCCGATTTCCAGGCCTATGACAACTACGCTTCGTTCTGCCGCCTGGACTACCCCGAGTTTCAGCTCGTGTTCGGCGTCCAGGACCCCATGGACAGTTCGATCCCGGTGGTGGAACGGCTGAAGGAGAACTTCCCTCACTGCGACATTCATCTGGTGATCGACTCGAAGGCCATCGGGACAAACCCCAAGGTGAGCAATTTGAACAACATGCTCGCGGCCGCCCGGCATGAATTGATCGTAATTGTGGACAGCGACATCCGGGTGGAAGCGGACTACCTGTCCACCCTGGTTCCGGAGCTCGCGGACGAGCGTATCGGCCTCGTCACCTGCCTTTATCGCGCCGGGGCGACCCCGAATTGGACGTCATTGCTCGAAGCGGTCGGGATAACGGGCGAGTTTGCCCCGGGTGTTTTGGTCGCCGACTTCACCGAAGGCATCCGGTTCGCTTTCGGCGCCACCATGGCGACCACGAAAACCAGGCTGTCTTCCATCGGGGGGTTTGCGGCCATCGCCGATTACCTCGGGGACGACTACATGCTGGGAAACCTGCTTTGGAGAGAGGGATACGAAATCAGGCTGGGAAGGCCGGTGGTGGAGACGATGCCGCCTCCGCTCAGCTTCCGCTCGATGCTCAATCATCAAATCCGCTGGTCGCGAAACATCCGGGCCTGCCGTCCCATGGGCCATTTCGGGACGGCGATCACTTACGGCACGGTTCCGGCGCTGCTCAACTTCATTTTCTTCGCCTCGCCCTTTACTTTCCTGCTGCTGGGCGCCGTTGCGGCCCTGCGGCTTTTTACCGGGTGGTACGTCGGGGTGCGCGGCCTGCGGGATCGGATACTGGAAAAGAACCTCTGGCTGCTGTTGCCTCGGGACCTGTTGGGATTTGGCGTCTGGTGCGCCAGCCTGACCGGATGGAGCGTGGAATGGCGAGGACGGCGCTACCGTTTGCAGAAAGACGGCAGGATGCTGCCGCCGGGCGAGAGACCGGAGCCTTGAGCTTTCGCGGCATTTCGGGCGTCGCCGGGCTTTCATGGGGCCAATCGCTGCTTCTTCTTCAGGTGCAGTCCCAGCCGCCGTGGCGCCCCCCGTGCCAATCCAGCTGTCTCTTCCAACGATCCCGGGCTCTTGTATGCATGGCGTCGAGTTTCTCTTGCTGCTCGGGTGTCAGCAAGGGCTTCATCTGGGCGATTGCCCCCCGGATGATCTCCTCGACCTCCGGCCTGTGTTTTCTCCGGGTTTCCATCAACCGCCGCTCGGCCTCACAGATGATCCTGCCCACCTCAACCCGCTGTTCCCCGGTCAACTGAAGCTCTCCGGCCAGCCGCCGCATGATGTTCTTGCCCATCATGGGCCGATGGCCGCCGATGAGTGACTGTTCCAGCGATCCTTTGAGGTAGAATCCCGTTCCGGCGACACCAACCAGGACTCCCGAAAGAAAAAGCGCGATCAATCCGAGCCATACTTTCCACTTCATCGTCGTTCAGCTTTCATACCAGGTTGCATTCAAGTCCGCAGCACCTGGGCGGGAGGGCATAAAGCGTTTCTCTTGCTACGTCTGGCCGGCACATCGTTCCGCAGGGACCGGGTTTATCCACGCCCGCGTCTTCTCCCGCCGGACAGGTTTTGCGTGATCTTGAACGCACCTTGGTATCACAAGAGATCAAGAGAGCCGGCGATCAGAATGTCGTCGCCGAAAAACGCCGCCGCTTCGTATTCCGCGCCCGAATTCGACCCGAAGGTATAGAAAAGCACCAGCACGGCCACCAGCGAAACCGTGGCGGCGAACCTCCATACCAGCCGCAGTGGAACAGGCTCCCGCACATCATCCCGTCGGGGAGCGGCCGCGCGGATGTCCCGCATGATGTCGCTTCTCAGCCGCGAGCTCATCCGTTCCGTTTCCCTGTGCCGACGGGCGGACAGCAATGCGTTCTCGATTCTCGAAATCTCTTCCTCATCTGCTTTCATCTTCGTGATCCTTCTGTTCCAGCAGCTCGGAAACGACTCTCCTCATTTTACGTTTTGCCCGGTAAGCCCTCACTTTGACGCCCACGACGCTCCATCCCAGCAAATCGGCGGCTTCCTTCACCGGAATGCCGTCGAGATAGAGCATCGTGAGAACCGTGCGATCGCCCGCGGACAATCTTTCGAGGGCATACTCGAGGACTTCCCCGGCTTCCTTCCTGCCCGCTTCCCTTTCGAAAACCTCCTGCGATTCGACGCTTCGCACGGCATCGACCCATTTCTGGTGGTCCTCCGTGAGACTCGTCAGGGCTATTTCCCTGTTTCTTCGTCGATTTCGCCAGAAATCATAACAGCACCTCACCGCGATTTTGGACAGCCAGTACCCGAAGGGGGCCTTCGCCGAATAACCGGGCAGGGAGCGGTAGGCCCGCACGAAAGCCTCGTGGACCACTTCTTCCGTATAGTCGCGCGGCACATGGTTCGAGACAATACGACAGACCCGATCGCCATATTTCTCCATCAGCGATTCGAAGGCGTTCACATCGCCTCCGAGTACCCTCCCGATGACCTCGGAATCGAAATCGTCACCGCGCCGGTTGTCCTTCACTGGGATCAAGGGCCTCTCTGTGCAGGAAAATCCACCGGACAATGAGACTCGGAGCGCGCGTCCGGAGGGGGAATATCCGTTGGTCGCGGCCGTCGCTCCCGAGCCGCGACCGTAAGGGGAAGGATCACTTGCCGTACTTGTCGATCCAGTCATCCAACAGGAAGTTCCCTCGATGCCCTCTCCCTTCAAACATCGCTCCGAAATGCGCCCGCTGTTCCGCCAGTGCCGCGCGTTGTTCCGGCGTGAGCACGCCCTTGATCTCCGAGAGCGCTCGCCCTCTCAAAACGGCCGCCTGCTCTCCAACGGTTGCGAGTTGCCGGACGGCCTGCCTGATGGCTTCCTCATCCAGAGGCTCGGCATTGATCCGGTCGAACAGGGCCTTTTTCGCCTCCCTCATTTGCCCGACCACCGTCCTGAACTCGTCGCGATTGGATTTCATGATCACGGCGACGTCATGCTTCTGAGCCTCCGAAAGATTCAAGCTGAGCAGGGTTCCGAGCATGCATCCCCCGTACCCTCCTCCGCCACCGTGACCACGCGGCCCGGCCGCAGCGACGCTCGCCCCCACGGAGGCCATTGTAAACAGCACAAGGATTGAAACCAAAGCGATCTTTTTCATCATACTCTCCTTTTTCGGAACAACTCCATTCGAAACTTTCCGGTGCAGCCGGATCCACTTTCGATGACTTAGTCGCAGCGGCCACGGCAAAAGTTACAGTCGGTGGTCCCGATTCCCGGTATGCCTTCGGAATCGTAGCGCAAAGGCAATCTCCGCCGAGAAGGGGAACCAGTTACGATTTATGCCGATTCACGTTCAGGGTTGCCGAGGAGGGGATCAGCGGAAGGTATCGCGGGCGGGTTTCGCGGCGATTATGACAAGAGCGGGCGTACGCGAGGCCCGGTGTGATCGCAGGCTCGCAACGGTCAAGGCAATAAGCGGGCGAAAGGCTCGGCCTGATCGTGTGCACGGAGGAACCGCGCCCACCCTGCCGATCCGTGCAGTCGCTTACACGGATCGGCAGGGTGGGCCAGGCGGCAGCGCAATCCACGGCTCTAATGCCCCCGGCCCAGCGCTCGGCGCCATGAAGAACCTTGCTCACGGCTATTTTACGGCTTGGTATCGCCCACAACGGCGTTCTTCTGCACGCGCATCTTGCTCAGCAGATCGCCGATGCCGTTGGCCTGTATCGCGCGCGAGAAGGTTGTGTTGTAGTTTTCCACAATGCTGACGCCGTCGATCACCACATCCCGGATGCCCCATTTATTGCTCTTGAAATCGAGCATATAATCCACGGGGATGTGTTCGTTGGCGCGCATGATGACGGTCCGCACCATCTTGCTTTTGCCTTCCGAGGATTCTCCGCGGTATTCGATGGTTTCCCGCTGCAGAAAGTTCAGCACCATCCGGGTGTAGGAATCCTGGAAGAGCGCAATGAAGAGCCCCTGGAATTCGGAGCGTTGAGCCGCGGACAGTTTGTCCCAGTGGCCCTTGATCGCCTCCCGGGCCATTTCGGAGGACAGGAAATTGTCGCTGATGAGCTTGCGCACCAGCTTCGCCCGCTCCGCGCGATGGGCCTCACCCTGAAGATCGCCCCGGGTCTGGATCTCCATCGCTTTGTCGAGAACCACCTTCACCTGGTCAGTGGCGCTTCCGGTTTGCGCCGACACAGGAAGAGCACTCACGAGTGAGCACAGGCACATCAAGGCAATTTGAAACCATCGTACCATTGTCTTTCTCCTTCTTCAGCGGAATGCCTTCGGGCGGATTCATGCCCGCCAGTATCGCCGGCAATACGAAAATAGCGGTTGCCAGAACACACAGGCTCCCGGACCATGCAACGAAACCGAGGCTGAAAATCCCCTGGTGACGGGAAATCATGAGCGTCCCGAATCCCACCGTGGTGGTGAGCGCGGCCAGGATGACCCCTTTCCCGGTGCTCCAGGGCAGATGTCCGGGCTGCATCCCGCCCTCCCGCCAGCGGGCGATGATGATGATCGCGTACTCGACCCCCGCTCCCACAACCAGGGGCATGAACATACTGTTCGCCAGGTTGAAGTCGACCCCCGCAACGCCCATTATGCCCGCGGTCCAAACCGTTCCGACAACGAGGGGGATGAGCGCGAGCGCGGCGTGCCTGAGGTTCCGGAAAGTCAGAATCAGCAGCAGGAAGATCGCCGCGAGGGCATAGGCGGACGCGAGCATGCATGCCCTCTTGTAGGCCGAAGCGAACAAATGGAGCGAGACCGGATCTCCGACGACGTCCTTTTCGACGCTCATCACATCCTTCACGAATCGGGCGAGGGCTTCCTCTTCCCAGACGGATTGCCTGGGAAAGACGCGGAGCAGATACAGCCCGTCCCTGAGAAACTGGTCCCGGAGCACCTTGGGCGTATCATCGAGGGTCATGGGCCGCGCCGCCGCACCGTCCCTCAGGAAGCTCCAGGTCTCGGTCAGGTCGTCCGTAAACCTGGCCCGATACCCCGCAAGGCGCTGCAAACCTTCCGGGGAAGCGCGCAAAGCGCCGATGATGCCTGCACCCAGGTTCCTGACCGTGGCCATCTGTTCCACCAGGGGCTTGTCGGCCCCCCACTTTTCCGCCTGATCGTCCTGCAGCTTGAACCGTATCCGTTCCAGCGTCTCGATCAAGTCGGAAATGTAGGGGGGATCAGGCTGTGCCCGGGAGGGGCGCATTTCGGGTATCAGGGGCAGCAGGGCCCTCAACAGGGGCAGCTTCTCCTCCTGGTCCTCGGGAAGAATGCCGAATACGGTCTTGACGCTCGCGACCGTCGGCAGAGCTTCGAACCGTTTCGCCTTGGCCGACGTCTCCTCGGGAGATGAGGCGAACGCGGCCGCCGACAGCAACTGATGCTCCGACTGTTCGATCAGCGTCTTTTCCCATACCACGGATTCAGCGTTTGCGGCCTGGAGAAGCAGAGGGTTCAATTCGAAGCGCACTCCCCGCAGCCCCAGGAGACTCAACACGCAAAGCCCTAACGCGGCGGCCAGGACGAGACTCGCCGAACCCCTCCCCAGCCGGATCAGGTCGCGCTCGGCTTGAATACCGGGATCGACCTCCGCTCTCTTGCGACATCCTCCGAAAATAATCATCAAGGCCGGCAGAACGGTAAAACCCGCAAGCAGAATCAGCAAAATGCCCATGCCGGTGATCAGCCCCAATTCCATCAAGCCCGCGAACCCGGTCAACACGAACGGAATGAAGGAAAAAGCCGCGCTCAGCCCGGCCAGAACAATGCCGGGGCCCGACCGGTCCATCACTCTTTCGGTCAGCGCCCGGTTGTCGAGCGCCCCGCCACGCTCCTCTTCCTCAAACCTGGCCATCCAGTGAATTCCGTAGTCGACGCCCAGCCCGCACAGCAGAGGCGCAAAGACGACGGACAAAATATTCAGGTGGCCTATGAAAATCGTAGTCCATCCGAATGTCCAGCAGAGGCCGACGATCAGGGTCGCCACCTCGATGACGGATCTGCGCAGGCTCCGAAGAAACAAGATCAGGAGCACAAACACGCCGAGCAGGGAGAGCCACGTCGCCACGCTCATATCCCCCAGGACCGTCCTCATTTCATCGTTGTTCAGGGCTTCCTGGCCGGTCACACCGGCTTCGACGTCCGGATGGAGCGCTTTCACATCGCGAACATGCCGCCTGAGCGCGCCGAGAGATATCTGAGTGTCACTGAACGCGTCCACGGCCAGCTTCGCCGGAATGGCTATCAAGACCGCGAAGCGCTTGTTCGCCTCCCAGAAATACCCTTCCTGATCGAGATCCCAGGCCTTGCTCTTGAAAAATGAAGACCATGGGGAGGTGTATTTGTCATGGCCGTCGAGATAGCTGGAGAGCCCGCTGAGCGTCTGGATGAGAAAGCCCAGGTCCATGGGCTCTTTGCCCTTGGACCTTTTCGCGGCAGGGTCTTCGTCGAGGAAGCCCGTGAACAGCTCTCCCACCATGCGCGAAGCCATCTCCCGGTTCACCAGCTTCAGGAATCCGAGCAGGTCGGGCTCCGCGGACAACTCCGCGATCATTTTGGAATGTTCTTCAAGGCTTTCCCTGATTTGCAGGAGGTCCTTCCGGTCCAGGTAAAGCAGGGCCCATTTCTTGAACAGGTCGGGGTCCACCCGGTAAAACACGTCTCTGAAGTGCGCGGCGTCTTTTCCGACACGAGCCCCCAGCTCGGAGATGAAGGCGACGGCTTGCCGCGGCGTGGGAGCCTTGATCACGACGGAAAACGTCGCCCGGCCGTCAAAATTGAAAGGTTCCAGTTTCCTGGAAAGGGCAATCAAGGGGTGCTTGGCGGAGATCAGCTCCAGCTGATCCGTTTGGACGTGCAGTTTTGTCGCGGCCAGGAAAAGCGAGGCCGCCGCAGTGACAAGAGCCATTCCCAAAACAAGGCGTGGCCTGGGCAGAACCCAGGCCACCCACGATTGCACGAGCCTTGAGAGCAGGTTCATTTCCGGTGTGGCATCCTGTTCTATTCCGCTTTCAGTTCCACCCGAGCTCCATTCCGACTCACGAACCGCCGGTCCGGTATTCCGCGATCGCATGGCTCAGCCGAGCCAGCGAAACATTGTACTTGTAAAGTGCGGAAAGGTATTCCCCCTGGTTCTTCCCATAACGATCGATCGCATCGAACATGTCCTTGGCCGTTCCCACCCCGACATCAAAACTCGCAAAGGAGGACACGACCCACTTCCTGGCCGCGACCGTGCCTTTCCCGTAGTTCTCGTAAGCCGCCTGGGATTCCACGACCTCCTGGTAATACTTTGCCACTTCCACGGGGATATTGCGTTCGGCGTATTCTTTCGTATGGACCAGTTTCTGGTGCTCGGCCCGGGCCCTCGCCAGCTTACCCTGGCCGATACCCAGGTCGAAATGCCAATTGGCGCCGAGAAATGCCCCGGCTTCAACATGGTTGAATTCGTCATGAAAGTACGAAATGTCCAGTTTTTCCCTGCCAGGCGCGCCCGCAAACGAGCCGACGCCGGCAACGAATATCGACGGATAGAGGTCCGCCCTGGCACCTTCGACCATGGCCTTCCGTGCCTGTATGCCCTTCTTCAGCTGCTCGAATTCCGGTCTTTCCGCCAGGGCCTGCTGGATGTATTCCTCCAGAGAGCCCAACTGCCGAACATTCTTCGGGAGCTCCTTCGTGTCCAGCCTGAAGTCCTCACCGGCCGGATAGTTGATGGCTCTCTTCAGCGCCATGTAGGCCAACTGAGCTCCCGTATCGGCCTTGACCTGAAACTGTTTGATCTCCGCTTCATACGCCTCGAGCCGGTACAGGTCGCTGCGGTCCACGTTCTTCGAACCGGCCTCGAGCAAACGCTCGATGCGCCTGCGGGCGTCCTTGACGAATTCCTCGGCATCCTGCGAGGCCGATTTCCCCTGCGTGGCGACCACCAATCCGTAGTACATTTCCTTGATCGTCAGGATGACCTCGCCTTTCTTCTGTTCCTTGATCGACTTCTGAACCTCGACCCCCAGCGCCGCGGCGTCTCTGCGGTTGGAGATCTTCCCGAAGGTGTACAGGGGCTGAACGAGAAAGAAATCGAGGCTCCCGAATATCCCCACGTCGCCCTCGTCGCGGTCCTCGATGTGGCCGATGTTCGTGACCGGATCGATCCTGACGATCGGTTTCTTCGCATCCTCGGAGGGGGCGCCGATAGCCACCACATCCAATTGCGCCCATTGGCCTCCCCTGGCCTGCGCGAGATCGCCCTGAGCCGCCTTGATGTCCTGATCGGCCTCTTTCAGTTGCGGGCTCGTCTCGAGCGCCATCTGAACGATTTCGTCCAGAGTCAAGACCCGCAGGCCCTCAGCCCGGGCTGCCCCCCCGGCGACGACCATCAATCCGGCAACCAGTACCGGCATCCAATACCGCGCTATTCGCCATCGGATGTCGCTCATACTCTCCCCCCTGCATTGACTGTATGCGACGGCTCCCGCCGGCACCAAAGATACAGTAGATGAGATTGAAAGAAAAGCGGGAATGCTCCCAGCGTATAGGTCGGTGAGCGCGCGCGTCAACTTGACACTTGCCCCCAGTTCTGTTAGCTAGTCACCACCTGAGACGTGGGCATTGCGCTTTGCGGCGTCGCTTCGAGCAGGTCCGGATGCCTGAGGGCCACCGGGCCGCATCGCTTTCAGAGGGGGTTCTGCGCCAGTCTCGACGAGCGGTTGTGGCGGGATGCCGTCGGCAGGCCCGTCGTTCAAGAAACGAGTGGAGCCCGGACTACCGGGATTCGGCAACCGACATGAAATGCATTCTCGTTATCAACGCCGACGACTTCGGCTATACCGGCGGGATCAACGCCACAATCCAATGCTGCGCCGCCGAAGGGGTCCTTCGCAACACGACGCTCATGGCGAACGGTCCCGCCTTCGACGATGCGGTTGCCATTGCCAAAGCGAACCGGTCGCTGAGCGTTGGCGTTCATCTCAACCTCACGGAACTGAAACCGGTCGCGAGTCCGGACAAGGTTCCCACGCTGGTCGATGAAACCGGCGCGATGCAGTCGAGTCCCCGCGGCCTTGCCGCAGCGCTGGTCAGCGGAGCAGTCTCGGCGGGGGACATTCGAAGGGAGCTTCTGGCACAGGTTTCCAAAATCATGGACTGCGGTATCGTGCCGACGCATCTCGACAGTCACAAGCACGTGCACGTTCTTCCCCCGGTTCTGGAAGTCGCGATCGAGATCGCGCGCAGGTATTCCATCCCCTGGATCAGGAACCCCTTCGAAGATGCATCCGCGTGGCGGCTGATCACAGCGGTTGGGAAGAACGACCGCCGCGTGTTCTTGAAGCAGTATGCGGAGGCGAACATCATCAAGCCGTTGCAGCCTGTGTTCAGGCATTTCGTAAGGCGGTCGGGCCTGAGGACTCCGGACGGCTTCCACGGCCTTTCAGTGACCGGCCTCTGGAACGAAAAGGTCCTGAGTCGCCTGGTCGGACGGCTGAAGCCGGGCGTGAACGAATGGATGGTACACCCCGGGGTGGTCGATCAGGCATTGAAGAATGCCCGAACCCGGTTGCTCGGTCAACGGGAAGTGGAACGTGACATCCTGCTCTCACCCGTTTGGGTGAGTCTTTCGGACAGGCATGGATTCAGCGTGAGGGGTTTTGGAGAGGAGCTGTCGTGACAACACCACCTGTGGATACGGATGTTCCCGCGGTCGGACCCGGTCACGGTCCGGACGTTTCCGTGGTGATCCCGCTTCACAACGAAGCGAGTACACTCCGGGAACTTTACCAGCGGGTCAAAGACACCATGGAAAACTTGCCGGGAACCTGGGAAATGGTCTTGGTGAACGACGGCAGCACGGACGCCACGCCCGGGATTCTGGATGAGCTGCACGCGTGCGACTCGAGGGTCGTGGTTGTCCATCTGCGGCGCAACTACGGCCAGACACCCGCCCTCATGGCCGGGTTCGACCACGCTCTGGGCGAATACATCGTCGCCATGGACGGCGATCTGCAGCACGCACCCGAGGAAATCCCGAATTTCCTGGAGAAAATCAACGAGGGCTACGACCTCGTTTCGGGCTGGAGGCTGACCCGATCGGACGCTCTGCTGACGCGCACGATCCCCTCGCGTATCGCCAACTGGTTGATCGCCAAAGTCTCCGGCGTCCAGGTGCACGATTTCGGGACCACGTTCAAGGCGTATCGGCGTGACGTGCTCGCCGACCTCCACCTCTACGGCGAACTGCACCGATTCGTCCCCGCGCTCATCTCCTTGTACGGAGCGCGCATCGTCGAGATTCCCATCAAGGACATGGGGCGCAACGAGGGAAAATCGCACTACGGGCTTTCGAGAACGTTCCGGGTCATGTTCGACCTGGTGACGGTGGGTTTTTTGCGCAGGTACCTGACGAGGCCGCTGCACTTTTTCGGCAAGATGTTCCTTGCGTGTGTCGGCCCGTCTTTCCTGATCGGCACGTTCCTCGCCTACCGCAAGCTCTTCGATGGAATATCCATCATCGAGCATCACGGACCGCTTGCCATCGTGGCTTCCGTGCTGATGCTGGCGGGAGTCCAGTTTCTGGCCATCGGTCTGATCGGCGAAATCCTGGTGCGTATTTACTATGAGACCCAGAACAAGAGAATCTACGCGGTGAAGAGGGTCTGCCGCAGGCCGTAGAAACCGCGTCTCCCCGTTTACGGCCCGTTCCGGCTCGCCATCCTGCGCCCCATGCGGCTCGTTCGAACACCCACGAGGCCCCGGGCGCCTCGGGACGTCTCAGGTGGTGCCGGACTCCGCTTCTTTCTTTTTTCGCCCGCGTTCCCGGTAGATGAGGTAGATGTTCCTGCCGTAGACCACCAGACCGCTCGCCTGGCCCAGAATGAACACCGGGTCCCGGCGAATCACGGCATAGATCAACAACAGCCCCCCGCCGGCCACGCTCAGATACCAGAAAGCCATCGGGACCACGCTCCGGCCCTGCCTTTCACTCACGATCCACTGCACCAGGAACCGCGCCGAAAAGAGGCCCTGTGCAACGAATCCCAGAAAAAGTATTCCCGTCTCCGCCGACATGAATTCCTGGGGAAACAGCTTCAGGGCAACCAATCCTTTTTCCATGGTAATCCTCGGTCTGTTCGAACGGAATGCTTCACTGCAGCCGCTTCCCAACGCCGCAAAGCGGCTCGAATGCGGCCGAATTCCCGAGCTCGGCCGATCCGGTCCCAGAACTTTTCCTCCTCATGCGTGCAAAGCGCGACCGGCTCCACCAATCCCGACATCGCCGGCAAGCCCCTCCCTCGCGCAAGGGCGACAAGGCTCCCGTCCATCTTTGATCGCGAATGCCGACACCAGGCTTTCCCCGCTCATGCGTGCAAAGCGGAGGCACCCCTCACGGCAGCCACGGCATTCACAAGCTTTCCCGGCGCAAAGGCGTATCACCGGTAAATACTGCGGAGGTCTGCTTGATGCAACTCTATTGTCAGAGGCGGCAAATCACGCCATAGCGGTAAACGAATTCGGATTGAAAATCAACTCGGCTTTTAAGATGAGATCAGCCTTTCAACCGGAAAGAACGTCAGATTGATTCTTTTTAATTGAAAAACCACCCTGACTAGCCTTAATTATAGAGGAATTTGGCCGATGGGGGAGCAATCTGTGCAGGCGGGGTCTGGACAGTTAGCGGCAGGGACTCATTTATGAACGCCATCTTCATTATGGCATTCGTCCTGGCATCTTGTCTAACAGGAGCTTATTTTCTGCACAAACCGATTCGAATATTAAATCGCGATAAGGTCCTCTACCTGTTCGGGGTCGCCGCCCTGCTGCTTGGATTGAGGCTTTTCCAAGTGCTCTGGGAACGGGGTCCGGGACAACCTCGTTTCTCCGATCCGATTTTCGGCTGGAATGAACCCGTTTTTCTTTCCGCCGCAATCATGGTATTAGTGGTTTGCGCGCTGCTCGTGCCGATTGTGATCCGCCGCGGGGAGGAACGGAAATCGGCCGGGAAGGGCGCGGAGGAAACGGAGCGGCTTCTGGCGGCGGTGCTTTCCGCATCCCCCGTCGGTTTCTGCCTGCTCAAGGAAGACATCATCCAATGGGTGAATCAGGCTCTGTGCGACATACTCGGCCGCGGTGCCGAGGAACTCGAAGGCCGCAGCATCGCCGGGCTTTATGCTGAAGAGGGCGAGCACGAGCGGGTGAAGACGCAACTGCTCAACGGGTGCACCTCTTCGGAGGGCGCCGGGGCAGCCGCGTGTTGGATTCGCGGGAACGGCTCCACGCTGCATTGTCTTCTGCAGGCCGCTCCCACGGGCATGAGCACCCTCGATGGAAAACGTGTCCTGGCCGTGATGGACACGTCGGAATTGAAACGAAAGGAAGAGGCTTTACTCGAAAGCGAGGAACGCTACCGCAGATTTTTCGAGGAAGACCTCGCTGCGGCGTACGTTTCGACCCCGGACGGCCGGTTGTTGTCCTGCAATCCGGCATTTGTTAGAATATTCGGTTTTCCATCGGTTGAGGCGGCGATCACCAGTGACCTCAACTTTCTCCAGCCGGCGTCCGATTCCGAAGCTGGTGTTGTCGAACTCATCAGGAAACGGAAGAAGATCGAGAATTATCGATGTGAGCTCAACCGTTGCGACGGGAAGAGAGTGCACGTCGTGATGAACGCCGTGGGGACGTTCACTCGGCAAGGCGAGTTGACTCTCCTCAAAGGCTACCTGCTGGATGTGACGGATCAGAAGAACCTCGAAGAACAATTGCGCCAAGCCCAGAAGATGGAAGCCGTGGGGCGGCTTGCAGGAGGGATCGCGCACGATTTCAACAATCTGCTCACGGCCATTACCGGCTACGCCGATACGTTGGAATCAAACCTCAAAGGGGAAGACGCTTTGAGAAAGAATGCGGAAGAAATCAGAAGGGCTGCGGAAAGGGCCGCCGCCTTGACGAGCCAGCTCCTGGCCTTCAGCCGCAAGCAGGTTCTGAGGCCGAGAGTACTGGACCTTCGTGACGTTGTCGCACGCATGGAGGAAATGCTTCGCCGTCTGATCGGGGAAAACATCGCGCTTTGCACGGCTGTCGACGAGGGACTCTGGCGCGTGAAAGCCGACCAGGGACAGATTGAACAGGTCATCATGAACCTGGTCGTGAATGCCCGGGATGCCATGCCCCAGGGAGGCCGGCTGCTGATCGAAGCCCGCAACGTCGAGCTCGACGGCAGCTACGTCAGCAGACACATGGCCGTGAACCCCGGTTCTTACGTGCTGCTCGCCGTGAGCGACGACGGCATGGGCATGAGCAGTGAAACCATTTCTCACCTGTTCGAGCCCTTTTATACCACCAAGGAACAGGGAAAGGGAACGGGGCTGGGACTGGCAACGGTTTACGGAATCGTGACTCAGAGCGGCGGGCACATCTGGGTGTACAGTGAACCGGGAGAAGGCACGACATTCAAAATCTATCTGCCCCGGGTGGAAGGCGAGGTCGAAGAAGTGCTGCCGGCCCGGCAGGAAGCTATTCCGGTCGAAGGCAGCGAGACTATCCTGCTGGTGGAAGACGATGATCTGGTGAGGAACATGATCTGTGAAACCTTGAAACAGAATGGCTACACCATGCTCAACGCCGCCAGTGGAGATGAAGCGCTGAACCTGTGCGGCGATCACGAGGGGGTGATCGATCTGCTGGTCACCGATGTGGTCATGCCCGGAATGAACGGGCGGGAACTGGCTGAACGGTTGTCGACCGCATACCCGCGTCTGAAAACGCTTTTCATCTCGGGCTACACCGACCACGGCATCGTGCACAACGGCATTCTCGACCCGGAGACCGATTTTCTGCAAAAACCCTTCAAGTTGGATGCGCTGGCAAGGAAAATCCGTCAGATCATGGACAGCTGATTTCCCGGAAGCGCGACACTCCCGGCCGCACTCTCACTCCCCTGTCGGATACGACGTTCAAGACCGCGTTAAAGTGTCCTGTCGAACCAAACCAAATATCAAATGCAGAAGTATCAAGGCTCATCGGGAACCCCGCGATCTCGGCGGGTCGATCGCGGGCAGGCTTGCGGACGTGCCCGGTCACGGGAGGCTTTCGAATCAATCCGTTTCTTCCGCGCTCGCCCGTTTTCCGCTCGATTCGATTCCGTATTTCTTGATTTTGTAATTGATCGCCCTGCGGCTGATGCCCAGCAGTTGAGCGGCATCCTTCTGGACCCAGCCGGCCTGCTGGAGAGCCCGCACAATGGCGTTGCGTTCGCTTTCTTCCAGGGAGAGCGAATCGCCGACGGATACGTGCGGCTTCAGGGGCGCATGCGGCAGCCCTGACAAGTGCAGATCGCTGGGACGCAAGACGCTCTCGCGGCAAAGGACGGCTCCGGCTTCCAAGGCGTTCTTCAGCTCCCGGACATTTCCGGGCCACGGGTATTCGGAGAGCCATCGAATCGTTTCCTGGGGGAGCCTCACGGGGGGCAGATTCTGACTCTCACAAAAAGACTGAAGAAAGTGCTGAGCCAGCAGCGGAATATCCTCCCGCCTTTCCCGGAGCGGCGGAATTCTGAGCGTGACGACTCGGAGCCGGTAGTACAGATCTTCTCTGAAATTGCCGGCCTCGACGTCCTCGGGCAGGTCCACGTTGGTGGCCGCGATCACACGGCAGTTCACCGGTATTTCGCGCAGATCGCCGATGCGCCGAATCTTGCGGTCTTCCAGGAAACGCAGCAGCCGGACCTGCATTTCGGGTGAAATGTTGCCGATCTCATCCAGAAAAAGCGTGCCCCGCTCCGCCGCTTCGATCAGTCCCTTTTTGTCTCTGATGGCGTGAGTGAACGCTCCCCGCACATGGCCGAAAAGCTCGCTTTCCAGAAGCCCCGTCGGCGTGGAGCCGCAATCGACCACGACAAACGGGAACAGTCGCCTCGGGCCTTTCTGGTGAATCAGGCGGGCCACGCGTTCCTTGCCCACCCCGCTCTCGCCCAGAATCAGCACGTTCACGTCACTGGGGGCAATGCGCTCCACCAGGTCCTGGAGCTCTCTCATGGAGGCGCTTTTACCGCCCCAGAACTCGTGTTTCGGGGAAATCGTCTCCTGGGCAGGCAGATGGGGGACGGGTTTTCGCAGAATCTCCTTGACCTTCAGGACCAGGTCGCGGCCGTCGAAAGGCTTCGTGAGATAGTCGACCGCTCCGGCCTTCACGGCTTTCACGGCATCGGAGATCGTGCCGTAGGCCGTCAGAAAGATAACCGGAAGCCCGGCATGAAAGGTCTGTATCTCGTGGAAAAGGTCCATTCCTCCCATCCCCGGCATTCGTACATCGGTGATCACGAGATCCACGGCACCGGCTTTGAGGAGATCGAGCGCTTCCTGTCCGCTGGTCGCCTTGAGCACCCGGAAATCCATCGAAGACAGACGTGCCTCAATGACCTCCAGGATGTGCAAATCGTCATCCACCACGAGGATGGTCCGCTTGGTCTGCAAAATCCTCTCCGCATCCGGGTTCCCTCACGGGGAGGAAACCTCTTGCTTTTTCTCCTGAAACTTGAGGTGTATCTCTTCCAGGGAGTTGATCTGATGTTTGAGCCGGCGGTTTTCCTTTTCCTTGGCTTCAAGCTTCGCTTTCAATTGCTCCACTTCTTTTTCCTTGCCCTGGAAAAGGCTTTTGTACGGAGGCACGTTGTTCGCCGTCGCCTCCTGGGAGGACAAAGCCTTGTTCCTGGCGCTCTCGGCGACGATCCGACTGGTCAGCCGCTCCAGAAAAAGCGTGAGCAGAAGCGGATCTTCGGCTTCCGGCGCAGTCTGAGCCCGCCTGCTCCAGAATTCCCAGAAAGACATCGCCTCACCGTACTCTTCCGGTGTCCTCGCAAGCATGAATCGCGTCACAGCCTGCCCGAAAAGGGCCTTGCGGCTGACGGATTCGGTCTTGGCGTGTTCGTTGAGCTCCTCGAATATCACCAACGCCCGGGCATAATCCCCCTCCCGGAAAGCGGAGACTCCATCAGCCCACGTCCCGGGTTCGACCTGCTGCGCGGGCCGGGCCTGCCCCCGCAACGTCACCGTCGGGTGCACGCTGCACGCCACATGACCGCACAAGACCATGCAAACCAGCAGCGGGACCCTCCAGCCAACCAGAATCCCCAAAGGAAAACGAACGCTCATGGTCATGCCTCATCCACCGCGGGAAGAGTGAAGGAAAAGGTACACCCTTCTCCCGTTCGACTGCTCACCCAGACTCTTCCGCCGTGAGCCTCCACAATATGCTTGGAAATGCTGAGTCCCAAACCGACACCGTCCACCTCGTCCCTGACCCCCGAAGCCCGATAATACTTGTGAAAAACCAGGGTCAGTTCCTCGTCCGGTATCCCCGGGCCGCTGTCCGATACGGAAAACGTCAGGTTGGAGCCACTCTTAGCAGGATCGAACTCTGCCTTTACCACAACATCCGTGCCCGGTGGGGAAAATTTGATGGCATTCCCCAACAAATTGAGAAGCACCTGCTGCAGGTTTTCCGGATCGCCCATAGCCCGGGGAATTCCAGGGGCGATTTCGGTCCGGATGCTGATCCCCTTCGCCTCCGCGGCGGGGGTGACCCTGTGGATGCTCCCCGCCACGAACTCGGCGGCATCGAGGGGCCGCGGCCGGATGGACACGGCACCCGCCTCGAGCCTGGACACCTGCATGAGATGGTTCAGCAGGGAGGTTATCCTTTGTATTTCATCGCTGGCGATCTGCAGGAACCGCCTCTGCCGCTCGTTGATTTCCCCCACCACCTCTTCGACGATCAAATTGACGGACTCCCTGATCGAGGTCAGCGGCGTCCTTATTTCGTGGCTCAGCATGGAGATGAAATCCGACCTCATGCGCTCTTCTTCGGCCAGCCGGGCGGCCATCTCGTTGAATGCCCCCGCAAGCTCTCCGAATTCGTCCTTGGTCAGGATGCGGATCGGTTCGATGGACCCTTCCCTGGTTATGGAACGAATGCCCCGGCGCAATTCCTGGAGCGGCTTGTTCATGTAATGCCCGAGGTAGATGCTGCCGAGAAGGCCGGCGAGCACCGACACGCCGAGGCCGATGAACCCGGCCTGGAGCGCCATGCGGCCCGTCTGGCTGAGGACCCGCATCTCCGATTCGATTTCCTGTTCGTTCGCGGCCCTGGCCTTGGATATCTTCCGGATCCACTCGTTGATGACCTCCTCGGCAAGCCAGGGAGTCTTCGCCCCTTCACCTTCCACCGGTTCGCTTCCGGTCGCGGCAAAGTGAATCTGGTAGTTCCGGAAGAGGTCGTCCCAGGGGTCGCCTTGCTTGCCCCATCCGGAGCTTATGCGCAGGATCTCGACCAGATTCCCCTCGTACTCCTTTTGCGCCGAGAAAAAGAACTCCTTGTAGTCCTCCTTCTTGAGTAAGTCGTACTTGCGTTCGTTTTCCGCCATCCAGAGCAGGCTGTCGATCATCTTCTTGGATGCCGCGGCGATCCTGTAGTTCCTGTTCACGACCGTTTCGGATATCTGCATGATTTGGCGCATGTGGACAAAAAGGATGACGATGGTTCCATAGAAAATCGTGGCGAGCGCGAAATACCAGAAGAATAGCTTGATAATGATTCCGAACTTTATTTTCATCCCGTCCCTGCCTTCACCTGCGGCACCGAACAGAAGGGAAAATCACACACCGAGCAATCGGACACGCTTTTCGGCTTGAAGCACGCCTGCGGTGTTCCGGCGGCACAACTCAGCGTAATTTAAAATGATAGATGAACCACGGACAAGAGTCAACCGGGCCTGCCTGCCGCGAGTCGCCGCGGCGCTACATCCTTTCGGCCTCTTCCTCAAAGAGCTCCAGCTCGACTTCACCCGTCTCAGGGTCTCGAGCCGATTCCAGGAATCGGTCCACGGACAGGCAGGCGGGGACACGGGGCCGGAGGGTGAGAACGAATCTTCCACCGAGATGCAAAGCGACTCTTCCCGACGACGAAGGTGCTTCGAAGCAAAGGCGCTGCCGCTCAGGCTCGTATGCGATGCGGATGAGAACGGGTCGACCTCCTTCCGGCCGGATCAGCCCTTCGGCCGAGAGCGGGTCCTCAGCCACTGGAAGCGGTGTCTGAGACTGAGCGGCCAGGTCCGCGGCGACTCCCGGGGACACTTCGGGCCCTCCGGATTTTCGTCTCCGGATTCTGGTCCAAAGTGAGCCCAGCACTTCGGGTAAAGCCGGAGGCGGCTCAATCCCATGAGCTGCCGCGATTTCCGGGTAGACCCGCAAAATGCTCTCGCAATCGCAGCGCACTTCAGACGGCAGCACAAGCCGGACCCGTTCATAATCGGACAGAAGGGGCGCGAGCACTTCGCTCACAAGTTCCGACGGGAGCGTGCCCAGCAGCATCTGCTCCCAGAGGCTGCGGAAAACGGCTTCCGGAAACTTGTCGAAGAGCGTTTCGCCATTCATGACCGCAATCCTCTCGCCCGTTCAACAGAAAAGGAACAATACCTGACGGTAAAGGCATTCCCGGTGACCCGCCAGGAGCATCCGGTTGGCGTGATCGAGACGGTTGTCGAGGTTGAACTGCCTCCTGAGCTTTTCCGCCAGCGGCCTGCGGTCTTCGCCCTGGAGCCACCCGTAAAGGGTATCGTCCCATTTCCCCCCTTCATAATTGTAGCTCGGAACCGCCGTCTCCTCGTTGATGATCTTCCCTTCGATCGCCCGGTCCAACAGGTTCGTCAAGGCACAGCGCAGATACCCCGTCCCGGACGCGCACGCCCGTTCCCGATCGACCCGGACGAGATCCATGAGCAGGTAGGCCAGCCAGACCATTGACTTGATCCGCTGGGTCCGGTCCTGATCCACGGAAGTCTTGTCGCCGGCCGGGGAGAAGAACCGCAGGAACACGGCCACGTCTTTCGTGTCGGCGCTCTTGAGAGGACCTGCGAACAGGCACCTGACGATCATCCTGACGGCTTCCTGCCGCCGGGGGATGAGGACCCTGTCTTCCTCCGCCCCCTGCGCCATCCCGAAGGCGTCCTCGAGGACAACCCGAATGGTCTCCGCTTCCTTGAACAGCACGAAGTGCTCGAACTCCAACTCGAGCTTCATGCGTTCGAGCACGTACTTCAGCACTTCCGACCGGGCCTCATCCGCCTTTTTCCGATCGTTTCCTCCTTTCCGCCGAAAGACCTCCCCCACCAGTACCGTCAGTGCTTCGCGGTGTTTCCGGGCGGTCCTGGCGAGCGGCTTGAACCGGGTCTGCGTCCAAACCTCAATGAGATCGTTCACGAATCGGCCGGCATCGGCGTCCCAATCCCGCATTCCGAAGACTCCCGCTCAGAGGGAAAGAAACGAAGAGGAACCCTGAAATCGCGTTTGAATCGTCACCGGATGCAAACAGTCCGATGCCGCGGACGAGGAAGCCGCCGGCAGGCACAGCGCCCGCAGCCCAAGACACTCCATGCCGCAACGGTCATCGAGCGCTTACCCGAGCACCTCGTCCACCGGTTTGTAGAACTTTTCCAGTCCGAAGGCCTCCGCCACGGGCTGAAAGGTGATGGCGCCCTTGTAGAGATTGAGTCCTCTCTTGAGGGCGAGGTTCCGGGCACATGCCTTTTCGAGCGTCTCACCGGCCAGTTTCAGACCGTATTTGATGGTGCGGTTGTTGAGCGCGAACGTGGAAGTGCGCGCGTAGGCCCCCGGCATGTTGGCCACGCAGTAGTGAACGATGTTTTCAAGAACGTAAATCGGTTCCGCGTGGGTGGTCGGCCTCGACGTCACGGAGCACCCTCCCTGATCGATGGCGACGTCCACGAAAACGCAACCGGGTTTGAGGAGCTTCAGAGTCTCCCGCGTGATCAGTTTGGGTGCCTTGGCCCCAGGAACAAGGACGGCGCCGATGACGATATCGGCATCCTCGATATGGAAATCGATGGTGTGGCTGTCTGAGAAAACGGTCGCCACGTTGGGGGGCATGATATCGCTCAGACGTCCGAGGGTATCCAGGTTGATATCGAGTATGGTGACCCTGGCCCCCAGCCCTGCCGCAACATGGGCGGCATTCCTGCCCACGGTCCCGCCGCCGAGGATCAGGACGTTCCCGGGCTTGACTCCCGGCACGCCGGTCGGCAGAAGCCCGCGCCCGCCATGAATTCTGCCCATGTAGAAGGCTCCCATGAGCGGGGCCATGCGGCCCGCAATCTCGCTCATCGGCTTTAAAAGAGGCAGGGAACCGTCCGCTTCCTGGACGGTCTCGTAAGCGAGAGCGATGATGCCTTTTTCCAGGCATGCCCGGGTCAGCCGTTCATCGGCGGCGAAATGGAAATACGTGTACACCAGTTGGTCCCGCTGAAGCAGATCGTACTCGACCGGCAAAGGCTCCTTGACCTTGACGATCATCTCGCAGGACTTCCAGACCTCTTCCGCCGTCGGCAGAACACGGGCGCCCGCGGAGACGTATTCGGCATCGGCGATCCCGGACCCGGCTCCAGCGTCCTTTTGCATGTAGACTTCATGACCTGCTTCGCAGTACGCTTTGACCGCAGCCGGAGTAAGCCCGACCCGGTATTCATGGTTTTTGATTTCCTTCGGGCATCCGATTTTCATGGAATCGAAGTCTCCTCGATGATTGTTCACGGGCTCTGCAACCGGAAGTCGGTGACCCTTCCCGGAAGCGGGAGTTCGACACGCATTCTTTATAGCGGATTCTCCCTGTTTTTTGCACGTTAATTCAAGAACTCACGACGTTAATTCCACTTTCCGCAGTCGTGCCCGCGATGTTATGACTCGCGGGCGGTCATCGGCGGCTGCCGCCCCGGAACCGAAGGCCGGGAGAACAAGCGTGCGTCGCCGGAATCGCACGGCGGCCTTCGGCGATTCATCCCCGCCGGGGGCCGGAAGCGTAACGGTCGTCCCTGCGCACTGGAGACGGCTCCCCCCAAAGCGGGTAAACGGCCCGGCGTCCGCCCGCCGCTTCCACGCGGCGGCGCGCGAACGATCGACCCCCATATGTGGCGCCGAATAAGCAATCACGATTGACAGCTCCCGGGTTTTGTGCTGTAAGGACATGTGATCCTGGACCTTAAGACCACTGGTAGCGTTCGCTGCGATTGTCTCATCACAGGGAGGAGAGCCGTCATGAAGAAAATGTTGTGGATCATGGCACTGAGCTTGATCGTGCCGCTTTGCGTCACACCCGCTTCGTGGAGCGCCGACACCATCAAGGTCGGTTTCAACATTCCCCTGACGGGCGACATTCCCAAGGTCGGGGAAAGCTCCAAGTTCGCCGCGGAAATCCTCAAAGGCGAGATCAACGCCGCCGGAGGGCTGAAAGTCGGGGACAAGACCTACCAGCTGGAATTCATTTACGAAGACAATGAATCCAAAGCCGAATCGGCCACCGCCACGGCCTTGAAGCTCATCACACAGGACGGCGTCCTGGCGATCATCGGCCCCCAGTCGAGCAAGCAGGCCATCCCGGCGGGTCAGGTATGCAACGACAACAAAACTCCCATGATCTCCCCCTGGTCGACCAACCCCAAAACCACTGAAAATCGCCCCTACGTATTCCGGGCGTGTTTCCTCGATCCGTTCCAGGGCCCGGTGGCCGCCAAGTTCGTAACCGAGGAATTCAAGGCCAAGAAGGCGGCCGTGCTTTACGACATCGCCAGCGACTATCCGAAGGGCCTTGCGGAGTTCTTCAAGGACGCCTTCGAAAAGATCCACGGACCGGGCTCGGTGGTGGCGTTCGAGACATTCACCACGAAGGACAAGGATTTCAGCGCCCAGCTCACCAAAATCGTCGCTTCCGGGGCCGACGTTTTGTTCACTCCGCAATACTACGATGAAGTCCCCCTGATCGTGAAACAGGCCCAGGAACTCGGGTGGAAGAAACCCATCATGGGCAGCGACAGCTGGGGATCGGCCGAGCTGATGAAGCTCTGCGGCGATGCCTGCAAGGGCTACTGCTTCAGCACTCATTACGCTGCCGCCGGAGCCAAGGGAGCCACCAAGGAATTCATCGACAAGTACAACACGAAGTACGGCTACGTGCCCGACGACGTTGCCGCTCTCACCTGGGATGCCATCAACCTGCTCTTCACCGCCGTGAAGAACACCGGCGGGCTGAGCGGCAATCTCGACAAGGACCGCGACGCCATCAAGGATAAGCTCACGCAGGTCAAGGACTTCGAGGGCATCACCGGAAAGATGACCTTCGCGCCGGGCGGCAATCCGACCAAGTGCGCGGTGGTCGTCAAGATCAGCGACAAGGGTGAATTCGAGTTCTTCAAGTCAGCCTGTCCCTGAACCGCCGTCATGTGTTGACCGATCCGATTTGACATGGAAGGCGGGAAGCGATTCCCGCCTTTCTATATGGTTTCTCAAGAGGAGCGGCCTTTGTTTTTGCAGTCGTTTTTTCAGAACGTTCTCAACGCCATGCAATGGGGAAGCTTTTACGCCCTCATCGCTCTGGGTTACACGCTGGTCTACGGCGTGCTGCTGCTGATCAACTTCGCTCACGGCGATATTTTCATGGTGGGCGCCTACATCGGTTTTTTCATCGCAACCCTGCTCCTCGGGCATTACACGGCGGCGCTTCCATTCGCACTTTCTCCGACGGCCATCTTTGTCCTGAGCCTTATTCTGACGATGATCCTCACAGCGGGCGTGGGGGTAGCCATCGAACGGGTTGCCTACCGTCCGTTGCGGCGCAAGGGGGTCTCGCGCCTCTACGTGGTCATCACCGCCCTGATGTGCGGGCTGATCCTGGAAAACGGCAACCTCGCCCTGCTGGGCGCCAGCCGCCGAAGCTTTCCGGAACTGCTCCCCAAGGCCGTGTACACCGTCGGCGGAGTCGTCATCAGCAACATCAAGATCCTGGTCATCGTCACCACCATACTCGTCTTCCTGCTGCTCGAAACCATCGTCCGCAAGACCAAGATCGGCATGGCGATGCGCGCGATTTCCTACGACCGGATGGCTGTCCCCCTGATGGGAATTCCGGTCGACACGGTGATCGTGTTCACATTCATTCTGGGTTCGTCGATGGCCGCCCTGGCCGGAGTCCTGTTCGCGACCGCCTACCCGGTCCTGGAGCCGTACATGGGCGCGCTGGTAGGCTGGAAAGCGTTCATCGCGGCTGTCCTTGGCGGAATCGGAGAGATTCGCGGGGCATTCCTGGGAGGATTCCTCCTCGGATTCATCGAAATTTTTGTCGCGGCCTATTTCCCCTCGACCCTGAGGGATCTCATCGCCTTCAGCATTCTATTGATGTTTCTCACTGTAAAGCCGACGGGGATCTTCGGCGTCGCCCGCGCGACCAAAATCTAGGACCAGGACAAAAAGCATGCGATCATTGTCGATACTGGCATACGTCCTTCTGGGCATTCTCCTCGTCGCCGGCGCCATGGGCAACTGGGTGAATTCCTATATTCAACTCGTCATCATGTACATCGGCATCAACATCATACTTTCCTCCTCGCTGAACCTCGTCAACGGTTACATGGGCGAGTTTTCGGTGGGGCATGCCGGGTTCATGGCGGTCGGTGCCTACATCACTTCGGTGCTCAACGTATGGTTCTTCACCGACAGCACAATTTTCGGACCTTCTCTTTTCCCGCCGGTGAGCGCGGTCGTGCTGTTCCCCGTCACTTTGCTCATCGGGGGCATCGGTGCCGCCCTGGCGGGGCTGTTGGTGGCCATCCCCTCGTTCCGGACCCGGGGAGACTACCTCGCCATCATCACGTTGGCGGTCAACTACATTGTCAAGAGCTCCATCGAGAACCTGCAGGTGATCGGCGGCGCCCGGGGTTTCATGGGAATGGGGGGCGTCGTAAATGCGATGAAGAGCGCCGTCCCGGTACCCTGGGTTCTGATCTGGGTACTGATCGCCACCGGCTTGACGATCTGGGTCCTCTACCGCTTTGTCAATTCCACCTACGGAAAAGGGATCGTGGCGATCCGGGACGATGAAATCGCCGCGGAAATAATGAGCGTGGATACCCGGCGGATGAAAATGGTCGCCTTCATGCTGTCCTCCGGATTGGCGGGCATTGCCGGGGGTCTGTTCGCTCACGTGCTCGGCTATATCAATCCCGGAACCTTCACGATCATGAAATCCACGGAAGTCCTGGTGATGGTGTACCTCGGAGGCATGGGTTCGCTCAGCGGGTCCGTCCTGAGCGCCGTCATCCTCACCGTCGGCCTCGAGCTCTTCCGCTCCTTCCAGGTCTGGAAGTGGGTGGTGGTCCCGCTTTTGCTCATTCTGCTGATGCTCTTCCGTCCCGAGGGGCTTTTTGGTCATCGCGAACTGACCGACGTCTTCCCGTGGCTCGGCCGCCGGTTTGCCAAGAAGGAAAGGCAGGTGTAGATGTCGCTGCTTGAAATAAGGGATTTGACTCACTTCTTCGGCGGGCTTCGGGCAGTCTACAACCTCAACCTGACGCTCGAAGGCGGGGAGCTCCTGGGTCTCATCGGACCCAACGGCGCCGGGAAAACCACCGTGTTCAATCTGGTGTGCGGCTTCTACAGACCCACGGAGGGCGAGATTCAACTGCTCGGGAAAAACATCGCCGGCCTGCGTCCGCACAAGGTCACGGCCCTGGGTATCGCGCGCACCTTCCAGAACATACGGTTGTGGAACACCCTGACCGTCTTCGACAACCTGTGCATCTCACAACACTACCTGCTGGGTTACGGGCTCGTCAAATCGGTTCTGCGCACGCCATCCTTCCGTGCCAGTGAAGCGAAGGTCCGTAGAACGGCGAGCGAGCTGCTCGAATTGCTCGGGCTGAATCACTACGCCAAGGAATACCCCAAGAATCTGCCCTACGGTCTGCAGAGGCGGCTTGAAATCGGGCGCGCCTTGTCGATCCACCCGAAGCTGCTGCTCCTCGACGAACCCGCCGCGGGAATGAACCCCGGCGAAGTCGAGCAACTCATCGATCTGATCCGCTGGATCCGCACGGAATTCAAGCTGACCATCTGGCTGATCGAACACCACATGCGCGTGGTGATGAGCGTGTGCGACCATATCAAGGTTCTCGATTTCGGAGAGACGATCGCCGACGGCACTCCGGACCAGGTGAAACAGAACCGGCGGGTGATCCAGGCCTACCTTGGAGAAGAAGAACCGTCCTATGCTTGAAGTCAGGAATCTGCATGTACGTTACGGCAGCATAACCGCCTTGCGGGGAATCAGCTTCCACGTGAACGACGGAGAAGTGGTTGCCTTGCTGGGAGCAAACGGAGCGGGGAAGTCGACGACCCTGATGAGCATCATGCGGTTGCCGCCGCCGGAAGGACCGACGGTGAGCGAGGGCGGCATCACTTACAACGGAATCGATCTGCTCCCCGTCCCGGCCCATGTCCTGGTGGCGAAATTCGGTATCGGGCTCGTCCCCGAAGGGCGGCACATTTTCGGAAATCTGAGCGTGCTGGAGAACCTGAAACTGGCCAGCTACGCCCGGACCGACAAAGAGAACCTCGACGCCGACTACGAGCGGGTGTTCTCGCTCTTCCCGCGCCTCAAGGACAGGAGGAACCAGCGGGGGGACACCCTGAGCGGCGGGGAGCAACAGATGCTCGCCATGGGGCGCGCGTTCATGAGCGGGGTCCGTTTCATTCTTCTGGACGAACCCTCGATGGGCCTGGCCCCGCTGCTCATGCAGGAGCTTTTCCGGGTGCTCAAGCAGCTCAACGAAGCCGGAATGACGATCCTGGTGGTGGAGCAGAACGCCCGCATCGCCTTGAAATACGCACACCGGGCCTATGTCCTGGAGGCGGGGAACATCGTGATGGAAGGCTCCGCCGAGGCGTTGCGCAACGATCCGAAGATCCAGAGGGCTTATCTCGGATAGACCGTCTTCCCGCCCGGGAAGAGCGTTCGGAACGCTTCCACGCTGTCCGCTGGAACGCAAGGAAGGGTACATGCCATGAAAGTCCTGATTTGCGATGGAATGCATGAAGTCGGCCTGTCCATACTCAGGGCCGCCGAAGGGATCGATGTGGATGTTCCGGACCAGCCGGGCGCCGAGGAAATCAAGGCGATGCTGCCCGACTACGATGCGGTGATCGTGCGAAGCCGCACCCGCATCACCGCCGAGCTCATCGAGAACGCCCCCCGGCTGAAAGTGATCGGTCGAGCCGGCACGGGCGTCGACAACATCGACGTCAAAGCGGCGAGCGCGCGCGGCGCCCTGGTCATGAACACCCCCGGCGCGAACGCGACCGCGGCGGCCGAACACACCATCGCGATGATGCTCGCCCTGGCCCGGCACATTCCCCAGGCGACGCAATCCATGCGCGAAGGACGCTGGGACAAGAAACGCTTCATGGGTACCGAATTGTTCCACCAGACTTTGGGGATCATCGGTCTCGGGAAGATCGGAAGCATCGTGGCGGACCGGGCGCTGTCAATGAAGATGGACGTTCTCGGCCACGATCCGTACATCATTCCGGAAGCGGCGGCCATCCTCGGCGTCGAGTGGGTGCCCCTGGACGAGTTGCTGGCCCGCTCCGATTTCCTTACACTGCATACCCCTTCCACCAGCGAGACTGTTCGCATCCTGAATCGCGAGACCCTGGCCCGGACCAAGCCCGGCGTGCGCATCCTCAACTGCGCCCGAGGCGGTCTGATCGACGAGCAGGCGCTCTACGAATTCCTGCTGAACGGCCACGTGGGTGGGGCGGCTCTGGATGTCTTCGAACAGGAGCCGCCGGTCGACAGCCCCTTGCTGAAGCTGGAAAACGTCATCTTCACTCCGCACCTGGGCGCGTCCAGCTACCAGGCTCAGGCCAACGTGGCGCGGGCCATAGCCACCCAGATCGTTGACTACCTCCTCTACGGGATCATCCGCAACGCGGTGAATTTTCCGTCCATCCGCCCCCAGGACTACGAGAAAATCAAGCCCTACCTCGTTCTGGCGGAACGGCTCGGGAGCCTGCAGGGGCAGGTTTCCACCCCCATTCAGCGGCTCGAGATCACTTACAGCGGCTCCGACCTTCAGGAACTGCCTCTTCAGCCCCTCACCCACACCGTGATCAAGGGCTTGCTCGATCCCATTCTGGCCGAAAAGGTCAATCTCGTGAACGCGCCGCTGCTGCTCAAGGAGCGACAGATCGAGCTGATCACGACGACCCGTTCCGAATCCAAGGGATACACCGGCGAAATCGCGGTCAAAGCCATCAGCCCGCGCGAGGAATTCTCCGCCGCCGGCGCGGTGCTTCAGGGACACGAGATTCGCCTGATCCGGATCAACGATTATCGTCTCGAAGCCGAGCTCGAGGGCATCAACCTCCTGATCCAGAACTACGACAAACCGGGGACCATCGGCTTGATTGGAACCACCCTCGGGAGCCACCAGGTGAACATCGCCAACATGCATTTGAGCCGAACCCCGCGGGACAAGGCGATCGCCATCATCCGGCTGGACAACGAAGCCCCGCCGGAAGCCATCGAGACGTTGCGGAGGCATCCAAGCATCATCAGTGTCCAGCAGGTCAAACTGTGAGCCTCCTGGAAGTGGTCCCCGGGGTGATTGCCCGGGGAAGGCGCCCCGGGGTGGGTCCATGTCCGGGCGTGACCCTGCGCTCGATACACCGGGGCCCCTCCCGGGACCGCCCGATCGACGCATTGGAGTACGGTAAAGTCCGCGGCCACAGGAGTGCACTGCGGGTACGGGAAATCCGGCAGCTCATTCTCGCGATTCAAAGGAGCCGTTGATGAAAGTGGCAGAACCGTCACGTGTGGAAAGGAGCTACGTTCAGAAGATCGACGCCGGGCCGGAAAAGGTGTTCCCTCTTCTCTGTCCCGTTCGGGAAGCTGAATGGGTCAAGGGCTGGGACCCCTACCTCGTGCTCTCCCGGTCGGGCTATGCGGAGAAGGACTGCGTCTTCCTGACCGGCGACCCTCAGGAACCCGTCGTGTGGGTCATGACCGAGCTGGACCCGGTGAATTTCCGCCTGGAAATCGTCAAGGTTACACCGGGGGAGACGGTGGGAAAGATCACCATCGCCCTGGAAAGAACGGGGGAAGACGCCACGAACGCCCGCGTGACTTACATGTACACGGCGTTGAGCGGCGCCGGGGAAGAATTCGTACGGGAATACACGGAGGAGTTCTACCTCGAGTTCATGCAATACTGGGAAAAGTCCCTGAACCGGTTTCTCAAGACCGGCGGCACGTGATGCCGCGTGGAGGCGGACAGAGTGGATTCCCGCACCGTCCGCGACGGGGCGGGCGACGACGGAGAGCCGGCGTTTGACCGGATCGATCGGTCGTGTCCTGGAACCGGCTCACGGAGCCCGGCACGCGCAACCGCCCCGCCTTTAAACGTCAAACCCTGTTCGGCCGGAGGGGGAAATGCCGAACAGGGTCCAGGGGTTAGGAGAAGGCGACATATCGTCAACCTCAAAAGAAACTTAAGCATACCGAGCCGATATTTCAACCCTCGTGCAGTCCATCCCAACATCAGGCAAGAGACTGAAAAATCAAACCTTTTGGAGGCGAAGGGCCGGGGCGGGCTGTTTGCCCCGCGTCGGGCTTTCTACACCTTCACCGGGTAGATCCATCCGAACGGATCTTCCTTCTCACCGTACTGAATGCCGACGATTTCGTCGTAGAGCCTGTGCGACCATTCGCCGACCCCGCCATTCCCGACGGTGTGGTTTTTGTCCTTGAAGGAGATTTCTCCCACGGGAGAAATGACCGCTGCCGTGCCCGTGCCGAAGATTTCCTTCATGTTCCCCGATTTGACGGCGTCAATGACCTCGTCGATGGAGATCGGCCGCTCCGTCACCGTGATCCCCCAGTGACGGGCCAGCTCGATGACCGAGTCTCTGGTCACGCCGGGCAGGATTGAACCGGTCAACGGCGGCGTCACGAGCTCATCCTTGATCCTGAAGAAGATGTTCATGGTTCCCACTTCTTCTATGAACCGTCGCTCGATCCCATCCAGCCACAAAACCTGGGTGAATCCCTTTTTCTTGGCCATTTCCGCCGCATACAGGCTGGAGGCGTAGTTGGCCATGGTTTTCGCCTCGCCCACACCCCCGCGCACAGCCCGCACATATTCATCGGATACGTATATCTTCACGGGATTGAAACCCTCGGCATAGTAGGCCGCCACCGGGCCCGTAATGATATAGTAAAGGTACTCGCCGGCCGGGCGCACTCCCAGGTGCGGCTCGCTGGCGATCATGGTCGGCCGGATGTAAAGGGAAGAACCGAGGCTGTGCGGCACCCAGTCCCTGTCGATCTTCAGCAGCGCCTCGACGGCTCGGAACTGGAAATCGACGTCCACCGGGGGCATGCACATCCTCAACGCCGACCGCTTGAACCGTTCGAAGTTCTTCTCCGGACGGAACAGGTGAATCTTGCCGTTGGGCCACCGATAGCCTTTCAGTCCCTCGAAGATGCCCTGTCCGTAATGGAGCACCATGGCCGCGGGATCCAGCCCGAGGATCTGGTAGGGCACCACTCGTGCGTCCTGCCACGCGCCGGCGCGGAAATCCATCATGAACATGTGGTCGCTGAAAACCCTCCCGAAGATGAGCTTGCTCTCGTCCTTCGGTTTTGGGCGCCGCTTGTCCGGAGCAACCGGTTGAACTCTTATTTCCATTGACTGCCTCCTGCAAAACGAGAAAAAGTGGCGATCTTCAACGCGCGATGCAATGCGATGCACTCGATGCTCCACATGACCCGCTGCATGTCTGCGTGCCGGGAATCCTGCACGGACCTCGACGGCGTATCACGGAATGTGGGGAGCAGGCTCCTTGTGCTATTGGAGCGCGAAATGAGGCGACCGGAGGAAACGGCTGATCTGCTTGCTGTAGTGTTGTATCAGTGCCCGGTTGCCCGCATCCGTATAGCATTCCTGCTCTTTTTCCTTGCCCTTGTCGCAGTCGACCTTTTCGATGATGTTCTTTTCGACATAAAATTTCAGCGCGTTCCCGAAAATCATCTTGGAAATGCACTCGGGGCGCTCCACCAGTTCCAGCTTCAGAGCCTTCTGTCCCAGGGAGAGAACCTTCTTGATGAAATCTCTTTCCGTATACGGTTTCTTCTGCAGGTAGCGTGTCGCCCTCAGCACCAGCCAGTAGCCCTCGAAGTAGTTGCGCAACAGGCCGTGGAAGGAATGAGCGGCCTGCTGGCCTCTATGAGACAGCGTGTAAGGCTGATCTTCCTCGCCCAGGAGGTGCAGCCAACCCAGGGTGTTGAAGCTGTCGAGGACCCCCTCCACCAGCTTCTCGTCGCTCACTTCATTGTCGTATACGAATTCGAACTTGAAGAAGTTTTTCATGAACGCGACATCTTCCACGACCTGGGAAATGCTGAAACGAAACGTCTGCTGCGACAGGATCGAGGTGGCGACATAAGCCGGGGGCAGCAGAAAATGGATCAGATTGTTCTTGTAATACTCGAGCAGAAGGCGCTTGCTGTCGTCCATGGTGAAGACTTCTTCCTCGAGGTCGTCGTCTTCATCCTTGAGCTTCCCGATGATCTTACCCCGTTCGAGGTCCCAGAGCGTATCCTGGAGGCTCGCCTGGTAGTTGCGCAACGTCTTCGAAAGCTTCACCCCGCAGTTGTTCAGGTAACCGTGGAACATATCACAGACCTCGTGGAATTCCGCCTTCGAAACTCCGTGCCGCTCCGACGTCAACAGGGCCGAAGCGGCCAGGGCATGAGGGGTCACCAGGGTGGCCTGATTGATGCTGTTGATGATCCGGTAGCCGAAATCCCGGTACATGGCGTGCCGTTCCTTGGGCAACAGCTTCGTGGAGTCTCCCCGGTAACGTTCGAGGTAGCGCTGCAGGGAAACGGGCTCGGCGAAAGTGACGTAGATGCGCCCATACCGTTTCTTGAGAAATCCCCTGGCACGAACCAGTTGACGAATATTCTCCTCGACCTTGCTCCCGCCCGCAACTTCCTTGGTGTAGGATTCCTCCTCCGGAATCCGATCGTAGCTGATGGATGTGGGCACGAAAACCAGATCGTCCAGGAATTCGTCCTCGACCGCCTGGATCAGGATGGCGAGCAACCCGAGCTTGGGCAGGACCATTTTCCCCGTGCGGCTGCGCCCTCCTTCGATGAAGAACTCTATGTTGTGCCCCAGTTGCACCATGGTCTTCACATAGAGCGAAAACACCTCGGAATAGAACTTCAGGCCCTTGAAACTGCGGCGGATGAAGAAGGCACCCCCTCTTCGGAAGACCGGTCCCAGCGGCCAGAAGGACAGGTTCTTCCCCGCGGCGATGAACGGACAGGTCAGGTTGTTCTGAAACAGAATGCACGAGAGCACCAGGTAGTCGATATGACTCTTGTGACACGGTATGTAGACGAGAGTGTCGTGCCGCGCGGCCCGCTTCACCTTCTGCAGGCTGTCGACATCCACTTCGATCCCGTCGAACAGGTTGTTCCAGACCCAGTTGAGGGTCTTCTCCCCGACCTGAATGAGGGTGGTGCTGTAATTGGCCGCGATTTCCTCGAGGTAGTCGTCGGCCTCCTTGCGGACCCTCCAGATCTCCTGGTTCTGCGAACGGGCTCGCCGCTGCATGAAAGCATCCAGGCGCGGGTGGTGCAGGATGATCTCCTTCAACTCGAGCTTGCTCTTCAGCGTGGGGCCCACCACCGCCCGTTTGATCTCATCCACCGAATCGATCAAGCCACGACGGATCTCGAAAACTTGCTTGCGCCTGTGGTACGGCCCCTCCGCCAGCTCGGGCAGCACTTCCTGCAGGTTCAGAGCTTCCCCGGCTTCCATCACGCAATTCGGAGAACCGCGAAAGAACGCCACGAGTTTGCGCAAATGCCCCGGCTGCTCTCTCTGACCGAGGAACACCTCGAGCATCCCCTTGCGTTCCCTGCCCGGATGCCGGGTATAGAGCAGCATGATCGGCACGACGAATATGGGGCGATCGGTCTCCCGCTGAACCTCGAGCAGCAGCTCCAGGGGGTCGTTTCCAACGAGCACGGCCCGGCGGTAGTACCCCCTCTTGCCCAGCAAAAAGAGCAAACCCGATTCGCCTTTTTTTATTTTCTCACGGTAGTGCCCGCTGTCGTAAGGATTCGGAAGCTCCCCCCTGCGTATCAGGTGGTAGAAATGGAAGGCCAGCAGCTTCAGGGCATACCAGCGCGGCTGGTAGAAGTATGGATGCAGATCGAACAGAAAGGATGCCGGAGGCAAACCAAGCTGGTGCAACCTCAGATTCAGGTACACGAAATCCAGTTGCGAACGGTACTTGACCGCATAGACAACGGTGCCGCGCCGCGCCAGATCTTCGAGCATGTGCTGTTGGTCTTCCGGCATGGAAATGCGGGAAGCGAGACGCTCGCTCCAGGCCTGAAGCGGAACCCTGGCTTTCGTGTCGACCGAATAACCAAAAGGGTCGCCCGAAACGGTGAACTCCGTCCCCGCACGCCGACCCCGCCAGAACTTCTTCATGGTTCGCGACCTTCCTCCACCTGAGTGCATCCCGGGCTGAGCGATTCCACGGCTCGGAACCCCGATTCGGACCGGCGCACGGCCGACCCCTGCCAGGGGCTGACCAACCCGTTGGACAGGGGCGGGGTTCATCCCCCGCGGTGGCTTGGGCTTCTCCCATCCCGTGCACGGAATCGCTCGATTCGGATGCGTGCCGCAGTCGAAAACAAAGAGAGTCAAGTTAACAAAAATAGTGGCGGAATCCAACATCTTTTGTTGCGCTGCAACGTGTCGCGGCGATCCATGGCTCCCGCCGACAGCCGCACATCGACAGGAACCTTCTCTACGCCTAAAGAAGGTCCGTGTCCATGAGAGACATCCGATTTCACGAAAATTTTATCTTACGATGCCGGGAAATCATGATATCAAATCTGCTGGGCTTGCGCGCAGGTCATATTCCGGACCGAGGGAAGGCACGGGCCTTGCCTGCTCCGCCATGAACCGGGGTGCCCTTTCCCTTCATTGCGCGCACCCCGCGCACGGCACTCACAAAAGGATATCCAGGTGCTCAGAGATCTGGTCGTAAGCAATTTCGCGATCATCAAGGACCTCGAAGTCTCTTTCGAAGACGGATTGAACGTGCTCACCGGTGAGACCGGCGCGGGAAAATCGATCCTCATCGGTGCCGTCAATTTGCTTCTGGGCAGCCGCGCATCCCAGGAAATGATCCGCAGCGGAACCGGCGAAGCCTTGGTGGAGGCGGTCTTCTCGGTATCGAACCGACCAAGATTCATCGATCGGATGCGAGAGCTGGGCCTGGATGAGAGCGGCGAAATCCTCATCCGGCGGAGCATCAACCGCAACGGTCGAAACCGCATCTTCGTCAACGACTGCACCGTCAGTCTCCAGCAGCTGCAGATCCTCGCCGAAGGTTTGATCTCCATCTCCGGCCAGCACGAACACCAACTGCTGCTGAACCCTGAAATCCACCTCGGGCTCCTGGACAGTTTCGGCGCCCTGGACTCCCGCTGCCGGGAAGTGGCGTGCGCCTACTCGGAATGGTCAAGGACCGACGAAGCACTGAAGCAGCTCAGGCGGCACAAGCAGGACCGTGCCGCTCAACTCGATTTCATGACCTTTCAATTCGAAGAACTGAAAGCGGCGAGTCTGCGCCCCGGTGAGGACGCGGAGCTCGAGCAGGAGCGGAACATACTGCGGCATGCGGCCACACTTTTGGAAGCCGCTCAATCCGCCTACCAGATCATGTACGAAGGAAAGGGCGCCATCCTCGAACGATTGGCCGAAGTCGAGAAGAACGTCGGCGTGCTCGTACGCATCGACCCTGCACAATCGGGGCTTCTCGAGGAACTGGAGCAGGGAAGAATCCAGCTTGCCGAGACGGCCCGCGCCCTGCACCGGTACATGGGCGGGATTTCCTTCGATCCTCAACGGCTCACCGCCGTCGAGGATCGACTGGCCCTTCTGCAACGGCTCGGGAAGAAATACGGCGGCACCGTGGCGGCCATGATCGAGCGATTTGAAGAGCTTGGGCGAGCGCTTGCCCATGGCGAGGATGCCGATTTGCGGGAAGAGGAGATGAGCAGGGACCTCGAACGGCTCCGCCAGGCATACCTTGACCTGGCGGAAACGCTTTCCGCCGAACGACGCGCCGTCGCGGACCGGCTTTCGCGCGAGGTCGAAAGGACCCTGGCCGAGCTCGACATGCCGAAGGCCCGTTTCGGCGTGGAGTTCGAACGCCCCCAGAAGGGCGAGGCAGGACCGGCTTTCGCCGAAAACGGCATCGACCGGGTGGAGTTTCTTCTCTCGGCAAACCCCGGCGAAGAAATGAAACCGCTCGCCAAGGTCGCTTCGGGGGGCGAGCTGTCGCGTATCCTGCTGGCGCTCAAAAGCCTTTTGAGCCGTAACGACGAAGGCGAGACCCTTGTTTTCGACGAAGTGGACGCGGGGATCGGAGGGCGCACCGCCGAACTTGTCGGCCTTCAGTTGAAGAAACTCGCCGGGAGCCACCAGGTGATCTGTATCACGCACCTTCCCCAGATCGCCTGCTACGGCGAGCATCACTACCGGGTGGCCAAGCGCGTGACCGGCGGGGAAACCGCCACCGAAATCGTGCGGCTGGATCGCGATGACCGGATCGAAGAGCTGGCGCGGATGCTCGGCGGCATCCGCATTTCCGAGAAGACCCGTGCGCATGCCCTGGAGATCCTGCAGAAGGCCCGGGGCTAGCAACCTGGGGCCAGGATACCCTGCCGATCCAGATCGGCCAATATCTCGTAGATGTCCAATCCCTTCTCGCGAAACCCCTGCAGGCCGTAGACCATGTTCGCCTCGAGCACGTAGTAACGACCGCCCGCACAACAGATGTCCAGCCCGGCCTCCCCGAAACCGCACCGCCGCACCACCTCCCGCGCAAATTCCAGCGCCTCCGCCGGTATGTCCTTATGGGAAATGGTGCCGCCCAGGGACACATTGTTGCGAAAATCGCCCTCCCGCCGCATCCGCCAATAGGAGTGCACCACCGTCCCGGCGATGAGGACCGCCCTGATGTCGCGATCGATGGGGAGATACTCCTGGATGTAGGCGGGCAGATGTCGCTCGAGGTATCTTTGCAGCTCTTCCCCGTTCCGGACCAGGAATACCCCGGTGCCCATCGAGGACCCGACCGGAGTCTTGGCGATGAACGGGTAGCCGAATTCGCTCTCGATGCGCTCCGCTCTTCGGCGACCGTAATAGATACCGGTGCGGGGATGGGAAATACCGAGCAGCCGGAAGAGGTTCGTCTGGTTGATCTTGTTTCCCAGAAAGCGATAGTAGTTTCCCGGGAAAACCTCCTTGCCCACCGCACGGAAAACCGTCTCGTACAACGGACTGGGATAGAACACCGCGGGGGCCCCCTCGATGGCCCGACGCAGCTCCACCGGATAGTCCTCCCAGTTGGGCTCGACCCCGACACACCGGAACGACGGGCATCGGCGCAGCCGCTTTCCCAGCGATATGCCCTTTGCGGAAACCTTCATGATCTCGATGCCATTCCGCCGCCGCACACCCTCAGGAGCGAACGCCTAGCTCAGAAAGGGCAGGCTGAAAAGCAGCAGATAACCATTGACGCACAGGATCGTGCCGCAGATTGCGGCTCCGAGGGCAAAGAAAAAAACCATCCTGGAGCTTGAAAGGATGGAAATGGACGCCATGACCAATGCGATCTGCAACAGGACCTCGGCATAGTCAAAGTAAGGATCCTTTGCCATGTTCATGTCGCGCTCCCGTTCGAGCGCCTTGGCCTCCTGTTCGATCTCCTTCTTCTCCCTGCCGTATCGTTGCTCTTCCTCCTTCACCCTGGATATCGCCGCTTCCAGCTCTTTCCTCACTTCCGGCTTCATCGAAGCCTTATCGGACAGAAGTTCCAGCTGGAGACGAAACGTCTCGTTCCGATACAGGTGCTCCCGAATCACCTTCGCCTGGTAGAATGCCCACTGATTCGACGCCTGCTGCTGCGCCAACATCATCGCCTTCATGGCGTTGTTCCCGCCCAGGGCCGTGATCGCGAGCATCACCGCAAACAGCGCGGTTACCAGCGCGACTCTCCTGGTGAAGGTTTTCTCCTTGAGATCCCTCAGCTCATCGGGATCAGGCAGTTCGATGTCGCCCATCTGCAGGTCCTCTCCATCTTGTCCGTTTTTCGTTTCGCGGAGCCCGACCGGCCGAACCCGGCCGACGGATTCGGTCGGAACGGCGGCCTTCCCCCGAGACCATGCCGGTCCTGCCGGCCAAATAAGCGCCGCATTCCGCAACGCCGCGCTTTAGGGCCGACCGGTATGGCACATCAGCTCCATTCCCGTTATTCAGGTAAGGTTCCCGGGGCATGCGGCGCGCATTTTCCGGAAGGCCCGGCAAGCGGGCTCGATCATGCCTCACATTCCGCTGCTCGAACTGCCTCTCACCCGAACATTGCCCCCGTACGTCGCCTGGGGGCTCGATGAATTCCCGCCGCCGGACGATTGGCCGCCGTCAGTCGATGCACAAGCCGTCAACATGAGAACCGCGAACAAAAGTGCCGCAATGAGTTTCATGTGCCTCCAATCCATGTTCCCGGGTACCGGCTGCCGGGACCCGCGAAGCTGCGAAGCCGCCCGGATCGCAAGGGAAAATGGGCGGTGAACGATCGGCGCTCGATGCCGCATCCTTTCTCCGGCATTCCCGGCAACCCGGCCGTTATCGTGCGCCAGTGTTTTCACCCGCCGTTTTGTTACCGAACACCTTGCGTCGCGCGGCAACGACCCCGCACGCCGCCGACGGCCTACGAGGTGCCTCCCGTGACCATCGTATAGGTGACCGAACCGTCATCCTCTTTGCCCTGTATGGTCACCTGGAGCATCAGTTTGTCCTTCTGGAAATGAATGACCGCGGCATCTTCCTGCTGCATCTGGAACACGATCTTCCAACCGCCGGCGGCCACATTTTTCTTAAAAAATTCGAAAACGGCGTCCCGATCGGCCTGGACCTTCAGAGTAGCCATGCTGTGGCCCTGCATGTCCATAACCTGCTCGATTTTCGAACCGGGATAAAGAGGCACATCCTTCAGCTGATCCGGCAGAGTCATCGCGGCCATGGCTCCCGCCGCCAAAAGAAGAATCAACGCCATCGAACCCGCAATCAAATACACTCCCCGCTTTCCGCCCATCTTTTCCTCCTCCGGAGTGGTCCGTGACCGTGCAACGCTTCGGTCGTCAAATCATCCATTCGCCTCCGTCCTGATGATCACGGGAATAATTACTCCAAAACATTTTTTGCGTCATCTTAAAAAGCGCGGCGCCGCCGCCCTCAACCCCCATGGAGCGCACTCCCAAACCCCGACATCCTCGAAGGGCCGATGCCGCCCTTTGGCAAGAAGCACGGCTCATGCCCATGCAACCACCGTTGCTGCGGCGGCTCGAGCGGAATTCCACAAGATCTGTCCCGAAGGCCCCTTTCGGGTGTAGGATATCTTTGCGATCCAATTCATACCCGGAGAGGAAAGGAGACTCTAGCAGCCCATGCCGGACAAAACCAAAACGAACGTTTCTCCATCGATGGGGCCGCACCGCTTCGAAATGGGTGCCTGGATCAGCTGTGCGCCTTTTGAGCGCCTGCTGAATATCGAGATCGCGGAAGCTTCCGACGGCCGTGCGGTCTTGAGGATGCCTTTCTTCATCGAATACGCCCAGGGCGGGGGGCTGATGCACGGCGGCGCCCTGGTGAGCCTGGCCGACACGGCGGTGGTCATGGCCATCAAGAGCCTGGTTCCCGAACTATCCCATTTTGCGACCATCACCATGGAAACGAAGTTCCTCCTGCCGGTCAAACGGGGAATTGTCACGGCGAGAGCGGAGGTGATCGAGCGCGAAGGCCGACTACTCAAAGGCCGGGCAACCGTCTATGATGAGCAGGATCGAGTGGTGATGGAGTTTGCGTCTCTTTTCAAGATGGCCAGGGACACCAGGATCAGGGGGATCACATTCATCGGGGCTTGAGACCGGCGCCTGTCGCCGATTTTGCCGCCCTTGTGCCGGACGCGCAGGTCCGATCCGCGAGAGCGGCTTCTCCTGCCCCTCCGGGGCAAGAATCCGCGATGGTGCCCGCCCGGGGCGACGAATCCTCGATGCGTCGCCCGGCTTTTCGCATAAGCTCTTGACCCGACCGCCCGCCCACCCTATAATGACCACCTGGTCATTATCCTGGAAAGGGTGGGCATGAACCCTCGCGATACGTTCAAGAATCTTGAGAGCCGGAAGAAGGACCGCATTCTGGATTCGGCCATCGAAGAGTTTGCCGACCAGGGGTTCCGACAGGCCAGCATCAATCGGATCGTTCGGGAGCTCGGCATCGCCAAGGGTTCCATCTTTCAATACTTCGGCAGCAAAGAAGGCCTGTTTCATTTCGTTTTCGATCACGCCGTGGACCTGGTGAGGCGTTCGCTGCGCCAGGTGAAACAGGAAACGACCGAAACCGATTTCTTCGAGCGCATCAGGCGAAGCATCCTTGCCGGAATTCAGTTCATACGGCGTCATCCCAGAGTTTATCGCATCTATCTCAAGATGATCTTCCAGGAGGACTTCCCGCTCCGGGCCGAATTCCTCCAGCAGGTCCACCTGTTTTCCGGAGAGTACCTGAGACCGCTGGTGGAAGCGGGTATTGCCCGTGGCGAGCTGCGGCCCGACCTGAACGTCGAGATGAGCGTGTTCTTTCTGGATGCGCTCATGGACCGGTTTCTGCAGGCTTATTGCGTCTCGTTCCTGGACGCCGGAGCGGGATTGTACCAGGCGGACGAAGGGGAAGTTGACAAGCGCGTGGACGAATTCATCCGGCTGCTCAGAAACGGCATGGGATCGAGAATACCCGGGGAGTAGATGGAAATGCTGGATTTGGAATGGGTCCGGAAGATCGGACTGGACGATATTTACGAGAAGGTCCGCGCCGGTCTGCGGCTGAGCATCGAAGACGGAGAGCGGCTGTTCGCCTGCCCCGACGTCGTTTCCGTCGGGGCGCTGGCGCACCAGGTCCGAACGCGGATGCACGGCCGGGCCGCATACTATGTCGTGAATCAGCACATCAATTACTCCAACGTGTGCGTCAACGGGTGCCGCTTCTGCGCCTTCAGCCGCAGGAAAGGTGAACCGCAGGCTTTTCAGCTGACCAGTTCCGAGGTCGTCGACAAGGTGGCCGCGCGCCGGGACGACAGGATCACCGAGGTCCACATTGTCGGCGGTTGCCACCCTGAACTGCCGTTCGGCTACTATGAAGAGATCCTGTGTCGAATCAAGCAGTTGCGCCCGGAAGTATTGATCAAGGCATTCACTGCGGTGGAAATCGCCCATTTCGCGGCCCGCGAGGGCATCTCTACCCGGGAAGTGCTCATGCGGCTCAAGTCCGCCGGGCTCGACATGCTGCCCGGCGGGGGCGCCGAGGTTTTCAGTCCCCGAATCCGCGGCCTGTTGTGCCCTGAGAAGCTGAGCGGGCAGGGCTGGCTGGAAATCAACCGGGAAGCCCATGAGCTGGGGATCAAAACCAACGCCACCATGTTATACGGCCATATCGAAACGGAAAGGGAGCGCCTCGAACACCTGGCGGCCCTGCGCCGGCTCCAGGATGAGACCGCCGGTTTCGTGTGCTTCATTCCCCTTCCCTTCCAGCCCGCGAATACCGGGATCGAGGGAGTGGAGGCGACCACCGGCGTCGAAGACTTGAAGACCATCGCCGTCAGTCGCCTCATGCTCGACAATTTCGCACACATCAAGGCCTACTGGGTCATGCTCACCGTCAAGACGGCCCAGGTGGCGCTGCATTTCGGCGCTGACGATTTCGACGGAACGGTCGTCGAGGAAAAGATCGGGCACATGGCCGGGGCCGAATCGGAACAGGCCCTCACACGGGCGGAAATCGAGAGGATCATTGCTGAAGCGGGTTTCGAGCCGGTGGAGAGGAACAGCTTCTTTGAGAGGCTTGCCCCACAGGTGGACGAAGCCGTGTGAGGAAGTTTTGTTTTCTTGAGAACGTTTTGAACAGCGCGTTCGTCGGCGTCACGACGGTGGGAGCCGGGGGCATATTTCGAGTCGGATCGGGACTCGAGCCGCCAACCGGCTGAAACGAGCAACGGAGAGGGTCCGCGTGTCCATCGACAGCACCGTCAAATTACTGGAGTCCGGAGGCCGTCTTCTTTTCGAGGACGCCGCGGAGCTCTACGAGAAGGCGGACTTTCACCTCCTCGGGCGCCTGGCTCACGCGCGCAGGCTGGAGAAGTGTCCCGCGCCCGTGGTGACTTACGTTATCGACCGGAACATCAACTATTCGAACATATGCGTGTGCGGATGCCGCTTCTGCGCGTTCTTCCGGGCTCCCGGTCAGGACGGAGGCTACCTGCTCACCCACGGGGAGCTGGCGGCCAAGATCGAGGAAACCCTGGCTCTCGGGGGCACGCAGATCCTCATGCAGGGCGGGCACCATCCCGATCTGCCATTGGCCTGGTACGAAGAAACGCTGCGATTCATCAAGAATCGCTACCCCATTCACGTTCATTCGTTCTCCCCGCCCGAAATCGTTCATTTCAGCCGGATCGAGCGGACGGACGTCGGGACGGTCATCCGCCGCCTGAGGGAAGCGGGGCTCGATTCGATACCCGGCGGGGGAGCCGAGATACTGGTGGATTCGATCCGCCGGAGCGTTTCTCCGAACAAGTGCTCGGCGCGGGAATGGCTGGACGTCATGGAAGAGGCGCACCACCAGGGGCTTCGCACCACCGCCACGATGATGTTCGGCCACGAGGAGGAACCCCGCCACCGCCTGGAACACCTGTTTGCGTTGCGGGAGTTGCAGGATCGCACAGGCGGATTCACCGCCTTCATTCCATGGGCTTTTCAGCCGATGAACACCAACATCCCCGGACCGCCCGCTACGGCGACGGCCTATCTGCGACTCCTGGCCGTTTCCCGGCTGGTCCTGGACAACTTTGACAACGTGCAGGCATCCTGGGTCACCATGGGGCCCAAGATCGCGCAGCTGTCCCTTTTTTTCGGCGCCAACGATTTCGGCTCGACGATGATCGAGGAGAACGTCGTGGCCGCGGCCGGAGTTCACTTTCGACTGTCCGTGGGGGAAATCCGGCGGCTCATACGGTCCGCCGGATTTGAGCCGCGGCAGAGGAACATGGCCTATGAGCGCGTTGAATCCCCTTGAAACGCGCCCGCAGGGAACTCTCACCCTGCATCGCGCCGCGTGGGTGGTCCCCGTGTCGACCCCCGCGATCTCCGGAGGCGCCGTGCTGGAGGACGGAAACGTCATCCTGGCCTGCGGGGAATACCCCGCCGTGAGGAAGCAAAGCCCGGCCGGCACGATGGAGATCGATCACGGCTGCGCGGCCCTGATGCCGGCTTTGGTGAACGCCCACACGCACTCCGAGCTGTCCGCCCTCGGCGGCAAGATACCTTTGCCCCAGCCCGGTTTCGCCTCGTGGTTGCGTGAGCTCCTGCCCCGGCGCGCCGCTCTGCGGCCGGAAGAGCAGGCCCGGGCGGCGGCACAGGCTGGGCGGACCATCCACACCACGGGAACGGGGCTCTACGGGGATCACTCGAACGATTGGGCGCGTATGCCCGCCGGCGGGCCACCCGGGCCGGACAGGCAGCTCTTTGCGGAAATCCTTGGCTTCGACCGGGCCGAGCTCGAGGGTCCCGGCGGAAATGCGGTTCCGGAAGCCGGGGACGCTCGTGGACCGAACGGCCATGTGAGCCTTGCGGCCCATGCCTGCTATTCGACGTCGGCCGAACTGATCCGGCGGGCCAAGGCCTGGACTTCGCAACGTCGGCTTCCCTTCAGCATCCATGCTGCCGAGCACCCGGAAGAAATGGAATTCGTCGAAAAAGGCACGGGATTCTGCCGTGATTTTCTGGAGAGTCTCGGAAAATGGGTTCCGGACTGGAGACCGCCCGGAACGACCCCGATCCGTTATCTCGAAAGCCTCGGAGTCCTGGACGAACGGACCCTTCTGGTCCACGCGGTGCACGTCCGGGAATCGGACTGGGAGATCATCGCCCGGTACCGCTGTGCCGTATGTTTTTGTCCGCGCAGCAACCACTACCTTGGCGTCGGCCGCGCCGATATCGGCAAGGCGCTTCACCTGGGAATCCCGACGGCACTCGGGACCGACAGCCTGGCGGGCAACACCGATCTGGATCTCTTCCGCGAGGCCGCTTTCGTTCTTGACCGCCATCCCGACGTCCCTCCCCGCGATCTGCTCCGCGCGATCACGCTGGGAGGTGCGTCGGCGCTGCTCAGACAACGGGATGCAGGATCGCTCGATCCCACGAAGCGGTCCCGTTTGCTCGAAATCGTCTTGCCGCGTTCCACCTCCGAATCCCGACTGGCTGAAACGATCATCCGCATGGGAAGCAAAGGAGCAGTCCGATGGGCCAATCGTCCCGAACACGATTGAGACTGGGAAGAATCAGCTACCTCAACGTTCTGCCGATCTATTATCCCCTGGAATCAGGCATCATCGCGCACCCGTTTGAAATCGTCCCGGGAACTCCCGCCTGTTTGAACGGCCTGATGGCCGATGGCCGACTGGACCTGAGCGTCGTGTCGTCCATCGAATACGCCCGCCACCCGGACAGGTATTTCATCGTGCCCGATCTTTCCATCAGCTGCTTCGGGCCGGTGAAAAGCGTTCTGCTTCTGAGCCGGCGCCCGTGGACCGAGCTTGAAGGGGAGTCGATCCTGGTGAGCAGTCAGTCGCACACTTCCATCGCGCTGCTCAGAATCCTGTTTGCCTTTCAACACGGCATGCACGTCCGGCTGGTCCCCGGCGACTGCACCGAGGCGCTCGCCCGCAGGGATTCGCCGGCTGCTTTTCTGGCGATCGGCGATGAGGCCTTGAGACTCAAGACTGTGGAAGGGTACCCATACTGCTGCGATCTGGGTGAGGCGTGGACGAGATGGACCGGACTTCCTTTCGTGTTCGCGCTTTGGGTGGTCCAGAGAAATGCCGTTGACAAAGGAGCGGGGGAGATTCCCGTCGGGATGGGAGCACTGGCGGCCGCGAAGCAATGGGGATGCTCCCACCTCGACACGATTTGCGCAGAGGCGTTGCGCAAGGGGATTTTGAGGAAAGAAGAACTCGAGGAATACTACCGGATGCTCGGCTACAACCTGGACGGCAATGAACAGAGCGGCCTGGAACGCTTTTTCGGGTATCTGCCGCAGATCGGGGAAGTCCCTGAGGCCCCGCGCCTGGAACTGTTCTCGCCACTGGCTTCCGTGGCCTGATGCCGATTCGCTTCCAAGACTGCGGCATCGGGGATCGGCGGAAGGCGTGGTGGACGGGGCATTCCGGATCCGGGGGGGCGCCGGCGCCGGGCGGAGCGCAGCCTCGAACCCGTCGGTTAAGGCATGACCCATTCCCGGTTCGGCAGGAATCGGAGAGACTGCGATGAGCGGAAAAGACCTTCGGATGAAAAGGTTCATGCCTTCCCGCGACGGCCGGATCGTCATCTTCCCCCTGGATCACGGGGTCAGCTGCGGGCCGCTGCCCGGGCTGCGGGACATGGAAAGCATCATTGGCACGGGTATCCGGGCCGGTTGCGATGCGTTGGTGCTCCACAAGGGCATGATGCGGCGCCTGGAAGCTGTTCCCGAAAGACCGCCGGGAGTCTTCATGCATCTTTCCGCGAGCACCCCCATGGGACCCGCCTATCACTACAAGGTGATGGCAGGCGACGTTGAGGAGGCTATCCGGCGAGGGGCGGACGGAGTGTCCGCGCAGTTGAACCTGGGCGACGAACACGAACCGGAAATGCTCCGCGATCTCGGCGCGCTCGGAAGCGCCTGTTGCAAATGGCAGATCCCGCTCCTGGTCATGGCTTATGTCCGGGGCGGCCTTGCACCTTCACCGGTCCCGGACTCGGCCGTCGCTCACGCGGCGCGGGTCGCCGCCGAGCTCGGCGCCGACCTCGTCAAAGTTCCTTTGCCGCGGGACGAAGCCGTTCTTGCGCAAATCGCGGCCGACCTGCACGTTCCGGTGGTCGTTGCGGGAGGAAGCAGCGTGACGGATGCTACGGACTTTCTTTGCAGAATGGAGCGGGCACTGAAATCGGGGGCCCGCGGAGTCGCCGCGGGACGGAACGTATTCCAGCACGCGGAACCCGAGAGAGTCATGCGTGCCCTATGCGGCCTGGTCCATCGCGATCTGCCCGCGGCTCGGGCATGGGCCGAAGCCGGTCCGAAGGGGACTTGAGCGCGATCCCGGTGGAGCGGGAGACAATGGACAAAAAAAACATCATCGTAGCAGTCACGGGCGCCAGCGGAGCTCCTTACGCCGCGGAACTCCTGCTCTTCCTGAGTCGAGCGAAATTCGCGGTTCAAGTGGTGGCATCCGATGCGGGCAAGCTGGTGTACGAGCTTGAAACCGGGACGCGGCTCGACCGGGTTCTCCCCGCCGATGCGCGACTCTACGACGTGAACGACTTCACCGCCCCGTTTGCGAGCGGCTCATTTCCGTGTGAAGGCATGGTGGTCGTCCCGTGCACCATGGGCACGCTCGGCGCCATCGCCTCCGGCATTTCGCAGAACCTCATCCACCGCGCCGCGGACGTCTGCCTCAAGGAACGACGCAGACTCATCCTGGTTCCCCGCGAAACGCCGCTGAACCAGATCCATCTCGAGAACATGCTCCGGCTTTCCCGTGCCGGCGCGATCATCGTCCCCGCCATGCCCGGGTTCTATCACCGTCCGCAGTCCGTCGCCGAGCTGGTCCGGTTCGTGGTTGCGCGAATCCTCGAACAGCTCGGCATTCCGCAGGACCTGCTCGAACCGTGGGACGCCCGAAAACTCCGGCCCCCCGATCCGATTCATGAAGCGTGAACCACCCCGGGTCTTCAGTGTTTGAACGCCCTCTGGCCCGTCAGAACCATGGTCGCATCGGCTTCGTTGCAAGCCTCGATGACTTCCCAGTCCCTCATCGATCCGCCGGGTTGCACCACTGCCGTGATGCCCTGCCGCAGACCGACGTCCACACCGTCGCGGAAGGGAAAGAAGGCATCCGAAACCATGGCCGCCCCAATCAGTCCACCCTTGGCTTCGCGGGTCTCGGCGTCAATCCGTTCCTTCTCGTCCGCGGTGCGCTCCCCTTTCTCGATGGCCAGCTCGAGTTCCTTGTAGGACATTTTGAAGCGGTCGAAGCAGATAGCGTCCGCATATTTCTGGTAGGCCTTGTACACGGCGATTTCGGCCACTCCCACGCGGTCCTGCTCCCCGGTCCCGATTCCCACCGTGCACCCGTCTTTCACGTAGAGAACCGAATTGGAGGTCACGCCCTGTTCCACGAACCAGCCGAACAGCAGATCTTCCATCTCCCGGGGGGTGGGGGTGCGGTTGATCCGGTAATGCTTTCCCTTGTAGGTCGTTTCGGCAAGCTTCAGGTCTTTGGCGTCCCTTATCCTGTTCAGAGGCGACTGCTGGACGATCAGCCCTCCGTCGATCAGGGATTTGAAATCCACGAACCGTTGCGGAAGGTACTCGCGCAGCCGGTCGATGCGAGCCACCTGGATGATGCGAAGGTTGGCGCGCTTCTTCAGAAGCTCCAGCGTGCCTTCCTCGAAATCGGGGGCGGCCACCACCTCGAGATAGTTTTTCGACACCTGTTCCGCGGCGGCCCTGTCCATCGGCCGATTGAGAACGAGGCAGCCTCCGAAGGCGGCGATGCGGTCGGCCCGGTTGGCACGGTGGTATGCCTCGGCGACACTCTTGCCGTAGGCGGCTCCGCACGGATTGTTGTGTTTGAGGATGACCGCGGCCGGCTTGTCCATCAGGTATTTGAGAATGTTCAAGCCATTGTCCAGGTCGGTGAGGTTCGTTTTGCCGGGATGTTTCCCTTCCTGCACCATATCCCTTTCGGTTATGGCGCTGACGATGCCTTGTCCCGGTTCGATGAACCGGCACTCGCCCAGGACCAGGTTTCCGTCCACAAGTTCATAGAGCGCCGCTTCCTGGCCGGGGTTTTCACCATAGCGGAGCCCTTTCTCGATGAGCTGACCCGACTCATCCGGAAACTTCCAGGATCGCTTGCGATAAACCAGTTCCCTGTCCCCGAAGACAACGCGGAGTGAATCCGGAAAGTGGTCTTCCATGACGGTCTTATACATTTTCTTGAGATCTTCGGCCATGCACAACACCTCCTCGAAAAATTAAGAGCCCGGGGAAAGTCCCCAGGCCCTTGTTAAAGATAAAGACGGATAAAATCAATCAAAACTTGTAGCCGACGCTGATCCCGATCAGATGGGCATGCCCGTTCCTGAACTGCGACGGCCTGATGAAGCCGGAGGCCTCGGAGTCACTGACGTCCCGATCCTCGATGAGTAGATACGTGTAGGACAGGTCGGTGGTCCAGTTCCCCCAGTGAAAACCCGGGCCGAAGTTGAACAGGTGCCTGTCGTTGGCCGGCACGAGATAGTCGACGTACTTGTCGACACTGGGTTCCTGGTCGAACACGTATCCCGCTCTCAGGTCCAGCCATTCGCACACTTTGTATTCAACCCCGAACTGGATCCTCCAGACGTCTTCCCATTGCTTTTCCCTCGTGACCGTGGATGTGGGGCCGACGATCGGCTCCTCGTACTGGATGGTCAACGCATTGTACGTGCTCCACCGGGTCCAGACGGCTCCGACCTCGAAGCTGAGGTTCGGCATGGGATAAAACGTGGCGCCAAAAAAGAGCTCATCCGGCAGCGTGATGGTCCCGCTGCCGTCCATGTTGACAAAATTGAAGGGATAGAACGACACGTTCGGCGAAAACTCCACATTGCCGTCCACATGCTGCTTGACCTGGCTGCGATAGGAAATCCCCAGGCGCAACCAATCGCAAGCCCGGTAATGCATGGCGAGGTTGAACCCATACCCGAAGGAACTGCCGCTCAGGTCCTGGTCGATGATTCCCAGACCGTAGCCGCTCAAGTCCGCAACGCTCTGCTCGAGCTTCAGGTCGAACCACATGATGTCAAATCCCGCCGCGATGGAAAACTGGTCGTTCAGCTTGAGGGCGACATTGGGATTGAAGTTCAGGGTCTGGATCACCGCGTTGTAGTTGCTGAACCTGCCCGGCCAGTCGCTGTCGAATTCCGTGCCCAGCCCGAAGGGTGAGAACAACCCCACGCCGAACCAGAGCCGGTCGGAAAACTGGTACGTGGCATAAAAATGCGGCGCAAGCCACACGTTGTCCTTGGTTCCATAGGAGGCGCCCACGAACTTTACATCGGTGCTCGGTATGATGGCGGTGAGACCGGCCATCATCTGGATTCCCTCCAGCTGGGTCATACCCGCCGGGTTGTAAAACAGAGCGGACGGATCATCGGCGCGACCCACCAGGGTCCCCCCCAGAGCGTTGCCCCTGGCGCTTCCCTCGTACAGCGCGAAGCCCGCGCCGAATCCCGGCCGGCTCGCGCCAAGAAACACCATTGCAACGATCAGCAGACATAGCAATACACTCCTCCCCCTCATTTCCTCCTCCTCATTTGCGTGATGGAATTCAGTCCCCTCGATGCACCAATCCGGAACCGGCGCACACTTCACACCCCCCGGTTCCACCCTCTGTCGTGAATCTCAGCCCGGACATGACCGCTCGATCAGGAACCACACGCGCTACAGACGGGCTGCAAACCGATGACAAAGCGACAAATCCAACATAAGCTAAAACATTATTATGACTTGGAATACGATGCGAGGAACCTATCAAACGAATGCCCTGTCGTCAAGGAGAAATTCGGCCTTGCGCAAGGAGGGATTCCCGGTGGCGGAGCAACCCCCTGGGCCGTGCGAAAACCGTTCGACTCCGGCAATTCGTCTGTGGAATCCGCGCAAATGACAAAATTTCACAAGCCTTGTGGAAATTGGAGCTTGCCGGTTTGACTATACTTTTTCCGTATGATACTGTTCAGCGATCTTTTGGCGGCATCCGGCGGTACCGATTTTCCCGCCCCGGCCGCAGGGTGCAGAGGTTCTTTTCGGGTCTTTCCGGAAAGGCGTACCGGCCTGGTTGCCGACAAAGCGGTCCCCCCGGGGAAGACATGCCTCCTGCGGGCGTTTGGGCAGGTCTTGGGGGCGAACGGCAGCCGACACGTCGGCCAGGGCGGCCATGAAAGGTCGCATTGCGGAATACGGGTAACCCGATCCGGATGATGCCCGCGCCGTCGCGGCGAGGAAGCGAGGGATCACCGGCCTGGCGCAGGAACCCAAAAAATCTTGCAGCGCAGGACTGCGGCCTCGCTTGCGCGGCTTACGAACCCTCCGGCATTCCTCAGGTATCCATCGGCCGGATGGACTTTCTTCTCGATGCCCTGCCGTTCCCGCTCCGACGGTGAAGGGGCGGATTCATATCATTGGGCGATTCGTGCGGGAGATGTGAACCGATGCTCGGACTCCAACCCCTCGCTTCAGCGACTCTCGTGGGCAGTATGCCGCACAGAGACCGCGGGAAGGTCATCGAACTGATCCTGCGGACCGTGCCCGAAATCCCGGTGTGGCCCCAACTTCCGTCATATCCTTCCGAAGGGATGATGGTTCAGTACCTCGAGGGCCTGCCCGGCGTTCATCGGGAATCGGAACGCACCTGCGTGCGAACGGACACGGAGGAATTCGACCGGGAACTGTATGCTTTTTACGAGGAATACCTGGAGGTGGAGTCGGAGGCGAGAGCGCTTGAAGATTCCCGCTTCAGGATGGGCTCCGAAACCGGCGAATCGTTTTTTCGGTTTCTGGAAATCCTCGGCGGACATCGCGCGGGTCTCAAGGCGGTGAAGGGCCAGATCGTCGGCCCTTTTACCCTGCTTGCCGGGATGAAAGACCAGCAGGACAGGGCGCTCCTCTATGACGACCGGCTGCAGGACGCCGTCGTGAAACACCTCGCCATGAAAGCCAAATGGCAGGTTGGCAGGCTGCGCGCGTTCGGCTGTCCGGTGATCGTTTTTCTCGACGAACCGGCACTGGCCGGGTTCGGTTCGTCGGCCTTCATCAGTGTCACGCGGGAGCTCGTCCAGTCCCTCCTCAAGGAAGTGGTGGACGCGGTGCACCAGGCGGGGGGGCTCGCCGGAATACACGTGTGCGCCAATACCGACTGGCTCCTGGCTTTCGAGTCGGGTGTCGACATCATCAACTTCGACTCTTACAAGTACTTCGACAGGTTCGCACTGTACGGAGATGCTTTCTCCAGGTTCATGGCGGACGGACGACTCGTCGCCTGGGGGATGGTGCCCACTCTGGATAGAGGCGCGATCCTGGCTGAAAGCGCGCAAAGTCTCGCGGATAAATGGTTTGCTCAAATTCAACACTTGGTTACTCCCCAGTTGTCGACTCAGACGATCCTCGCACAGTCCATTTTCACCCCCAGCTGTGGGTGCGCATGCCTGGAAGAATCCATTGCGGAACGAGTGCTGGAACTTACCGGTAGCCTCAGTGAGCTTATGAAAGCGGCCTGTCGATGATACTTCGGGGGAGGAAGAGTCCGCCGAAGAAGTGATCGTGGAGCCGTCGCCTCAGAAAAAGGTGATTTCTTCCAAACGGCGGCATAGAAAGACCTCGGAGGATTTGAACACCGGAAGCCTGACACAAAGCCCCGAATTGGACTATCGAATTTGATGCACTAGACTCTTGACAATGAAAACATATTTATTTACGATGAATATGTAGCAGTTGTTCATGCAGTCGAGAACCACTTGCCCCTGGAAGGTTCACTCCCTGGGGACGATTCCAGATAGTAGTTCGACAATTGAATTCGATCCTTCCAAGCCGTTTCGCTCTCTAATGCTAGGGAGCAAAATGAAGTGGGTGTGGTGCATTAGCCCGCCGGTTCTGCCTTATTCGGGCTTATGGTCCCTGATATGGATGTGTTTGATAGGATTGTTGGGTTATGACGGGGCAGATGCGTCAAAGGTCGTCGTCAGCGCTGGAGGTGCATCGAGTGGGCACCGGGCCCTTTCTATGAGCAGCAATCAACTGATATGCGGTAGTCATGAATATCAGTGTTTCGCTCATATCGAATATCAGAAGAGAACCAGGACGAAGTGAAAAGAGGTATCAGTAATGCAAATCGAATACAAGAACATCGATGCGAAGCTCGTGGTGAATGAAATTCGCAACGGACGCTCACTTGAATCCGTTCAAAAACTTTTTGGAATCAAGTTCAAGAGCGAGGTCCAGGATTTGTACCTGCAAGGTCTGATGGAACTGGGAGAGATTCCTCAGCTCGAATTCAACAAGCGGGAGGCGGTAAAACCCCAAAACCCCATGGCCGACCGCTCGGCGGTACGGCGGCGGGAAAAGCCCGTGCCGTCCGCCTCCACACTCATCAAGACGCCCAATTTCAGGACCATCGGGCAAAGCGGCAGCATCACCCTGAACAAGGCTCTCCTCATCGAACAACTGGGGTTCGGCGTGGGGGATTCGTTCGAAATATACCGAGAGGACGACCGAGTCATCCTGAGAAAGACGGTCCATTCCAACTGAGTCGGCCCGCCGTCCTTCGACGGCGGGCAAAAGGCGCCTCCGGGGAGAGGGATGCACCGCCTCTGCTCCCCGGGATCAGGGGCGCAGCTTGTTCAGCACGTGCAGGAACCGCCAGAGGGCCGTCAAATTGGTGCCGACGGCCAGGATCAGGAGTCCGGCAAAGAGCATCAGGTCGCGAGTCCACCCGGAGCTCGCGATCAGATTCACGAAAGGATTCAGAATGCCGGACAGGCCCAGCAGAATGATCCTTTCCCCCCTCTGAAAGAAACCCACCAGGCAGCGTTCTCCGAGCCCTTCCGCTCTGGCTCTTGTATAGCTCACCATGAGCGAACCGAACAGGATCAACAGGATCAGCAGGGAGAAGAAGGGTGTCTTGGCATCCTGTCTGTAGAAATAGGTCCAGATGCCCAGGTAGATGATGAGCTCGGTGTAGCGATCCAGGATGGAATCGAGAAAGGCCCCGAATTTCTTGCTCTGTCCGGTGGCCCTTGCCAGCGAACCGTCCAGAGTATCCAGCAACCCCGTGAGCAAAGTCAGGATTCCGCCCACCAGGGGGAAGAAAACGAACGCGAGCCCGGCCAGCATGCTCGTAACCAGCCCCATGAGGGAAATGTGGTTGGGCGTGAGGTGGAAACGCACGAGCTTCGGAACGATGAGACGTTCCAACAGGTTGTAGTAGCCGGTCTCAATGGGGGTCCCTTTGAGCATGACAACCTCTCGATCGGCAGTACGGTGAATGGGGACCTCAAGCCTGGTTCAATCAGCTGTGCCGGATCTGCGCTGTTTCAGTCAAGGATCGGACCTGAGCCTGTTCCGCCAGACGCATCGCCCACCCGGAAATCCGTTTGACACAGGATGGGCCTGGCAAGCAGGGGGAAGTCATGCAAACGCACCTGGATTTCATTCCCCGCTGCCACTTCTACCACATGGGGCGCCAAAAGAGTATAAGCAAAACTGTTCCTCAGCCTTGAGAACAGGGAACCCTCCCCGCCTGCGACGGGGGTAAACGTGGGGGGCGTGGACGACATCCCCAGGAATCCGCGCACCGCAAGATACAGTCCCTTTTTCTTCTTGACGGCGGAGGTCAGGACAGCCCGGATTTGCGGCCTCTGCGTGCGGTCGATTCCGACCGTTTTCCACAGGACCGGCGCCACGAGTTCTTCGAAAACCAATTGAGCCGCCCATGGATTGCCCGGCAGACCCCACAGGAGCTGTCCGCCCCTCGAACCCAGGGCGCTCCTCTTCCCGGGGGAGATGTTCAGATCGGAGAAGTGGAGTTCCACCCCCAGGTTGTTCCAGGCATCGAGCACATAGTCCCGGTCTCCTCTGCCCATGCCCCCGGTGCTGATGACCAGGTCCGCGGCGACGTGCCGGAGCCGTTCCTCGATCGATGCCGGATTGTCTTTCGCCACCCCAAGCTGCACGGCCTCTGCGCCGTGCACGACAACGAGCGCCGCCAGCAGCTGCCGATTGTTGCAGTACGTCCAGGGACCGTCCAGACTCTCCCCGAGTTCCCTGACCTCATCGCCGGTCGCCAGCAACGCGACCCTGGGTTTGCGGTACACGGGGACGGTCACATGCCCCAGGGCGGCGATGAGTGCCAGCCGGGTAGGCCCGAGGACCTCGCCCGCTCCCAGCAGCGCTTCGCTTTCCAGGATATCGCCTCCCCCGGGAATGAGACCGTGCCCGGGTGGAAACGGCTCTTCCAGAATGACCAGGTCGTCACGCCGAAAGACCTTCTCCTGGGGGATTACAAGATCCGCTCCGCACGGTACGGGGGCGCCCGTCAGGACCCTGGCGCACCAACCCGGCCCGACCGTCGTTTCCGACGCGTATCCGGCGGGGAAGACCCCGGCAAGGACGCGCAAAGACACCGGAGCGGCGGCAGCCGCTCCGGCCAGGTCTTCGCTTCGAACGGCATAGCCGTCCAGCCGCGACCGGGCCTCGGCCGGGATATCGCGGCCGGCCGCGATGCTTCGGCCGAGCACGCGGCCCAGGGCTTCCTGCAGCCCGACGTCCTCCACCACGGGACGGGGCGTCATGCTCAGCGCCAGTGCTGCGGCTTCTTTCAAATCCATTTGAGCTTTTCCATATCCTCAGGCGTGTTCACATTGAGGAAACTCAGCCCTTCAGGGTCCGCGCGGCGCCACTGCTCCTCCGCAAGCGCGTGAACCCGCACTTTCCCATAGAAGGACACGATTTTCTTTTCCCCCTGTTCGAGGGCCTGGCCCACGGCCGGTGTGCAGCGCCGGTGGTACAGGGCGAACAGAGGCTCGTGTTGGCCGCGGGAAACCGGAACGACGACATCGTATCCGTCCCTGCACTCCAGCATCATTTCCACGAGGGCGGGAACGAGGAAGGGCATGTCCGTCGCCTTGGCGAACACCCATTCATTGGGACTGAACAACAGGGCCGTGAAGATCCCCCCGAGGGGCCCCTGGTGAGGGATGATGTCCCGGACGAGCGTGGCGTCGACATCGTAGTAGGGACTCAAATCGTTGGCGACGATGAAAACCGGCGCGCAAAAGGCACGTATCGATTCGGCAATGCGATCGATGAGCCTTCTGCCCTCAAAGACCTCCAGCGATTTGTTCCGTCCGTAGCGGAGACTCTTCCCGCCGGCCAGCACGGCTCCCGTGATCAATCACTCATCCCCCAGTCGAATTTGCACATCGATACTTTTCTGACCTTTCCATCCTCTGAGCGTGGACAGCATTCCGCGAATGCCTTCCGCAAGGAAATCCTTGACGAAATCCTTCATGGGAAGCTGGCGGCCGTCGAGGAGCACCAATACCCGAGGCCGTTTGCGGGGTTTGAGGAACCTGTCTTCGATCAGGTCGGCAAGTCGGGCGACTTCGGCAAACTTGAAGACGGGCATGTCCGTCGGCACCGGATCGTCGCTGACCGTTGCGAGGAGGTTGTCCTCCTTGCCGCAGATCGGCTTGGATTCGACGGCGGCGCGAAAAACCTCGACCTTGGGATAGTGCAGTTTCTTGTAACCCTCGGTCAGAATGATGTCCGTATCCCAGAAATATCGGCCCGCCAGCTCTTCCAGTTCCATTTCACCGCTCATTTCACGGATCATGCCGATCCGGGAGGGCGACGAGACGGCGATGACCGAAGCCCCGGCTTGCCGGTGCCGCCAGGAATCCTTGCCCTCCCGGTCCATTTCGAATCCGTGAACGTCATGCTTTACGGTTCCCACCCGATACCCTCTCCGCACCATTTCGGGGATCAGCTTTTCCAGGTAGGTTGTCTTGCCGGAATTGGAAGCTCCAACGACACACACGATCGGCTGCATGTTTTCTCCTTGGTGCGGTTGCCGGTCGAACCAGCCCGCCTCAGGCTCCAAGTTGTGTTGAACGTATCGATTTTTCATGCCGCGGGGGGGCGCCCCGAACATGACACACCTGCGTTACGTTGAAGAAGTCGAGTTTCGACGCCCGGGGGTGAGGCGGGCATCCTGAAGAATTTCGTACGGACACGCTCAGTAGGACAGATAGATGGTCTTGAGCTCCGTGTATTCTTCGACGCCGAACCGGGACTTCTCTCTTCCCAGCCCGCTCTCCTTCATGCCTCCGAACGGGGCCTGGGAATATGCCTGGTGGATCCTGTTGACCCAAACGCTCCCGACCTCGAGCTGGTTGGCCCACTTGAGCGCTTCGGCGATATCTCCCGTGAAAAGATAGGCGGCGAGACCGAAAGGAGTCGCATTGGCCGCCTCGATCACTTCCTCGATCCTTTTGAAAGGCCTGATCATCACCACCGGGCCGAAGATTTCCTCGCCGACGACGCTCATCGACGCATCGACTCCGGTGAGAACCGTCGGGGGATAGAAAAAACCCGCTGCGCCGATCTTCACATCGTTTCCGCCGAGAACGACTCGGGCGCCTTCCTTGACGGCGACATCCACCTGTGCGCGGACCCTGGAAAGAACGCCCGCATTGTTGAGCGGTCCCAGGTCAACCTCGGGACTTGCGGGATGTCCCACGCGCAGAGCGGCCGCTTTGGCAACGAACTCGGCCAGAAAGTCCGCGTATATCTCCTCAGCAACATAATAGCGGCTCACGCGATAACAATACTGGCCGGAATTTTTCATGCTCTGCATGAGCAACTGGGGGAGCAGTTCCTCCCAGGGCGCATCCGAGCAAATGATCGCCGGGCAGTTTCCCCCGAGCTCCAGGATCGTCTTTCTCACCCAACGGCCGCTGGCCATCAGGATCTCCTTGCCCACTTCGGTGCTGCCGGTAAAGGTGATGAGGCGCGGGACGGGATTGTCCACCAGCAGGCGACCCGTCGGCCGGCCGGGGCCCGTGACCGCATTCAGCACCCCCTCCGGAATGCCGGCCCGGCAGGCCAGCTGAGCAAGCCGAAGCGTGCTCAGGGGGGTGTGTTCGTCGGGTTTCATCACCACCGTGCAACCCACGGACAGGGCGGGAGCAATCTTGCAGGCGAGCGTGCTCAACGGGTAATTGTAAGGCGTGATGGCCACCACCACCCCTACGGGTTCCCGCACGATCATCACCTGCTCGCGATGATATCCGAGCAAGGGAATCTGCCCGGTCAGGCGCAGGCTTTCCTCCGCGAAATAATCGATCAGGCCGGCCGCGCTCAGGACTTCTTCCTTCGCGGACCGGACGGGTTTCCCCACCTCCGTGCTCACCAGCGAGGTGAACTCGTCGACATGCCCGCGGACGAGTTCCGCCAAGGCATGCATGAGCTCCGCACGGCGCGGCGCAGGCGTGGACTTCCAGACCCCCAGGCTTCGGTCGGCACTCTTGAGCGCGAGCGTCACGAGGCGCTCGTCAGCCGTCGCCGCGTAACCGATACAACTCCCGTCCGCCGGATTCACAAGGGGATAGCGACCATCCGCAGGCTCATTTCGACCCTCTATCCAGCAAGAGGCGCAGTCTGTACCGAGACCTTCCACGTTTCGTCACTCCGAAAAAAGCCGGTTGCCGGCTACAATCGATTCTCGAATTGTGCAGTATGTCACACCGCGGGGAGGCTGTCAAACACCGCTCCCGTACATGGCGACAACAGGAATCCATCCGCCGCGGCCTGTTCTTTCGCTGGAAGCGCAAACCTCCCGCGAGATTCAAAACCGGTTCATCCGGGCGGCGAGCTCCTGCAATTCGCCGGTGATCTCACCGTCCGCGCAGGCAGGGGCAGGGCCTGCCGTCACAGGTTTTCCGCATTTGGGCGGCAAGGTGGACAGGTGCCCGGTATCACTTCCCGAAAGACCTTCAAGACCGCCGGTCCCGTGGTTGCATTTGACCGGACCGGTACCCTGTGCTAGTGTCCGTTCGAATCGGCGGCACATTCCGCCTCGTATCACGGCGACCCGCACCGGCACGGCCGACGTCCGCAGCAACGATTCCCGCGAGCGGGACGCGCGTCCGCTTCCGCCTGGCCGATCCTCGAGCGCGAAGGGACTTTCGGAAGCCTCGCCCCTTGATGGGAAAGCCGCACGGGGTTAAATACCCGGTGGGGCGGAACGGGACGATCGTCCCTGCGCGCCGATGGAGTTCGCCTCCATCAAGGTTTGGCAACGCAACCATCCGACAGGAGAGATTTCTCAGGCAATGATTCCATACCCGAACATCAATCCGGAGATCGTCTCGTTCGGCCCGTTCAACCTGCCGTGGCTCGGGGCCGTGGGCCCTATCAGCATCAGGTGGTACGGGGTGATGTACGTCGTCGGCTTCGTGATGTCCTACGTTTTCATCCAGAAGCAGAAACGATCGAAGGAAGTCGGACTGGTGGGCACGGTGGCCCAGGACCTGATTTTCTACCTGGCCGTCGGCCTGATCATCGGTGCGCGTCTCGGCTACGTCGTTTTCTACGAGTTCAACAACTACGGCTATTACCTCAAGAACCCTCTTGAAATCATGGCCACCTGGCATGGCGGGATGTCCTTTCATGGGGGGCTCATCGGCGCTGTCCTGGCCGCCTGGATTTTCAGCCGTCGCAGACGGGTCCCTTTCGGGGTGGTGGTGGACAGCACCACGGTCACTGTTCCCATCGGGCTGGGGTTCGGCCGCATCGGCAATTTCATCAATGCGGAGCTGCTCGGGCTTCCGTCGAATGTTCCGTGGGCGATGATCTTTCCCACGGGGGGGCCCGTCCCGCGCCACCCCACCCAGCTCTACGAAGCCCTCCTGGAAGGCCTCGTGCTGTTCGTCATCTTGTGGAACCTTCGCCGCAAACCCTTCCGGGACGGAATGATGCTCGTGTTTTTTCTGTTCTTTTACGGTCTCTTCAGGTTTATTCTGGAATTCTTCAAAGAGCCCGACCCGCAGATCGGTTATCTGCTGGGTTATTTCACCATGGGCCATATCCTGTGTTTTTTCATGATCGTTGCGGCCGTCATCCTGGGTTTGTATCTCAATCGAAGCGCGCCGGCGGCGCGAGCCTGATTTCGGCCGACAGCATGCAGGGACGGTTCCATGAGAAACTCCGATACGGAAGCAGGAAATGAAAGCCGGGGAGCCTTCGAGTTCTCTTCGCCGCTTTCCTGGCGCTCTCTTTACAAAGAGCGACTGACTACCGCCGAGCGGGCCATTGAAGCTATAAAGCGGGGGCATCGGGTCTTCATCGGTTCGGGGTGCAGCGAGCCCCAGCACCTGGCCCAGGCCCTGGAAGAAGCCATTCCCTTGCTGGCGGACCTCGAGATCCTGCACATCCTGAGTGTGGGCAAGACGCGCTACACGGAAGCGGGATTCGACAAGTGCCGCCTGAAGTCGTTCTTCGTGGCGTCGGCCAGCCGCGAAGCCGTGGCCCAGGGCAGAGCCGACTACACTCCGATCAATCTCGGGGACGTTCCGGCGCTGTTCCGCAGCGGCGCGATGCCCATCGACGTGGCGCTCATCCAGGTTTCCCCTCCCGACGAACACGGGTTTTGCAGCTACGGTATCGCGGTGGACATCGTGAAGGCGGCGGTGGAGAGCGCCAGGCTCGTGATCGCCCAGGTCAATCCTCAAATGCCGATGACGCTCGGGGACAGTTTCATCCACATCCGCGATATCCACGTTCTGGTCGAACACGAGGAACCGCTGCTCGAAGTCGGCCTGCCGCTCATGAACCCGATCGCCCAGGACATCGGCCGGCATGTGGCCACGCTCATCGAAGACGGCTCCACCATTCGCGTCGGGGTGGGCAGCATATCCACCGCGGTCTTGTACGCCCTCGAGAACAAAAAGGATCTCGGGGTTCATGCGGACATGATCACGGACGCTTACATGCACCTGGTCAAGAAGGGGGTCATCACCAATGCCCGCAAGACCCTGCACCCGGGGAAGATCGTCACGAGCTTCTGTCTGGGTTCGAGGGAACTCTACGATTTCGTGGACAACAACCCGATGGTGGCCTTCCATCCGATCGAGTACACGAACAACTACCTGGTCATATCGGAAAACGACCAGATGGTGTCCATCAACCCGGGGCTCGAAGTGGATCTCACGGGCCAGGTCTGTTCGGATTCCATGGGATATGAAATCTACAGCGGCGTCGGCGGAGCGATCGATTTCCTGCGGGGAGCCCGGGGGTCGCGCGGCGGGAAGGCGATCATGGTTCTCCCTTCAACGACGCTTGACGGAAGCACATCGAGAATCGTGCCGGTCCTGACGGAGGGGTCGGGCGTCGTGATGACTCGCGGCGGGGTGCAGTACGTGGTGACCGAGTACGGGTCGGCGTATCTTTTGGGGAGGAGTACCCGCGAGCGGGCCCTGGCCCTGATCGGCATCGCTCATCCCGACTTTCGCGAGGAACTGATGGAAGCCGCCGAGACGTTGAATTACCTGCAGGCCGACGTGTCGCGGGGGCCCAGCACCAGGGCCGTATACCCCCTCGACTGGGAAGTGTCCCATTCGTTCGACATTCAATCGAAAGTCTTTATCAGACCCGTCAAACCCACCGACGAGCGCGCGATAAAGGAGTTTTTCTACTCACTGCCCAAGAGCGAGAGCTACATCCGTTTCTTGTCGGTAATGAAGGTTTTCCCGCACTACGATGTCCGAAGCATGGTGAACATCGATTATCGGAGGGAGATGAGCCTCATCGCCCTGGTGGGAGAAATGTCCTCGCAGCGGGTGGTTGCCATCGCGCGATATGTTCTGGATGAGGCGACCATGACCGCCGAGGTTGATTTCGCCGTGCATCCCGAACACAGCCGTCAGGGACTTGCCACGGTCCTCGTGCACCACATGGCGGAAGGGGCCCGCAAAAATGGCGTAAAGAGACTGGTCGCTTACATTTCCGCCGGAAATGAACGGGTTTTCGGAGTCTTCCAAAAAACCGGCTTCTTGGTCCAGAGCTCGTTCCGGGAAGGTGTTTACGAAATACGGGTCGATCTCCAGGAGCGCGCCCAGGTCTGTCTGCTCCTCTGAGTGTGGTTTTGTTTCATCTCGTCCGGGGAAAGAACCGAATCATAAGTGCGGTCCCGCAAATCACGCGCCGCAACACCATTTGAAAATTCAGGCCAAAATCCTGCAAAAAAGGCGGAGAGCCACGCATGGGAACCAACAACGTTGTATTCCTTGAAGTCTTGGAATGGTTCGATGAGAGCGGCAAGGAGATGGTTCACAGGATTCCGGAAACGGGGTCCGGCGAGATCAAGTACGGAGCGCAGCTCATCGTGCGGGAGAGCCAGGCGGCGGTCTTCTTCTATTCCGGGAAGGCCTACGACGCTTTCGGCCCGGGCCGGCACACGCTTGTCACCGGGAACATCCCGGTCCTTACCAAGGTGCTCAGTTTGCCCTGGGCTCTGACCAGTCCGCTTCGAGCCGAAGTGTACATGGTCAATATGAAAGTCTTCCCGAACCTCAAATGGGGCACCCGGGATCCCGTCGCGTTCAAGGATTCCAAACTCGGGCTGATCCGGCTCAGAGCCTTCGGAGTCTTCAACGTCAGGGTCATCCAGCCGGTTCTTTTCATCAACAGCCTGGTCGGAACCCAGGGCATTTACATGCGGGAGGAAATCGAGGAATACCTCAACCGCGTGATCGTCTCCCGCTTCAATGACCACATGGGGGAAAACCTCGATTCGGTGTTCGACCTTCCGGGCAGGTACGATGAGCTTTCCGACGGGTTGATCGGCAGACTGCGGGAAGATTTCAGTCATTTCGGGCTGGAGCTTTCACAACTCTACATCAATTCCATCACCCCGCCAGCGGATGTGCAGAAGGCCATCGACGACAAGAGTCGCCTGGCCATCTTCGACGACCTCGAAAAGCTCACGCGCATGAAAGCCGCCATGGCGCTCGAGAAGGCTTCCGAGTCCCGCGGCGAAGCCGCGGCCGGGGTGGGCATGGGTGTGGGGATGATGATGCCGGCGCTGTTCGGAGCCGCCATGCAGAAGTCGGAGGCCGAGGCCTCGGTCTACACATGCCACGCGTGCCGGCAGGTCATCCCGAAGGATTCCAGGTTCTGTCCCAGCTGCGGGCAACACCTGGTGATCTTCGCTCAATGCGCCGAGTGCAAAAGCGACTTGCCGCCCAACGCCAGGTTCTGCCCATCCTGCGGGCGCGCCGTGGCGGCGAAGAAACCGTCGAGGAAGTGTCCCGGATGCGGGACGGAAAATCTGGCCGAATCCATTTACTGCAATCAATGTGGTGAGCGAATCTAGCCTTCAGAGCTGGCAGATCGAGCAACAGTGCCCTCAGTGCGGCGCTCCCCTTGTACTGGAGGAGACGGATCGCGTGCTGTCGTGCGAGTTCTGCCGGGTGAAGCTCACCATCTCGTTTCCCGGCCATTGCCGGTGCTACCTTCCCCCCGCGCGGAGTCGTCCCGACCTGCTCTTCATCCCGTACTGGAGATTCAAGGGAATGGTCTTTTCCTCCACGGAGGAAGGGGTCCGCGCGCGGATCGTCGATTCCAACCAACTGGCGGTGAATTCGCTAAACCTTCCTCCGTCCCTAGGTTTGAGGCCGCAGGTGATGCGGCTGAAATTCGCGGCACCGAAACCGGAAGGCCGTTTCATCAAACCCGGCGCGCCCGTCAGGGTATTTTCCATGAAAGTGGATGATACGTTTCAGGGCGCCTCGGAAAGGATTTCCCGGGGGCTCTACGAAGCGTTCATCGGTGAAACGGTGAGCGCGATCTACACGCCGGTGTTCGTCGAGGGCCGCACCGTCCTGGACGCCGTCCTCAACCGCCCGCTCTGCGCGGCCGATGTCGAGGACGCCCCGGAGCTCGACCCGGATTCCTCCTTCGACTGGCCGATCACGTTCTCATCGACCCTGTGTCCGCACTGCGGCTGGGATTTGGAGACCGAGAGAGACGGCCTGGTTCTGCTCTGCAGAAACTGCGGCTCCGCCTGGGAGCACCTCCGGGGCGAACTGAAAAGGATCTCCTTTTTCCTGCCCCTCGATTCGAACCCTTCGGCGATTCATTTGCCTTTCTGGAAGCTTCGTACGCGTTTTGAAGGATTGCAGCTCGATTCCTTCGGGGATCTGGTGCGGCTCGCCAATATGCCCAAAATAGCCCGGGCCGGTGAAGCCGACCGCGATCTGCACTTCCTGATCCCCGCCTTCAAGATTCAACCCCGGGTCTTCCTGCGGCTCGCCAAGCTTCTCACCTCGAATTCGTTGGACGAGGGGCCGAGCGCGGAACCGGGCAGCCTGCTCCTGCACCCGGTGACCCTACCTGCCGCCGAAGCCGTCGAAAGCATCAAGACCATCCTGTTCGCCATGGTCGCCCCGAAAAGAGCGTTCTTCCCTCTGCTTGGCAGAATACGGCCACGGGTGGAAGAATACGGCCTGACCTACCTGCCCTTTGTTCCGAAGGGCCACGAGCTCGTTCAGCCCGATTTGCAGACCAGCATAAACAAGAATGTACTCAATTGGGGAAGATTGATTTAGTATAGCCTCAGTGGTTTCCATCGGAGTCCCTCCTCTACCCCTGGTCGCATGCGGGAGGTGAGCGGGATTGCGCGTAACGGTTCGAGCGGGCTGCCGCTCCGGGAGGCCCATTCACACCGAGGTGCGCTCAAGATGACACAACACCTGCCCCGTGGGAGGTTGACGCGGGCGGGGATAGACTCCGCCCCTTGTACGGACCGATGTGCCCGTCAGACGTACAAGGGGGGGCTTTATGCCCTCCCGCCCAATGCACGCATCTTGAACGCAATTATCCATGGCGCCGGCGTCACCCGCGAAGCATGAAAACAGACTCCCCCGGGAGTTTATTTTTTGGGTAAGTGGTATAACACCGTCTTTGCGGGGCCGGCGTCGCATGACGCGGCATGCGCCTTGCGGCATGGCGCACGGAGGCAGCGGGATCGACACCGTGGATCGATTGGGGAAGCTGGAAGAAGAAATCCAGGCGTTGAAGGCGGCTCTCGGGCAGACGCGTGAGGAATTGGAGGCGTTGCGCGATGAGCTCAGCGCACGCCGACACCCCGTCGAACAAATCCTGCTGCAGAGGGGCCTTCCCTTCCTTGCGGGAGGCGATTTTGCGCAGGTTCTCATCCCGGCGGACCTCCCGGCACCGTTCAAGGCGCGTTTCTTCGCCCTCATGCAACGCTATTCGTTCCGGCTCTTTCTGAGGGATTTGATCCAGTTCCCCGAAGGCAAGCACCCTCGCGCTCTGAGCCGCTATTGCTCCGTCAGAACCGTTCGCTCCTACCTGAAAGTCCTGCGGGAGCTGGGCATCGTGGAACTGTCCGAGGGGGACGGGTATCGCCTGGTCCCCAAAGGAGCACAAAGCTTCGGTCCCACGCTGGAGTGGTACGTGTGCGAGATCTTCCTGCGGGAATTCATGGCGCCGGCCCTCTTTAACGTGCGGCTGCGCAACACCCGCCACGGCGGTGACTACGACGTCGTCGCCCTGCTGTCCGGATACCTGGTCTGCGTCGAAGTCAAATCTTCCCCGCCCAGAGGGGTGGAAATCCAGTCGGTTGCCGCCTTTCTGAACCGGCTCGAAGATCTCAACCCGCACATGGCCGTTTTCCTCGTCGACACCGAGCTGCGAATGAAAGACAAGATCGTTCCGCTCTTCGCCGAAGCTCTCGAGCAGTCGGGGAGGGCACTCTGCGACCGGGACGTGCAAAGGCTCGTGGGAGAAATATTCCATATCCGTCACGGAATCTATTTGATCAACAGCAGAAAAGGAATATACAGCAACCTGCGTACTTGCTTTCGCGATTTCCTGGTTTGGCAGAAGGTCGCGATCGGCGGTTCGCGTTCTTGAGTTTTCCCTTGCTGCCGGAGTTGCAGGGCTTTTGCAGCGGCCGACATCCAGGTCTCGATGCCTCCGATCCACGGAAGTCGTCTGTTGAAGCGGATGCTCTGAAGGCCCGGGCAAGCCCCGCCTTCCCTCAGGAAAAGCGGAACGGCCGGCGCCTCGGGGTTTCGATGCGCGCGCCCCGGCACGTCCGGTCCCGGTAAATGACCTGGCCGGGAAAAAACTCTCGGGAGCTTGGGCACGACTGGAAATGGGCTGCACGAATGACATTGAAAACGCATGACACATCCTCGTCCGAAAAGGGGGACAGCACTGCCCTGGTGCGCTGCTACCACGTGGAGAAGGAGTTCCGGGGGGGACCGAAAGTCTTTACGGACGCTACGGTCCACGTGCCCCGGAGCGCGGTTTTCTTGCTGTCCGGGCCCGCCGGAGTCGGGAAGAGCGTGTTCGTGCGACTGCTGCTCGGTCTGGAACAACCGGACGGGGGACAGGTCTGGATCGAAAACCGGAATCTACGGCGCCTGTCCGCGCAGGATTCCGCCCGTTTGCGGCGCCGTACGGGCATTGTGCTCCAGGAGACCAGGATTCTCATGAGCGAAACCGTTGGAGCCAACGTCGCCCTGCCCTTGGAAATCATCGGGATGGAACCGTCGGTTGCGGCCAGAAGGGTCCGCTCGATCCTCCGCTCCTTCGGACTCGAATACCGGGATTCCGTCGTCTGCCGCAACCTGTCCGCCAGCCGGCGCAAGCTGGTCGCCATTGCCCGTGCAACGGTCCACGATCCGTTCCTTTTGATTGCCGACGAACCCTTTGAAGGCATGGATGAACCGGACGTGCGGAAGGCGGTTGAAGCCATGAAACGGCTGAACATGTCCGGAACCACGTTGGTCCTCACCGGTCGAGTCGACACCTTGGGGGAAGCGTTTCCCGGCTGCCGCCGCGGAGTGATCGTCGACGGAAAGATCGAGGAAGAACGCCCGGCGGATTGGATTCCCGCGTAAAGCAGGACTTGACGCACGAATGCGATCCACCCCGTCAGAGGAATCGGGAGACCATGGGACAAAAAGCCACCCGCGTTTACGGGCATATCGCCGATAGCATCAGGGCCGACGAAGGCCTGTTCGTCACCGGCCTGGCGCTGATCGCCGTGTGCCTATTCCTTGCCGGCGCCCTGCTGTTGGGACTGAGAGCGGCGCACCGGGCCGTCGCGGATTTTCCGGCGGAGCCCGGGGCCACCGTATATTTCCACCCTCGGCTTGCCGACGGGATGCTGCAAAACCTCTCCACCGAACTGCGTCAATGGCCCGGGATCGCCCGGGTGACCGTTTTTCCCGCCGCCGAGCCGCGCAGCAGGGTGCGTGTCGGCCTGGAAAATTGGGCCGATTTCCTGAATGGGCCGGGTGAGGCAGTTTGCGGACCGAGCCTGGAGATCGAGCTCAAATCCGGAGAAATCACCCGGGAAGAAACCGCTGAGCTTATCGCAAAGCTGAAGCAACTCCCGCAGGCGGATCGGGTCCGCTCCCGGGGAGAATGGGTGGAAAAGACGCAACTCCTCGTCAATGCCGTCGATTATACCGTGGCCGGTTTCCTGGCTTTTTTCTCAATTCTGGCGCTTTTCATCATTCTACAGTGGATTCGAGCCGGCATGCTGCGCCGCTCGGATAGACTGGAAATCCTGCACGTGCTGGGAGCGGAACCGTCTTTCGTTGTATTGCCGTATCATGTGGAAGGCACCTGCCTCGGGGCGGCAGGCGCTATCTTCGCGGCGGCGCTGCTGTCCTTGCTCGTCGTCATGTGCCGCGACCTCCTGCCCTCTCCTCTGTCGGGACTTTCGCTGCCGCGGGCCTGGGAAATGCTTCTGTTTGATTCGATGCTGATCGCGTGGGGAGCGTTCCTGGGGTTCCTCGGCAGTTGGCTTGCGTTCAGGCACCACGCGCTCAGAGGAGAATTTGCGATTCCCCGTGCGCTGTTTCGCCGATCTTGATAATACCGGTTACGGAGGTGTCGGTCCGCCAGGAACGGATGAATTCGGGGGATTGGGAGTGAAAGGCCGATCCCGGCCTGTAACTCTTTACAGCCGCAAGGAAATCGGCTATGCAATGGTTACGGCGGTGTCTGAAGGATGGAATGCCGTTATTGAATCCAACATGCCGGGGGAAAGTCCCCCCGCTCAGTGACGCCTTGTCTTTCTCACGAATGGTGCAACCTGGCGGCGGAAGCCCGGAGAACGCGGCTCTCGCTACGCAGGGATTGAGCGATTGGACTGGTTGGGCCGATCCGTGCGGCAGGTCGGAATCTCCGTGTCTTTCCCGCAGCGGCAGGTGTACAGGCCCGTTGAAGACGGCTTCCGGGCGGGACGATTCACACGAGGCGTGCAGCGGAGATTCAAAGGGAGCAGGCGAACCCTGACGGCAAGTCATCCCGGCACCTGCGTATTTCAGGCTTTTTGAGAACATACGGCTCTCGGAGTAGAGCGGTTTCGGTCTGTTATAAATGGAGAGGTTTTCCCGAGTTTTGGCTCCAAAGACCGTGCCACTTCCTTGGAGATGCTGTATAATGGTAAAATTCTTGGTGGTGCCCGAACGGTCGAACCTCCGGGGTGCGTAAAGACTCGGCGGCACCATTCGGTCGGTTCAAGGTACATGGGCAAGAGCGATCGGGAGGCGTGAAGGGTTTTGCCCGGTTCGACCGCTCTTGACCGGAGCGTTGCCTGGACAACGAGTGGTGGAGTCAACACGGGAGAGATGATCGCGACGGCAAGCTGAATCAGCTGCCCGGACGGCCGAAAGCTGAGTTTCGAGCTCCGGCGGCGCGGGGGGTCGGTCGTCCCCGTGCCGTGTTTGGCACAGGATAATTCGTAGAGAGAATGTAGAATGAGGAAACCCATGTCAAAGAAGCGCGCCAAAGTCATCGTATTGCTCGCTGCGTTTGCCTTTCTGCTCATGAGTTATTCCGGTCTGAGAGCGGCCAGGAACAGCCCTGACAATTCCGACATGTATCAGTACTTGAAGCTCTTCAGCGACGTGTTGAACATCGTTCAGGACAACTACGTCGAGAAGGTTGACACAAAGAAATTGATGTACGGGGCCGTCAACGGCATGCTCCGGGAACTCGATCCTCATTCTTCGTTTCTGCGTCCCGAAGACTACAAGGAACTGCAGATAGAAACCAAAGGGAAGTTCGGCGGCCTGGGAATCGAAATCACCATGCGCGACAACGTGTTGACCGTCGTCGCGCCCCTTGAGGACACGCCCGCGGATCGTGCGGGGGTACTGGCCAATGACCAGATTGTCAAGATCGACGACCAGCCGACCCAGGACATGTCCCTCATGGACGCCGTGCAGAAAATGCGGGGTCCCAAGGGAACCAAGGTCAGGCTGACCATTATCCGCAAAGGCGAAAAGAAGCCTCTCGAATTCGAGCTCACCCGGGACATCATTGCAATACAGAGCGTGAAGTACCGGACGCTGGAATCGGGTTACGGCTATGTGAGGATCACGAGTTTCCAAAGCGGGACAGCCAATGATCTGCGCAAGGCTCTGGAACACCTGGAAAATGACAACCACCCGCTTCAGGGCCTCGTGCTCGATCTGCGCAACGACCCGGGAGGACTCCTGGATCAGGCGGTCGAGGTGAGCGACGAATTCATCGATGAAGGCCTTATCGTATACACGGGCGGGCGCCTGGAGAGTCAGAAGATGCGCTTTGAGGCGCACAAGGGAACCAAGGCGCACGGCTACCCGATGGTCGTTCTGGTGAATTCGGGGAGCGCCAGCGCGTCGGAAATTGTGGCCGGGGCGCTTCAGGACCACAAACGTGCCATCATTCTCGGTGAACCCACGTTCGGGAAGGGTTCCGTTCAGACGGTCATCCCTCTCAACGACGGCTCGGCGCTTCGCCTGACCACCTCGCTGTACTACACGCCATCGGGCAGATCCATTCAGGCCAAGGGGATCGAGCCTGACATCGTGGTCAAGCGCGAGACCCCGCAAAAGGGGGAAGAGCCGGTCGGCGACGAGTTGCGCCGCATTCGGGAAAAGGATCTGCCGCGGCACATGGAGAATCAGAAACCCGATTCCGGCGGCGTCAAGCCGGAAAGCATTCCCATGGATTCCAAGCTGATCGATCAGGACAACCAGCTCAGAAGGGCGCTGGATCTTCTGAAAAGTTACAAAATCATGGCCCAGATGCAGTTCAATTAATCCGAACAGGGCTGAAACATCCACATGCCGTCAAGGTCGGGACCGGCTCGAAGAGGAGCCTCTAAAGGGCGTGGTGTATCCTCGCGCAAAGGTGGAGGGCGCTCGCCCCGGAAAACCCTGAGGAGCGCCGGGAAAGCCACCCGGGGAAAGTCATTCTCCGCGGGTATGCCGCGGTCCCGTTTTCTCCCGCTGCTGACCGTCTGGTTTCTGGCCGTTCTGGCTCTTGCGTCCCTGCTCTACTGGAACGGCGGGACCGAAAAACCGCCTCCGAAGCCGGCCGCAAACAAGGCAACCTCCACGGGGCAATCCTCCGTCCCGAAACCTCGAATGGCCGATCCGCCCGCCAAACAGCCGGAAGCCGGCCCCGTCGCCGGCAGTCGAACGCCTTCTCCGAAAGGCGGAGAACCGGGCGGGAAGGAGCCTGGAACGCGAGAGCCCGCCAGGACGACCGCGCCGGCGGGAAAACCGCTCATCGAGCCTCCGCCCCCGTTTCACAGTCGAGACATCCCCATCGACCAACCGAAGGAGCCGGCTCGCAAACCTGATTCGATAACGCTTTCGGCGCTCAGACCGGGTGTTCCCCCCGGCACGGCGCCTCCCCCGCCTTCGCCTGTACCCGCCCCCGTGGCGAAGGTGGCCATCGTCATCGATGATTTCGGTCAGAACCTGGAAGTCGCAAAGAAGTTCCTGAGCATCCCCTTGCCGCTCTCGTTTGCGATCCTGCCAAATCAGCGCCACACCGCCGAAATCGCTGAACTGGCACATGCGCACCACCGCGAAGTGCTGCTCCACCTCCCCATGGAGCCACAGGGATATCCCAAGATGGATCCCGGATCGGGGGCACTTCTCACCTCCATGTCCAGGGGCAGGCTCCGGCGCACTCTTCTCGCCGCCCTCGATTCCACTCCTTATTTTATCGGAGTGAACAATCACATGGGCTCCAAGTTCACCGAGAACACCCCTTCCATGAGAGTCGTCATGTCGGAGCTCCGGCACAGGAAGCTCTTCTTTCTGGACAGCGCCACCACCGGAGACAGCGTCGGTTTCGCGCTGGCCCGGGAGTACGGCATCCCGGCCAGAAAACGCGACATTTTTCTCGACCACACCCTGACGGATGAGGCCGTGCAGTCCCAGGTCGATCAGCTCATCAGGAAGGCGAAGATCGAAGGAACCGCTCTGGCCATCGGCCATCCACACGAGGTGACCTTGAAGGCACTCATCGAAGGGGTGGACCGTTTTAAGGAGGAGAACGTCGCCGTGGTTCCTTCGAGCGAATTGATGATCGTCCCCTCGCGCCGGGTTGGAGGAAGGGATTGAACGCACCGTGGAGGTATCGTGGGGCGAGAGTGCCCGTCCGAGCCGCTTTTGGTCTTGACCTTTGCCGGGGGAAGAGCTATGCAAAACTGCACCATTATAAGAACATACGGGAGACGCCCTGAGCGGATTCCCATTCGCCCGCCGATTTGGAGAACACTTGGATCGGAACAAACTGCTCGGAAGCTCGATCGGGCTGTGTCGACAAGACTCGCGTGAGAATCGAAAGAGAGGAAACTCGAGAATGCTTCGTGGTATGAAAGTTCTTTTTCTGCTGCTCATTTTTTGCTGCTGGGCAGGTTCCGCCCAGGGTGCCGCCTCCGCGCCAAGACCGGCCAAGGGGACCTCCAAGCCGACCGCTCGTGCCGCGCCGGCCATTGAAATCCCCGAAACCACCTTCGATTTCGGGGAAGCCTTCGAGGGAGTGGAAGTGGAGCACGATTTCGTCGTGAAAAACACCGGCAAAGCCGAGCTCCTGATCGACCAGGTGCGCCCTGGTTGAGGCTGCGCGGTGGCCCATTTTGACAGGGTCATCCCTCCCGGCGGCGAGGGCAAGGTACGACTGAGAGTGAGCTTGAAGGGATTCCAGGGCGAGATCAAGAAGAGCGCGGCCATATACAGCAGCGACGAACAGAATCCTCGCCTGGCTGTGAGCGTTCAGGGCGTGGTAAAGACCCTGATCGAGGTCCGCCCGAACACCGCCGTCACCTTCCGGGGAATGGCGGACCAGGTGTCCGAACACGTTTTCGAGCTGGTGAGCCAGGGGCAGCCGTTTCACATCACCAAGGTCGAGACGAACCTGGAAGGCAAGATCGACTATACGCTGGAAAACATCGAGGATGGAAAGTTCTATAAGGTCAAGGTGGCGAACAAGCTCAGGCAGGGCAATTACAACGGGTTCATCAAGTGTCTGACGGACTTGCCACAGAAACCCGAAGTGGTGGTGCGCGTGAGCGGACTGATCGAAGGAGAAGTCACTGTGAAGCCGCAGACCATCCTGATCGGAAAACTGGCCGCACAGCAGCCTGAACGCACCGGGAAGGTGGCGGTGGCGAGCAATCGCGCCAAACCCTTCCATATCACCAAGTTGATCTACGATGAACGGCTGATCACCGTCAGCCAGGCGCCGATGGCTGACAACGAACACGGCTACACGCTTGAGATCGCCGCCAGGCTGGGCAGCGTTCCAACCGGAACGAGGCAGCAGACCTCCCTGGTGATCGAGACCGATGCGGCGCCCCAGGAGAAACAGGAAATCCAGGTCCACGTCTTCAACACCGTGGACGGGACCGCCCGCGTCCAAACCCCAAAGCCCCAGGTTCCACCGCAGCCGTCTGCCGGGCAGTAGCAGGCGGCCGGCGCTGCGTACGGGCCGGCGCCGCTCGGATGAGGATCGAGTTTTCCCCGTGCCATGAAAATCGCGCGATCGAGACCGGTGGCCGTCGACGGAGGCGGGAGCGGGCTGTTTTCAGCGCGGTATCATTCTCTCTCGACGGGCAGGTTCGCCGCCTGCCAGACGGACCAGCCGTTCAAGAGCACCCGCACGTGGGGGTAGCCTTTGCCCACGAGGGCCACGGCCAAATCTTTGCTCAGGGTGCACGCTTCCCCATCGCAGTAGGTGATCAGAAGGGTATCCGGAGGAATGTCCGCCATGATTTGCGGAAAACGGTTCTCGAAATCCTCCCATGGCAGATTTCTGGCGCCTTCGACATGACCCATCCGGTAGAATTTGGCCTCGCGGGCGTCGATGAACACCGCACCCCGGGTCATGTACAACGCCGTCGCTTCCTCCAGGTCAACGACGGGGTTCTCTTGAGTCGGGATGGAGGCGACCTGCTTCTCCATCGACCATTCCGCCACGAGCGGCAAGCCGGCCAGTCGAAAGTGATTGACCGTCAGGCCGAGCAGCACTCCGAACACAACCACCAGGGCACCTTGCCAAACGCCGGTCAGCAGCTTCCGGCCGGGTGCAGCCCCGTCGTACCCTTGAGCCGCCGCAAATGCCTCTATCATGGCTGTTCCTCCGAAGCCGCATCAGACCGAGGTTGATAAAGACACAGGGGTTCCTCCGCGAGGTAGTCCCCCGTGCTTTCATAGGCTCTCGCCCGGCAGCCGCCGCACACCCGGACGTATTCACACCGCCCGCACTTGCCGCGGTATTGTTTGAAATCCCTCAGGTCCCGGAACACGGGCGAATTCTCCCAGATTTCGCGGAACGACCGCTCGCGGATGTTGCCGCAGTCGACTTCCAGGTACCCGCAGGGCTGCACCTGGCCGATGTGGGAAATGAACGAGAACCCGGTTCCTCCGAGGCATCCGCGCGTCATCGCGTCCAGGCCGAACGTCCGGAAGGTCACCTCCCTGCCGTCGGCCTTCGCCCGCTGCCTCAGGATCCGGTAGTAGTGGGGAGCGCAGGTCGCCTTCAACTGCAACGGCACCTTGTCCCTCCGTTCGTAAAACCAGTGCAGGGTTTTCTCGTACTGTTCGGCGCTGATCCCCTGTTCGGCCAAATCCTTGCCGCGTCCCATCGGAACGAGCAAGAAAATGTGGTGAGCCGCCGCACCCAGGGAAACCGTCAGGTCGTGGATGGCCGGAAATTCATCCAGATTCTGCTGCGTGATGGTGGTATTCACCTGGAAAGGGAGCCCCGCTTCCCTGGCGTAGGCAATCCCCCGCATCGCTCCGTCGAATGCTCCGTGGACTCTGCGAAAAGCGTCGTGAGAACTCGCGTCGGCACCGTCCAGGCTTACGCTTATTCTCTGGATACCCGTCTCGATCATGCGTTTTGCCGTTTCCGGCGTGAGCAGGGTTCCGTTTACGGCCATAGTCATTCGAAAACCCTTGGCGTTACCGTAAGCGGCGATCTCAAAGATATCGGGCCGGAGCAGAGGTTCGCCTCCCGTGAGGATGATGATGGGACTGGCGACGGTCCCGATATCGTCCAGCAGTCGGAAGCATTCGTCGGTCTTGAGCTCATTCTCGTAAGGACGGTCGAGCGCTGCGGCCCGGCAGTGGACGCAGGCCAGATTGCAGGTGCGGGTGACTTCCCAGGCGACCAGTCGCAGATTGCCTTGCCGCGGCGGCCCGTTCGCCGCCCCTCGACCTGCATGGGAACCGGGATGGGATGCTTGATGATGGTTCATCGAGTGCTTCTTCCTGAAATCAAAGCGCCCCGGCGGCCTGCCGGTGGGTTCAACACCGGTTTGCGAACACCGGGGCGGGACTGATCCGTCCTTCCCGCAAACCGCCTCCGGCCTCAAGTCCGCAACGAAGCTTGCATGTCGTTATCGTCATTCCCGGGCGGGCGAAAACCCGGGCGCTTTCAGAGCCGTCGGCATCCCGGAACCCGCCCGCCCCCCCCGAGACGGGCTGTGCCGTGAAGACGCGGGGAACACATCGTTTAACGCACGACCGCGCATCGATCTCAGCCGGCGCGGACCGCTTTCTTGCGGAAAGCGCTTATGCCCTGAGGACTTTCGCGGCGTCCTTGGCAAAATAGGTCAGGATCAGGTCGGCGCCCGCCCGCCTGATCGCAATGAGGGTTTCCATCATGACCCGCTGTTCGTCCAGCCAGCCGTTGGCCGCCGCCGCCTTGATCATGGCGTATTCGCCGCTCACGTTGTAGGCCGCCACCGGCCGGTCGAACTCGTCCTTGACCCGGCGAATGATGTCCAGGTAGGGCAAAGCGGGCTTGACCATGACCATGTCCGCGCCTTCCTCGATATCCAGGGCGACTTCCCTCATGGCTTCCTCGGAGTTGGCCATATCCATCTGGTAGGCGCGGCGGTCTCCGAACTGAGGCGCCGAGTCCGCCGCGTCCCGGAACGGACCGTAGAATCCCGAACAGTACTTTGCGGAGTATGCCAGGATGCCCACCTGGTCGAGCCCGCTCTCATCGAGCGCCTCCCTGATGGCTCCCACTCTCCCGTCCATCATGTCGGAAGGCGCCACCAGGTCCGCCCCCGACTGCGCGTGGGACAACGCCGTCTTCGCCAGCACCTCGAGCGTGGCGTCGTTATCCACCTCCTTGCCCTTGAGAAGACCGCAGTGTCCGTGGCTGGTGTATTCACACAAACACACGTCGGTGATCACCACCAGGTCGGGATACCGGTCCTTGATGGCCCGGGTCGCCTGTTGAACCGCACCGCTTTCCGCATGAGCCTCACTCCCCCACTCGTCCTTGGCGGAAGGCAGGCCGAACAGCAACACGGCAGGGATGTTCAGGCCCGCGGCGCTTTTCACTTCCTTGAGCAGCGTGTCCACGGAGAACTGGTGGACCCCGGGCATGGACGGAACCGGGTTCTTCACCCCTTTCCCGGGCATCACGAACAGAGGATACACCAGTTGGTCCACCCTGAGGGACGTCTCCCTGACCATCCGTCGCAGGTTTTCAGTGCGCCGAAAGCGCCTGGGCCGATACACCGGAAAGTACATTGTCTTCCCCTTCTCGAGGTTCAAAGTGGAGGTCCACGTTCAGCAAAATCATCCGCGGAGCCGTCGCAGCCAATCCCATGTTCGCAATCGCGGGCGTGCGATCACCCATTTGCAAACGGGAAGCCGGCGGCTTCCCACACGAAGTCGGTCCGGCATCCTTCGCCCTCCCGAAGGGACGGGTCGGGATGGCTTCCCGCTCGCGTGCCCCATGACCCGGTTGTCTCTTTGGACACGCCGGAGAATGCCTCCGGGGCGCCCCGCCCAAGGTTATCGCCGCGAGCCGTAATCCGATCGCTTCCCTTATCCAACGGGAAGAGCATCCGGATGGAGGATTCAATAGCCCGACAACAGGCGCGACGGCCCGCTCGTCTACCCGGCAATCTCCCGTTCCGTCAGATAGCAGGCGGGGTCCGGCGCCCACAGATCGCCGGTGGCAGCTTCCGAGCGCACCCGGAAATTCCCCCCGCAGACCCCGAGCCAACGGCATTCGGCACATCGGCCCTTCACATGGAGCTTCTTGTCCTTGAGCTGATTCATAAGGGGGTTGGAGACGTCCGTCCAGATTTCGCTGAAAGGCCTCTGCCGCACATTGCCGAAGGAATAGTGGCGCCAGAACTGGTCGGCGTGCACGCTGCCGTCCCAACTGATGCACCCGATTCCCCGGCCCGAGTTGTTGCCTTCGTTCATCTGCAGCAACTCCAGCACCTCGGAAGCTCTCGTCGATCCTTCACGCAGCATTCTCAGGTAGAGGTAGGGGCCGTCCGCATGGTTGTCGACGGTCAGAACCTCCTTGGGCTTGCCGCGCTCGTGCAGGTCCCTGGTCCGGTCGATGATGAGGTCCACCGCGGCGCGGGTCTCCTCATGGGAGAGGTCCTCCTCCATGAGCTTGGTGCCGCGTCCGGCGTAAACGAGGTGGTAGAAACAGACCCGCGGGATGTCCCGTGCTTCCAGCAGATCGAACACAGCCGGAATTTCGCGCGCGTTCAGGCGGTTCATGGTAAAGCGCAACCCCACCTTGATTCCCGCTTCCCGGCAAGCGGTTATCCCGTCCAGCGCCATCCGAAAAGCCCCCTTCACACCGCGGAAACGGTCGTTGACCGGCTCCATGCCGTCAAGGCTGATGCCGACATAGGACAGGCCCACGGTCTTGAGCTCGCGGGCGACCGCGGGAGTGATGAGCGTCCCGTTGGTCGAGATCACCGCCCGCATTCCCTTTTCGACCGCATAGGCGGCCAACTCGACCAGGTCGGGGCGCATCAGCGGCTCCCCGCCCGAAAAGAGCACCACGGGCGTTCCGAATTGCGCCAGGTCATCCAGGACCTTTTTCCCCTCGGCGCCGGTCATCTCATCGGGAAAAACCTGGTCCCGGGCATGGGCGTAACAGTGCACGCATCGCAGATTGCAGCGCCGTGTTACGTTCCAGACGACGACCGGTTTCTTGTCGATGGAAAATTGCAGCAGGTGGGAAGGCAGTTGCCCGCTGTGTCGCCCGTAGCGAAGGGCATCGGAGGGCTCAACGGTTCCACAGTAAAGCTTTGAAATACCGATCATAATAAGATTTTCCTCGTCTATCCTGATCCGGTCCGGGCCTTCAAACCGCGTTCCCTCCGGGACCCGGCGGGAAACCACGAACCCGGACCTGTTCCCGCCGACTCCGTGCAAGCCGGAACATGCAAGTTGAGCGTCGTCTAGACCTCTGTTTTCATTTCGGAGGGGCTCAGCGGATACTGACGATAGTTTTCCCTGATCAGTTCGTCGAGGTACGTCCCGTGATGGACGACCGCTTCCTTTGGCAGGACAAACCGCCTTTGCCCGCTCCTGTCCGAAATCAGCTTGAAACCGTAATCGAAATCATTGGAAATTTCCACACATATCGCAGTGGCAGTCGTCTCTCGATCCAGCGCCCCCTTGATGATCTCGCTGATCGCCTCTTCGTCGAAACTGATCTTGAAGCCGTGCTTCTCGTAGAAGTCCGCCTCGAAGACCCGAACCTGGTTATGCATCAGGATGACTTCGTCGAATATCCCGTCGATGGGAAACCCGGTCTTGAGGTGATAATCCAACACCAGGTCGACCCGGTCGGGAGAAAAAACCCAGGGGTAGCTCTCGATGAATTTCTTCTTCTGTTGGGCCACCTGCTCCTGTAGCGCCAGCCGCTCCTCCTCCAGCGCCCTGTCATAGGCTTCCAGGGTCCGGGGATCGTCGGGATTCTCGAACAGGCGGGCCAGTTCCTCCTCCGGGGTCAGAACAACCTGCCTGCCGACCACGAGTTGCTGGATTCCCGAAGACGGCAATCGCTTCTCGAACGACAGAAGCACCTTTTCGATCACGCTGACCAGTCCGCGCGCGCCCGTTTTCTCTTCAAATGCCTTTTCAGCCAGGAGGCGAAGCGCATCGTCTTCGAACTTGATGTCGATGCCGTAACTGCGAAAATCTTCCTTCTTGCCCTGAATGATCGGGTTCCGGACGTTTTTCAGGATCTGATAGAGGTCTTCCACCTCCAGGGGTTCGAGTACCGCGACAACGGGCAACCGTCCGACGAATTCGCTCTCGAAACCGTATTCGATCAGATCTTCGGCCTTGGCGTGCCGGAGGTACTTCGTATCGTCCTCTCTGCTCTGTATCTGCGCCCCGAAACCGATGCCCTGCTTCTGCATGCGTTTCTTCGCGATCGCGGCCAACCCGTTGAACGCCCCGCTCATGATGAACAAAATGTTCCTGGTATTTACGGTCCGCTTTTCACGCTTCCCGGTCTTGCGGTACTGTTCGATGGCCTGTATCTGGGAAACCGGATCGTGCGGGACCTTGAGGTCCACATCGGTCTCTTCCATCGGCTTGAGCAACGCCCTCTGCACCCCGGTCCGGGACACATCCGGCCCGATGTAATGGTTGGAGGAGGCGATCTTGTCCACTTCATCCACGTAAATGATGCCGTATTCGGCCAATTCGATATCGTCATCGGCTTCCACAACCAATTCTCTGACCAGGTCTTCGACATCGCCGCCGACATAGCCCGTTTCACTGAACTTGGTGGCGTCGCCCTTGACGAAAGGAACCCCGATCTTCTGGGCGATGAGCTTGACCAGATAGGTCTTCCCCACGCCGGTGGGGCCGATCAGGAGGATGTTGTTCTTGATCCTGCCGACGGGATTCTCGACCCCGTAGCGGGATCGTCTTCGCTGGAAACGGATGCGATTGTAATGCGTGCTGATCTTGGTGGCGAGAACGGCCTTGGCTTCGTCCTGCCGGATCACGAACTGGTCCAGGTAAGCCTCAAGCTCTTCGGGCTTCATATCGAACCTGATTTTCTCCACTCCACCCGATTTTTTCGCCATGTCCGCGGATTCCTTGGGCTGAGCCGTTGCCATCGGAGAAACCACCTTGATCCGGTAGCCGTATTTCTTGGAGAGATACTCGCCGATCTCCTTTTCCAGCTCTTCCTGGTCCGGAAATTTGGGGTAATCATCCGCCATAGGAGTATCCTTCCGAAGAGTTTCTCTACGAGGAAGCCGTCTTCGCGCCCGGTGACCCCGGTAATATAAACTTTCAGGAAAGCCATTTCAACCAGCCCCGGGCCGCGGGAAAGACCATCTCTCACTTCTATTATAAGCTCTTGCCGACAAAACGGCATGACCCCGGCTCGCGGAATGCCCGGCGGAGGCGCGGCGTTCGTGTCATGGGACCGCCGTAAAAAGGAGATGATTTCGCGCCCGGGGTTGAGTATCCTGCGGGCAACCGCAACATCAACGGCTTGAAGCGGCAAGACGGCACGGCCGCCCGACGGCGGTCAAGCGGCGGTCTCTCACATCGGTGGGCAACTGTGGACACGTTTGCATTCGACTTCATCCCGGCCTTGGAAATGATCGGCAAATTGACCCTGGCCGCTCTGCTCGGCGCCGCCGTGGGTTTCGAGCGGGAATCCCATGGACAGTCCGCGGGTCTAAGAACAAACCTGATGATTTGCGTGGGATCGTGCCTGATGATGATGCTTTCCCTGCACATGGAGGAACTGTTCTGGAGGCTCGATGCAAATTCCATCGTTCGGATCGACCCCGGCAGAATCGCGTCCTATGCGATTTCAGGCATGGGTTTTCTGGGCGCCGGGGCCATCATCAAAGGGCGCGGCACAGTGCGCGGCCTGACCACCGCGGCAGGGCTCTGGCTCAACACGGGCATAGGCCTGGCGATCGGCGCCGGCTACCTGCTGCCCGCGATCTATACGACTTTCATCAGTTTGTTCATCCTCTATAACCTTCGGTTCCTCAAAGTTTTCGTCGCCCATGACGTCTACACCGTGCTGACCATTTCGTGTATCAGCTCCGAAAAACCATTGACGCGCATCCGCAAGATTCTCGGCGAACACCCGGGGATCGACATCCGTTTCATCAACTACAGCTCCCATCTCTCCACCGACTCCGTGACCTACCGGATTCGCCTGCGCAGTAAGGAACATCATCCCTGGGGAAAGATCATCGGTCGTCTCACCGCCGATATTCCCGGGCTGAAGGAAATCGCCTGGGAAGAGAGCGACGTTCCCTGAAGTGACACCCCGGAGATTGCGTGGTGCTCGATCGTTTTCCCCGATACGGGGCTGTTGTATCGGGGAAACGCCATGAGCCGCCTGCAACGGCGGACCGGGCACGGATTCATCATGCCGGGACCGGGCTGAAATTGTCTTCGGACCGTCATGAGCCGGAACGGGCGAGGGATGGCCGGATACCGGCCGCCGCTCCGGACTTGCACGCAAGGTTTTCCGGACCGGAGATCATCCTGTTCACGAAAAGCGAACAAGGAACAAGGGATGCGATTCCTGTGGAGGATTATCGTGTTGACCGCGGTCTCGGTGCTCGTCTCAGTGGCGATATTGTGGTTTGTGCTCACCCAGCCGACCTGGCGCACGTCGGCTGAAAACCTCCCGGCATCCATTGATCCCGCACGCCTCGAACGGCACACGCGGATGCTTTCGGAAACTTTTGTGCCGCGGGATGCGGGCCATCCCGAAAACCTGGACCGGGCGGCGGCCTACGTTCGGGACGAATTCGATAAAGCGGGAGGCCGGGTCGTCGAACAGCCGTTTCAAGTCGATGGATCGACGTATCGCAACGTAATCGCCTGCTTCGGACCGGAAACGCAGGACAGAATCGTTGTCGGCGCACATTACGACGCTTTTGAGGAATGGCCGGGCGCCGACGACAACGCCGGCGCCGTGGCGGGACTGATCGAACTGGCACATCTGCTCCGTAAGAGCTCCTTGAACACCCTCGTTGAACTCGTCGCCTACAGCCTGGAGGAACCTCCCTATTACGGAACGCCGCATATGGGCAGCGCCGTCCATGCGTCTTCACTGAAGGCGCGGAACCGATCGGTTCGCATCATGATCTGCCTTGAGGCGATCGGTTTCTTCAACGACCGGCAAGGGAGTCAGAAATTTCCATTCATCCTGCTCAAAGCTTTCTACCCGAGCCGGGGAGATTTCATCGCCGTCGTGGGCAAAATGGACCAAACCGACGTGGTGCGCCGGGTCAAGAGAGCCATGCGGGGCGTCTCCCCTCTGCCCGTTCATTCCATAAACGCCCCGGCGATCGTCCCCGGGATCGATTTCTCCGACCATCGCAATTACTGGCGCGAGGGCTGGAAAGCGGTCATGATCACCGATACGGCCTTCTACCGCAACGCAAGCTACCACACTGCCGGCGACACGGCCGACACCCTCGACTACAAACGCATGGCCATGGTCGTGCAGGGAGTCCATCAGGCCGTGCTGCATTTCAGCCGTTAGTTTTCCGTCGATTCATGAGGAGTTGCATCGAAAACGGCGGCTTTGACACGCGGCAGGAAACCGAGGCAGAGATTCCCCCGTCCCCCGGGGCTACAGCCCGCGTGCGCATGCGGCGGCGCCCCTCGGGAACCGGCGGGAAAGCGCTTTCAGTCGCTGATGAGAAGCGGATTCGGGGCAGCCTTCACCATTTCACGACCTGCACCTTGGGCAGGCTCCTTCCAAGGAACCGCTCGCCGATCCCCTGGAAGCGCAAGGGCACATCGCTGACAAAGAAGCGGTAATCCGGGGGGGAAGCACTTCGATTCCACAGATCCATTTCAGTGAGCACCGCGGCGGTCCGCTCGGCCATGGCCTCGGCCGAGTCGACCAAATGGATGTCCTTTCCCACCACTTTCTGCAGGAGGGGTTTGAGCAGAGGATAGTGCGTACAGCCCAGGACCAGCGTATCGATCTGGTGAGTGGTTACGGGGCGCAGGTATTCCCGCGCGGTCAGCCGCGTTACCGGGTGATCGAGCCACCCTTCTTCCACGAGCGGCACGAAGAGGGGGCACGCCTGCGAGAATATGCGAATTCCGGCATCATGGCGGTGGATCGCCCGCGCGTAGGCGTTGCTGTTGATCGTGGCGGGAGTCCCGATGACGCCCACGTACCTGGCCCGAGTTGCCTCGACCGCGCTGCTCGCGCCGGCATCGATGACGTCCAGGACCGGAACGGGCGAGAGCCCCACGATGACCTCGCGGGCCACGGCCGCCATGGTGTTGCAGGCGACGATCAGCAGCTTCACCTGCTGCCGGAGCAAAAACTCGGTGATCTCCCCGGCAAACTTCGATATGGTGTCGACGGATTTCACCCCGTAAGGCACCCGGGCCGTATCCCCGAAGTAGATGATACTCTCGAACGGGAGCCTTTCCATCAAGGCCCGAACGACGGTCAACCCGCCGATTCCCGAGTCGAAAACACCTATGGCGCTGTTGGAATCCGGTTTCACAAAATTCATGTCATGGCACACGCATGCGAAGGTTCACCGCGAACGACCGGGCCTGACGGCATTTTCGACGCGGCTCAGGCAGCGTCGGGCGATACACGCTACATGGCCCTCGGTTGCCGAAACGCGCCGGAAAACCATGCCCGAGCGGAGCGCGGGCTAGCATTTTTATCATATCAGCTTTAACTTGAGGACGCATTTGCTAATTTCTCAAGATCGCGTACCCTCGGCGCCTCGTCCTCCCGGGACGCGGCGCGGCCCTCCGGGCAGGCCGGGCCGGTACGCGGGGCTGCAACGCGGCCCGGCCGGAATTCATCCACCCTGCCGTCCCTGGTTCAGTGATGCGGGACGGGCGGACATACCCGTTTCATCGGGAGACTCGAAATCGTATGGACACCCTTTTCGATCACGTCACTTTGTCCCGCATCCAGTTTGCGGTAACGGCCCATTTCCACATTCTGTGGCCGGTTCTGACCGTGGGCCTCAGCATTTTCCTGGTGCTGATGGAGGCCCTCTACCTCAAGACCGGCGACAAACGCTATTACGATCATTGCCGTTTCTGGACCAAGCTTTTTCTGCTCAACTTCAGCATCGGCGTGGTCTCGGGAATCCCCATGGAATTCCAGTTCGGCACGAACTGGAGCCCTTTTTCCGTCGCGGGCGGAGACTTCTTCGGGCACATGCTCGGGTTCGAGGCCGCCATGGCGTTCATGCTCGAAGCGACCTTCCTTGGGGTCATGGTGTTCGGCTGGAAGCGGGTTTCGCCGGGCATGCACCTGTTCGCGACCTCGATGGTGGCCCTCGGCGGCTCTCTTTCCGCTTTCTGGATCATGGTCGCCAACTCCTGGATGCAGACTCCGACCGGCGGGGTATTCGAGAACGGGCGTTTCATCATCACCAGCAGACTTGACGCCATCTTCAACCCGGACATGCCCTGGGGCGTGTCCCACATGTGGGTGGCCTGCCTGGAGGTTTCGCTCTTCGTGGTGGGTGGGCTCAGCGCCTGGTATATCCTCAAGAGGCGCCATGCGGCGTTCTTCCTGCAATCCTTCAAGATCGCCGTCGTCGCGGCGGTTCTCGTCGCACCGCTGCAGATCCTCCTCGGGGACGGTTCGGGCATCGCCGTTTTCCACCATCAGCCAGCCAAGCTTGCAGCCATTGAAGCCCACTGGGAGACCAACCCGCCGGGGCGGGGAGCCCCGGAACTGCTGATTGCGTGGCCCAACCAGGAAGAACAGAAGAACGACTGGGCTATCGGTATCCCCAACGGCTTGAGCCTGCTCGTGACCCACAGTTGGACCGGTCCGGTAAAAGGGCTGAAAGAATTCCCCCGCAGCGACCAGCCACCGGTGACGCCGCTCTTCTATGCCTTCCGAGTGATGGTGGGGATAGGCTTCCTGCTCTTCTTCCTCGTGATCTGGACACTTTGGGCGTGGAAACGGGGAGACCTCACCCCGGATCGCCTGCCCACCCGCAAATGGCTGCTCTATTCATGGATCGGGGCAGTGCCTCTGAGCTACCTGGCCATGGAAACCGGATGGATAACCCGGGAAATCGGGCGGCAGCCCTGGATTCTGTACAATCTACTGCGCACCTCGGATGCCGCCACCATGATCCCCGCCGCGACGGTCGGGACCTCGCTGCTCACGTTCGCCATTCTTTACCCGCTGCTCTTCATCCTGTTCATGGGATTTGCGCGCAGAATCATCGTCAAGGGGCCGGACACCCACGCCGGCTGAGCCGAAAACAAGTGAACCGACCGGAATAGGCCGAATAGAAAGCAGCAAATCATCATTCCGCGCCGACCGAAGGAACTTGAATATGGGAGCGATAGAGTCTCACCTTCCGGAAATATGGCTGGCCATCATCGGTTTTTTCCTGCTCTACTACGCCATCAGCGACGGGGCCGACCTCGGGGTCGGCATCCTCTCGCTCGCCGCGACCGACGAACGCGAACGGGGGCTCATCATGGGGTCCATCGGGAGCATCTGGCACGACAACCAGACCTGGCTGGTTCTGCTGGGGGGAATGCTCTTCGGCGCTTTCCCGCTTTTCTATGGCGTGCTCCTTTCGGCACTCTACGTACCGATCCTCTGCATGATCTTCGGGCTGGTCTTCAGGGGCGTGTCGTTCGAGTTCCGCGAGAATTCGAGGCATCCCGCCGTCTGGAGCAGGTGTTTCGGGGTGGGAAGCCTGATCGTGACCCTCTCCCAAGGGTTTGCTTTGGGCGGGCTGCTGGGCGGCCTCGACGTCCGGGAGGGAGTTTTCAAAGGCAGCGTGCTGGGCTGGGCCAACCCCTTTTCCTGCCTCGTCGCTCTCGGCGTGCTGTGCGGCTACGTCATGCTGGGTTCCAACTTCCTGGTGTTCAAAACCGCCGGACCGATCCAGGCGAGAAGCTACCGCACCTCTTTCGCGGCTTCCCTGATGACCCTCGGAATCTCCATCCTGGTGCACCTCTTCACGGCAGCGAAATATCCGCAGATGGTCCGCAAGCTTACGACGCTTCCGGAAGCATACTACATCGCGGTATTCCCGGTGCTCGCCGCCTTTTGCTTCGTCATGCTGTTCGTGAGCCTCCGGAGGAAGCGCGAGCTCGCCCCTCTGCTCTGCAACGCCGGGATCATCCTGTTTTCCTTCATAGGACTCTCTCTGGGCATGTACCCCGACATGATCCCCAACGTGGTCTCTTCCGCCGTCACCGTCCACGCCGCGGCCGCTTCCAAGGACACCCTCGAATTCATGCTCCAGGTGACGTCGGTTCTGCTCCCCGTCATTCTGGTCTACACCGGCTACAAGCATCGGATCTTCCAGGGGAAGGTCACCACGGAGGCCTACTCGGGCAAGGACGAGTGACCCCGGCGGGCTCATCGTTGCCCGCGCTCCCCCACGTCCGCCCGTAAGGCACCCGCGACTGCTCTCATTCGGGATTCGACAGGCAGCGCGCATCCGTGCGGATCAATCCCGGCGGATCGAGGCGGGAAACATTTCCGTGGTGCGCTGCAATTCCGTTTGACATCGTTTCTGAAACTCACTACGGTTTAGTAAATCATATCCATTATTAGAAAACATGCGAATCCTTTATAAGTGCTCAGGCAGCCGGCGGGTGGCTGACCCGGTCCTCTCTTCAGCCCATTTTCGTGCTGCGGCGTTGAAAGGAGCTCCGCGATGGCGATGGGAGTGAGAGCCTTCTTGTTCGTCCTGGTCCTTCTTGTCTCCGTGCCGGGGTCCGCCCCGGCCCAGGAAACCGTTTCGCGCGCGCCGGGCATCGTTGACATCGGGGAACCGCTGTCCTTCATCGAGTTCGAGCAGGCCTACGGCGACAACAAAGAACTACCGAGGACCGACGAGGATGTCCTGGCGCTCGCCCGGCGCCTGTTCCACGATCCCGAACAGGAGGCGCTTCTCGAGGTGCGGCAGCAGGGGTTGGAGCTCTGCGGCTCCTACGACCTGCAACTGCTGCTCACCGCCCTGAAAAACCCCGCCATATCGGAAGCCGCCCGCGAAACCGTCCGGCGGATCATCGAACGGGAAGACGCAGTCCCTTACAAGCAGGCGACCAGGAAGCACTTCAGGTTCTACTACCGGGACAACCATCCCGACCCGAAATATAACGTGACGTTGCGGGATGTTGAAGCCGCCGCCGAGATCCTGAACCGTCTCTGGTACAGGTATTCCCGAGATTTCAGGACTCCGCTGAACTACATCTCGACAATCGATCCGGTCGGCCGCCGGATGATCGATATCCTCATAAGGCCTCTCCCCGGTTCGGTGGGAGGCATGACCAGCCCCGACAGCCCGGTGATCCAGCTCGCTCCCTGGGGGATGAAAGACGAATGTTTCCGGAAGGAAATCTGCGCTCATGAATTATTCCACCGCGTACAGTTCTCTTACGGATGGCACGGGGAATCATCCACCAGGTGGCTGCTGGAAGGGTCGGCCACCTGGTCCCAGAAATACGCCTATCCTCAGGAGCATGCTTACATGCGCTGGATGAACAGGGGACTGTCCACACCAAACGTCGACCTGACGACTCGCGCCTATGACGCCTGCCACCTGTGGGTTTACCTGGCGGAGCGGGCCGGGTGGAGTGCAATCCGGCAGTTGTGGGCCAATTACAAGGAACACGGTCCCATGGAGTCGCTCGACCTGGTGACCGCCAGGAGGCTGGGCCTGAACTTCGAAGAATTTCTGACCCAGTGGATGAAGGCCAATTATGTCAAGGACACCGCGAACGCTCCCCCCAGGTACGAGTACGAAGAGGACGATGAGCCGGGCCTCAATTGCGGGCGCGAGTACGGCCCCTTGAGGCATGTCGACAAGAACTGGATGAAACCGGTAACCAGGTTCACGATCACCGTCAATGCCGGCGGAACGCTGCAAGCCTTCGGCGCCCACTACTATGTTTTCCCGCTGGACCCCTCCGTTACGGAATTCACCTTCAAGCTCAAAGGATCGGAGAGCGGCGTTTTTCGCTACTATGTGCTGGGCACGAAAGACAACCTGGGCGTGGCCGCGTATAACGGGGAGGGCTCGAGCTTCAGCATCCATAAGAAGCTTGCCGAGAACGAATGGGACCAAGTGGCGGTCGTCGTGATGGCCTTGATGTTCGGCGGCGACTACACCCTCGTTTATAACGGGGACCTGCCGGTCGCGTTTCCCGACCCCGTGCTCAGGTCCATCGTCAGGAAAGCGATCGGAAAACCCACGGGGCCCATTCTGAAGAGCGACCTGATCCGGTTGGAGTCGATCGACGACTGGGGCTACGACGGCAAGATCAGCAATCTCTCGGGTCTCGAGTATTGCGGCAACCTTCAATCGCTGCAGCTCCCGAATCATCTCATAGCGGACGTCGCACCCCTGGCCCGCCTCAGGAAAATCACTCAACTCAACCTGACCCGCAATCAAGTGGCGAACCTGCGGCCGCTTCGGTTCCTGGATGAGTTGAAGAGCCTCGAGCTATACGACAACCAATTAATTGACATCTGGCCTATCCAGTGGTGCAAGAAGCTGATTGTACTCGACCTGGGCCGCAACCGGATTCAGTCGGTGGAAACGCTCGAAAATCTGATCGATCTCACCTATCTCAGCCTCGACCAGAACCGAATCGGTAACATCAGCCCCCTCTCCGGCCTGGCGAAGCTGAAGGAACTGAATTTGAGCGGCAACCTCATCCAAAGCCTGGAACCGCTTTTCATGTTGACCGGCCTGCTCAACCTTCACGCCTCCGACAACCGGGTCTCGACGGCCGCAGGACTGCAATCCCTGTCCAACCTCGTGGTGTTGAGTCTCGCCCGCAACCCGGTCGCGGATATATCCGATCTTGCGTTCCTCCACGACATCGGAAGCGTGAACCTCGATTCCACCGAGGTCGAGGACATCCAGCCGCTGGTGGACAATCCCGGGTTGGGCATGAACGATTACGTCTGGCTGCGCGATACCGGTCTGAGCCACAACTGCGACCCGGCGAAAGGAGACGTCAAGGACTGCAAGGACGTTGAAACCCTGAAAAACCGCGGGGTTTATGTGGGCTGGTGAGGCCGGACAGCCTTTCCCTTAGCCTACGCGCATCCCCCGGTCCGCCCGAACCGGCAATACCGGACGGCATTCGAGGAGGTGACTCGGAGCGGCGGCGAATCAAGCCCGCCTCAGGGACCGCCGGTCACCTCGAACTGATCTTGGCTGCCGGCGCATAGAACGGCAGATGATCAAGCCCTCGCGGCCCGGATTCCACCGCACGCCCGGTTCCGGAGGGGGGTTCAATCCCGTTCCGTCGCGCCTTCGCTACGCCGGCAGTCCATGAACCCGATCGGAACCGGCAGTCAAATTTCGTGCCCGACAGGGGATTCGCCACGATTTTCGTCGAGCCGAATCCCCTTGCCCACTCCGGGGGCGGCCTTCCTCACCGGCGCTTCCGGCAGTTGAATTAACTTTTATTCATAATTCGAATACACACTTCACAGTATTTTAAAATTCGCCGAACTCCTGTATGCTTCGTTATCACTTCAATTGAGCGATTCCGTGCACAGGGCGGTACGAGCAGGATTCACCGCGGGTGGGGATAAACCGCTTCTCCGCCCGACGGGTTGCCCGGCCGCGCGCAGTGGAGGGCCTTTCGTCCGACAGAACCGCGCTCCGAGCATTTGAATCGCTCAACTCAGGTATCATTCGGTCCATCATTTTTGGCTGAAAACCTTCAGGGAGGAGCGGAATCGGAGGGCGTGCGATTCATGTGGGACGACACTTTCGATGACGCGGACTTCTCATGATATTCGGGGAAGGAAAGTACCATGACCAGGGGCGTGAGGGGCGGTGGCCCGGCCAACATCATGAAACATCTCAAGAGCATCCACTTTCCGGCAGACAAGGGCATGATCCTGTCGCACGCCCGACGGGGTCCGGGCCCGAGCACGCGAATGGTGGTGGAGATATTGGAGCGCATCCCCGAGAGGGAATACTGCTCCCCCGCTGAAATCGTCCGCGAAGTCGGCAGGATCAACAAGATCGCACAGCCCGTCCAGGAATTGAACGCAACCTGAACCGGGTTGAATCTTCATACCGGCGTGCATGAAAAAGCGCAGGAGATGGGGTCAACGGATGATGAGGCGGGCGGTGATAAGCCCGCTCCCACGTACCGATGTGCCCGTCAGACAGTGCAACTGTGCTCTTTGTCAACTCTTGATTCGCGCAGGGCGGGGTGCGCGGCGGCGCAGCCCGCGGTCCCAATACCCTTGCCCCAGTGCTTGGCGCCATGAACGATCCGGAGCCGACGTGTGGAACGCCCCCATGGCCGCACGCTTTCACAGCGATCATGACGAGTACGGGGTACGAGGCTCGGCCGGACCGCGGGCACGCTGTTCCCTCCCGGCCATACCATCGGCCCGATGGGGAAGCTCCCGGCCGGACCGTGGGCACGGTGGGACCGTGCCCACCCTACGGATCCGCACGGCCCTCGGGGTTTATCCCCGCCCGCATAACCTCCGGATATGTCTGACCGGCACATGAGTCCGTACAAGGGGCGGGCTTTAGCCCTCCCGCCTGATGCACTCAACTTGTACATGAATTATATATCAGGTGCGTGGTTTGCCGCGCAAGGCTTCCCGGTAGACGGTTCGTCGCGGCACCCGGCGCGCGGCTGCAATCCGTTCGACGGCCTCCTTGAGGGTGACGCCCGGCGTATCGAGAAGAAGCCGCAATTCCCCCCGCCAGTCACGCTCTTCCCGTTCGGCCGCGATTATCCCTTCGGCCGCGCCCTCCACCACCAGGGTCAATTCGCCTTTCACCTCTCCGGAGAAATGCTCCCGGCATCGGCTGACCAACCCCCGGAACACCTCTTCATGCCGCTTGGTGAGCTCCCGGGCGACGGCGATGCGCCGGTCTCCCCAGAACGTGAGGATGTCTTCGAGCGTCCGGGCGAGTCTCTTCGGGGATTCGTAAAGGACCAGGGTCATGGTCAGGATGGCGTGGGATGCGAAAAACTTCGTGCGCCCATGTCCGCGGGAAGGGGCAAAGCCCAGGAACACAAAAGGATGAGTGGGCAGCCCTGAAGCAACCAGGGCCGCAATCAGCGCCGTGGGACCGGGAATGACGACGAGGGGCAACCCCCGATCCACCGCGCCCGCGATGAGCAATGCGCCCGGATCGGACACCCCGGGCGTGCCCGCATCGGTCACCAGGGCAACGCTTTCCCCCGCCTCGATGCGCTCCATAAGCTCGCGGCCGCTCCGCTCCAGGTTGTGGCCGTGATAGCTCACCAGGGGTTTGTGGATGTCGTGACGGCTGAGCAGTTTGCGCGTGTGTCTTGTGTCTTCGGCCGCGATGAGATGGACGGAACGCAGAGTCTCCAACGCCCTCAGGCTGATGTCGGAGAGATTGCCGATGGGGGTGGCCACCACGTAAAGGGTGCCGGGGCCTGCCCTTTCCCCGGCATTATTCGAGCGCTTCGAATGCATTGACAATCCAGGTCACCTCGGGTTTTCCACCGCTCCAGGTCACCGCTACGACGTCAAACCGGGCCGGATGCCCCTCGAACCGCTTTTCTCGAAGATACCACAGCGCCAGGCGCGTGAGGCGCCGCTGCTTGGCGATGGACACCGACTCCTGGGGCAGGCCGAATCTCGATCCGCAGCGCGACTTCACCTCAACGAAAACCAGGGTTTTCCCGTCCCGGACGATGAGATCGATCTCCCCCGCCGCACAGCGGAAATTCCGCTCCACAAGACGGCAACCCTTGCTCGCGAGAAAATCAGCCGCGAGGCCTTCGCCCTTTCTTCCCTTCCGATGACTGTCTTCCGGCGGCGGTTTCAAGCCCTTCTCCCTCCGACGCGCGCACGCCGCCGAAACTCAAGCGGTGAATCGGGCACGGCCCGTACCTGCGCAAAGCATCCAGATGCCGTGCGGTCCCGTAGCCCTTGTTTCGATCGAAACCATAGACGGGGTACTTCAGGTGGTATTCACACATGAGGCGATCACGATGCACCTTGGCGACAATGGACGCCGCGGCGATGGACAGGGACTTCGCATCCCCCTGGGGAATGCCTTTTTGCGCGATGAACAGAGGCAGTTCGTAAGGGCCGTCGATGAGGAGACAGTGCGGAGGGGTTTTCAGACCGGCAACGGCCGCGATCATCGCCTGGAAAGTGGCTTGCAGGATATTCACCCGGTCGATTTCAGAGGGTTCGACACGCCCGATACCCACATCGCAACCGCACGACAGGATATCTTCACAACAGGATTCCCGCTGCCCGGCCGAAAGCTTCTTCGAATCCGCAACTCCCGGCAGACGGACACCCGCCGGCACCACGACTGCGGCAGCCACCACCGGGCCGGCCAACGGGCCGCGTCCCACCTCATCGATTCCGGCAACCAATTGAAAACCCTGCCGATAGGCTTGCTTCTCGAAATGCAGCATGTCCATCGCCAGGGCTTCAACGGGTTTGCGTCCCACTAGCGCCTCTCTTTGATTCTGGCCGCTTTCCCCAGGCGCTTGCGCAGGTAGTAGAGCCGGGACCGGCGCACCCGCCCGTGTCGCAGCACCTCGATTCGATCCAGTTGCGGTGAATGGACCGGGAATATACGCTCCACACCCACTCCATAGGACACCTTCCTTACCGTGAAGGTCGCTCCCATGTTCCCCCTGTGATGGCGAATCACCACCCCTTCGAATACCTGAATGCGCTCCTTGTCCCCTTCTCGAATCTTCACATGTACCTTGACCGTGTCTCCGACCCGAAACGGGGGGATGTCGGCACGCATGTGATCTCTTTCGATCGTTTCAATCAGACTCATCCCCATTTGTATCCTCCATTCAGATTGATCGGGGAGGGTTGAAGCCCCCCGTTCTCATATGCTTTGGTCCGCGCGGAGCAGGCGGTCAAACAGAATGGCCGCCGCACACCGTACGGACAAATGATTGTAACCGTTCATCCCGGCGATCGGCTCGAGCACTGCGTCAACCTGGTCGAAGACCGCCGGGGCCAGCCCCCATCCCGTGCCAAACAGCAACAGGTAAGGCTTCGCATCTTCCACCAGCAGGCGCCTCGCCTCCCGGTGCGTCAGGCGCCTCTCACCTTTCCCGGCCGTGGTCGCCCAGATTCCCGGCCGCAGGCCATGAACCGATGCGATGTCGTCGGCGGCCGCCCGGATATCTTCAACCACCTTGATTCGCCGCAACGCCTCCACGCGTTCCGGAAGCAGCTCCCTTGCAATCCCTTCGTTCCAGTGCTTCAAAAGCCGCTCCGACAATGCCTGCTGGTCCCGGAGCGGGGTGACCACGTAACACGCCCGCACATCATAGGTGCGGCCGGCTCGGGCCAGATCGTGCAGATCGAGGTTGGTGATCGCCGAAGCGATGATCTCACCCCTTCGATTCAGCACCGGGTAATGCACGAGAGCCGCGTACAGACGCGCCATCGCCGCGCTCTATCCCGCGACACGGAGCGGATTCGGTGCCTGAGGCCGCTCCGCCTCCCGCAGCAGTTCCAGGTCCTCCGCCGAGATTTCCAGTCGCGCAAACAAATCGGGCCTGAGCCGTTTCGTACGCAGCAGGGCCTGCCCGCGCCGCCAGCGTCGGATGGCTTCGTGATGCCCCGACAGCAGCACATCGGGAACCGGGTGGCCGCGAAATTCCTGGGGTCTCGTGTACTGCGGATACTCCAGGATCGGTTCGGTAAAGGACTCCGCCGCAGCCGAAGACGCATTGCCCAGAACTCCGGGAATCAGTCGTGTGACGGCATCCACCACCACCATGGCTGCCAGCTCACCTCCGGTCAATACGTAATCCCCGATGGAAATCGTTTCATCGGCAAAGTGCTCGGCAATACGCTCATCCACCCCCTCGTAACGCCCGCAGATCAGGATCAACCGCGGCAGCAGGCTCAGCCTTGCGGCCAAGTCCTGGGTGAACAGCCTTCCCGCGGGGGTGAGCAGCGCCACCGGCGCTTCGGGGCCTTCCCCGGCCACCGCCTCGACGGCGGCGACGATGGGTTCGGGCTTCATGACCATACCCTCCCCGCCGCCAAAAGGACGATCGTCGGTCATCTGGTGCTTGTCGAAGGCATGGTCGCGTATGTTGTGCACGCGAATCTCGACCAACCCGCGCTCCCGGGCTTTTCCGAGAATGCTTTCCCCCAGCGGCGCATCGAACATGCCGGGGAAAATGGTCAGAATGTCAAAGATCATGCGTCAACCAACCCTTCCGGCAGATCGACCACCATTCGTTTCCGCTCCAGGTCGATTTCCCGGATCACGTCCTCAATGGCCGGAATGAGTATTTCCCGCCCCTCACGCTCCGCCACGTAGACATCGTTGCCGCCGGTTTCGATGATCTTGCGCAGAACGCCCAGCGATTCGCCGTCCAGGGTCACGATATCGAGTCCGATGAGCCGGTAGTGGTAATACTCTCCTTCGGAAACGGGCGGGAGTCGGTCTTCAGGCAGGAAGATCTCTTCTCCTACGAACGGCTGTGCCCCATTGACGTCCTTGATTTCTTCAAATCCGCACACCAGCATTCTGCCCTGCGCCCGGAGGCCGATCAATGTGAGGGTGCAGTAACCCCCATTTTTCGAGCGCAGAAAAAACCTCTCCCCGGCCGCCTGCGCGGCGAGGCTTTCTCCATAGGGAAAAATTTTCAAAGCCCCGCGAATCCCGTGAGTGCGTGTGACCTTACCCACCGGAACGAGGCAGGCTGGTTCCACCGTCTTACTCAATGATCTCCAGAACAGCCCGTTTTCGTATCTTGGTCGAAGCGGCGCTCAAAATGGTGCGCATGGCACGAGCCGTGCGCCCCTGCTTGCCAATCACCTTGCCGAGATCCTCTTTGGCTACCCTCAATTCGATCACCGAAGTCTGCTCACCTTCAATTTCCGATACTTTCACTTTCTCAGGACTATCCACTAAAGCTCGCGCCATAAATTCGATCAATTCCTTCAACATGGTGACCTCCGGATTTCCTGCGCCGCATTCAATGCAAAATCTACGAGGCTTCAGTGACTGCTTGTCCACCATATTTCTGAATCAGATTGCGCACCGTGTCGGTGGGTTTCGCACCCTGCTGAAGCCAATACTGAAGCCTGTCGGAATCGATTTTCACTTCGGCCGTGTCCGGCAAGGGGTTGTAGGTACCAATGCGTTCAATGAAACGACCGTCTCGAGGCGCCTCGGATGACGCGACCACGATCCTGTAGAAAGGCCTTTTCTTTCTTCCTCCACGTGCCAAACGTATACGCACTGCCATGACTCGTTCGTTTCCTCCTGGTCAACGTTTTACTCGTCGAACCGGTCCGCATGGCCGCTCGACTTCAGCCGCGGCACCGTGATCGAACAAAAAAATCGATTGAATCTTCACTAGTTATAAGAAAGCCGCACCCGTGGCCGCTTCAAACTCTTGGCCGCAACAAACTTTTATACCGTATCCGTGGGTAATTAAAAAGGAAAAAATGCTCTCTTGTGCTTTCCCTTCCCTTTCTTCTTCCTGGTCGCCGGAGCGGAACCCCCGCCGCCCATCATCTGCCGCATCATGCGCCGGGCTTCCGAGTAGCTCTTGAGCAGCCGGTTCACCTCCTGGACCGATGTTCCGCTGCCGTCGGCAATACGCTTGCGACGGCCGGCATTGATGATGTCCGCATTCCTGCGCTCGCCCCGGGTCATGGAATTGATGATCGCTTCCATGCGGACGAACTCCTTCTCGTCCACCTGCAGTTTCTTCAGCTCCTTGAGCTTTCCCATGCCCGGGAGCATCCCGAGGATCTGTTCCAGGGACCCCAGTTTCTTCACCTGGCGCAACTGGTTGCGAAAATCTTCCAGAGAGAAGGTATCCTCCCGGAATTTCTTCGCCATTGCCAGGGCTTCTTTTTCATCGAAGGCCTCCTGGGCCTTCTCGATCATCGACAGCACATCTCCCATCCCCAGTATCCGCGAGCTCATCCGGTCGGGATGGAAGACTTCCAGGGCATCCAGCTTTTCGCCAAGTCCGATGAACTTGATCGGGCACCGCGTCACGGCCCGGATGGACAGAGCGGCGCCTCCGCGGGCGTCGCCGTCGAGCTTGGTCAGGATCACCCCGCTGAGACCGAGTGTTTCATGAAACGCGCTCGCCACCTGGACCGCGTCCTGGCCGGTCATGGCGTCAGCCACCAGGAGGATTTCCGCCGGCTGCAGAATCTCCTTCAAACGGCCGAGTTCGCCCATGAGTTCCGTGTCGATGTGCAGCCGTCCGGCGGTATCCACAATCAGCGTATCGCAGTTGTGCTCCCGGGCGTAACCCTGGGCTTCCCGGGCGATCTCCTCGGGCTTTTGACGGACCGTCGAGGGATACACCGGCAGGTTGATCTGTCCCGCCAGAGTCACCAGTTGCTCGATGGCGGCCGGTCGATAGACGTCGGCGGGCACCAGGCAGGGCTTCCGGTGCTCCTGCACGAGCTTTCGGGCAAGCTTTGCGGTGGTGGTCGTCTTCCCGGAGCCCTGAAGCCCCACCATGAGCAGGCAGACCGGAGGTTTTCCGATCAGGCGAAGCGGTTCGGACTGCCCGCCCATGAGGTCGGTCAGCGCCTCGTTGACGATCTTGATCACCTGCTGGCCCGGCGTGAGACTGGTCATCACCTCCTGGCCGACCGCGCGCTCCGCGATCCCGGTCACGAAATCCTTGGCCACTTTGTAGTGGACGTCGGCTTCCAGGAGCGCCATCCGGACCTCTCGCAAGGCCTCCCGAATATTCTCCTCGGTCAGTTTTCCCTGGCCGCGCAGATTCTTAAAAATTCGTTGAAACTTATCCGACAGATTGTCAAACATAATGGCTCACGTTCTTTCCCGCGTGATTTTGCATTCCCGCAGGCTGCACTCTATCTGCATTGGCCTGCCAAGTCAACAAATCGCGGGGATACGGCCTTGAAATGCGCTTTCTTTCGAGAACGACCTCATAAAGCGGGAGATAACCGGAACGATCGGGCCGGGGGAAGGAGGGGCGATGATCAACCGGTGGGGATGGCTCCCCACCGGTTTGCTTTCGCAACGTCTACTTCAGCAAAGGCACGATCAACAGGGCCACGATGTTCACAACCTTGATCATGGGGTTGATGGCCGGGCCTGCGGTGTCTTTGTACGGGTCGCCGACGGTATCGCCGGTGACCGCGGCTTTGTGGGCGTCGGAACCCTTGCCGCCGTACATTCCGTCTTCGATGAACTTCTTGGCGTTATCCCAGGCGCCGCCGCCGCTGGTCATGGCGATGGCCTGGAACAGACCGGTCACGATGCTGCCGATCAGCACGCCGCCGAGAGCTTCCTTCCCGACGAGCAAGCCCACCACGAGCGGGGCCGCCACGGGGATGAGGGCCGGAAGCATCATCTGCTTGATCGCGCTCTTGGTCACGATGTCGACGCACTTGCCGTATTCGGGCTTGGTGGTGCCTTCCATGATTCCGGGAAGTTCCCTGAACTGACGGCGAACCTCCTCGACCACGCCTCCGGCCGCCTTACCCACGGCTTCCATCAGCAGGGAGCCGAAGTAGTAGGGCAGAAGACCGCCGATAAAAAGCCCGACAATGATCTTCGGATTGGACAGGTCAAAGAAGATCTGGGTCGGAAACGACCTGGAGTACTCGGCGAAAAGAACCAGGGCCGCAAGACCCGCGGAACCGATGGCATAACCCTTGGTGACGGCCTTGGTGGTGTTTCCGACCGCATCGAGCGGATCGGTGATGGCGCGCACGCTCTCGGGCAGCTCGGCCATTTCCGCGATACCCCCGGCGTTGTCGGTGATCGGCCCGTAAGAGTCGATGGCCACCACGATACCCGTCATGGACAGCATCGCCACGGCGGACAGAGCGATGGCGAACAACCCCGCGGCCGGATTGCCGCTGAAACCGCCGCCGAGCTGGTAGGCCCAGATGATGGCGCCGCAGATGACCAGGGCGGGCAGCCCGGTACTCTTCATGCTCACCGCGAGGCCGGCGATGACGTTGGTGCCGTGACCGGTCACGCTGGCGGCCGCGATGTGCTTAACGGGGCCGAAGCTCTTGGAGGTGAAATACTCGGTGATCATAACGATCAGGCCGGTCAGCACCAGGCCGATCACGGCCGTCGTGAAGACGCCCATGGAGGAGAATGCGGGCTGTACTCCGGGGAGCTTGAGGAACCAGTCGGAGGCGAAGTAAAACGCCACCGCGGCCAGAATACCGGATACCGCAAGGCCTTTGTACAGGGCGCCCATGATGTACTGGTTCTTGCCCAGGCGGACGAAGTAGGTACCAATGATGGAGGCGACGATGGAAATCCCGCCGATCAGCAGGGGGAACTCGATCCAGGGACTATCGGCGCCGAAAACCGTTTTCGCCAGAAGCATCGCGGCCACGAGGGTCACGGTGTAGGTTTCATAGAGGTCTGCCGCCATACCGGCGCAGTCACCCACATTGTCTCCGACGTTGTCCGCGATAACGGCCGCGTTTCTGGGATCGTCCTCGGGAATTCCCGCTTCGACCTTGCCGACCAGGTCGGCGCCCACGTCAGCGGCTTTGGTGTAAATGCCGCCCGCGATACGGGCAAACACGCTCATCAGGGAGCAACCGAAACCAAGACCCACCAGGGCGTGGAATGCGTCATCGACGGGGGCCATCGACTTCGCGACCAGGTAATACCCGGTGATGCCGAGCAGACCGAGACCGACCACCATGATACCGGTCACGGACCCGCCCTTGAAGGCAACGTTGAGTGCCGACTGAATCCCCTTCTTGGCGGCTTCCGTCGTCCTCACGTTGGCCTTAACGGAGACCATCATGCCGATGTAGCCGGCCACTGCCGAACCCACGGTGCCGACCAGAAACCCGATCGCCGTCCACTTGCCCAGATAAACCAACAGGGCGGCGAGGATAACCGCCACGACCGCGACGGTTTTGTATTCGCGGTTGAGGAAGGCGACAGCGCCTTCCTTGATGGCATCCGAGATCTGTTGCATCTTCTCGGACCCGGCACTCTGCTTGGATACCCACGCCGCGGTCACCAGCGCGTAGATGACTCCCAACGCACCGCAGACGAGGGCGAATTGCGTAATGAGACTGGCGTTCATGTAGATAGTCCTCCTTCAAAAGATTTTGGCATTGACTTCACTCTCCTCAGGTCAGGGGCTGGGTCACCCCGCTTTGTTGCGCAGTCCGTTCCCCTCGGGACCTCCTTTGCTCATCTGAAGATTTTGAAAGGCTGATTCCATACGATTCGACACGATATTAATGCCTTGAGAAGTCCCTCCCTCAAGAGGGGGTCTCAGTGGATCACAACAGCGAGAAAGCCCGGCACATGGTCCGCTCCGTCCCTCTCCGCGATTCAATCGGTCCCGGAGAGCGTTCAGAATGGTCATGTCAGATGAGGCACCGGATTAAGAAGGACTGAATTGACAGGCTGTCTGCTTGGTTTTCAGCACAGTTTTTCTTGTCTCTCTCGCGGGTTCCGAGCTTAGTAACAAGACGGGGTCTCGAAGATATTCCCTCCCCAAATGCGCGACAAAACTACTTTAGCAGCACCTGCTTTGTCAAGCATAAAAGCTCAAGGAAAAACAGCATGATCCTCAACCCGGCAACTCGGCGGACGAAACGCGGCGACCGCGCACGGCCCTCCGCCTTCGAACGAAAATTCTTCATCCCCCAGCCGCTCACATGGCTTCGCATTGGCGGATGATCTCCGCCAGCCGCCGCCCGGTTCCCTCCAGGCGCGCAAGCTCGGCGCCGTGCGCGGCATTCAGGGCCTCCACCTCCTTTTCTCCCCTGGACTTCAGGTCCATCCCCAGCGCAATGGCCGCCCCGATCCCCTCCATCGTGGCATCGATCCGTTTCATCATCTCCGACCTGAACCTGCGCCTGCCGCGGTCGATTCGGCTCAGAAAATCGAACCTCAAACGCCCGCTCTGCATTTCGATCGTCTCGAGCATGTGACGGCGTCGCTTGCTCACGATCAGACGATTCGCAAAGTCGTAGAGGAATGTCTTGAGCTTTTTGAATTTGTCGCTGATGTATCCCGGGGCCACCTGGGTGAGCGAATCGGTCAGCAAGTCGAGCCCCACCGCTTCGCTCCTGAACTTCAGATAGAATCCGGATTCGCCGGCCCAGGCCGGCTCCGGGGCCGATGCGCTGAAGGGTATGGCAAACAGCTGCGAGGAGAACTTCATCAGTTCATCCACCGTCTCGTTCGCCCTGGTCACGAATCTCGAACAGATCGACTCGAATTCCTTCGCAAGCGTCTCCTCCTCGACCTCGCACCACTCGAGGAAAGCCCGTTCGATCCCCTCCGTGACGTATTTTTCCAGAGCTTCGCTCAGTTCCTTGAGAGACAGTTCCCGGTGTTCTTCGTGAAAGCGGTCGAATCCTTCCTCCATCTGCGGAATAAGATCTTTTTTCAAAACGGCAAGGTCTTCGTCGAGTTTTTTTCGAATGAGCCGGTCGACCTCGCCGTCGAGGAGCACATCGAAATCCTGCTTGTCGCGGATGATTTCCTCTTTCTTGGCATCGAAGCGGGCGATCTTGCCCTGAAGTTCCTCGAGCGGGGTCAGAATGGACTGCAGCTCGAGCTCGATCTCGAGGCGGCAACGGGCGATCGTCCTCGCCAGGCTGTTGGCGACGGAGAGCAGAAGCACCTTCCCCTTTTCGCGCAGCAGGAATTCGTTCAGCACCTCCGCGAACGCCTCGATCCTGCTCGCCTTCAGCGTCTGTGCCGTCCCTTCCAGCTTGCCCTGGAGGGCCAGTTTCGCCGAAACCGGATAAACCCGCACCCCGCCGCCCAGAACCTCCTCCAGGGCTCCCCTGGAAAAGACAATCGACTTCTCGATTTCATCCTCCGTGAGGTGGTCGATCTTGTTCAAAAGGAAGAATATCCTTCCCGAATACTGCCGCACGTCGGCCAGAAATTCCAGCTCGGCCTTGCTCACGGGCTGGTCGACCGAGAGCAGGAAAAGGGCGGCGTCGGACTTGGGCAGGTAGCGATAGGCCACATCCGTATTGTGGACATACACCGACCCCACGCCCGGGGTGTCGATCAACCGTACACCGTCCTTCAGATACGGCGACGGGTAAGTGATGATCACCTCCTTGACGTTCTTCATGTTGTTGGGATTGCCCGCTTCAGTAACGTATTCGGAAAGGGTGAGCGGATCGGCCTCCCGCACCTGCCCGTCGTTATAAAACACCTTCACGCGGAGCTCTTCCCCGTAGGACAGCACGGTGACGATGGAAGTGAGGGGAACCACCGAAACCGGAAGCAGATCGGCACCCATCAGGGCATTGATGAGATAGGTCTTGCCTCTCTTGAACTGACCGACGACCACCAGGTTGAAGGTGTTCGTTTCCACCTTCTCCCTCAGTTCCGCGCAGGGCTGGGTACACGACCTCTCCAGGGCCAGGACGTCGGCAATGCATTCCAGCAGCCGCGACCGCAGTTGCTGGAATTCTCCGATTTGCCGCGGTCGGCTCTCGGCTGTGGGAATCGCTTCGGGCTTAGCGTTCATGGATCGCCTCGAAAAAAAACTCCTGCCGAACATTCTTCAGCAGGAGTGATCAGCATCGGCAGATTGTAACGGCAAAGGAATGTTTTTCTGTTTCGTTGCAATGCAAAGAGTGCTTACGTATAATAAATGGTCTGAAAAACCTCAAGCAAAAACAGCCGCAACCGGCGACTCCGGGTGATGCCGAATCGGGTTTGCCGTTGCGGTGATCCATCACTTCGGGCGAAGCGGGGTGTTCGGAAGTCAAGCAGGTGGAGACCCTCGACCGACGCCTGGAACGACCGCCGGTTGTTCGCACCGCGGCATGAAGCCGACATCGAAAGGAGACGTCTTGAACCAACCGCTCCCGCACAGGACCGTGTGTACCCCGATCGTTTGCCTGCTCGCCATCGTGACGTGCCTTTGCGCGGCTTTGCCCGGCCCGGCCGCGGCCTACGACATCTATGCCCCCCTCAAGCAGAGGCTCATCCAGGACGGCCTGCGCCCGAACGTGGTGTCGCTCGCCTTTCAGCCCCCTCCGCCTCCGCAGTACAAGATCGTGGCGCTCACTTTTCGAATCCGGGAAGGCAAGCGCAGTTACGCGCAGTTCCTGACTCCAGCCTCCATCGCCAAGGCGCAGCAGTTTCTCGATCGTCACGCCGCCACGTTCGCCAGGGCCGAAAGCGCGTCCGGGGTGGACCGGCGGGTGATCGCGGCCATCCTGCTGGTGGAAACCCGGTTCGGCAGCTACACCGGTCAGACGCCGACACTGGCCGTTTTTTCCACGTTCGCCGTCATGGACCAAAGGGAGAACCGGGACAAGATCTGGTCCATGCTGACGGTCAGGGACCGCAAGCGATGGAACAGGGACGCCTTCGACCGCAAGATGATGGACCGTTCCAAGTGGGCCTACCAGGAACTGAGCTCGTTGTTGCGGTGGGCCGACTCCAACGGCATGGACGTACAAGCTTACCGAGGCTCCGTGATGGGGGCGATCGGCTGGGCGCAATTCCTGCCTTCGAGTCTCGTGCGATACGGCATGGACGGCGATCAGGACGGCGTCGTCGACCTGTTCACCGCTCAGGACGCCATCTTCAGCGTGGCCAACTACCTGCGCGGGCACGGCTGGACGGAGGCCCGGACCGAAGCGGAGAAGGAGCGCGTGATTTACGCTTACAACCACAGCCGCCCGTACTGCGAGGCCGTGTTGGGAATCGCCGACCGGTTGCGCCTGTAAACGGGACAGGGCTCAAAGCGACCGGTTCGGTTCCTTCAGCCGCTCCGCCAATCGTTTTTCCACGGCCGGAGACACCAGCCCCGTCACACAGCCCCCGGACATCACCACTTCCTTGATGATGCGGGAACTGATGTATATCCACCGCATGCCGGTCATGAGATACAGGGTCTCGATCTCCGTGCTCAACTTGCGGTTCATCAACGCCATCTGGAATTCATACTCAAAGTCGCTGATGGCCCTCAGCCCCCTGAGAATGGTGTTGGCCTTGATGGACGACACGTAATCGACCAGCAACCCGTTGAACGACCCGACCTGGATCCGGCTTTGCATGGGATGCCCTTCGATGCTGGCATTGATCATCTCCAGCCTCTCCTCGAAGGTGAAGAGCGGCTTCTTCCCGGGGTTGGCCGCCACCGCGATGACAATACTGTCGAAAATCTTCAGACCACGCTCGATGAGATCCAGGTGGCCGTTGGTGATGGGATCGAACGAACCGGGATAGACCGCCACTTTTTTCATTGCCGACTCCTTTGAAATCGTCGCCTTGGGTTCGCCTGCCGCTTCAACGGGGAACATCTCTCACAAAGAATGAAATCCGCGTGTCGCCATACCTGCGTTCCTCGGTTTTCACCCAGCCCTCCTGAGGGGTCGTCGGAAGAACGTCCTTCGCATGGTGCTCGCCGATCACCAGTGTATCGGAATGGGTCACTTTGCCGAGACGCGGAAGGCTTGCTTCGAGGCAGCCCTTTCCGTAAGGGGGATCCATGAACACCAGATCGAAGCTCCCGCCTTCTTCGGCAAGCCGCAGGAGCGCTTTCCGAACCGGGGCAAGAATGACCCGCGCACGGTCCTGAACGCCGCATCTGGCGATGTTTTCCTCGATGATGCGCACGGCATCCCGGCTTTGATCCACAAAAACGGCCCGTGAAGCCCCTCGGCTCAACGCCTCCAGGCCGAAAGCTCCGGTTCCGGCAAACAGGTCGAGCACTCGCGCGCCGGGAACATGAGGCGCTATGATACTGAAGACCGCTTCGCGCACTCTGTCGATGGTCGGCCGGATACGCGCGTCCCCGGGCGAACGCAGGCGCCGGCCGCCGAATTGGCCGGCCACGATCCGCATGGTCGTCAGATCAGGTTCCGCGCCGCGAGTATTTCGGCAATCTGGACGGCATTGCTTGCGGCTCCCTTGCGGATATTGTCCGCCACCACCCACATGGCCAGCCCGTTTTCCACCGATGGATCCATTCGGATTCTGCCCACCAGGGTGTCGTCCGTGCCGGCCGCCTGCAGCGGGACCGGGTACCGGTGCTGCCCCGGGTCGTCCACGACGATTACGCCGGGAGCCCCGGACAGGATTTCCCGGACGCGCTCCGCCGAAATCGGGGCCCTCGTCTCGATATTGACGGATTCGGAATGACCGAAGTACACCGGCACTCTCACCGTCGTCGCACAGACCTGAATTTCGGGGTCTTCGAAGATCTTGCGCGTCTCGTTGACCATTTTCATCTCTTCTTCGGTGAACCCGTTGTCGAGAAAGGCCCCTATGTGCGGGAAACAGTTGAAAGCGATCTGGTGGGGGTAGACCTCCCTGGTGACTTCCCTGCCCTCGCTCAGGTCCGCCACCTGCCTGCGCAACTCTTCGATGGCCCGCTTTCCGGTGCCCGAAACGGCCTGGAACGTGGTCACGACGATGCGCCTGATCCCGACCGCATCCTGAATGGGTTTCAGCGCAACGACCATCTGGATGGTCGAACAGTTGGGATTGGCAATGATCGTCGGATGGTCGCCCAGGGCATGAGCGTTGACCTCCGGGACCACCAGCGGAATCCGGGGATCCATGCGGAATGCGCTGGAATTGTCAACCACCACGCAACCCGCTTCCGCAGCGATGGGGGCGAACTTCCTGCTCACGCCCGAACCCGCCGAAAACAAGGCCAGTTGAACCCCCCGGAACGACTTCTCGGTGAGCTCCTCGACCGGCAGCATTCGGCCCTTGTAAGGCAGGCTCTTTCCGATGGACCGCGCCGACGCGAGCAGCTTGAGCTCACCTACCGGAAAGGAGCGCTCCTCCAGGACCTGGATCATCAGGTTTCCAACCGCGCCGGTGGCGCCCACCACTGCAACTCGAAAGGATTTTTCCGCCATTTTTCCCGTTGCCTTTCTGTCCGTTCCCGTTCCCCTCAACACAGGGGGCACAGGGTTGATCCGTTGCCGACTGCCGCGGGTTCATGCCCCGGCGATGTACTCCGCCACGAGGTCGCCCACTTCGCTGGTGGAGCGCCCCATCCGCCCCGCCGACAGGCTCTTGATGTCCCGCGCCACCACCTTCTTGATGGCCTTCTCGATCAGCGCCGCGGCAGGGCGCTCTTCCAGATGGTCCAACATCATTTGCACCGCGGCGACGGCCGCCAGGGGATTGATGACGTTTTGCCCGGTGTATTTGGGCGCGGACCCGCCGATGGGCTCGAACATGGACACGCCCGAAGGATTGATGTTGCCGCCCGCGGCAATTCCCATCCCGCCCTGGATCATGGCCCCGAGGTCGGTGATGATGTCCCCGAACATGTTGTCCGTCACGATGACGTCAAACCACTCGGGGTTTTTCACCATCCACATGCACGTCGCATCCACATGGGCGTAGTCGGTCCCGATATCCGGGTATTCCCCCGCCACTTCGTTGAACACGCGCTGCCAGAGGTCGAAGGCATAGGTCAGGACGTTCGTCTTGCCGCACAAGGTCAACTTTTTCCCGGCGTTCCTCCGGCGGCAGAAGTCAAACGCGAAGCGGATGCAACGCTCGACGCCCACGCGCGTGTTGATCGATTCCTGGATCGCCACCTCGTGAGGCGTCCCCTTGCGTAGAAAACCGCCCGAACCGGCGTACAGCCCTTCGGTGTTCTCGCGCACAACGACGAAGTCGATGTCCTCGGGCCTCTTGTCCTTGAGGGGAGTCTCCACCCCGGGATACAGGATGACCGGACGCAGGTTGATGTACTGGTCCAGTTGGAACCGCAGCTCCAGCAGAAGCCCTTTTTCCAGGATTCCCGGCTTGACGTCGGGATGTCCTATCGCGCCGAGCAGAATGGCGTCGAAAGTCCGCAATTCATCGAGAACTCCCTGCGGGAGGATATCCCCGGTCTTCAGGTACCTCTCGCCGCCCAGGTCGTAATGCACCTTCTCCACCTTGAAGCCCTTCACGGCGGCGACCGCGTCGAGCGCCTTGAGCCCTTCCCGGACCACTTCCGGCCCTGTGCCGTCTCCGGGAATCACCGCAATGCGATATGCTTTTCCTTGTGCCATAACCCGCCTTCCGTTCGTGTAATGTCGTGTCGGTCAAAAATCGGGACTATTCCCCGGAGAGCTGTTCCCGAACATAGGGCATCAACCCGCCCACCCGGAGAAGCTCCTGCATGAAAGGGGGCACGGGGTGCGTATGGTATTGCTCCCCGGTGGTGAGGTTGAGAATGATTCCCCGGTCCACATCCACTTCCAGTTCATCGCCTGTCCTGACCGCCGCTGCCGCATCGGGGGATTCCAGGATCAACAGCCCCATGTTGAAGGCGTTGCGGTAGAAAATCCGCGCAAAACTGTGCGCGATGACGCAGCTCAGCCCCGCGGCCTTGATCGAAACCGGTGCGTGCTCCCTGGAGGAACCACACCCGAAGTTCTTCCCCGCGACGATGATGTCGCCCGCCTTCGCCTTCTTCACAAATTCGGGATCGGCGTCTTCCATGCAGTGCCCGGCAAGGAACTTGGGATCGGAAGAAATCAGGTACCGAGCGGGAATGATGGCATCCGTGTCCACGTCATCCCCGAATCTCCATGCTTTTCCTTTTAGTTTCATCGAATGGACCTCATCTGCATCGCCATGGTTGCCTTCGGAACGAACATACTACAGTTCATCCGGATGGACGATTCGTCCCGCAACGGCCGAAGCCGCCGCCACCGCCGGATTGCTCAGATAGATTTCGCTTTCGGCGTGGCCCATGCGACCCAGGAAATTGCGGTTCGTGGTCGCCACGGCCTTTTCGCCGGCGGCCAGGATTCCCATGTGACCGCCGAGACAGGGGCCGCAGGTGGGGGTGCTCACCGCGGCTTCCGCGTCCACGAAAGTCTCGAGCAACCCGTTTCTCAGGGCCTGCCGGTAGATCTCCCGGGTTGCCGGAATAATCATGCAGCGTACCCCGGGGGCGACCTTCCTGCCCTTGAGGATTGCGGCGGCCGTTTCGAGATCCTCGTAGCGCCCGTTGGTGCAGGAACCGATCACCACCTGATCGATGACCGTCCGCGGGATCCGGGAAACCGGACGAACGTTGGCGGGCGAGTGCGGGAGCGCTACCATGGGCTCGAACGCGGAAACGTCCCATTCATGGACGGATTCGAAGGCCGCATCGGGATCGCTCCGATAGAATTCATAGGATCTTTTGGCCCGCCCCTTCACATATTCCTCGGTGACGGGATCGGGGGCTATGATGCCCGCCTTGGCGCCCGCTTCGATGGCCATGTTGCACATGGAGAAGCGGTCCGACATCGGAAGCCGGTCGATGACCTCCCCCGTGAACTCCATGGCTCGATAGCGGGCCCCGTCCACTCCGATCTGTCCGATGGTGTACAGGATGAGATCCTTTCCCCCCACCCACGGCCCGAGCTTGCCCCGGTACACGAACTTCATGGAAAAGGGCACCTTGAACCAGACCCGTCCCGTGATCATCGCCGCCGCGAGATCCGTGCTGCCCACTCCCGTGGCGAACGCGCCCAGTGCGCCATAGGTGCAGGTGTGACTGTCCGCACCGATGACGACGTCACCCGGAAGCACCAGCCCCTGTTCCGGAAGCAGCGCGTGTTCAACCCCCATCCGGCCCACTTCGAAGTAGTGCGTGAGGTTCCATTCCCGTGCAAAGTCCCGCAGGATCTTGCACTGCATGGCCGAGGCGATGTCCTTGTTGGGCGCAAAGTGGTCGGGAACGAGGGCAATACGCTCCGGGTCGAAAACGCGCGAGGCCCCAACCTTGCGAAACGCCTCGATCGCCAGCGGCGCGGTGATATCGTTTCCCAGAGCGAAATCGATGCCGGCTTCGATCAGGTCGTCGGGAAGGACCGTCGATTTGCCCGAGTGCCTGGCCAGGATTTTTTCACTGATGGTCATGGGCATGGTTCTCTTCACCTCTTGCTCGATCCCCCGGGAAAATGTCCGGCACCTCGCAGGCGCGGGCAAGTCAAGGTTCTCGAGCCCATGTTGTTGATCGGCTTTCAGCCGAATACTCCACCCGCAGACGCACTTTTCATGCATTCCCCGGGTAATCCGAGGCGGTCACAGCCACAGGACGGGACCGGCACGGCGAACCCCGGCAATCAGCCGGTTCCGGCGCAGGAAAACCCCGGGCTCGGCGTCGCTCGAACCGTCCCTGCACCCGCTCCACCACAATCAGCCGGTTGACCGTCGGTCAGGTTTGAGACTGTTCTTCGGCGGGCGCCGGTTGCCCGGGGCCCTCCTCCGCGGCCTCCACCGACTTGGGCGGCTCGACCACCGGCGTACCGGGTTTTCCCTTGAGACGCCATATGACATAGCGGACCGGTCCCGATACGAGGTAGACCATAAGCATCAGGAAGAGCATCAGGCCGGGGTTGACGGCCACGATCGTCAGCCCGAGAACAGCCACGAACAGAACCGTGATGGGTTTGGCCTTGACGATTTCAAAATCTTTGAAGCTGTTGTAGGGGACCGTGCTGACCATCAGGAAACCGAGGATGTACGTGGCCACGAGCAGGAGGACCCCTCCGGACGGCGGCAGCGTGATCTCCAGCACCTCGATGAACAGCAGGGTGGTCGCCACGACGCTCGCCGCACCGGGAATCGGCAAACCCACGAAGTATTTCTTGCTCGCGGTTTCCGTCTGCACGTTGAATCTGGCCAGCCGCAGGGCTCCGCAGGCCACGAAAACAAAGGCGGCCAGCCAGCCGAGTCGTCCGAAAGGCCGAAGGGCCCACAGGTACATCAACAGGGCCGGGGTCACGCCGAAGGCCACCAGATCCGCAAGAGAATCGTATTCGACGCCGAAACGGCTGGTTGCCCGCGTGAACCGGGCCACCTTTCCGTCCAGGATGTCGAACACGCACGAAACCAGAATCGCTATGGCGGCCCTGTCGAAGTGTGCGTCGATGGCGCTCACGATGCCGAAAAAGCCGCTGAACAGGTTGGCCGTGGTGAAGAGATTCGGCACGATATAAGTGCCCCTGGCCACTTCACCTTCCCTGAATCGGCGCCACTTGCGCTTCCTCGGGCGCCGCCTCTTTATTTCAGGCGACATAAGGCGGTTTCTCCCCCGTAGACGTGCTGCCCGCGAGACACCAGGAACTCACTGTCTTCCGGAACGTAGACATCCATGCGCGACCCGAAGCGAATCATCCCGAAACGCTCCCCCCTGACCACCTTGTCGTCGGCGCCCGGCCAGCACACGATCCGGCGGGCAATGAGCCCGGCGACCTGCGTCAGAACGATGTCGGCTCCCTCATCGGTCCGAATCCAGAGCCAGTTCTGTTCGTTCTCCCGGCCGGCTGCGGCTCGATTCGCCGCAAGAAAGCGTCCTTTCTGATAGCACACACCCCGAACGATCCCCGAACAGGGAATGCGATTCACATGAACATCGAACACGGACATGAAAATGCTGATCCGCAGACGCGGTCCCGGGATGAACCGCGCCGACTCTACCCTGTCGATGGCGATCACCTTCCCGTCGGCGCAGGAGACCAGTTCTCGATCGCCCGCCATGGCCACCCGCTCGGGATCGCGGAAAAAATGCCCAACGAGTAAAGTCACCGCCGTCAGAACCCAGGCAAGGAACGAACATCCCAAAATCGCGGCAACAAAGGTGACGAACATCCCCGCAACAATGAACGGAACCCCTTCCCGCGCCACCGGAATGTGTGCCGATTTCTGTCGAAAGTCCGTGCGATCCAAGTGAGTATTCCACCCCTCTCCGGCAGGCCCGCAATGGTCGATACGGCCCCCGGGGCTCCTCAGGTCAACGGCAAAAGCCGCTCCCCCGCACATGATCCATCCATGGGAGGGAGCGGCTTCCGGTCGTCGATCAAATCATCTTCACGGCATCGAGGAACGGCATCATGGAACGCAGCTTCGCCCCGACATCCTCCACCAGGAGTTTCTTCTCACGCTCGCGAGTGGTCCGAAACATGGGCCTTCCCGCCATATTCTCCAGAATCCATTCACGGGCGAAATCCCCTGACTGGACTTCTTCGAGGATCCGCTTCATTTCGGCGCGCGTCTCCGCGGTGATGATCCGCTTGCCGCGGCTGAGATCCCCGTATTCGGCGGTATCGCTGACCGAATAGCGCATGTAGGCCAGACCGCCCCGGTAGATCAAATCCACGATCAGCTTCAGCTCGTGCATGCACTCGAAAAAAGCGATTTCGGGCTGGTACCCGGCTTCCACCAGAGTGTCGAATCCCGCCTTGATGAGCTCGGACACGCCGCCACACAGCACGGCCTGCTCCCCGAACAGGTCGGTTTCGGTTTCTTCTTTGAACGTGGTCTCCAGGACACCCGCGCGAGTGGCGCCGATGCCCTTGGCATAAGCGAGCGCGATCTGCAGTGCATTGCCCGAGGCGTCCTGCTGAACCGCCACCAGGGCGGGAACCCCGGCTCCCCGCACGTATTCGCTGCGCACCAGGTGGCCGGGTCCCTTGGGAGCCACCATGACCACGTTGATATCCTTGGGCGGAACGATCTGACCGTAATGGATGTTGAAACCGTGCGAAAAAAGAAGCGTTTCCCCTGCTTTCATGGCGGGCCCCACTTCCTGCCGGTACAACTGCGCCTGAACGTGATCCTCGGTGAGGATCTGCACGATTTCGCAGGCTGCCGCAGCTTCCTTGGCCGAAACGGGGGAGAAACCGTCTTCCTTCGCCTTTTCGAAATTCTCACTGCCCGCCCGGTCGCTCACCACGACCTCGACACCGCTGTCGCGCAGGTTCTGCGCCTGGGCATGTCCCTGGCTGCCGTAGCCGACCACGGCGACCTTCTTCCCACGAAGTACATTCAGATCCGCATCCGCCTCGTAATAAATCCGCATACCGACACTCCTTGGTTTTGTGATTCACGGCTCCCGGCGCGCGACGCCCGGCCCCCTCTCGCTCGGCGGGCCGGACCGCCCCGAAGCAGGCCTCGGCACAGTGAGCCGTGAGCTTCCTCAGTTGCAGGGTCAATGTTTCTTGCTTCGGGCCAGCGCCGCTTTCCCGGTGCGGGCCACTTCCACTATACCGATCTGGCCGAGCAGTTCCATGATCGCCTGGATCTTGCTCTCGTTGCCGGTAACCTCAAGCGTATAGAAGTGAGGACTGACGTCAACCACCTTGGCCCGAAAAATATCCACGATGCGCAGGACTTCGGCCCTGGTCGGCGGTTCCGCCCGCACCTTGATAATCGCCATCTCACGATCGACGAACTCCGTTTCCGAGAAATCATACACCTTGATGACGTTGATCAGCTTGTTCAACTGCTTGACGATCTGAGACAGTACGCGCTCGTCCCCGGTCGTCACCAGGGTGATGCGGGTAAGGCCGGGTTCATGGGTTTCGGCCGCGGTAACGGTCTCGATGTTGTAGCCCCTGCCGCTGAACAATCCCACCACCCGAGCCAGAACTCCCGGTACGTTCTGCACCAGTATGCCTATGGTGTACCTCTGCTTTTCGCTGATTATCACTTGATTCCCTCCTGATGCTTTCGTCGAGCCGTGGGAAGCTACGCCAGAAGCATCTCGGTTATGCTCTTTCCGGGCGGGACTATGGGGTAAACGCCTTCTTCCCGCGACACGAGGAAGTCCATCAGTACAGGCTTTCTGATCTTGAAAGCTTCCCGCAGAACCGGCTCGACTTCTTCGGGCTTATTGGCCCTCAGCCCAATCGCTCCGTAGGCCTCGGCGAGCTTCACGAAATCCGGAGAGCCTTCCATGCAGGACCCCGTGTAGTTCTTCTCGTAGAAAAGCTCCTGCCATTGGCGGGGCAATCCCAGGTAGAGATTGTTGAGGATCGCCACTTTCACCGGGATGTCATTGCAGACGGCCGTACAAAGCTCCTGGATGTTCATCTGGATGCTCCCGTCTCCCGCAATGTCGATGACGAGCCTGTCGGGGAAGGCCATCTGCGCGCCGATGGCGGCCGGAAACCCGTAGCCCATCGTTCCCAGGCCTCCGGAGGTCAGCAGGGAGCGCGGGCGGTCGAATTCGAAGAACTGGGCGGTCCACATCTGGTGCTGGCCCACTTCCGTCGTGATGATGGCATCGCCGCCGGTGAGCTCCCAGATTTTTTCAATGACGTATTGGGGCTTTATGAGCTCGTTTCCCTGAACATAAGTGAGCGGATGTCCTTTTTTCCATGCGTTGATCTGATCGAACCAAGGGCGTCGCACGTCGGAAACACCTTCCAGGGGTTCGCCTTCGAACAACCGGATCAACTGCTGGAGCGCATTCTTGCAGTCGCCCACAATGGGAACGTCAACCACCACGTTCTTGCTGATGCTCGACGGGTCGACGTCAATGTGTATGATTTTGGCCTTCGGCGCAAACTCGCTGATCTTGCCGGTGACACGGTCGTCGAAGCGCACGCCGACGCCGAAGATCACATCGGCCTGGGATATCGCCATGTTCGCCTGGTAGGTGCCGTGCATCCCCACCATACCCAGCCAGAGCGGATTGGGCCGCCGCCGGCCTTTGGCGTCGGCAATCCCGGCCGGAAAACAGCCAAGGCCCATGAGCGAGCAGGTCACCGGGGCCTGGATCAGGTCGGCTATCCTGATCAACTCCTGCGATGAATCCGAAATGATGATACCGCCTCCCGCGAAGATGAGCGGCGATTTGGCCTTCCTCAAAACCTCGTACGCCCGCTTTACCTGCCCGGAATGGGCTTCGACCGTGGGACGGTAGCCGGGAAGGTCCACCTTCTTGGGATACTTGAAGTCGGTGGAGGCCTGGATCACGTCCTTGGGCAGGTCGACCACAACCGGACCGGGCCGCCCCGTGCGCGCCAGGTAAAACGCCTCGCGAATCACCCGGGACATGTCGTTGACGTTGCGCACGAGGTAGCTGTGCTTCGTGCACGGACGTGTAATGCCGATGATGTCCACTTCCTGGAAGGCATCGTCGCCGATAAGCGGCGTCGGCACCTGCCCGGTAAAGACCACCATGGGGACGGAATCCATGTACGCGGTGGCGACGCCGGTGACCGTGTTGGTGGCGCCCGGGCCGGAGGTAACCAGGCACACACCGACGCGTCCGCTCGCCCTGGCGTAACCGTCGGCCATGTGAGCGGCACCCTGTTCGTGGCGCACCAGGATGTGCCGAATATTGTGCTTTGGCATCTCGTGGTATATGTCGAGCACTGCCCCGCCGGGGAAACCGAAGATGACCTCGACCCCTTCCTTCTTCAAGCACTCGAAAAATATCTGAGCTCCCCGCATTTTCATAAAGGTCCTTATAATGATGGATTGACTCCGAAAATCAAGAGCTGATCGACTGCCCCGCTCCATCTCGGGCGGCGACGCATCGACACAACTAAATCGAAGCAATTTTCATGAGATAGACGGGTGATTGTACGTGACATGTCACACCCTGTCAACGGTCCGTACTCTTCGAACGGACGATGATTCCGGGCCGCGTCCGGGTCCGCGGCTTTCAGTCGCTGCGGACTGTGAACCGGCGACGATCTCATACCCGTACCTGGGGAGAGGCAATGAACGGGAGGAAGTCCGTGAGCGCTGGCTTGGAGATTGGAGGAGAACGACGGGGTTCGAATGGACCCCAAAACCGCTGGCCCCCTTCGTCTCTCCGATCGAACCGCAAAACCGCGTGGAAAGTCACTCGCTGCAATTCCGGCCCGGACAGGCCGTTCGAGCTTTCCGGTCCCCTTCCTCGGGCTGAAAATCCTCCTTCGATCAGGAGCAGTCGATCGCCTCGTGGATCCCTTTTCCGGCAAGTACCATGGGCGATACGTTTTCTTCGGCTGCGACCAGGCAGTTGACAATGGCCGCTCCGGGGGCCTCAATTATCCCCGGAAGCCGGGAAGTCACCTCCTCTTCCGTTCGCAGCGTGTGCCCGGGAATTCCATAGGCTTTGGCCAACGTTTCAAAATCCGGGTGGAACCGGAAATTGACCGACATGTAACGGCCTTCGCAGTAAAACTCTTGCAACTGCCGCACCATGCCGAGGGCATGGTTGTTCAGGATGATGATCTTGGCCGGCACACCCTGTTCGATCATGGTGCCCAACTCCTGCATGGTCATCTGGATACTGCCGTCGCCGGTCACCAGCACAACCTTCGCGTTCGGCCGACCAATGCTCGCGCCGATGGCCGCGGGAAGGCCGAACCCCATGCACCCCAGTCCCCCCGAGGAAATCAGCGTGCGGGGGGACTTGAAACGGTAGTACTGAGCCACCCACATCTGGTGCTGGCCGACGTCCGTGGCCACAATAGCGTTCCCCCGCGTGCAGGCCCACAGCTGTTCGATGATGAACTGGGGTTTCAGGCCGCCTTCCCGGCTGTACGAAAGGGGATGCTGCTCCTTGAGCTCCCGTATGCGGGCCAGCCAGGCCGAGCGATCCGTCTTTTCCAGCTGCGGCAAAAGCGACTGGAGCACCGTCTTCACGTCTCCCACCAGGGGCACGTGCACGTTGACGATCTTGCCGATCTCGGCAGGGTCGATGTCGATGTGAATGACCGTAGCCTGAGGGGCGAAGGCATTGATGTTCATGGTGACGCGGTCGTCAAACCGCGCTCCGAGGCCGATCAGCAGGTCGCATTCGGTGATGGCCAGATTCGCGTAACGCGTCCCGTGCAAGCCGAGCATTCCGAGAAAGAGCGGGTGGTCCCCGGGAAAACCGGCCAGTCCCATGAAAGTGTTGGTCACCGGAGCGGAAATGGTCTCCGCCAGCTGGAGCAGCTCCCCGGCCGCATCCGAGGTGACGATCCCACCCCCGGCGTAAATCACCGGTCGTTTGGATTTGCGGATCAGTTCCGCGATCTCACCGATCTTCGCGGGGTGCCCGCGGTACGTCGGCTTGTACCCGCGCAGCCGCACCGTGCCCGGGTACTTGAACGAAATCACGCTCTGCGCCACGTCTTTGGGCAAATCGACCAGCACCGGACCCGGACGTCCCGTGGAGGCGATATGGAAAGCGTTCTTCACGATGGCCGGCAGCCTCTGGGGATCCTTTACCAGGTAGTTGTGCTTGGTGACCGGCATGGTGATGCCGAATATGTCCACCTCCTGAAAGGCGTCCGTGCCGATTTGACTGGTGGGAACCTGGCCGGTGAAAACCACAAGGGGTATGGAATCCATGTACGCGTTGGCAATCCCGGTGACCAGGTTGGTGGCCCCCGGCCCCGAGGTGGCCACGCAAACCCCCACCCGGCCGGTGACCCTTGCGTATCCGTCAGCGGCGTGCACCGCTCCCTGCTCGTGCCTCACCAGCACGTGCCTGATACGCGAAGAATGGTACAAAGCATCGTAGACCGGCAGGATCGCCCCTCCCGGATAGCCGAACACCACCTCCACGTTTTCCTTTTCGAGGCACTTTATCAACGCTTCTGCAACGGTGATCTCCAAAACCATACCTCCCATGTGCGGACCGGGGCCGCACCAGCCCTTCCGCAGCCGGCCCTAAGACTCTATCTCCTTCGATCCGCCGTCCACGCTGACGAACCTTGCGCCGCGCAACATGGCAACCTTCCCGGTCCGAACCAGTTCCTTGATCCCGTACGGGCGCAAGGACTCCTCGAAGGCATTGATCTTCCCCTCGGTCCCGGTACACTCGAACGTTATGGTCTTGCGGGCCAGATCGACCACCCGCGCCCGGAAGATACCGGCGATGTGCATGATTTCCACCCGCTGGCTGGGCTCGGCCGCCACCTTGACCATCACCAGTTCCCGATCGACGTATTCATCGGTGGTGATGTCGCTGATCTTGATGACGTCGATCAGCTTATGGAGCTGCTTGGTGACCTGCTCGATGTAATGGTGATCGCCCTCGACCACGATGGTCATCCTGGACACATCGTTTCGCTCGGTACGGCCGACCGCCAGGCTGTCGATGTTGAATCCCCGCCGGGCAAACAAGCCGGCGACCCGGGTCAGGACACCGGGACTGTTTTCCACGAGAACCGAAAGGGTGTGTTTCATCCGTCCCGAAACCTCCTCGATCCGACACCTTAATCAAGGTACATGCGATTAAACGAGCTATATAGTATATAGTATATAGTAACCGAAACCCGATGAAAAGCTAAAACGATGAAATTTCGAGGCGCCCTTGTCGAATTGGTTTGCCCGCGGAAACCGGTTCGACTAGTCTGATTCCCGCACAGAGCAGCCCCGGAGGGCAGGCGGCCAAAACCGCGCATCCATCGACCGATTGGAAAGGAAACACGCACATTGAATCACAAGGACATCGTTCATTTCTTCTTCGAGCTGGGAATGCTCAAGAAAACCCCCCGTTCAGGGTTCCAGTTTCTCGGTTCCGGCAAGGAATCCGTTGCGGAGCATTCATACCGGGTGGCCATGATCGGCTACACCCTCGCCACGCTCACCGATCATCCCGACCGGTACAAGGTCGTCCTTCTGTGCCTCTTTCACGACGTCCCCGAGGCCCGGACGGGCGACCTCAACTATGTCAACAAGCAGTATGTCGTTCCCGATGAGACCTCAGCCGTCAACGATCTTGCCTCGACTTTGCCGTTCGGGTCCGAATACCGGGAGCTGCTGAAGGAATATCGCGACGAGGAGACGGAGGCGTCGAAGCTGGTGCATGATGCCGATCAGTTGGACCTCATCCTGGAGCTCAAGGAACAGCACGACCTCGGCAACACCTACGCGCGCCAGTGGATTCACTTCGCGCTCAAACGGCTGAAGACGGACATCGGCAAGCGACTGGGCGCCGAAATCCTGCGCACCGACTCGGCAGACTGGTGGTTCAAGGGACACGACCACTGGTGGCTTCGGGATCAGGAGGAGTGATCCCTCCTGCGCCGTTCCAATATGGACACCACTTTTGCCGCCGACCCGCCGGCCGCCCCGGGGTCTTTGCGGGCCGCTTCCCCGGATTCCTCCTCCCCGGGTGACGAGCCGTCCGTGATTACTTCCGCATCCGGGGCGACAACCTTTTCCAGCCTCATAGGCCTCCCGCCCATGGTGAATTCCACGCCGTCGATGTAACCGCGCCGCAATATCCAGGTCACCACGAACAGCGGAACCTGCAGCACCAACAGCTTCGCATGGAACCAGTCCGGCTTCACGTCCGGGGAAATCGATTCCACCCGCGCGAAGAACGCCGGCGTATCGTCCATGTAAACCAGCACCACGTCGCCTTCCTGGGTCATTCCCGTAATCCCCGGCCCGGAACGCGCTCCGATGAAACGCACTCCGGACCGTTCAGAATCGTCACATTCCCGCGGCACCCTGTATCCAAATCGGAAGCGGCCGGTATCGTTTTCGCCGACGCCGTGAAACGCACCGCCGTCGGCATTCGCCCTCCCCGTCGCTTGTTTTCAGCGTTGGGATATCGCCCTTCGGGAGGCATTGTCACAAGGCCCCAGGACCCTCACCGATGAGGGATCGGCGTAGAACCGATCGCGGGGCAGAAGCTCGCCCCGGACCCGGATTTTCTTTCCCTCGTAAGGCGCAAGGTTCAGTTTCTGGACATTGATCCGGTAGACGGTGACCTGCTTTTTCCCGGCGGGGTCCGCGGACCCCCGGTGAATCGAATAGAGCGTCCCGCCAATGACGCAGCCCGTAAGGGTGCGAGGCACCGGTCCGGATGCCCATGCCGGTCCGGCCAGCGTAAGTCCGCAAAGCACCATGATACCGATAACGGCCGTTGGAAGCCTCTTTTCTTTTCTCCCCCGTCTAAATTGGCTTCGCCCGGGATATCCGGACCTGCCGGTTTTTTGCCATCATACCACAGCCGCGTGCAATGTCCGATTGCTTTTGACGGCCCGGAAGGTGCCCGAGGAACTTTTTCCTCATTCTTTTTCCTGTTCCCTCATAAGAATTCCGTCGCAGTACGAAAAAGCCTGACGTATGGAAGACTCAACCTTTTTCCCTTTTGCATCAAGACCCTTCAAGTCATCTGTCGTCTATCCTTTGCCTATAGGAACATCATGACATCAGGCTGTTCACGGCGGCATTCCGATATTGATTTCGGAGCATTCGATGTGAATATATTGGAAAAAGCATTTCAGAACCTCATTCGGAAAGCCGATTGATCGTTGAAAGCGATTGTGAAAGATTTGAGCGCCTGGATCGCGTTCCACTTGTATCAACATAAGCGCCTGGAGCATTCCGGAAGGCGTTCCATCGGGAGGACGCAAACCCTGTTGATCAATTGCAGCGGATTGCGTTCCCCCCAATTCAAACCCGGACGCCCGGAGGATCGTATGCGAATTGTATGCCCGACGTGTGAGACCGTTCACCACATCAAAGACGGCCGAGTTCCCCGCAAGAAGGCTACCGGCAAGTGCACGCAATGCGGCGCACGTCTCATCATCGATCCCGGACAACCGGCGCCCGGTGTGGAAGCGGCCTTGCCGTACGCCGCAAGCCGAAACGTTCCAGTTGAAAAGTCCCATGTGCCCGGCAACCCCAAAATGACGGCTGCGCCCGACGCGGACAGGCCCCTCCCGGCGCCTGTCCGAGATAAGCATCTTTCCGCGCATGGCGGGGACAAACCGGCTCCGGCAGGCAACATGAACAAACCGTTTCGCGCAGGCGGCAGGGACAGGCCGATTCCCCCTCAACGCGCGAAAAGGCGTGTTCCCGCGCCGAAAAGGCCCATCCGGAGCGACCTGGGGAAAGCCGGTTCCGCGTGGAGGCGCATCGTCGCCTTTGCACTGGATATGGGCCTGGTCGCAGGCGCCACCTTCGCGATGACCATCGTGCTGCCCGCATCGTTTCAAATCCCCGGACTGCCGGCGCTCGGGCTCTTTGGAGCGCTTGCAATGCTGTATTTCGGCATCCTTCAGAGCTCTCCGGGAAAGGGACAGACCTTCGGAAAATACATCACCGGGATCCAGGTGCTCGACGAAGAGGGCCTTCCGCTTTCCTTCTTTCGCTCCGTCGTCAGGTTCATGTTCACGGCCCTGCCTGCGTGCCTGGCCGTCCTGGCGCTCCCTCCCAAAACGGGCGCCTCGACGATCGACGCCACCTTGACGGCCGCTTTCCTGGGAATCTGTCTTTTCGACGTCTATCTCTTTCTTTTCGGTGGGCCCATGGGGCAGTCCCTCCACGACATGATGCTGGGCACATACGTGGTGGCCGCCCCCAAAGCGGGGCGAGTAGGCCGGGAACCCCTCTGGAACGCATAGGCCCCCTTCGCCGGGCTCTTGCTCTTTTCCCGGCCGTGTTCAACGCTCACCCCCGCCGAAACCGGAAGTTTGCCTCCAACTCGATCCGATCCTGTGGTAATGTTTGTATTGATATGACGGCCGGTTTCTCAAGTGAGGCCGCACATTGGCGCAAGCTCTTTCCCCGTGCCGACAGGGAGCCCCCTCCACCTTCGATCGCCTCTCGCCGCACGTTGCCCCTCAACCCGGTATTCAAGGGGCGTGGCGGCTCCACCGATCGAGAGCGGCCCCGTCGACTCGGGAGCGAAGGAATCCGCCGGGCATTCCCCCGCAGCCCCACGGTCCGGTAGGGCTTTCGAGGGTGTCCGGAAAGAAGGAGGATGAAGGAATGGCAAAGATCCTGATCGCAGATGACGACGCCCGGGTACGAGAGATGCTCGAAGAGACGCTCCAGGAGCTTGCCGACGAGGGCGTGGAACTGATCCTGGCCGGCAACGGCATGGAAGCCCTCGAGGCGATTCGGCAGCACCGGCCCGAACTGGTTTTCCTCGACGTCCTGATGCCCAAGATGAACGGTCTCGAAGTCTGCAACGCCGTGAGGAATCAGTACGGGCTGAAGGATGTTCACATCGTGATGCTCACCACGGAAGGGCAGGAATACGAAAACCGGCGCCTGGAAGAAGCGGGCGCCGACCGGTCGATGACGAAGCCCCTCGACCCCGACGACGTCTACGATACGGCCGTGGCCGTCCTGCGAGGGTAGCCGCGGCGCGCGCGCGTCGCTGAAGAACGGATGAAGGAGGAAAGACCGATGCGGGTTCGAGTCAACGACGTCCTGATCCGCTACGAAATGCAGGGGCCTCCGGGGGCGCCGGTGGTGACTTTCAGCCATTCCCTGGCCGCAGCTCTCGAATCGTGGGATTTGCAGCTGCCGCCGCTGCGCGACGCGTACCGGGTCTTGCGCATGGACACGCGCGGACACGGGGGTTCTTCGGCGCCGCCCGGCCCTTACACGATGGAGATGCTGAGCTCGGACGTGATCGGTCTTCTCGACCACCTGGACATCGCGCGTACCCATTTCGTGGGCCTTTCACTGGGCGGCATGATCGGCCAGGTCCTTGCCGTCGGTTACCCTGAACGGCTCGACAGGCTCGTTCTCTGCGACACCAGCAATCGCATGCCTTCCGAGACGGCTCCCGTCTGGGAGGAGCGCATCCGAACGGCGGAAACGCAAGGCATGACCGCTCTCGCCCGGGAAACCCTCGAACGCTGGTTCAGCGAGGCCTTCCGCCGGGATCAGCCGCAAGCGACCGAGCGCATCCGGAACATGATCGTTCGCACGCCGGTTGCCGGTTACACGGGGTGCTGCCGGGCCATCAGCCGGTTCGATCTGTCGGGAGAATTGTCCAGGGTGAAGGTGCCCACCTTGATCATGGTGGGGGAAAAAGACGAAGGCACGCCGGTGAGCGCGGCCGAAACCATTCAACGGCAGATTGAGGGATCGGAGCTGTTCGTCATCCCCGGCGCTTTGCATCTGTCCAACATTGAAGGCGCCGCTCATTTCAACCGGAGGCTTTTGAGTTTCCTGAGCTAGCGTTCCTCCGGGAAAGCATTGGAGAACCTGCTGCACCAAAAGACCGGGGCCATCCGCGGCGGTCCCATGCGGCATGGTTCGTTCAAAAACACCTCTACCCCGTCCCGACTCTGTTTTCCTCACGAAAAGACATGAAAAAACCACTGCATTATTCTTCATATTACGGATTTTCCGGGTCTTCTTCCTATGAAAAGCCGGAAAATCCATCGATATTATTGATTGTACAAAGAAGCCAAGGTCTTGTAAGCTTTTTGCGGATTATGACGGATCGTCTCAAGCGGAGCATTCTACTGCTTCCCGCCGCTCCCGAGCCTCTGTTGGAGTCGCGGGGATTGTCCTGGTTGGGAGCTTTTCCATGCAATTGTCTTTCGGCTTTGGGTGAAGTGGCTTGATGTTCCTGCCGGGGTCGGCAGGTTCAGAGCAAGGCTGAAAGATCCCTCGCCTTTCCTCGGTTCCAATCTTTGCGGTCAACTCATCAGCCGTGCTCTCCAGTTGTCCTGGTACGGGAAGGAACGAGAACCGGTCCTGACGGCCTCTGCCTGATGCGCGGCGGCTGCCCGGGTGTGGGGTCGGCAGCCGAGGCACGACCGTTGGCGTGAGTTCCCTCTCATGCATGATAAAGGCTTGCGGCAATGAATATCCGCATCGCCGAGTTCGTAATGCGTGCCGGCGCCCCATGGAGCGAACGGCCGAGGTGTCCGCGCCGGGGGTTCGAGGTCGTTTATGCTGCAATATCGACCCGTCCAAGAAGATTGCCACGGGAGGACTTAATGAACCCGTCATTTGCTTTTGTCCTCACTGGGGCTGCCGGGGTGCCGGCGACGGCAGCCGGTGCGGGAGAGCCCGGCGATCGGCGCTTGGCCCCGAGGAGGTCTCCCGGGGTGGTGGAAGCAGCGCAAGCCCGGTGGGAGGGGTTGGGCGTCGATAGTGGAAGAAGAGAAATGATGTGAGAGGCTCAGCTTTGACTTAAAGGAAATGAACCATGACCGATTCTTTCGAACCCAAGATCCTGGCTTTTCTATGCAACTGGTGTTCTTACGCCGGAGCGGACCTGGCAGGCGTTTCCCGTTTTCAGTATCCACCGACCATTCGCGTGGTGCGCACCATGTGTTCGGGCCGGGTGGATCCCGTTTTCATCGTGGAGGGTCTCCGGAGCGGATTTGACGCTGTGGCCGTGTTCGGGTGCCACATCGGGGACTGCCATTATCTCGACGGGAACCTTTTCACGGAACAGCGCATGGCAATGATTCGGGAGTTGTTTGAGCTCTCCGGGATCGGTGCTGAGCGGGCCCAGTTGAGGTGGGTGAGCGCCGCTGAAGGCCAGCAGTTCGCTCAGTTTGTGAAGGAGTTGAGCGATCTGACGCGGACGCTCGGCCCCTTCGACGCCAAACGGCAGGCGCTGGTCCTCTCAGCCCTGGAAGGTGCCCTCGCGGCTCCCCGCTTGAGGTGGCTCCTCGGTATGGAGCGGCCGCTCACCGAAGGGAAGAATGTTTACGGCGAAGCTCTCGACTTGGGAGAATACCGACAGGTGAAGGCAACGGCGGTCCGCGAGGAATATCGGAAAGCTCTCATCCTGGAATGCCTCCGCGAGGGTCCGCTTTCCGTTCGCCAGATCGCCGCCAGGAGCGGGCTGGGAGTCTACGAAATATCCTTGCTCCTGAGCGAGGTGGAGCGGGCGGGGTTGGTGGACCTGCATCATTACGAGGGGACAACCCCCCAATTTGTGCGCCTTGGTTTGTAAACGGATGGGGAACGCGGCGACAGGAATCAGCCGAGCCGGTTCCCAACCCCGAGCCTTGGAACCCATCCGGGCTTCCGGTTCTTGCGGTGCATGGAGGCGCTTTCACCTTGAAGACACGCGCGAGGCGGGCGTTGCGGTATTGCGTTCCAAACCGATCCGGTCTTGAGATTCGTTAACCCGGCATTGTCGCGGGACAATGCTGTTGTGGGGCCTGCGGCGGAGAACCCGGAGGTCAAGGAGTCGTGATTGCCATGAGTGATGTAAAAACAGGGGCCATTGGTGCGGTACTGGTAGTGGGAGCAGGAGTGGCGGGGATGCAGGCCTCGTTGGACCTGGCGGATTCGGGGTATCTGGTCCATCTGGCGGATCGCTCCCCGGCCATCGGCGGGATCATGTCTCAACTGGACAAGACCTTCCCCACCAACGACTGTGCCATGTGCATCATCTCCCCGAAACTGGTTGAGGTCGGGCGTCATCCCAACATCCGCATTTATCCCGGTTCGGAGGTGGAGGCACTTGAAGGCAAAGCCGGCTGCTTCAAACCGACCCTCGCCACTCAGCCACGGTTCATCGATCTCGAACGGTGCACGGCCTGCGGGCAGTGCCGCCAGGTATGCCCCGCCAGCGCCATCAATGAATTCAACCAGGGGATCGATCGCCGGGAAGCCACCTTCATGCGCTATCCCCAGGCCATTCCCCGGGGGTACGGCATTGACCGGGCAAGCTGTCTCGGCTGCGGTCTGTGCGAAAAGGTCTGTCTGGCGCAAGCCGTTCGCTACGACGACCAGCCCCGTCGTACCGCGCTCGAAGTAGGAGCGGTGATCCTGGCTCCCGGCAATGAAGTCTTCGACCCTTCCAACATGGATACTTATCCCTACCGCGACCACCCCAACGTGGTCACCAGCCTCGAATTCGAACGGATCCTCAGTGCTTCGGGACCTTACCGCGGCCATCTCATGCGTCCTTACGACCGTGAAGAACCAACCAGGATCGCCTGGCTCCAGTGCGTGGGATCACGCGATCTGCAGCATTGCGACAACGCTTATTGTTCCGGCGTGTGCTGCATGTATGCGATCAAAGAAGCGGTTATCGCCATGGAGCATGCACAGGGGAAGTTGGACACGGCCATCTTCTTCATGGACATGCGAACCTACGGAAAGGATTTCGAGCATTTCTACAACCGCGCCCGGGACGAGCACGGGGTACGCTTCATTCGCTCGCGGGTCCATTCGGTAACACCGGTTGGCGATGGAGACCTCAGCATTGCTTACGGCACCGAGTCCGGAAGCATCGAGGAAGAAATCTTCAACATGGTGGTCCTCTCGGTCGGTTTCGAAGTGGGACGCGAAACCATCGCTCTGTCGCAACGCCTGGGAATCGAGATCAATGAAAACCGCTTTGCGCGCACCACCAGCTTTGCCCCGGTGGAGACCTCGCGCGAGGGCATTTATGTTTGCGGCACCTTTCAGGGGCCCAAGGACATCCCGCAATCGGTTATGGAGGCCTCCGCCGCCGTGGCGGCTTCGAGTACCCTTCTGAGCGAAGCCCGATGGACTCAGGCCGCGGTTCCGGAAAAGCCCGTCGAAGTGGACGTCAGAGGGGAGCCTCCGCGCATCGGCGTCTTTGTCTGCCAGTGCGGCATCAATATCGGGGGCGTGGTGGATGTCCCGGCCGTCCGGGAATACGCGAAAGGTCTTCCACACGTCGTCTACGTGGAAGACAACCTTTATACCTGTTCCCAGGATACCCAGGTCAAGATGTGCCAGGTCATCAAGGAACAAGGCATCAACCGCGTCATCGTTGCGGCCTGCACGCCCAGTACCCACGAACCGCTGTTCCGCGAAACCCTGGTGAGCGCCGGGCGGAACAAATACCTGTTCGAGATGGCCAACATCCGCAACCACGACTCGTGGGTCCACCAGGGCGATCCCGTCCGGGCCACGCAAAAGGCCAAGGACCTCGTACGCATGGCGGTTGCCAAAGCCGCCCTTCTGGAACCGCTCGAGGAACCTCGTCTCAGCATTACCCGGGGCGCTCTGGTCATTGGGGGGGGAGTGGCAGGCATGGTAGCCGCCCGCGCTCTTGCCGATCTCGGATATCCCGTGCACCTGGCCGAACGTGGCGCCCAGCTTGGCGGTCAGGCACGCAGCCTGTTCAAAACCTGGCGCGGCGAGGACATCCGGCGTTTCGTAGACGATCTCGCGCAAACCGTCCTGCATCATCCCCGCGTCACTGTCCACCTCGCCAGTACCGTCACCCAGGTGGAAGGCTTTGTGGGAAATTTCCGGTCGACTCTCGGAAACGGCACCGATCCGGTTACGGTGGAACACGGGGTGGCGATCATCGCCACGGGGGGAAAGGAGCATCGGCCTGAAGGTTACCTCTACGGGCAGGACCCAAGAGTGCTCACCCATCAGGAACTGGACGAACGTTTCGCCGCTCGGGATCCCTTTTTGAGCTCCGTGGAATCCGCCGTTTTCATTCAGTGCGTGGGCTCGCGCGAGCCGGAACGGCCGTATTGCAGCCGGGTTTGTTGCACCCACACGGTGGAAAGCGCGCTCGAGCTCAAGCGTCTCAATCCAGCCATGGATGTCTTCGTACTCTACCGGGACCTGCGTACCTACGGCGAGCGGGAATTGCTCTACCAGGAGGCGCGCCGGGCGGGGGTGCTCTTTGTCCGGTATACTCTCGAAAACAAGCCGTTGGTGGAAGAGCGTGAGGAAAGGCTGCGCGTGACGGTCTTCGACCCGATTCTCCAGCGGCAGGTGGTCTTGTCGGCGGATCTCATGGTGTTGGCGAGCGCCGTCATTCCCAATGAAGCCCGCCAGCTCTCCCAGTTCTTCAAGATTCCCGTGACGGCCGAAAACTTCTTCCTCGAAGCCCACGCCAAGCTGCGGCCGGTGGATTTTGCCACTGACGGGGTCTACGTTTGCGGCCTCGCGCATTATCCCAAATCCATTGATGAGAGCATTGCCCAAGCTCAGGCGGCCGCCGCCCGCGCGGCCATTCTCCTGGCCCGCGACAGTCTCGCGCTGAGCGGCACCGTGGCTTCGAGCAATCCGAACGTCTGCAGCGGTTGCGGAGTCTGTGTGAACATTTGTCCTTTTTCCGCGCCGCGCTTCATGGAATCGGGAAGAGACGCCGGCAAGGCGGAGATCAATCCTGCTCTGTGCAAGGGCTGTGGGCTATGCGCCGCTTCCTGCCGCTCCGGTGCCATCCGCCTGAAGGGCTTCGATGACGCCCAGATTTTTGCCATGATCGAGAGTGTATAGAGCTTCATAAGAAGAGAGAAGAGATCGAAGACCGATGCGTGCGGTTGGGGACCGACGATCATCGCCCTTTTGCGTGACTGAGCGCACGGAACTGCCGGTCCGGCCGAAGCGAACCGTATGCGGAATGTCCCTGTTCCCGGATCATGCGGACTCCCCGCTGTTCGCCGCATCCGCTACCGGTCCTCGGGCTCGGGGGTCTCATCCGGAGCCAGCCAATAGACGCAATTGGCGCAGCACTGCCCGATGGTCCCCACTCTTCGGACCTCGCCGGGACGATAGGCCTTGCAGCTCGCGTCCCATCTTCTCCACGGGTCGTGACTCATCTCGGCGAATTCGCATACGCCCCATGTGTTGACCAGCTTTTCCATACGCGGTGCTTCCGTGGGCGGGGGGGCAGGGCACGCTTCGCTCCCCCGCTTTATCCGGCCCGTGAGGAAAGGCCGTTTCCCGCGGGCTGTGTTCGATCCGTTTCCATTGCTTTGAAGCTCGGTCGGCACGGCCGGCGACCGGGCTGAAATTGTCTTCGGACCGTCATGAGCCGGAACGGGCGAGGGATGGCCGGATACCGGCCGCCGCTCCGGACTTGCACGCAAGGTTTTCCGGACCGGAGATCATCCTGTTCACGAAAAGCGAACAAGGAACAAGGGATGCGATTCCTGTGGAGGATTATCGTGTTGACCGCGGTCTCGGTGCTCGTCTCAGTGGCGATATTGTGGTTTGTGCTCACCCAGCCGACCTGGCGCACGTCGGCTGAAAACCTCCCGGCATCCATTGATCCCGCACGCCTCGAACGGCACACGCGGATGCTTTCGGAAACTTTTGTGCCGCGGGATGCGGGCCATCCCGAAAACCTGGACCGGGCGGCGGCCTACGTTCGGGACGAATTCGATAAAGCGGGAGGCCGGGTCGTCGAACAGCCGTTTCAAGTCGATGGATCGACGTATCGCAACGTAATCGCCTGCTTCGGACCGGAAACGCAGGACAGAATCGTTGTCGGCGCACATTACGACGCTTTTGAGGAATGGCCGGGCGCCGACGACAACGCCGGCGCCGTGGCGGGACTGATCGAACTGGCACATCTGCTCCGTAAGAGCTCCTTGAACACCCTCGTTGAACTCGTCGCCTACAGCCTGGAGGAACCTCCCTATTACGGAACGCCGCATATGGGCAGCGCCGTCCATGCGTCTTCACTGAAGGCGCGGAACCGATCGGTTCGCATCATGATCTGCCTTGAGGCGATCGGTTTCTTCAACGACCGGCAAGGGAGTCAGAAATTTCCATTCATCCTGCTCAAAGCTTTCTACCCGAGCCGGGGAGATTTCATCGCCGTCGTGGGCAAAATGGACCAAACCGACGTGGTGCGCCGGGTCAAGAGAGCCATGCGGGGCGTCTCCCCTCTGCCCGTTCATTCCATAAACGCCCCGGCGATCGTCCCCGGGATCGATTTCTCCGACCATCGCAATTACTGGCGCGAGGGCTGGAAAGCGGTCATGATCACCGATACGGCCTTCTACCGCAACGCAAGCTACCACACTGCCGGCGACACGGCCGACACCCTCGACTACAAACGCATGGCCATGGTCGTGCAGGGAGTCCATCAGGCCGTGCTGCATTTCAGCCGTTAGTTTTCCGTCGATTCATGAGGAGTTGCATCGAAAACGGCGGCTTTGACACGCGGCAGGAAACCGAGGCAGAGATTCCCCCGTCCCCCGGGGCTACAGCCCGCGTGCGCATGCGGCGGCGCCCCTCGGGAACCGGCGGGAAAGCGCTTTCAGTCGCTGATGAGAAGCGGATTCGGGGCAGCCTTCACCATTTCACGACCTGCACCTTGGGCAGGCTCCTTCCAAGGAACCGCTCGCCGATCCCCTGGAAGCGCAAGGGCACATCGCTGACAAAGAAGCGGTAATCCGGGGGGGAAGCACTTCGATTCCACAGATCCATTTCAGTGAGCACCGCGGCGGTCCGCTCGGCCATGGCCTCGGCCGAGTCGACCAAATGGATGTCCTTTCCCACCACTTTCTGCAGGAGGGGTTTGAGCAGAGGATAGTGCGTACAGCCCAGGACCAGCGTATCGATCTGGTGAGTGGTTACGGGGCGCAGGTATTCCCGCGCGGTCAGCCGCGTTACCGGGTGATCGAGCCACCCTTCTTCCACGAGCGGCACGAAGAGGGGGCACGCCTGCGAGAATATGCGAATTCCGGCATCATGGCGGTGGATCGCCCGCGCGTAGGCGTTGCTGTTGATCGTGGCGGGAGTCCCGATGACGCCCACGTACCTGGCCCGAGTTGCCTCGACCGCGCTGCTCGCGCCGGCATCGATGACGTCCAGGACCGGAACGGGCGAGAGCCCCACGATGACCTCGCGGGCCACGGCCGCCATGGTGTTGCAGGCGACGATCAGCAGCTTCACCTGCTGCCGGAGCAAAAACTCGGTGATCTCCCCGGCAAACTTCGATATGGTGTCGACGGATTTCACCCCGTAAGGCACCCGGGCCGTATCCCCGAAGTAGATGATACTCTCGAACGGGAGCCTTTCCATCAAGGCCCGAACGACGGTCAACCCGCCGATTCCCGAGTCGAAAACACCTATGGCGCTGTTGGAATCCGGTTTCACAAAATTCATGTCATGGCACACGCATGCGAAGGTTCACCGCGAACGACCGGGCCTGACGGCATTTTCGACGCGGCTCAGGCAGCGTCGGGCGATACACGCTACATGGCCCTCGGTTGCCGAAACGCGCCGGAAAACCATGCCCGAGCGGAGCGCGGGCTAGCATTTTTATCATATCAGCTTTAACTTGAGGACGCATTTGCTAATTTCTCAAGATCGCGTACCCTCGGCGCCTCGTCCTCCCGGGACGCGGCGCGGCCCTCCGGGCAGGCCGGGCCGGTACGCGGGGCTGCAACGCGGCCCGGCCGGAATTCATCCACCCTGCCGTCCCTGGTTCAGTGATGCGGGACGGGCGGACATACCCGTTTCATCGGGAGACTCGAAATCGTATGGACACCCTTTTCGATCACGTCACTTTGTCCCGCATCCAGTTTGCGGTAACGGCCCATTTCCACATTCTGTGGCCGGTTCTGACCGTGGGCCTCAGCATTTTCCTGGTGCTGATGGAGGCCCTCTACCTCAAGACCGGCGACAAACGCTATTACGATCATTGCCGTTTCTGGACCAAGCTTTTTCTGCTCAACTTCAGCATCGGCGTGGTCTCGGGAATCCCCATGGAATTCCAGTTCGGCACGAACTGGAGCCCTTTTTCCGTCGCGGGCGGAGACTTCTTCGGGCACATGCTCGGGTTCGAGGCCGCCATGGCGTTCATGCTCGAAGCGACCTTCCTTGGGGTCATGGTGTTCGGCTGGAAGCGGGTTTCGCCGGGCATGCACCTGTTCGCGACCTCGATGGTGGCCCTCGGCGGCTCTCTTTCCGCTTTCTGGATCATGGTCGCCAACTCCTGGATGCAGACTCCGACCGGCGGGGTATTCGAGAACGGGCGTTTCATCATCACCAGCAGACTTGACGCCATCTTCAACCCGGACATGCCCTGGGGCGTGTCCCACATGTGGGTGGCCTGCCTGGAGGTTTCGCTCTTCGTGGTGGGTGGGCTCAGCGCCTGGTATATCCTCAAGAGGCGCCATGCGGCGTTCTTCCTGCAATCCTTCAAGATCGCCGTCGTCGCGGCGGTTCTCGTCGCACCGCTGCAGATCCTCCTCGGGGACGGTTCGGGCATCGCCGTTTTCCACCATCAGCCAGCCAAGCTTGCAGCCATTGAAGCCCACTGGGAGACCAACCCGCCGGGGCGGGGAGCCCCGGAACTGCTGATTGCGTGGCCCAACCAGGAAGAACAGAAGAACGACTGGGCTATCGGTATCCCCAACGGCTTGAGCCTGCTCGTGACCCACAGTTGGACCGGTCCGGTAAAAGGGCTGAAAGAATTCCCCCGCAGCGACCAGCCACCGGTGACGCCGCTCTTCTATGCCTTCCGAGTGATGGTGGGGATAGGCTTCCTGCTCTTCTTCCTCGTGATCTGGACACTTTGGGCGTGGAAACGGGGAGACCTCACCCCGGATCGCCTGCCCACCCGCAAATGGCTGCTCTATTCATGGATCGGGGCAGTGCCTCTGAGCTACCTGGCCATGGAAACCGGATGGATAACCCGGGAAATCGGGCGGCAGCCCTGGATTCTGTACAATCTACTGCGCACCTCGGATGCCGCCACCATGATCCCCGCCGCGACGGTCGGGACCTCGCTGCTCACGTTCGCCATTCTTTACCCGCTGCTCTTCATCCTGTTCATGGGATTTGCGCGCAGAATCATCGTCAAGGGGCCGGACACCCACGCCGGCTGAGCCGAAAACAAGTGAACCGACCGGAATAGGCCGAATAGAAAGCAGCAAATCATCATTCCGCGCCGACCGAAGGAACTTGAATATGGGAGCGATAGAGTCTCACCTTCCGGAAATATGGCTGGCCATCATCGGTTTTTTCCTGCTCTACTACGCCATCAGCGACGGGGCCGACCTCGGGGTCGGCATCCTCTCGCTCGCCGCGACCGACGAACGCGAACGGGGGCTCATCATGGGGTCCATCGGGAGCATCTGGCACGACAACCAGACCTGGCTGGTTCTGCTGGGGGGAATGCTCTTCGGCGCTTTCCCGCTTTTCTATGGCGTGCTCCTTTCGGCACTCTACGTACCGATCCTCTGCATGATCTTCGGGCTGGTCTTCAGGGGCGTGTCGTTCGAGTTCCGCGAGAATTCGAGGCATCCCGCCGTCTGGAGCAGGTGTTTCGGGGTGGGAAGCCTGATCGTGACCCTCTCCCAAGGGTTTGCTTTGGGCGGGCTGCTGGGCGGCCTCGACGTCCGGGAGGGAGTTTTCAAAGGCAGCGTGCTGGGCTGGGCCAACCCCTTTTCCTGCCTCGTCGCTCTCGGCGTGCTGTGCGGCTACGTCATGCTGGGTTCCAACTTCCTGGTGTTCAAAACCGCCGGACCGATCCAGGCGAGAAGCTACCGCACCTCTTTCGCGGCTTCCCTGATGACCCTCGGAATCTCCATCCTGGTGCACCTCTTCACGGCAGCGAAATATCCGCAGATGGTCCGCAAGCTTACGACGCTTCCGGAAGCATACTACATCGCGGTATTCCCGGTGCTCGCCGCCTTTTGCTTCGTCATGCTGTTCGTGAGCCTCCGGAGGAAGCGCGAGCTCGCCCCTCTGCTCTGCAACGCCGGGATCATCCTGTTTTCCTTCATAGGACTCTCTCTGGGCATGTACCCCGACATGATCCCCAACGTGGTCTCTTCCGCCGTCACCGTCCACGCCGCGGCCGCTTCCAAGGACACCCTCGAATTCATGCTCCAGGTGACGTCGGTTCTGCTCCCCGTCATTCTGGTCTACACCGGCTACAAGCATCGGATCTTCCAGGGGAAGGTCACCACGGAGGCCTACTCGGGCAAGGACGAGTGACCCCGGCGGGCTCATCGTTGCCCGCGCTCCCCCACGTCCGCCCGTAAGGCACCCGCGACTGCTCTCATTCGGGATTCGACAGGCAGCGCGCATCCGTGCGGATCAATCCCGGCGGATCGAGGCGGGAAACATTTCCGTGGTGCGCTGCAATTCCGTTTGACATCGTTTCTGAAACTCACTACGGTTTAGTAAATCATATCCATTATTAGAAAACATGCGAATCCTTTATAAGTGCTCAGGCAGCCGGCGGGTGGCTGACCCGGTCCTCTCTTCAGCCCATTTTCGTGCTGCGGCGTTGAAAGGAGCTCCGCGATGGCGATGGGAGTGAGAGCCTTCTTGTTCGTCCTGGTCCTTCTTGTCTCCGTGCCGGGGTCCGCCCCGGCCCAGGAAACCGTTTCGCGCGCGCCGGGCATCGTTGACATCGGGGAACCGCTGTCCTTCATCGAGTTCGAGCAGGCCTACGGCGACAACAAAGAACTACCGAGGACCGACGAGGATGTCCTGGCGCTCGCCCGGCGCCTGTTCCACGATCCCGAACAGGAGGCGCTTCTCGAGGTGCGGCAGCAGGGGTTGGAGCTCTGCGGCTCCTACGACCTGCAACTGCTGCTCACCGCCCTGAAAAACCCCGCCATATCGGAAGCCGCCCGCGAAACCGTCCGGCGGATCATCGAACGGGAAGACGCAGTCCCTTACAAGCAGGCGACCAGGAAGCACTTCAGGTTCTACTACCGGGACAACCATCCCGACCCGAAATATAACGTGACGTTGCGGGATGTTGAAGCCGCCGCCGAGATCCTGAACCGTCTCTGGTACAGGTATTCCCGAGATTTCAGGACTCCGCTGAACTACATCTCGACAATCGATCCGGTCGGCCGCCGGATGATCGATATCCTCATAAGGCCTCTCCCCGGTTCGGTGGGAGGCATGACCAGCCCCGACAGCCCGGTGATCCAGCTCGCTCCCTGGGGGATGAAAGACGAATGTTTCCGGAAGGAAATCTGCGCTCATGAATTATTCCACCGCGTACAGTTCTCTTACGGATGGCACGGGGAATCATCCACCAGGTGGCTGCTGGAAGGGTCGGCCACCTGGTCCCAGAAATACGCCTATCCTCAGGAGCATGCTTACATGCGCTGGATGAACAGGGGACTGTCCACACCAAACGTCGACCTGACGACTCGCGCCTATGACGCCTGCCACCTGTGGGTTTACCTGGCGGAGCGGGCCGGGTGGAGTGCAATCCGGCAGTTGTGGGCCAATTACAAGGAACACGGTCCCATGGAGTCGCTCGACCTGGTGACCGCCAGGAGGCTGGGCCTGAACTTCGAAGAATTTCTGACCCAGTGGATGAAGGCCAATTATGTCAAGGACACCGCGAACGCTCCCCCCAGGTACGAGTACGAAGAGGACGATGAGCCGGGCCTCAATTGCGGGCGCGAGTACGGCCCCTTGAGGCATGTCGACAAGAACTGGATGAAACCGGTAACCAGGTTCACGATCACCGTCAATGCCGGCGGAACGCTGCAAGCCTTCGGCGCCCACTACTATGTTTTCCCGCTGGACCCCTCCGTTACGGAATTCACCTTCAAGCTCAAAGGATCGGAGAGCGGCGTTTTTCGCTACTATGTGCTGGGCACGAAAGACAACCTGGGCGTGGCCGCGTATAACGGGGAGGGCTCGAGCTTCAGCATCCATAAGAAGCTTGCCGAGAACGAATGGGACCAAGTGGCGGTCGTCGTGATGGCCTTGATGTTCGGCGGCGACTACACCCTCGTTTATAACGGGGACCTGCCGGTCGCGTTTCCCGACCCCGTGCTCAGGTCCATCGTCAGGAAAGCGATCGGAAAACCCACGGGGCCCATTCTGAAGAGCGACCTGATCCGGTTGGAGTCGATCGACGACTGGGGCTACGACGGCAAGATCAGCAATCTCTCGGGTCTCGAGTATTGCGGCAACCTTCAATCGCTGCAGCTCCCGAATCATCTCATAGCGGACGTCGCACCCCTGGCCCGCCTCAGGAAAATCACTCAACTCAACCTGACCCGCAATCAAGTGGCGAACCTGCGGCCGCTTCGGTTCCTGGATGAGTTGAAGAGCCTCGAGCTATACGACAACCAATTAATTGACATCTGGCCTATCCAGTGGTGCAAGAAGCTGATTGTACTCGACCTGGGCCGCAACCGGATTCAGTCGGTGGAAACGCTCGAAAATCTGATCGATCTCACCTATCTCAGCCTCGACCAGAACCGAATCGGTAACATCAGCCCCCTCTCCGGCCTGGCGAAGCTGAAGGAACTGAATTTGAGCGGCAACCTCATCCAAAGCCTGGAACCGCTTTTCATGTTGACCGGCCTGCTCAACCTTCACGCCTCCGACAACCGGGTCTCGACGGCCGCAGGACTGCAATCCCTGTCCAACCTCGTGGTGTTGAGTCTCGCCCGCAACCCGGTCGCGGATATATCCGATCTTGCGTTCCTCCACGACATCGGAAGCGTGAACCTCGATTCCACCGAGGTCGAGGACATCCAGCCGCTGGTGGACAATCCCGGGTTGGGCATGAACGATTACGTCTGGCTGCGCGATACCGGTCTGAGCCACAACTGCGACCCGGCGAAAGGAGACGTCAAGGACTGCAAGGACGTTGAAACCCTGAAAAACCGCGGGGTTTATGTGGGCTGGTGAGGCCGGACAGCCTTTCCCTTAGCCTACGCGCATCCCCCGGTCCGCCCGAACCGGCAATACCGGACGGCATTCGAGGAGGTGACTCGGAGCGGCGGCGAATCAAGCCCGCCTCAGGGACCGCCGGTCACCTCGAACTGATCTTGGCTGCCGGCGCATAGAACGGCAGATGATCAAGCCCTCGCGGCCCGGATTCCACCGCACGCCCGGTTCCGGAGGGGGGTTCAATCCCGTTCCGTCGCGCCTTCGCTTACGCCGGCAGTCCATGAACCCGATCGGAACCGGCAGTCAAATTTCGTGCCCGACAGGGGATTCGCCACGATTTTCGTCGAGCCGAATCCCCTTGCCCACTCCGGGGGCGGCCTTCCTCACCGGCGCTTCCGGCAGTTGAATTAACTTTTATTCATAATTCGAATACACACTTCACAGTATTTTAAAATTCGCCGAACTCCTGTATGCTTCGTTATCACTTCAATTGAGCGATTCCGTGCACAGGGCGGTACGAGCAGGATTCACCGCGGGTGGGGATAAACCGCTTCTCCGCCCGACGGGTTGCCCGGCCGCGCGCAGTGGAGGGCCTTTCGTCCGACAGAACCGCGCTCCGAGCATTTGAATCGCTCAACTCAGGTATCATTCGGTCCATCATTTTTGGCTGAAAACCTTCAGGGAGGAGCGGAATCGGAGGGCGTGCGATTCATGTGGGACGACACTTTCGATGACGCGGACTTCTCATGATATTCGGGGAAGGAAAGTACCATGACCAGGGGCGTGAGGGGCGGTGGCCCGGCCAACATCATGAAACATCTCAAGAGCATCCACTTTCCGGCAGACAAGGGCATGATCCTGTCGCACGCCCGACGGGGTCCGGGCCCGAGCACGCGAATGGTGGTGGAGATATTGGAGCGCATCCCCGAGAGGGAATACTGCTCCCCCGCTGAAATCGTCCGCGAAGTCGGCAGGATCAACAAGATCGCACAGCCCGTCCAGGAATTGAACGCAACCTGAACCGGGTTGAATCTTCATACCGGCGTGCATGAAAAAGCGCAGGAGATGGGGTCAACGGATGATGAGGCGGGCGGTGATAAGCCCGCTCCCACGTACCGATGTGCCCGTCAGACAGTGCAACTGTGCTCTTTGTCAACTCTTGATTCGCGCAGGGCGGGGTGCGCGGCGGCGCAGCCCGCGGTCCCAATACCCTTGCCCCAGTGCTTGGCGCCATGAACGATCCGGAGCCGACGTGTGGAACGCCCCCATGGCCGCACGCTTTCACAGCGATCATGACGAGTACGGGGTACGAGGCTCGGCCGGACCGCGGGCACGCTGTTCCCTCCCGGCCATACCATCGGCCCGATGGGGAAGCTCCCGGCCGGACCGTGGGCACGGTGGGACCGTGCCCACCCTACGGATCCGCACGGCCCTCGGGGTTTATCCCCGCCCGCATAACCTCCGGATATGTCTGACCGGCACATGAGTCCGTACAAGGGGCGGGCTTTAGCCCTCCCGCCTGATGCACTCAACTTGTACATGAATTATATATCAGGTGCGTGGTTTGCCGCGCAAGGCTTCCCGGTAGACGGTTCGTCGCGGCACCCGGCGCGCGGCTGCAATCCGTTCGACGGCCTCCTTGAGGGTGACGCCCGGCGTATCGAGAAGAAGCCGCAATTCCCCCCGCCAGTCACGCTCTTCCCGTTCGGCCGCGATTATCCCTTCGGCCGCGCCCTCCACCACCAGGGTCAATTCGCCTTTCACCTCTCCGGAGAAATGCTCCCGGCATCGGCTGACCAACCCCCGGAACACCTCTTCATGCCGCTTGGTGAGCTCCCGGGCGACGGCGATGCGCCGGTCTCCCCAGAACGTGAGGATGTCTTCGAGCGTCCGGGCGAGTCTCTTCGGGGATTCGTAAAGGACCAGGGTCATGGTCAGGATGGCGTGGGATGCGAAAAACTTCGTGCGCCCATGTCCGCGGGAAGGGGCAAAGCCCAGGAACACAAAAGGATGAGTGGGCAGCCCTGAAGCAACCAGGGCCGCAATCAGCGCCGTGGGACCGGGAATGACGACGAGGGGCAACCCCCGATCCACCGCGCCCGCGATGAGCAATGCGCCCGGATCGGACACCCCGGGCGTGCCCGCATCGGTCACCAGGGCAACGCTTTCCCCCGCCTCGATGCGCTCCATAAGCTCGCGGCCGCTCCGCTCCAGGTTGTGGCCGTGATAGCTCACCAGGGGTTTGTGGATGTCGTGACGGCTGAGCAGTTTGCGCGTGTGTCTTGTGTCTTCGGCCGCGATGAGATGGACGGAACGCAGAGTCTCCAACGCCCTCAGGCTGATGTCGGAGAGATTGCCGATGGGGGTGGCCACCACGTAAAGGGTGCCGGGGCCTGCCCTTTCCCCGGCATTATTCGAGCGCTTCGAATGCATTGACAATCCAGGTCACCTCGGGTTTTCCACCGCTCCAGGTCACCGCTACGACGTCAAACCGGGCCGGATGCCCCTCGAACCGCTTTTCTCGAAGATACCACAGCGCCAGGCGCGTGAGGCGCCGCTGCTTGGCGATGGACACCGACTCCTGGGGCAGGCCGAATCTCGATCCGCAGCGCGACTTCACCTCAACGAAAACCAGGGTTTTCCCGTCCCGGACGATGAGATCGATCTCCCCCGCCGCACAGCGGAAATTCCGCTCCACAAGACGGCAACCCTTGCTCGCGAGAAAATCAGCCGCGAGGCCTTCGCCCTTTCTTCCCTTCCGATGACTGTCTTCCGGCGGCGGTTTCAAGCCCTTCTCCCTCCGACGCGCGCACGCCGCCGAAACTCAAGCGGTGAATCGGGCACGGCCCGTACCTGCGCAAAGCATCCAGATGCCGTGCGGTCCCGTAGCCCTTGTTTCGATCGAAACCATAGACGGGGTACTTCAGGTGGTATTCACACATGAGGCGATCACGATGCACCTTGGCGACAATGGACGCCGCGGCGATGGACAGGGACTTCGCATCCCCCTGGGGAATGCCTTTTTGCGCGATGAACAGAGGCAGTTCGTAAGGGCCGTCGATGAGGAGACAGTGCGGAGGGGTTTTCAGACCGGCAACGGCCGCGATCATCGCCTGGAAAGTGGCTTGCAGGATATTCACCCGGTCGATTTCAGAGGGTTCGACACGCCCGATACCCACATCGCAACCGCACGACAGGATATCTTCACAACAGGATTCCCGCTGCCCGGCCGAAAGCTTCTTCGAATCCGCAACTCCCGGCAGACGGACACCCGCCGGCACCACGACTGCGGCAGCCACCACCGGGCCGGCCAACGGGCCGCGTCCCACCTCATCGATTCCGGCAACCAATTGAAAACCCTGCCGATAGGCTTGCTTCTCGAAATGCAGCATGTCCATCGCCAGGGCTTCAACGGGTTTGCGTCCCACTAGCGCCTCTCTTTGATTCTGGCCGCTTTCCCCAGGCGCTTGCGCAGGTAGTAGAGCCGGGACCGGCGCACCCGCCCGTGTCGCAGCACCTCGATTCGATCCAGTTGCGGTGAATGGACCGGGAATATACGCTCCACACCCACTCCATAGGACACCTTCCTTACCGTGAAGGTCGCTCCCATGTTCCCCCTGTGATGGCGAATCACCACCCCTTCGAATACCTGAATGCGCTCCTTGTCCCCTTCTCGAATCTTCACATGTACCTTGACCGTGTCTCCGACCCGAAACGGGGGGATGTCGGCACGCATGTGATCTCTTTCGATCGTTTCAATCAGACTCATCCCCATTTGTATCCTCCATTCAGATTGATCGGGGAGGGTTGAAGCCCCCCGTTCTCATATGCTTTGGTCCGCGCGGAGCAGGCGGTCAAACAGAATGGCCGCCGCACACCGTACGGACAAATGATTGTAACCGTTCATCCCGGCGATCGGCTCGAGCACTGCGTCAACCTGGTCGAAGACCGCCGGGGCCAGCCCCCATCCCGTGCCAAACAGCAACAGGTAAGGCTTCGCATCTTCCACCAGCAGGCGCCTCGCCTCCCGGTGCGTCAGGCGCCTCTCACCTTTCCCGGCCGTGGTCGCCCAGATTCCCGGCCGCAGGCCATGAACCGATGCGATGTCGTCGGCGGCCGCCCGGATATCTTCAACCACCTTGATTCGCCGCAACGCCTCCACGCGTTCCGGAAGCAGCTCCCTTGCAATCCCTTCGTTCCAGTGCTTCAAAAGCCGCTCCGACAATGCCTGCTGGTCCCGGAGCGGGGTGACCACGTAACACGCCCGCACATCATAGGTGCGGCCGGCTCGGGCCAGATCGTGCAGATCGAGGTTGGTGATCGCCGAAGCGATGATCTCACCCCTTCGATTCAGCACCGGGTAATGCACGAGAGCCGCGTACAGACGCGCCATCGCCGCGCTCTATCCCGCGACACGGAGCGGATTCGGTGCCTGAGGCCGCTCCGCCTCCCGCAGCAGTTCCAGGTCCTCCGCCGAGATTTCCAGTCGCGCAAACAAATCGGGCCTGAGCCGTTTCGTACGCAGCAGGGCCTGCCCGCGCCGCCAGCGTCGGATGGCTTCGTGATGCCCCGACAGCAGCACATCGGGAACCGGGTGGCCGCGAAATTCCTGGGGTCTCGTGTACTGCGGATACTCCAGGATCGGTTCGGTAAAGGACTCCGCCGCAGCCGAAGACGCATTGCCCAGAACTCCGGGAATCAGTCGTGTGACGGCATCCACCACCACCATGGCTGCCAGCTCACCTCCGGTCAATACGTAATCCCCGATGGAAATCGTTTCATCGGCAAAGTGCTCGGCAATACGCTCATCCACCCCCTCGTAACGCCCGCAGATCAGGATCAACCGCGGCAGCAGGCTCAGCCTTGCGGCCAAGTCCTGGGTGAACAGCCTTCCCGCGGGGGTGAGCAGCGCCACCGGCGCTTCGGGGCCTTCCCCGGCCACCGCCTCGACGGCGGCGACGATGGGTTCGGGCTTCATGACCATACCCTCCCCGCCGCCAAAAGGACGATCGTCGGTCATCTGGTGCTTGTCGAAGGCATGGTCGCGTATGTTGTGCACGCGAATCTCGACCAACCCGCGCTCCCGGGCTTTTCCGAGAATGCTTTCCCCCAGCGGCGCATCGAACATGCCGGGGAAAATGGTCAGAATGTCAAAGATCATGCGTCAACCAACCCTTCCGGCAGATCGACCACCATTCGTTTCCGCTCCAGGTCGATTTCCCGGATCACGTCCTCAATGGCCGGAATGAGTATTTCCCGCCCCTCACGCTCCGCCACGTAGACATCGTTGCCGCCGGTTTCGATGATCTTGCGCAGAACGCCCAGCGATTCGCCGTCCAGGGTCACGATATCGAGTCCGATGAGCCGGTAGTGGTAATACTCTCCTTCGGAAACGGGCGGGAGTCGGTCTTCAGGCAGGAAGATCTCTTCTCCTACGAACGGCTGTGCCCCATTGACGTCCTTGATTTCTTCAAATCCGCACACCAGCATTCTGCCCTGCGCCCGGAGGCCGATCAATGTGAGGGTGCAGTAACCCCCATTTTTCGAGCGCAGAAAAAACCTCTCCCCGGCCGCCTGCGCGGCGAGGCTTTCTCCATAGGGAAAAATTTTCAAAGCCCCGCGAATCCCGTGAGTGCGTGTGACCTTACCCACCGGAACGAGGCAGGCTGGTTCCACCGTCTTACTCAATGATCTCCAGAACAGCCCGTTTTCGTATCTTGGTCGAAGCGGCGCTCAAAATGGTGCGCATGGCACGAGCCGTGCGCCCCTGCTTGCCAATCACCTTGCCGAGATCCTCTTTGGCTACCCTCAATTCGATCACCGAAGTCTGCTCACCTTCAATTTCCGATACTTTCACTTTCTCAGGACTATCCACTAAAGCTCGCGCCATAAATTCGATCAATTCCTTCAACATGGTGACCTCCGGATTTCCTGCGCCGCATTCAATGCAAAATCTACGAGGCTTCAGTGACTGCTTGTCCACCATATTTCTGAATCAGATTGCGCACCGTGTCGGTGGGTTTCGCACCCTGCTGAAGCCAATACTGAAGCCTGTCGGAATCGATTTTCACTTCGGCCGTGTCCGGCAAGGGGTTGTAGGTACCAATGCGTTCAATGAAACGACCGTCTCGAGGCGCCTCGGATGACGCGACCACGATCCTGTAGAAAGGCCTTTTCTTTCTTCCTCCACGTGCCAAACGTATACGCACTGCCATGACTCGTTCGTTTCCTCCTGGTCAACGTTTTACTCGTCGAACCGGTCCGCATGGCCGCTCGACTTCAGCCGCGGCACCGTGATCGAACAAAAAAATCGATTGAATCTTCACTAGTTATAAGAAAGCCGCACCCGTGGCCGCTTCAAACTCTTGGCCGCAACAAACTTTTATACCGTATCCGTGGGTAATTAAAAAGGAAAAAATGCTCTCTTGTGCTTTCCCTTCCCTTTCTTCTTCCTGGTCGCCGGAGCGGAACCCCCGCCGCCCATCATCTGCCGCATCATGCGCCGGGCTTCCGAGTAGCTCTTGAGCAGCCGGTTCACCTCCTGGACCGATGTTCCGCTGCCGTCGGCAATACGCTTGCGACGGCCGGCATTGATGATGTCCGCATTCCTGCGCTCGCCCCGGGTCATGGAATTGATGATCGCTTCCATGCGGACGAACTCCTTCTCGTCCACCTGCAGTTTCTTCAGCTCCTTGAGCTTTCCCATGCCCGGGAGCATCCCGAGGATCTGTTCCAGGGACCCCAGTTTCTTCACCTGGCGCAACTGGTTGCGAAAATCTTCCAGAGAGAAGGTATCCTCCCGGAATTTCTTCGCCATTGCCAGGGCTTCTTTTTCATCGAAGGCCTCCTGGGCCTTCTCGATCATCGACAGCACATCTCCCATCCCCAGTATCCGCGAGCTCATCCGGTCGGGATGGAAGACTTCCAGGGCATCCAGCTTTTCGCCAAGTCCGATGAACTTGATCGGGCACCGCGTCACGGCCCGGATGGACAGAGCGGCGCCTCCGCGGGCGTCGCCGTCGAGCTTGGTCAGGATCACCCCGCTGAGACCGAGTGTTTCATGAAACGCGCTCGCCACCTGGACCGCGTCCTGGCCGGTCATGGCGTCAGCCACCAGGAGGATTTCCGCCGGCTGCAGAATCTCCTTCAAACGGCCGAGTTCGCCCATGAGTTCCGTGTCGATGTGCAGCCGTCCGGCGGTATCCACAATCAGCGTATCGCAGTTGTGCTCCCGGGCGTAACCCTGGGCTTCCCGGGCGATCTCCTCGGGCTTTTGACGGACCGTCGAGGGATACACCGGCAGGTTGATCTGTCCCGCCAGAGTCACCAGTTGCTCGATGGCGGCCGGTCGATAGACGTCGGCGGGCACCAGGCAGGGCTTCCGGTGCTCCTGCACGAGCTTTCGGGCAAGCTTTGCGGTGGTGGTCGTCTTCCCGGAGCCCTGAAGCCCCACCATGAGCAGGCAGACCGGAGGTTTTCCGATCAGGCGAAGCGGTTCGGACTGCCCGCCCATGAGGTCGGTCAGCGCCTCGTTGACGATCTTGATCACCTGCTGGCCCGGCGTGAGACTGGTCATCACCTCCTGGCCGACCGCGCGCTCCGCGATCCCGGTCACGAAATCCTTGGCCACTTTGTAGTGGACGTCGGCTTCCAGGAGCGCCATCCGGACCTCTCGCAAGGCCTCCCGAATATTCTCCTCGGTCAGTTTTCCCTGGCCGCGCAGATTCTTAAAAATTCGTTGAAACTTATCCGACAGATTGTCAAACATAATGGCTCACGTTCTTTCCCGCGTGATTTTGCATTCCCGCAGGCTGCACTCTATCTGCATTGGCCTGCCAAGTCAACAAATCGCGGGGATACGGCCTTGAAATGCGCTTTCTTTCGAGAACGACCTCATAAAGCGGGAGATAACCGGAACGATCGGGCCGGGGGAAGGAGGGGCGATGATCAACCGGTGGGGATGGCTCCCCACCGGTTTGCTTTCGCAACGTCTACTTCAGCAAAGGCACGATCAACAGGGCCACGATGTTCACAACCTTGATCATGGGGTTGATGGCCGGGCCTGCGGTGTCTTTGTACGGGTCGCCGACGGTATCGCCGGTGACCGCGGCTTTGTGGGCGTCGGAACCCTTGCCGCCGTACATTCCGTCTTCGATGAACTTCTTGGCGTTATCCCAGGCGCCGCCGCCGCTGGTCATGGCGATGGCCTGGAACAGACCGGTCACGATGCTGCCGATCAGCACGCCGCCGAGAGCTTCCTTCCCGACGAGCAAGCCCACCACGAGCGGGGCCGCCACGGGGATGAGGGCCGGAAGCATCATCTGCTTGATCGCGCTCTTGGTCACGATGTCGACGCACTTGCCGTATTCGGGCTTGGTGGTGCCTTCCATGATTCCGGGAAGTTCCCTGAACTGACGGCGAACCTCCTCGACCACGCCTCCGGCCGCCTTACCCACGGCTTCCATCAGCAGGGAGCCGAAGTAGTAGGGCAGAAGACCGCCGATAAAAAGCCCGACAATGATCTTCGGATTGGACAGGTCAAAGAAGATCTGGGTCGGAAACGACCTGGAGTACTCGGCGAAAAGAACCAGGGCCGCAAGACCCGCGGAACCGATGGCATAACCCTTGGTGACGGCCTTGGTGGTGTTTCCGACCGCATCGAGCGGATCGGTGATGGCGCGCACGCTCTCGGGCAGCTCGGCCATTTCCGCGATACCCCCGGCGTTGTCGGTGATCGGCCCGTAAGAGTCGATGGCCACCACGATACCCGTCATGGACAGCATCGCCACGGCGGACAGAGCGATGGCGAACAACCCCGCGGCCGGATTGCCGCTGAAACCGCCGCCGAGCTGGTAGGCCCAGATGATGGCGCCGCAGATGACCAGGGCGGGCAGCCCGGTACTCTTCATGCTCACCGCGAGGCCGGCGATGACGTTGGTGCCGTGACCGGTCACGCTGGCGGCCGCGATGTGCTTAACGGGGCCGAAGCTCTTGGAGGTGAAATACTCGGTGATCATAACGATCAGGCCGGTCAGCACCAGGCCGATCACGGCCGTCGTGAAGACGCCCATGGAGGAGAATGCGGGCTGTACTCCGGGGAGCTTGAGGAACCAGTCGGAGGCGAAGTAAAACGCCACCGCGGCCAGAATACCGGATACCGCAAGGCCTTTGTACAGGGCGCCCATGATGTACTGGTTCTTGCCCAGGCGGACGAAGTAGGTACCAATGATGGAGGCGACGATGGAAATCCCGCCGATCAGCAGGGGGAACTCGATCCAGGGACTATCGGCGCCGAAAACCGTTTTCGCCAGAAGCATCGCGGCCACGAGGGTCACGGTGTAGGTTTCATAGAGGTCTGCCGCCATACCGGCGCAGTCACCCACATTGTCTCCGACGTTGTCCGCGATAACGGCCGCGTTTCTGGGATCGTCCTCGGGAATTCCCGCTTCGACCTTGCCGACCAGGTCGGCGCCCACGTCAGCGGCTTTGGTGTAAATGCCGCCCGCGATACGGGCAAACACGCTCATCAGGGAGCAACCGAAACCAAGACCCACCAGGGCGTGGAATGCGTCATCGACGGGGGCCATCGACTTCGCGACCAGGTAATACCCGGTGATGCCGAGCAGACCGAGACCGACCACCATGATACCGGTCACGGACCCGCCCTTGAAGGCAACGTTGAGTGCCGACTGAATCCCCTTCTTGGCGGCTTCCGTCGTCCTCACGTTGGCCTTAACGGAGACCATCATGCCGATGTAGCCGGCCACTGCCGAACCCACGGTGCCGACCAGAAACCCGATCGCCGTCCACTTGCCCAGATAAACCAACAGGGCGGCGAGGATAACCGCCACGACCGCGACGGTTTTGTATTCGCGGTTGAGGAAGGCGACAGCGCCTTCCTTGATGGCATCCGAGATCTGTTGCATCTTCTCGGACCCGGCACTCTGCTTGGATACCCACGCCGCGGTCACCAGCGCGTAGATGACTCCCAACGCACCGCAGACGAGGGCGAATTGCGTAATGAGACTGGCGTTCATGTAGATAGTCCTCCTTCAAAAGATTTTGGCATTGACTTCACTCTCCTCAGGTCAGGGGCTGGGTCACCCCGCTTTGTTGCGCAGTCCGTTCCCCTCGGGACCTCCTTTGCTCATCTGAAGATTTTGAAAGGCTGATTCCATACGATTCGACACGATATTAATGCCTTGAGAAGTCCCTCCCTCAAGAGGGGGTCTCAGTGGATCACAACAGCGAGAAAGCCCGGCACATGGTCCGCTCCGTCCCTCTCCGCGATTCAATCGGTCCCGGAGAGCGTTCAGAATGGTCATGTCAGATGAGGCACCGGATTAAGAAGGACTGAATTGACAGGCTGTCTGCTTGGTTTTCAGCACAGTTTTTCTTGTCTCTCTCGCGGGTTCCGAGCTTAGTAACAAGACGGGGTCTCGAAGATATTCCCTCCCCAAATGCGCGACAAAACTACTTTAGCAGCACCTGCTTTGTCAAGCATAAAAGCTCAAGGAAAAACAGCATGATCCTCAACCCGGCAACTCGGCGGACGAAACGCGGCGACCGCGCACGGCCCTCCGCCTTCGAACGAAAATTCTTCATCCCCCAGCCGCTCACATGGCTTCGCATTGGCGGATGATCTCCGCCAGCCGCCGCCCGGTTCCCTCCAGGCGCGCAAGCTCGGCGCCGTGCGCGGCATTCAGGGCCTCCACCTCCTTTTCTCCCCTGGACTTCAGGTCCATCCCCAGCGCAATGGCCGCCCCGATCCCCTCCATCGTGGCATCGATCCGTTTCATCATCTCCGACCTGAACCTGCGCCTGCCGCGGTCGATTCGGCTCAGAAAATCGAACCTCAAACGCCCGCTCTGCATTTCGATCGTCTCGAGCATGTGACGGCGTCGCTTGCTCACGATCAGACGATTCGCAAAGTCGTAGAGGAATGTCTTGAGCTTTTTGAATTTGTCGCTGATGTATCCCGGGGCCACCTGGGTGAGCGAATCGGTCAGCAAGTCGAGCCCCACCGCTTCGCTCCTGAACTTCAGATAGAATCCGGATTCGCCGGCCCAGGCCGGCTCCGGGGCCGATGCGCTGAAGGGTATGGCAAACAGCTGCGAGGAGAACTTCATCAGTTCATCCACCGTCTCGTTCGCCCTGGTCACGAATCTCGAACAGATCGACTCGAATTCCTTCGCAAGCGTCTCCTCCTCGACCTCGCACCACTCGAGGAAAGCCCGTTCGATCCCCTCCGTGACGTATTTTTCCAGAGCTTCGCTCAGTTCCTTGAGAGACAGTTCCCGGTGTTCTTCGTGAAAGCGGTCGAATCCTTCCTCCATCTGCGGAATAAGATCTTTTTTCAAAACGGCAAGGTCTTCGTCGAGTTTTTTTCGAATGAGCCGGTCGACCTCGCCGTCGAGGAGCACATCGAAATCCTGCTTGTCGCGGATGATTTCCTCTTTCTTGGCATCGAAGCGGGCGATCTTGCCCTGAAGTTCCTCGAGCGGGGTCAGAATGGACTGCAGCTCGAGCTCGATCTCGAGGCGGCAACGGGCGATCGTCCTCGCCAGGCTGTTGGCGACGGAGAGCAGAAGCACCTTCCCCTTTTCGCGCAGCAGGAATTCGTTCAGCACCTCCGCGAACGCCTCGATCCTGCTCGCCTTCAGCGTCTGTGCCGTCCCTTCCAGCTTGCCCTGGAGGGCCAGTTTCGCCGAAACCGGATAAACCCGCACCCCGCCGCCCAGAACCTCCTCCAGGGCTCCCCTGGAAAAGACAATCGACTTCTCGATTTCATCCTCCGTGAGGTGGTCGATCTTGTTCAAAAGGAAGAATATCCTTCCCGAATACTGCCGCACGTCGGCCAGAAATTCCAGCTCGGCCTTGCTCACGGGCTGGTCGACCGAGAGCAGGAAAAGGGCGGCGTCGGACTTGGGCAGGTAGCGATAGGCCACATCCGTATTGTGGACATACACCGACCCCACGCCCGGGGTGTCGATCAACCGTACACCGTCCTTCAGATACGGCGACGGGTAAGTGATGATCACCTCCTTGACGTTCTTCATGTTGTTGGGATTGCCCGCTTCAGTAACGTATTCGGAAAGGGTGAGCGGATCGGCCTCCCGCACCTGCCCGTCGTTATAAAACACCTTCACGCGGAGCTCTTCCCCGTAGGACAGCACGGTGACGATGGAAGTGAGGGGAACCACCGAAACCGGAAGCAGATCGGCACCCATCAGGGCATTGATGAGATAGGTCTTGCCTCTCTTGAACTGACCGACGACCACCAGGTTGAAGGTGTTCGTTTCCACCTTCTCCCTCAGTTCCGCGCAGGGCTGGGTACACGACCTCTCCAGGGCCAGGACGTCGGCAATGCATTCCAGCAGCCGCGACCGCAGTTGCTGGAATTCTCCGATTTGCCGCGGTCGGCTCTCGGCTGTGGGAATCGCTTCGGGCTTAGCGTTCATGGATCGCCTCGAAAAAAAACTCCTGCCGAACATTCTTCAGCAGGAGTGATCAGCATCGGCAGATTGTAACGGCAAAGGAATGTTTTTCTGTTTCGTTGCAATGCAAAGAGTGCTTACGTATAATAAATGGTCTGAAAAACCTCAAGCAAAAACAGCCGCAACCGGCGACTCCGGGTGATGCCGAATCGGGTTTGCCGTTGCGGTGATCCATCACTTCGGGCGAAGCGGGGTGTTCGGAAGTCAAGCAGGTGGAGACCCTCGACCGACGCCTGGAACGACCGCCGGTTGTTCGCACCGCGGCATGAAGCCGACATCGAAAGGAGACGTCTTGAACCAACCGCTCCCGCACAGGACCGTGTGTACCCCGATCGTTTGCCTGCTCGCCATCGTGACGTGCCTTTGCGCGGCTTTGCCCGGCCCGGCCGCGGCCTACGACATCTATGCCCCCCTCAAGCAGAGGCTCATCCAGGACGGCCTGCGCCCGAACGTGGTGTCGCTCGCCTTTCAGCCCCCTCCGCCTCCGCAGTACAAGATCGTGGCGCTCACTTTTCGAATCCGGGAAGGCAAGCGCAGTTACGCGCAGTTCCTGACTCCAGCCTCCATCGCCAAGGCGCAGCAGTTTCTCGATCGTCACGCCGCCACGTTCGCCAGGGCCGAAAGCGCGTCCGGGGTGGACCGGCGGGTGATCGCGGCCATCCTGCTGGTGGAAACCCGGTTCGGCAGCTACACCGGTCAGACGCCGACACTGGCCGTTTTTTCCACGTTCGCCGTCATGGACCAAAGGGAGAACCGGGACAAGATCTGGTCCATGCTGACGGTCAGGGACCGCAAGCGATGGAACAGGGACGCCTTCGACCGCAAGATGATGGACCGTTCCAAGTGGGCCTACCAGGAACTGAGCTCGTTGTTGCGGTGGGCCGACTCCAACGGCATGGACGTACAAGCTTACCGAGGCTCCGTGATGGGGGCGATCGGCTGGGCGCAATTCCTGCCTTCGAGTCTCGTGCGATACGGCATGGACGGCGATCAGGACGGCGTCGTCGACCTGTTCACCGCTCAGGACGCCATCTTCAGCGTGGCCAACTACCTGCGCGGGCACGGCTGGACGGAGGCCCGGACCGAAGCGGAGAAGGAGCGCGTGATTTACGCTTACAACCACAGCCGCCCGTACTGCGAGGCCGTGTTGGGAATCGCCGACCGGTTGCGCCTGTAAACGGGACAGGGCTCAAAGCGACCGGTTCGGTTCCTTCAGCCGCTCCGCCAATCGTTTTTCCACGGCCGGAGACACCAGCCCCGTCACACAGCCCCCGGACATCACCACTTCCTTGATGATGCGGGAACTGATGTATATCCACCGCATGCCGGTCATGAGATACAGGGTCTCGATCTCCGTGCTCAACTTGCGGTTCATCAACGCCATCTGGAATTCATACTCAAAGTCGCTGATGGCCCTCAGCCCCCTGAGAATGGTGTTGGCCTTGATGGACGACACGTAATCGACCAGCAACCCGTTGAACGACCCGACCTGGATCCGGCTTTGCATGGGATGCCCTTCGATGCTGGCATTGATCATCTCCAGCCTCTCCTCGAAGGTGAAGAGCGGCTTCTTCCCGGGGTTGGCCGCCACCGCGATGACAATACTGTCGAAAATCTTCAGACCACGCTCGATGAGATCCAGGTGGCCGTTGGTGATGGGATCGAACGAACCGGGATAGACCGCCACTTTTTTCATTGCCGACTCCTTTGAAATCGTCGCCTTGGGTTCGCCTGCCGCTTCAACGGGGAACATCTCTCACAAAGAATGAAATCCGCGTGTCGCCATACCTGCGTTCCTCGGTTTTCACCCAGCCCTCCTGAGGGGTCGTCGGAAGAACGTCCTTCGCATGGTGCTCGCCGATCACCAGTGTATCGGAATGGGTCACTTTGCCGAGACGCGGAAGGCTTGCTTCGAGGCAGCCCTTTCCGTAAGGGGGATCCATGAACACCAGATCGAAGCTCCCGCCTTCTTCGGCAAGCCGCAGGAGCGCTTTCCGAACCGGGGCAAGAATGACCCGCGCACGGTCCTGAACGCCGCATCTGGCGATGTTTTCCTCGATGATGCGCACGGCATCCCGGCTTTGATCCACAAAAACGGCCCGTGAAGCCCCTCGGCTCAACGCCTCCAGGCCGAAAGCTCCGGTTCCGGCAAACAGGTCGAGCACTCGCGCGCCGGGAACATGAGGCGCTATGATACTGAAGACCGCTTCGCGCACTCTGTCGATGGTCGGCCGGATACGCGCGTCCCCGGGCGAACGCAGGCGCCGGCCGCCGAATTGGCCGGCCACGATCCGCATGGTCGTCAGATCAGGTTCCGCGCCGCGAGTATTTCGGCAATCTGGACGGCATTGCTTGCGGCTCCCTTGCGGATATTGTCCGCCACCACCCACATGGCCAGCCCGTTTTCCACCGATGGATCCATTCGGATTCTGCCCACCAGGGTGTCGTCCGTGCCGGCCGCCTGCAGCGGGACCGGGTACCGGTGCTGCCCCGGGTCGTCCACGACGATTACGCCGGGAGCCCCGGACAGGATTTCCCGGACGCGCTCCGCCGAAATCGGGGCCCTCGTCTCGATATTGACGGATTCGGAATGACCGAAGTACACCGGCACTCTCACCGTCGTCGCACAGACCTGAATTTCGGGGTCTTCGAAGATCTTGCGCGTCTCGTTGACCATTTTCATCTCTTCTTCGGTGAACCCGTTGTCGAGAAAGGCCCCTATGTGCGGGAAACAGTTGAAAGCGATCTGGTGGGGGTAGACCTCCCTGGTGACTTCCCTGCCCTCGCTCAGGTCCGCCACCTGCCTGCGCAACTCTTCGATGGCCCGCTTTCCGGTGCCCGAAACGGCCTGGAACGTGGTCACGACGATGCGCCTGATCCCGACCGCATCCTGAATGGGTTTCAGCGCAACGACCATCTGGATGGTCGAACAGTTGGGATTGGCAATGATCGTCGGATGGTCGCCCAGGGCATGAGCGTTGACCTCCGGGACCACCAGCGGAATCCGGGGATCCATGCGGAATGCGCTGGAATTGTCAACCACCACGCAACCCGCTTCCGCAGCGATGGGGGCGAACTTCCTGCTCACGCCCGAACCCGCCGAAAACAAGGCCAGTTGAACCCCCCGGAACGACTTCTCGGTGAGCTCCTCGACCGGCAGCATTCGGCCCTTGTAAGGCAGGCTCTTTCCGATGGACCGCGCCGACGCGAGCAGCTTGAGCTCACCTACCGGAAAGGAGCGCTCCTCCAGGACCTGGATCATCAGGTTTCCAACCGCGCCGGTGGCGCCCACCACTGCAACTCGAAAGGATTTTTCCGCCATTTTTCCCGTTGCCTTTCTGTCCGTTCCCGTTCCCCTCAACACAGGGGGCACAGGGTTGATCCGTTGCCGACTGCCGCGGGTTCATGCCCCGGCGATGTACTCCGCCACGAGGTCGCCCACTTCGCTGGTGGAGCGCCCCATCCGCCCCGCCGACAGGCTCTTGATGTCCCGCGCCACCACCTTCTTGATGGCCTTCTCGATCAGCGCCGCGGCAGGGCGCTCTTCCAGATGGTCCAACATCATTTGCACCGCGGCGACGGCCGCCAGGGGATTGATGACGTTTTGCCCGGTGTATTTGGGCGCGGACCCGCCGATGGGCTCGAACATGGACACGCCCGAAGGATTGATGTTGCCGCCCGCGGCAATTCCCATCCCGCCCTGGATCATGGCCCCGAGGTCGGTGATGATGTCCCCGAACATGTTGTCCGTCACGATGACGTCAAACCACTCGGGGTTTTTCACCATCCACATGCACGTCGCATCCACATGGGCGTAGTCGGTCCCGATATCCGGGTATTCCCCCGCCACTTCGTTGAACACGCGCTGCCAGAGGTCGAAGGCATAGGTCAGGACGTTCGTCTTGCCGCACAAGGTCAACTTTTTCCCGGCGTTCCTCCGGCGGCAGAAGTCAAACGCGAAGCGGATGCAACGCTCGACGCCCACGCGCGTGTTGATCGATTCCTGGATCGCCACCTCGTGAGGCGTCCCCTTGCGTAGAAAACCGCCCGAACCGGCGTACAGCCCTTCGGTGTTCTCGCGCACAACGACGAAGTCGATGTCCTCGGGCCTCTTGTCCTTGAGGGGAGTCTCCACCCCGGGATACAGGATGACCGGACGCAGGTTGATGTACTGGTCCAGTTGGAACCGCAGCTCCAGCAGAAGCCCTTTTTCCAGGATTCCCGGCTTGACGTCGGGATGTCCTATCGCGCCGAGCAGAATGGCGTCGAAAGTCCGCAATTCATCGAGAACTCCCTGCGGGAGGATATCCCCGGTCTTCAGGTACCTCTCGCCGCCCAGGTCGTAATGCACCTTCTCCACCTTGAAGCCCTTCACGGCGGCGACCGCGTCGAGCGCCTTGAGCCCTTCCCGGACCACTTCCGGCCCTGTGCCGTCTCCGGGAATCACCGCAATGCGATATGCTTTTCCTTGTGCCATAACCCGCCTTCCGTTCGTGTAATGTCGTGTCGGTCAAAAATCGGGACTATTCCCCGGAGAGCTGTTCCCGAACATAGGGCATCAACCCGCCCACCCGGAGAAGCTCCTGCATGAAAGGGGGCACGGGGTGCGTATGGTATTGCTCCCCGGTGGTGAGGTTGAGAATGATTCCCCGGTCCACATCCACTTCCAGTTCATCGCCTGTCCTGACCGCCGCTGCCGCATCGGGGGATTCCAGGATCAACAGCCCCATGTTGAAGGCGTTGCGGTAGAAAATCCGCGCAAAACTGTGCGCGATGACGCAGCTCAGCCCCGCGGCCTTGATCGAAACCGGTGCGTGCTCCCTGGAGGAACCACACCCGAAGTTCTTCCCCGCGACGATGATGTCGCCCGCCTTCGCCTTCTTCACAAATTCGGGATCGGCGTCTTCCATGCAGTGCCCGGCAAGGAACTTGGGATCGGAAGAAATCAGGTACCGAGCGGGAATGATGGCATCCGTGTCCACGTCATCCCCGAATCTCCATGCTTTTCCTTTTAGTTTCATCGAATGGACCTCATCTGCATCGCCATGGTTGCCTTCGGAACGAACATACTACAGTTCATCCGGATGGACGATTCGTCCCGCAACGGCCGAAGCCGCCGCCACCGCCGGATTGCTCAGATAGATTTCGCTTTCGGCGTGGCCCATGCGACCCAGGAAATTGCGGTTCGTGGTCGCCACGGCCTTTTCGCCGGCGGCCAGGATTCCCATGTGACCGCCGAGACAGGGGCCGCAGGTGGGGGTGCTCACCGCGGCTTCCGCGTCCACGAAAGTCTCGAGCAACCCGTTTCTCAGGGCCTGCCGGTAGATCTCCCGGGTTGCCGGAATAATCATGCAGCGTACCCCGGGGGCGACCTTCCTGCCCTTGAGGATTGCGGCGGCCGTTTCGAGATCCTCGTAGCGCCCGTTGGTGCAGGAACCGATCACCACCTGATCGATGACCGTCCGCGGGATCCGGGAAACCGGACGAACGTTGGCGGGCGAGTGCGGGAGCGCTACCATGGGCTCGAACGCGGAAACGTCCCATTCATGGACGGATTCGAAGGCCGCATCGGGATCGCTCCGATAGAATTCATAGGATCTTTTGGCCCGCCCCTTCACATATTCCTCGGTGACGGGATCGGGGGCTATGATGCCCGCCTTGGCGCCCGCTTCGATGGCCATGTTGCACATGGAGAAGCGGTCCGACATCGGAAGCCGGTCGATGACCTCCCCCGTGAACTCCATGGCTCGATAGCGGGCCCCGTCCACTCCGATCTGTCCGATGGTGTACAGGATGAGATCCTTTCCCCCCACCCACGGCCCGAGCTTGCCCCGGTACACGAACTTCATGGAAAAGGGCACCTTGAACCAGACCCGTCCCGTGATCATCGCCGCCGCGAGATCCGTGCTGCCCACTCCCGTGGCGAACGCGCCCAGTGCGCCATAGGTGCAGGTGTGACTGTCCGCACCGATGACGACGTCACCCGGAAGCACCAGCCCCTGTTCCGGAAGCAGCGCGTGTTCAACCCCCATCCGGCCCACTTCGAAGTAGTGCGTGAGGTTCCATTCCCGTGCAAAGTCCCGCAGGATCTTGCACTGCATGGCCGAGGCGATGTCCTTGTTGGGCGCAAAGTGGTCGGGAACGAGGGCAATACGCTCCGGGTCGAAAACGCGCGAGGCCCCAACCTTGCGAAACGCCTCGATCGCCAGCGGCGCGGTGATATCGTTTCCCAGAGCGAAATCGATGCCGGCTTCGATCAGGTCGTCGGGAAGGACCGTCGATTTGCCCGAGTGCCTGGCCAGGATTTTTTCACTGATGGTCATGGGCATGGTTCTCTTCACCTCTTGCTCGATCCCCCGGGAAAATGTCCGGCACCTCGCAGGCGCGGGCAAGTCAAGGTTCTCGAGCCCATGTTGTTGATCGGCTTTCAGCCGAATACTCCACCCGCAGACGCACTTTTCATGCATTCCCCGGGTAATCCGAGGCGGTCACAGCCACAGGACGGGACCGGCACGGCGAACCCCGGCAATCAGCCGGTTCCGGCGCAGGAAAACCCCGGGCTCGGCGTCGCTCGAACCGTCCCTGCACCCGCTCCACCACAATCAGCCGGTTGACCGTCGGTCAGGTTTGAGACTGTTCTTCGGCGGGCGCCGGTTGCCCGGGGCCCTCCTCCGCGGCCTCCACCGACTTGGGCGGCTCGACCACCGGCGTACCGGGTTTTCCCTTGAGACGCCATATGACATAGCGGACCGGTCCCGATACGAGGTAGACCATAAGCATCAGGAAGAGCATCAGGCCGGGGTTGACGGCCACGATCGTCAGCCCGAGAACAGCCACGAACAGAACCGTGATGGGTTTGGCCTTGACGATTTCAAAATCTTTGAAGCTGTTGTAGGGGACCGTGCTGACCATCAGGAAACCGAGGATGTACGTGGCCACGAGCAGGAGGACCCCTCCGGACGGCGGCAGCGTGATCTCCAGCACCTCGATGAACAGCAGGGTGGTCGCCACGACGCTCGCCGCACCGGGAATCGGCAAACCCACGAAGTATTTCTTGCTCGCGGTTTCCGTCTGCACGTTGAATCTGGCCAGCCGCAGGGCTCCGCAGGCCACGAAAACAAAGGCGGCCAGCCAGCCGAGTCGTCCGAAAGGCCGAAGGGCCCACAGGTACATCAACAGGGCCGGGGTCACGCCGAAGGCCACCAGATCCGCAAGAGAATCGTATTCGACGCCGAAACGGCTGGTTGCCCGCGTGAACCGGGCCACCTTTCCGTCCAGGATGTCGAACACGCACGAAACCAGAATCGCTATGGCGGCCCTGTCGAAGTGTGCGTCGATGGCGCTCACGATGCCGAAAAAGCCGCTGAACAGGTTGGCCGTGGTGAAGAGATTCGGCACGATATAAGTGCCCCTGGCCACTTCACCTTCCCTGAATCGGCGCCACTTGCGCTTCCTCGGGCGCCGCCTCTTTATTTCAGGCGACATAAGGCGGTTTCTCCCCCGTAGACGTGCTGCCCGCGAGACACCAGGAACTCACTGTCTTCCGGAACGTAGACATCCATGCGCGACCCGAAGCGAATCATCCCGAAACGCTCCCCCCTGACCACCTTGTCGTCGGCGCCCGGCCAGCACACGATCCGGCGGGCAATGAGCCCGGCGACCTGCGTCAGAACGATGTCGGCTCCCTCATCGGTCCGAATCCAGAGCCAGTTCTGTTCGTTCTCCCGGCCGGCTGCGGCTCGATTCGCCGCAAGAAAGCGTCCTTTCTGATAGCACACACCCCGAACGATCCCCGAACAGGGAATGCGATTCACATGAACATCGAACACGGACATGAAAATGCTGATCCGCAGACGCGGTCCCGGGATGAACCGCGCCGACTCTACCCTGTCGATGGCGATCACCTTCCCGTCGGCGCAGGAGACCAGTTCTCGATCGCCCGCCATGGCCACCCGCTCGGGATCGCGGAAAAAATGCCCAACGAGTAAAGTCACCGCCGTCAGAACCCAGGCAAGGAACGAACATCCCAAAATCGCGGCAACAAAGGTGACGAACATCCCCGCAACAATGAACGGAACCCCTTCCCGCGCCACCGGAATGTGTGCCGATTTCTGTCGAAAGTCCGTGCGATCCAAGTGAGTATTCCACCCCTCTCCGGCAGGCCCGCAATGGTCGATACGGCCCCCGGGGCTCCTCAGGTCAACGGCAAAAGCCGCTCCCCCGCACATGATCCATCCATGGGAGGGAGCGGCTTCCGGTCGTCGATCAAATCATCTTCACGGCATCGAGGAACGGCATCATGGAACGCAGCTTCGCCCCGACATCCTCCACCAGGAGTTTCTTCTCACGCTCGCGAGTGGTCCGAAACATGGGCCTTCCCGCCATATTCTCCAGAATCCATTCACGGGCGAAATCCCCTGACTGGACTTCTTCGAGGATCCGCTTCATTTCGGCGCGCGTCTCCGCGGTGATGATCCGCTTGCCGCGGCTGAGATCCCCGTATTCGGCGGTATCGCTGACCGAATAGCGCATGTAGGCCAGACCGCCCCGGTAGATCAAATCCACGATCAGCTTCAGCTCGTGCATGCACTCGAAAAAAGCGATTTCGGGCTGGTACCCGGCTTCCACCAGAGTGTCGAATCCCGCCTTGATGAGCTCGGACACGCCGCCACACAGCACGGCCTGCTCCCCGAACAGGTCGGTTTCGGTTTCTTCTTTGAACGTGGTCTCCAGGACACCCGCGCGAGTGGCGCCGATGCCCTTGGCATAAGCGAGCGCGATCTGCAGTGCATTGCCCGAGGCGTCCTGCTGAACCGCCACCAGGGCGGGAACCCCGGCTCCCCGCACGTATTCGCTGCGCACCAGGTGGCCGGGTCCCTTGGGAGCCACCATGACCACGTTGATATCCTTGGGCGGAACGATCTGACCGTAATGGATGTTGAAACCGTGCGAAAAAAGAAGCGTTTCCCCTGCTTTCATGGCGGGCCCCACTTCCTGCCGGTACAACTGCGCCTGAACGTGATCCTCGGTGAGGATCTGCACGATTTCGCAGGCTGCCGCAGCTTCCTTGGCCGAAACGGGGGAGAAACCGTCTTCCTTCGCCTTTTCGAAATTCTCACTGCCCGCCCGGTCGCTCACCACGACCTCGACACCGCTGTCGCGCAGGTTCTGCGCCTGGGCATGTCCCTGGCTGCCGTAGCCGACCACGGCGACCTTCTTCCCACGAAGTACATTCAGATCCGCATCCGCCTCGTAATAAATCCGCATACCGACACTCCTTGGTTTTGTGATTCACGGCTCCCGGCGCGCGACGCCCGGCCCCCTCTCGCTCGGCGGGCCGGACCGCCCCGAAGCAGGCCTCGGCACAGTGAGCCGTGAGCTTCCTCAGTTGCAGGGTCAATGTTTCTTGCTTCGGGCCAGCGCCGCTTTCCCGGTGCGGGCCACTTCCACTATACCGATCTGGCCGAGCAGTTCCATGATCGCCTGGATCTTGCTCTCGTTGCCGGTAACCTCAAGCGTATAGAAGTGAGGACTGACGTCAACCACCTTGGCCCGAAAAATATCCACGATGCGCAGGACTTCGGCCCTGGTCGGCGGTTCCGCCCGCACCTTGATAATCGCCATCTCACGATCGACGAACTCCGTTTCCGAGAAATCATACACCTTGATGACGTTGATCAGCTTGTTCAACTGCTTGACGATCTGAGACAGTACGCGCTCGTCCCCGGTCGTCACCAGGGTGATGCGGGTAAGGCCGGGTTCATGGGTTTCGGCCGCGGTAACGGTCTCGATGTTGTAGCCCCTGCCGCTGAACAATCCCACCACCCGAGCCAGAACTCCCGGTACGTTCTGCACCAGTATGCCTATGGTGTACCTCTGCTTTTCGCTGATTATCACTTGATTCCCTCCTGATGCTTTCGTCGAGCCGTGGGAAGCTACGCCAGAAGCATCTCGGTTATGCTCTTTCCGGGCGGGACTATGGGGTAAACGCCTTCTTCCCGCGACACGAGGAAGTCCATCAGTACAGGCTTTCTGATCTTGAAAGCTTCCCGCAGAACCGGCTCGACTTCTTCGGGCTTATTGGCCCTCAGCCCAATCGCTCCGTAGGCCTCGGCGAGCTTCACGAAATCCGGAGAGCCTTCCATGCAGGACCCCGTGTAGTTCTTCTCGTAGAAAAGCTCCTGCCATTGGCGGGGCAATCCCAGGTAGAGATTGTTGAGGATCGCCACTTTCACCGGGATGTCATTGCAGACGGCCGTACAAAGCTCCTGGATGTTCATCTGGATGCTCCCGTCTCCCGCAATGTCGATGACGAGCCTGTCGGGGAAGGCCATCTGCGCGCCGATGGCGGCCGGAAACCCGTAGCCCATCGTTCCCAGGCCTCCGGAGGTCAGCAGGGAGCGCGGGCGGTCGAATTCGAAGAACTGGGCGGTCCACATCTGGTGCTGGCCCACTTCCGTCGTGATGATGGCATCGCCGCCGGTGAGCTCCCAGATTTTTTCAATGACGTATTGGGGCTTTATGAGCTCGTTTCCCTGAACATAAGTGAGCGGATGTCCTTTTTTCCATGCGTTGATCTGATCGAACCAAGGGCGTCGCACGTCGGAAACACCTTCCAGGGGTTCGCCTTCGAACAACCGGATCAACTGCTGGAGCGCATTCTTGCAGTCGCCCACAATGGGAACGTCAACCACCACGTTCTTGCTGATGCTCGACGGGTCGACGTCAATGTGTATGATTTTGGCCTTCGGCGCAAACTCGCTGATCTTGCCGGTGACACGGTCGTCGAAGCGCACGCCGACGCCGAAGATCACATCGGCCTGGGATATCGCCATGTTCGCCTGGTAGGTGCCGTGCATCCCCACCATACCCAGCCAGAGCGGATTGGGCCGCCGCCGGCCTTTGGCGTCGGCAATCCCGGCCGGAAAACAGCCAAGGCCCATGAGCGAGCAGGTCACCGGGGCCTGGATCAGGTCGGCTATCCTGATCAACTCCTGCGATGAATCCGAAATGATGATACCGCCTCCCGCGAAGATGAGCGGCGATTTGGCCTTCCTCAAAACCTCGTACGCCCGCTTTACCTGCCCGGAATGGGCTTCGACCGTGGGACGGTAGCCGGGAAGGTCCACCTTCTTGGGATACTTGAAGTCGGTGGAGGCCTGGATCACGTCCTTGGGCAGGTCGACCACAACCGGACCGGGCCGCCCCGTGCGCGCCAGGTAAAACGCCTCGCGAATCACCCGGGACATGTCGTTGACGTTGCGCACGAGGTAGCTGTGCTTCGTGCACGGACGTGTAATGCCGATGATGTCCACTTCCTGGAAGGCATCGTCGCCGATAAGCGGCGTCGGCACCTGCCCGGTAAAGACCACCATGGGGACGGAATCCATGTACGCGGTGGCGACGCCGGTGACCGTGTTGGTGGCGCCCGGGCCGGAGGTAACCAGGCACACACCGACGCGTCCGCTCGCCCTGGCGTAACCGTCGGCCATGTGAGCGGCACCCTGTTCGTGGCGCACCAGGATGTGCCGAATATTGTGCTTTGGCATCTCGTGGTATATGTCGAGCACTGCCCCGCCGGGGAAACCGAAGATGACCTCGACCCCTTCCTTCTTCAAGCACTCGAAAAATATCTGAGCTCCCCGCATTTTCATAAAGGTCCTTATAATGATGGATTGACTCCGAAAATCAAGAGCTGATCGACTGCCCCGCTCCATCTCGGGCGGCGACGCATCGACACAACTAAATCGAAGCAATTTTCATGAGATAGACGGGTGATTGTACGTGACATGTCACACCCTGTCAACGGTCCGTACTCTTCGAACGGACGATGATTCCGGGCCGCGTCCGGGTCCGCGGCTTTCAGTCGCTGCGGACTGTGAACCGGCGACGATCTCATACCCGTACCTGGGGAGAGGCAATGAACGGGAGGAAGTCCGTGAGCGCTGGCTTGGAGATTGGAGGAGAACGACGGGGTTCGAATGGACCCCAAAACCGCTGGCCCCCTTCGTCTCTCCGATCGAACCGCAAAACCGCGTGGAAAGTCACTCGCTGCAATTCCGGCCCGGACAGGCCGTTCGAGCTTTCCGGTCCCCTTCCTCGGGCTGAAAATCCTCCTTCGATCAGGAGCAGTCGATCGCCTCGTGGATCCCTTTTCCGGCAAGTACCATGGGCGATACGTTTTCTTCGGCTGCGACCAGGCAGTTGACAATGGCCGCTCCGGGGGCCTCAATTATCCCCGGAAGCCGGGAAGTCACCTCCTCTTCCGTTCGCAGCGTGTGCCCGGGAATTCCATAGGCTTTGGCCAACGTTTCAAAATCCGGGTGGAACCGGAAATTGACCGACATGTAACGGCCTTCGCAGTAAAACTCTTGCAACTGCCGCACCATGCCGAGGGCATGGTTGTTCAGGATGATGATCTTGGCCGGCACACCCTGTTCGATCATGGTGCCCAACTCCTGCATGGTCATCTGGATACTGCCGTCGCCGGTCACCAGCACAACCTTCGCGTTCGGCCGACCAATGCTCGCGCCGATGGCCGCGGGAAGGCCGAACCCCATGCACCCCAGTCCCCCCGAGGAAATCAGCGTGCGGGGGGACTTGAAACGGTAGTACTGAGCCACCCACATCTGGTGCTGGCCGACGTCCGTGGCCACAATAGCGTTCCCCCGCGTGCAGGCCCACAGCTGTTCGATGATGAACTGGGGTTTCAGGCCGCCTTCCCGGCTGTACGAAAGGGGATGCTGCTCCTTGAGCTCCCGTATGCGGGCCAGCCAGGCCGAGCGATCCGTCTTTTCCAGCTGCGGCAAAAGCGACTGGAGCACCGTCTTCACGTCTCCCACCAGGGGCACGTGCACGTTGACGATCTTGCCGATCTCGGCAGGGTCGATGTCGATGTGAATGACCGTAGCCTGAGGGGCGAAGGCATTGATGTTCATGGTGACGCGGTCGTCAAACCGCGCTCCGAGGCCGATCAGCAGGTCGCATTCGGTGATGGCCAGATTCGCGTAACGCGTCCCGTGCAAGCCGAGCATTCCGAGAAAGAGCGGGTGGTCCCCGGGAAAACCGGCCAGTCCCATGAAAGTGTTGGTCACCGGAGCGGAAATGGTCTCCGCCAGCTGGAGCAGCTCCCCGGCCGCATCCGAGGTGACGATCCCACCCCCGGCGTAAATCACCGGTCGTTTGGATTTGCGGATCAGTTCCGCGATCTCACCGATCTTCGCGGGGTGCCCGCGGTACGTCGGCTTGTACCCGCGCAGCCGCACCGTGCCCGGGTACTTGAACGAAATCACGCTCTGCGCCACGTCTTTGGGCAAATCGACCAGCACCGGACCCGGACGTCCCGTGGAGGCGATATGGAAAGCGTTCTTCACGATGGCCGGCAGCCTCTGGGGATCCTTTACCAGGTAGTTGTGCTTGGTGACCGGCATGGTGATGCCGAATATGTCCACCTCCTGAAAGGCGTCCGTGCCGATTTGACTGGTGGGAACCTGGCCGGTGAAAACCACAAGGGGTATGGAATCCATGTACGCGTTGGCAATCCCGGTGACCAGGTTGGTGGCCCCCGGCCCCGAGGTGGCCACGCAAACCCCCACCCGGCCGGTGACCCTTGCGTATCCGTCAGCGGCGTGCACCGCTCCCTGCTCGTGCCTCACCAGCACGTGCCTGATACGCGAAGAATGGTACAAAGCATCGTAGACCGGCAGGATCGCCCCTCCCGGATAGCCGAACACCACCTCCACGTTTTCCTTTTCGAGGCACTTTATCAACGCTTCTGCAACGGTGATCTCCAAAACCATACCTCCCATGTGCGGACCGGGGCCGCACCAGCCCTTCCGCAGCCGGCCCTAAGACTCTATCTCCTTCGATCCGCCGTCCACGCTGACGAACCTTGCGCCGCGCAACATGGCAACCTTCCCGGTCCGAACCAGTTCCTTGATCCCGTACGGGCGCAAGGACTCCTCGAAGGCATTGATCTTCCCCTCGGTCCCGGTACACTCGAACGTTATGGTCTTGCGGGCCAGATCGACCACCCGCGCCCGGAAGATACCGGCGATGTGCATGATTTCCACCCGCTGGCTGGGCTCGGCCGCCACCTTGACCATCACCAGTTCCCGATCGACGTATTCATCGGTGGTGATGTCGCTGATCTTGATGACGTCGATCAGCTTATGGAGCTGCTTGGTGACCTGCTCGATGTAATGGTGATCGCCCTCGACCACGATGGTCATCCTGGACACATCGTTTCGCTCGGTACGGCCGACCGCCAGGCTGTCGATGTTGAATCCCCGCCGGGCAAACAAGCCGGCGACCCGGGTCAGGACACCGGGACTGTTTTCCACGAGAACCGAAAGGGTGTGTTTCATCCGTCCCGAAACCTCCTCGATCCGACACCTTAATCAAGGTACATGCGATTAAACGAGCTATATAGTATATAGTATATAGTAACCGAAACCCGATGAAAAGCTAAAACGATGAAATTTCGAGGCGCCCTTGTCGAATTGGTTTGCCCGCGGAAACCGGTTCGACTAGTCTGATTCCCGCACAGAGCAGCCCCGGAGGGCAGGCGGCCAAAACCGCGCATCCATCGACCGATTGGAAAGGAAACACGCACATTGAATCACAAGGACATCGTTCATTTCTTCTTCGAGCTGGGAATGCTCAAGAAAACCCCCCGTTCAGGGTTCCAGTTTCTCGGTTCCGGCAAGGAATCCGTTGCGGAGCATTCATACCGGGTGGCCATGATCGGCTACACCCTCGCCACGCTCACCGATCATCCCGACCGGTACAAGGTCGTCCTTCTGTGCCTCTTTCACGACGTCCCCGAGGCCCGGACGGGCGACCTCAACTATGTCAACAAGCAGTATGTCGTTCCCGATGAGACCTCAGCCGTCAACGATCTTGCCTCGACTTTGCCGTTCGGGTCCGAATACCGGGAGCTGCTGAAGGAATATCGCGACGAGGAGACGGAGGCGTCGAAGCTGGTGCATGATGCCGATCAGTTGGACCTCATCCTGGAGCTCAAGGAACAGCACGACCTCGGCAACACCTACGCGCGCCAGTGGATTCACTTCGCGCTCAAACGGCTGAAGACGGACATCGGCAAGCGACTGGGCGCCGAAATCCTGCGCACCGACTCGGCAGACTGGTGGTTCAAGGGACACGACCACTGGTGGCTTCGGGATCAGGAGGAGTGATCCCTCCTGCGCCGTTCCAATATGGACACCACTTTTGCCGCCGACCCGCCGGCCGCCCCGGGGTCTTTGCGGGCCGCTTCCCCGGATTCCTCCTCCCCGGGTGACGAGCCGTCCGTGATTACTTCCGCATCCGGGGCGACAACCTTTTCCAGCCTCATAGGCCTCCCGCCCATGGTGAATTCCACGCCGTCGATGTAACCGCGCCGCAATATCCAGGTCACCACGAACAGCGGAACCTGCAGCACCAACAGCTTCGCATGGAACCAGTCCGGCTTCACGTCCGGGGAAATCGATTCCACCCGCGCGAAGAACGCCGGCGTATCGTCCATGTAAACCAGCACCACGTCGCCTTCCTGGGTCATTCCCGTAATCCCCGGCCCGGAACGCGCTCCGATGAAACGCACTCCGGACCGTTCAGAATCGTCACATTCCCGCGGCACCCTGTATCCAAATCGGAAGCGGCCGGTATCGTTTTCGCCGACGCCGTGAAACGCACCGCCGTCGGCATTCGCCCTCCCCGTCGCTTGTTTTCAGCGTTGGGATATCGCCCTTCGGGAGGCATTGTCACAAGGCCCCAGGACCCTCACCGATGAGGGATCGGCGTAGAACCGATCGCGGGGCAGAAGCTCGCCCCGGACCCGGATTTTCTTTCCCTCGTAAGGCGCAAGGTTCAGTTTCTGGACATTGATCCGGTAGACGGTGACCTGCTTTTTCCCGGCGGGGTCCGCGGACCCCCGGTGAATCGAATAGAGCGTCCCGCCAATGACGCAGCCCGTAAGGGTGCGAGGCACCGGTCCGGATGCCCATGCCGGTCCGGCCAGCGTAAGTCCGCAAAGCACCATGATACCGATAACGGCCGTTGGAAGCCTCATTTCTTTTCTCCCCCGTCTAAATTGGCTTCGCCCGGGATATCCGGACCTGCCGGTTTTTTGCCATCATACCACAGCCGCGTGCAATGTCCGATTGCTTTTGACGGCCCGGAAGGTGCCCGAGGAACTTTTTCCTCATTCTTTTTCCTGTTCCCTCATAAGAATTCCGTCGCAGTACGAAAAAGCCTGACGTATGGAAGACTCAACCTTTTTCCCTTTTGCATCAAGACCCTTCAAGTCATCTGTCGTCTATCCTTTGCCTATAGGAACATCATGACATCAGGCTGTTCACGGCGGCATTCCGATATTGATTTCGGAGCATTCGATGTGAATATATTGGAAAAAGCATTTCAGAACCTCATTCGGAAAGCCGATTGATCGTTGAAAGCGATTGTGAAAGATTTGAGCGCCTGGATCGCGTTCCACTTGTATCAACATAAGCGCCTGGAGCATTCCGGAAGGCGTTCCATCGGGAGGACGCAAACCCTGTTGATCAATTGCAGCGGATTGCGTTCCCCCCAATTCAAACCCGGACGCCCGGAGGATCGTATGCGAATTGTATGCCCGACGTGTGAGACCGTTCACCACATCAAAGACGGCCGAGTTCCCCGCAAGAAGGCTACCGGCAAGTGCACGCAATGCGGCGCACGTCTCATCATCGATCCCGGACAACCGGCGCCCGGTGTGGAAGCGGCCTTGCCGTACGCCGCAAGCCGAAACGTTCCAGTTGAAAAGTCCCATGTGCCCGGCAACCCCAAAATGACGGCTGCGCCCGACGCGGACAGGCCCCTCCCGGCGCCTGTCCGAGATAAGCATCTTTCCGCGCATGGCGGGGACAAACCGGCTCCGGCAGGCAACATGAACAAACCGTTTCGCGCAGGCGGCAGGGACAGGCCGATTCCCCCTCAACGCGCGAAAAGGCGTGTTCCCGCGCCGAAAAGGCCCATCCGGAGCGACCTGGGGAAAGCCGGTTCCGCGTGGAGGCGCATCGTCGCCTTTGCACTGGATATGGGCCTGGTCGCAGGCGCCACCTTCGCGATGACCATCGTGCTGCCCGCATCGTTTCAAATCCCCGGACTGCCGGCGCTCGGGCTCTTTGGAGCGCTTGCAATGCTGTATTTCGGCATCCTTCAGAGCTCTCCGGGAAAGGGACAGACCTTCGGAAAATACATCACCGGGATCCAGGTGCTCGACGAAGAGGGCCTTCCGCTTTCCTTCTTTCGCTCCGTCGTCAGGTTCATGTTCACGGCCCTGCCTGCGTGCCTGGCCGTCCTGGCGCTCCCTCCCAAAACGGGCGCCTCGACGATCGACGCCACCTTGACGGCCGCTTTCCTGGGAATCTGTCTTTTCGACGTCTATCTCTTTCTTTTCGGTGGGCCCATGGGGCAGTCCCTCCACGACATGATGCTGGGCACATACGTGGTGGCCGCCCCCAAAGCGGGGCGAGTAGGCCGGGAACCCCTCTGGAACGCATAGGCCCCCTTCGCCGGGCTCTTGCTCTTTTCCCGGCCGTGTTCAACGCTCACCCCCGCCGAAACCGGAAGTTTGCCTCCAACTCGATCCGATCCTGTGGTAATGTTTGTATTGATATGACGGCCGGTTTCTCAAGTGAGGCCGCACATTGGCGCAAGCTCTTTCCCCGTGCCGACAGGGAGCCCCCTCCACCTTCGATCGCCTCTCGCCGCACGTTGCCCCTCAACCCGGTATTCAAGGGGCGTGGCGGCTCCACCGATCGAGAGCGGCCCCGTCGACTCGGGAGCGAAGGAATCCGCCGGGCATTCCCCCGCAGCCCCACGGTCCGGTAGGGCTTTCGAGGGTGTCCGGAAAGAAGGAGGATGAAGGAATGGCAAAGATCCTGATCGCAGATGACGACGCCCGGGTACGAGAGATGCTCGAAGAGACGCTCCAGGAGCTTGCCGACGAGGGCGTGGAACTGATCCTGGCCGGCAACGGCATGGAAGCCCTCGAGGCGATTCGGCAGCACCGGCCCGAACTGGTTTTCCTCGACGTCCTGATGCCCAAGATGAACGGTCTCGAAGTCTGCAACGCCGTGAGGAATCAGTACGGGCTGAAGGATGTTCACATCGTGATGCTCACCACGGAAGGGCAGGAATACGAAAACCGGCGCCTGGAAGAAGCGGGCGCCGACCGGTCGATGACGAAGCCCCTCGACCCCGACGACGTCTACGATACGGCCGTGGCCGTCCTGCGAGGGTAGCCGCGGCGCGCGCGCGTCGCTGAAGAACGGATGAAGGAGGAAAGACCGATGCGGGTTCGAGTCAACGACGTCCTGATCCGCTACGAAATGCAGGGGCCTCCGGGGGCGCCGGTGGTGACTTTCAGCCATTCCCTGGCCGCAGCTCTCGAATCGTGGGATTTGCAGCTGCCGCCGCTGCGCGACGCGTACCGGGTCTTGCGCATGGACACGCGCGGACACGGGGGTTCTTCGGCGCCGCCCGGCCCTTACACGATGGAGATGCTGAGCTCGGACGTGATCGGTCTTCTCGACCACCTGGACATCGCGCGTACCCATTTCGTGGGCCTTTCACTGGGCGGCATGATCGGCCAGGTCCTTGCCGTCGGTTACCCTGAACGGCTCGACAGGCTCGTTCTCTGCGACACCAGCAATCGCATGCCTTCCGAGACGGCTCCCGTCTGGGAGGAGCGCATCCGAACGGCGGAAACGCAAGGCATGACCGCTCTCGCCCGGGAAACCCTCGAACGCTGGTTCAGCGAGGCCTTCCGCCGGGATCAGCCGCAAGCGACCGAGCGCATCCGGAACATGATCGTTCGCACGCCGGTTGCCGGTTACACGGGGTGCTGCCGGGCCATCAGCCGGTTCGATCTGTCGGGAGAATTGTCCAGGGTGAAGGTGCCCACCTTGATCATGGTGGGGGAAAAAGACGAAGGCACGCCGGTGAGCGCGGCCGAAACCATTCAACGGCAGATTGAGGGATCGGAGCTGTTCGTCATCCCCGGCGCTTTGCATCTGTCCAACATTGAAGGCGCCGCTCATTTCAACCGGAGGCTTTTGAGTTTCCTGAGCTAGCGTTCCTCCGGGAAAGCATTGGAGAACCTGCTGCACCAAAAGACCGGGGCCATCCGCGGCGGTCCCATGCGGCATGGTTCGTTCAAAAACACCTCTACCCCGTCCCGACTCTGTTTTCCTCACGAAAAGACATGAAAAAACCACTGCATTATTCTTCATATTACGGATTTTCCGGGTCTTCTTCCTATGAAAAGCCGGAAAATCCATCGATATTATTGATTGTACAAAGAAGCCAAGGTCTTGTAAGCTTTTTGCGGATTATGACGGATCGTCTCAAGCGGAGCATTCTACTGCTTCCCGCCGCTCCCGAGCCTCTGTTGGAGTCGCGGGGATTGTCCTGGTTGGGAGCTTTTCCATGCAATTGTCTTTCGGCTTTGGGTGAAGTGGCTTGATGTTCCTGCCGGGGTCGGCAGGTTCAGAGCAAGGCTGAAAGATCCCTCGCCTTTCCTCGGTTCCAATCTTTGCGGTCAACTCATCAGCCGTGCTCTCCAGTTGTCCTGGTACGGGAAGGAACGAGAACCGGTCCTGACGGCCTCTGCCTGATGCGCGGCGGCTGCCCGGGTGTGGGGTCGGCAGCCGAGGCACGACCGTTGGCGTGAGTTCCCTCTCATGCATGATAAAGGCTTGCGGCAATGAATATCCGCATCGCCGAGTTCGTAATGCGTGCCGGCGCCCCATGGAGCGAACGGCCGAGGTGTCCGCGCCGGGGGTTCGAGGTCGTTTATGCTGCAATATCGACCCGTCCAAGAAGATTGCCACGGGAGGACTTAATGAACCCGTCATTTGCTTTTGTCCTCACTGGGGCTGCCGGGGTGCCGGCGACGGCAGCCGGTGCGGGAGAGCCCGGCGATCGGCGCTTGGCCCCGAGGAGGTCTCCCGGGGTGGTGGAAGCAGCGCAAGCCCGGTGGGAGGGGTTGGGCGTCGATAGTGGAAGAAGAGAAATGATGTGAGAGGCTCAGCTTTGACTTAAAGGAAATGAACCATGACCGATTCTTTCGAACCCAAGATCCTGGCTTTTCTATGCAACTGGTGTTCTTACGCCGGAGCGGACCTGGCAGGCGTTTCCCGTTTTCAGTATCCACCGACCATTCGCGTGGTGCGCACCATGTGTTCGGGCCGGGTGGATCCCGTTTTCATCGTGGAGGGTCTCCGGAGCGGATTTGACGCTGTGGCCGTGTTCGGGTGCCACATCGGGGACTGCCATTATCTCGACGGGAACCTTTTCACGGAACAGCGCATGGCAATGATTCGGGAGTTGTTTGAGCTCTCCGGGATCGGTGCTGAGCGGGCCCAGTTGAGGTGGGTGAGCGCCGCTGAAGGCCAGCAGTTCGCTCAGTTTGTGAAGGAGTTGAGCGATCTGACGCGGACGCTCGGCCCCTTCGACGCCAAACGGCAGGCGCTGGTCCTCTCAGCCCTGGAAGGTGCCCTCGCGGCTCCCCGCTTGAGGTGGCTCCTCGGTATGGAGCGGCCGCTCACCGAAGGGAAGAATGTTTACGGCGAAGCTCTCGACTTGGGAGAATACCGACAGGTGAAGGCAACGGCGGTCCGCGAGGAATATCGGAAAGCTCTCATCCTGGAATGCCTCCGCGAGGGTCCGCTTTCCGTTCGCCAGATCGCCGCCAGGAGCGGGCTGGGAGTCTACGAAATATCCTTGCTCCTGAGCGAGGTGGAGCGGGCGGGGTTGGTGGACCTGCATCATTACGAGGGGACAACCCCCCAATTTGTGCGCCTTGGTTTGTAAACGGATGGGGAACGCGGCGACAGGAATCAGCCGAGCCGGTTCCCAACCCCGAGCCTTGGAACCCATCCGGGCTTCCGGTTCTTGCGGTGCATGGAGGCGCTTTCACCTTGAAGACACGCGCGAGGCGGGCGTTGCGGTATTGCGTTCCAAACCGATCCGGTCTTGAGATTCGTTAACCCGGCATTGTCGCGGGACAATGCTGTTGTGGGGCCTGCGGCGGAGAACCCGGAGGTCAAGGAGTCGTGATTGCCATGAGTGATGTAAAAACAGGGGCCATTGGTGCGGTACTGGTAGTGGGAGCAGGAGTGGCGGGGATGCAGGCCTCGTTGGACCTGGCGGATTCGGGGTATCTGGTCCATCTGGCGGATCGCTCCCCGGCCATCGGCGGGATCATGTCTCAACTGGACAAGACCTTCCCCACCAACGACTGTGCCATGTGCATCATCTCCCCGAAACTGGTTGAGGTCGGGCGTCATCCCAACATCCGCATTTATCCCGGTTCGGAGGTGGAGGCACTTGAAGGCAAAGCCGGCTGCTTCAAACCGACCCTCGCCACTCAGCCACGGTTCATCGATCTCGAACGGTGCACGGCCTGCGGGCAGTGCCGCCAGGTATGCCCCGCCAGCGCCATCAATGAATTCAACCAGGGGATCGATCGCCGGGAAGCCACCTTCATGCGCTATCCCCAGGCCATTCCCCGGGGGTACGGCATTGACCGGGCAAGCTGTCTCGGCTGCGGTCTGTGCGAAAAGGTCTGTCTGGCGCAAGCCGTTCGCTACGACGACCAGCCCCGTCGTACCGCGCTCGAAGTAGGAGCGGTGATCCTGGCTCCCGGCAATGAAGTCTTCGACCCTTCCAACATGGATACTTATCCCTACCGCGACCACCCCAACGTGGTCACCAGCCTCGAATTCGAACGGATCCTCAGTGCTTCGGGACCTTACCGCGGCCATCTCATGCGTCCTTACGACCGTGAAGAACCAACCAGGATCGCCTGGCTCCAGTGCGTGGGATCACGCGATCTGCAGCATTGCGACAACGCTTATTGTTCCGGCGTGTGCTGCATGTATGCGATCAAAGAAGCGGTTATCGCCATGGAGCATGCACAGGGGAAGTTGGACACGGCCATCTTCTTCATGGACATGCGAACCTACGGAAAGGATTTCGAGCATTTCTACAACCGCGCCCGGGACGAGCACGGGGTACGCTTCATTCGCTCGCGGGTCCATTCGGTAACACCGGTTGGCGATGGAGACCTCAGCATTGCTTACGGCACCGAGTCCGGAAGCATCGAGGAAGAAATCTTCAACATGGTGGTCCTCTCGGTCGGTTTCGAAGTGGGACGCGAAACCATCGCTCTGTCGCAACGCCTGGGAATCGAGATCAATGAAAACCGCTTTGCGCGCACCACCAGCTTTGCCCCGGTGGAGACCTCGCGCGAGGGCATTTATGTTTGCGGCACCTTTCAGGGGCCCAAGGACATCCCGCAATCGGTTATGGAGGCCTCCGCCGCCGTGGCGGCTTCGAGTACCCTTCTGAGCGAAGCCCGATGGACTCAGGCCGCGGTTCCGGAAAAGCCCGTCGAAGTGGACGTCAGAGGGGAGCCTCCGCGCATCGGCGTCTTTGTCTGCCAGTGCGGCATCAATATCGGGGGCGTGGTGGATGTCCCGGCCGTCCGGGAATACGCGAAAGGTCTTCCACACGTCGTCTACGTGGAAGACAACCTTTATACCTGTTCCCAGGATACCCAGGTCAAGATGTGCCAGGTCATCAAGGAACAAGGCATCAACCGCGTCATCGTTGCGGCCTGCACGCCCAGTACCCACGAACCGCTGTTCCGCGAAACCCTGGTGAGCGCCGGGCGGAACAAATACCTGTTCGAGATGGCCAACATCCGCAACCACGACTCGTGGGTCCACCAGGGCGATCCCGTCCGGGCCACGCAAAAGGCCAAGGACCTCGTACGCATGGCGGTTGCCAAAGCCGCCCTTCTGGAACCGCTCGAGGAACCTCGTCTCAGCATTACCCGGGGCGCTCTGGTCATTGGGGGGGGAGTGGCAGGCATGGTAGCCGCCCGCGCTCTTGCCGATCTCGGATATCCCGTGCACCTGGCCGAACGTGGCGCCCAGCTTGGCGGTCAGGCACGCAGCCTGTTCAAAACCTGGCGCGGCGAGGACATCCGGCGTTTCGTAGACGATCTCGCGCAAACCGTCCTGCATCATCCCCGCGTCACTGTCCACCTCGCCAGTACCGTCACCCAGGTGGAAGGCTTTGTGGGAAATTTCCGGTCGACTCTCGGAAACGGCACCGATCCGGTTACGGTGGAACACGGGGTGGCGATCATCGCCACGGGGGGAAAGGAGCATCGGCCTGAAGGTTACCTCTACGGGCAGGACCCAAGAGTGCTCACCCATCAGGAACTGGACGAACGTTTCGCCGCTCGGGATCCCTTTTTGAGCTCCGTGGAATCCGCCGTTTTCATTCAGTGCGTGGGCTCGCGCGAGCCGGAACGGCCGTATTGCAGCCGGGTTTGTTGCACCCACACGGTGGAAAGCGCGCTCGAGCTCAAGCGTCTCAATCCAGCCATGGATGTCTTCGTACTCTACCGGGACCTGCGTACCTACGGCGAGCGGGAATTGCTCTACCAGGAGGCGCGCCGGGCGGGGGTGCTCTTTGTCCGGTATACTCTCGAAAACAAGCCGTTGGTGGAAGAGCGTGAGGAAAGGCTGCGCGTGACGGTCTTCGACCCGATTCTCCAGCGGCAGGTGGTCTTGTCGGCGGATCTCATGGTGTTGGCGAGCGCCGTCATTCCCAATGAAGCCCGCCAGCTCTCCCAGTTCTTCAAGATTCCCGTGACGGCCGAAAACTTCTTCCTCGAAGCCCACGCCAAGCTGCGGCCGGTGGATTTTGCCACTGACGGGGTCTACGTTTGCGGCCTCGCGCATTATCCCAAATCCATTGATGAGAGCATTGCCCAAGCTCAGGCGGCCGCCGCCCGCGCGGCCATTCTCCTGGCCCGCGACAGTCTCGCGCTGAGCGGCACCGTGGCTTCGAGCAATCCGAACGTCTGCAGCGGTTGCGGAGTCTGTGTGAACATTTGTCCTTTTTCCGCGCCGCGCTTCATGGAATCGGGAAGAGACGCCGGCAAGGCGGAGATCAATCCTGCTCTGTGCAAGGGCTGTGGGCTATGCGCCGCTTCCTGCCGCTCCGGTGCCATCCGCCTGAAGGGCTTCGATGACGCCCAGATTTTTGCCATGATCGAGAGTGTATAGAGCTTCATAAGAAGAGAGAAGAGATCGAAGACCGATGCGTGCGGTTGGGGACCGACGATCATCGCCCTTTTGCGTGACTGAGCGCACGGAACTGCCGGTCCGGCCGAAGCGAACCGTATGCGGAATGTCCCTGTTCCCGGATCATGCGGACTCCCCGCTGTTCGCCGCATCCGCTACCGGTCCTCGGGCTCGGGGGTCTCATCCGGAGCCAGCCAATAGACGCAATTGGCGCAGCACTGCCCGATGGTCCCCACTCTTCGGACCTCGCCGGGACGATAGGCCTTGCAGCTCGCGTCCCATCTTCTCCACGGGTCGTGACTCATCTCGGCGAATTCGCATACGCCCCATGTGTTGACCAGCTTTTCCATACGCGGTGCTTCCGTGGGCGGGGGGGCAGGGCACGCTTCGCTCCCCCGCTTTATCCGGCCCGTGAGGAAAGGCCGTTTCCCGCGGGCTGTGTTCGATCCGTTTCCATTGCTTTGAAGCTCGGTCGGCACGGCCGGCGACCGGGCTCCATTTCGACGTTCAAACGCCTCGATCGGAGCGGACTGCCTCCGTGACCCGGACAGTCCTCCCCGTCTTCTATTCCGTCTTTTTCGGCCAGGCGGTGCGCCGACCTTCGGCACCCGCTACTTTGCCGATCTCGTGCTGCCTCTCGAGTTCCAGAATCTTTTCCGTGTCATAACCCATGAACCGGCGCAGAACGTACTCCGTATCCCATCCAATCGGCTTGCCTGCAAACTCGGTGTAGCTCGGAGCCTCAGAGAACAGAGGGAAGCAGCCCTGAATATCCATGGGGCCGTACCAGGGATCTTCGACGTATTCGATCTCTCCCCTTTCGCGATAGTGGGGCCTCTCGCAGGCATCCTTGGCGTTCATCACGGGACAGACACCAAAGCCGTGCTGTCTGCCGAGGCTGTCAATCTCATCGACCGTGTGTTGCTCCGCCCAAGTTTCAATCGCCTCATAGATTTCTTCCTGGGCCTCCAGCTTCACCCGTTCCATGTTGGTGGGGTACTTCCCGGGAAGTGCCATGGCGTTGCCGCCAATGGTGTTGCACAGCGTCTTGAAAGCCTCATCATCGGCGCCGATGGCGATGAACCCGTCCTTCGCCTTCACAATGCAATCCGGGCAGATCCAGCGGAAGCGGTTCCCCCAGCGGGTCTGGACGTGGCCGGTCAGACTGTACCAGACCACACCCGGGCCGAGGGCGCGGGTGATATTCTCCACCTGGGAGTTCTCGATCATTTGTCCCACACCGTATTTCTCGCGGGCGAAAAGTGCCAGCAAGGTGGCAAAAAGCCCGAAAGTGCCGCCCATATAGTCGGCTACCCAGATGGGAATCTTCATTTGATCTCCGGGGTCATGGCCGCTGATGAAGACGCTCCCCCCCATGGATTGGGCAAGAATATCGTAGGACGCGCGCACCAAATCCTCGCGGCCCCACTGCCCCGGCCCGTTGGAGGTGAGGTAGATGAGCTTCGGATTGATCTCCTTGAGCTGCTTGTAGCCTTCGTCCCAGCGGTCCAGCGTGCCGCCTCGGACATTCTCCACGAAGATATCCGCTCTCTTGCACAGCTCTTTGAAGATGGTTCCGCCTTCTCCCGGATGGATATCCATACAGGTATGCAGCTTGTTTTTCGCACAGTCCGTCCAGCCAAGCCCCCCCGCCATGGCAACGTCCGTTTCCGCGACGACTCCCTTGCCCAGCACTCCGGTCGCCTTGGTGCCGGTCTTTTCTTCGGACCACATGGGGAAACCGCCCATATCTTTGGGAGGAGCGAGGGCGCGCATGGTGTCGCCTCGGCCGGGGAGTTCCAGTTTGATGACTTCCGCTCCCATTTCGGCCAGCATGGCACAGTGAGAAGGACCAAGGATGAGGGTCGTGAAGTCAACCACGCGGATGCCGTCGAGGATTTTGTCCTTCTTGTACACCCGCTTGCGATGGAACGTGTACCGGCAGAACTCCTCGTAGGGAAGGTCGTCCTCTTCCTCTTCAGTCAAGTCTTCGCCTCTCCTGGCCTTCATCACGAGGGCTTTCTGAGCGGGGCTGAGCTGATCGAAATCATAGTGTACCGCCTCCATCTGCTCGGGAGGCACGTCCTTCTTGAACTTCGATTGTGGTGACAGTCCCATGTCAATACCCTCCTCCCTTCCTGCCAATCACCCCTTCGGCCGTCAGTTGCTCCAGGTCCGATTTATACAGGCCGCAATACTTCCGCAGGATTTCCTCGTTGTCCCACCCCATGGGCTTATTGAGCCATTTGATCCTGGCCTGAGTGAAGTGGAAGTTGGGACGGCAGCCCTGAACCAGTATTCTCCCGTAGAGCGGGTCATCGATTTCTTCCACCGAAGCCCTGTCCAGGAAGTGGGGATCGTTGGCAATCTCCTTGATATTCCTGCAACCGGCGCCGGCAAATCCATACTTCATGGCCATCTGATCAATCTCGGCAAGGGTATGCTCCGCGGTCCACTTGTCGATTTCCCCGTTGATCTCAACCTGCGCCTTCCACGTGATGCGATCCGAATTCATGGGGAGTTCCGTCTCCCATTTCTTCATGTTCTCCGTTCCCATGCATTCACACAGTCGCGGCCAGACGGGACCGATTGCGGCCACGATGCTGAACCTGTCTCCAAATTCATCAGGTTTGGCGCGGTGGAGACCGTAAGGGTTGATTTCAAAATCACAGTTGCCGAATTGCCGCCTGATATTCCCCGTCATGGAGTACCAGGGGAAACTGCAGTCACACCAACGCAGACAGTGAGCATAGCTTGCCACATCGACCATCTGTCCCTTTCCGGTCTTCTCACGATAGTAGAGGGCGGCGGCGACACCCACGGCGGTGCTGATACCGCCGGTGTAGAAGCCCAGCGGCCACCCGGCCCGGGAAGGCAGGTACCCGGCCTCTTGCGCCTCCTCCAGGGTGGGCTTGGACATGTCGAAGGGACCGGCAAAGGAAGGGACCGTGGTCATCACCTGGATGCCCGATTCAAAGGGCTTTCGCCAGGAGTCGGCTCCAAAGGAGCCGAAGCCGGTCACCGCGGCATAAATCAGGCGGGGGTTGATCTTCCTGAGCTGTCGGTAGCCAATGCCGAGGGAATCAAGATAGCCGGGATCATAATTCTCCAGCACGACATCCGCCCGCCCGGCGAGCATCTTGACGATTTCCCGGCCTTTGGCCGTGGTGATATCCACACTGACGCAGTAGCGGTTGCGGGTCTCAACCAGGGCGAACAGAGCCGACCCGTGGGGAGGGTAATTCTCGCCCTCCGCCTTTACGGCACCCCCCTCCTCCTCCGAGGGGCCGACCCAGCGAAGAGGATCACCCTTCTTGGGGTCCTCAACCTTGATCACCTCTGCGCCGTGCTCCGCCAGAAAGGATACTCCGACCTGAAGGGCCAGTGACCACCAGTCCGGCCGGCAGAGCTCCAGCACTCTCACTCCGTCCAGTGCTTCAGGCTTTCTGAACCTCCGCCTGGGATCAAAGATGTAACGGGCCCACTCCTCGTACGGGAGCATCTTCTCTTCTTCGGGGGTAAGCTCTTCCAGTTTCCAAACCTTCTCGACCGCCTTTCGCTGCTCTTCCGTGAGGGCGTCCCACTTGTATGTGATCGGCTTTACCCCCTTTGTTTCAACTACTTTTTTCGCCTTCGGAACAGCGGATTGCGACGCCGTAGCATAGTACGGCAATTCTTCCACGGGGATCTGACTGGGCAGTCTCGGTCTGTCAATCTTGACCGCCTTCAACTTTTTTCTTTCAACCGCAGTTGGTCCTGCACTCGCTGCCATATGCCACCTCCAAATTCATTTGGTTGCGGTACCTGATAGCCGGATTCCGCAAAAGCAGAACTCCTCGCGGCACGTCGCTTTTCTCTTCCGCCGGAGATTCATTCCCTTGCCGGGTCGAAAATCCTGGCCGAAACCACTCCCGGGAGTTCCTCGCTCCCCGGTAACCCGGCCAGGATTGTTGACGGACATGCCCCACCGTCGCCTCCCCCACAATGTCCCATCGGCGAGGCGCCGGCATGAGCGAAAGGGCGGCTTCCCGAAATCCCCTCATCATGCCCCCTGTCCCGGGAATGCGGGATGAGTCTCCGGCCTCCACATTCTCTCCCCAAAGCCGCGCCGGCCTGCTCACAGCACAAAAAGCGCGGGATCGATCTGACTCCTCAGGATGTCGTGCCTGGCGACTATCCCCACCAGTTTTCCTCCTTCCGTGATGGGGAGCCGGATGATGTTCTGCTCCTTCATGATGGTGAGAATCGCGCTGATCGGCGTGTTGACGTCAGCAGTGATCGCATTCTTGCTCATCAAATGCCCAATCTTGGTCTGGGCCAGATTCCTGTCCGCAAAGACCGCCTCCAACAGGTCGAACTCGCTCACGACCCCGACGACCTTGCCCTCAGCATCCGTCACCGGCATTCCGGTGTAGTGCCCGCTGAGAAGCTGCAGAGCGACATCCCGGGCCAGGGTGTCTTCCCTGGCACTGACAACGGGTTTTACCATAACGGTTCCTGCCTTCAGGTCTCTCATGGTTATCCCTCCTTTCTGTCATGCCTTTGCATTCCTGGTGTGCTGTCCTTCTCTCGGTCCCTGCAGCACCGAGCCCGCTCCGGAAAATACGTGAGAACCTTTGAAGAATTTGCCCCGCAATCCCGGCATGATCGCAACGGGCTCATGTGCCGGCGGCCCGCACTGGACCGTCGATCCTGCATGGAGCGGAGTGCAGGAGGTCTCATCCCCGGTTCGTCCGTCCCTGGAACTGGGACACGAGCATGTGCTCCCCACGTTGGATTTCATGACTGAAGATAGGATGCGTCTCAAACGGCGGAAGAAAAAGCGCGGCTTGAGCATCTCGATAAAGAACGAGGCCGACGAAAAATCGGAAACAACGGCATGTTCCGCTCTATGCAATCCAGGGGAGGCGGGACGGTCGTTTCACCACGAATGTGAATCCGGCGAATCCGGCTGGCGAAAAGCGGGTGTGGGTTTTCGGCGATTGCGCCTCGAGTGCCGGTGGAACAACACTCGAAGCCGGGAAGACATGTCGAAGGAAACGTAACCGGTCGATCCCAAGTTGAGTGTCCAAAGCGGCATATTTTTGCGGTTCACTACGAACCGGCGGCTGTAGAACGGCGGGGACGCGTGGCTTTCGGTAGCATCCCGGCGCAATATGGTCGGATAGGGGGCAAGGGTAGCTGGATGGACTTCAGGGCACCTGACAAAGATCCGTTTGCCGGCGCAAGAGAAAAGACGGACGCAAACAGGGGGAAAACGCTCCCGCACCAGCGCTCGGCGTAAACGAGCACGGCGGCGGGAACGCACTGTGCTGCGACAACAAAATTTCAAAGAACCGACTTGACGACGGGATATGGAAAACCTTTGGAAGACGCGATATCACTTCTTTCAGAATATTCGCGGGAAAACCGAAATTCAGCGTGCTGATTGAGATCAGAGGTATCCTAAAGATAATATAATGCAAGTTTTGATTTTGGCTAACTTTTTTTGTTCGCATCAGACCGTTCAATGCTCCGCTCACATTCGCCTTCGCCCGGATGCAAATCGACCGCGTCCGTTTGAAGCTTCAGGCTGCGCAGGATCGCGCCAGTCCGTCAGCGCCCCGCGGCCTTGCCCGACTTGCCGGTCACGTAAGCGTCGGTGAGATGCCCGGGAATGACGGGCAGCGCGCTCAACTCCGGTGGCTGGAATCCGAAGACGATCTCCATGAGAAGCGTGACGATCCGGTAGGTCACCCCCCAGAGCATCTCCGTACCGTGTTCCGAAGCATAGAGAAAGCAGGGAAAGTCGTGCCTCGGTCCGTTGAACCTCCATTCGAGCCGGGGAGGCACGTGGAGGCGGTAGCACCCGTAGAAGGAAGGATTGAGGAGGTTTCGCAGGGGAATCGAGACCACGCGTTCCACCTCCCAACTCGGTGCAAATCTTCTCTGCCAGGAAACCCAGGCGACCATGGGATGGATGACGCGGCGGAACAGGAGCAGGCATTGCGACGGCAAAGGCCCCAGGAACTTGAGAGCGAGAGGATTCAGCCGCATCTCCTCCCAGCCTTCACGCAGGCCGGTGGCGAGGAGCACGGACAGAAGGCGGGCTTCCAGAGGCTGCCTGCGATGGAAGTCGGACCAGTACGGCCACCTCGACAGCGGCGAAAAGGGCAATTCCAATAACCTGGCGATATAGGGATCCAGTTTGCGCTCGATCGTGCCTCCGGGGCAGCAGAGGTCTCCGGGTTGGCGCACCTGCTGAGACCGTTTGTTGAGTATGACGCAGACTTCCGCGGGACGACCTTTTTCCACGACCTGGAGGCCCAGCAGAAGCATCACGGTGGACGTGCGCACCTTGCTGCCGCAGGATTCCTCGTCGAACAGCGATTCACAGCCGCACCGGCAGTACAGGTGTTCGACGATCCGGGACTGCAGGGCATCGGAGCCGTCCGCGGGCAACAGGTTGTTCAATCCACGGCCTTCCACGGCTTCCATTCCTCCAGTTTCTCATCGAGGCGCTTGGCGGATATCCGAAATCGGGTCTTGATTTCGGGCGCAAACAGGCTGATCTTGAACTCCTCGAGCATCGTCCGGTATTCTTCGTACAGCCTCCGCGGCGATTCTTCGGAATGCTCTGAAATCCGGGTCCGCATTTCCTCGAGATGCTTTTCGTACGGGGCAATCTGCCCCGCTTTCAGGCGGTCTTTTTCGGGAGCGGCGTAAGCCCGCTCGGCTCTCAACCTCAAGGCCTTCAAATAACGGGGCAATTCCCGCATGCGGTCGCTCCCGGATTGAACCAGGAAATTCCCCGGCACCAGGGTCACCAGCTCGCGGCTCAGTCCGAGGAGGCACCGCACGGCTGCCGGGTTCGCTTCGGCCATGCGTTTGTAACGCTCGATCTCGGAGCGGGTCGACTCCCTTTCGCCGATCACCGCCTCCACCTCGTCGAGCAGGGCCCTGGCGGCGGCCCCGAGCCTGCCCGTCAAACGTCGAACGACGTCGTAGAATCGTCCGTAGCTTGGAAGCCCGGGTGCATCGAGCTCGAAGAGTTCCCTCAAAATATAGTCATGAAGGCATCGAACCGCTTCCTCCCGACCGCCCATGAAGAAAAGCATCGAGGCCGTCTTCTTCGAAAACGTCCAGTCTCGCCTGAAATACTTCAATTCATCTCCGAAGGTCAGCTCAAACAGGAGGCGAAGGCCCCCGGCGCTCGCCCGGGTGGCTTCTTCCGGTTCGGCGTACAGCCGAACGGCTGCCGTTTGCCCTTCGGCGACAAGCCCCGGGTATGCGTACCGCGTCAGGCCGAGAGCATCCTTGCCGATTGGGACCCGCTCCGGCAATTCGCCGAAGCTCCAGGAGGTCAGCCCTTCCCGTTCCCATGCGGCCCGTGCCTGTTCCCAGAGCCGGTCTTCGTGCTTCTCCACCGCCAGGCTCTTCAGCTCGAGCAAGTCGCGTCCGACTCCCAGCAGATTCCCTTCCGGGCCCGTGATTTCCAGGCGCATCCGCAGATGCGGGGGCAGGTCGATGCGTCGCCACTGGTCGACGGGCACCGAGACTCCCGCCAACTCGCGCACGCACAGACTCAACTGCTCGTGGAAATCGCCGCTCCGCCGGCGCAGCATTTCGATCAGCCTGGCCGCCGTCTCGCCAACCGGAACGAGTTGCCTGCGCTGACTCTTGGGAAGCCCCTTGAGCAGAATCGCCAGCTTCTCCGCGAGCATCCCCGGGACGAGCCACTCGAACGACTGCGGGGCCAGCCGCGGGAGCACGTGAACCGGAACGGTCGCCGTTATGCCGTCGTCTTCCTCTCCGGGTCGAAACGCGTAGCGAAGAGGAAGCTCGACGTCCTCGAGTTTCAACCGGTCCGGGAACAATTCCAGTTCTCCGAAATCCGGCTCGGTCCGAAGGATGTCCGATTCGGTCATGCGCAGAAAATGGTCCCCGCCGTGATCCTTGATCCACTTGTCCAGTGAGCGCAGCTCGCATATTGCCGGCAATCGCCGGTCATAGAAGCGGAAAACGGTTTCTTCGTCCACCAGCAGGTCCCGCCTGCGGGTCTTGCTCTCGATCTCCTCGATCTGCCGGACCAGGTCCCGGTTGTGATCGAGAAAACCGTAGGGTTTCGGCACGTCGTACTCGATCAGAGCGCTACGAATGAAAATATCCCGGGCTTCCGCGGGTCGGACCGCGCCGAAGTTCACCTTCCGCCGGTCCACCACGGGCAGGCCGTACAGCGTCACGCGCTCGAAGGCCGTCACCTGGCCGCGCTTCCTCTCCCAGTGGGGCTCGAATACGGTGGAGCGGCACAGGTGCCCGCCCAGCCGTTCGAGCCACTCCGGATCGACATTGGCCGCCATGCGCGCAAAGAGTCTCGTGGTCTGTACCACTTCCGCCGCCGTCACCCAGGCGCCCCCGCGATTGAAAAGACCCGAGCCGGGAAAGAGCATCACCTGGCGATTCTTTGTTCCGGTGTAGATATTCTTTTCCTTGCGCATGGCGATGTGGCTCAGGTACCCGCTCACCACGGATCGGTGAATGGCTTCGTAGCCGGCGGGATCGGAATTCTCCGGAAAACCGCCCATTTCTTCGAGGATTTCCCGGATTTCCTCCCACACATCGCGCCATTCCCGCATTCTTCGATACGAGAGAAAATGTTCCCGACAGAACTTACGCAATTGGCTCTGGCTGCGGGATGCATATCGGACGAGCCGATTCTCCCCGCGGGTGCCCAGGGCGACATCATGCCGGGTGGGACCGTTCGCGGCGGCGCCCCGATCAGGGTCCTGCGGCCGGGCTTCGGACGATGCGATCGCGGCTTCACACCTCGGCCAGCATTTTTCCCATATCTTGAGCAACGTCACGAAATCGGACCGTGTATCCCGGAAGACGGCGTGCGCCTGGTCCGCCTGGGTTTCCTTGTCCAGGGGCCTTTCCCGCGGGTCCTGGACACTCAGTGCCGCCGCGAGGATGGTCAGTTCCGTCACCGCCCCTTCCTCACGGGCCTGAAGCAGCATCCGGGAAAGTCTCGGGTCCAGGGGCAGGCGTGCCATGACTCTTCCCATGGCCGTCAACCTGCGGTGCTCATCCACCGCCCCCAATTCCCTGAGCACGGCGAATCCGTCCTTGACGGCGGACGGTGAAGGCGGATCGAGGAAAGGAAACTCCTGGATGCTGCCCAGCCGCAGAAACAGCATCCTCAGGATGACCTCGGCCAGGTTCGACCTCAGGATTTCCGGCGCCGTGTAGAGAGGCCGGGCAAGATAATCCTCAACGGAGTAGAGACGGATGCATATCCCCGCCTCCACACGACCGCAACGCCCTTTGCGCTGGTCCGCGCTCGCGCGGGATACCCGAGCCACCGGAAGGCTCTGCGTCCGGGATCGGGTGTTGTACTGGGAGACGCGGGCCAGCCCGGTGTCGATCACGTATTTGATCCGGGGGATTGTGATGGAGGTCTCCGCCACGTTCGTCGCCACGATGATCTTGTCTTCGGTCGTCGGCAGAAAGACTCTCTTCTGATCCGCGGCGGCCATGCGCCCGAAAAGCGGTATCACCACCGTGTTGAAATAGCGTTTTTCATCGAGGCGCTGGACGGTTTCCCGAATGTCGCTCTCGGTCGGCATGAACACGAGAATGTCCCCCCGACGCCCTTCCTGCCCGCTGCCTTTCAACTCATCGGTTGCGGCGACGGCCTGGTCGATATGGGTGATGTCCTCGGCGTCCGCTTCCGGGCCCTCTCCGTTCGCAGGAGGCCGGTACCGGACATCGACGGGATAGGTGCGGCCCGAAACCTCGATGATCGGAGCATCCTGGAAAGCCTTCGAGAATTTCCCCGGATCGATGGTGGCTGAAGTGATGATGACCTTGAGCTCCGGTCTCCGGGGCAGGATTCTTTTGATGAGTCCGAGGAGAAAATCGATGTTGAGCGTTCGTTCGTGGGCCTCATCGATGACGAGTGTGTCGTAGGCGCGAAAATGACGGTCGGACTGGGCTTCCGCCAGGAGAATTCCGTCCGTCATGAACTTTATCCGCGTGGAGCGCGTTGTTCGGTCGTGAAAACGGATCTTGTACCCCACCCGCCGGGGTCCCGTTTCCGCCAGCTCTTCGGATACCCTGTCCGCAAGCGTAACGGCCGCAATGCGGCGCGGCTGCGTGCAGCCGATCATGCCCCGAGCGCCGCGTCCCGCTTCCAGGCACATCTTCGGTATCTGGGTGCTCTTGCCCGACCCGGTCTCCCCCGTGATGACCACTACCTGGTTCTCGGCGATCGCCCCCAGGATCTCCCCCCTGTGCTCGACAATCGGGAGATCGGAGGGATACCGGATCGGAGAAAAGGGCTCATCACGGCCGGAATGCAATTCTCGAACGGGCTTTTTCGTGCGACAGGACGAATTCATAGAATGTTTCGGGCTTCGATTGCTCCCGGCACCGCCTTGAGAGTGAAAGAAAAGAGAAATACACACAAAACGCGAACTCTACCATGACGAGTGATCTTTACAAATCGCGGTGCTTGTGTCAATTGTCTCGGAATATTTGAAGGCCGGGGGGATTGTGCGTTCCCGGGAATGGACATGGATCGCGTCGCGGCCCCGGCGAAAGTGGCGGTTCCGTCGGATGGGCCGCGACCACGGGGGAGAACATGGAAGGGTATCGCAGAAACGTCGACGAGGCGGCGGCGTACATCCGGTCTCACATCGATTTGACGCCGCGGATCGGCATGGTTCTCGGCACCGGCCTGGGTGGAGCCGCGGAATGCATCGAATCGGCCGGGACGATCTCCTATCATGAAATACCGCACTACCCGGTCAGCACCGTCACCGGGCACGAGGGACGCCTCGTGTGCGGACGATGGATGGGACAGCCCGTATTGGTCATGCAGGGACGGTTCCACCTTTATGAAGGGTATTCGCCGCGGCAGATAGCCTTCCCCATCCGCGTGATGAAAGCACTCGGGGCTGAGATTCTCGTCGTCTGCAGCGCCGCCGGCGGACTCAATCCCCTCTTCGATCCGGGCGACCTTATGGTCGTTTCCGACCACATCAACCTCACGGGTCACAACCCGTTGATCGGTCCCAACGCGGACGAATGGGGTCCGCGGTTTCCAGACATGACCGAACCCTACGGCAGGAGACTCCAGGCATTGGCCCTGGATACCGCCGTCGAGGAAAAGATCCCGGTGCGGCGTGGAGTATACGTCGGCGTGCTCGGACCGAGCCTGGAAACCGCCGCGGAAACGCGGCTCCTGAAGGCGGCGGGCGCCGATGCGGTGGGAATGTCCATGGTCATGGAAGTCATCACGGCGGTCCACGCCGGGCTTGAAACCCTGGGCATCGCCGTGATCACCAATGTGAACCTCCCCGATCATTACCAACCGGCGATTCTGGAAGAGATCATCGCCACTGCCCGGAAGGCGGGTCCCGCGCTGACCCGTTTGCTGGCAGGAACCATCGGGAGACTGTAGCGTGAGGCTTTCGGGATGAAAACCCCGCGTTCCTCCCGCGCAACGGACATTCACCCAGACAATCCGGACGCATCATGAATTCATCCGAAGCACTCGTCGACATGGGATCCTCGCGAGCCGACCTCCTGCTCGTCAACGGCATGGTGCTCACCCTCGACCCGGACGGACGCCGTTTCGATCCCGGCGCGGTCGCAATCCTGAATGGGGAAATCGCCGCCGTCGGCCCGGCGGAGCGGCTCGCGGCCGACTTCCGGGCGACGCGGACCCTGGACGTCGGAGGCTGCGTGGTGTTGCCCGGACTGATCAACGCACACACACACGCGGCAATGACTCTCTTTCGAGGACTGGCGGACGATCTCCCCCTGATGGAATGGCTCCAGCAGCATATATTCCCCGCCGAAGCCAAGCTCACCGAAGACTGGGTCTACTGGGGGACCATGCTCGCCTGCGCCGAAATGATCCGCTCCGGGACCACAACGTTTTGCGACATGTATCTGTTCGAACACAAGGTGGCTGAAGCAGCCCGGGCCGCCGGCATGCGCGCCGTGGTAGGAGAAGTTCTCTACGATTTTCCCTCTCCGCACTACGGACCGATCGAGAACGGGCTCCGCTTCACCGAATCGCTCATCGAGCGATGGAAAGAGGACCCGCTCATCCGCATTGCCGTAGAGCCTCATGCGCCCTATACCTGTTCGCCGTCGCTTCTTACCCGCTGCAACGACATCGCACTCCGGCATCGCGTTCCGCTCATTATTCACCTGTCCGAGAATGAGGCGGAAGTGGAGCAGGTCCTCAGCCGGTACGGCCGTCGTCCCGTTGCTCACCTTGAGGAGATCGGGCTTCTCGGACCGCACCTCGTGGCCGATCACTGCGTGGCCCTCGACGAACGCGACTTGGAATTGCTCGGCGAACGCGGGGTCCACGTAGTCCACAATCCGGAGAGCAACATGAAACTGGCCTCGGGCATCGCCCCCGTCCCGAAGCTGCTCGAGCGGGGAGTGAACGTGGCTTTGGGGACCGACGGCTGCGCCAGCAACAACAACCTCGATCTCTTCGGGGAGATGGACACCTGCGCCAAGCTGCACAAGGCAGCCACCCTGGATCCCACCGCGATGCCGGCGGAAACGGTGCTCCGCATGGCCACCGCCGGCGGGGCCAGGGCACTGGGAATGGGAGGGCGGATCGGGGAACTCTCGGTCGGACGGCTCGCCGACCTGATCGTGGTGGATTTTCGAAAACCTCACCTGGTCCCGGTCTACAACCCGATCAGCCATCTCGTGTACGCCGCCCGCTCCTCCGACGTGCGGCACGCCGTCATTCACGGCCGCCTGGTGATGGAGGACCGCAGGCTGCTCACCATGAACGTCGACGAGGTCATGGAACGTGTCCGATATATCGCCCGCACGATCAAACCCTGAACCCGGCGGGACCCCACCTCGCGAGGTCGATTGGCTGCTTGCGGATGCGGACTGGGTTCTGACCTGCGATGCAGCCATGAGCGCGATCCCTTCGGGCGCGGTCGCCATCGAGGGCGACACCCTTGTCGGGGTCGGGTCATCGCGGGACATCCGGTCACGGTTCAGAGGCCGCAACGAAATGTGTCTCAAGGGCTGCCTCGTCGCCCCCGGTCTCATCAACACCCACGGGCACGCGGCCATGAGCTGCTTCCGGGGGCTCGGCAGCGATCTTCCCCTGGAACGCTGGCTCACCGAGGTCATTTTCCCGGCGGAGGCTTCTCATGTGACGCCGGAATTTGTCCATTACGGGACGCTGCTGTCGTGCATCGAGATGCTCAAAGGCGGAACAACGACATTTTGCGACGGGTATTTCTTCGAGGAAGAAGCCGCGCGGGCGGCACAGGAATCGGGTATCCGCGCCGTTCTCGGCCAGGGCATACTGGACTTTCCCACTCCCGACCAGCCCGATCCGTCGCGGTTCGCGGAACGCGCCGAAGCTTTTCTGCGCTCCTTCCCCCCGGGGGAGAGCCGCCTGCAACCGTCATTGTTCTGCCATTCGATATCCGCCTGCGGGCCGGAAACCCTGCGGCGGGTCAAATCCATCTGCCGGGAAAGCGGCATCCTGTTCCAGATTCACCTCTCCGAAACGGCATCGGAGGTGGAGCAGGTGATCGGCAGGTACGGAACCAGGCCCGTCCATCACCTGGACCGCCTCGGCATCCTGGATGACCGAACCCTTTGCGCCCATGCCGTCTGGCTCGACCGGGAGGAAATCGATATCCTGGCTGCGCGGGGCGCGGGCCTCTCCCACAACGAGGAAAGCAACATGAAGCTCGCTTCGGGAATCGCTCCGGTTCCGGAGCTGATCGGCGCGGGCGTCCGAATCGGCCTGGGCACCGATGGCTGTGCCAGCAACAATGACCTGGATCTCTTTTCCGAAATGGACATGGTTGCAAAGAGCCACAAGGCGTTTCGAAAGGACCCGATGGCCTGTTCGGCCGCGGCCGTTCTCCGAATGGCCACCCGAGGGGGCAGCGCCGTTCTGTCGCACCAGGGGATGACCGGCGGTATCGAGGAGGGCTGGAAAGCGGACCTGATCGTCATCGACCTCGATCAACCCCACCTTACGCCTCTCTATGACCCCATCTCCCACCTGGTCTATGCGGCCGGCGCGGGGGACGTCCGCCATGTTTGGGTCGACGGCCGCCTGGTGGTCTCGAACGGGACAATCCTGACCCTGGACGAGTCTCGGATCATGAAAGAAGTGCTGAGAATCGCCGGGAAGATCGCCGGGGCGTCCTGAGAGTGCTCGGACGGGGCGCGGAAGGGCCTCGCTCCGAATTCGGGGCCTTTATCGCGCAATGGCGAGGGTCATCGGGAAAGAAACCCTTGTGTGTGCCGAGTCGCCCGTGCGACGGGGTCCCGCTATTCGATCACGGACCCATGGCGACCCGATCGAACGCGGAGCCGCTTCCCGCCCGGCGCCCGGTGGCGCTTTTTCGGGCCGTCATCTCGCGTGCGTAATGATTTCTTCTTTGCCTTGAATCCTGTGACATCGTATGCTCAATTGGGAATTGCGGGAGGGGCTTCGACGGCAAGGCTTTCATGCCGCATGAACGCGGGGCCTGTCTCTTTCGCGCGGGCCTTCGCCGTGTTCGCCGGGACGGACGCGGGAAGTTTCGTCGATGGATGTCCCTCCACGGCGGCCGAAGAGGACTGGGACGGCGGATCATGCCCGCCGGGGCCTTTTCGTTGAACGGAAAGGAAGACCGAATGAGGCTTCCGGCCAACAAGACAAAAATCGTGTGCACCATCGGACCGGCATCGGACTCACCGGATGTTTTGCAGCGCATGATCCTGGCGGGGATGAACATCGCCCGGCTGAATTTCTCCCACGGGGATTTCGAGGGTCACGCGAGGGTTGTGGAAAACATCCGCAAGGCCGCTCGTGCGGCGGGACGCAGGGTATCCATCATGGCGGACCTGCCCGGCCCCAAGATAAGAATCGGGCAATTGGCGCAGGAGCCGATCGAGCTGAATTCCGGCGACGCCTTCACTTTGACGACGGAAAAGATCGTCGGCGGGATCGAGCGAGTCTTCGTGAGCTTTCCGCCACTCACCGAGGTGGTAAAGCCCGGGGACCGGTTGTTTCTCAACGACGGCCAGATCGAGCTTGAAGCTGAACGCGTGCAGGGGCTTGACGTAAGGTGCCGGGTTGTGGTGGGCGGCGAGTTGCGCTCGCGCAAGGGCCTCAATCTGCCCCGCATCGATCTTGGCATCAGCGCCTTTACACCTCACGATCACAACTGCCTGAGATTCGCCGCGGAACAAGGCCTCGACGCCGTGAGCCAGTCTTTCGTGGAAACGGCCGAAGACCTTCGCGCGGTCCGAAGAGCGGCCGCCGAAATCGACTACAATCCCTTCATCATCGCCAAGATCGAACGCGCCGGGGCACTGGATCGTATCGATGAGATACTCGACGTTGCGGATGGGCTCATGGTCGCGCGCGGCGATTTGGGCGTCGAAATTCCCATCGAACGGATTGCCGCCGTTCAGAAACGCCTCACCAACAAAGCGAATCAGCGCTGCAAACCGGTGATCACGGCCACTCAGATGCTGCTGTCCATGGTCGCCAATCGGAGGCCGACCCGCGCCGAAGCCACCGACGTGGCCAATGCCATTCTCGACGGCACGGACTGCGTCATGCTTTCCGAGGAATCGGCCATGGGCAAATACCCCGTTGAGGCCGTCGCCATGCTTGCCGGGATTGCTTTTTCCATCGAACCGCTCCTGCCCGCGTGGCCTTTGAGGGATACCCTCAAGAGCGTCAGCGGGCATTGCGAGCTGACTCCCGCCGAGCTCATCGCGCTGAGCGTCGAAGCCACCCTCGAACGCGTCACTCCGGCCGCCGTTTTCGTCCCCACTCATGGCGGGAACACGGCGCGAAGCATCGCCCGGTTTCGTTTTCCGGTGTGGGTTGTGGCCGTCAGCTCCAAGGAGGCCACTTGCAGGGGGCTTCAGTTCTCGTACGGGGTTTGCCCGGTCCGGGAGGACGACCACCCCGACGACTGGAAACAATACACCCGCGCATGGCTGGATGCCCATGAACTGGAAGGGAGCTTGACCGTCGTGACTGAAGGACCGTCCTCCAAACATCCGGAAGTGAACAACCGAATGGAAATTATCCGGCTCAGGGAAGAAGCATAGGTCCTATAGGATTTAAATAGGACCTATAGGACATACAGGACCTATTACACCCGCCGCAAGTTCGCCGGAGGCCGGGGAAAAAGGCCTGGGTCCTGTGGGACCTCTTGCTTTCGATCCAGTCCAAAAGACTTCAGGAATATCTTCGGAGCACAAACCATGAACGAGGCAGAACTCAATTTCGAAGTGGCAAGACTCGGCGCATGCCGTATTCCTTCTCCCATGGGGAGCATACAATTCGTCGAGGATGACGAACACGTGCTTTACCACACCAGCCTGAAGGAAATAAAGGCGTGCGAATGCGCGGGCAGGGAACCTCCCGGCTTTGAAATTGCCGGTCCGAGGCGCGAAATATTTTTCGACCCCTCGAAGTTGAAATGCGGCATCGTGACCTGTGGAGGTCTCTGCCCGGGGCTCAACGACGTCATCCGATCCATCGTCCTCAGCCTGCACCATCATTACGGAGTGCAGACGGTCTTCGGATTCCCGTACGGGTTCGAAGGGCTGACCTACCGGTACGGCCACCGTCCGCTCGAGCTTTCACCGGAGACGGTCCGGGACATTCACATGAAGGGCGGGACGATCCTGGGTTCCTCGCGCGGTCCCCAGGATGTCCTGGAAATGGTGGATACTCTTGACCGGATGAACATTGGAATCCTCTTCACCATCGGGGGAGACGGTACATTGAAGGGCGCTCTGGCCATCTCCGAGGAAATTGCGAAGAGGAATCTCAAGATCGCGGTAGTGGGCATCCCCAAGACCATAGACAACGACATTTCCTACATGGACCGCTCATTCGGTTTCACCACGGCGGTTTCGGAAGCCCGGACGTCCATCTATGCGGCGAGCACGGAGGCACTCGGGGCTCGAAACGGAATCGGGCTGGTGAAGCTGATGGGACGGGAATCCGGCTTCATCGCAGCTTATGCCACCCTGGCCACGAGCGAAGTGAATTTCTGCCTGGTCCCCGAAGTGCATTTCACGCTGGAAGGATTCATGGAAACGCTCCGGGAGAGAATCCTGAAGCGAAGGCACGCGGTCATCGTCGTGGCGGAGGGGGCCGGCCAGGAACTCATGGCCGAAACCTCCGGGACGGACGCATCCGGCAACGTTCGCTTCGGGGACATCGGCACCTTTTTGCGGGACAGGATCAAGGAATATTTCGGAAAAGCCGGGATGGAGCTCAACCTGAAATACATCGACCCGAGCTACACCATTCGGAGCAAGTCGGCAACCACTCAGGATTCCGTGTTTTGCCTGCTGCTCGGCCACAACGCCGTTCATGCGGCCATGAGCGGTCGCACCGGCATGGTGGTGGGTTTCTGGAATGAGGAGTTCACGCACGTCCCCATCCGTCTGGCCGTTTCGAAACGCAAACGCATCGACCCCAACGGAAAGCTCTGGGATTACGTTCTGGCTGCGACGGGCCAGCCACGGAACATGGCCTGAAGCCGTCCGGGAGGATTACGGCGCTCATCCGACCGGCAGAAGCGAACCGGGCCCGGCCGCCTTCACGGCGAAACTGTTCCCGTACTCATGCGGCCGGCCATACATTTCCCCGGGAGAACACTCATGGCGCAACGCAAGTCAAAGAAAACGAACTCGAACAAGACCGATTGCAGCCGCACCGGCATGACTCTCATCGATTTGAACCGCTGCTTCAACGAACACCTGTTCTACACCCAGGGCAGGCTTCCCCTTTCGGCAACCCTCAACGACCACTACATGGCGGCTGCCTATACGGTCCGGGATCGGCTCCTGCACCGGTGGGTCTGCACGGTTCGCGACTTTATCAGGGAAGGCGTCAAGGTGGTCGGCTACCTTTCGGCGGAATTCCTGCTTGGGCCCCACCTGGGCAACAACATGATCAACCTCGACATTTTCGATGAAGTGCGCGAAGCCTCGGAAAATGTCGGGCGCAATCTGGACGCGATGCTCGATCACGAGGAGGAACCCGGGTTGGGCAACGGCGGGCTGGGCAGACTGGCCGCCTGCTACCTCGACTCCCTGGCCACTCTCGAAATACCGGCCATCGGCTACGGAATCCGTTACGAATTCGGGATATTCGACCAGGAAATCCGCGACGGCTGGCAGGTCGAAAAGACCGACAAGTGGCTGCGCCTGGGGAATCCGTGGGAAATCCCGCGCCCCGAGGTCACATACGAAGTCAAGTTCGGAGGCCACACGGCGGGCTATTGCGACGACGGGGGCTGCTATCGGTCACGCTGGACTCCAGACCGGGTGGTGCGGGGAATAGCCTATGACACCCCCATCCTCGGCTACAAGGTCAACACCTGCAACATGCTCCGGCTGTGGAAGGCGGAAGCGGTCGAATCCTTCGATTTCGCATCCTTCAACGTGGGGAACTACTACGGTGCCGTTCACGAGAAAGTGTATTCGGAAAACATCAGCAAGGTCCTCTACCCGAACGATGAGCAGATCCAGGGCAAGCAACTGCGGCTGGAACAACAGTACTTCTTTGTGTCCTGTTCGCTGCAGGACATGATCAGACTGCACCTCGCCATTGGAAAAAGCCTGGAATACTTCCACGAAGAATTTGCGATACAACTCAACGATACCCATCCTTCCGTTGCCGTCGCGGAACTGATGCGGCTTCTGGTGGACGAGCACCACATGGATTGGGACACGGCCTGGCACGTCACCCGCAACGTCTTCGGGTACACCAATCACACCCTGCTGCCCGAAGCTCTCGAACGCTGGCCGTTGCGGCTGTTTGCCAACCTGCTGCCCAGGCATCTGGAAATCATCTTCGAGATCAATCGTCGCTTCCTGGATGAGGTACGCGTGATCTACCCCGACGACGAAGCACGAATTGCCAGGCTGTCCCTGATCGACGAGCAGGGGGAACGATACGTGCGCATGGCCAATCTCGCGTGCGTGGGCAGCCGGGCCATCAACGGCGTCGCCAAACTCCACACCGAACTCCTGAAAACCACCGTGCTGAAAGACTTCTACGAACTCTGGCCGGAGAAATTCAGCAACAAGACCAACGGCGTAACGCCCCGCCGCTGGATGGTGTTGAGCAACCCGGGGCTGACGCGCCTGATCAGGAGCAGGATAGGCGGCGGCTGGATCAAAAAGCTGGATCGGCTCAAACGGCTCGAATCGTATGCCGGCGACGACGCCTTCCGGCGGGAATGGCAGGCGGTCAAGACCGGCAACAAGCAGGCCCTGGCCGCTCTCATCCTGGAGCGCACCGGCATCTCGGTCAACCCGGACTCGATGTTCGACATCCAGGTGAAAAGAATTCACGAGTATAAGCGGCAGCACCTCAACGTTCTGCACGTTGTCACCCTCTACAACCGCCTCCGGCGAAATCCCGGCCTGGACATGCTGCCCCGCACCGTTATCTTCGGGGGGAAGGCCGCCCCATCTTATTACATGGCCAAGTTGATCATTAAGCTGATCAATTCCGTCGCCGACGTCGTGAACCACGATCCGGCCGTGCGGAACCGGCTCAAAGTGGTCTTCTTTCCCGATTTCAACGTAAAGAGCGCCCAGAAGATCTATCCCGCGGCCGACCTCTCCGAACAGATCTCCACAGCGGGGAAAGAGGCATCGGGAACCGGGAATATGAAATTCTCCATGAACGGGGCTCTCACGATTGGAACGCTTGACGGAGCCAACGTGGAAATCCGGGAGGAAGTGGGAGCGGACAACTTCTTCCTCTTCGGCCTGACGGCCGAAGAGGTCGCCCGGATCAAATCGGAGGGCTACGACCCCCGTTCGATCTACTTGTCCAATCCCGATCTGCGGGAAGCGATCGATCTGATTGGCTCCGGGTTCTTTTCGCGCGGCGATCCCGACCTTTTCAAGCCGTTGGTGGATTCTCTGCTTTACCAGGATGAGTACATGCTGCTCGCCGACTATCAGTCCTATGTGGACTGCCAGGACAGGGTGAGCGAGGCCTATCGCGATCGGGACCGCTGGACCCGAATGGCGATCCTCAATGTGGCGCGCATGGGAAAGTTCTCCTCCGATCGGGCCATTCGCGAGTATTGCAGGGAGATCTGGAGAGTCAGCCCGAACACGGTGGAAATGGAAGACTTCGGCGACCTCGTGAGATGATCCCGGTGGAGGGGGCCAAAGGGTTGCGCGACCGGTTGAAGTGTCGGCGGCCTGCATTGGGTCGGACCGGAACGATCCCACGGGAGGACGAATGATGCCAATACAATACGCGACCAGGCCGGGATCGAGGTATCCCGGTGGAGCCACGGTCGATTCGGGAGGGGTCAATTTCGCGGTCTTCAGTCGGAACGCGACCGCGATGGAACTGCTGCTTTACGAATCCGCGGACTGCCCGGAGCCTTTCCAGGTGATTCGGCTCGACCCCGAAACCAACAGGACCTTTTTTTCCTGGCACGTCTATGTGGAAGGACTGACCGCCGGCGCGCACTACACCTGGCGAGTGGACGGTCCCGACGATACGAAACGATCCGGAAGACGCTTCGACCGGACCCGGGAACTGCTGGACCCATGGGCGGCGGCGGTCACGGATCGGCTCTGGAACCGCAACCGGGCCTGTCTTAACGGCGGCGGCGCTCCATCCATGCGCGCTGCGGTCGTGTCCGGCGGCTACGACTGGGAAGGAGACCGACCGCTGGAGTCCCCATCCGAGTCCACCATCATCTATGAATTGCACGTCGGGGGCTTCACGCGGCATCCATCATCCAAAGTCGCCCATCCCGGCACCTTTCGGGGCCTGATCGAAAAAATCCCCTATTTGAAGGATCTGGGCATCACTCACGTGGAATTGATGCCGGTCATGGCCTTTGACGAACAGGATCTTCCCGAGTCGGTCGCCGCCCTGGGACTGAAAAACTTCTGGGGCTACAGCACGCACAGCTTTTACGGCCCCCACCCGGGGTACTGCGTCACCCCCGAGGCGGGGACTCACGCTCATGAATTCCGCGACATGGTCAAGGCGCTTCACCGCGCGGGCATCGGTGTGATCCTCGACGTGGTGTTCAATCACACCGCCGAAGGCGGGGCCCGCGGGCCCGTCATCAATTTCAAGGGCTTCGTCAACGAGCTGTTCTATCACCTCGAACCCAACGACCGGAGCGTCTACCGCGACTATACGGGCTGCGGCAACACTGTCAACTGCAACCACCCCCTGCCGGCAAGATTCATCATTCGCTGTCTTGAGGGCTGGGTCCGGGAAATGCACGTGGACGGCTTCCGGTTCGACCTCGCCAGCGTCATGGCCCGCGGTGAAGACGGCAACCCGATGCGGCACCCGCCGGTGCTTTGGAATATCGAATTCTCGGACGTTCTCCTGAACACCCGAATCATTGCCGAAGCGTGGGACGCCGCCGGCCTCTACCAGGTGGGAACATTTCCCGGCCTGCGCTGGGCGGAATGGAACGGAAGATACCGGGACGTCATGCGCCGTTTCGTCCGCGGCGAACCCGGGCTTGCGGGACAGGCGGCAACCAATCTGAGCGGCAGCAGCGATCTCTACCAGCCGCTGGACCGTCTTCCGACGAACAGCATCAATTTCATCACGTGCCACGACGGCTTCACATTGAACGACCTTGTCAGTTTCAACGACAAACACAATGACGCCAACGGCGAAAACAACCGGGACGGGAGCAACGACAACCTGAGCTGGAACTGCGGGGTGGAGGGAGACACCGACGACCCGCAAGTCCTGGCGCTGCGGCGCCGGCAGGTGAAGAATTACATGGCGATCCTGCTGCTGAGCCAGGGAGTTCCCATGATCCTGGCGGGCGATGAGGTGCTGAGGACCCAGCGCGGGAACAACAACTGCTACTGCCAGGACAACGAGTTGGGTTGGCTCGATTGGACTCTCATGGAGAAAAACCGGGACGTGCTCCGGTTTGTCCGGGAAATGATCGCATTCCGAAAGCGTCATCCATGCCTCATGCGAACCCGCTTCCTGACGGGCCGAAAGCAGCCGGGAAGGTCCCTCCCCGACGTGAGCTGGCACGGCATCAGGCTCAACGAGCCGCCATGGAGCGATCCGGATGCCCGAACGCTTGCCTGCACCCTGTCCGCCACGGAAGATCATGAAGAAGACTTGCACGTGATCCTCAATATGGCTTCGGACCCCGTTTCGCTTGACCTGCCGGAGATCGCGGGTCTGAGCTGGCACCGTGCGGTGGATACGTGGCTGCCAAGCCCGGAAGATATTCTCAGGGTGCCCGATCAACTGCCTGTCCGGGACCATCGCATTCTGGCCCACGCACGCTGCGTGATGGTATTCGAAGGAAGACCGGGGAGAAGTTGACGGCGGGTTTTCCGAATCGCAACGAAGGAGAATGCCCGAGGAGGTCGAACACCCCGAATCCGGGCAGGTCGCGATCCCTCGCGGAGCGCCCGGTTCAAGCAGCACATGACGAGCGCCGAGTATGCGGGCACCCTGTCTTGTTATTCATCCACGGGACGGGCGGGCACAGTTTCCCCCCGCCACCGATTTACGGAGCCGTTTGCCCCTGTTCGCCCCTGCGTATACGGTCCGGTCCCATCGGAAGCTTTACCGAATGAAGAATCTTCTTCATAATGTGCAGGAAGCGCGACGGTTGAACCGGTGGTGGCCGTCCCGATCCATCTTGCTCCAAACCGTTCCGGAACAGTTGTTGGGAACCGAGCATGCGAGAAAAACACAAGATCCTCATCGTTGACGACGAAACCCCTTTTCGTTCGGCGTTGCGTCGCCTTCTGGAAAAAAACCACATCGTCATGGAAGCCGAAACGGGTGCGAAGGGACTCGAGATTTCCGAGCGGGAGGAGCCCGATCTGATCCTTCTCGATATCGGTCTGCCCGACATGAGCGGGCTGGAGCTTCTGCCCCGGTTCAAGGAACAGCGGCCTTCCCCCACCGTGGTGATGATCACCGCCTACGAGCGCATCAAGGATGTGGTGATGGCGATCAAGCGCGGCGCCTTCGACTACCTCGTGAAACCCGTCGACATCGACGAGTTCGAATTGACCATCCAGAACGCCCTGGAACACGCGGGGCTGAAAAACGAGGTGGACCGCCTGCGCCAGCAGGTGCAGAAGCTGCACGGCGTCGATCGCCTGGTGGGCAAGGATCCGAAGTTCCTGGATGCCCAGATGCTCGCCATAAAGAGCGCCCAGAGCCGGGATGCCGGGGTCTTGATTCAGGGGGCTAGCGGCGTGGGGAAGGAGCTGTTCGCCAAGCTGATCCACACGCGGAGCCCAAGGGCTGCGTATCCCTTCGTGGCCCTGAATTGCGCCGCCTTCAGCACCGAAATCATCGAAAGCGAGCTTTTCGGATACGAACGAGGCGCATTCACGGGGGCCAAGGCCGAAGGCAAGGAAGGGCTGCTGCAGGTTGCCGACGGCGGGACGCTTTTCCTCGACGAAGTGGTGGACCTGCACCCGGAGATCCAGGCCAAGCTTCTGCGCGTCATGGAGGAAAAGGAGTTCTACCCGGTCGGAGGCACGCGCAAGAAAAAAGTGGACATCCGCATCGTGTCTGCCTGTAACCAGGATCTGTGGCAGCTCACGGAACAGGGACGATTCCGCAAGGATCTTTTTTTTCGCCTGGCAACCATCCGCATAGACCTCCCGTCTCTGCGGGAACGGCCCGACGACATCCTTCCACTGGCCCTGTTTTTCATCGAGGAATTCAACGACAAGTACGGCAAACGCTTCCGGGGCCTCAGCCCAAGGGCCGAACAGCTCCTTACGGACCATTCCTGGCCGGGAAACGTGCGCGAACTGCGCAATACCATCGAGCGTGTCGTTCTGCTGGAAAACGATGAAAACGTCCTCGGGCGCCACCTGCACTTCCTCTCGCCTCCAGGGAAGGGCGAGCCGGAACCTTCGGGGGAACGGTTTACCGTCGGGCTGCCTCAGGAGGGGATCGGGCTTGAAGAGATGGAAAAGGAAATCATTTTGAAGGCCTATGACAAGTGCGGAAAGAACAAGTCGAAGACCGCCCGGTTTCTTCGGCTCCCTCGGCACGTTCTTCTCTACCGCCTCAAGAAGTACGGGATTGAAGATTGAAGAATATCCTCCAACCATTGCCTGAACTGCATAATATTGTCCAGTTTATACATAACAAATTGATATTGCTGGATTCGTGTCAATATTGTCAACAATCAACGCTGTCCCGCCCTGCCGATTCGGAGAATATTCTCCAATTCCCATTCCTCTCAAATTGTACCAGTCCCGCGGCCGAATGAGGCGCCGTAGGGGTTTTCAGCTCTTGAACATTCTTGGCACGGCCTTTGCTTGCAACGTATGAAGGAGGCGTGACGTGGATGTTGAAAAGATCGTTCTGCTTGTTGAAGATGACGCCCCATTAAAACGTTCTTTGGAAAAATTTTTGGAACGGGCTGGGTATGCCTGCCACAGTTGCTCAACTGCACGTGAAGCGTTGGCGCTCGTCGAGGGGAATCATTATCCGATTGCGATTGTTGAATATCATCTTCCTGATGCGAATGGCGCGGGATTGTTGGAAAAGTTGAAGCTGGTAAGGCCTGGATTGGCTGCGATCGTGCTTTCTGAATATGATTTTCAGGCGGTTGTGAATGATCTGGTTCGAGTGAATGTTGGATTTTTTCTCAAGAAACCCTTCGATGTTGTCGATTTGGAAGCTGCACTTTCACATGCGGAATCACAATCCGGTGGAATCGAGAATGAACCGGGATGGAAATCGGAATTCAAAGTTGAGGGCGTGCCCGCCTCCCTTTTCAAGTAGGGAACTCTCAGTGACGAATGCTCGCAGCTCAAGTTGAAGTCGCGTTGATACGAGGAACTGGTGCGAATCGGGTGGAAGCTGGGTATGGACTGAGTTGAATGCGGAAGAGGTTTTCCGGTTGCTGCTGAATCTGACGTTCGAGTGCTTTTATCTCACTTCATGTGGAACTCAAGCGATCGTTGGACGGATGAAATCAAGCTCCTGATCGAGTTGTTGCTCCCGCTCCCGCTGGTGGTGGAAATTCTTACTCCTCATGGAACCTGTTAGCTGAGAGCCCCCTTGGTTTGACAAAAGGCCACAGTGAGAAATCACTGTGGCCTTTTGTTGTTTACCGGAGTATGATGTTTCGGTTCATGAGGCATGAACGGAGGCTTTGGAGGATTATGTGCAACGGTCCGAGACGGATTCAAGGACCCCGAAACGGGAAACAGGAGACCAGGAGATGGAAGTGCAAAAGCCCGAACTGCTGGAAAAGTTGGAGGAAAAAAAGATAAGCGTCGCGAAGGCGGCGGAAGCGATCGGCTTTGATCCCAGACTGTTGGGACTCTACCTTGTGAATGACACCTACCCGGTGCCCAAGAGGATCCTCGAGAAGTTGGCCGCAGTGGTCCAGAATTGATCGAAAATCGTTTTCAGCACGTCTTCTTTCGAGCCGGTTTCTTTCGAACCGGCTTTCCCTTTGTTCTCACCCGCGATGCTCATTTTCCCTGTGCCCGCCTCGGGAACGCCCAAAGCGGCGTTCTTCCATTCATATAGATATTTTAATTGGACAGCATTGGTGCAAGTTATGTCACAATGTTCCAAGCTTATGATTTGTTTCACATCTTTACACTCAAAAAATGTTCCCACCATTACACTATTATGCTTGCAAAAGTATTGTGTTGCATATATGAAAGGAGCCATCGGCGTCGGTTGCGAAGTGGGGCCGGCTCCGGTCATCCGCGTGGTTGCAGGTTCAACCCGGCGGATCGAGTGATCTGAATTCCGGACTGAGCGAGTGGCCCGCTCCCCGTTCTTTGATCGAAAGACCACCCCCCTGCAATGCTCAAGTTCTTTCCAGATTGAAGTCTCCTCTGAAAGGCAGAGCTGCATCGAGAATTCGGCGATGCTCATGGTGGCTTTGTATCGGATGATCCTCATTGAGTATGAGGGTTCTCATGCGAGGTGCAAAGCATGAGAATTGAAGGTTCCCATCGCGAAACACCGTTCTTTAGGGGCGGCAAGACAATGGCGCACCCTATCGAAATTGCGTCTTGAAGGCGCATTGACCGGTCGGAAAGACTCCCTTCGGATGGGCGCTTGGCAGGCACCAGAAACACCATAACGTGGAGGAGGTTTTCTTATGAAGCACCAAGAAGGCTTCGAGGAACGGTTGGAAGAAAAAGGAGTTTCACGACGAGATTTCATGAAATTCTGCACATTCCTGTCGGTAACGATGGGGCTTTCTTCGTCGTTCGTACCCAAGATCGCTGAAGCGCTTGCTTCGCCTCAACGGCCGCCGGTCGTCTGGCTCGCTTTCGCGGAGTGTACCGGCTGCGCCGAGTCTCTGCTCAGAACAACCTATCCCTGGATCGACACCCTGGTCCTGGACATCATCTCCCTGGACTACCATGAAACCATCATGGCCCCGTCGGGTGAAGCAGCCGAGAAGTCGCTGCATGACACGGTCGCCAAGTATCCCGGAAAGTTCATCTGCGTGGTCGACGGTGCCATTCCCACGGCCGAGGACGGCAAGTACGGCATGCTTGGGGGACGCACTTTTCTCGAAATCGCCAAAGAGGTCTGCCCCAAGGCTTTGGCCACGATCTGCATCGGGACTTGCGCTTCCTACGGCGGCCTTCCCGCTGCCGCTCCCAATCCGACGGGAGCCAAGTCCGTAAAGGACGCCATCGGCATCAACACCGTCAATATTCCCGGCTGTCCGCCGAATCCCATCAATTTCATCGGGACGGTCGTGAACTATCTCCTGTTCGGTAAGCTTCCCGCCGTGGATGACAAGGGAAGACCGTTGTTCGCCTACGGTCAGACCATCCACGACCAGTGTCCGCGTCGAGGTCACTTCGAGGCCGGTGAATTCGTGACCTCCTTCGAATCGCCTGAGGCCAAGATGGGTTACTGCCTCTACCAGTTGGGCTGCAAGGGACCCGAGACGTACAACAACTGCCCGCTCGTGAAGTTCAACATGGGCACGAGCTGGCCGGTACAGGCGGGACATCCTTGCATCGGGTGCAGCGAGCCCAACTTCTGGGACAAGATGTCGCCTTTCTACAAGTCGCTGTAGCGGCATCTCCCGGTGATTTGACGATGTTCGGCACGTGGTGCTGTAAAAACTTATCGATGAGTCAAGGAGAACCATCATGGGACAGCGAGTAGTCATCGACCCGATCACCCGTATCGAGGGTCATCTGCGTATAGAAGTGGAAGTGACCAACGGCAAGGTGTCCAACGCCTGGAGCAGCTCGACGCTCTTCCGCGGCCTCGAGATCATGCTCCAGGGACGCGATCCCCGCGACGCCTACCTGTTCACCCAGAGAGCCTGCGGCGTGTGCACTTACGTTCACGGCCTGGCATCGGTCCGCGCGGTGGACGATGCGGCCAAGATCACGGTGCCCGAGAATGCACGACTGATTCGTAACCTGCTCCTCGGCGCCCAGTTCCTTCATGACCACATTGTGCACTTTTATCACCTGCACGCCCTCGACTGGGTGGATGTGGTCAGCGCGCTCAAGGCCGATCCCAAGAAGACGGCGGATTTGGCCGCAAAGGTCTCGCCCGCCCCGGGCAGCGGCATCAGCGACTTCAAGGAAACTCAGGGCCGCGTGAAAAAACTGGTCGAAAGCGGTCAGTTGGGCATCTTCGCCAACGGTTACTGGGGGCATCCGGCGTACAAGCTGCCCCCCGAGGTCAACCTGCTGGCGGTCGCGCATTACCTGCAAGCCTTGCGGCAGCAGGCCCGCACCGCTCGAATGCACGCCATCTTCGGCGGCAAGAACCCGCATGTCCAGAGCCTCGTGGTCGGCGGCGTCACCTGCGCCACCGATCTGACCCCGGATCGCCTCGCCGAATTCAAGTACCTTTACAAAGAGACCATGGATTTCGTCAAGCAGTACTACATCCCCGATCTGAAAGCCGTGGCGGGCTTTTACAAAGACTGGGGCAAGATCGGCGGAACCAAGAATTTCCTCGTCTACGGTGAATTCCCTCAGAGCGACAAGGAACCCGACAGCTTCCTCTTCCCGCGGGGCGCCATTTTCAAGCGCAACATCGGCCAGGTGCAGGCGGTCGATATGGCCCAGGTGCAGGAGCACGTGAAGCGCAGCTGGTACGAAGGCGACAAGGCGCTGCATCCTTCCGAGGGTGAAACCAAGCCCAAGTACGAGGCCCTCGACGTCGAAAAGCGGTACAGCTGGATGAAGGCCCCGCGCTACAAGGGCGAACCCATGGAGGTCGGGCCGCTGGCGCGCGTGCTGGTGGCCTACGGCAAGGGTCACGCCCCGACCAAGAAAGCCGTGGACGGCCTGTTGAAAGAGTTGGGCGTTCCCGTGGACGCTCTCTTCTCGACGCTCGGCAGGACTGCGGCCAGAGGTCTGGAAACGGCGATCATCGGCGATTCCATGGAAGGCTGGCTGAACCAGTTGATCGAGAACGTCGGCAAAGGCAATACCAAGATATACCAGGATTACCAGATGCCCGCCGAAGCCATGGGAGCGGGTCTGAACGACGTTCCCCGCGGCGCGCTCGGGCACTGGGTCCAGATCAAGGACCAGAAGATCGCCAACTTCCAGCTGGTCGTTCCGTCCACCTGGAACCTCGGTCCGCGTTGCGCGCAAAACAAGCCGGGACCGGTCGAGGAAGCCCTGATGGGAACCCCGGTGGCCGATCCGAAGCGTCCGGTGGAAATCCTGCGCACCGTTCATTCCTTTGACCCGTGCATCGCGTGCGGCGTCCATGTGATCGATCCGAAGTCCAACGAGGTCTACAAGTTCAGGGTTGTGTAGCCCCGTTTTGACGGAGTATTGTTACGGGAACCCGGCGGACGCGCCGGGTTCCTGTTTTTTTGCGCAACCCGGCGCAAAAGGCTGTATCCCATGAGTGAAAAGCGGATTTTGGTCCTGGGGGTGGGCAACGTTCTTCTCAAGGATGAGGGTGTTGGAGTCAAGGTCATCGAGACGCTTGGCTCCGAATACGCTTTTTCGTCCAACGTCGAACTGATGGACGGCGGCACCCTTGGACTGCGGCTTCTCGACCCCATTTGCGACGCGGACTTTCTGATCGTTGTGGATGCGGTCCTGAACGGAGGGACTCCCGGCACGCTCTACCGCCTCCCGGTGAGCGAAATCGAAAAGCGGGTCACGTTCAAGAATTCGCTCCACCAGCTGGATCTTGTCGAAACTCTGGCCTACGCGGAAATCCTGGGCAGACGGCCGGACGCCGTCATCATCGGAGTCGAACCGGAGGACATTTCGCCCTGGGGGCTGGAGATGACGGATGTGGTGAAGGCCGCGTTCCGGGAGATTTGTTCGAAGGTGCTCGAGGAAATCGAACGGGCGGGGGGCTCCTTTCGAAGAATCAATCCGGATGACTTGTCTTCCGTGAAATGATACAGTGATTGCGCTTCCCGGAGGTCCTGCGTTTCGTTTCGACCGCAGGGCAACGCGTCACAGGCGGGGGGAACGCGCTCCCGTTGAACGAACGCCTCACCGGATTTGTCGAACGCAATGAGGAAACCGCCGTCGCATCCGCCGCCCGCGCGGCCGTGCGACTCATTACAGTAAGGAGCCGTTGCATGTGCCTGGCCATTCCAGCGGAAGTCTTGGAGATCGAGGACGAAATGGCGACCGTGCGAGTGGGAGATGCGATTCGCAGGACTTCCCTGATGCTGCTGCCGGAGAAACCGAAGCTGGGAGATTACGTCATCATTCACGCGGGGTTTGCTCTGCATACCGTCGATCCGCAGGAAGCCATGGAATCCCTGCGCATCCTTCGCGAGATGGCTGCGCTGGCCGGTGACGATCCGCCCGAGGGGTAGACTCAGCCGGCGAACCGCGCACCCCGGGGAGAACCGGTAAAGGCACTCACCCGTCGGGTCGTGACCGACTCGCGGTCCGCCGCGCCGATGCGGGCGGTCCGTCGCTCTGGAGGCTCCGGCTGCCGTCCCGCTTTCACGCCTGCGTCCCCGGGAACACCGGGGGCTTTCCAAAACAGCCGACTGGATAAAGGGTCACTCGCCGGTGCGGGGGCATGCAGGGTCTGCAGGCGCGGCACATTCGATTTCAGGCAGGTCAGCCATGAAGAAGATCATCATTTCCGTTCTCGGGCACGACAGACCGGGCATCATTGCCGCCGTCTCGAAGATACTGCTCGAACACGAGTGCAATATCGAAGACGTCAGCCAGACGATTCTCCAGACGGAGTTCGCCGGCATCTTCATCGCCTCGGTTCCCGAGCGCGCCTCCGAACAGTCGCTGTCGGCAGCCTTGCGCGAGAAGCTCGAACCGATGGGGTTGTCGGTGCTCCTCAAGCGCATGTGGGAAACCGAGGTGTGGGCCGCCCCGCCGAGCGAGCCCTTCGTCATCACCACCGTCGGCCCGGACCGGCTCGGATTGGTGGCCGGCGTGACCGAGCTGTTGGCCGGATACGGAGTGAACATCACCAACCTCAAGGCGTTGTTCCGTGGCGGCAGCGATCCCACGCGCAACGTCATGATCTATGAAGTGGACATTCCGCTGGGAATCGATCAACACGCCTTCCGCGCGGCGCTCCAGGAGCGCTGCCGGGAACTTGACCTCGATGTGAGCCTCCAGCACCGGGACGTGTTCGAGGCGATTCACCGCGTATAGGTTGCGGGCCATGCTGAGCGATCGCGAAGTTCTTTCGACCCTTGAGATGCTGAAAAACGAACACCTGGACGTCAGGACCGTCACCCTGGGCGTCAGCCTTTTCGACTGCGCCGGCCACGATCCGGAGAAGTTCAAGGAGAACGTCCAGCGCAAGATTTTCCGCCTGGCCGGAAACCTGGTGAAAGTCTGCGATGAAATAGGGATACGGTACGGGATCCCGGTGGTGAACAAGCGCGTTGCGGTCAGTCCGATCGCCGTTGCGGCCTGTTCCTTTTCGCGCCCGCAGATGGTGGAAGTGGCTCGCAAGCTGGACGAAACCGCCGCGGACATCGGCATCGACTTCATCGGAGGGTTCGGAGCGCTGGTGGAAAAGGGCTTCACGGAAGGGGACCGCGCGCTCATCGCGGCGATTCCCGAAGCGTTGGCGTCGACACGGAGGGTCTGCTCCTCGGTGAACGTGGCGTCCACCCGCGCCGGCATCAACATGGATGCGGTCTATCTCATGGGAAAGACCATCAAGGATGCGGCGGAGCTGACCCGCGAGGCCGACGGCATCGCCTGTGCCAAGTTGTGCGTCTTCGCGAACATCCCCGAGGACGTTCCCTTCATGGCCGGCGCCTACCTGGGGGTGGGGGAGCCCGATTCGGTCATCAACGTGGGCGTGAGCGGCCCGGGAGTCGTGAAAAAGGCCATCGACCGGGCCAGGGCCGCCAATCCTCATCTCGACCTCGGGGCATTGTCCGACATCATCAAGCGGACATCCTTCAAGGTGACCCGCGTGGGAGAGCTCATCGGCCGCCAGGTGGCCGAAAAGCTCGGAGTGCCTTTCGGCGTGGTCGACCTGTCGCTTGCCCCCACGCCCAACGTGGGCGACAGCGTGGGGGAAATCTTCCAGAGCCTCGGGCTGCAGAGTATCGGGGTTCCGGGCACCACCGCCGCCCTGGCACTCCTCAACGACGCCGTCAAGAAAGGCGGGGCCTTCGCCAGCTCATACGTGGGCGGATTGAGCGGGGCCTTCATTCCCGTGAGTGAGGACCTGAACATCGCCGCGGCCGCATCCCGGGGTTATCTCAGCATGGAAAAGCTCGAGGCGATGACCAGCGTCTGTTCCGTCGGACTCGACATGGTGGCGCTCGCCGGCGATACGTCGGCCGAAACGCTCGCCGGAATCATCGCGGACGAAATGGCCATCGGCGTCATCAACAAGAAAACCACCGCCGCGCGCCTCATCCCGGTTCCCGGGAAGAAGGCGGGTGAAAAGGCTTCCTTCGGGGGACTCCTGGGTGAAGCCGTCATTATCGCGGTTTCCAGCAATTTCGGTTCCCGTGAATTCATCTCACTGGGGGGAAGAATCCCTGCCCCGATCCATAGCCTCATCAACTGACGGCGCGCCGAAGGGGCGATTCACCCGGCAAGCGCGTCTTCCCGCAGCGATTCGCGTGCAAAATCGCGCACTGAGGGATCGGCGGACGGGGAGGCGGACGGGGGGAGAGCCATTTCCCGGCCCCGTTCCACCGGGTTGCACGGAGCCGCATCGAGCTCCGGGCCGTCCTTACTTCTTGCCGCCCTTGGTTCTCGCCTTCTGCTTTTGCTGGCCCACTCGCACCTTCTGGTCGGGCTGCTGCGCTTCAAGCTTCACGTGACTGGCGGAAGGGCACTTTCCGATTCTCCACTTCGCCGCCGGGGATGCCCATATGCGGCACTTGCCCTCATCGATGTTGTCGCATCCCTCGCATTCCTTGACGATCGGCTTGCGTTCCACGTCCTTCATGAGCTGCTCTCTCCTCCGTGAGATGACATTTCGCCTGCCCCGGATAACAATTCCTTAAGTTCGGTGAGATTATATGCATAAGGGACAAAGATAAAGCCGAAACGTTCCCGGGTCGAAAAAAAATCGTCTGCGTGTTTTTGCCTCCTGACGGGCGGCTTTGCCCGGCCGGTGGCCGGTTGTTCGCAGAACTTTCCCCGCCGCTGCCGTTTGTGATCGACCGCGGGGAAAGAGAGCCTTCAGCATCGCACCTGCGGCGGCGCCGGATTGAGCGTCCAGCAGTGATAAAGTGGATTTGAACGGGTATGCTCGGAGCTGCCTGGTCAATGGAGGGAACGGGAGCGGCGCGGCGGCATCGGCCGGCCGTATCGCATCGAGACCTGCCGGCCTTCCTCAATTGGCGCGCCGGGAACTTCGGATTGCTTTCGGGCGATGCATATGATAAGGGAAACAGGTTCCAGCGTCGGGGCGTAGCGCAGACTGGTCAGCGCACCTGCCTTGGGAGCAGGGGGTCGGAGGTTCAAATCCTCTCGCCCCGACTCGGTTCAACAAACAACACCCAATCCATGCGGCAGCTTCCTGCTGCTGATTTTGTCAGAAATTCGCTATACGGTCCCCGATCCTGACCCGGCTGCTCATTGAGTGGCTCGGCGTGTGGTTTGATTCCTCTCAGCCCATCGGGCAGAGCCGCCACCCGAAGTACCCCCTTCACTTCCGCCATTGCCTTCTTTGCGGTTTCCGGTATCGGATGAGGGACAGGCTTGCGTCGACACTTCTTCCGGGTAGGCTCCGCACGCGACGGCACAACGCAATCCCAATTCTTTTTTATTATGTCAACATTGACATAATAACGATGAAAGAGTACGCTGCCCAAAGGGTTTGGCTGACTCCGGTTCGCTGTTCACGTGCAAAAGGGAGGTAATCTGCGAATGGAATTCAAGTCGGTGATCACTACGTGTCCAATCTGTGCTTGCGGCTGTGGGATGTGGCTCGAGGTAATGGACGGACGGATCGTGGCGACGGCGCCTTCGAAAACCAGCCCCACCAATAGAGGAAAGCTCTGCATCAAAGGCTGGAACGTCCATGAGTTCGTGCAGCATCCGGATCGGCTCAAAAAGCCGCTCATCCGCAAAGACGGGGTCTCCCGGGAGGTCCCCTGGGATGAGGCTCTGGCTTATACGGCGGGTGAGCTTCGAAGGATCAGGGATGCATACGGACCGGACAGCATCGCCTTTCTCAGTTCCGCTCGCTGCACCAACGAAGAAAACTACATTTTGCAGAAGTTTGCCCGCACCGCCGTCGGCACCAACAACGTGGATCATTGCGCCCGCCTCTGACACGGCCCCACCGTGGCAGGTCTTGCCCTCGCATTCGGAAGCGGCGCCATGACCAACTCCTTCGATGAGCTCGAAAACGCCAACTGCCTCTTCGTCATCGGTTCCAACACGACGGTCGCTCACCCTATCGTTGCGGGGCGACTCTTAAAGGCCAAGGCCAAAGGGAACACGCTCATCGTTGCCGATCCTAGAAAATCTCACGTGGCCGGGCTGGCTAACATCCACATCCAACACAAGCTCGGCTCGGATGTGGCCCTCATCAACGGCATGATGCACGTCATTTACAAGAATGGCTGGCACAACCGGGCATTCATTGAAGAGCGCACTGAAAATTCCGATGCCTTGATCGAGATGATCGAGAAGTATCCGCCCGAACGGGTCGCCGAGATTACCGGCGTGCCCGCATCGGCGATCATCGAGGTAGCGGAATGCTATGCCAAATCGGAGGCAAGCTCCATCGTTTACTGCCTGGGAATCACTCAACACACGACGGCGGTGGACAACGTGAAAAGCCTTGCCAATCTGTCGATGCTGTGCGGCCAGATCGGGCGTCCGTCGACCGGGGTAAACCCCTTGCGGGGGCAAAACAATGTGCAGGGCGCGTGCGACATGGGCGCCCTTCCCAACGTCTATCCCGGCTACCAGGCGGTCACCGTCCCTGAGGTCCGGCAGAAATTCGAGACGGCCTGGAAAAGGAACCTGCCTCCCAATGCTGGATTGACCATCATGGAAATGCTGCAGGGATGCAGCGACGGCAAGATCAAGGCAATGGTGATCCTGGGAGAGAATCCCGTGATGAGCGATCCGGATTCGAACCATGTGAAGCACGCTCTGGAATCCGTAGAGTTCTTCATGGCCATAGACATCTTCCCTACCCCGACGACTGCGCTCGCTCACGTCGTCTTGCCGGCGGCGTCCTTTGCCGAGGTGGACGGCACCTTCAGCAATTCCGAGCGGCGCGTGCAGAGGGTGCGCAAGGCGATAGAGCCCATTGCGGGAAAGACGAACTGGCAGATCATCCAGGAGCTTTCCACCCTGCTTGAGTACCCCATGCACTACGAGAGTTCGGAAGAGCTCTTCAACGAAATGGCCGCCTTGAACCCTTCCTTCGGTGGAATAAGCTACGCCAGGCTCGAGAGGGAGGAGCTTTGCTGGCCGTGCCTATCTCCGGATCATCCGGGAACGCCCATCCTGCACATCGGCAAGTTCTCGCGAGGGCGTGGGCTCTTTCATGCAATCGAGTACAAGCCGCCCGCGGAAACCCCGGACGAAGAGTATCCTTTCTGGCTGACCACCGGAACGGGCTATGCCCATTACCTCACCGCTACGATGACGAGGCGCTGCAAGCACCTCGACCGTGAAATGCCCGAGCTCATAACGGACCTCAATCCGGAAGACGGCATACGGATGCGGATCGCCAACGGCGAATATGTCAGGGTGAGCAGCCGCCGGGGGACCCTAATAACGAGGGTTCAACTCACCCAGCGGGTAAAACCGGGGATGGTCTTCATGCCGCTCCACTATGAGGAAGCGGCGGCCAATTTGCTCACCAATCCGGCTCTGGATCCCATCAGCAAAACTCCTGAATACAAGGTGTGTGCCGTAAAGTTGGAGAAAGTCGCCCAGGGCGTGACCGTATAGATGAAAGCAGCACTTTTCGAGGGCGTTGAGGCCGGTTGAGCGCTTTGGCCTCCCAACGGCATGCATGGCTGAAGGATGGATTGGGACTGAACAATTCGGGTGGGATCGGCTGATCGATGAAGCCGATTCCCCCGCGGAACAACCTGAAGCGAGAAGGACCCGGAAGGGGTTTCGAAAGGATTGGATCCCATGCCTGTCTACGTCATCCCGGTTGAGCGGGAGGAATTCCCGGGAAGCATAGATGTTGTTGACCAAAGATCGTTCGGGCCCAAGGGGCGCGTGCCCTTTTGCAGGATTGAGGTGCCGGATGGGGTCAGCCTCAAGGAATTGTCTATTGCGTATCAATCACGACCGATGTCGGAACGGGAACTGAATTGGCCCAATTGGATTTGCCAAAAGGGCTACGGAAAGCAGTTGTATCCATAACACCCCGTTACTGCAAGGAATCCCCCTGCCTCGCATGGCAATTTCCGGGCACAGCCCTGCAGGGTCCGCGGCATGCCGCTTTACTCCGGTTTCGAACTGTGCGAATAGAACCTGGTGCCGGCGTTGTTCCTGTTTCTTTTCCAGCTTTGCATGATTTGCCTGCATGCTGCCCGGGAAAAGCGGAACAACCGGCAAGTCCGCAATGGGATTCGCTCACTTTCATGGGAGGAAGACGTCATGACCGGCGGAACGGATGTCCCGCGCGTCTCTTTGAATACCCGCATCGGATGGATAGGCACGGGGGTGATGGGGCTTTCCATGTGCGGCCACGTGATGCGAAAGGGCTACGCCACGTCGGTGCATAATCGCACCAGGCACAAGGCGGCGCCCCTGGTGGAGAGCGGCGCGGGGTGGGCTGATTCTCCGAGGCAGGTCGCGGAGCAATCGGATGTCGTTTTCACCATGCTCGGTTTTCCGCAAGACGTGCGGGAGGTCTATTTCGGGCGGAACGGACTTCTCCAGGCGGCGCGGCCGGGGATCATACTGGTCGACATGACCACCACGGAGCCCTCCCTTGCGAGGGAGATCCATCAGGCGGCCGGGGAGCAGGGAGCTTTCGCCGTGGATGCTCCCGTATCGGGCGGGGACGTGGGCGCGCGCAACGCCGCCCTTTCCATCATGCTTGGAGGGGACCGGGAAGTCGTGGACGCCATCCGGCCCATCCTGGAAGCAATGGGGAAGAACCTCGTCTACCTGGGCCCCGCGGGTTCCGGCCAGCACGCCAAGGTGTGCAACCAGATCGTCATCACGGGAACCATGATCGGCGTTTGCGAAAGCCTCATGTACGGATTCAAGGCGGGCCTCGATCTTCCGACGATGCTCAGCTCGATCAAGGATGGAGCGGCCAAATGCTGGACCCTTGACAACCTCGCTCCCCGTATCCTCCGCAGGGATTTCGCTCCCGGTTTTTTCGTCGATCACTTCATCAAGGATATGGGCATCGCGCTCCAGGAAGCCGCCCGAATGGGTCTGTCCCTCCCCGGACTGGCCCTGACCCATCAGCTCTATCTGGCGGTAAAGGCCCAGGGGCACGGCAAGTGCGGGACCCAGGCCCTCATTCTTGCCCTCGAGCAGATGTGCGGGACCGTGATCCAGGGAAAAGACTGACCGATTGGCGCCGTGCGCCGCATGGAGCGAATGCCGCGGTCCGAATTTCCTGGTCGGGAACCGGATGTGATACGAGCTCGCGTCCAAGGTGGTCGTATTGACGGGCAGGCATATAGCCGTCCCCGGGAACCGGTTTTCATGCTCTGCGGGTGACGCACGCGCCATGGGCCGGGAACCCAGTGTGAATCGCTGCGGGTGGGGCGGGGAATGTATTGATGGGAAGCGGAAACGTGGCCGGCGGAGTCGATCCGGATCAGGACATGGTTGAACCGGGGACGGACCGGACCTGAAGGGAAGCCATGCGGATCGTCCCCCGTGCGGTTTTCCTTCAAGGGCCGGATTCTTCATCCAGGATCCCGCGGATAACCTCGGCAATCTCGCGCATTTCGAGCGGTTTCATGGCAAGTGTTCGGATACCTTCTTCCTTCACCGCCTCTTCGGTTACCCGCTCGGAAAATCCGGTACACAGGACAATCGGGATATCCGGTCGGATGCGCATCATTTCCCTGGCAAGAGCCACGCCGGTCATGCGGGGCATGGTGTAGTCCGTTATAACCAGGTCGAAGCGATCTGGCTGAGCTCGGAACAATTCCAGGGCTTCGACGCTGTCCGTCACGCCGCGCACTTTATAACCCAGATGCTCCAGGACGCTCTTTCCCATCTCGACCAGGACATCTTCGTCATCGACAAGGAGGATTCGCTCCGCCTTCCCGAGTGGAGGCGCTTTCTCCTCCGGAGCCTCCTCCCGTTGCGCAACTTCCACGCTCGGGAAATAGACGTCGAAACGCGTGCCGACTCCCGGATCGCTGTCCACCGTAACGGCGCCGCCGTAATTTTTCATGATTCCATGGACCGCGGCCAACCCCAGTCCGCTGCCCTTGCCCACTTCCTTAGTGGTGAAGTACGGGTCGAAAATCCGCTCCCGAATTGCCGGGTCAATTCCATGCCCCGTATCGCCGACCGTCAATCGAAGGTAATTTCCACTCCGCAGACCCGCCGGTGAGGCATCCGCCTCTTCATCGATCGTGACTTCCGCCAGGCTCACTTCCAGGACCCCTCCCCGTTCTTCCATGGCGTGAAAGGCGTTGGTGCACAGATTGACCACCACCTGATGGACTTCCGTCGGGTCGACCATGGCGCCGCCCGTCTGGGTTTCAATGTTCGAGCGGATTTCTATGGTGGCGGGCAGGGACGCCCTCAACAGCTTCAGGGCCTCCTTGACGATCGGCGCAATTTGAGTGCGCGCGCGTTCCTGAGGCTTTCTAAGACGGCTGGTGGCGAGAATTTGCCTCACCAGCTCCTTCGCACGATGACAGGCTTTGAGCACCTGTTCCAGATAGTGGCCCGCGGGATTGTTCCTGGAAACGTCGGTCAAGGCCATTTCCGTATAGCCTAATATGGCGGCGAGGATGTTGTTGAAATCGTGGGCGATCCCGCCGGCGAGGGTGCCGAGGGCTTCCATTTTCTGGGCCTGACGGAGCTGCGCTTCGAGCTTCTTGGTTTCGGTGATATCGATGATGATGCCCCGGATACCCGACGGTTTTCCGTCATCCAGCTTTGCCGACGAGTGTATGATGACGGGAAAGGTGCACCCGTCTTTTCTGAGCGCCTTGTACTCATTGAGCCCGATCCTCTCTCCGGCCATGACTCTTCTTGCATTCTCGGCGGCTTTCGGGCGGTCCTCGGGCGAGATCATCATGTAACCGTTCACGCCGCGCTCGATTTCCTCCTTTGAATAGCCGAAGTGGTCGTAGGCGTTCCGGTTGACGAAGGTGAGACGTCCGTCGGCGTCCATTTCAAAAATCGTTTCTGGCAGCAGCTCCGCCAGTTCCCTGAACCGTGCCTGGCTCTCGCTCAATGCCGCCTCCGCCCGCTTGCGTTCCGAAATATCCAGGGCGGTAAAGGTGACCCCGGCGGCCAGATCCGTCGGATCGATGGGGGTGGAGCTCAAGAGGACATCGATCACCGCGCCGTCCCCCCTCTTCCAGAGCGTCTCCACGGTTCCCGTTCCCCAGTGCCTGATCTGGGCGTGTTCTTCTTTGCCCGCCCGTTCGAATTCCTCCTGGTCCAAATAGAGCATTCGTGCGCTGCCGCCCACAAGTTCCTGCCTCGAATAACAGACCATGCGGCAAAGACGGTCGTTCACCTGTTTGAGAATCCCGTCGGTCAGCAGTCCGATGCCGATGGGCGCAACACGGAAAATGCTCTTGAGGGTGGCTTCGCTCTCCCGGAGTGCCCCTTCGGCATGCTTTCGTTCGGTGATGTCGCGGACCATGCTGAGTATGGCGCGTTCGCCGCCGAAATCGACCATTCGGCTGTTCACTTCCACGGGAATACGGCTTCCGTCGCGAACCGCGTGAATCGTCTCAACGAAGGCGCTGCCCTTGTGCGTCAACTCATCGACCCACTCGGGCAGGAGAACCGAGCCTTCGGAAGCGTCGATACCCATGAGACCAAGCCTCAACAACTCCTCTTTGCTGTAACCGAGCCGGTCGCACAGAACCTGGTTGACTTCCAGGAAGCGACCCTCCAGATCGTGAATGGCGATTCCGTCGCCGGCATTGTTGAACAGCGTCTTGAACTTGTGCTCGCTCTCCCGCAGAGACTGTTCGGCTCGCCTGCGTTCAGCCCGGGCTTCATTCTCCCGGCGTTGAAGGATGTGCTGAAAAACGAGAAGGAAAACCATGGCGAAGGTGATCACCACGGCCAGGGAAAAGAGCAGGTTGACACTGAAGAGGAATCGGTCGAGCCGGGTGCGCTGCTCGTTCAGAATCGCTTGAGCTTTCTCTTCGGAAGCGTGGTTCAGAGCCCTGGCTTTATGAAACGCCTTGGAGATTCTCAGCAGGACGACGCCGATCGTGGTCTCCGATTCAGGGCCGTATCCCGAGACACCTTCAGAAAGCCAGACCCGGGCATCGGCGAGCGCCGGGGCAACGACTGCGTGAATGGCGGATGCCTGAATGAGATTGTCAAAAACATATGTGTTGCGGAGCCTTACGACGGCGTTGTTTGCGGCGTCGACTTCCCCGCGGAGCCGCTTGAGATTCTCTGAGCTCGGGACGGCCCTGGTCAATTCAGCCGCGGACACGACATCCGCAAGATCCTCGATGATGCGTGCCACGTCGTGCAGCTGTTCGAGCAGTGTATTCGGCAGGTTTTTCTCCACCGAGCGCAGGGTGAGGTTGGTCAACATCCCGGCGGCAACGAGGGCAACCAGAACGGCAATGACGGCGTTCCACAAAAATATCCTCAGCAGGCTGCGAGACCGTTTCATGGCATCGGAGCTTCCTTTGGAGTGATCCCTTGTTCCCTGTAGAATCTTTCCGCACCTGGATGAAGGGGTATCGGGATGCCGTCCAGGGCGGTCTTCAAGGTTATCAACTTCCCCTGCGGGTGCCCCTCATGGAGAAGCGAGAGCGTCCGTTCACTCCAAAGGGCGGCAGTCACTTCATGCACGAGACCCTCGGGGGATTCGGAACTGACCGTCAGCAGGGCGAAGACCTGCAGGGTCGAAATCTCCGGAATCCCTGGATAGGCACCGGCGGCAATCGTTGAGGGAACGAGGTATGGAGACCGTTTGGCGATTTGCGACGCGATCTCGGGATCAATGGGAACAAGGGATATGCCGATGTCGGAGACGCGGGTAACCGCTTCCATGGGGACCCCCGCCATCATCACAAAACCCTGCAGTTCGCCGCTGACCATCTTGTCGTGAGTGAACACCGGTTTCAGGTACACGGGGAGCAAGTCTCTCTCGGACAAGCCGTGGGCTTCCAGAACAATCCGCATGACCGACAGCGTCCCCGAACCCTTCTCGTCGATGGAAATGCGTTTTCCGCGCAGATCGGAAAACCGCCGGATATCGGCGTCCCGTCGCGTCACGATCTGAAACTTTTCGGGATAGAGGCTCGCCACCGCCCGAAGCTTCCGCGGACCTTCATCCCCGGCGAAGACATTTTCCCCCCGGAACGCCAAAGCCGCAACATCGGCCTGGACCAATCCGGCTTCGATCTCACCGGAAACCACATTGCGCACGTTTTCCACGGACCCCGCGGAGTTCTGAGCCACGCCAACCAGTCCGCTCACGCCGCTTTTCCCCTCTCCGGCAACGGTCTTTCCCTGGCCGTATTCGGTCAGTCCTTTCGCGATCAACTTGCCTATCGGGTAATAAACACCGGTGAGGCCCCCGGTTCCGATGCGAAACAAGCGCTGCTCTTCCGCGGCGAGAGAAGCGGGAACCGCCGAGACAAGAAAGAACAGGCAAATCATGAAAACACAGAGAGATCGTGGGAAAGATGGCCCGGTCAATTCTTCTTCTCCTTCGCACTATTCCGGAATGCAGGGGAACATCCCTTCCTCCGAAATCGCACTATTGCGCTCGGGTCGCAGATATGCCCATTCCTTTTCTTGATCCGCACAAGGTGTTAATCGGTCGGGAGGAAACGATCGGCTTCCATTACGGCCGTCACGACGAACGAACGGTCCAGGGCAACGTCCGTAGTTATTGCCTTCGGTAATTATAAAATTATCATTCTTACTTCGTAATGCAAAACGAATTCTTCCCGGCCTTTTGAAACCGGTTTTTGATAAGTGCTTTATAACTTGTTGATCTTATAATGGCGAAAGGAAGGCTTGGGACGCCGAAGCTCTACGAGTTTTTCAAAGGGACAGCTCGACGCACCGGTGAACAAGTGGGCCGCTTCCCCATTACTACTGTAACGGAAAGCCGGCCGGATTGCGAGGCGGCCCGTGGTTTCCCCTCACGCCCTCGCCACACCCGAAAGAGACCGGGGTTTGAGGGAACTCGTGAAATACGATGTCGGAGACTCCATACCCTGGATGTACTTGATTCCATTTATGAACTGTGAGAGCATAAACTGAACGGTTGCGCCGATGGCCGGGACTTGGCTCAGTCAGACGGGGGCGGGCATGCCGTGCGGGTGGAGAACGAACTCACGGTGAGCCCGTGTGATTCATCCGGAGAATCAGCCGGAAGGGCGGGTTGAAGCTCGGCCGTCACAGCCTGATCCCGGCTCGGGAGCTTCCCCGACGCAGCCGATGAAGGATGCACTTGAGTGGCCGCTATGAGCAGTCTTACGGATTTGTCGGATACCCTCAGCAGGTCGGCTCTGTTTGCCGGCATTGAAAAAGAGAAGCGTTCGGGTATTTTGAGCTTCGGTCATCACCGCGTCTGCGAATCGGGGGTCACGCTCTTTCGTGAGGGGGAGTCCGCCCTTCGATCTTATCTGGTCCTGAGAGGTTGCCTGAAACTGACCAAGCTGCACGAAGACGGCAAAGAAGCCATCGTTCGTTATGTCAACCCCGGCGAAATCACAGCCGCGGTCTCTGTTTCCAATGGAAGAACGTACCCTGTCACGGCACAATCCGTCGGCCCCTCCGAAGTCATCGGGTGGGGCAGGGAGACCATGCTCGAGCTCATGACCACTCATCCGCAATTGGCAATCAATATGCTGCGCGCGGCGGTCGAGCGTTTGGACGACATTCAGAACCGCTACCTCGAGTTGTGCGCGGAACGGGTGGAGCAGCGGATCGCGAGGGCTCTGCTGCGCATCATGAAACAATCGGGCCGCAAGACCGACAACGGTATTCTCATTGCTTTCCGCCTCAGTCGACAGGACCTGGCCGATTACACCGGCACCACCCTGTACACCGTGAGCCGTACCCTCAGCAACTGGGAAAAGAAGGGGTGGATTGCATCTGGCAGGGAGCGCATCGTTGTGGCCGACCCGCACGCTCTGGTGACCTTTGCCGAAACCGGCTGACCCATCGCGGTATTGACGCCGCATCCAGGTGTGCTCTGTTCCGGTTCGCTTGCCCCTTTACCGCTGAATCTCCAATCCGCTCCGCTCAATTTGCTCCGGCGCAAAGACACAACCCCGCTCAGCAGCCATGGTTGGAGCTTATACCGGCTGCTCCGACGGAAAGGCAGAGTGTTGCCCGAGCACGATCTTGCCCAATCGGCTTTCGAACCGATACCGCAAGGATACTATTGTACCGGAAACACATTTCGTACCATGACCATGGACTCTATATGTTGAAAGCCTAAACGAGGGGAGAGAAACGATGAAAGTACTTTTTGTAATTTCAACGGACGATGCTGAAACATCCTACAATGCGATGAGGCTTGCAAACTTGGCTGTGAAGAAAGGCGATGAAGTGAGTGTTTTCATGCTGGGAAAGGGTGTTCTTTACGAAAAAAACAGCACCGCTGAATTCAATGTGGTTGAACAGGTCGGCAAATATGAAGGTGACTTCTATGTCTGAGGGGTTTGCATGAAATCCCACGGTCTGGAGGGATCAAGCTCTTGCCCCATCGCCTGGATGGACGACCTTTACGAATTGTCCATGGAGGCGGACAAGGTGTTCACTTTCTGAAACGGAACGTGCTCGGCCCGAACGCCCGGTTTCGCCGGTTCAATTGGCGATCCGGGCGTTTGTTGGAGAATCGAGGGACCCTGCAGGGACGGCCGGCGGAATCTTCGGCAACCTGTTGACGACCTCCATGGCCGCGATGCCGCACACCGGCGTATCCCGCGCATGCGCCGCCGTACACCGTCTGGCGGACGTGTTGAAAACCAGGGTTCTCCAACGTCATGGACAATGCGCCGGGGGCAGCGCACCTTCACGATACCGGATCGAAGACCCCGAAGCCGGAATGCTGTTTGCGATTTGGCGCTCATGTTTGCGCCCGCGCAAAGACAAAGACCACTTCGCATCTTACATTGAGGAACAATGAAGCTCGATTCGAAAATGACGGTCGGCGAACTGGTGACGCGCCATCCATCGGTCATGGAGGTTTTCATCAAGAGAAGAATGCCATGCGTGGGGTGCCCGACCGAAAGATTCCATACGATAGAGGATATCGCCCGCATCAACGGAATCGTACTGGAGCACCTGCTGAAAGATCTGCTGGATGCCATCGGTGTCGGGGAAGAAACATGAGCGAATTCAATCGACCCGGTCACAGTCGACGGCTTCCGGGTTGGCAGGCGGATTCCGTCCGGAACATTCATTTTTAAGGAGCCGCTCTTGCGCACAAGAGGCGGACCACGGTGCCCGGGGGATTCTGTCCGGACAGGATGGAAGAAAGGATGGAGGCCATACAGTGAAAGCAACGGATGAACTCAAGAAAGAACACCGGGGAATAGAGCTCATGCTGAGGGTCCTGGAAGCCGTGGCTGACAGATTCAGGCGCGGTGAGCGCGTTGATCCGGCGCATCTCCAAGGTATCTTGGAGTTCCTGTCGGTTTTCGTCGACAAGTGCCATCACGGCAAGGAGGAGGAATTCCTGTTTCCGGCGCTGGAAATGGCAGGCGTGCCGCGTGAAGGCGGTCCGATCGGGGTCATGCTGAGCGAGCACGAAAAGGGCCGCGGGCTTGCCGCGAGACTCAAGGAGGCGGTGACCGGCCGGCAACCGGGGGATGCCCCCGATACGGCCGGAGCTCAGCGGATCATCGGTGAATACGTGGCGCTGCTGACCCAGCATATCGCCAAGGAGAACATGGTCCTTTTCGCCATGGCGGATGCCAGGCTGGATTCGAATAAAGACGCCGAGCTTTACGAGGCGTTCGAGAAGCTCGAGCGCGAGCGCATCGGCGTGGGTAAACACGATGAGTTTCATGCTCTTCTGGATCGGCTGGAGGCCGCATTCCTGAAATGATCGGCGGTTGAAAGCGGCGGACGATGCAAGATCATTTGATGACCACCAATACGATTCTTTACTGTAAGGAATGGGAAAAAACCGTCGGTTTCTACAGGGACCGTCTGCGGTTGCCCGTCCTCTTTTCCACGGACTGGTTCGTGGAATTTCGCCTGAACGCGGTGTCGAGATTGAGCATTGCCGATGAAAAACGATCTTCCGTCAAGAGCTGTGGGGGTGAGGGCGTTACCCTGGCGCTGGAAGTCGATGACATTGAAACGGTATGGGAACGCTCCGAGAGCGCGGGTTTGAAACCGACGGCGGTCCGGAAGCATCCCTGGGACGCCAGGGTATTTCATCTTTTTGACCCGGAGGGACACCGTATGGAAATATGGCAGTCGTCCAAACACGGTGCGGCGCAGGGTCCCGGCACAAAGCAAAGGGACACCGCTCAATGATCGGAAAAGCAAGCCCCGCCCCTCACCCTCCGGAATAGCAAGCGGTGCCGTTGTCGAGGGGTTGTCCCACAACACGGCGCCGGTCCTGCTGTTCGTCGGCTCCGGGGGCATTCACCCCATTCACCCGCACTCCGCGCTTCCGGGCTGCTTTTCGGCCAATGTGGCCGTGGCGCCGGTTGAAGACTGTTGAGGATTTCGATAACGCGCAACGATATCGGCGGAGATGACGTTGCCGCCATGCTGGCCCGAGGCAACCGACTGACTTCTATCGAGATCAAAGGAGGAACCATGGAGAAGTGGCGTTGTATTCCTTGCGACTATATATACGATCCGGCGGAAGGCGACGAGGAGGGCGGTATCGAACCGGGCATCGCTTTCGAGGGTCTGCCCGAAGACTGGGTTTGTCCCATCTGCGGTGCCGGCAAGGATCAATTTGAAAAAGTGGAGTAGGCGGATCGATTTCCGAGAGAGATGCCGGTCTGCCGGCACGCGGCCGACTTCCGGGAGCGTGACGGGTAATGAGTTGTTGTCGGAGAATCCTTCAAAATACCGGGCGCGGCGTGCCTGATCGTCCCATGGTTTTGCATGGGCAAGTTCACATTCAGGTGCTGTTCCGGGTTTCGGAAAGGGATGTCGGAAGCGCCGCAGTTGTTCCCCGGCGGGCTTCCGTGGTTTTTCAGCAAAGGAGACCAATATGGGTGATGTATCCAGCGCGGTGAAAGGCAAGGCATTCAACTTGAAAGGGGCCGTCGACTACGCGGACGGTTCCGTCGTCAGCAAGACCTTGATAAAGGCGGATGCCGGAAACGTAACGCTCTTCGCATTCGATGCGGGCCAGGGGCTGAGCGAGCACACGGCCCCCTTTGACGCGGTGGTCTACGTACTGGACGGAGAGGCTGAAATCACCATCGGCGGGCAGCCGCAGAATGTCGTCGCGGGCGAAATGCTGATCATGCCGGCCAATATCACCCATGCCCTTCAAGCCAGGAAACCGTTCAAAATGTTGCTGGTCATGATTCGCGGGAAGTAGAATCGAACCCTTTTCAGGGCAGCGAAATGCCCGGAATCGGCGGGATCGGTCATGAGCAAGAAAGTATACATTGAAACGGAAGAATGTGTCGGATGCCAAAGCTGCGTTGGACTCTGCCCCGAGGTGTTCGGTTTTGACGACGACGCCGAAAAAGCTTTTGTCATTCTCGCTGAGGGAGGGCCGGAGGAGTGCATCGACGAGGCTATCGCGACTTGTCCCGCGGAATGCATCCACTGGGAAGAGTAGCATCCGTCCTTATACCGAGGCGCGTTCAAGATGACACAACGCCTGCCCGTCGGGAGGTTGACGCGGGCGGGATAAACCCCGCCCCTTGCTAAGGATCGATGTGCCCGTCAGACGTAGAGGAGGACTTTATGCCCTCCCGCCCAATGCACTCATCTTGAACGCAAAAGTCTATTACACCGTAACGACAGAACACAATCAAGGCCGGTTCGATTCAAGGGATTGGAACGATGAATGCAAAGCTAAGGTCAGTATTTTTGTTCTTCCTTGTCCTCACTTTCGTTGTATTGATTTGGGGAGGATATCTTATAAACAAGTCCAAACCTCCCATCCCCGACAAGATTACAACGATTGCCGGAGAGGTCGTCTTTTCCGGGAAGGATATTGTCGACGGGCAGAATTACTATTTCAGCCGAGGCGGACAGCATATTGGAACCATATGGGGACACGGCTCATACCTCGCTCCCGACTGGTCGGCTGATTTCCTGCACCGGATGGGGCTGTACCTGGCAGCGCGCCACCACGGGCTCTCCACCGCCGAAGCCCATCGTTTTTCGCAGGCCGATTTCGAGGGGTTGAAACCCGAGGAACGCGCCCGCCTGGGCGTGATCGTCCGGGAGGAAATAAAGACGAACCGGTTCGACCCTGCAAGCGGCGTACTGAAGTTCACGCAATATCAAATGGAAGCGTTCAAAGCCCTGGTCGATTATTATACCGTTCTTTTTCAGAACGGCCATGAAGGCATGGGCCTGCAGCCCGGAATCGTGCGGACCGCTGAGGAAGGGCGTCTCGTCACAGCTTTTTTTGCCTGGTTGGCCTGGGCCGCCGGAACAAAACGGCTTGACGCGGAGCATACCTACACGGCCAATTGGCCGTTCGATCCGCTGGTTGGGAATCATCCCTTGCCGGATTTCCTGATCTGGTCCATCGTCAGCGTCATTCTGCTCATCCTGGGAATCGCCGCGGCGCTGTTCGCCTACCAGCGCTATATTGGCCGGGACGAATACGAGACCGATCCCGCTGTCGATTTTCCGGAGCCAAATCCAACCCCCAGCCAGAAAGTGACGTTGCTCTACTTTCTGACGGCGATCGGACTGCTCATTGTCCAAATCGGCATGGGAGCCGTGACTGCCCATTATACGGTGGAGGGCACTTACTTTTTTGGCATTCCGCTTGCCGGGATTCTTCCTTACGCCGCGGTCCGTACATGGCACCTCCAACTGGCCGTCTTTTTCATTGCGACCTGCTTTCTGGCGGCGGGTCTTTTCATCGGGCCTTTCGTGGGCAAGGAACCAAAGCATCAGGGGACCTGGGTGGCCGTCCTTTTCGGCGCCGTCGTGGTCGTGGTGCTCGGTGCTCTGGGCGGCTCCTGGTTATCCGTTGCCGGTGTGTTCGGAGACCAGGGCTTTTACCTTGGCCATCAAGGGTATGAATATATCGAACTGGGGCGGGTGTGGCAGCTGTTGCTGATCGCCGGAATGCTGATCTGGCTGGTGCTGGTGTTGAGAGCCATCCGGCCCGCGCTTCACGAGGAAAAAGACAATGACGGTCTGACTCACATGCTCCTCTACAGTACCGTCAGCATACCGCTCTTTTACATGGCCGGTTTGTTCTACGGCAAGGGAAGCCACCTCTCGGACGCGGAGTATTGGCGATGGTGGGTGGTTCATCTGTGGGTCGAAGGATTTTTCGAGGTCTTCGCCACCGTTGTGATGGCTTTCCTGCTTTCCCACATCGGAGCCGTCAGCAGGAAATTCGCCCTGACCGCCATTTATTTCACTATTTTCCTTTACCTTGGCAGCGGCGTCATAGGCACTTTCCATCACCTCTACTGGGCGGGATCGCCGACATCGATCATCGCTCTGGGTGCCGTGTTTTCCGCGCTGGAAGTCGTCCCCCTCACGCTCCTGGGCTTTGAGGCGGCACACAACCTGAGAGTGATCAAATCCGGGGGGAAGGCCTATGCATACAAGTGGCCGATCTACTTTTTTGTTTCCGTGGCCTTTTGGAATCTGGTTGGAGCCGGCATGTTCGGGTTTTTGATCAACCCGCCCATCGTCCTGTATTATGCACAGGGAATCAACACCACACCGATTCATTCGCACACCGCTCTTTTCGGCGTGTACGGAATGCTGGCCATTTCCCTGCTCCTCTTTTCCGTTCGCCACATTGTTTCTCGAGCCTCATGGTCCGACAGGATGCTGAAGTGGAGTTTCTGGGGACTCAACGGCGGCTTGGCGAGCATGGCCGTTTTCAGCCTGATACCCTCTGGATTCTACCAGCTCTTTTTCGCGGTCAAGCACGGATTGTGGTATGCGCGCAGCCCGGAAATCACATCCGGGCCGGTGATCCGCGCATTGAGCTGGGCGCGGCTGGTGCCGGACGTGATCTTTGCCGGCGGGGCCATCGTGTTGTTCGTATTCCTGCTGCGGGCCGTATGGCTGTCATTTCTGAGGAAAGATGAGACCGGGAGCGGCGGCGGCCGGGCAGTGGAATCGAACCGGTGAAATCGATTCCGGATGCGAGAAGTCGTCAACCGGCTCCATGCGTTCGTGCACGCGAGTCTATCGCGGGAAGAGGAAGAACGTTCCGACCTGCCGACCCTGTTGACCCCACGACCTTGGAATGAGGTACCCCCGGGCTGTTTCTGTTCCGGGGCGAAACCGGGACGCTTGTGGGGGCGTCCTTGCGTCCTCCGGTGACGTTTCCGTTGTGTTCGGGGAAAGGGTGTTTCGAGGCCGCCTCGATGAAATGAAGTCTGAGGGCAGTGACGACTTGACCTCGAGTGCATGATGGGCTTAATAAGGAACCGGCACTTTTGCCTTTGCTATGTCTGACGGGCACGTCGGTCCGTAGGGGCCGGGGTTATCCCTGCCCGCCTCACTTCCCGTCGGGCAGGTGTTGTGTCACCCTGAACGCACCTCGGTATGAGACTCCTCAGGAAAATTTGCTTCGTGACTCCATATCTCATCATCGCGCTCATCACCTTCCTGGCGGGTTTCACTCAGGGCCTTTCCGGTTTCGGATCCATCCTCCTTGCCCTGCCGCTGCTGACAATCATGCTCGACATCAAAACAGTCGTTCCGCTGGCTGCCCTGGATGCTTTCCTGGTAGCGATCATTCTGCTTTTCGAGCTCCGCAGGCACCTGGACTGGAAGAAGATTCTTCCACTCGTTGCAGGGTCTTTTCCGGGTATCCCCATCGGGGTTTTTTTTTTGAAGTACATGAACACCGATGCCATTCAATTGACAATGGGCATCATGCTTCTGATCTACGCGCTTTTCGGACTGCTCTTTCGTCCGGTCGTCTGGGAGATGAAGGCGGCAGGGGCATCATTGGCCGGATTCGGGGCCGGCTGTCTGGGCGGGGCACTGGGCGCATCCGGTCCTCCCGTCATTGTTTACACTTCTCTCCAACCCTGGACCAAGGACGTGATCAAGGCCACCCTGCAGGGTTTCCTGGCGGCTTCGGGGCTGGTCGTGATCCTGTTGCATGCGCTGAGCGGTCTCACAACGATGCCGGTCCTGCGATATTTTCTCGTCTCCATGCCGGCTCTCGTCTTCGGGACGATCCTGGGGTCATTTTTCTATGGCCGCATAGACGAGAAAACCTACAGGAGAATAATCCTCATCGTGCTTGCCCTGCTGGGTGGTTTCCTCGTCTATGAGGTTCTTTGACGCAAACCCGGGTCTGAATGGAATGGCGCAGTAACCGGGCTTCGAGGACACGAGCAGCCGGACGAGCGATTCGTCGGGCGACTACCCGTTTGCGCCCGGCCTTGGGAAACCATCCCCGCACTGTAATCGTCTTCCCTTTTGTCTGTCCTCAGGGCCGGCGCGGCGAAGCAACCGGAAGCCGTCCGGGTGTCCGGAGTTGCCGGCCGTCGACGTAAAAACCCAATGAAAAGAAACGAGGGCTGCCGTAATGTTTCACAATATGCCGAAGGCTTTTCGGGAACGGATGCGGACCCTGGAACAGGTCGATGCCCGGGACCGGACGGATGGGACGCCCCGTTCGCTCAGGTTGCGCCAAATACCGAGAGAAACGGGCAAGCTCATCGCCCTTCTGGCAGCGTCCGCACCGGAGGGGGACTGGCTCGAAATCGGTACCGGCGCCGGGTATTCCACCCTGTGGTTGGCCCTCGCCTGCCTCGAAACCTCGAGGAACCTCGTCACCGTCGAGGTATCGGAGGAGAAGGTCCGTCTGGCTCGAGAAACGATCCGGCTGACCGGCCTGGAGAGCATTGTGAAATGCATCCGGGGTGACGCCCTTGAATACATACCGCATGTTAACCGACTTTCCTTCTGCTTCCTCGACGCCGAAAAGGACGTCTACATGAGCTGCTACGACGCGGTTGTCCCCCGCATGGTGAAGGGGGGTCTCCTGGTGGCCGACAATGCGATCAGCCATGGGGAAATCCTCGGGCCTTTCATCGAAACGGCGCTTCATGACGAGCGAGTGGACGCGATGGTGGTTCCTGTTGGAAGCGGAGTGCTCGTCTGCAGACGGGGGTGACCGGTTTTTGAAACTGCTGTTGCACATGTGTGAGAATGGCGCTATAAATTGAGCAACTGATAAGTAAGATCAGGGTCCACATTGTGAGCCTGTCGTGACGGGCGATAATCGACCTGTTGCGATCGGGGCCTTTTGCTGCTCATAAGGGGTTTATTCATCGTGAAACAGACTCTGTTCCTGAGTCCACCGTCTTTTGAAGGATTCGATGGTGGCGCCGGCGCCCGTTATCCCGCCAAACGGGAAATCACATCCTACTGGTACCCGACCTGGTTGGCTCAACCCGCCGCACTGGTGGCTGGAAGCAGACTTGTCGATGCCGCGCCTCATCACCTGACGGTAGGGGACATCCTCAAAATCGCAATGGACTATGAGCTCGTCGTCACACACACCAGCACGCCCTCACTCCTGAACGACATCCAGTTCATCGAGGCGCTGAAGGAACGGCACCCGAAAGTGCAGGCCGGCTTCATCGGCCCTCACGTCACGGTTCTGCCGGAAGAGACGCTCCGGCAGTCTGGCGCCATCGATTTCGTTTGCCGGAGCGAGTTTGACTTCACCTGTCTCGAACTGGCGCAGGGGAAGCCATACGACAAGATCGACGGCCTGAGCTATCGGGCACCGGACGGATCGATCCGACATACCCCGGATCGCAAGCTGCTGATGGACCAGGACAGTCTGCCCAGCGTCTTCCCGGTCTACCACCGGGATCTTTCCATAGAAAAGTATTCCATCGGCTATCTGCTCCATCCCTACGTGTCTTTCTATACCGGGCGAGGTTGTCCGGCCAGGTGCAGTTTCTGCCTGTGGCCCCAGACCATCGGCGGCCACAAGTACCGGGCGAAAAGCCCGGAGGTGGTCATCCGGGAAGTGGAGGAAGGCAGGGAGCTCTTTCCGCAGGTCCGCGAATGGTTCTTTGACGACGATACCTTCACGGCCAACCCCGGTCGCGCCGTCGAGATCAGCAAAGGGATGAAGCGGCTGGGCCTCAGATGGTCGTGCAACGCGCGCGCGGACGTGGATTACATAACGCTCAAAGCACTGCGGCAAAACGGCATGCGGCTGGTGGTGGTCGGCTTCGAGTCGGGCAATCAGCGTATTCTGGACCGGGTGAGGAAGGGCATCACGCTGCAGCGGTCGCGTCAATTCATGAAGAATTGCCATGAGTTGGGCATTAAGGTCCACGGCACATTCATCATCGGTCTCCCGATCGAAACGCGGGAAACCATCGAGGAAACCATCCGGTTCGCACAGGAACTGGACCCCTATGCCATCCAGGTATCCCTTGCGGCGCCTTTCCCGGGGACGGAGCTGTACCAACAGGCCGTAAGCAACGGGTGGTTCGACAATGATGTCCTGGTCGGGAAAAACGGCATCCAGACATCGAGCCTGCGTTATCCGAACCTGCGCCTCGATGAGATCGAGGAGGCCGTCGAGCGGATGTACCGCCGCTTTTACTTCCGCGTGAAGCCGATGGTCCGCATGTTTCGCGAGATGTTGACCGAGAAGCACATGCTGTTGCGCCGCGTGCGGGAAGGCAGGGAGTTCCTGGACTACCTGCACTTTCGAAAAGGGACCGCCCACGATCAAGCCCCGGGGGCTCGGCAATCGTCGCGAACCGCCTGTTGAGTGATTCGGCGTCGCCCGGCATTGACTGCCCGGCGATGCTTTTTTGTTGATGGAGGCCGGAGCTGGGAAATGCGGCAGTCTTTTCGCTGCAAAGCGGTTCTGTTCGATTTCGGCGGAACGCTGGATTCGGATGGCGAACATTGGCTGGATCGATTCTACGAGCTTTACAGGCAAGTGGGGATCGACCTTCCCGCGGATGAAATCAAGCGCGTATTCTACGTGGCGGACGATCTGTGCTGCAGTGATCCGGAAGTCGATCGAATGGGCCTTAGACCGCTGATGAAACACCATGTCGGCCTGCAGTTCGCTGCCCTGAGCTTGAAGAACCCCGAGAAAGCGGCGGAAATGGTCGAAGGATTCTGCTCGAAAACGGAGCGCATCCTGCAGCGGAACGCACGGCTGCTCAGGCGATTGAAACCGTTCTACAGGCTGGGCCTCATTTCCAACTTCTATGGGAATGCCGCCGTGCTGTGCGACGAAGCGGGATTGGCGGAGTCTCTCGAGGTGATACTGGATTCCATGCGGATCGGGGTCGGCAAGCCCGACCTGGAAATATTCCGGATCGCCCTGAGGCGACTCGATGTGGAACCCGCGGAAGCCGTTTTCGTCGGCGATTCGTTCGAGCGGGACATCATGCCGGCTCGGCAGCTCGGCATGCAAACCATATGGCTCAAGGGCCCCGCCCCGCGTCTGCCCGAGAATGCCGGACCGGTGGGCTGTCATATTTCGAGCCTCCTGGAAGTGGAAACGATCCTCTTATGAAGATGGGAATCATTGCGGCCGGAAAGGGAGAACGTCTTGCCCGGGGGGGAATTGCAGCGCCCAAGCCGTTGGTATCCGTAGGAGCGAGGCCGCTCATCGCCAGGATCATCGATGCTGGCGCGCATATCCCCGTCAGTTCCATCGCCGTCATCGTCAACGACCTGGACCCCGCCGTGGCCGGCTACCTGCGTTCGATCCGCTCACCAGCCCCATTGGACCTCGTCGTCAAGACCACTCCCAGCTCCATGGAAAGTCTCTTTTGCCTGGCCCCTTTCCTGGACGATGAACCCTTTGTCCTGTTCACCGTGGACGTCGTGTTCGCGCAACAGACTCTGAAGGATTTCCTTCAGGCTGCCGAATCCATAAAAAGCTCCAGCGGGGTTTTGGCGCTCACGCGCTTCGTCGACGACGAAAAACCCCTGTGGGTGGCCGTCGACGGTTCCAACAGAATAACGGCCATGGGCGATGCCGCCAGGGGCAGTCCTTTTGTGACCGCGGGGTTCTATTATTTCACCCCCGAAATCTTCAATGAGATCGAAGCGGCGCGGAGGAGGAACTTGAATGCGCTGCGCGGCTTTCTCGGTCATCTGATCGACAGCGGATACCTGATGAGCGGCGTCCCGGTCTCCAAGACCGTCGATGTCGATTATCCCGAGGACATCGAAAAGGCCGAGGCCTTCTTGAAGGAAATCAACGAGGCATGAAACCTCCGTCGGTGCTTGGGATCTGCCGCGAGCGGGTCTTTTCACCCGGCAAGGTGGAAGATGACGCGGCCATCATGGAGTCGACCCTGGCGGAGTTGTCCCGCGCCGGATGGGAAGTCCGGGTGTTGCGGGCGGAGACGGTCGGCGATTCCACCCCGAGGCCTCAAAACGTGCTGAGCATGGCCCAGTCGGACCGGGTCCTGAATGTTCTGGCGGAGTGGAGCGGAAAGGGAACTCGTTTGGTCAACACGGTCTCTTCGGTGCGGAACTGTTACCGCAAACCGCTGACGCGCATCCTGTCGGAATCCGGGATTTGCATTCCGCCCAGCCGGATGGTCGCGTTGCGGGAAGCGAGAGAGCGGATCTCGCTACGGCCTTCGAACAGGCTCTGGCTGAAGCGCGGAGACGTTCATGCCGTCGAGGACGGCGACGTCGTTTCGGTGACGTGCCGGGAAGAGTTGGACCAGGCCCTGGAGCACTTTCAGCGCCGAGGCATCGCGGACATCCTGGTCCAGGACCACGTGCCGGGTCCCGTGGTCAAGTTCTACGGGGTGGGGCGCGCTGAATACTTCAGGGCATACCTGGCCTCGGGGGGTGAAGAGGTCACGGCCCGGGTGGCGGCGTTGCGAGCCGTTGCCGTGCGGGCAGCCGAGGCCGCCGGGTTGGAAGTGTACGGGGGAGATGCCGTTCTGGCGGAGGTTAACGGACCGGTTTTGATCGATCTGAACGATTGGCCGAGTTTTTCGCGCTGCCGTCAATCCGCGGCGGAAAGCATCGCCGCCTATGTCAAGAGGCCGTTGAAGGAATGAGCGAGGTGCTTTCCCGTCGTTTTCGGGAAAGGAGACAGGACCGGAACGCTCAAAACGATACATGAACGGCGTCATCGTTGTCCAGACGGGGGCGGAGGCCATGAAGAACCGGCCGGTTCCCGCCTTTCGCCGCGGTGACGCCCGGATTTTCCCGTGGAATCGCGAGCGGCGGCAATGAGGCGGATCGGTCAGGCCGAACACTGAGAGGTTTCCGGGAAGTAACCACGAGCATCGTGAAGTGAAGGGTGCCCTGGACGATCGGGGACCATTGCACAGGCGCGTATCGACCCGTGAATCGTGTATTCCCGTGCGACGAATTTCAAACTCCCATCATGAGGAAGCGAGAACTGCCATGCACTATCAAGGCGTAACGGAAAACAAAGGCCAGACGATTTCCTCGAAGCTCTGCGAGGAAGAACGGCGGTATATGGCTCCCGGACTGCAGGAGGTGAGCCAGCTTTCCAACCTGGCCGTCAGGAGGGCCAAAGGGTGCCGCCTGGAGGACATGGAGGGGAAATCCTACCTCGATTTCATGGCCGGTGTGGCGGTGTGCAGCCTCGGCCACTCGCACCCTTCCTACATTGCCGCCATCAAGGATCAACTGGAACGGGTTGCGGTCGGGAGCTTCACCACGGAAAACCGGGTGGCCCTGCTGAGCCTGATCGCTTCGTTGACCCCCGGTGAATTGAACAGAACCCAGTTGTACAGCGGTGGGGCGGAAGCGGTGGAGGCCGCGGTCCGGCTGGCGAAATCCTACACGAAGAAATTCGAAATCCTCAGTTTCTGGGGAGGGTTCCACGGGAAAACAGGAGGCGTCCTGGGGCTGATCGGGGATCCGTTCAAAAAGAATTGGGGGATTCTCCACCCCGGGCTTCACCTGGCCCCCTACGCCGACTGCTACCGCTGCCCGTTCAAGATGGAATATCCGGGTTGCGGGGTATTTTGCCTCGAATACGTGCGAAAGGTCATCGAGAACAATACGGCGGGCAGCCTTGCCGCCATCATCGTGGAGACCATCCAGGGTACCGCGGGAAACGTGATCCCGCCCCCGGAATTCCTGCCGGGCCTGCTCGAAATCGCTCATGAAAACGATGCCCTGCTCATCGCAGACGAAATGATCACCGGCTTCGGTCGCACCGGCGTGATGTTCGGTTCGAACCACACGAACATCATTCCCGACATCATGACCATCGGGAAGGGCATGGGGTGCGGGTTTCCGGTTTCAGGGCTGGTGTCCACGGACGAAATCACCGCGAGCACCCCGTTCTCCAAACCGAGTTCCTCCTCGAGCAGCTACGGAGGGAATCCGCTTGCCAGCACCGCGGCCCTGGCGACGATCCGGACCATACTGGACGAATCGCTGGTCGATAATTCCCGGGAGGTGGGAGAGCATCTGCTCCGCGGGCTTCAGGAATTGAGCGAGAAGTACGAATTCATCGGGGACGTTCGGGGGCGCGGTCTTTTGATCGGCGTGGAGCTGGTCAAGGATCGGAAGACCAAAGAGCCGCTCGAAAAGGTCGTCACGAAACGAATCTTTCTCGAAACCCTCAAGAGAGGGCTGGTTTGCATGAACTACAAACCGAATTTCCGTATCAATCCGCCCCTGGTGCTCAGCCGCGAGGAGGCTGACGAGGGCCTGGCGATCCTCGACGAGATCTTTGCTCATGTGGTCAAACACATTCCCTACAAGTAGGACCGAGAGGCATGAATGAGAGCGTCTGTGGTGTTCGCACCCCGCTTCGGGGGGCCATCATCGGTCTGGGCAACGTGGCGGTCCACGCGCATCTTCCCGTGTGGCTGAGGAACGGGAATTTCAACATCGAGGCGTTCGTGGAACCTTCTTCCGAGCGCATCGAGGTGGGGCGGACATTGCTTCCGGGAGCGCGTGCCTACCCCACAATGGATGCGCTGCTGGCGGACGGAGGGGTGGATTTCGTGGATATCTGCACCCCTCCCTGTTATCATGCCGAGCTCGCTTTGGCGGCATGCAGCGCGGGAATGCACGTGTTTTGCGAGAAACCCCTGACCATCTCTCCGGAACGGCTGGATGACATTCAAAAGGCGGCCGAACGCACGCAGCGGGTCGTTTTCACCGTCAACAACTGGAAATACGCACCCATCTGGGTCAAGCTGTGCGAGCTGATCGAGCACGGCCGGATCGGCACCGTGCGGTCCGTTGCTTTGGAAGTGCTCCGATTGCCCAATTCCGGGGGAGGCCTTTCGGACTGGCGTAAATGCGCGGAGGTGGCTCAGGGCGGAATCCTGATCGACCACGGCTGGCACAATCTCTACCTCATCTTCTCCCTGCTCAAGGAGTTTCCCCTGTCCATGGAGGTTTCCATGAAGTCCCCGGCGGAAAGCGGCTCCGGACTCGAAGAAACCGTGGATCTCACGATGCGGTTTCGCGAGGCGGAGGCCAGGCTGCATCTCACCTGGCAGGCATCCTGCCGCCGTAACCACGGGGTGGTCGTGGGTGAGCGGGGAAAGATTCTTGTCAATGACGACCATCTCGTGCTGCATTCCGCCGAATCCCCTCCCGTTCGCTTCGACTTTCCGGAAGCTCTTTCCAACGGCTCTCATCATGCGGCCTGGATGGGGCCCGTGGTGGAGAACTTCGGCCATGAAATCATGGAACACCGTCACCGGGGCACCAACCTCACTGAAGCCCGGTGGTGCGCCCGCCTCATCGACCTGGCATACCGTTCCAGCCGCGACGCTTCCGGCTTTACCACCGTCTGCAACGTTCCGCCGGACATTCGCACCCAATGAAGCCCGCTGAATTGACCGCTTTCGCGACAGCCCGCGTGGAAAGCCGCGCCCATCCCACTCGCGGCGGGAGTGTGCCGCGCCAGTGTGTCCTCGATGCCTCCGGAAGCGGCGCCTGGGAGAAAGTCGGCGGCATTTCGACGATCGCCAGAATGCTTTATCACCTGGATAAGCTGGGCATCGAGGAAGTCGTCGTCCTGCTGAGCTCCGAGCACGGGCTCAAGGGGCTCGAAAGATGGACGGGCGGGTTGAGGCTGCGACAAGCGGGCAAAGACGCTCATCTGAGCCTGGCGGGCAATCTCCTTTCCATGGCCCGGCTCGACCGGCGTTTTCTTTACCTTGACGCGGCTCACCTGGTGGACCCTCGTCTCATCAAAGCCCTGGCGGCCGCTTCGAAAACCACCCTCACCTTCATGGACCCACGGGACGCAAGAAACGGGACCGTTCGCGCCGGGTTGCTCCACGTCGACGATCTGCCGGCCTGGGCCGAGGAGGGGGATGCGGCGCTTGCCCGACGCTCCAAACCGCTTTTTCCTTCGAGTATCGATCCGTATTCGCCCGAGATCAGAGGCCCCCTGACACCCTATTTCCTGGAGGTGCGATCGAGGGAAGAGGCTCTCGAGGCGACCCGGCTGCTGATTCGATCCCAGCAGAAGCACGTTATGGACCTGCCCGCCGAGTTCATCGATCCGCCGTTTGAAAACGCGTTGACCTTCTGGCTGTGCAGGACTTCAATTTCGCCCGACATGGTCACGCTCATAGGAGGCGCGGTCGCTTTCTTCGTTGCCTGGTTGTTCTGGCACGGCTATTTTGTGGCTGGTGCCCTGCTCACCTTCGTCGTTGAAATCCTGGATGGAGTCGATGGAAAGCTCGCGCGAACCAAGCTTCAATTCTCGAGATTCGGGCGTCACGAGGATGTCTTCGACTATTTATGCGAAAACAGCTGGTACGTTGCACTGGGCGTGGGATTGAGCGCTTCGACCCCGGGCAATTGGCCTTTTTTTGCCGCCGCCCTGTTGATTTTCTCGGATACCGTCGATAACGTCCTCTACACCCTGGCCGGCAAGTGGCACGGGAAAAGCATCGACCTGTACCGGCCGTTCGACGCGGCTTTCCGGCGGATCGCCGGACGTCGGAACATCTACGGTTTTATGTTCATCGTCGGGTTCCTGGCGGGATTTCCGCTGCAAACCTTTATCCTGGCAGCGGTTTGGGCCGCCGTTACGGCGGCGATTCACCTGGTTCGATTGATCCAATTCGGCAGAGCCGTCGCGCGGGGTTGCGGATGAGAGCGACGGTCTTCTTCTCTCGCGGCCCCCGCGGCCTTCTCCGGAAACGCAAGAGACGTTTCCGGCTCGAGTTGCCGGCACTGCAACCCATTGCGGGAACCTGACCTGATGAAGCACTTTCACACGGGCAGCATCATCCTGGGGATTATCCTCCTGTGCGTTCTCACCTGGCAGATCGGGATCGGCGAGCTGTGGCACGAAATGGCCCTGCTCGGATGGGGACTGGTGCCGCTCATCGCCATCGAGGGGGTGGCCGATCTCTTCCACACCCTGGGCTGGCGCCATTGCCTGAAGGACGTCCACCGGTCCTTTCCCTTTTTCCGACTGTTCCGGATTCGACTGGCCGGCTATTCCATCAACTACCTCACACCGACCGCAAGCCTGGGCGGAGAGCTGACCAAAGGGACGCTCCTGACCGAGAACGGAAGCGGCGCAACGGCGGCCAGCGGCGTGATCATCGGCAAACTGGCGTACACCCTCGCGCAGCTCCTGTTCGTTGGAGTGGGCTCCATCGTCACGCTCTGGAATGTCGCTCTGCCCGCCGGCGTCTGGCCCGCGATGCTCGCCGGCAGCGCGTTGCTGGCGGTTGGGGTGATCGGGTTTCTGCTGGTCCAGAAATACGGAGCACTGGGTTATCTCGTGCAATGGGTCGCCAGGCGCAACTTTGGCGGAACTGTCCTGCACAAGGCCGCGGATCACGTTTCCGACGTGGACGTTGAGCTGCGGCGCTTCTACCGGGACCGTCCGTGGGAATTGCCGCTCGCCATGTTTTGGCATGCCGCGGGTTTCGCGTGCGGTATCGCGCAAAGCTGGTATTTCCTTTACCTGTTGACCGGTCATACTTCCCTGGCGGTGGCCGCGGGCATCTGGTTTTTGAGCAGCTGGTTCGATTTCCTGACCTTTGCCATTCCGCTGGGCATCGGGATTCAAGAGGCAACCAGGGTCATCGCCCTGAAGGCGCTCGGCTACGACCTGGTCATGGGACTTGCCTACGGGGTGACGCTTCGCCTGGAGCAAATCTTCTGGGCAGGATGCGGGTTGCTCTGCTACGCCACTCTACTCTCGAAAAAGCCGAAAAGCGAACCGGCGCACGCCAAGGCCGACGTTCAGTGCGACGTTTCGTGAATACCTCGACGGCGAAAATCGACTGATCGCGCCTCCGACAGAACCCCGCTCGCCGTTGCGGTGGCCCCGGCACCGGCGGCGCTGTCGGTCTTCCGCATTCCTCTCCCCAGAGCATCGATCGGACAGGTCCCGCCGAGGGAAATCGAGTTTGACAATTCCATGCCGGTTTATTATCAATAATTGAAAAAGCGAGAGCGAACCGGCTTCAGCGGTCCCAAGTTCGACAGTCTTGTCCGGACACCCTCAAATATCGCCCGTCAGAACCGGGTATCCTGTCAATTCTTCTCAAGGTCGATCGTTCAGCGCGGCGGCAGCCGGATGCGTTCCTTTCGAGACGATCGCGCATTCATGCCTTGAAACGGAGAATTGAAACCACGCAAGGAAAAATATGTCCCGCAAAATGAGTCGTTCGGAAATGCTCATCGGGGGTTGCAAGTACTTCAAGTACTTGACGAAAGGCGGCCTTTTCAATATCAACCTGGAGGTCACCAAGAGGTGCAATGCGCGCTGCAACTTCTGCGATTACTGGAAGGAAAAGCCGACCGGGGAGCTCGGGGATTATGTGGAGGTGGTGAGAAAGCTGGCTCCCCTCTCGGTCAGCCTCACCGGTGGGGAACCGCTCCTGAGAGCGGACCTTCCGGAGTTGATCGCATCGTTGCGCCGCAGTTTCGGATTCCTCTTCATATCCCTCATCACCAACGGCTCGCTGCTGACCAGGGAGAATGGCGTCGCGCTCTGGGAGGCCGGGCTCGACGAAATGTCCATTTCGTTGGACTATCTCGACGAGAGGCATGACGAAGGCCGCGGCATTCACGGCCTTGCCGGGCATATCCTGGCCCTGGCCCCCCGGCTCGGTTCCGCCGGCGTCAATCTCTGCTTCAACGTGGTCCTCAAGAGGGGAAACTACAGGGAGGTGCCGCGCCTGGTGCGCGAATGCGCCCGGATGGGGATCAAGGTTTCCTTGAGCACCTATAACTGCTGGCGCACCGACAACCTTGACCATATGATCGAACAGGCGGAGCTTCGCCGGCTGGAACAGGTCATCGGGGAGCTGAAAGTCCTCAAGAGGACCCTCGGCAACCTCACGACCAGTATCTTTTACCTGGACAGGATTCCGGAGTTTTTCGAGAAAAGGAGGATCCCGGGCTGTACCGCCGGCGTGAACTGGGTCCAGGTCACCCCCGACGGGATGATCAAGCGGTGCTCGGACCACCCTGCCGCCGCCCATTACACCGAATGGCACGGCAGGACGTTCGAACCGACCGACTGTGGCCGCTGCTGGTATTCCTGCCGCGGGGCGGCCCAGGAACCATGGTCCCTGCGGCATTTTGTGGAGATGTCCAGGGATGCGCTCACGGCATGAAGGCAATCCGGCGCGGCTTTCTTCCGCGGTCACGCCGCAATATGAAATGCCCGGTACCGTGACGAACGCCGGACTATGACAAGGAACGGCAATCCGTTGCCGTGTCCCTGGAGCCTTCCGTCATCCTGCCGCGCGCGGCCGGTGCCGGGGCCGTCCTTGCGGCGAACCGCCGACGCGGGTCACTGGGAGGAAGCCGGGTGCTTGATCGCGGCGGCGCGCGTGCGTCGCTCGCGAGAGCCGACGAAACACAAGACGATCGCGAACGCGTAGGACCCTAGCGCCGCGCCCAGCAGGAACCAGCTCAGCCGGCCGATCACGGCGAGGGCAAACACGAGATAGGCAAAGTCGCGATTGGTCACCAGGGCCATGATGCGCAACGTCTTGGGCGAACGGCTCAGGGTGTCGGCATCGAGCCGCAGGATGAACACGTAGACGGCGACCAGGCAGACGCAAAACCCTCCCAGGAGCACCCACAGATAACCGAGATATCCCGCATCGCCGGTGTCGTGGTACAGGCCGAAGGCGATCCCCACGAATATGGCCGCGTGCACGATGTTGTCGGTCACGATGTCCAGGTAATGCCCGAAGGTGCTCTCTTTCATTTTCAGGCGCGCAACCTCGCCGTCGACTCCATCCACGATCACACAGACCACGAACAGAAACGAACCGACGACCTTGACCCAGTAGCCCTGCAGGGAAAGGAGCAGTGCGCCGATCAGCCCCAGGGTCATGCCGATCAGCGTGATGTGGTTGGGCATTATGCCGGTATGGGCAAGCCTCCTGCTCACGAACTGGGAGATGTGCCGGTCAAAATACCGTGCCATCAGGCCGTCGTCGGCCTCGGTCTGGGCGCCCAGGGCCTTCACCAGCCGATCCTCCGACTTCCCTGCGTCGGTTTCCCGATCTTCGATGATGGAGGGGAGCCCGCCGAGGGCCGGAATCTCTTTAATGTCCTTCAGGACCGCGGGATCGAGGTCGCTGTTCGACCACAGAGAATCGACGATGGATACAAGATTGGCCTGGTCGGCGAGGTAGAGCCCGTCGTTTCTTCCGCGGGCCCCGGCGACTTCCATGCGGCAGGCGGTCGCTTCGCCGCAGGAGGCCAGGAAACGGGCGAGGGCGCTTCGGTCGGCGACAAGATTCGCCTTGAGCACCAACACCCTTTCTTCCGCGGGGATTCCGAGCTCTCGGACAACCCGCTCCAGGGACTCCCCATTCATAACCGGGTGGAAGCAGCGCTCGGGCACGAGGTCGGAGAGGACGGGGACAAAAGAGTTTACCCGGCCAACCATGTGAATGTGGGTGAATCCAATCCGAACCAGGTGTAGAGCCAGCCGCCGGGCCGCCGGGATGCCGAAAACCGGCGCCATGCCCTTGTCATCCGAAGCAAGAATAACTGCCGTTCTGACCATTTTTCGTTCCTTAAGTCGTGAGCTTACGTGACTGAGGCGCAAGCTGAGCGATTCCCGGGCTCGGAGCGCGGATTCGGCGGGCTTTGTCCCCGCCCTTTTCGAGCTCCCGGGCAACGACTTCGCCACGGGGCGGCCAGGAGTGCCCCACGCGAGCACGGGGACCGTTCACCCCTGATCGTCACACATGCCCAGGAAGCCGAGCACCCCACGCGGGCACGGGGATCGTCGGCATGAAGCCTGCCGATCGAGACAGCCCCTGCGAATCGTCGCCGGAAGACGAAACACCGGGGAGCCGTTGCATTGTGCCGCGCGACGACCGGGACTGCTTTGCCGGAGTCGCCGCATCGCCCCGGGAAGAACGAATGCACCGAGCCTCGACGGCGGATCTCCCCCCCCGGGCCGGTTGCCGGCCGCCTGATTTGAATCGCACCATACGTTTCGAACGGGGACTTGTCAATCACAAGAAGGCGCCCCTGCGGCTCCGCCGCCCCCCGGGAACGGGGCCGCGCCGCCCGGACCGTTTCCGAATTGCGGGCGGGCACCGCCCGGCGGTCCGGCCGATTCGCTCTGAGGTGCGTCCGACTGACAGGCACGACAGGATCGACTGTGCAACGCCAGATTTAATTTGCATTTGTATCCGGAACGACATAAGGAAAAAGGTGGAGACGATGAAAATGATCCTATCCATTCGATGATATCACGGCAGGAAGCTCATATCGGGCTGCTTTTCAGCCTGTGCCGCATCTCATGCGTTCTTTGAAGTGATTCAACCAGCGGCTTGCCGATCCAGGTCCGGTAGAACGGCGCGGCCTTGGCTCCACTGCAGTGTTGTATGTGGTGCATGATCCGCTTCGTCATCCGCTGCCGATTCTTCCGGATATCCCCCCCAAAAGTCGCGAATGTAAATACTGAGCCTAGTTTTGTTTTAATGGTGCCATGGGGTGGAGAGATCTATGTGAATAGAGGTCTTGGCCCGCCTTATGGCATTGAAGCAGGGCTTTGCGCCATTTCCGGAAGTTTTCGACCCCGCGCCGATTTTTGTGTTTCCATGGCATGAAGAGGCTGTGCCTGTCAAGGTACACGGGGCGATTCGTCTGTTTCTGACCAGCCGTCGTTCTTTCATGCCGGCGGCAACCCGTATGATCAAGGTAAAACGATTTCCATCAGTCGAATCAATGCCCGATGAGCTGCCGGCGGTGGCCCGCTCTCGGGCACAAACGGTATGACGTATCAGTGAAACGTAAGATCAGGAGGGTGTGGATGTCACGCGGATATCGCTCGACGCTGGGTACCCTGGTTGTGTTTTGTGCGATCTTGGCAATTGCCGCAACCATCCCGTCTGCCTGGGCGGGGAAGCAGAAGGCCGGCCGGGAGAAGAGTCCGAACGCGGAGTCTAAACAGGGTTCATCACCTGTCGGGGGGAGCGCGGTGTCCTCTCCCGCCGCAGCTTCCCCGGTTGCCTCCGGGCTGCGGGATGCCGTTCGGAAAGGCAAGCATCCCGCCCAGTTGGCCGGTCACACGGGCAATATCAAGCCGACCCGGAACGGGCCGCACAGGAACGACCCGGCGGAAGGCGTTCCGAAACACGCCTACTCGCCCTTCGATGAAAAGAACAAGCGCGAGCATCCGTGTCCGGCAGGCGGATGCGATTCGGCGCCCGATCATGTGCTGATCAAGATGGCCGCGAGTGCCAAACCGCCAAGGGACAACGTCAAGGGGGGGCTGAGCGAAAATGCGGCGTTGAACAGGACCCTCTCCGCGCACGGAGTCGAGAGAATGGAGCCGGTCTTCCGTAATGCGAGGGCGCCGAAGGCTGGAGAGAGGATACTGTCGTCCCTGGGGAAGAGTGTCCCCAAACCAGATCTCACAAAATGGTATCGCGCGCGGATATCGAAATCGAAAAAGAAAAAAGACATCCATGCGCTGGTGGACGCGCTGAGTGGGCAGCCGGGTGTCGAATATGTCGAGCCGGACTACTATCGACGTCCTGTCGGCGCCCCGATTAAGACTCCCGGCACGGGACACTCGAATCGCCTGTCCAGCCCGCCCGACGGTTCCACCGATCCGCTGTACGGCCAACAATGGCACCTGGATGCCGCGAACATTCCCCTGGCGTGGCAGTGGCTGGAAGATCAGGGGTTCAGCCCCGGCGGCAGCCGGGATATCGTCGTCGCGGTGATCGACACCGGTGTGGATTACAATCATCCCGACCTGGCGGCCAACATGTGGGTGAACAGCCGTGAGATCCCGGGGAACGGCATAGACGACGACGCAAACGGTTTCATTGACGATGTGCACGGTGTGAACGTCGTGAGCAACAGCTGGAATGAATCGGGCAATCCCCTGGACGATCACGGCCACGGCACCCACGTTGCCGGGATCATTGCCGCCCAGGGGAAAAACGGCCTGGGGGGCGTGGGGGTCGCCTATAACGTCCAGGTCATGGCTATCAAGGCGGCACAGTACTCTGGGGTGCTGGCCACGTCCGACATCGCCGAAGCCATTTATTACGCCGTTTCCCAGGGGGCGGACATCATCAACATGTCTTTCGGCGGGTACGCCCGTTCACAGGTCGAGGAAGATGCCCTGGCGGTGGCTTTTGAACAAGCGGTGCTGGTCGCCGCGGCGGGCAACGATGGAGCTATCAATCTGCCTTGCATTGGGGGGCGCGACATGTATCCGGCGGCCTACAACTGGGTGCTGGGGGTGATGGCTTCGACGCCGAGCGGACTAATCGCGAGCTTTTCCAACACGGATTGCGTTCCCCATGACTCGCACGAATACGAGCTCATGGCTCCCGGCGTCGACATATGGAGCACATTCCCCAACGAGCAGTATGCAGCCTGGGACGGCACATCCATGGCGGCCCCCGTGGTCTCGGGAATCGCGGCGCTCCTTCGCACCAAGTGGACGGACAAGGAACTCTACACCTCGCGTTTCATCATGGGCCAGATTGCGGCGAATGCCGGTCCCGTCGCCGACGCCCTCGCTTCGCTCACAGTCGCGCCGAAACCCGAGCTTTCCTACCTGGAGCACTGGCTCTTCGACACAACGTCGCAAAGCGCCGTCAATGACAACGATGGAATCGTGGATGCCGGGGAAACGGTCGACCTGGCCATCGTTATCCGCAACCACTGGGGAAAGGCCGACCCGGTGACCGTCAAGCTGGAAGCCTGGGCAGAGGGCGCGTTCCAGGCAGATCCCTACGTCACCATTCCCATAGACACGGTGGACTACGGGGCCGTCGGATCGTTCAACTGGGACGACAACGGACTCATATACGACGAGCAGGGAGTCATTGTGGGGGTCGCTCACCCTTTTCAATTCATCGTCTCGCAGGACTGCCCCAACGATCACGTCATCCCGTTCCGCCTCACCATTACGGCGCGCAACGGACTGGATCCGATGGACACGACCGTTTACACGACTGAATCGAGATTCTACCAGGTTGTCCAGCGCGGGCGGGAATTACCTCGGTACATCACCGAAGATACTGTCCTGACAAAAGACTATTTTTGGATCCTACCCGGTCAGACACGGGTCAACTCCGGTATTACGCTGACCATATCGGAGGGCGCCCAGATCCAGTGGGGCTCTCCGGCGCCTCAGGATCCATATGCTGAGCCAACCGGAGCCGACATAAGCGTCTATGGCAATCTGTTGATCAACGGCACTTATCATGAACCTGTTGAGCTCTTTCCACTCCGGATCAACCAATACAATCGTAAGGTGTCCATCAACACATTCGATCCCGGAACATTTAATGTCAAATACACAAGAGTGGATACACCTGAGTGGGGAATGAGTGGGGCAAAAAATGGGCCAAATTCAATTGATCACTGTATAATCTTTCAAGATGTAACAGCCCTTGGAGGTACAGGAATCACAATGCAAGGCCCTCCACGTTCTATAACTAATAGTATTATATACAGCTGGCCAGATCATAATTCGCTCATCCCAGGTACAGCAAATACTTGTCTTTTTGAGGCAAAAGGTGATAGCTGGGCATATCATATGTCTTATGGAAATGCACGATTATTGATTAATTCCACATTTATTCAAAATAATACTGAAAATCGTGTATGGGGTTTATATTGGTATGGATGCAATGAAGATTGTTATCAAACAGAATTGGAGGCAAGTGTTAATTCTAGACACATAAATAATGCATTCTTAAGTAAATATTGGGATCCTAATATAAATCATTGGATGAGAACTTCGTTTCAATTGGTTTCAGAAGACAAATTTGTGGCTATGGCCAACAACTACTGGGGCACTACATCAACAACACTTATTGATGCTGCAATTAAAGATCTTAACGATGTTTTTGGCATCGGGACTTTGGTTTATCAGCCTATCCTTACAACTCCTGCAACCACCACATATCCATTCGTCGTTGATATTACACTATCCACTGCCGGTAATCCCGATGCATCGGTAGTCGGTGCGGAGGCGGTTACCTTCAACGTCACGTTCAACCGTGATATGGACACTTCAGCCCAACCGCAGGTGTCATTCGGGCCCGATACGCCGTTGACCGACTATACCGTGCACCCTGTCAGCGGGGGCTGGACCGATCCGCGGACATGGGTCGGCACGTTCAATGTCACTCCGATCACGGGCGACGGCTACCAGCTCATACGCGTGGCCGGAGCCCGCGCCGCGGACGATCCGTGGCTGGTCACGGGCAACGACGCAGGCCGGTTCCGCTTCGAGATCATCACGTCCGGGATCGAATCGATGAACCTCCAGGCGACCGGCGGCGAGGGATACATCGACCTGGCGTGGACGCAGAACGACTTCGAGCTGCTCGCGGGATTCAACCTCTATAAATCCACCGCCGCGGACGGTTCCTACACGCGGCTGAACTCAATCATGCTCCCCTCCGGGCAGCGGGCCTTTCGCGACACCAATGTACAGCCCGGCCAGCCCGCTTTCTACAAGTTCACCGTGGTCAAGACGGACATGTCGGAGTCGAAATTCTCCAACGTGGCGACGGCAACCCCCATCGACACCATTCCACCGGTGATCAGCCACAGCCCGATCACCTCGGCCGAGCCCGGCCTGCCGGTCAGCCTTTTCGCCGACGTCACCGACAACGTCGGCGTGAGCGCGGTGACCTTGCACTTCCGCCCCATGGCCGGTTCGAGCTATTCCGCCAGGGCGATGATCAAGACCACCGGAAACCGTTACTCGGCGACGCTTGAAGGGACCCTTTTGACCCCGCCGGGGATCGAGTACTACATCTCGGCGACCGACGGCATCAGCACCGTGTATTCCGGGCGACCCGAATACCCTTACCAGGTCGGCGTGGTTGACCGTCCCGTGGTGACCGCGGTCAGCCCCGGCAACGGTCCGGATGCAGGCGGGACCCCGGTGACCGTCGCCGGCAGCAATTTCAAAGCGGGGTCGACGGTGACGTTCGGGGGCGCCGCGGCCGGGAATATCAGCGTGGTCAGCGGAAACCAGATCACCTGCGAAACGCCGCCTCACTTCCCGGAGCTCGTTGACGTGGCGGTGAGCAATCCGGATGGTCAGAGCGGCGTGCTTCTCCGCGGCTATACATACGCAAGCGAAGCCGCTTCGCTCAGCCTCCCGAACGTTGGCGGGGGGCAATATGCAATCGTCCAGGTTCCAATCAACGCCAGTGTCCAGGGGCTCGCCGCCGCCGACCTGAAGGTCACTTTCAACAACGGTGTGCTCCACGCACGAGGGGTGAGCAACGGCAGCCTGACACCCGGGTGGAGCGTCGCGGCCCACACGGGTACGCCGGGTGAAGTCCGGATTTCCATGGCGTCCCCGGGTGGAACCGTGGCCGGGTCCGGTGTATTGGTGAACATCGAATTCGAGGTAGTGGGTACGCCCGGCGGCGGTTCCGCTTTGCACCCGGTCGACGTCTCTCTCAACGATGGGGCCATTCCGGTTCAAACGGCGGACGGTTCGTTCACGGTGGATGCGGTCTACGGCATTTCCGGCACCGTGGTTTACTGGAAAGACGGGACCGGCATTCCGGGGACCTTGCTTACGGCGACGGGGGAGCGCGCCCATGAGGCGCTCAGCGGGTCCGGAGGCGAGTACGGCCTGTCGGGTCTGCCTGCGGGCGACTATTCGGTGAGCCCCGCCAAGTCGGACGACACGGACGGCATTTCCGCCTACGATGCGTCGCTGGTGCTGCAGCACGCCGTCGGCCTGATCAGCCTGACGGGTCACCAGTCGGTTGCCGCCGATGTGAACAAGACCGGTGCCATAACGGCAATGGATGCAACCTATATTTTGCAGAAGGCCGTGGGGCTGATTGCGCTGCCGTTTCCCGGGGCGGGTGTTGTCTGGGAGTTCAGTCCCCAGAGTCGAACGTATTCCAATCTCGGCGCCAATCTCACGGGGCAGAATTACACGGGCATTCTTATCGGCGACGTCAGCGGGAACTGGTCTTCCGGCGCCCAGGGGCAGTCGGTCGAAAGCGGTTCGGCTCCGGCTTTGACCCCAATGACCGCGCGGGCTCCTGTCCGGCCCGGTCTGGCTCTTTCAGGAAAAGCCCGCCTTTGGGTGGGCAGGGCGCTGTCGGATCCCTCGGGCGTGTTCGCGATTCCCTTGAAGGTGAAGGTCCAGAAAGGAGAAGTATTCTCCGGAATGCTCACGCTCCACTATTCGACGGACCGGTACGAGGCGGTTTCGGTGGGGGCGGGATCCGTTGCGCAAGGAGCGATGCTGGTATCCAATCTCTCCCGTCCGGGTCGGATCAGGATTGCCCTGGCCGCTCCCGCCGGGTTTGAGCAATCGGGAGATCTGGTCTGGATCAAATTGAAGAAGAAGCGAAAGGAAGTTGGGCCTCCCAAGGTCGTGATCAAGAGAGCCGTTTTGAACGACAATCATTTCGAAACGCTGTTCTAACGGAGCGGACGTGCCGCCTGAGTCACGAGGGGGGAGACCGATGAAATCCATTGGTGTTATTCTCGTCATGCTCTGCTGCTGGGGAGGCGTGCTGAGCGCACCGATCCCGGCCGAGGCAGGTGAGGGCATGTGCTTCAGCTTCCCCGATCTTCGGGACAGGCCCGGCGCCAGGCTGAGCATGTGGCTTCAGGCATCGAACATGGATGCCGCTCTGGCCGTTGAGGCAACCGTGACCTACCCTGCGGACAAGCTCACCGCCGTTTCGGTTGCGAAAACCGGCTTTTCCGGCGACATGACCCTGGTTTCGAACCTGAATACTCCCGGTGAAATTCGTATCGCGATGGCGGGCGCCGGCGGGATTTCCGGAAACGGAGAGCTGTTCGAGATCACGTTCGATGCGACGTCCGAAGCCGGAGCTCACGCCGCCGTGCAACTTCAGGGCATCATTGTGAATGAGGTTGCTCACCCTGACTGCATCACTCACGGTTCCATCACCACCACCACGCCCGCGGTGTCCATCGGGGCTCCTTCGGCATCTATGACCAGAGCTGGGCCGGTAAGCTTCACGATCAGCTATGCGGATGTCGATACGATCAGCTTGAACGCGGCCGATGTCACCCTCAACAGGACCGGCACCGCCGACGGCGCCGTCCAGGTTGCGGGAGAGGGCATGGAAAACCGGACGATCACGATTGCGAGCATCACCGGCGACGGCACCCTGGGAATCAGCCTCGAGGCGGGCACGGCAAGCGATTCCGCCGGGAACGCGGTGGCGGCTGCGGGACCGAGCGCGACCTTTGATGTCCACGATCTCATCTTCACGATTACGGCCAGTGCCGGAACGGGAGGGTCCATCTCGCCGTCGGGAGCCGTGAGCGTCGACTACGGGGCGGACAAGACATTTCAAATCACACCCGCGGCAAACTATGAAATCGCCGACGTGCTGGTGGACGGGGTGTCCGTGGGGGCCGTTTCGAGCTACGCCTTTCACGCTGTCGCGGCGGATCACACGATCGAGGCCGCATTTGCGCGGATCAGGTACACCATCGCCGCAAGCGCCGGCGCCCACGGAACGATCGCTCCATCGGGGTTCGTGACCGTGAACCAGGGTGCCGACAAGACGTTCTCCCTGAAGGCCGAGACCGGCTATCACGTGAAGGACGTCCTGGTGGATGGGGTTTCCAAGGGGGCCGTGGCGTCCTATACCTTCACCAACGTCATGTGCAACCACACGATCGAGGGCAGTTTCGAGTCGAATGTGGCCATAGTGGTCGACAGGACGACGATCGCGGTTCGCGAAGGAGAGTCGGCGCAATTTCAGGTGAAGCTCAGCGAGCGGCCGCTCTCGGACGTGGTGGTCTTCGTTGCATGGACCGGCGGCGACACCGACGTCAATGTTCTGAGTGGAAGCCGCCTCACCTTCACCCCCGTCAACTGGAACAGCTATCAGCCCGTGCGGCTCACGGCGGTCCCGGATGAGGACATGCTCGGCGGGTCGGCGGTGATTTGCCTGAGCGCCGATTATGTCGCCCCGATCAAGGTGAGGGTCAAGGAAGTCGACCTTTGCCAGTGCCCATCGCTGCTTGCGCTGTCAGACCTCAACGGCAACGGATACCCGGAAATCGCTGTGTTGAAGAGGAATCCCGTGGCAGGAACCAGCCGTGTTTACATCAAGGATTCGGGGACGGGAGCGCTGGTCCGAACGGTCACCTTCACTTCAGGTTATGCGCCAAGAGGGTTGGCTTTGATTGACGATCCTGCCGGGCGTGCGCTGGCCATGCTCCAGGTCAATCCCGAGACGGGCGTTGTTCGGGTTGAGGTGAGAGATGCTTACACCGGGAAGCGGATCAGAAACGTGCCGTTCGATAAGACCTATTCTCCGAAAGCACTGGCGGTGCTCCCCGATTTCAACGGCGACGGCGCCTCGGAATTGGCGGTTTTGTGCGTCAGTCCGGCTACCGGCGGCGTCAAGGCACAGGTAAGAGCTTGTCAAACCGGCTTGCTTTTAAAGGATGTCGCGTTCGCCAGGGGCTATACGCCAAAAGGATTCGTGCCGATGCCGGACCTCAACAAGAATACCGCTCCGGAACTGGTGTTCCTGGGAGCGAGCCAAGCCGGCGGGAATATCCTGGCGCAGGTGAAAGACTCCCGAACCGGTTCGTTGATCAAGTCGGTTTCTTTCAACAAGGCGTACGTGCCGCAGGCGCTCTCCTCGGTGCCGGATGTCAATTCGAACGGCGTTCCCGAGCTTGCCGTCATCGGAAGATCGAGTGCCGGGGCCGTTGTTGCCCAGCTCAAAGACCCCGTGACGGGAGCTCTCGTCAAGACGGTGAAGTTCAGCAAGTCGGGTTCGGCCATGGGCGTTGCGGTGGTCCCGGATGCGGGGCAGCCGGGCGGTTCGAGGCTCGCAACGCTGCGTTTCAACGGCCTCCCGGGAAAGATGACGGTTGAGGAACGCGATCCGCTGACGGGTGCTTTGATCCGGAACATCCCCTTTACCCATCCCACTTTTCCCCTGGCGGTGGCAGCGTTGCCCGAGGCCGACGGCAGCGACGGTCCGGGCATTGCGGTATTGGGCATCCACAAAGCTTCCGGCCGGATGAGGGTGGAGATACGGGATGCATTGACCGGTATTTCGCTCAGGAGGTTCCTCGTTCCCTAATCGTGCCGGGATTGAGCGGGCGGACGCCCGGTCCTTCATGTGAGAGAAAGCCGGCCTCAGCGCCCGCGAGAGGAAACCGGCTGCGGGCAGGGGATTTCCGCGGCGTGAAGGGTCGTCCCTGAACCGTTTCCGGTGCGGCGGCCGCCAGCAAGAGATCGAATCCCCCGCGCAAGACGGCTCAGTCGCCGTTCCCGCACCCCGAGTCTCACGAGGGGTGTTTCCATGTCCTTGTAGGACAACAGATCGGGCGGGAACGGGGGAACATGCCCATGCCGGGTTTGCTCCGTAATGAGTTGGCGACGGCGGATCAGGTTGAAAGAAGAGGGTTTGGAGCGTTTCTCCAGGCCCTTTTCCATTATGCGAGGCCAGTCCGGCCGAAAAAGCAAAGGGCGGTGCGGCCCGTCGGCCTCTGCCTCCGGAGCGCGTGAGTCCTGACGGGAAGCGCTTCTCTTTTATCCTGCCTTATACGAGATGTTTTCGAAGATGGAAAATGTCTATGTAGAAATCCTCAAGAGGCACCTCAAATGAGTGGCCTGAAGAACGGCTCTGGATGATTCTGAATTTTTAATTTGAAATTCACGATTTTGCGATTATTATTTATGCTATCTTAAGCCCGAATTCTTCATGTGTTCCTGAATCTGATGCCTCTTATGGCTTGGACAGAGTTGGATACAGGCATAATGGACAAAACTATACCATAAAAGTAATTGAATTAATCTCCTAGTTTGATGGAAGAATAGCAAATGTTTTACATAGACATGGGATGATTATGGAATGTGGAAAGATCGTGAATTTCTTATTTGTGCAAAAACTTATCCAGAATATAGTTCGAAACACCTTGAAACTGTCTGCACAGCAGCAATCTTAAAAGATACTAAAGAGTTTATTAGACTTTATCCACTTCCTTACCGGTACTTGGTTGGAGATCAACAGTTTACAAAGTATCAGTGGGTTAAGGCTACTATCAAGAAAAATATGCAAGATAATCGACCAGAAAGTTATAAGATTAAAGCAAGTTCAATTAGAGTAGGAAACATATTGCCTCCAGGTAGAGACTGGACGTCGCGCAACCTTTGGATCTTGGCAAATCCCAAACATGTTTTCTCCTCACTTGAAGCTCTTCAAAGCAGACAGATAGAAGATGGAACTTCTATTGGATTGATCAAGCCTAGAAACATAGATGATTTTCATATCGAACCAAAGACTAAAGCAGAAATAAAAGAGGAGGAAGAAAAAAAAGAAAAACATTCTGGCTCAGCGCTCGTTCCTGATTGTCAAGAAAGAGCTCGATCTTATACCATATAGATTCCTATTATCATTCAAGTGTCAATCAAATGATTGCGCAGGACACAATATAAGTATTTTGGATTGGGAAATTGGACAATTATATAGGAATTTAATTAATAAGGGGATGGATTGGAAACAGAAAATCGAATCCAAAGTCTATCAAATATGTGAAGCACATCGAGATTTATATCTATTTATGGGAAATATGGCAGCAAGGCGGAAAACATTTTGTATTCTTGGATTCTACTATCCACCAAATATATCGGGCCTACAACTTAACATGTACAATTAGATAGAAAAAACAGTTAAGCAGTTACCACTAATAATTTGTATTTCTTCAGCTAAAAGTGTTCGATGGCACTTTTCAGGATCTTTTTCGAAACACATTAGAGCAACTGTGGAAGTTTTCACTAATTCACATAAATAAAAAAGCAATTGTTGTTTAGCTTCCAAGATTCGTTTGTATTTTCTTGAAAAAATTTTCTCATCATTTGTTTGCTTAAACTTATCACGGACATCCTTCGGTGTTCCAAGCTCTTTAAAATGTATATACCCTATCCCTTTTTTTGCAAGCTCTTCACACAAAATCCTTTTCGAAAACCCTTGTTTCCTACTGATTGGATTGAATCGAATATCCGCAACAATTGAGATATTGTTTTTGCTTAGATTATTAATAAACTCTCGAATTGTCAACCCCTCATACCCTATAGTGTAAAGGTCCATATGTTCCCCAGCACTTCGTTTGACGTATGCCGAATTATACATTTTCGTTACTCGAATTTTCTAGTCCACTCATTCCAGCCTGTCAATTCAATTTTGCTCGATATAGGTCCTGCAGAGTTCCTCAGTCTTGATTCCCCTGCCCACCCCCTGTCCGCCGCATGGTACGGGACGGTATCGTGTTGCTTCAGATGTTGCCCCCCACGGAATTCCATTCCGACAGGGATTCCACCTTCAGGCGGAAACGACCGAGCGAACGGAGCGGAAATAGCAGAGAAGTTTGTGGGCCACGCAAATCGAGTTGGCTTCGATCGGTCAATTATGATATGTCACATGCTCGAATGGGTGCGCGATATAAGATGGAATCGCCAACGATCGGCGAAGGCTCCGGCGACGCCCGCGAGCAGGGTGAGCCGGGATGCCGGGGCAGTCCCGGCGACTGCATCGAGCGGGACGGCAACCGGTCCCAGGTCCCCATGACCTGAAGACGTACCGAACGACACTCAACGCCCATGAGGGGTCTCTTCCCTCCGGCCGTCTTTTCGGGTCGCTGTTGGCCCGGTATCTCAACAACGCTTACGGTCCAAATCATGGAACCCGGGATGCCGCTAGTCCGTCGGCGACTTCATGAGCGGAGTTGTCGCGGGCTTGCGAAATGAAGGGGCGGAAAGCCTCCCCCTGGAATTTTCCGCAACGTGGTGTTTGAGCGTGTGATACGGATTTACCTAGAAAATAGATTCCCGGGTGAGTCTGTTTTCATGCTTCGCGGGTGTCGCAGAGGGCATGGATAATTGCGTTCAAAATGATACTCTAAAAGCGTGGGGGACGTATCCCCCACACCCTCTCGCCGCTTCGCGGCTCCGTGTGGCGCTGCGGCGGCGGCCTTCGGCCAGTCGCCGACAGCGCCGAGCACTCGGCCTCACGCGCTTGCGCGTGTGGCTGAAACTTGGGGGGTGCGGGGGAATCATTCCCCCGCTCTTTTGTGCTTGAAAGATCCCTCTTGAACGCAACTTCGTGTGAATCGTCGCGCCGCGATTCATGCCATGGACCGGTCGTGTGAATGGAGGTGGTGATGGAGCTCAGGCCTGCGAGTCATCGGAAGATTTCGGACCTTATCGGTAAAGGAGTCGATATTCCCAATCCGCTGACACTCGATATCGGGGATGAAGTCCCGGTGGAGAACATTTCCGGCAAAGGCGTCAAGATCTACCCCGGATGCCGCATCTACGGCAAGTCCACTGTCATTGCGGAGGGAGCCCGGATCGGAGCGGAAGGTCCGGTGACCATCGACAATTGCCAGATCGGCCCCCAGGTCGAGCTCAAGGGCGGTTATTTCAAGGGGTCCGTCTTCCTTGAAAAAGCCAATATGGCTTTGGGAGCGCATGTCCGCGAGGGCTGCATTCTCGAGGAGGAGGCGAACGGCGCTCATTGCGTGGGCCTCAAACAGACCATCCTCTTTCCCTTCGTGACCCTCGGAAGCCTGATCAATTTCTGCGACTGCCTCATGGCGGGAGGGACGAGCCGCAAAGACCACAGCGAAGTCGGAAGCTCATACATTCACTTCAACTACACGCCGGATGGAAACAAAACGACCCCTTCGCTCATCGGGGACGTGCCGAGAGGGGTCATGTTGAATCAGCCCGCCATCTTTCTCGGGGGCCAGGGCGGGATGGTGGGGCCCCTGCGGTTGGGCTTCGGGAATGTGGCCGTGGCGGGGACGGTATTGCGCAAAGACACCCCGGAGGACCGAAAGATCATTACCGGCGAGACTTACGGAGCGGCCGTCCGGGACTACGAACCTCACGCCTACCGCCAACTCCCGCGTATCCTCAGAAACAACCTGATCTACCTGGCAAACCTCGCGGCGCTCGAATCCTGGTACGAGCACGCGCGCAAGCCGTTCTTCTCGACCATGGAGTTTGGCGACCTCCTCTACCGGGGTGTGCTCGACAAATTGGCGCTTGCCAGGAAGGAGCGCACCGGCAGGCTCATCGCGCTGGCCGAAAAAGTCCCCGGCACCCATGAGAAGTGCGGGTGCGGGGCGGGTCCGGCAAAGCAAGCCTGTGAATTGCACGACAACATCGGCAGAGTGTGCGGGCTTTTCAGCGAGAACCTCCGGGACGGCAAAGAAGCGGAGTTCCGGGACCGTTTTCTGGGCGCCTTCGAGAAATGTCGCCGGGACCTCGACGGGAACTATATCCAACACATAAAGGCCTTGCCCGCGGAGGTTTCGCAGGATGGAATCAGGTGGCTTCAGCGGATAGTCGACGACTTGTGCCGGAAGGCGGGGGCACTCCTTCCATCTTTCGGTCTTTTTTAAGAAATTCTAAGGGATTGCACCATTGACGAGCGGAGGATAAAGCATGGGTACTTTGTTCGGCACGGACGGCATCAGGGGGGTGGCAAACCGGTATCCGATGGATGCCCCGATGGCTTTCGCGGTCGGCCAGGCCGTCACCTACGTCCTGAAAAAGGAGAAACACCGTACGCGAATCATCATCGGAAAGGACACGCGCATATCGGGCTACATGCTCGAGAGCGCGCTCCTGGCAGGGATCACCTCCATGGGCGGGAACCCTTATCTCGTCGGCGTTCTGCCCACTCCGGGCATTGCGTTCATCACGGAGAGCATGCGCGCGGACGCCGGGATCGTCATCTCCGCCTCGCACAATCCCTATCAGGACAACGGCATCAAGATATTCGGCGGAAACGGGTTCAAGCTGTCCGATGAGCAGGAAGAGGTGATCGAAAACCTCGTCCTCGACGGAAAACTTGCCGACAAGGTTCCTCCCGTCGACCGCATGGGACAGGCGCATCGCATCGACGACGTGCTCGGCCGCTATATCGTGTTTCTGAAGAACACCTTTCCACGGGAGCTGTCCATGGAAGGGATGAAAATCGTCATGGATACCGCCAACGGCGCGACCTACAGGGTGGCTCCCGAGAGCTTCACGGAGCTCGGGGCCGATCTGGACGTGATCCACAACGCGCCCAACGGGATCAATATCAACGCCGCGTGCGGCTCGCAGCACACCGAGGATCTCAGGAAACGCGTGGTCGAGAAGGGGGCCGCCATAGGGCTCGCCTTCGACGGCGACGGCGACCGCCTGATCGCCGTGGATGAACAGGGCCGTGAAATCACCGGCGACCAGATACTGATCATCTGTGGAAAAATGCTCAAGGGAAAAGGCCGTCTCAAAAACGACCTGCTGGTGAGCACCGTCATGAGCAACCTCGGGCTGACCGTGGCCTGCAAGAAGTACGGGTTCAGGCAGCACGCCGCCAAGGTGGGAGATCGTTACGTGCTGGAAGACATGCAGCGGCTGGGCAGCGTTCTGGGAGGCGAGGAATCGGGCCACGTGATCTTCCTCGATCACCACACGACCGGTGACGGCATCCTGACGGCCATACAGCTCATCGCGGCCATGCTGGAATCCGGAAAACCCCTCTCGGAGCTCGCTCGGTTGATGGATGTTTTCCCGCAGAAGCTGATCAACATCGATGTGAAGAGTAAACCGGACATCTCGACGCTGCCGCAGGTGGTCCAGGCCGTCAAGGACGTGGAGTCGGCGCTGGGCGATCAGGGTCGCGTGCTGGTGCGCTATTCCGGCACCCAGAACATGTGCCGGGTGATGGTCGAGGGGCCGAGCGACGAAATCACCCTGAAGTATTGCCGGCAGATCGCCGATGTGGTGAAAGCCGCAATAGGGTAGGCAGGGGGGCGCATCCCCGGGGTTCGACCCCTTTATCGTGGATAAAACAGGAGCATCGCTCACCAGGAATTCATCCGACGCAGAGGAATCGCACATGGCGTTGAAAATATACGTGACAAGCGACTGGGACCAAATGAGCCAGGTGGCCGCCGATCTGATCGAAGCCGATATCAGGCGCAAGCAGGCCGTCAAGGATGAATACGTGCTCGGCCTCGCCACGGGGAATTCTCCCACCGGCGTTTACAAGCACCTCGCCAAGGCGTTCAATGCGGGACGGATCGGCTCCCGCGGAATTCGAACCTTCAACCTGGACGAATACGTGGGGCTCCCCGGCGAGAACGCGCAGCAGCGGGCCATGCACTGCGAGTCCTATTCCTATTTCATGATTGCGGAGTTTTTCGGTCTCCTCCAGGAGAAATTCAGCGAAACCAATGTGCCGTGGGGAACCCTGGTCGATCAGGAAAAGCTGGTCAAGGCCCTCGAGGAGCACCCGGACTGCTACGAATTGCAGGGTGCGGACAAGGGCAAGGCCGTTGTCATCCGGGATCGCGCTCAAGGGTATCTCAAAACGATCCGCGAAGAAATCCTCGATGCCTACTGGAAGAAGATCGACGCCTGCGGGGGGATCGACCTCCAGGTCATCGGGGTGGGTGGACGGGGCCATGTGGCGTTCCATGAAAGCGGCATTCCCTTCGACGGCAACAAGGTCATGCTGGTGAAGCTGGACGAGAACACCGTTTCCAACGCGGTGGAAGACGGACACTTCGACACCAGGGAGGAAAGCCCCTGGTATGCGGTTTCCATGGGCGCCGAACAGGTTTACAAGGCTCGAACGGTGGTGCTCGTGGCCAATGGAGCCCGGAAGACCGGCCCGGTGACCGAGGCGATCCTGGGAACGGCGACTTCGGACGTCCCCATCAGCTACGGGCAGAAGTACGCGGCTGAGGGCGGAAACATGGTCTACGTTCTCGACGAGATTGCCGCCGCTCAATTGCTCAAGGCGAAACCGGAACTGCAGGCGAAGGGATATGAGTTGGTCGATATGCGCGGCACTCCATACGAGACGGTCCAGTCTTTGACTTTCGCGCGCAATCCCGAGACCGGGCGCCTCGGATGATTTTCGACCCAATCCAACTGACGCGGGCGGCTTCGAGCCGCTCGTTTCTTTTGAGACCTTGTCCCCGGCGGGAATGAGCGACTTCCTCCGGCGTTCGATCGGATCAGGATATGGAAGATAAGCTTCTCCGACTCATCGAAGAAAAAGGCCCTCTCACGGGATCGGAAATACTCGAAACGCTGCGCGGGACGTCTCTTGCGCTCTGGAAGACCTGCTGCCTTTCGGCGCGGTTGCAGGTCCGTGTTCTGGGCTCCCGGTACCTGCGACTGGACAGGAGGGTCGAGGGCTTCGCAAGACTCTCGCCCTCGATTCTCAGGGAGTTCATGACCTACACCGTGGTGGGGCTTGCGGGGAACGCAGAGGCCCTGGATCGCAGGGCGGACGCGATCATCGGGCACATTCGGGAGGTGAGCCGCGCAAAGCTCGCCCTGGCCCAAAGAATTGTCGGCGATCTGCAAAACAGGCTCGCGGAACGTTGGCCGCGTGAGGGCCGGGTATGTTTCATCATCGCCGGAGACATCGTCTACGACATGGCTCATGATGTTCCACGTCCCGAGCAGAGCATCGGTGAAATGGTCAACGGCTCCGACATCGACCTGGTCGTGGTGTCGGACGACGGCATATCGGAGGGGTTTCTCAAGGAGCTCGACGCCGCGATTTACAAGGAGAAATATTACACCCTCATTGCACCCAGCGTCAGGGAGGAGATCGACTACGTCGTGAAGAACATGGAACGGGTCAGGGAGCAGATGCTCTTCGATACGTTCAAGAGGATGGTTGCCTGCAAAATACTCCAGGAGGGCATGCTGCTTGCGGGAAGCCGGCCCCTGTTTGATGAGATCAAAGGCATGCTGACCGCCCGGGGAGTCACGGCAAAGCTGAAGGAAATGGAGGCCGAGGCCGGGACGTTCAGGCGGAACGCGCGGGAATATCTCCTGAATACCGATTCATCCCGCATTTCGAGAGACGACCTGAATCTTTTCTACACCACCGAGGAGTCCGAGGAATTCGAATGAACCTCCGGGCAGCGCTTACCGCCGCCCGGGTCAAACCGCCGGTCGCCAGGCTTGACGTATGGTGTGCCCGCTGGTATTTATAACCTTGAATTGCGGCGATGAAGTTCGCCCTGAACCGCCCCGGGCCAGGGGATGATGACTTCTACTTCGAATCATGGAGTGGAAGTCTTTTTTTTTAACTTGCCGCCGGTTCCCGAGATTTCAGCTCAACACAGGGGAGGCACACGATGTTCGACTATGCCCGGATGCGCGATGATCTTTGTGAAGTGGCCGAACGCCTGGACAGCGCGGTGCGTGAAGAGACGGTGCGGCACCTCGACGCCCTGAGAGCGAAGCTCCGGGAGGAGGCGTTCAACCTGGTAGTCCTCGGCCAGTTCAAGCGAGGGAAATCCACGTTCATCAACGCGCTGCTCGGCGCGAACATCCTTCCCACCGCCATTGTGCCCCTCACTTCCGTCGTGACCATCCTACGATTCGGCCCGGAGCTCAAGGTGGAAGTCCGTTTTCTCAATGAGAGCCGGGTGGAAATCAATCTATCGGAGCTTCCCGCCCACATTACCGAACGCGAAGACCCGGAAAACCGCAAAGGCGTGAAAGAGGTCACCGTTTACTATCCCTCCGAGTACCTGAGAGGAGGAGTCCGCATCATCGACACTCCGGGAGCGGGTTCGGTCTACGCCCACAACACCGACGTGGCCTACAATTTCCTGCCCCAGGTGGATGCGGGAGTCTTTGTCGTATCCGCCGACCCGCCCCTGTCCGGCAGTGAACACCGGTTTCTCAAAGACGTGCGCGGCTATGTCGACAAGCTTTTCTTCGTGTTGAACAAGATCGACCAGGTGAGCGAGGATGAGCGCAAGGAGGCTTTGGACTTCACCGTCCGTATCCTCGAGGACGATATCGGAGAAGGGAAAGTGAAGATCTACCCGGTCTCGGCCCGCTGGGCGCTGGAAGGCAAGAAAACGGGCGACGGCGGCCTGCTTGAAAGGAGCCTTCTCCCCTATTTCGAGAAACAGTTGCAGGAGTTTCTGGTTCATGAAAAGGGGCGGGTCCTTTTGCAGTCCGCGGTCAACACCCTGATGAAGCTGATGTCCGATGAAACCATCTCGTTTCAGCTCGAACAGGAAGCCATCAAGCTGCCCCTGCAGCAGCTCACGGGGAAGATCAATCAGTTCGAAACCGAAATGCGAACGATCGAGAAAGACCGGGAAAACAACCGCTACCTCTTGAAAGGCGGCCTCGGCAGGATTGTCTCCGGTCTGGACGAAAGAATCGCCGAGTTCAGGAAAGAACAGGTTCCCGCGCTGCAGACCAGGATGGAGAAGGAATATGAACGGCTCGCGAACGGCCGGACCGGCGGTTTGCGCGACAACCTCGAGAAGGCCGTTTTTGAAGATATCCGTGCGACCTTCAACGGCTGGCGCGGGCAACTCACCGAGAATCTTTCCCTGCAGCTGGAGGCGGCGCACCGGGAATTCGCCTCCCGCGTCAACGAGCTTATCGAACGCATTCTGACGCTCACGAGCAGCATCTTTGAGCTGAAGCTGCAACCGTTCACTTCCGTCGAGGGCCTGAGCAGGAAGAGCGATTTCTACTTTCTTCTGAAAGACGATCCGGTGGGGCTCGAGCTGATACAGATCGCCGTGACCTCGGCATTGCCCGGGTTCGTCGCAAAAAAGCTGATCTTCAAGAACATGAGGACGGCGGTGGCGGAACTCGTGGACAGGCATTGCGGGAGAGTGCGCTACGACCTGGTCAACCGGATGACTCAAGCCGTCAAGGATTTCGAGAATGCCTTGAATTCAAAGCTCGACTCCACGCTCGAAGGAATCCGCATCTCGTTTCAAAAGGCCCTGGCACTGCACGAGAGCGGCAAAACCAACGCGGACAAGAGCCTTGGCGATCTTTCCAGGAAGCTGGACTCGCTTTCGGGGATTCAGGATGCGCTTCGGTCCTATTCGATGGTGTTGGACGGAGGGGACAAGGCTGATGTGTTTTCGTCTCGCCGGGAATCATCGGGAAGGGGCATGTCAAACCCGGGTTGAGCGACTCAGAGGCTCAAAGCGCTGATTCGGGCGGGTCCAAAGCCCGTTCCTCGCCCGAAAGGCCGACCAACCTGTCGGTCGGCCGGGGTGTGTCCACACCTGCGGTGAATCGTGTGCCTCCCGCCCTGTGCACCGGATCGCTCCATTCATACGAAGTTGCGTGCAAGATGGATCTTTCAAGCACAAAAGCGCGGGGGAATGACTCCCCCGCACCCCCCAAGTTTCGGCCACACGCGCAAGCGCGTGAGGCCGAGTGCTCGGCGCTGGCGGCGACTGGCCGAAGGCCGCCGCCGCAGCGCCACACGGAGCCGCGAAGCGGCGAGGGGGTGTGGGGGATACGTCCCCCACGCTTTTAGAGTATCATTTTGAACGCAATTATCCATGCCCCCTGCGACACCCGCGAAGCATGAAAACAGACTCCCGAGGGAGTCTATTTTCTAGGTAAATCCGTATCAGGTAAAGGCCGGTCGGCTTGATGCCGGACGGCCGCTTGCCAAAGCGCGACGGGGTAACCCGCATGCAAGCACCGGCAGACGCTTCGTCGACTATATGGTCGGCAGCTTTCCGCTGCGCTCGTACGTTTTCCAGTCTTTCCTGCTGATCAGCCGAACCTTCCCTTCGCGGCACTGCGGACACCCCTGGTACTGGCCGTCCCTGGATTGCCGCCACATGGTGTAGAGCATGCCCGGCAGGATGAAACAGCACCAGAGGGTGATTTCGAGCTTTCGGGAACCCTTGGCGATGGCCGCGCTCTCTCCGACGTAATTGCATGACGGGCAGACAATCTTCATGTTGCTCCTTTTATCGTTAAGAGAAATCGACCGCTCCCTATAAATCTTTTTCCCCGCGTTGGCAACTTTTTTGTGTGTTTTTTTTGTGTGCTTCTCCTGGGCGCTCCGCCCATGAAGAACGGCCGGCGCGCATCTTTGGAGCCGACCCGTTCGGGGAACCCCCCGGCGCGGGTTCGGTGCGGCGCGTAGGGAAGAAACGGGCCGGCGGAAAACAAACGGATGGAAAACGCCGCCGGTCGCGAGTCCCGGGGAGAAGCCGGAGCCTTGACGAAGGCAGGGGGAGACGCCGGGCATCGCTCGCGCAATGCCGCTCCTCCCGGGAATGCGGGAGTTGTTGAGCGCCCGGGACCGGGCGGCGTCTCTGCCGCGCGAGGAGCAATGCCCCGCCGGATTTCCCCGTCCACAAAACGCTTGACAGTGTCGGACCCCTCTAATATCGTTTTTCGTTGTCTGATCACAATATTGTTTAATTCCCTTTTCTTAGGCGAACTTCACATAAACCGGCGTTGATTGGAGGAGACAGTTATGAAAAGAGTGTTGGGGGTACTTTTCGTTCTCGTGGCCATCGTGGCCTTCGGCTTTGCCCAGGCGGTTCAGGCGGCGGATTACAAGGCGGAATACAAGCTTTCCACGGTCCTGGGCAAGCCTTTTCCGTGGGGGGTGGCCGGCGAGCGCTGGGTCGAGCTGATCAAGGAAAAGACGAACGGCCGGATCAACGTCAAGTTGTATCCGGGCACCAGCCTGGTGGGCGGGGACCAGACCAAGGAGTTCACCGCCATCCGGCAGGGAGCCATCGACCTGGCCATCGGTTCCACCATCAACTGGTCGCCCCAGGTGCAACAGCTGAATATCTTTGCCATGCCGTTCCTGATGCCGGACTACAAGGCCATCGACGCCCTCACCGGAGGGGAGGTCGGCAAGGAGTTGTTCAAGATCCTGGAAGGCAAGGACGTGGTTCCGCTGGCGTGGGGTGAGAACGGATTCCGGGAGCTCAGCAACTCCAAGGTTTCCATCCGCAAGCCTTCGGACCTCAAGGGCCTGAAGATCAGGGTGGTCGGCTCGCCGCTCTTCCTGGAAACGTTTACCGCCCTCGGCGCCAACCCCACGCAGATGAGCTGGGCCGATGCGGTGCCCGCCCTTTCCAGCGGCGCCGTGGACGGGCAGGAAAACCCCCTGACGGTTTACATGGCGGCGAAGCTTCACAGTGCCGCGAACCAGAAAAACCTCACCCTTTGGGGGTACGTGGCCGATCCGCTGATTTTCGTCGTGAACAAGGAAGTGTGGAACAGTTGGACGCCGGAGGACCGGAAGGCCGTGAGTGAGGCCGCGCTGCAGGCGGGCAGGGAAAACATCGAGCTGGCGCGCAAGGGGCTGGTGGCCCCCGACGAGAGCCTGACCAGGGAGATCGAGGGGCTCGGCGTCACGGTGGTCAAGCTGACGGAGGCCGAAAAGGCGGAATTCAGGAAGGCCACCCGGGACGTTTACGACAAATGGGCCAAGCAGATCGGTGCGGAATTGGTCAAGAAAGCCGAGGCGGCCATAGCGGGCCGCAAGTAGTCGTGCGTCGTTGTCCATGCGCGCGCGTCCGGGCGGGCATGGACGTCGTGTTGTCGCGTGATTGTCACGAAGGACGCGTGCAAGAAGAGATGGAGCGCCGCTCTTCCTCCGGGCCCTTCGCAGTGCATTTTGCTGCACGGGATGAATTCAGGCCGCTTTCTGATCGGCTCGAAGGCGTGCATCCGCCGCAAGCTCCGGTGCACGCCTTTCCCGTTCGTTGATGCGCTCCTGTTTCCCCACCCCTGATGCCGGAGAGAGAGAAGAACCATGGAATGCAACCCTCCCGGGGACATGAACCGGCCCCGCACAAAAATCCCACTCAAAATTGAAGAAAACGTCGCGGGAATCATCCTGGGGCTCCTGGCGTTCATTACGTTCGCGAACGTCGTGGTGCGCTACCTGACCAACTTCTCGTTCGCTTTCACGGAGGAGTTTTCCATCTTCCTCATGGTGGCCATGGCCCTGCTGGGGAGCTCCAGCCTGATGGCCAAGAGCGGGCACCTCAACATCACGTACTTCGTGGACTTCCTGTCTCCCGGCAAGCGCAGGGCGGTCGTCATGGGCGCCACTGCCGTGACGGCTTTCACCTTCTTGCTTCTGGCGATCCTGGGGGGGCGAATGGCCTGGGATGAATACCGGTTCGAAGTGACGTCGCCGGGGTTGGGGATTCCCACATGGGTCTACACCATGTGGCTTCCGATACTTTCCGCGGCGATCACCGGGCGCGCCATAGGCGTGATCATTCGTCTCCGGAGGGAGAAAAGCTGATGTCGGCGTTCATTCTCTTCGGGGCTTTCCTGTTTCTGTTGTTTTGCAGCGTGCCCATCGCCGCTTCACTGGGGCTTGCGGGGATCTTTGCCATCGCGGAGGCGAAGCTCGGAATCATGGCGGTTCCGACCAACGTGTACACGGGAATCGCCAAGTACCCGCTCCTGGCGGTGCCCATGTTCGTGCTGGCGGGAGCGATTTTCGACCGGTCGGGCGTCGCGGAGAGGCTCCTGCGCTTCGCGAGGTCCATCATCGGCCATGGCCGGGGGTCGCTTGCGGTCATCACGATCTTTGTCGCCATGATCATCGGCGGCATTTCGGGTTCCGGGCCGGCCTGCACGGCCGCGGTGGGAGGCGTGATGCTCGCCGCCATGATGCGCGAGGGGTACCCTCCGGCATTCGCCGCCTCCGTTACTGCAGCCGCGGGCTCCACGGACATCCTCATTCCGCCGTCCGTGGCTTTCATCATTTACAGCGTGCTGGTCCCCTCCGCCACCGTACCCGCACTGTTCGTGGGCGGGGTCGTGCCGGGAGTGCTCGCCTGCGTCATGCTCGTTATCCCGGCGCTCTTTCTCAGCATTCGCCATGATTTCGGAGGCCGGGAGACGGACGAGGCAAGGCCCGAGGTCTGGAAGTCCCTCAAGGAGGCCTTCTGGGCGCTCATGGCTCCGATCGTCATCCTGGGCGGCATGCGGACGGGATGGTTCACTCCGACGGAGGCGGCCGTGGTGGCCGTGGTCTACGGGTTGGTCATCGGCGCCTTCGTTTATCGCACCCTGACGCTGCGCGACATCCATGAGCTCCTCATCGAATCCGCCGAAACGTCGGCGGTGATCCTGATCGTCGTCGGCCTGGCCGGTGTTTTCGCCTGGGCCGCGAGCACCATCGGCATCGTCGACCCCATTTCGAAGTGGCTGGTCAATCTTGGGGGAGGCAGCGAGACCGCCGTCATCGTGATTCTCATGGTGTTCCTGACGATTGTGGGGATGTTCCTGGACGGGATTTCCATCTTTCTTATCTTCTGTCCCATCCTGGTTCCCGTCGCTCAGGGCTTCCACTGGGACCTGGTGTGGTTCGGCGTGCTGATGACTTACGTCATCGCGATAGGACAATTCACTCCACCCATGGCCGTCAACCTCATGGTGAGCTGCAAATTGACCGGCGCCCGCATGGAGGATACCGTGCCGTGGGTCGTCTGGCTTCTGCTGTTCATGTTCGCGGGGCTGCTGCTCCTGATCGTCTTCCCCCAGACGGTGCTCTGGCTGCCCAACGTCCTTGGTTTTTCATGAATCCGGAGGAGCCCCGGCGGGGCCGACGCATCCAGCGGCCAAATCGGCGGAGCGCATCGAGAATGGTGCGTCTGCCGGAGGCGGACGGCCTGGCATGTCGCGGACCGGTCGAAGCGCCGGCCACGCGCTTTCCTCCCTGCGTCTCGCCGACCGGTGCCCGGTTTTGCGTGGGCTCATGGTGCCGCGTTGCCTCGCGAAGGTGCATGACCTGTTGAATTCGATACACCGGCATACTATACTGCGGCGTGTTGTCCTCGACCCGTCACGGGAAAAAGCGGATAGGAGACGCCATGAAAGGATTTGCGGGCAAGCGGACGGTAAGAAGCTACACCATGCACATCGAGGCACCGCCGGATGCCGTGTTTCCTCTTCTTTGTCCGACGAAGGAATACGAGTGGATCGACCGTTGGGAATGCAAAATGGTTTACTCGGATTCCGGTTTTGCGGACCTGGATTGCATCTTCGAAACGAATTTCCCGGGCGAAGGTCCTGATATCTGGGTGATCAGCCGATACGAACCGCCGGCGGAAATTCAGTTCATCCGGGTCAATGATTCGAGGGCGATGCGGTTTTCCATCAGCCTCGACGACGGCGGGGCCGGGACAACCAGGGCGATCTGGAAACAGGTCCTCACCGGCCTGACCCCGGAGGGAAACAAGCTGGTGGAGGCGCTGTCCGATGAACAGTACGCCACCGAAATGAAGACGCTCGAACTTAAGTTGAACCACTTCCTGAGGACGGGGAACATGCTGCCCTGGGGCTGATCGCTTCCGGAGCGTTGCGGCCCGCGGGTCGACCGGTCTGCAGGCCCGTTTGGCTTCGAAGCGGGGACGATCGGTTCCCGTTTCGGCGGGCCGGTCTGCCGAAGACCATGCCGGGGGGCGGCGGCGAAGCGGAGATCTCTTCGCCCGCCTGTCGTCCGAAACTTCGCCGGTTCCTTCTCGCCGCGCCTTACGATTGCTCTCTTTCTCGCCATCCCATTTCCCGCAGCGTATCGATTGCCGTTTCACCTTTTTAAAGACAGGCCGAGGCATATCCGCGATTTCGCCGAACGGGTGAGCGGCGGCATTCGGCATCCGGACCCGGCGGGGTCCGGGAGATACATTCCACCGGGAGAGTGAAGGATATGGAAAGTCGATTCCTCAAGGAACTGGACCGGCTCCGGATGATCATCCTGGAGATGGCCGCGCGGACCGAAACGGCATTGGAGAAGTCCGCAAAGGCTTTTTTCGAGCGGGATGTGGAACTGGCCGAGGAGGTGATCCGCGGCGACGACGCGATCAACCGGCTGGAAGTCGACGTGGACCGGCTCAGCCTTCGCCTGCTCGCCCTGGAGCAGCCCATGGCGCGGGATCTTCGCTTCATCGTGGGTTGCATGCGGATTGCCGTCGAACTGGAGCGCATCGCGGACCTGGCCGTCAACGTGGCGCGCAGGGGGGTGTTCATGAGCCGCCGGCCGCCGCTGCCTCCCAACGCGTCCCTGGAGCAGTTGGCCACCACGGCGCTGGACATGCTGCGCACGGTCATCGACTCGTTCGTCAGGCAGAACGCGGATGAAGCCCGCGAAGTCTGCCAGATGGACGATACGGCCGACGATCTGAACGTGAAGGTCCTCAAGAGCCTGCTGGACCACATGGTAAAGGAGGCCCCGGCGGTGGAGCGCTCGGTTCAGACCATCATCGTTTCGAGGTGCCTCGAGCGGGTGGCCGATCAGACCACCAACATCGCCGAGAGCGTCATTTTCATGGTCCTGGGAGTGAACATCAAGCATCACTGCGAATAGAGCGCCCGCCGGAAAGCTATACCGCCCGGGCTTCGGCCGCTGCCATCCCTTCTTCTCCGGAGCGTTGCCCGGAGGGCCCGGGCGCCGGCGTCGTCTCGATCATTCTTCGAAAGGCCTTCGCACGGGCCCCCCGTCCCTTCATATCGCCCGGTCCAGGGCGGTCTCTGTCCCCTTCGGCCGATTTTGATACATCTGCCAGCCCGCGTGGAACGCTTCCTCGGATGATCGCCCTTCCACATAGAGCCGGGCATTCTTCCCCATTTCCTTCAGGCGGCGAGGGTCCTGGACGAGGTCCCGGAGCGTTTCGAACAGGTGCAACGCACTGTTTCCCCTGACGACGACACCCGTCTTGCCCGGAAGCAGGTTCTCCTGTGGTCCGCCCGAATCCGTCACCACAACCGGCAGACCGGAGGCCTGGGCTTCGAGAACGACGTTGCCGAAGGTATCCGTCCTACTGGGGAAGACGAAGAGGTCGGAGGACGCGTACACCGTGGCCAGATCCTCGCCTTCCAGGGTGCCGGTGAAGGTGCAGGGCAGGTCCTTCAGGCGCTCGCGCATCTCCCCCAAGTAGGGCCCGTCGCCCGTGAGGATAAGATGGACCCGCGCCCCCGCCGTCTTGACCAGAAAACGGTATGCGTCCTCGAGGACCGGAAGGTCTTTTTCCTTGGAGATTCTTCCCACATAGAGCAGCCGAACTGCACGACCGTCGATACGATAGCGTTCCTCGAGGAATCGGCTGCGCTTGGAGGGATGGAATCGCCGTGTGTCGATTCCGCGTGCGGAAACACGGATTTTTCCCGGGGCGATGCCCTTCTGCGCCAGTTCGTCCGCGGTGCTGCGCGAAGGCACGAAAATTTCGTCCATCTGGTCGTAGTACCAGAGCGTGTAGCGCCAAGTCAGCTCTTCTATGGCGGGGTCGTTTGTCAAATACTGAGCGTATTGGGGCAGGGCCGTATGGTAAGTGCCGTAGATGGGAAGAGCGAGGATGCGGGCGATGGCCAGTGCGGCAAGGCCGATGGGGCCGGGAGTCGCGGCGTGGATGTGCGTGAATTCATTTTCGTAGCAATAGCTCAGCATTTCCAGGAATGGAGGGTAACAGAGCTTCTGTTCGGGGTATTCGGGCAGTTCATGGAATCCGACCGGTCTGAAGTTCCGGACACCCGGCAGTCCGGATTGGTCCCTCATGTCACAGGTGATGATGACCAGTTCCTTCCCGTTCTTGATCGCCATGCTGATTTGCTGCCGCAGGGTGGACGCGACGCCGTTGATTTCATAGAAGGTGTCGGTGAAATGCGCGATCTTCAACCTGCCGGGTTCGGCACGGAGTTGCCCCTTGCTCCCGAACCATTCGCCCGCCTCGAGACTGAACGCCTTCTGCCTGCTGAACATCGAATACGCCAGGAAGTAAGGAGCCATCAGCGTATACAGCCCACCGGCCGAACCGAGCGAGTGAAAGACGTTGAAGACGTTGGCTCCGGCCAGATGATCCAGGAGATGGTCGGCAGAGTGCAACAGCACCTTGTTGGAAACTCGGTTCACGAATTCAAACCATTTCTGCTCGAGGCCCGGCTGTTCCGAATCCCCGCTTTCCGCGGCGCGCAGCAACTCCGGGCTGTCTCGAAGAGACGTCAAGGCCTCGTGGCGAAGGAGCTCACGGATGCCGGCCGACGCTCCGTTCCCACTCCGATGATGTCTGCGGCTGTTCCAGAACGCGTGCAATCTCGACAGCACGCCCGGCTCCTCGACCTTGCCGGGCTTGAGAAACCGGTCGAGAACCCGCAGCAGCTCGTCGCGGTCGGCGTACTTTTCGAGTCCGAGCTTCTGCTTGTAAAATTGGTAGGCGATTGCATAGATGTTGCGGGCGAAGGACTTGGGATCGGAGCCTTCCCCCACCACTCGGGGACTTTCGCGCAGCTCCCGCAGAAAGGTTGCGACACTGTGAGTCCCCTGAACTTCCGTGTAGGTGCTCGCTATGTTGAGCGAGCTGTGGTCGTCCGAGCCCCCGACGAGTATCTTCTTCCACGGATCGGGGAAATGCGGCTCGATGCCGTGCTTTTCCACGAGTCCTTCGATCGTCCCGGGCTCGAGGCTGGACAGAATCAGCCGCAGGCATTGATTTTGCGTCAGGCTCCTGCTTCCGTTCAACTCGAAATTCCGGAAAAGCAGAAGCGCCTTTTCGAAGTGGGCCTTCGTCAGCTTGTCGTTGAGTGCAAACAACGGATGGGCCAGGACGTGGTAAATGCCTTTGCCGTTCAGGTACGCGACGAGATCGTACACACTCTCCCTCGCTTTCCGGATCTCCGCGTGGTTCTGTTCGTCGATTCCGTAAACGAGCACGTGAACCTTGCACCCGTCTTCCGGAAAGTAGGAGGTTACTTCCTCGCTGACGAAGGTACCGGGCAGGTGGGCGATTTCAAGGCACCCGGCAATGGTGTTGTGGTCGGTTATGGTGACCAGCGACATGCCCTTGCGCCTGGCGAGGCCGTAGAGCTCCGCCGGGTCGGCAAAGCTCTCGGGACAGCCGATCTTCTGCAATACCCATTGAGACGGCCGTATGGAGAATTTGGAGTGAAGATGAAGATCAACCCTCGTGGTTTCGGACTCCGTGCTTTCCATGGTCATATCTGCTCCTGTTGTTTGATTCACTCTGTGTGCCGACGGTTCCGCACACGGACGAAGAGGTCGTCCAGGCGGGATCCCCGGCCGGTGAGGATGGGTCATGAAGTGTGTGAGAGGTACGAGGACACGGGCGTGAGGCAGTGCCAACGCCCGAGGTCCGAAACAGCGGTTTTCGAGGTTTTGGACGAGGCATCGGAAGGAGGGTCATGACTTCCTTCATTCCACGAGGACCGTCCGCCCGGCGCGGACCTTGTCTCCAATCCGGACGGACGGCCGCATGCCGTCGAGGCAGGGCACCACGACGTCCACCTGGGAGCCTACTCGAATCATTCCGAAAATATCCCCCTTTTTCACGCTCATCCCCTCCCGGTAATAGCTTTCGATGCAATGGACCGTTCTCCCCGCGATCTGGACGACGTAGCAGGAGATGGTGACTCCTTTGTATTTTCCATCGATCCTGGTCACCGTCCGTTCGTTTTGGATGATGTGCCGGCTGTCCCGGTAGTAAGGAGCGATTCGGAACAGCGTGCGCCAGTGCATGGCGCGCATGTTTAGATTCCCGCCGCTCGATGGGTACCGGCTGATGCTCTCGACGGTTCCCGACAGGGGGGCCCGATTGTAATGCACGTTGAACGGGCTCATGAAAATGCCGATGAGAATCCTGTTCCTGCCGAGATCCTCCCGCGTGATGTCCGCAAGCCTGGCGACCAGGCCGTGTTTGATGCTGAACACCTCCCGGCCTTCTTTCACCTTCTCGACGTAGACCACCGTTCCGTCGGCCGGGCTCACAAGGTTGTCACCGGGGGGGACGGATCGGGGCGGGTTCCTGAAAAACCAGATGAACCGCCAGTACAGGAAGGCGAGGACGGCCAGCAGGGCTATTGCTGGGACGGCAATCATTCCATGTACTTCCATGCATTGTCCTGAGCGACCCGAACGAGCGCCACTCCGGAATCAAAAGGAAAATCGATCAGATCGAATAATTCCTTGTTGTTCCTCAACACGTTGAGCCATCGTTTGACGCCGGCGTGGCGGATCATCTCGCGCACATAGATGTTGGAGTCGTGCAGAAAGACGTAGGAGTTCTTCTTCGAATGCTTGAGAACGTTTATAAAATCGTTCCGGGCATCCCGAAAGGAATGATTGCCGTCGATGAACGCGACGTCGATGGGCGGCAGATCGAAATGCTTGAACCGCGCAAAGAAAACTTCACTGATCATTCTGTGGTGCGAGACAATGGTCTCGAGACCGAAACCGGCAAAATGTTCCTCAACCTTGCGGGGATCGTTCCATTTGGCCATGCCGCCCACGGTTTTGAACGGGCCGTTGCGCAGGAGGGAATACGAAGGGTCCACGAAACTCAGCCGGCCCGTCTTGTTGTCCTTCAGCCCCAGCCCCAGGCAGACGACGCTGAAACCGAACCCCGAGCCGATCACGACGATGTGTTTCGGCCTCAAGGCTCTCACCAGGCCGTAATAGATGAATCCGAAACCGAGATTCAGCTCCATCGCGTCTTCGTGGTGACCGAAGGGCCTGGCATTGCGAAGGATGTTGTCCAGCATGCATTCATTCAGAGTGAACATTTGCTTCGGTTGCCTCCGTGATTCGTAACATGGATACCCGGTGAATTTGACGATTTGATTGCGTTCTCTTGTCAATCATATGGAATTTGAATGGATTCGCGTTCATTGCGGTCTGATTAGCGGGGCGCGCGTGTTCCGGCGCTGAAAAGCGGAAAGACGACGCAGCTGACGGATCGCTCTCTCCTTCGCTTCTCACGGGGCAACTTTCGATTCCGCGGGAAGGGAGCGCTCCGTATTCAAGTGGGTGGGCACAGACGTGGCGGCTCCCCGGAAGCGCGTGAAGACGAGCGGCTATTGGACCCATTTCCCCAACTTCAGGTAGCTGTGGCAGGACGGGTATCTCGAACACCTGAACCGGATCCCCTTCGGATATCCGTGGTGCGGCTGCATTGGACTGCCGCACTCCGGGCATTGAGGTTCCGGCGACTTCAGTTGCGCCACCGTCCAAACGACGAATTGCACTCCGCAGACGACGCACAGGAACCTCTGCCGAGCTTCCCCGGAGAGGCAGAACGGGTACAGTGAATGGGAATAGCAGACGGGACAGGTGTTCCGAAATCCCTGCCGCTCTTCGACAGTGCCTGCCGGCGAATCGGTGTCTTCGATAACAGCGTTCATGGAACGGCGTGCCTCTTCTGATGGTTGTTCGGTTCAATGGCGGACCGTTGTTGATATCCACCCGCAAGGTCGGCGGCCCGCGGGGAATCCCCCTGTTCCCTTCCGGTGGGAGGGGGCTGAGAGCGCCCGCATTTCCCACGGGACCGGGGGGAGGAGGATGCGGCGTTGGGTTCCCCGGATCACGTAAGGGAGCGGGAGACAGCGGGCTTCTCCTTTGGCGGAAGGGTCGAGGGATTTGCGGCCTGCCCCGCGACGCCGACCTGCGCACACGATCGTATAGGCGGTTCGTTACGGAGAGGTTGCCGCCATGTAACCATTGGGTGAATTTTGTGGGGCGGGGTGAAAATGCGCGGGATTATTGGCAGGACTCGACGCATGACGAAACGGACGTCGGAGATGTGGAAGCGCGGGTGAATTTCCCGGTCGATTGCAAACTGTCACGTGAGGGTCATGAAACCGTAACGGGCAAAGTCTACCCTGCCATCGAAGCCTTAAGACGATTGGAGATCGAATTTCCGGAAAAGCCAGAATCCCAAGGAGGAAACCATGCCCGGCTATGGAAAACACGTCAGACTCATCGCTGCAACGCTTGCGGTATTTGCCGCCGCGCTCGTCGCTCCATTTGCGCACGCCGAAGACCTCGTCGTCTACACGGCCCTTGAAGACGACGAATACCCTGCATACCTGGAACTCTTCAAGAAGGCGCATCCGGATGTTAACGTGAAAATCGTCAGGGATTCCACCGGTATTGTCACAGCCAAACTGATGGCCGAAAAAGACAATCCTCAGGCGGACGTGATCTGGGGCGTGGCGGCCACGAGCCTCCTGGTCTGCGATGCGGCGGGGATGCTGCAAGGATACGCCCCCGGGGATGTCGATAAAGTGAATCCGAGTATGAAAGACTCATCCGCACCTCCCCGCTGGGTTGGGATAAAGGCATGGGAAACGGGCTTTTGCGTGAATACCGTGGAAGCGAAATCGCAGAATCTGCCGATTCCGAAATCCCTCGCCGACCTGGCAAAGCCCTTGTACAAAGGTAAAATCGTCATGCCCAACCCGGCGTCTTCCGGCACGGGTTTCCTTACCGTCTCGGCGATTCTGCAGATGATGGGCGAGAGGCAGGGCTGGGAATACCTGGACAAATTGCACGAGAACATCGCGCAATACACGCATTCCGGTTCCAAGCCCTGCAAGATGGCCGGGGCGGGTGAGTACCCCATCGGTATTTCGTTCGGCTACCGCGGCATCATCCAAAAGAAAAAGGGTGAACCTGTTGAAACGGTCTTCCCGAGCGAAGGCTGCGGCTGGGACGTCGAAGCCAACGCTCTCGTGAAAAAGACTCCGGTCAAGGAATCCGCGAAGAAATTCCTGGATTGGGCTCTGAGCCCTGAAGTGATGAAGATGTACGCCAGGGTCTATCCCGTTACGGCATATCCGACCGGGGAGCCGGTTCCCGAGGGATATCCGTCCGATCCGTTCAAGCAGCTTGTGAAAAACGACCTTGCGTGGGCGGCGAAAAATCGAGACGCCATACTGACGGAATGGACCAGGCGATACGACGGCAAAAGCGAAGCCCGAAAGTAACGTCGTCTCGGCGACGGATGGGATCGGTCCGGAGAGTGTCCTCGGACCGGCCGGAGGTGAGCAGATGATCATGAATGAGCCGGTGGCGGGAAGCCGCTACCTTGAGCTGCGAAATGTGACGATGAGCTTCAACCGTTTCACGGCGCTCGAGGACGTCTCGTTCGACGCCGAAGCCGGTGAGTTCCTGTCGATTCTCGGACCCAGCGGCTGCGGCAAAACCACTTTGCTGAGGGTGGCGGCCGGGCTGGAAAAGCCGGATCGGGGCACCGTCGTCATTGCGGGCAGGGACGTTTCCGGACTCCCGGTCTCGAAGCGCAACGTGGGCATCGTATTTCAATCCTACGCGCTTTTCCCGAACCTGACCGCGGAGCAGAACATCGCGTACGGTTTGACTCCGCGGTTTTGCGACAGGGATCGCGTGAGAAGGCGAGTGACGGAGCTGCTCGACATGGTAGGTCTCGTCGGCTCGGGGCACAAGTACCCCGCGCAGCTTTCCGGGGGCCAGCAGCAGAGGGTTGCGCTGGCGCGGGCCATCGCCGGAGCCCCCGCGCTGCTGCTCCTGGACGAACCGCTGTCGGCGCTCGATGCGAAGGTGCGTTCCCGGCTTCGCGCGGAGATCAGGCAGCTGCAGAAGCACCTGGGCATCACAACGCTCATGGTCACCCACGACCAGGAGGAAGCGCTGGCCATGGCGGACAGAATCCTGGTGATGGACCAGGGGCGCCTTCTGCAGACCGGAACTCCCGACGAGGTGTACGACCTGCCGGCCAGCCCTTTCGTGGCCTCGTTCATCGGGTCGATGAACTTTATCCGCGACCTCGTCAAGGAGGCGCCGGGGATCTTCCGGAAAGGAGATCTCAGCCTGGCGGCCGACGATTCGGGATTGGTTCCTCAAGGGACACGGGCCATCCTCGCAGTAAGGCCGGAAGACATCGTCCTCAACGGGAGCGGCGGTTCCCGGGAAAACGCTCTGCCGGCGCTTGTCCGGGGAATGGAATATCGTGGGGCCAGCTACCGGGTCACTTTGAGCCTCGGGGTCGAGGGAGGATGTTCCACCCTGGAAGCGGATGTCCCCACCCGGAAAATCAGGCGCCTGGGGATCCATGAAAACATGCCCGTCAACATCGGTATTCCGGTGGATCGGCTGATCGCTTACGTGGCTTGAAGATGCTGCGGGAATGCTCTGCTTGTCCGACTTCCGAGGACCCGTGTATGCCGGAGACAGACGCCAGAGCCGGCGTGGCCGGAGGAAAGACCGGCGTGCTACGGTTTGCGGACGGTCCTGCCCTGCTTCGAGGAATGCTCGTCCTGGCCGTCTGCGCCTGGCTCACCCTGGCGGTTGTCTGGCCGGTGTTTCTCCTGCTCGGAAGGAGTCTGTACGACCATGCGGGCAACTTCGCTGGCCTGAGGAATTTCGTTCACTACTTCGGCACGCCGGCGCTTGCCGCTTCGCTTTACAACAGCCTCTTCGTATCCGTCGCGACTACGCTCATATCGGGGGGCCTCGGCCTGGCCTACGCCTTCGCCCTGACGAGAACCCGCATGCCCGCAAAAGGCTTTTTCCTGGGCATGGCCATGACGCCGCTCTTTTCGCCCACGCTGCTCAACGGCATCGCCCTGGTCTACCTGTTCGGAAAGAAGGGGATCGTGACGGGGGGATTCTTCGGGCTCCTCCCCGGCATCGACATCGACCTCTACGGTCCCGTGGGGATCGTCATCGCGGAAGTGCTCTATACTTTTCCCCAGGCAGTGCTCATCCTGTCCGTCGCGCTTCGCCTGGCGGATGCGCGCCTCTACGAAGCCTCCGCCTGCCTGGGAGCCTCGAGGGTCAAGACCTTTCTGACGATCACCATCCCCGGGATACGCTATGGGTGCATCAGCACCCTCTTCGTTTCCTTTATCCTCGCGTTTACCGATTTCGGCGCCCCCAAGGTCATCGGCGGACAATACAACGTCCTTGCAACGGACATCTACAAGCAGGTCATCGGCCGGCACGATTTCACCATGGGCGCCGTGGTGGGTTCGGTTCTGCTGATACCGACCGTATTGGCGTTCATTGCCGACCGCCTGTGCCGGCACAAACAGTGTTCCGCGATCACTTCGCGCTCCGTGCCCCTCACGCCCGATCCAAACCCTCTTGTGGATACCCTCTCCACGCTGTTCTGCGGTTCCATCGCGCTTTTCATTGCCGGGTTCTACCTCACGGCGCTGCTTGCTTCGCTCGTGAAAGCCTGGCCGTATCAGCTCACGCTCGGGCTCTGGAACTACGACTTCGACCGGGTGGCGGGGGGCGGATACGCGGCGCTCGGGAACAGCATACGCATGAGCCTTTATTCCGCCGCGGCCGGAGCGGCGGTCACCTTCGGATCGGCATATCTCATCGAAAAAACCAACGGGATGCGATTTGTCAGACACGTCGCCTACCTGTTCTGCATGCTGCCGCTCGCTTTGCCCGGCATGGTGATCGGGTTGGGCTACATCCTGTTTTTCAACTCCCCCACCCTCGGTTTCTTCGGAGTAGGCATACCCAATCCGTTCAATTTCCTGTACGGGACGATGGCGCTACCGGTTCTCAGCAATATCGTCCACTTTCACACGGTGAGCTTTCTGACCGCCACTGCGGCGCTCAAACAACTGGACAAGGAATTCGAAACGGTGTCGGAGTCGCTGGGCGTTCCCTTTTACCGGACATTCCTGAGGGTGACCGTGCCGGTGTGCCTCCCCGCCCTTCTCGAGATCGTCATCTACACCTTCGTCAATTCCATGGCCACCGTGTCGGCGGTGATTTTTCTCTACACACCCGATGTTCCCCTGGCTTCAGTGGCCGTCGCAAACATGGATGACGCAGGCGACACGGCCTCCGCCGCGGCAATGTCGATGCTCATCGTGGGCATAAGCATTCTCGCCCGGGGCGGGCACAAACTCCTTGAGACGGCCGTGGAACGGAAGACTCAAGCGTGGATCGCGCACTGACGCATATCCTGGAGCAAAGGAGAGAAACGATGGAGATCTTTGTCAGGAACAAACCTTACACGGGCCCGGTCAAGGCCGTGGTCCTGGATTGGGCCGGAACGACGGTGGATTTCGGCTGCATGGCGCCGGTGACGGCGTTCATCGAGGCTTTTGCCCTGCGCGGCGTGGAGATCTCCGCCTCCGAGGTGCGGGGCCCCATGGGGCTGATGAAAATGGACCATGTGCGTGCTCTGTGCGGCCTTCCTTCGGTGTCGGAACGGTGGCGGGAGTTGTTCGGGCGCATTCCGAACGAAGACGACGTTCGCCTGGTATACGGGGACACGGTCCCGTTGATGGTGTTGAGCGTTGCCGACCACGCGGAGCTCATCCCCGGGCTTCTGCCGGCCATCGGGTATTTCAGGGGGAACGGCATCAAGATCGGCACCTCAACCGGTTACACCACGCCGATGATGGAGGTTCTCCTTCCCCGCGCCGAGAAGAGGGGATATCGGCCCGATTCGGTGGTGTGCTCCTCGGATGTTCCCAGGGGCCGGCCGTTTCCCTTCATGTGCTACCGGAATGCGATCGATCTCGAGGTTTATCCCCTGGAGGCCGTGGTCAAGATCGGGGATACGGTGAGCGACATCCGGGAAGGTCTGAACGCCGGCATGTGGACCATCGGGGTCTCCAAGTCGGGAAGCGACCTGGGGCTTACCGAAGCCGAGTTGGACGCGCTCCCGGCCGACGACCTGAGAAACAGGCTGGCCCTTGTCGAGTCGCGTTTCCTGGAGGCCGGGGCTCATTTCGTTGTGGAGCACATCGGACGCTGCCCGGAAATTATCGAGGAAATCAACGATTTATTGTCTCAGGGCGAAGTTCCCTGAGGCCGTTGGATGCCCGCGAGTCGCTCATCGGGCACGAAATCCGGAACCTGTACCGGTTCGGCGCAGTCCGAAGAACGCCTCGCATAACCGGTCTGAACTCGAGGGAGAGAATTCATGGCTCCACGGTCTTTTCCCGAAAACCCGTACATCCTTCTCACCCCCGGCCCGCTGTCGACATCTCCGACGGTCAAGGCCGTGATGATGAGGGATTGGTGCACCTGGGACCGGGATTACAACGCTATTGTGCAGGACATTCGAGAGCGCCTTGTTGCCCTGGCGACGGCCGGAGCCGGCTACACATCCGTTCTCATGCAGGGCAGCGGCACTTTTGCGGTTGAAGCCGCCCTCGGTACGGCGCTCCCGCATGACGGCAAGCTGCTGGTGATCTCAAACGGGCATTACGGGGATCGCATGGCTTTGATTGCCGGATACCTCGGGATGCGCTCCGCGAAGCTCGACTTCGGCGAAACAGGTCGTCCGGATCCGGACAGGGTGAGGGACACCATCGAATCCGATCCCGCGATCACTCATGTTGCCGTGGTGCACTGTGAAACCACGACGGGGATGCTCAACCCCGTCGAGGAAATCGGCCGGGCGGTCAAGTCCCTCGGCAGGGTCTTCATCGTGGACGCGATGAGCAGCTTCGGGGGGATACCCATGGATATCGCGACTCTGGGCGCCGACTTTCTCATTTCCAGCGCCAACAAGTGCATCCAGGGGGTTCCCGGGTTCGGCTTCGTGATCGCGCGCCGCTCGGAACTCGAACAATGCGCGGGGCGCTCACGCTCTTTGAGCCTGGACCTCTTCCAGCAATGGAAGGAAATGGAAACGAAGGGGGGAAAATGGCGTTTCACCTCGCCCACGCACGTCGTGAGAGCCTTCGCACAGGCACTGAACGAACTGGACGACGAGGGGGGCGTGGCGTGCCGCAACGCACGCTACCGGGAGAACCGGCGTATACTGACCGCGGGCATGCGGGCTCTGGGATTTGAGTGTCTGCTGCCCGAAGCCCTGCAGTCTCCGATCATCACCTCCTTCCTCACCCCGGGCCGCCCCGGCTTCAACTTCAACAGCCTGTATCAAGAGCTGAAGTCCAGGGGATTCGTGATCTATCCGGGCAAGGTGTCGGAGGCGGACACCTTCCGCATCGGGACAATAGGGCACGTTTTTCCCGAGGACATGCACCGCCTGGTCAAAGCGGCTAAGGACGCCATGCACCGTTTCGGATGACGCCTCAGCGGGACATTGGCGAAGTGTTCCTCTCCCCCGACGGTGAAGGAATTGGCCCCGACTGTCTTCAAAAGCGGCGCGGATGCCCCCGTTGCTCTCCCGGGGCGCGGGCCGGTCATCGACGTCTCAGCGCCATCCGCATCCGCCGGGCTCCCGGTGGTGTTCCGCGTAATCGATCGAAACGGCGCAATACGCTTCCCTCATCAACGGCGAAGAGATCAGGAAGTCGGCGGTGGAGCGGTTGCAGGCGATGGGAATATTGTAGACGACCGCAATCCTCAGCAGCGCCTTCACATCGACGTCATGGGGGTGCGGCTGCATCGGGTCCCAGAAGAAGATCATGAAATCGATGCGTCCCTCGGCGATCAACGCTCCCAACTGCTGATCTCCACCCAGCGGGCCGGACTTCAGCTTGACGACCTCGAAGCGCTCGGGGTCACCGCCCTGTTCCTCCAATTTGATTCGGATGGCGTTTTCAACCATCCTTCCGGTGGTCCCCGTGGCGATGATCCGGTGTTCGATCAGGGTTCCCCAGTTCCATTGCACCCACTCGATCAGGTCTCCCTTGCGATTGTCGTGAGCCACCAGAGCTACGTTTTTGAAGCGTTGCACCATATTCCTCCTCGTATGGGTTGACGTCTTCCGGATCATTCCCACGGCGGCGCAACCCGCTCCGGGAATCCCGGCCATTCCGATTTCCCCCGGCTTTCCTCCTGAGTGAACGGGGCGGCCCGCATTCAGGCGGCTTTGAATCGAGCCTTCCGCTCCGCCGCCTTCTTGCACTTGATGCACTGAGTGGCCGACGGATGTGCCTTCAGCCGGTTCAGTTCGATGTCCTTGCCGCATTCTTCGCAAACGCCGAAATCACCCGTCCTGATGCGTTGCAGACCGTTGAGAATTTCCTGGACCAGCCGCTCGTTGCGGCAATGCATGTGCAGCAGGAATTCCTGCTCGGTTCTTATGGAGGTTCGGTCCACCTCGTCCATGGGGTCGTGAACGGTTCCCATGCCGGCCATCTTGAGCAACCTTCCGCGCATGGCCGGGAAAACCTCCATCAGGCGCTTGATCAGAATATCGTGGAAGTACACCGACAACTCTTTGTCCATGATCCTCGCTCCCTCCTGAATCGGTGTCGATTCAAGGAATTTCCGTAAGCTGTTTCTCCGGTTGCCGCTCCAGGGACTACCATCGGAGAAGGCGCGGAGAATCCCGCCTTCCGCCAGGCCATGCTTCGGGAGATTGTTCTTCCCGAAAGTCACGACCCCGCGCGCCCGCTTCCGGCGGAAGGGAATTTGGGCGGGCAACCGTCTTTGTGGTGAGATTGTAGAATCCCATTGTTACGCCGTCGTGTCGGACGTGCGGAAAATGAGTGAACCGGGCGGGCGGAACCGGGAGGAGGATCGGGCATGAGGCGATTGCCGCTGCGAAGGCCGCGCCGGTGTAATGGCGAATGTCACACGGTTGTAACAAAAGGGTCATCTTGACGTCATAAATGCATGATTAATTTGAGTCGACTCGAACGTGGAGGGTCCCGATGCCCAAGGCACGCATCCTTATCGTGGAGGACGATTCGGACATCCTTCATCTGCTGGCATACAACATCGAGGCTGCAGGCTTCGACGTGGTGAAGGCGATGGACGGGAATACCGCCCTGGAAATGGTGAGGCGGCATCCGCCCGATCTCGTCGTTCTGGACCTGATGATTCCCGGCATCGACGGATTCGAGGTCTGCAAGGAACTGAAGCGGGGCGCGGAAACCAGGGGCATCCCCGTGATCATGCTCACGGCGCGGGGCGAGGAAGTGGACCGCATTGTCGGGCTGGAGCTCGGAGCGGACGATTACGTGGTGAAGCCCTTCAGCCCCCGCGAATTGATCCTGCGGATTCGGGCGATTCTGCGCCGGTCTGCGACGGACGCCACAGAGGAAAGAATCTGGCGCTCCGAAGGCCTGAGCGTGGATTTCGAAGGCCACAAGCTCACCGTGGACGGTGCGGAAACACCGCTCACGGCCACGGAATTCAAGCTTCTGGCCGAATTCGTCCGCACTCCCGGGAAGGTATTGACAAGAGACCAACTGCTTGACCGGGTATGGGCATATCAGTTCGAGGGCTATGCCCGGACGGTCGATACTCATGTGCGGCGCTTGCGCCGGAAACTCGGCCCCCATGCGGACCGGGTGGAAACCGTGCGCGGCGTCGGATACCGTTTTCGAGGCTGAACCGATGCAACGCAATTATACCTGGAGAACCCGCGTCCTGCTCTCCTTCTGGATGGTGCTGCTGTTGGCGCTGCTGCTGCCGCCCTGGTACTACTTTCGCATTCTGACCCGGGAGACGATGGACGAGACCACGAAGGCGGCCATTCAACAGCTCGGCCTCGCCCGGTGGTTCCTGGACCGAGAAAAGGAAATCCGGACCGTGGAGGACCTGCAGGACCGGATCGTCGAAATCGGCGGACAGCTTGGACTGCGGCTCACCTACGTTGCCGAGGGGGGCAGAGTCATCGCGGATTCGGTGGTGCCCCGCGCGGACATTCCCAATATGGACAACCATGCCGGCCGCCCGGAGATCATCGAGGCCCGCGACCGGGAGGTGGCGGTCGTCACGCGGTTCAGCCGGACGACTCAAACCGAGCTGCTGCATGTCGCAAGGACCGTCGAGGGAAGGGGAACGATTCCCCCCGGAGTCCTGCGCCTGGCCACCCCACTGTCCAAAATCAGAGAACCTTTGGACCGGCTGAAAAACAGCCTCCTCCTGTTCCTTGCTCTGGTTTCCATCGCGACCGCCGGGTTGAGTTACTTCCTGGTCCGTCGATTGAACGAGCCGCTCAGGGCCATGATCCATACCGCGGAAGCCATCGCCACTAAGGATTACAGAACGCGCATTCATTCCAGTCCGGGCCAGGAATTCTATCCCCTCACCCAGTCCATCAACCGGATGGCGGAAAGTATCGAGAATCACGTAAGAACCATCACGGAGCAAAAGCAGCAGCTGGAAGCGGTATTCGACGCAATGCAGGAAGGGGTGATGGTGCTCGATACGCGGGGAAGGATCCGAACCACCAACCGGAGCTTTTCCGGGCTGGTGCCCGGCGATTCCGCCGTTGCGGGTCGCCGTCCCCTGGAAGTCATCGTCAACGTGGAGTTGCAGGAATCATGCGATCGTATCATGGCCTCGACGTCGGATTCGGAGGGTGCGCCCTTCAGCCTGCAGATCACCCTCGGACAGGAGCGCACCTATGACGTGAACATCGTCGGGATAGCGGACAGCCAGACGGGTGCCGGAGCGGTCGTCGTGTTCCACGATATCAGCGAGCTGAAACGGCTGGAAAAGGTCCGGCAGGATTTCGTGGCGAACGTCTCCCACGAACTGAGAACTCCGCTGACTTCCATCAAGGGCTACACGGAAACCCTCCTCGCCGAAGACCGGGTCGATCCGCACATGCTTTCCTCCTTTCTGCAGATCGTTTTGAAAAACACGAACCACGTGGTCAAGATAGTGGAGGACCTGCTCCAGCTTGCCCGGCTCGAGGCACAGCAAAAGCCCCCCAACGCGGTTCCCGTAAATGCGGCGAACGCATTGACGGCCGCATGGAAGGCGTGTGCGCACCAGGCCGAAAGCAAACGAGTGCGACTCGAAAGCACCCTGCCGGAAGGCGGGGTCTGGGTGTGTGCCGATTTCGACCAACTGGTGCAGGTCTTTCGCAACCTGTTGGAGAATGCCATTCGGTACAGCCCCGAAGGGGAGGCTGTCACGGTTTCGCATGAAGCCCGCCGGGAGAAGGTGACCCTCATGGTTCGAGATGAAGGACCGGGGATTCCCGGAGCGCATCAGCAGCGGATTTTCGAACGCTTCTACCGGGTCGAAAAGCACCGGAGCGACAACTGGGGAAGCACGGGATTGGGATTGGCCATCTGCCGGCACATCCTTCGCAACCTCGGAGGCCGAATCCGCGTGCAGAGCCCCAATACCGGCGGCACCACGGGAACCGCTTTTCTTTTCACGCTTCCCGCAGTGCCGCTCGGAGCCGAGGAACCGGGAACGCAAAACGATCCAGCCGTCACGACATGACCGTGACAATAGAGAGCAAGGCACATGAGCATGCTGAAGATGGCCTCAACGAAACTGAATTTCTTTTACGGCGGTTTTCAGGCGCTGAGCGACATCTCGCTCGAGTTCGAGCGGAACCGGGTCACCGCCCTCATCGGGCCTTCCGGGTGCGGCAAGAGCACTTTTCTTCGGTGTCTCAACCGCATGAACGACCTGATCCCCGGGACCCGTGTCGAGGGAACGATCCTTCTTGACGGTGAAGACATCTACGCATCGGAAATGGATGTGGTGACGCTGCGTCGTCGCGTGGGAATGGTGTTCCAGAAACCCAACCCGTTCCCCAAGACCGTTTTCGAAAACGTCGCCTATGGTCTGCGGGTGAACGCCGTCAGGGATGAAACGTTCATCGCGGAACGGGTGGAGAAGAGCCTTCGCCGGGCCGCCCTGTGGGAGGAGGTCAAGGAGCGGCTGCACCAATCCGCGCTCGGCCTGTCCGGCGGACAGCAGCAGCGGCTGTGCATCGCCCGGGCATTGGCCGTGGAACCCGAGGTCCTGCTCATGGACGAACCCGCTTCCGCCCTCGATCCCATTGCCACTCAAAAGATAGAGGAATTGATCCAGGAACTGAAGAAGAACTACACGATCATCATCGTGACGCACAACATGCAGCAGGCGGCGCGGGTTTCGGACGTAACGGCCTTCTTCTACATGGGGGCGCTGATCGAGGTGAACACCACAGAAACGTTGTTCACCCGGCCCAAATATCGCCAGACGGAAGACTACGTCACGGGCCGCTTCGGTTGAGATTGTTTCCCGAAGGCTCCGTCACGGCAGGACCGGACCCGGCGGGGTCCGGGAGGGACATTTCACCGGGAGAGTGAAGGATATGGAAAGTCGATTCCTCAAGGAATTGGACCGGCTCCGGATGATCATCCTGGAGATGGCCGCGCGGACCGAAACGGCATTGGAGAAGTCCGCAAAGGCTTTTTTCGAGCGGGATGTGGAACTGGCCGAGGAGGTGATCCGCGGCGACGACGCGATCAACCGGCTGGAAGTCGACGTGGACCGGCTCAGCCTTCGCCTGCTCGCCCTGGAGCAGCCCATGGCGCGGGATCTTCGCTTCATCGTGGGTTGCATGCGGATTGCCGTCGAACTGGAGCGCATCGCGGACCTGGCCGTCAACGTGGCGCGCAGGGGGGTGTTCATGAGCCGCCGGCCGCCGCTGCCTCCCAACGCGTCCCTGGAGCAGTTGGCCACCACGGCGCTGGACATGCTGCGCACGGTCATCGACTCGTTCGTCAGGCAGAACGCGGATGAAGCCCGCGAAGTCTGCCAGATGGACGATACGGCCGACGACCTGAACGTGAAGGTCCTCAAGAGCCTGCTGGACCACATGGTGAAGGAGGCCCCGGCGGTGGAGCGCTCGGTTCAGACCATCATCGTTTCGAGGTGCCTCGAGCGGGTGGCCGATCAGACCACCAACATCGCCGAGAGCGTCATCTTCATGGTCCTGGGAGTGAACATCAAGCATCACTGCGAATAGAGCGCCCGCCACGCAGCAGTCCCGAGTAACCTTGCCCGTTCTTATCCTTTTCTTTGCAGCCTTGCCCGGCAGACGATGGCGACCAGGTTCATTCCGAAAACCAGCGCGATGAGGACCAGTGCCGTGCCGTATTGAAGGGGCCGCGTGACCTCGATCTGGGTTCCCGCGGTGGCCAGGACATATATGTGGTAGGGCAGAGCCATTACCGGGTCGAACAGGGAAGCGGGCAGATGCGGCGTGAAGAACACGGCGGCGGTGAACATGATGGCGGCGGTCTCGCCGGCGGCCCGGCTGATGCCGAGGATCGAACCGGTCAGCATGCCGGGGAACGCGGCGGGAAGCACTACGCGCAGGATGGTCTGCCACTTGGTCGCGCCGAGAGCCAGGGACGCTTCCCGGTAAGTTGCGGGCACCGATCGCAGCGCTTCCTCCGCCGTCCCGATGATGACCGGCAGAATCAGAACCCCAAGGGTCAGCACTCCCGACAGGATGCTCACACCCAGCTTGCACCAGGTGACAAAAAAGGCCAGACCGAACAACCCGAACACGACGGATGGAACTCCGGCCAGGTTGTTGATGCCCAGGCGGATGACGCGCAACGCCGGACCCGGACGCGCGTATTCGTGCAGGAAGATGGCCGATGCAACCCCCCAGGGAAAGGCCACCAGCATGGACCCGAAACCCAGCAGAAAGGTGCCGGCGATACAGGGGAAAATACCGCCCCTGGTCATGGAATCCAGCGGCGGCTGACTCAGGAACGTCCAGTCGACGGCACGCCACCCGTTGTAAACCAGAAAGGAAATGATAATGAAAAGGGCCAGTCCGTTGATCAGGGCCGCACCGCGCAAAACGCCGAAGACCGCCTTCTGAAGCAGGTGCCGGGTCCGTATGGACATGCGGGAGCGCACTTCGATGGAGGGGCCGGTGGCGCCGGGCGATCCCCGGGCATCGGACGGCCGGGGGGGCGAAGGGACGACGGGCCGGGCCGAGGAGCTCCGGTTTGCGCCCGGAAGCCGGGCAGTGATCGATTCCATGCAGGATTTCCTTTCCCTTCTACAACGTGGCGGCACCCACCTGTTTGTGCTTTTGCGCGATAGCGTCCGCCACGAGGTTGAAGAGCATCGTGAAGATGAAGAGAGCGATGCCGATGGCGAAAAGAGCGTGGTAATGGTCGCTCCCGAAAGGGGCTTCGGCCATTTCCGCGGCGATGCTCGCAGGCATCGGCCTCACCGGGTTGAATATGGAACCGGGGATCATGGCCGCTCCACCCGCAACCATGAGCACCACCATGGTTTCCCCGATGGCCCGGGACATTCCGAGGATGACGGCGGTGCTGATGCCCGAAAGCGAGGCGGGCACAATGACCCTGAGGATGGTTTCCATGTGAGTTGCACCCAGCGCCAGGGACGCCTCCTTGAGGTCCTTGGGCACGCTGTGGACGGCGTCTTCCGAGATGCTGCAGATCGTGGGGACCGACATGAAGGCGAGCATCAGGGATGCGTTGAAGAGATTCAAGCCGGTGGCGATATCGAAAGTGTCCTGCAGGAACGGGGCGACGACCACCATCCCGAAAAAGCCGATCACTACCGACGGCAGAGCCGCCAGGAGCTCGAAAACGGGTTTGGCGATTTCCCGGACCCGCGCCGAAGCGATTTCAGCCAGGTAGACGGCGGTCATGACCCCGAGCGGGATGGCGATGAGCGCCGAAAGGCTCGTCACCGCCAAAGACGCGACCAGCAGGGGTAAGATACCGAAGTCGGGCGGAGAGGACGTCGGATACCATTCCCGTCCGAAAAGAAACCCCGTCAGGGACACCTTTCCCAGGATGGGGGCGCCTTCCACGAAGAGGAAGAGCACTATCGTGGAAAGCACCAGGATGGAAATCGATGCGGTGAGAAGAAAGATCAGGCGGATCAACCGCTCTCTGGTTTGACGCTTTGCGATCATCGGTACAGTCCCTCAAACCTTCTCCCGCCTGTCGCGGTGAAAGGCTGCCGTGCGCCGGACCATGCCCTCGGCTAATACAGGGGGACGAAACCGGCTTCTTTCACGATTTTCTGCCCCTTGAGCGGGTGCAGCACGTAGTTGATCAGCTTGAGGGCGTCGCCGGTCGGCCAGCCGCGGGTGAACATGTACAGCGCGCGCGAAATGGGGAACCTGCCGTTCAGCGTGGTCTCCTCGTTGCCCGGAACGCCGTTCACCGTGAGTCCCTTGACGCTCTTGTCCAGGTACCCGATCCCCACATAGCCGATGGCGTTCTTGTTCTTCGATACGGCCTGAACGATGGCGCCGTTGGAAGCCTGAAGGAGAGCGCCGGGGAAAACACGCTCCTTTTTCATGACCTTCTCTTCCCATACTTCATAGGTGCCGGACGATGTGTCGCGGGAGATGACCACGATTTCGCCGGCCGCTCCGCCCAACTCCTTCCAGTTCCTGATCTTGCCCATGTAAATGTCCTTGAGCTGATCCATCTTGATGTCCGTCAGGCTATTGGCCGGGTTCACCACCGGGACGATGCAATCGTGGGCGACGGCAAAAGGGACCGGATAGGCGCCTTTCTGGACGGCGAGCTTGACCTCTTCATCCTTGATGAAGCGGGAGCTGTCGGCGATGTCGGCGAGGCCGTCGATGAGTGCCTTGATCCCATTCCCGGAGCCGCCCCCGGAAACGGAAATGGCGACGTCGGGAAACTCCTTCATAAAAGCTTCCGCAACCTTCTGAGCGATGGGCAGCACCGTGGTCGAGCCGTCCACCTTGAGCGAACCCGCGCGGGCTCCGGTTGCGATCAGGCAGACAAGGAGCAGCACAGCCGGAATCAGCCATTTCGATTTCATAACGATAGTCCTCCATCTGAATTGAGATTTCCGTTGTCCGTTCAAACAAACCGCACACTTTCGCCGGAACCGGTCCGACGCGTGTTCCGGCTCTGATCATAGGCAGGGAATGTTACGGGGATGTTACAGGTCTGTAGAGATTGGGTGAAAGCGGTCGTTCGCGGTCCGATCGGCAGGCCGGGGATAGGGTATACCGGCGCAAAGGGGTGCCCGTCCGGCGGGGAATGTGGAAGGCCGGCGACAAAAAAGGTGCGGGACCTTCCACACGGGGTTCCGTTCCTTTCTCAGCTCCCCGCCTTTGCGAGCGCGTCCATGAGGCCGAGAAAACGTTCGGGAGGGATGTAGCCGACCACGCGCAAATCCTTGCGCTCGCGCCCTGCCGCGTCCAGGAAGACGACGGTCGGGACGCCCCGGATTCCGTACTGCTGCATAAGCCGCCGATGCAGAGGATCCCCTCCGGCGGTGAGATCCACCTTGAGCATGGCGAAGCCGTTCCGGGCGCGTTCCACCACGGAAGAATCGCTGAAGGTGAATCGCTCGAGTTCCCTGCACGGCATGCACCAGGCGGCGTAGAAGTCGATGACGACAGGCCTTTTCAGCCTCTGTGCCTCCTGTAGATTCTCCTCGGAATAGGGTTTCCATTCCACGCCCGCGCCGCGCATCGTCCCCGAAGCCGCCAGGAACGCGGCCAGCGCAAAACATATCAGGCCCGTGGCGGCTTTCGTCCGGAGGAAGGCCTGCGAGTCGTCCATGGTTCGGTCGACCCATCCCAGGTGCACCCCGGCGGCCACGGCCACTGCCGCGAGCAGCCAGGTTTCAGCGAAAACCGGAAGAACAGGGCTCACAAGGTGAGCGGCCATGCCGATCAGCACCCAGCCCATGAGCTTTCTCACCCAGACCATCCATCCGCCCGAGCGGGGCAGCCGGTCGAGATACCCCGAAAACACGGCCAGGACGAACAGAGGGCACCCCAGGCCGAGGCTCAACGTGAAGAAAACGAGAAAACCGAACAAGGGGCTTCCGATACCGGCCACCCAGGTGATGAGACCCAACACGAACGGGCCGATACACGGAGCGGTGACGATCCCCAGGGTCAAACCCATGAACACGCTGCCGAAGTACCCCGGATAGGGCTTCGCCGCCGCTTGCGTGAGGCCGGCCGGCAACCGGAGCTCCCAAAAACCGAAGAGGCTCGTCGCAAAGACGACGAGAATGACGGCGACGGCCGAGAGCACCAGGGGGTTCTGCAACAGGCCGCCCATGAGCCCGCCGGTCAGGGCCGCGACGACACCCAGCAGGGAATTCGTGACCGCCAGGCCGGCCACGTAGCACAAACCGTGCGCGACGACCGATCCCGGGGCGGTGCCGGCCCCCGTCGCCCTCCCGCCGAAATACGAGACGGTGATGGGAATCAGCGGATAAACACAAGGGGTGAGATTGAGGGCCATGCCGCCGGCGAAGATCCCCAGAAGCGTCCATATCATGGTCCAGCCCTGGAGTGGGGTGGCGGGGCCGTTCGGCGCGTCCACCGAGGGAACGTCCACCGGGGAGACCGCACATCCGGTGAGCCACAGCGCGCCTGCGGCGGCGGCGGCCGCCGACAGCGTCACGATCAGCCACTTCCGACTTCGCATGTTGAGCCCTTATCAGCGTGAGCGGGCCGGACTTCCGGTGGAAGCCTGCCCTCCCGTTCCACCTTCAAAATGAAACACACTCCACTTTCCCGGGGAACGCACCGAAATTCCGGGGCGGTCGAGCCGCCTCCGGGACCGTTTCGTCAAGCATCTTCAAGAAGCTGTCCATGATGATCGACCCCTTGCGCAGGTCAGAACGTATTCCTGTTCGAAAGCGAATCTTTGGCAATCGCGCCCAGCATCCTGACGACGTCGAGGGTTCTCGGATCGCTCAACTCATAGTAGACGAACGCTCCGTTGCGCTCGATCTTGACGAGCAGGGTGCGTCTCAGCTCGCGAAGATGGTGGGAAACGAGCGGCTGCGACAAACTCAGTTCTTTGGCGATGCCGCCGACCGATTGCTTTCCCCTGCTGATGCAATCCAGAATGCGCAGCCGGTTTTCATCGGAGAGGCTCTTGGCCAGATCGGCCGCCGACTGCAGGTGTTCGCGCTGCAAAGCCGGTCCTTTCCGAGCGACTCGACCGCGAGATAGACCGCCGATTCCCATGGCCTTATCGGTGGGTGTACGTTTTGCACCGTCGGATTGCGACATCGCTTCGGCTCTCCCTTTCGTTCCGGAGTGGATGGCTGCCCGGTGCACGGGCGGGCCGCGCCCTGCCGGCCGCTCCACGGCCGATCTTCGACTCCTGTGAAATGCCCGCCTTCCCGCGTTTCCTCGCTTGAATCAGTACATAAACAATTATTTATATAACAGGGGCGCCCGTCAACTCATTTTTTTGGTCCCGGCAGGCCCGCATCCCGCGCCGTTCGTGCCGGGCTGCACCGGAAACGCTTTGAAACGTCGTTTCGCGCGGCAGCTGGGTAGCGATTCGCCTTTTGGCTGGATTTTGTCCCCAAGGAGGTGATAGGCTTCGCTCCGGCGATGTACCGTGAATGCGTTGAACACCAGGCGGCGAGGACGGGGTTCGACGCGGCCCGGTTTCGGGAATCGCGCAAGGGACGCGCGGAACGTCCCGGGATTGCTTCTTCACCCGGGAGCGACATTGCCGGCGCGGTGCGAAGGGAGTGCATGCAGCAGGGGGAACGGCCCAACGGTCGTGAACGTGGAAATCCAAACGGGCGGCATTTCGGAGGAAGGCTCAAGGCTTGGGATTGAACCAGGGGTACGAATACCGGGAGCGGATCGACGCGCGAGGGGCCGGTCTTACGGTCCGGGAGTACCTGGCCGCCGCATACCGCCATTCCTCGGAGGCGGAATGGATGGCTCGGCTGGAGAACGGTGAAGTCTGCCTGGATGGCCGGCGGGCACGAGGGAGCGTCGTTCTGAAACCGGGCCAGTGGCTGGCCTGGCGGCGTCCGCCCTGGGAAGAGCCGGACGTGCCGCTCGCATATGCCGTCCTGCACGCCGATGAGGACCTCCTGGCGGTCGCGAAGCCTCGGGGTCTTCCCACGGTCCCCGCGGGCGGCTTTCTCGATAACACGCTCCTCGCCCTGGTCAGGCGGGCCTGTCCCGAAGCCACTCCCGTGCATCGCCTGGGGCGTGGAACATCGGGAATCGTGCTGCTGGCGCGCACGGCGCGTGCCCGGTCGGTTCTCGCAGCGGCCCTGCGACGCAACGAAGTGACCAGAACCTATCGCGCTCTGGCCGGCGGCGTACCTGGCCGGGATGCGTTCACGGTCGGGTCTCCCATCGGTCCCGTGCCGCATCCGCTCCTTGGAAGCGTGCATGCCGCCAACCCCTCCGGCCGACCTGCGCTCAGCCTGGTCGAGGTCCTGGAGCGACGAACGGGCTGCTCCGTGGTCGGCGTCCGCATCAAAACGGGAAGACCTCACCAGATACGGATTCATCTTGCGTGCGCGGGACATCCGCTGGTCGGAGACCCGCTTTATGCTCCGGGGGGAATGATCGTGGAAGGGGGATGTGCGCTCCCGGGAGATCCGGGATACCTGCTTCACGCGGAGAGCCTGCGCCTGCTTCATCCCGCAACGGGAGAGCCCTTCGAATTATGGTGCCGGCCTCCGCCCGAGCTCCGGCTTCGGTCGGAATAATGCTTGAATCGTGAACGGCCGCCTGGCGGCAGCTTCGGGCGCCCGCCGAATCCCGCCTTCATTTCTTCCGTTTCAGCAGTGCCTCGAGTCCGGCGAACGGCTTGAACGTGGACGCAGGTTCGCGTTCTTCGCCCGCGATCGGCTCGTCATACCATTCTCCGTCCTGGCCGCGGGAGTGTTCGTTGTCGTGGCAGTACAGGCACAACAGCTCCCAGTTGCTGCCGTCCGGAGGATTGTTGTGATGATTGTGGTCCTTGTGGTGGACCGTGAGCTCCCGGAGCCTTTTCCCCGAGAATTCGCGGCCGCACCGGGCGCAAATCCAGGGGAGGATCTTCAGAGCCCGTTCCCGATAGGATTTTTCTCGAAGCGCACGATCGCGCCGGGCTTCTTCATCCTTTCCGTCCATTTGCATTCCTTCCATTCGCCGGCTTTCCGACGGGGTGACGGCGAGCCTTTTCGATTCCGGTCTCTTCCAAAGTAATACACCCGGAACACGCCGTCCGCTAGTCGAGCGCTTTTCCGTGATCCTCCTGATATTCCGCCAACTGCTGGACCTCCTCGTCCGAATACACCGGCTCCTCCGCCGAGAGACCATCCCGGACCGCCTCATAGTTGCCGGCCGCCACGCCCTGGAATTCTTCCTGGGCGAGGTACAGGCAGCCTTTCCGCAACCAGCTGTTGATGCGCGGATTGATGTTCCTGTAAACGTGCTTGAACGACAACCGGGTTGTGTTCCAGGACGTTCCTTTTCCCAGGAGCAGGACCACGCCGCCCGGCCTGGTGATGCGCTTGAGCTGATCGAAGAACTCCAGAGTGAAGAACCCGATGGCATAAGGGTCTTCAATGGAATGGTCCAGGGCGATGATGTCATACCGCTCTTTGGTGAACCTCACGAACCCGCGGAAATCATCAACGATGAAATTGCTCTTCTTCGATTGTGAGGCCAGCTCGTATTCGCGGGGGAAGAACATCTCCGCCGCCTCGATCACGGGCATGCAGTTCTCGACGATGTCCAACTTTCCGACCATGGGGGACCTTAGATAGGCGGCCGCCGTCACCCCGCTGCCGTAGCCCAGCAGGAGCACGTTGGACACGCGGTTCACGATGCCCAGGCTGGTCTGCGCCCATTGTTCGTGGATGAGCCGGTCGATGGGAAGATTGTAGCTCTGGTGGATGTTGTTGACTTTGAGGTCGATGGGCGGCTCGTCGAGTCGGAAGTCTCCGTCGCTGCCGCCGAGGACGAGATGCTTGGTCCTGGCGTCAGCCTCGTTGAGTTTCCAGACTTCCACGATGCCGAATTCACTGTCCTTGCTGAAGACGATACTCTCGGAAGGGAACAGCACATCGGCAAAGTCGAGGTGGATCGCTGCCACCGCCAAAACAACCACAGCCGCCGTGACGAACTTCCGCATCATGCTCATCAACGGATACATCGTGTACAGCGCCACGCCGGCGAACAGCACGGCACAGATGTAGGCCGATCGAATACCCCACAGGGGAACGAGCACGATGCCGTGGGCGAGTCCTCCGATGACGCTGCCGAGGGTGCTGAAAGCATAGATGTAAGTGATGTATTTCTCGCCTCGCCAGTGCATGATCTTGACACTGATGGCATAGGCCAGTCCTGACAGGAGCGACGGGGCGAAAACGGACACGATGAAGTAAAACCGCACCAGATTCTGATGGTGCGAATGATAGATAAAGTATTTTTTCGAAAGGAAGAACAGGATGATGAACAGGATGCTGAGCAGTTGAATGAAGGCGAACCTGCGCCGGGCATCGTTTTCATCCCTGACGCCGAGCTTCCGCCAGGTGCCGAGGTAGGCGCCGAACGCCAGTCCGACCAGGAACACGGAAATGATGATGGCGTTAGACACCGCCGTCGATCCGAAGATGTAAATGAACTCACGCAACAGCGAAAGCTCCAAAAGAAGAGAGACGATTCCAGCCGCGAAAATCGAAATGAAAATCAATCCAATGTCCTTCATCGCTTACTCCCGGGCAAAAGCGTGAGTGTCAAGCCGTAGTGCGTTCGAAGCGGCCGTCCCAGGGTGCATGAAGCCCCCCTGGCGTTCCACTGCCGACGACGACGAAATGGCGCCCATCCACGCACTTCAGGGCAGTAAGAGTCGAGCCCGATGCCTTCGGGCACCCTCACGACGCTCCGTTAAGGAGTTCCGGCGCCTCTTCGTCATTCACGCGAAAGCGGGAATTCGGCTCTCGCAAAGCATCCTGGTCCCCGACTTTCGACGGGGTGACGTTGGGGGGGGATCTTTCGACACACATTTAGCATAGCATTTGTGTCGTTTTCCCGCAATGCCTGTCCCGCGCGGGTTTTCAGGCAAATGAAACGTCGGGGTTCGACCGAAGCGCGTAACCCGATTGCCGAAATGCCGTCGATCGGGCTGCCGGAAATGGAGTCCTGCCCACAGGCGCATCGGGCGGGCGGGCGTGTCTCAGCCGAGCATGACCATGAGCAGCGCCCCGATCGCCAGGCTCAGTAGGATTCCCAGGGGAATGGTCCGGCGGAGGATCTCCGCTTCCCTGCCGATGGCGCCGCACATGGAAGCGGCCAGGGCAACCTTCATGGGAGAAGACAGGGAGCCGACGGCACTTCCCACCGCCATGCCCGCGGCGAGAAGAGACGGCGGCACATGGAGGAGTTGGGCGGTGGTGACGTGGAGCTTCCCGAACAGCACGATGGATGCCGTTCCGTAGCCGGTCAGGAATGTGCCCGCCCAGCCGACCAGGGGGGCGAACAACGGGTAGAGCCTGCCGGATATCCCGACCAGCCCGTGGGCCAGGGTGTGGGGGATGCTGCACGAGGGGTCCGATTCCGCAAAACCCGGGTGATAACCCGAAAAGGAGATGATCTGGCCGGCCATGCCGAAGAGCGCCATGGCAAGGACCGGCCGCCATGCCCGTACATTGGCGTCGGCAAAGTTCCTCCAGACCCTGCAGCGGTCGCGGACGATCCACGCCGCAAGAAGGTAGGACAGAATGATGTAGGTGTACGCGGAGGCCAACGGACGAAAATGGATGTCGTGGCCCGGCACGATGGCGACCGTCCCGGGCCAGGTTTCCATGGCCGCGCGCTTGACGGGTTCGATGAGGTTGACGGAGAAAAGACAGACCACCAGGAAAAGCAGCGGAGCAATGTCCGCGAGAAGTTTCGGCGGCAGGTGCCGGCGGCGCAACCCCGGGAGGCTCAGACCGAAAATGACGACAAGCCCTCCGGCCAGGCCGGCCACCGCTCCTCCAACATAACGGGCGGCAAGCACCGTTCCGCCCCCCGCCAGCAAGGCCACGACCGTGAGGAGCGGAAAAAGGGAGCCCCATTCCCTGCCCCGCCCCAGCAGCCATGGCATCGCGTAAATGATGAGCGCCGTCGCGAACGCGGAAAGCAGCGCGACATCCCGGGTCAGCAGATCCATTTCCAGCCCGGTCACGAAAAGCAATACGGTGAGGATGGCCCCGCCCAGCTCGAGGATCATGAGGCCGGCGTAGCCCGCAACCGAAAGAGCCGCGGCACCTGTTGAGGGAAGGCCCGCCGTGAGCAGCATCGGAGCAACTATCGGTTCCGCCACGATCCCCGCGCCTTCCGTGAGGTTCCCGACGCCCACCGCGATCAGTAGGACATTCTGCCACCAGTTGCTCGTGATGCTCGAGAACCACCCCACGACGCGGGACAGAGAACCGGTTTCCAGAAGCAGTCCGCAGAGCAGCATTCCGGAATGAATGACCAGCAGCAGGGGCAGATTGGTCAGCAGACCGTCCAGTCCCGCCAGCAGGACGACGACCGGCGAGGTCTTGAACCAGACGAGCACCAGCCCGATCGTGTACGCGGTCCCCCAGACGGCCAGCTCCAGTGCCTGGCGTTTGAAGCCCAGGGCCAGTGCCATGATGAGAAGAATGGGGGTCCAGGACATGAAGAAATCGAAGGGATCGATCGCCATCCGTCAGTCCGAGCCTGAACAAGTCGCGTGGCAAAAGCGGGCACTGTCGCGCCCGGAATTCGTATCACCTGGCCGCCGGAGGTTTCCCGGCAGCACTGTGTTCACCGCCGATACCACCGGACTCCGGTTTCAGTTCCGCTCCGTATTCCTTGAGCAAACGCAACGCTTCCCGGCAATCGTCCCGGAGGCCGGCAGGGCAGACGGAATGACAGGAGGATGCAAGCACCAGTTGCAGTTCCAGTAGGGCCTCTTCGGTTTTCCCGAGCTTATAGAGTGTCTCGGCCAGGAACAGATGGTTGGTGCTGTTCTTGGGAGCGATCCTGACCGCGGTGCGAAGGTGTTCGAGCGATTTCTCCATGTTGCCCTCTGAAAGCGGCCAACACGGCGCCTGGCACCTCACGCGTCCCAGCACCCGGTGAGGTCCGCCCTGGTCGTAGGCCTCGTCCAGGTCAAGCGCGACCTCCATCTTGTCGACGATGACCGGCACAAGGCGGAGCCCCCGGCCGGCTCCTCCGATTTCAGCCAGTCCGGCAAGATTCATCCCCAGCCAGTAATGGCCCTCCACCTTCGTCGGGTGTTCCCTGGAGAGAATCTCCGCGTAATAACGACCTTTCTGAAAATACCGCTCGCTTTCGCTCTTCTCACCAAACTCCCCCAGCATGAAACACAGCCGGGCCAATTCGGTCAGTGTGGCGTCGCTATGTTCTCCGGTCCACTGTAACGTACTTTCGTGACTCAGTATCTTACGGCCAATTTCGGCAGGATCAAACCGGTCTTCCGAAATCAAGGCCGAGACGCCCGGCGGCTTCTTTTTGACGATCGAAGGGCACCCGGTCGTGCCTGGTGGGGATGCCGGGGACTTTGCACAGAGGTTCTGCAGGCACGGAGCGCAGCTGCAAAGCATAATGGAAAGCACGATGCATGCAAGAGTTTTTGACAGAGCCGCAGACCTCATTTTGCGTCCCCTGTGGAAACCTCGGCACCTGTCGTCTTTTCGGCGACAATGTCCGGCCCGCGCCGCCGCGGGGTCGTTGACCAAGAACCTGGTTTGTCATCCGGAATCGCAGGAAGTGAGAGTAGAGAGCACGGCAGCTCCGGAACACAAAGCCGGGTGAAAACGCTCACCGGGATTTCTCATTCCGGGCGCAACACCCGCTCATTACCCTGATGATTATTTTATAGCGCCTTGCTTACCGTGAGGCAATGGCCGACAAACAAGGATGGCGACATTTCGAGAGGCGGGCTCGCAAGATTTCTATTTGAAATAAGGGCAGTCAAAATCGTTCGGAGCAGCTTCGGCCGCCGTTCCACAAAGCCCGCAATGCGTCTTCGGTTCGGCCGCCCGGCAATCCGCGGGCGCGTCTTCGGATTGGCGGAGCTCCAGACCGGAGGACTGGTCTTCATCGATGCCTTCAAAAGCCCCAATCAACCCCTCGGGGCCGTCGCCCGCTCCGGCGGGAGACCGGCTGCCCGCGCTTTCCTCCGATCCTCTTCGAAATCCCACGGCCTCCTCCGTTCCATCAGTGCACGCAAATCAAACAGCGACTGTCTTGGGGGTACAATTGCCGAATGTCCCTGACCGAAAAACCGTGCCGGCCAAGTGTCGGCTCCGGGTCCGCTCATTTCGGGAATCGCTCACATACCGGGCCGCAATCGAGTCTCTCACGCACCGGGAAATGGTGTCGTGCCGGGCATATTGCGTTCCGAATCCTTCATACCTGGGCGGCGACATTTCGCAATGCACGACGTCGGACTGCTCGGAAGCATCTTGGACGAAATGAACCGGGCGGTCAAAGATTTTCGATGCTCAGCCCGATTCGCAAAGTTCGCATGAAATAATTCTTGATTCCGCGATGGGCTCCGGATAACCATGGAGCCAAGGCGCCGCGGGCGGGGGGACCGGCGTGGATGCGCCTGACCGTTTTTCGGCACATCATAAAAAAACAAAGTCGCGCGGCCTCGGGTCGCGCGGCCGCGGAACTGAATTTCCTGGATCAAGGGTACCCGCGGGGAATGATACTTTGTGTGAAAATACCCTCGGCCCGGACCATTTTCACGCTTCGTCGTGAGCCCCCGGATCATGGAAAATGTGAAAAGTGTAGGTTTGACCCCGGATGTGGAAAGGAGAAACGCACGTGCGAACGGTTTTCAAAGTGCGAACCGCAGCGTGCCTTTCGGCCGCGATCGCGCTGCTGTTGTCGGTGATCGGCGCTGCGCCGGTCTTTTCCGCAACATACTACGTGGCCGTGACGGGCAGCGACGGCAACCCGGGCACCCGTGCTCGACCCTGGCGCACCGTACAGAAGGCGGCCAGGACCGTTCCGCCGGGCAGCGTGGTCTACGTGCGCGCGGGCGTGTATCACGAACGTGTCGAGGTTTCGGTTTCCGGCACGGCCGACGGCGGCGGCATCACCTTCCGGAACTATCCTCATGAGACCGCGGTCCTCGACGGGACCGGCTTGGTCGTGCCTCTCGCAGAGAACGGAATGTTCTTTATCGATGACCGCGATTATATCACCGTAAAAGGTTTCGAGATCCGCAACTACCGAACGTCGAGGAAGGATGCGGTGCCGGCGGGCGTGCACGTTCGCGGCGCCTCTCATCACATCAGGATTCTCAACAACCGGATTCACCACATCGAACACAACGGGACCCTGGAGACCGGCACGGACGCGTTTGGAATTGCCGTATTCGGCACGAGGGGGGCCCAGTCCGTCAACAATCTCGTCATCGACGGAAACGAGCTGTATGCCCTCAAGCTCGGATCGAGCGAATCACTGGTCGTGAACGGCAACGTGGAACATTTCCGGATCACCAACAATGTCGTGCATGACAACAACAACATCGGCATAGTGGCCATCGGGTTCGAGGGGGTCTCCCCCTCTGAAGCCACCGACCAGGCACGAGACGGCGTGATTGCGAACAACACCGTGTACCGGATCGATTCCTACGGCAACCCGGCCTACGGAGACGATCGCAGCGCCGACGGCATTTACGTGGACGGCGGGCGCAACATCGTTATCGAACGCAATATCGTGCACCACTGCAACATCGGGATCGAGCTGGCCAGCGAGCATTTCGGAAAGGCCACCCGCTACGTCACGGTTCGGAACAATTTCGTCTACCTCAACGACATCACCGGCATATCGATGGGCGGGTACGATACGCGACGCGGGAGCGCCGAGCACTGCACCGTCGTAAACAACACTCTGTTCCGCAACGACCGGCTCCAATGGGGCAACGGCGAATTGTGTCTCCAGTACAAGACCCGCAACAACGTGATCGAGAACAACATTTTCCACGCCAATGCGCAGAGCGTGCTCATCAGCAACGCGTTCTCGGACAATAGCGGCAATGTAGTGGATTATAATGTTTTCTATGCCCCGGACGGTCCGGCGGAAAGCGTGTGGCAGTGGAAGAAAGTCGACTATACAGGTTTCGCGGCATACCGCACCGCCACCGGCAACGATCTTCACTCCCGTTTCGTAAACCCCCGCCTGGTCGGCACAAGCCTGCCCGACCTGCATCTTCGAGCGACGTCACCCGCCGTCGACGCGGGCCGGAACCTCGCCGTGGCCGGGACGAAGGACATCGACGGACAACCACGGATTCACAACCACTCCATCGACATCGGCGCCGACGAGGTCCAATAGGCGGCCGACGGCGCCATAGGCTCTCCTTACACCTTCTGCGCGGGCAGGCCGAGGCCCCGCCGCTTTTCTTCGATATGGCGCCGAATCGCAAGCGCCGCCTTTTCCGGGTCGGGCTCCACGCTGAAGGTCGCTCCAACAACGTCCTGAAGCCCTTCGGTCAGCAATTTGACGACGTTCATGCTGCCGGTGACGGGAGGCATCGGCCCCAGCACCGTGTAAACGCCGGATGCCACGAAGTAGGCGCCGATGGCCACGGCTTTTTCCGAATACCATTCGGGTGCCGCCCCGGCGATGGGGAGATCGCTGATGTCGGTCCCCAGGGCGTTGGCCAGGGCGGAAGCGAGCACCAGGATGCGCACGTTGTCCACGCAGCTTCCCATGTGGAGAACGGGCGGAATTCCCAGGGCGGAGCAGATGCCCCGCAACCCCGGTCCCGCCATTTGCGCGGCGTCGGAGGCTTTGAAGCCGGCCTTGGCGGTGGCCACCGCGGCACACCCCGTATCGACGACCAGGATGTCGTTTTCGATCAGTCTCTTGGCCAGGGTAACATGCCCGAAGTCCTGGCGGATGCGCGGATTGTTGCACCCCACGATGCCGACCGCTCCGCGGATCGTTCCGGACTTGAGGGCATCGATGAGCGGCTGCGGAGTCCCGCCCAGTGCGCCCAGGATGGTCTCCACGGAGAACCCCCCGACGGCGTTCACGGGTTCCACCGGAATGTAGACCTCACCGCGGTTGGTGAAGTTTTCGATGGCCTCTTTCACCAGTGCCCGAGCCTCTTCGGCAGCGTTGTCGGGGTGGAATTCGCGGTGTTCCATTCCCGGGAATCGGGCCTTGTCGCTGGTGCTCACCATGCGCGTGTGGTAGCAGGCGGCCACCGTTCCCAGGGAAGGCATTATGCACTGGTAGTCGACGATCATCATGTCGACCGCTCCGGTGGTGAGCACCAGTTCGGTGGTCAGGTGATTTCCCGCCATCGCCACCCCGCTGCGCATCAGCAGTTCATTTCCGGTACAGCACACCCCGGCCAGGTTGATGCCGGCGGCTCCTTTTGAGGCGGCCAGTTGAAGCAGGTCTTCGGACCGGCAGGCGAGGAGGACCATTTCCGATACCACCGGGTTGTGCCCGTGCACGATGATGTTCACCTGGTCTTTCTTGAGGACTCCGACGTTGACCGCGGTGGTGGCCGGTTTGGGAGTGCCGAAAAGGATATCGGACAATTCGGTTGCGATCATCGATCCGCCCCAGCCGTCCGACAGAGCGTTGCGCAGCGCCTGCAGCAGCAGGCTCTGCCAGTTGTTGTCCACTCCCATGTGAGTCCGGTGCATCATTTCCGCCGTTTCCCGGTCGATCCCCCTGGGGGCGATGCCGAGCTTGTCCCAGACCTGGCGACGCTTGGCCGGCGCTCTGCGCAGAAGCGTCAGCGCCTTCTTTCGCGTTCCGAAATCTTCCTGCATGGCGTAGGCAAGCTGCTCGGCGATCTTGAGATCGTCCTTTCCGTCCGAAGAGATTCCGTATTCGGAGGCAACCCGCTTCAATTTCTCCGCATCCCGGATCCGGTAGCCGGCCGCCTTGCCCTTCGCAACTTCATCGAGCACTTCGATGAGGTCCCGTCCGTGATCGGAATGCGATGCGGCCCCCGCCGCAATCATGCGGCACAGGTTGCGGGCGACGATGATGTCGGCATCCGCCCCGCACACCCCCTTTTGCGGTCCCTCGCCGAAGGGATCGATGCGGCAGGGCCCCATGACGCAGATCCGACAGCTCAACCCCATTTCGCAGTAACCGCACTGGGGAAGCTGGTTTTCGAAACGGTCCCAGACGGTTTCAACCCGGTCTTTTTCAGCCTTCTCCAAGAGCAGCTGTCCATCTCGAGTGATGGTCCGCCCGGCATATGTATCGTTCATGGGTACCCCCTTCACAGGCGTTTACGGCTTGCGCCGCCGGTCCGTAACGGTGTCTGGCCGGACCGCGTTGGGCAAGCTGGGTTTGCGGGTCGGTCTCACGGTCGGCCGACGTGGAGTTCTTTCCTCTTGTGGCCGATGAGCAGCGCAAAGCGGGCGAAACCGGCCGGCAACTCGGCCTGGGACACTCCGAGGGAGACGCTTCGAGCCACCTCGTCCGTCTTGCGCTTCAACGCCTCCCCCGGTTCCTCGAAGGTCAGCGCGTTCACCTTGCACACCTCGACGCAGGCCGGGATCAGGCCTTGCTCCTGCCGTTCGAAACAGTTGTCGCACTTGACGGCCACCACTTTGCCGGGAGGGGCATGGCAGTCTTCGTGGTAACGGATCACCCCGAACGGACAGGCCATCGCGCAGGATGCGCAGTTGATGCACTTGTCCGGGTCGATGAGGACCGTATCCAGTTCCTCATCCCTAAAGATGGCCCCCGGAAGGCAGGCCAGAAGACATGGAGCCGGGTCGCAGTGGCGGCAGCGGTTCGGAAACCCCTCTTGGTACAGCCCCGCGCCGACGTGAATCCGGGGTTTCGGCACAGGCGATTCCAGGATCGCGGCGAAGAGGTTCCGGCTCCTGGAATGTGCGGTCGCGCACGCGGGCATGCATTGCATGCACCCCACGCATCGTTCCGGGTGTACGATGACTTTTTTCATGATGCATCCTCGATTCTTCGGATACCAACACGCGATGGTTCCCCGTGGAGAACGGTTTCGATCACGGTCGTCAAATGAACAGCCGGCGGCAGTTGAATCCGGGCGCCAGCATCTTTTCTCCGGGGATTCGCACCGCGATGCAACCCTGTATCAGGGCGACCAGGACGCCTCCCTGCTCGATGTCGTTGACCAGGGTCATGCCGACCAGCCGGTCCTCGTGAAAAACCAGCTTGCGGTAGGACCTGCGGCGGCGGTCGATGGCACTGACGATCTTATAACGGTCGTCTTCGGGGGGATTGACGATCCCCGCCGTCATGACGTCCAGACCGAAAATCCGGATGACGTTGCGGCTCAGGCTACCCTTGTAGGCCACCGTGCGCCCCGCCATGTTCATCCCGGCGATGCGGCCCTGGGCGACGGCTTCGGGCCAGATGGCGTTGACCCAGCGGCTGTTTCGGGCAATATCCATGGATTCCGCCACGTCGCCGGCGGCATAGATATCCGGGGCCGTCGTCCGGAGCTGCTCATCGACCAGGATGCCCAGGTCCACGGCGATCTTGTCGCGCGGGACGAAGCTCAGGGCGGGAAGAACCCCCTTGCCGACGACCACCATATCGCACGGGATTTCCGTCCCGTCCGACAGGTGAGCCCGCCGCACCGCCCCGTTTCCGTCGAATGCGGCGACGTCGGTTTCCACCCGCACTTCCAGCCCGCGCGACACCAGCTCTTTCAGGATCATTCGTCCGGCATGGGAATCCACCTGCTGGGAGAGCGGGTATCCGGAGCGGATCAGCATGGTCACCTCGACGCCGCGGCGCAGCAGACCGTAGGCCGCCTTGAAACCGACCAGGCCGCCTCCCAGGATGAGCGCCCTGCGGACTTGGGGCAGCGCCTGGAGCATGCCGCGAACGTGCTCTTGAGTGCGCATGAAGAAGATGTTCCCGAGGTGCCGGTTCTCGGCCCTGATCGGCCTCGGGTCCGCGCCTGTGGCAAGCAGCAGACGATCGAAGGGAATCGGCCGTTCACCCCCGATACGCACGGACTTCCCCTCCACGTCGATGGCGCTCACTCGATGACTCAGAACGGGACTGATTCCGGCCCGCTCGTAAAAGTCGGCGTCACGGATGGGCAACCGTTCACCGGTGATGGAACCCTCCAGGACCATGCTGATCATGGGGCGGCAGTAGGGCGGAGCGGTCTCGTCGCCGATCATGACGATGTCCGCATCGGGGGTCATGCTCCGGATCGTTTCGGCGGCGCTGATTCCTGCAATGCCGTTGCCGATGATCACGTGTTTCATGGCATTCTCCTGCGGGGGAGAACAAAGAAACCGCATCGAAAAAGGGAAAAGGGAGCTTTCTGCAAACCTGTCACATGGTCGAAGCATAAAATACGAGATGAGAACCTGTCAAGCAGGTGCGCGGACGGCGACGGAATTTCTGCCGGGCGGGAGGAGGCGCCGGATAGGATGTCTTGCGCGGAGCCCCGTTCCGGGGTCTACGCCGCCGGCGCGCAGGGCGTTCACCATTGGCCGCCGATGAGGGTTTTCCTGATCAGGGCGTAAAGATAGGTCATTTCTTCTTCAGGCAGTCCTTCGCCGAACCGGACCGAGGCATTGTCCCCGCAAGCCGTGATTCCCCGGGAACCGGCGCGTTTCATCAACCACAGGACACTGTCGGGCACCGGGCGGCCGTCGGACAGTCTGGGCACGCCGGTGTCCGGCAATTCCTGCCTCGGAACCCCGCCCGGCAGCTTGATGGTGTCCAGCATGTTCTTCATGGTTGGCATCTCCAGTTCCTGCAGCTCGTCCGAAGGGATTTCCGTGAGCTTGACCTTGCGTCCGATCCGCTCCCGCACGCGCAGAAAAGCGGGCGTCACGGTGACGACGGTTCGGTTCCTCGAAGCCGGGAACACTTTGCCGACCACGGACCACAACGGCCCCAGGATGAACACCACGAGGAATACGCCCATGAGCGCGTAGCGAATCGCGGGGGGTGCGGGGAGCCTTGTGAACGGCAGAAAGAAATACAGCCCGAATCCGACGAAGAGCGCCGCCCCAACCAGGTGCAGCAGCCTGGAGAGCCCGGAGGTCTGCACGGGGATCTCCAGGATCAGTCCGTCGCCGGTTTCCCTGATGATCGTTTTCATCTGGAACGGAGGATCGGGCAGGCGCGAAGTGTCCTCCTTCAGCCGCCGGGCCCGATCGCGAAGGGATTCGTACAGCTTGTCCGGATCCCGGAGGACTTTGACGCCACTCGATGAATCCTCCAGGGGCAGGGACAGGAATGCGGCTATTTCCTTGGCGGCGCGGCGCGCCTCGTGGTAATCGGTGGGGGAGCAGACAGCCACCGGTTTGACGAGGTCCCCTTCCAACCGGACGGGGTAGGTATCCGGAGAGTCGCTGTCACCGGAATCCTTGGTGAGAGTGACCCGGCGGACGTCGCCCAGGGAATGCTCCGTGCGCTTCATGGGGACCAGAAGTCCATGCCAGCGGATGATGAGCCCGTTGCGCCGGTCCAGGATCATGCCCGTCCTGCCGAAGACGAGCACGGCCCCCACCGCGGTAAACGTTCCTCCGAAGACGATGTAAACAAACCACGGGATGGCTTCGAAATTCTCCACCGGGATGATGCGCAACGGAGTCTGCAGGACGAAAAGACCCGCCAGCAGAAACGGCAGGCCGAAAATGGAGAGGCATCCCCCGCCGCTGCGGGTTTCCACCAGGTCCGGATCGTGGGTCGGTACGAAACGCGACCCGAACCCCTTCGGTCTCGGACCGCTCCAATCAACGGTTCTCGACATCGATTCACTCCAAGGTTTCGCCTTCAAATCTTCGGTGTATTCCCATCCTCTGTCCAATGCGAAGGACATCCCGATTTCCCGGTCCGGGAAGATCCCGACCTGTATTGAGGCGGATCGCCCGGTGAAATCGAGGAATCCATCCCGCCCGCACTGTATTTCGAATATCGGCCGTTATCAATCCTTTCCTGAAGGAATCGGACCCGGCTGTGCCCGTGCGCGGGGCTTCACTTCTTCCCGGGCGCTCATCGGTTTTTTGATGCAAGGTCGCAATCGACTGCGGATGGGAGGCGGGGATCTGTTATACAATGGAGTGGAGACAGGTTCGATTGCAGAGCGCGCGGGCCCGGGGTATCCGCGGAGTCCACGGTCTGCACGACAAAGGGGGAAGTCATGCGTCATGAAGTCATCGCCGATGCGGAAGACAGCCTGCTCCTGATCATCGACGTTCAGGAGGCAATGGTGAAGGTCGTGGAACGAATGAAGCCGACGGTCGACAGGGTGAACCAGTTGATCGAGTCCGCTCGAATACTGGACGTGCCGATCGTGGTCACCGAACAATACCGGAAGGGACTCGGAACCACCGTCGCGCAGGTGAAAATCGACCTGGACGCCAATCCCGCTTTCCACAAGGAGCATTTCAGCGCCTGTCTCGAGGACGGTTTCCTCGAGACCGTTCGCGGGTTCGGGCGACGCAAAATCGTGGTCGCCGGCATGGAAACCCATGTCTGTGTGCTTCAGACGGCGCTGGATCTCATCGCATCCGGCTACCAGGTGCATCTGGTGAGAAACGCCGTGACTTCCAGGTTCAATGAGGATTGGGAGACGGCCGTGGAGCTCCTTCGGGATGCGGGCGCGGTGATCACCACCGCGGAAATCGTCATCTTCCAGTGGGCGCGGCGCGCCAATACCGAGCGATTCAGAAGGCTCCTGCCCATCGTGAAGTAAAACCGGGAAAAGAACGCGCGTTGCGCTCCCGGGACAAGGAGAGCGGCGCCTCACGGCGCATCAACCGGGAGAAACGCGGCCCGTCGCCCCGGGCGATCACCTGCTCACCCACAACGCGGGTTTGTTCAGCATCTCGAGCAGCTCCATCCCCTTGGAGCTCATGAACCCGCGCTCGGCCGCGTTCTCATCGGCGGTTCCATGCCGTCCGACGGCCACGACCGCGTAAGCGTTCGCGGCTGCTTCCCGCCAGATCGCCTTCCCCGCGTCCCGGGCGCGGATCACCAGGCTCCTGATTCGATGTTCCGGGATGCCGCTCCCGCGAAGCCGCTCCCTGGACGATTCCATGATTTCCTTCACGTTCCGACCGGTTCCCTCGTCGACGTGCAGCAGCGTGATCCGGTGCCGCACCTCTTTTTCCAGCATCGAGACCACATGATCGACGATCCTCTGGCTGGCGTCCGACCCGTCGACGCACAGCAGCACATTCTCGAGTTCCCTGGCGGGGCGCTTGCAGATCCAGAGCGGGATGTCCACCTCGAGCTCCATCATTTCACGGGAAAAGCTGGGATAGAACACCCGCTCGAAGATCGAATGCCCGCGCCGGCCCAGAACGACGGCATGGCATTTCCCGCGCCTGGCTTCGCCCAGAATGTCTTCGATCATTCCGTAGTGCTTGAGAATCAACCGGCTCTCGATCTGGCTGTCGAAGAAACCTTCGTGCAAGAGGATCCTGCGGCTCATCTCCAGTGCTTCACGGCCTTTCTTGTCGTAGATCTCCGAGAGCATTTCATCGATGCGGTGCAGGAGCATGCTCTCCCGGGCGTCCATCGATTCGAACCGCGGAGCGACGTGCAGGAGGGTCAGTCTCAGGTCCGCCTTCGACTTGAAAAAGGAGCCGACGAAACGCACTCCGTACAGGGAATCCTTGTCGTCACCGACTGTGATCAGAAGTCTTCTTTCCATGATCGCCTCTCTTGGTGCGGGAACGATGGAATTCCCGCGGGAGGTTTGCCGGATTCTCGTTTCGCGCGGTCGGTCAGCGGCGCGTCCGGTTTCACCGGGTGCGCTGCGCCTGCAGCTTCGAAAGGTATTGCATTTCCGGAAACAATTCCCGGTCATGCTTCTTGACGAAAGCCCTCAGGTTTTCGGAGGTGTCTTTGATCCTTACGGAAGACGACAGGCGACGCTTGGTGATCTCGCCCTTGATTTCCCCCGACGCGATGCCTTTCTCGACGGCGTCCAATTCGACGATGCAAATCCCGAGGCCCTTTTCATCGACGACGTACTTGACGAACAGGTACCCGTCGGCATCCTCCTCCTCGGGTTTCGCCCACTTGAGACTCAGGTAGGAGGCTCCGTCGATGCCGGTGTTGTGGCCGTTCAGTTCGGAATATTCCAATTCGCCATCGCTTCTCATATCCACCATCACGACGTTCAGCAAACCGGACTTGGCGTTGAACCCGAAATGAATGAACACCGATTCCTTTTCATCCTTCGAATACCAGGTGCCAAAAAGCCGATTGTCGAGGCTCTCCTGCCCGGGGGCCGAGAGCGGATGATCGGAATATGGGACACAGCCGAAAAGCATCGCCAGACCGAAGACGATCGGGAGAACCAGCAGGCCCGCCGCCCTGCCGCTGCCAAGCCTCTGATGAATACCGCGCAATACGCTCATACGAATACTCCCTGCTTCCGGAAAACGTCTCAATCGCCGTTCCGGGAGAAACCGGAGAATCTGCCCCCTGCCGGAAAAAGGGGGGCGCGCCGTTCCCCTCGTCCCGCGGGAAGAGCGCGCGGGGCAGTCCCCGGAGAAGGCTGGCGCATGTCAATTTTCCCCTCAAGGGCGGAGCCACGGGACATTTCGCGAGCACACCGACGGGCTTCCCGTTCAAACGCCAATCAATGCGAGCTGCATGGACTTCATTGCTCCAGATGCCATCCATTGTGGATGAAGACCCGTCGTATGGCAAGCGGAATGTCGAAGGATCCCGGCGGAGTATCGGAGGGCTTTTCATTCGTTTCGCTCAGCCGTCGTTGACGGCTTTCCGCAGGTGTGCTATCTGGAAATCCTTGAAAGAAACCGATTGTGGAAGGAAATTCGTGTTCGCCATGATGATGAGTAAGGGAAGCCCATTCGTTCTGCCGGCCATTCTGTTCTTCCTGGTGCTCGCGGCATTTCCGGTGCGCGCCGCCGACAGGGAGGCCGGCCGGTTTTTTCTCATGGGCGACGGCAAGCTGCACATAAAGAACATGCATACGGGGAGGGAAGCTTCGGTCTCGCTTCTCATGCCCGACGGTTCCCTGGATGAGAAAGGGTTCGACAGGGTTGACGAAGTCTTTGGATTTCCAACCGCGGAAAAGGGTGAGCACATCTCGCCGCGGCTGATCTTCATGCTCGACTACTTCTCCGACCTGGCGGCTCCGGGCAAGACGATCCGAATGGTGTCGGCCTATCGCAGCCCCGATTACAATTCATCTCTACGGAACGCGGGTGGAAACGTCGCGCGCACCAGCCTGCACATCGACGGCATGGCGCTCGATTTCAATATCCCCGGGGTCGACGGCAAAGCGCTGTGGCAAATCATCAAGGAGAAGAACTGTTGCGGGGTCGGGCATTACGGAGGTGCGAACATTCACCTCGATTCGGCGCGGCCGAGGTTCTGGGAAGCGGCGACGTCGAAGGTTCGGACGGGGGAAAGCGATTATAACCGGCGCATGTATCTTTCGACGGATTATGACCGCTACGGGAGCGGGGAGAAGGTCCGGCTTTTCCTGGCCGCGGTGAGCGATTTCGGGTTCGGGGTGAAGCGCCAGGCGGTCATCGTGGACAATTCGCCGGAGCACCGCACCGTCGCGACGGCCCCGATCGGCCTGTCCGGAAGCGGCGACTGTTTGCGCATCGGCAACCGCAAGGCATCGCGGTTCATCACTCTTTCCCTGCCGCCCGAACTGCGTCCGGGCAGATACAGGATCAGGATCGGCTTTTGCGAAAAGCCGTTCGAGCAGATGCCCGACGAGACGCTGTCGAACGAGATCGAGATTCTCGGACGGATGCCCTGAAACCGGCCTTACCCCGGTCTTTTTGCACTCCCACCTTGACTTTCACTCCCTGAATGGGCGAGTATCACGCGCTTTTGTCGAGCCTCTTGTTGCGGCGGCCGAGCTTTTTCGTCGCGAAACGGAACGGCCCGACCGGCACCCTCTCTCGAGAAGGATGGATATGCAGACTCGCAAAGATTTGAGAAACCTGGCCATTATCGCCCACGTCGATCACGGCAAGACCACGCTCGTGGATGCCATGCTGTGGCAGAGCGGCGTGTTCCGGGAAAACGAACAGGTGGCCGAACGCGTCATGGACAGCCTGGATCTCGAACGGGAGAAGGGCATCACCATAATGGCCAAGAACACGGCGATCACCTACCGCGGCACGAAAATCAACATCGTGGATACTCCCGGTCATGCCGACTTCGGGGGAGAGGTGGAACGCACGCTCAACATGGTGGACGGCGTCATGCTCCTGGTCGATGCCACGGAAGGCCCGCTCCCGCAGACGCGTTTCGTGCTCGGCAAGGCGCTTGCCCGGGGATTGCCGCCCATCGTGGTGATCAACAAGATCGACCGGCCGGATCGCCGCATCAACGAGGTGCTCGACGAAATCTACGACCTCTTCATCGACCTGGACGCCACGGAGGAGCAACTGGATTTTCCCGTGCTCTATACCAATGCCAGGGCCGGTGTCGCGCTCACGGGTCCGGACGGCCGGGGTCGGGACCTCGTGCCCCTGTTCGAAGCCATCCTGGAGCACATTCCCGCACCGACCTGCGATCCCGAAGCCCCCCTGCAGTTCCTCGTCACGACTCTGCAACATAGCGACTACGTGGGACGGATCGGCGTCGGCAAGGTGGTGAACGGCGTTTTGCGCCGCAATCGGGAAGTGGCGCTCCTTAAGCCGGACTCCCCCCCGCTCGGGGCTTCGCTCAGCCAGGTCTACACCTATGAGGGGCTCAACCGGGTGGAACGGGAAGAGGTCCCCGCGGGAGACATCGCAGCGGTGGCCGGGGTGGACGACATTTTCATCGGAGACACCCTGGGCGATCTCGCCGAGCCGCGTCCCCTTCCGGTGATCACCGTAGAGGAGCCGACCATCTCCATGGTGTTTTCCGTCAACACGTCTCCGCTTGCGGGCAGGGACGGCAAATTCCTGACCTCGCGGCACATCAAGGAACGCCTGGACAAGGAGCTGCTCTACAACGTCAGCATCCGGGTGGAGCAGGCGGAAAACCGGGATTCCTACCGGGTGAACGCCCGCGGAGAGCTGCAGCTGGCCGTCCTGGTGGAAACCATGCGCCGGGAAGGCTTCGAGCTGTCGCTCTCCAAACCGAAGGTCATCACCCGGGACGTGAAAGGACGGCTCTCCGAACCCATGGAACTGGCCGTGGTGGACGTCCCGGAGAAATTCGTCGGGATCGTCACGGAGATGCTCAGCTCGAGACGCGGGAAGATGACCCGGATGATCAACAACGGTTTCGGCCGCGTGCGTCTCGAATTCGAAATCGCATCACGAGGGCTGATCGGCTTCCGCAGCCGCTTCCTCACCGAAACCCGCGGCACGGGCATCCTGAACGCGCTGCTCGTCGGGTATATGCCCCATGCCGGGGAAATCGCCGGCCGCCCGAACGGCGTCCTGGTCTCCGACCGCGACGGCAGGGCGGTGACATACGCCATTCACCATCTGCAGCCGCGCGGCACCATTTTCGTCAATCCCGGAGAGCCGGTCTACGCCGGGATGATCGTCGGCGAGAATTCCCGTTCCGAAGACATACGGGTCAACATCACCAAGGAAAAGAAGCTCACCAATATCCGCGCGGCAGGTTCCGATGAGGCCCTGCATCTCATTCCACCACGCCGGTTTACCCTCGAGCAGGCGATGGAATACATCAGCGACGACGAACTGGTCGAGGTGACTCCCGGGGCCATTCGGCTTCGAAAAATGGAAAGAAGGTAGCGCCGGCCCGCATGCGGGTCTCTTCGCCCCCAACTCCACCCGGCCATCGCAGTCGGCGAAAGTCCGCGCATCGTTTCCGCATGAAACCCGGACGAATATGTTCTTGCACTCCCATGTTTGGATCTGCTACTGAAAAGCCTTCCGGAATCGAATTCCCATAGCCCGTTCGAAATCCCATCACCTCTTCCAAGAGAAGGAGGCCGCCGTGAAGGCAAACGGAACAGGAACCGTGGTGCTCGGTCTTGCGGTTTTCATGCTGCTCGGCTTTTTGTCTGCCGGAGGCGCCCGTGCGCAGAGTCCGGACGTCAAGGCGATGCTGACGCAGGCCAACAAGGAGCTTCGGCAGGCTGAAAAAGACATGTTCGCCGGGAAATCCGACCAGTCCATCGCTGCCCTTGAAAGCATCGGGCAGTTGATCGCTAGGCTGAAAGCCGCGGATGCGGACAACCCCGGGGTGAAGGCCGCGGAGAACGGCTATTCGAAGCTGGTCAAGGACCTGGAACGGCGCACGGGCAAGGATCTTGGAGGCGGAACGTTGACGGCGGCCGGGTCGAGCACGCCGACCGTGCTGCCGGACAAACCGACCCCCAAAGCCATGCCCGCCGAGGGAACGGCCCCTCCCGCCGCGGCGTCCTCATCGGAAAAACCCGCGTCAGTCGCGGATTCCGGCAAAGCCGTGGAGCCGGCGGCCGGTGAGAAGAGCAAGGACACCGCCGCTTCCTCGGCCAAGGTCCCCTATGAGGCGCGCAAGCCGCTTGCGGATGCGACCCAGCGGCTGGCGAGCCTGGAAAAGAACCTCGGCGACCTGGCCGATCCCGGCTATTCCGGCGACAAGGATCAACTGGTCAAGCGGGTGGAGGAAAAGCTTGCCGAGATCAGGGGATTGCTCGATGAGGCCAGGAAGCTGGCCGCCCAGAAGGGCGTTGCCTCGCACCCCGAATTCGACCGGTTGGAGGCGGAATTGACGTCCGCGGGCGGAAAAGCCGCGCAGGCCAGGGGCGGATATGAGAAGCAGAAGGCGGAGGCAAGCGCCAGGGCCGGGGAAGTGGATGCCGACGTGGCGGCCCTCAAGTCCGAGCTCGACGGGGTGAGCCCGGTTTTCCAGGCGGCGAACGGAGCCGCCATATACTACAACGATCTGAAACCCGTGGAGGAGTTGATCACGCGGATCGAGAGCTTCGAACGCAACGAGCTTCCCGGAATCCGGCAAAAGTTGGAGGCATTTGCCCGGAAGTACGGTTCCACGGCCGAAGCGATCGACACGAAAGCCCAATCCGGCGGTTATTCCGGCCAGCAGCGGGCGAGTTACCCCTACACCGAGTTGGCCAAAGGAATCGAAAACGTCGGGAAGACGCGGACTGCAATGGCGGAAAGCCTGGTGGACAAGGCGAGAGCGCAGCTTGACGGCATGGCTAAGGCTCACGATTTTTCCATGGCGGAGCAACTCGCCGGAGTCAAAGCGTGGATCGCGACAGCCGCCCGGTATCAGTCGGACAACCCCGCGGTCGTGCAGGCCCGGGCCGTCATCGATCAGCAGATCGCCCAGGCGATGCAGGACTTCAACGCAAGAATCGACAAGCGCACATGGCCCGGTCAAGCCGCCAATGCGCCGGCCGATGCCGACGGGCTCCGCAAGGCGGCCCTGGAATGGTTTAAGAACAGCGCCGACTGGGGCAGGCGCGAGAAGGATCCCCGCCGCCCGCTGGCAGTGGTGGTCACCGGTCCGTGGTCGATCCAGGAGAGAAACATCGTCGGGGAACCCACCATGTATGGGCTGCCCGTTCTGTTGGCGGTCGAAGTGGATTCCGACAAGGATCTCAAGGTGGCCCGGGTTTTTGCCCTGACCATGCGAACCGCCGAGAGGGTGGGGGTCAAAATGGAGCCCCCCTTCGACCACGTCACGGTCGGCGACAGCTATTTCATACGTTCGTCGGCGATAAAGTAGCCGTCGCGCAATGCCGCGGGGTCCCCGGTCTTGCGAAACCGGGGGGATAGGCCTTCCCCCGGGCGCCTGGCCGCAAGGTGCCTGCGTTCAGAAGATGTCCAACCGGTCCCGGCGCATTTTGCTTGAAAATAACCGGGTCCGGCGCATCTTCACGGTTTGTCGAGAGTCCCCGGCTTAGGGCGGTTTGCATGCCGTTTCCATATGCGCCGGAATATCACGTCATTCCAAAGTGACGGGCAGGATGGGGCACGGCCGCGCCACGGGGTGTCAGCCGATTGATTGACATCCAATGCACGGCTCATATACACTGGCTGCATGAATCGGGGACACAAACTCTCAGCCCGGGATCGGCGGTTTTTCGAGCTGGTTTCGCGGGCGACCTTCTGCAACCCGTTCAGCGACCGCAGGACGGAGCTCGACCTCCGCATCGCGGACTGTTCACCGGCCACGCCTTACGAAGAGCGGATCGACCGGGTGATCGCGAACGTGGCGGAGGAAGTGCGGAAGCTCGAACGCGCGGACCGTGCGGATCTGCGTTTCTACAGAGGGGAGGACCGCTATGTCGTGCAGAACGCCTTCCTCTTCGATGTCTATCACCGTGTTTCGGATCGGTTGGACGAGCTCATCCTGCGCGAAATCGCATCGGGGCACGAGAGGCGCCCCCTGCCGTTCGCCCGCGATACGCTCGCCACGTTGACCGGCCGCGGGTTCAGCGTTCCCGAGGCACATCGTTTCTTCGCCATGTTCTACCAGGTGCGCCGGGCCTTCTATTTCATCAACCACGGCCTGGTCGGCGCAAGCCCTTCCATGAAGCAGCTTCGTCTGCACCTGTGGGACGATATCTTCACGCACGACATCCGCTGGTATGAGAAATACCTGTGGAATCGGATGGAAGACTTTTCCACGCTGCTCCTGGGTGAGACCGGCACGGGAAAGGGAACCGCGGCCGCGGCCATCGGCCGTTCGGGGTTCATCCCGTATGATGTCGGTAAGGGTTGTTTCACCGAGAGTTTCACGCAGAACTTCATTTCCATCAACCTGTCGCAGTACCCGGAAGCGCTCATCGAATCGGAGCTGTTCGGTCATCGCAAAGGCGCGTTCACCGGGGCCATCGAGCATCACCAGGGCATATTCGCCCGGTGCAGTGCGCACGGTTCCATTTTTCTGGACGAGATCGGGGACGTTTCCATTCCGGTCCAGGTGAAGCTGCTCCAGGTCCTTCAGGACCGGACCTTTTCGCCCGTGGGAAGTCATGAGAAGCTGCGCTTCAACGGCCGGGTCATCGCGGCGACCAACAAGCCCCTGGACGATCTTCGCCGCCGGGGACTCTTCCGGGACGATCTCTTTTACCGCCTCTGTTCGGACATGATCGTCGTTCCTCCGCTTCGGCAGCGCCTGGGAGAAGATCCGGCCGAGCTCGACGTCATGGTGGCCCACGTGATCCGGCGTATCGTGGGGGAAGCGTCGAGGGAACTGGCCGTGATGGTGCGGGAGGCGATCGGCGCCAACCTTGGAGCGCATTACGCCTGGCCGGGAAACGTGCGCGAGCTGGAACAGGCGGTGCGCGGCATTTTGCTGACAAGCCGCTATCATGGCGACCGCGGGGTTGCGGCAACCGCTCCCGAAGCCGAGCTCATCAGCGGGATAAGGGACGGGGTGCTGACCGCGCATGAGCTCGTGGCATCCTATTGCGCCCTGCTCTACGACCGTTTCGGCACATATGAGGAAGTGGCGCGGAGGACCGGCCTCGACCGCCGCACCGTAAAGAAACACGTCCAGGAACGGCGGGGGGCGGAGCGGGCCTGCTGACGGGCGCATCGGAACGTAGCAAGGGGCGGGGTTTATCCCCGCCCGCGTCGCCTCCCGCTGTGCATGTGCTGTATAATCTTGAACACACCTCGGTATAAAGGGACGCTTTCATTCGACGGGCCGCCCGGGAATCGAACCTCCGCGCGCGGCGCGCCGGGCCATACGCCCGGTTTCCGACACGTCATTCACGCACGTTCGCGGCGGGGTTTCGATGTGGAAGCCCCCGGGCGCTCATCGCCGCCACTCCGTACAGCGCCGCCGCAAAGATCACGACGGCGTTGAACCCCAGGTGGATGGCCAGGAGGGAAGCCAGCACCGTGGCGAGGACCGAGGTGCAGCCGTTGATTGCCCACGCCCATGGGATGCAGGCCGGTTGGGACTCGCCAAGCATCTTGAGCCCGAGAGGAAACGGCATTCCCATCGGGAAGGCGAGGAGGGCGATGAGGACCAGGGACACGACGATCCGAACCGGGTCCCCCGCGCTCGCCAACCGGCCAAAAAGCCCGGGGATGAAGATCACGTAGAGAACCGACAGGATCACGACGACCGCCGCGGCAACCAGGATGGTCACGACATTCCCGTTGGGCCCATTCGGCGTCATGGCCCTGCTCAGCACCGCCACGCAGCGGCTACCCAGGCCGGCAAAGACCAGGAAACCGGCGATGACGACCGATGCGGCATAGATGGGGTGGCCCAGAAAAAGGATGAGCTTCTGAATGAAAGCCATCTCCATGAACAGGAACGCGAACCCGAGCGCCGAGAAGTAAACGGCGATGCGGCCTCCGTTCATTCCCGCCGATCTTTCGCGCTCCAGGAAAAAGAGCGGAACCAGGATCAAGGCAAGACTCAGCGCCACGGCCTGGATCAGCGTCATCACCAGCACGGGGTAGCCCCATTCCATGAGCGGCAGCCCTCCCCGGCCCCTCGCTGAAAGGATCTCGGGCAGCGTTCTCCACTTGAAAAAATGGAGGAAATAGGGGCGATCGTCCGTGGCGGGCTCGATGGCGAACTTGTACCGTTCCATGAATTCCTTGCGCCGCTCTCCGATAAGCGCCTGAGCGCCTTCCGACAGGTACGGTTCATCGAGAACGTTGAACCGGTTGGTTTCCCCGGGTTCCAGGCCCGGGCGGAAGTCGATGTCGAACGCGCGCTCGGCGCAGAAGCCCCTGATCCGTTCCAGGTCTTTCCCCGAGAGTTCCCCTTTCTTGACAAGAAGTGTGGTCGTGCTCCAGCTGCGGATGAGAGCCATTTGCCCCTGCGGGCTTGCGACGCTCGACCGTTCCAGCGCCTGCACGGCCGTGGCGAAAAGCTTCAGGCTGTCCCGGGGCGGCACCTTGAGCCAGCGCGTGACGGCAAGACAGCCGCCCGGTGCAAGGCGGCGGTAGGCATCGGTCAGAGCCTCCACCGTATACAGATAGGATTCGCTCAGGGCGTGTCCCCCCGTGGCCGAAGCCGTGAACGAATCGAGGAGGGAGACCTGGATCAGGTCGAAGGTCGTATCCGTCCTGGAAAGGAAGCTCCTGGCGTCGGCGGCATGGAGCCTCACCTTTTCGTCGCCGTAGAGCCGGCCCGAGTATTCGCCGAACGTATCCCCGACCAGGGAAATCACGTTGGCGTCGAGCTCTACGGCATCAACGGTCCGGGCCCCGTTGAGCCTTGCCGTGAGCACGTCCATTCCTCCTCCCGCCCCGAGCACCAGGACCCGCGGGTTCTTCAGCAGATGAAACGGCAACGCGGAGGTCAGGCAGTCCAGGAACGCGAGGGAAGTGGGGTTGCCGTCGAAGCGGGTGATGGGGCTCATGGAGTCTCCGTCCACGAAGATCCCGAGCTGCGCGGGAGGCTCCGCCGTGCAGTGCAGGCTCATTCCGGGCGCGTGGCGGAAAGGGATGACCGGGCTTTCCACGACGGCCAGCCAGCCGAGAGGGCTTGTGCGCTCGGCGACGATCCGGGCGCCCGGAGACAGCAGGGCCGCGCTCAGGCCCTTGTAGGGGGAAACGTTGGGGAATGCCCCGCCCTGCGGCCAGATCAGGGGGAAAACCGCGCCGCACAGGATCGTGAAGATTCCCGCCATACGGAATCGCCGCCCCCTCTCGTTCAGGAGGACGAGGCCCGCCGCCGCGAATCCCGCCATCGAAAGAATCGGCGGACATTCCCAGGGCGGGAGGACAAAAAGGAGGAGGACGATTCCGAGAGCGCCCAGACCGGCTCCCAGGAGATCGAAGAAGTAGACGCGATGGATGTTCTCCTTGAACCGGGCGAGAGCCAGGGAGAGGCAGTTGCCTCCGAAAAAGAAGGGCAAAATGAGGATGAGATAAGTCTGGAACAGGTAAAGCCACTGGCGCGGATCCCATAGGATCTCGAGGGGATTGAGGGGAACGAGTCGGGCCGCCCCGACGGTGGTCGGGAGCGCCAGGCCGAACAGGATGGCGTTGAGGCAGAACACGCGGTGAAACCGCGGGATCAGCCATTTCTGAAACAGGGTGTTGAAGGTTCCGGCGGCCCCGAGTCCCAGGAGGGCGAGGCTGATGATCATACCTGCGAAGTGGTGCCACTGGGCGATGCTGAGGAGGCGCATGAGAAGGATTTCATGGCCGAGGAGGGCCATGGAGATCAAGGAAACCGCAAGCCCGACGGCAATCATGTCAGTGCCCGCCGGTCAAAGGGACGAAAGCCACGGGAAGGATCTGACGCGTCCGGGTCCGCCCCTGCTCGTCCTTTTCCACGAGCATCAACTGCTGCACGAAGAAGGGGCCGCCGACGGGGATGATCATTCTCCCCCCCGGTTTGAGCTGATCGAGGAGAGGCGGCGGGATGTGACCGGCGGCGGCCGTGACGACGATCCCGTCAAAGGGGGCGTGCTCTTTCCATCCATGGTAGCCGTCGCCGGTCCTGACCCGCACGTTGTCGTACCCCAGCCGCTTGAGCCGCTCCGCGGCGGTTTCGGCCAGTGCCTCGATGATCTCGATGGAGTAGACGCTCCGCACGAATTCGGCCAGAATGGCCGCCTGGTATCCCGATCCCGTTCCGACCTCGAGCACCGTGCTCTCGCTCCCGACCTTGAGAAGGTCGGTCATGACGGCCACGATGTAAGGCTGCGAGATGGTCTGCCCGTAGCCGATGGGAAGGGGACGGTTTTCGTAGGCGTAAGCCCGCTCGGCCGCGGGAACGAATTCATGCCGGGGAACTCGGGCCATGATCTCCATGACTCGGGGATCGAGCGCCGTCTTGCCGATACGCTCGCTGGTCCGGCGGGCGTCCTCCTCGATCTCCCGGACCATTTTCGCGCGGGCCGCGCCGTAGGGATCGTCCGCGGCCCCGACCGCCCCGCCTGCAGCCATGGACAGCAAAAGGATCACGAGGAATGCGCCTGTCGATTTTCGGCTCATGAGGCTCTCTCCTTCACCCATGAAAAAACTTGCGATCCCCGGGAACAACGGGTTCATCCCGTCACCGGCCACCTGAGCGTCGGCAGGGAGTTCGTCGCCTGAGCACGCAGGGCTGATACCTTTTCTGAGCCGGGAAAACGGCTGGAATCCTCCGGCCCGGATCGTCCCGGAATAAAGGAAACGGTCCTCGGCCCCTTGAAAGAACCTGCTCGCGCAGGCATGCAGGACTCCGTTTCCCGGAGGTCGCACGATATTCCGCAGGCAATGATCCGCGTTCGGAGCGATTCGAAATCAGGAGATTCGGCTTCAGGACGAGAATGTCATGGAATCCGCCGGCGGCAATGACCGCATGGTCCGCATGTTTTGCATTGCTTTTCTATTCTGATGCATTTGCGCGAGATGTCAACAAGATGACCGGCGGGCGGATCGACCGCATCTCGATGCCGATTGACACCTGCGTTCAACCCTTGCTAAATCCTTATTGTCCGAGCGGTCGCCGGTTTCGTGCGTGAGGTTTTCCCGCCTGCCTGGTCACGGCCTGTCGGGCGATCCAAGCCGCGAAGGAACCTCCGGAGCGGATCCGACCGAACGCCGGGCGGGGGAGCGAAATGAGGAAAAGCCGGTGGAACGAGGAATTGCGCGACTCGATGGGGCGAATGCGAGGGTGGTGATGAGGGGGAACAAACCTATGAAAAGCGTCGTCGAGTGGATTTCTCCCAAGCAGGATGAGCGTGGAAGCGTATGGGAACCTCTAAGTGCGGAACGCTTGCAGGACCAGCGGAACGTCCACATCGTCATGACCGAGCCGGGAAAAATCCGCGGCAACCACTTTCACAGGGAGGGCGTGGAGACCATCGCGGTCTACGGGCCTGCCCTGGTTCGCATCCGCGAAGGCGAATCGATTGCGGATATCGTCATTCCGGACGGCAGAGTCCTGCGCCTGATCATTCCCCCGGGGGTCTCCCATGCGATCAAGAATACGGGCGTTCGGCCGAACCTGCTGGTCGCGTTCAACACCACCCGGCATGACCCGCAAGTCCCCGACACCGTAAGGGACATCCTTCTGCGGGACTGAATCGGACTTGGATCGAACCGGGGCAAGGCCGGCACGCCCGATGTCCGGGGCTGTCCGGAGCGGCGTCGGGACGGCGGGGGGCGGGCTCGTTCCCGGAGTTCACCGATATCCCGCGGGGTTGCATGCTTTCAGAAATCGAACGTGCTCAGAGTCGCCTGGTCCCAGTAGACCACCATATCCTCCTTCCACACGATGACGCGCACAATCCCATCCTGAGAAACCACGACGGCAACCGCATCGCGGAACTCGTGGCAGAGGCGGTAGGCGGACCGGTGCCGGGTGCCCACGCCCCGGGTCGATTCCACCCGCCTTTGTTCTCCCTCTGCATCCAGGGCCTGTGCAACGGTTTCCACCCTGCTCGACCTGCTGAGGATTTCCCCGCCGAAACCCAGCAACTCGAGGCTCTTGGTCATGACCACCGCGCCGTCTATTCTCGTGAGATCGGCGACGAGGTGGGCCGCCTCGAAAATCGCCTCATCCAGTCGTTCGATGGCAACACTGGTGCTCGCCACGTATTCGTTCCATCCCACCGGGCGATGCATGAACCCCTGTTTTCCGCATTCCTCCGCCAGGGTGTTCATGATCTGCAGATAAAGCGTTCCGATGCGGTAACGCGGTTCCTCCTCGGCAAATTTGTACTTGATGTCGATGCAGCGGTTATCCGAAGTGAGCTCCGCCGCCCGCTCCTGCGGGACGAGGATGATCGTTCCGCCATGGCGAAAGCTGCGCACTATGCTCACGATGCGCCGGTAGACCTGCTGGGTGAGGATCCTGATGAAAGATTCATCCAGGGCCGCCCAGGAGTTTGCAGCGCGCTCGCGGGCCTCCCGGTGCAGCCTGATCAGTGTGTTTCCCGAAGGCGTGAAGCTTGCCGGCAGCCAGTGTGAGCCCAGGATGTCTCCCTTCGGCAGGGAGATCAGCCCTGAATTCAGGGCGGCGACCATCTCCCCCCCTCTACAGACGGCGAGGCGGCCCGGCCCCGTTACCCGAATGACCGGCGCGGGCGGCAGAAACCCGGTGGTCTTCCTTCCTCCATAGACCGCCTGCATCCACCGCGGCCCCGAATTGACGATCCCCCAAACCCGAAGCCCCTCCATGGGATGCAGGTTCACTCCGATCAGCGAGCGATGGAAATCGGCGGCGGGTGAAAGCCGCCTCAATTCATCTTCATTGAAGGGGCGCGGCTCGCCGAATGCAACGCGGTGCAGCCCTTCGGGAGGGCCCTGCCGCGCATCGAGGCGATCCGGGTCTTTGAAGAGAAGACGGAATGTGACGGGCCTCCCTTCCTCCACCATCAAGCTCGCCTGGTAGCAGGTGGACAGGAGCACCTCGAGCACGGACGGTTCGGGCAAGGGATCGCAGACCGTGCCGCTCGGCGGCCTTTCACCGTCCATGGCGGCAGGAGGAGCATTCCACTGCCGGCTGACGATCGACGCCAGGTCTTTCGGGTAAGAATGCTTCATGGCGCACACTCCGGCGTCCTGTTGTTTTCCCCTTTCGAGCCGGTTCCCCGGATGCGGGCCGGAACGATCGCCCGCATGATCGGCTTCACCGAGGACGAGGCAGGAACGGCCTCAACGGTCGGCACTTTGCCTCCGGGTCGGCAAGGCCCGGTTTTTTTGATTTTTCGGTGCGTGGCCCGGGATTGCGCGTCTTCGTCTCTGCAACAGTTCTTCGCAAGTCGTCTTCTTTGATTCCAGTTTAACATGCGGATCGGTTTTGCGCGCACAAATCGCTCTGGAAGACCCGTCTATTGGAAATCACTCTGCAAATTGACTCTGTGCGACATGCCGTAAAATTTTTCGAACGCCCATTGACAATCGGGAAGACCGGATTAACAAATATTTTGTCAGCACTCACTATTGTCGAGTGCTAAAGTTCTCGTTGGAAGGGTTTTTACCCGTGCCGTGTTCATGCATGGCGGCATGAATCTTGATTCGAAACTTCAAGGAGCGATGGTATAAAGCTCAAGCCCCTGCATGATCGGATTGTTGTCAGGCGCATGGGCGGAGGAGGAGAAAACCGCCGGAGGGATCATCATCCCGGACATGGCCAAGGAGAAACCCCAGCAGGGCAGAATGGTCGCGGTCGGGGAAGGCGTTTTCAGGGACAATCGCATTTTCGGTTTCAACGCCTGGACCGATTCCTGCGGGGATCTCGTGGGTGAGGGAGTCATCGACCCGAGCAGAGCGGTGCGCCTTGCCCTACAGAATGCGTCGAGCGTGCCGCGCGGGTGCTCAAACCGCCCGATGCCGGTCTTGGAAAGGAGGAATATGCCATGGATTTCAAAAAGCTGGCACCCTGGAACTGGTTCAAAAAGGAAGAGGAGCAGCAGTCCGCAAACCTTCCCGTGCAGCGCTACGACCAGCCGCGCCACGACAACCCCGTCGCGCGGTTTCACCAGGAAATCGACCGGATGTTCGACCATTTCTTCCGAGGGTTCGGTTTTCCGTCGATGGGGGTGGGCAGGGAAATCGCTCCGATGTCGGGCACCGAGTGGCTGAAGCCCATGCTGGATATTGCCGCCGGCGACAAGGAGTACACGATCACCGTCGAGCTGCCGGGGGTGGACGAAAAGGACGTTCAGCTGGAGCTGCAGGAGGATACCCTGATCATCAAGGGTGAGAAAAGGCAGGAGAAGGAAGAAAAGGATAAGAATTACTACCGGATGGAGCGCTCCTACGGCTCCTTCCAGAGGGTACTGTCCCTGCCCGAAGATGCGGAGCAGGAGGGCATCAACGCCGCCTACAAACACGGTATCCTGACGATCACCATTCCCAGGAAGGCCCGGGCGGTCGCGAAGCCGAAGCAGGTCGTGATCAACAGGCAATGAGAATCCGTGGGTTGCAGGGATCACTCATCGGGAAAGGAGGATGGGACCATGGATATCGATCGCGCATTGAGGGTTTTCAGGCTGTATTGCATGCATTATGAGCAGGATCCCAAACAGGCCGAGACGCTGCTTCTGACCGGCGAGGAAAAGCAGGCGATCCTGGAATTGAAGAACCTGATCGAGGAATACGGGAGGCTTTTTGAAGCGGACAAAGCCGCGCGGACGGACAAGGCCGCATGATGACGTGAAATTCACTTCGACGGGGAGGGGCCGCGGAGAACAAGGCCCCTGCCCACAAGCTTTCCCGCACGATCCCCCGACATTCGCCCCGGCGGAGAGGCGTCCCCTCTCCGCCCGCCCGAGGGGGGCAGGCTACCTTCCTCAGGGACCGTCCCGGATAAGGGCCACCATTATTGCTATAAGCTTGTCCACGCTTCGGAGATCGCATTTTGCCCACATCACATCCGCAGATCATCGAGGAACTCCGAAGCAGGGTCGACACCGGTTACAAGCAGATGGTCCCTTGCACGGGTACAGGCGACATAGAGCAGGTGGCGTTCGGTGTTGTATACCTCGTCCAGGTCGGAGTCGTCCGAAACCGCTTCGATCCGTTCCTGCAGAGGAATGACCTCGTCGTCACAGGCCATCACGGCGACTGCCCGAAACTCCAGGCCTTTGGCAAGATGCATGGTGCTGATGGAGACGTAACCACTGCTCGAGTCCACGCTATCGTCCAGTACCCTGACCGGAAGTCCTGCGGCTTTGGCTGCCGCGCGGGCTCGATCCAGTTCGGCAGCGGAACGAAAGAAAACTCCCACTTCGTGAGGCCGCAATCCTTGGTCCATAAGTCCGGAGAGCCACCTTCCGACAGCCTCGATTTCCTCATCCGGTGTGTCGAGAATCATGAGCTTGGGTTTTGGCCCATTGAAAATCGAGATTGTACCGCGTCGCTCTTCGGAATTTCCGTCAACATCGGATAATTCCGGGGCAAGCAGGCGGTCAGCCTGCATTCTGATCTGGTGTGAAGTCCGGTAATTGATTCGAAGCGTGTGGGATCGACCACGAATGTCGACGCCGAGAGCCTTCCAGGAGAATGGCTGCTGAAAAATCCGTTGGCCGAGGTCGCCTGCGAAGAACAGGTGATGCGGGTGCGTGGCGGTGAGAGCAGCGAGAAATCGGAGCTGAGATATTCCGACATCTTGTGCCTCATCCACGACCACATAATCGAACGGCGGCCGTCCGGTCTCGGCGAGCTGCGAGGCCAGGCGACTGAAAAGATAAGACTCGGTCACCATGCCCCGATTCTCCAAGCTGGACCAGACGTGGTCGAAAATGGACCAGAGCACTGCACGTTGCTTCTCTTGAAGGCGTGTCTTTCGACCCAGCCGCCTGACGTCGCGATAGGCTTCCCAAGTTTTCAGTTGCCAGGCATCCACAACCTGCGCCCATTCCATCATCAGGAAATGGCGGCTGAACCTGTGGCCGTCGACCGCCCCGGCAGCCTCGTCGAGAGCCTGCCGGATCGCTTCCCGGGAAGCGATCCGGGGACGGCCGAAGTTCAATTCATAAAGCCGCCTGCCTATCGCGCCCATGGCGTGCACTTCCAGGCGTTCGCCAATCCGCGGTTCATTGCTGATCAATCGTCTGAGCTTAGTGCGCAGTGCATTCGCCAGGGTCTCGGAAAACGTCGTGAGCAGCACCCGCGCATCGGGGTGGATACGGGCAAGATGAACGGCCCGGTGGAGCGCAACGATGGTCTTTCCCGTACCTGCGGAGCCCGAGACCCGGGCAGGGCCGCTGAATTGTCTCTCCACCAGCTGACGTTGCGCGGGATGGAGAAAAACCGTCCACTTCTCCCAGGCATAGTCTAGGGCGCGTTCCAGCGCTTCAACGTCATGCATCACGCGGAACCGGCGCTGTGCATCGGGGTGGTCGAACGGATCCTTGCCGTGTGCTGTAGGTTGTGTGATCTGCGGATGCACCCCGGTGGCCAGATCCAGCAGCGCCTCGGCCGCTTCGCTCGGAAGATGGTCGGCCAGCTCCAACACGGTATCCTCATTGGCTTTGCGCACATCATCCAACCACTCGATGGGCACACCGTAACTCAATAGATCTTCTTCGGGGACGTCGGCAAACAGGGGTGGCTTGGCATGATCCCTCTCCCCCACTTCGACGTATTTGGAAACCGTGATCTCCCTGACCGTCTCTCGGACCTCAACCAATTGTGCGGCGCCGGTCTTGGGATGCGTTTCCAACTTGCGCCGCTCGGCCCAATCGTAGGCGGTGTCATGGTGGTCGACGTAACACAGGAGCAGGCTCGCGTCCGTCTTGTGCACAATGATTCGAATGTCGCCGCTGACCCGCACCGACCAGAAGTTGGGGTCTCGCGCCTTGTCCAGCTTGTGGAAATGCATTCCAGGTTTGCCAAGGTTCATTTGCAGGTCGAAGGCCGTGGTCTTCACCGCCTTCTGTTCGTGCCCCGTAAGCCTGCTGAGGCTGTCGGTGAATGTGTCGGCAATGCGGAATTCCATATCAGTGTTCCACCGCCACGGGCGTGGTGATCAGATTGGCAACGGCGTTATAGAGGTCTACCTCGATTTCCGGCGCGCGAATGGACACGACCAGAGAATAGCGCGCTGCCGTGTCATATCGTTCCATTCGTGTGTGGGTCTTCCACCATCCCACCGCCGGATAGACTGCCAGGATTCCTCGACTGGCGAGATCGGCGGCGCTGCCTTGCCAGATGTCTGAGTGCAGTGATCCCTTGTGCCGATTTTGTATACCTATCACCCACCCAGGATCGTCACCCCTGCTACGCGTACCCTCCTCTTCGTTGCGTGCGGCAGCATTGATCCGCGCTCGGAAATCGTCCTCCGACTCCGATGGGCGCTTTACATCGAAGCGCAGTCCGTGAGATTCATACCGGTAGCGTGAACGGAAACCTCTCTCCGACGGGTTGGGTTCTATGAAATAGGACAGCGTTACGCGCATTTCCACCCGTGCTTCACCCAGTTCTTCGAGTTCAACCAGCGGCCAGGGCAGTCGGTGTAGGTGCATATCCTTCAGGGCTGGCTGCTTATGGGCTTCACGCTTGAATGGATACAGGTGTTCCTCCACCACCATGGTGAGGGAATTCGAAAGACTCCACAGGGCACGATCCAGATCCGGTACACCGAAACCACAGTGACGGACCAGATTTTCGAAATCTTTCTTTGATGGCTTTTCGCGTGCCGGCAGAAACATGGACCGCATTGTATCCGTCCATTCTGCGGAATGGACCATTAAGGCACGTATAGATTCCGGCCAAAGCTCCGGATAGACCGACATCAATCGCGCCGCCATTCCGCCGGCAAGCGCCGTTGCCGCACTGGTGGCGTTCGTTGTGGTGAACAATCGCCGGCTCGGCACATGGTATGAGGTAAGGAGGCTCAGACTGGGCAACCAAACGGCGCCAAAAGCATCTTTGGCCGCATTGCCGCCCTCGAACACCACATCCGGCTTCAGAGGCCAACGTGGCTGCCAGGTGAGAGACGTTGTACTGAAGGGACTCAGTCCGCCAACCGGTGCAATAGACTGATAGTCGCCGGCGTCCGGTTCGGTTATATGGATAAGATCGGTGCAGGCACCGACAGTCAAGGCGTTCCAGGCCTGACCGGGATCATGAATGCCATCGGTCTCGTTGCTGTAGGGGTACTCGACCCAGGCGTTCGGGTCATCGATGTTCCCGGCGGATACTATCAGCAGCCTCGGGGTTCCCCCGTATTCCTCCGCATCGGCCGCCAAACGATCGATTGCGGCTGACCACGCCGAAGGACGGCCGTGATCGCGGTAGTCTTTAGCAGTTACTGCCATGCTAAACACCCGGCGGCGGTGCGGCGACGTGATCTCTGGCCGGGCAACCGCCTCCGTCGTCAAGTAACCGTGGTGTCGGGCATCTCCCGCATTAGCCCCATCCAGCGGCAGCAACTTGACCGATTCCAGGCGATGACCGATCTCGATAGGGGCACCCGAATCAAGGGACTCCGCAAGATTTCCGGCCAGGGCGAGTCCTGCCATGGCCGTGCCGTGCCCGTATGTGTCGTCCGTTCCCCACGCGGGTTCCACAGTGTGTAAATCCCGATCGGCAAGCGCCGGTGCGATCAAAGGGTGTCCATTGTTGACGCCGGTGTCAAGCAAACACACATGGGGAACAGCTTCGTCCGGTCGGGTAAACCGGGTACGGCCAAGCAACTCCTCTAACCATTCCGGCTGCTCTTGCGGCGGCAGGGCATGGAAGAACTCAGCCGTCTCCTTGGCCCTCCTGAGTTCGGCAATGCTGTTGATTGTCATCATGGAACGTCGCATCTGGCTGGCGGAGGCATGTGCCAATAACACCGTCCGTTCCGGGAACTCCAGTTCGCCAGGAGCCACTTGCAGATCCTGTGCTTCGGCCAGGCTACGGAAATTGGCTACGGTGCCGGCGCGATCACCGCAAACCGGTAGCCAGACCTCCCACCAGAAGGTTTCGTCATCCGTGGCCGGGAAGACCTGCAAGTCATCCGTCCAGAGGGCACGCAGGCTTGCGGCACGAATTTGCTGAATCGCATTGATCAGGGTTTTATGGTCCCGAGCGCGCCCCGCTTTATCGCGCTTTTCTTCAAGATAGTCCCGAATCAGACCTTCAAAATGTTCCAGCTTCCCATCCGGGACAAAGACGGTCGCGTACGTGCGCTGATCCTGATGGCGAACGTTCTGCAATTCGATTCCGGAACGTTCCCGCGCCAAACTTTCAAAAGCCAGATCGATGTCCGGAAAGCTTTCGAACTCCACCTGCAATCCGAATCCGCCATCGAGTCCGACCTCTTCCTGAGCCTCCCGAGCGGCCAGCATCTCCGGCTTCAGTGCTTCGACCTGACCAAGCAGCGCCGCACCGTGTCGTTGACGGTCACGCTCAGGAACCTTCCCCTGTTCAATTATCCGCTGCGGTCGGCTGAACCGCTCGGGTTCGGCAATGCTTCCCAGGATGAAGTGCCGTTTCTTTCTCTCGTTGCGTTCCATCATGCCAAGAAGGTGCCTTCCCTGCTATGAGCTTTTTTTGAGCCTGCCCGCAACGACCTGGCGTTCTGACAACATGAGGCGGATGTCGGGCTCAGTGACGAATTCCCGCTTAAGGATCAACGCCTCCTTGAGCGCTTCTTCTGCAGCCCGAGTGACTTCTGCATAGCTCAGGCCCGTCGCGGTCTTCGCCAATCTTTTCCAGGAAATACCTTTTGCGGCAAAACCCGCCAACCGCGTCTTGAGCAGCGCTGCGATCTGCATTACATCAGGCAGTTCGTAGTGCAGCACATCGTCAAAACGACGGAATAGAGCGTGGTCCAGGATTTCCGGATGATTTGTCGCCGCAACGATGAGGCTGTGGGAGTAATCTTGCTCGATCATTTGCAGGAAGCTATTGAGCACCCGTCGGATTTCGCCGACATCATTGGACAATCCCCGATGGGAGCCGATTGCGTCAAACTCGTCAAAAAAGTAGACGCCGCGAGTTTGGCTGGTGGCATCGAAGACCTGCCGCAGTTTGGCTGCCGTCTCCCCCATAAACTTGGTGATCAACCCGTCCAGGCGGACCAGGAGCAGCGGGACACCCAACTCGCCGGCGAGAACCGAGGCAGTGAGGGTCTTGCCGGTGCCCGGAGCCCCCACCAAAAGGAGTTTGCGACGCGGCGAAAGCCCATGCGCCAGTATTTGGCCGGCGTGACGCTGTTCTCGAATAACCCGCTGTAGCTCCTGCTCCAAAATTGGGTCGAGGACCATGTCCCCCAGCCTTGCCTTGGGGTACGAAACCGTCAGCAGCCCAACCAACTCTCCCTTTGGCCGGCTGATGGGCACAGGCGGCACTACGCTTCGACGGTGCTTGGCCTCATCGACAAGCGTCCGCAGCTCTTCGGCCAGCTTGCCATGGCCCAGTTTTGCCTCATGGGCGGCGACCTGCATGACCACCGAGAAGAAGCGCTGATCATCACCCTCCAGGTGTGACTTGAGCAGGGCCTTCAACTGTTCAGCACTTGCCATGGCCGAGCCTCCTTTGTTGGATGAATTCTATCATACCCGAAATACCTTCATCACCTCGTCGCCGAGATGGTTGATTACTTTCACTGCGATGCGGCCGGACTTGGGTTTGTCGAACGGGCGCGAGGTGTCGCTGCGGAGCGACTCCCAGGCCTCTTCATTGATTTCGGCCCTGAGGGTCGTCTTGAGCGACTTGTACGGATCGTTCGCTCTAAGGAAATAGGCGTGGCGGACGAAGAAGCTCTCCTCGTTGTAATCGGTGTCGATGAACCAGCAGGCGATGCCCTCGGCGCCGTCGCTGCGGACTTCGCCGGTGTTGGGATGGAACACGTCCACTCCGTTGATCTTCACGCGAATTTGTCCGTTTTCCGCGTCGAGAATGTCGATGTCCGGCTCGCCGAAGATGACGAACAGGTTGCCCTTGCCGGTGTTCTTGAGATCGTCGGCCATGTGCAGGTCGGCGTTCATCCTCGCCTTGAGCACCGGGATGCGGCCGAGTTTGTCGAAATCCGCCGAATGGGCATCGTAGTTGAAGGCGCACGTGATGAGCGCATCGAAGTCGGCGTCGCCCGCCTCGCGGGCGGCGGCCACAAGGTCCGGACGGGAGACGGTGCCGAACTCCGGGCCGATGAATATCGCGGCCCGCTTTTCCGTTCCGGACGCTTCGTCGCCTTCGACGTACCGCCCTTCGGCGCAGACGAAGTGACCCGGCCAGGGCGTGATGGACGTGAAGTCGATCTTGTCTTCCTTGTGGGCCTGCTGCACTCCGGCGGCCTTGAGGTTTTCGAGGATCATGCGCGTGAAATCGTTTTCCTCGACGCCGCCGTTCTGCGATTTTCGGGCGCCGTCGATCAGTTCGTCGTCTGCGTCGACGGTCAGCACCCGATGGGGGGAAAGACTTTCAACCGTGAACGGGCCCGAGACGCGAACCTTCTTTTTGTCTTCGTACGGCTTGTCGTAAAGATATTCGAAGTCGGCATTGGCTGCGATGGACGCGTCGATTTCCTTCTGTCGGGCGATGCGCTGCCTCCACCATTCCGCATGGAGCTTTCCTGCTTCCTCCGTCCATTTGTCGTCAGCATCTCGCGGAATTTCCCATTCCTCCCATTTCTTGCCAAGGATCTTGTTGAGCTTGTCGCGGAGTGGTTCCATCGTCTCCTGGAACTTCTCCCAGACCACGTCGATTTCAGTGTTGTTGGCAATGGATTTGAGAGTGATGTGCGGCACGCGCTCGTAGACGAATCCCTGCCGGATATTCCCATGAGTTGGTGTTTCGGAAGGAGCCGATTGTGTGACCTCGGCTTCTTTGAGTTGTCCGTCTTTACTATCGGCCAGCAGGTAATAGGAATAGCGTGCCCCCATGATGCGGGCGCGAGCCAGCGCAAGAGCCACACGGGAGGTATCAATGGTGATCCATCGTCGGCCCCATTGTTCGGCCACATAAGCGGTTGTCCCCGAGCCGCAGGTCGGGTCGAGGACAAGGTCGCCGGGATCGGTGGACATCAATAGACAGCGCTGAACAGCCTTGATGCCACTTTGGACAGCATAAATCTTTTCTTCCGTGAAACTTCCTGTACTAGTGTCACCCCAGTCGTTGTTGATCGGTGCCACTGCGAAGTCCGAAAGGCGCCGAACATAACGGAGAGCGATCCCCCCGATAGTGAGTCGTGATCCACGCTTGAGGCGTTCAAGCCCCTGCATGTTTGTCTTCCATCCACCCTTGGCAGGCTTGAATTCTCTCCCTTGAAATGGTACGCCCCTTTGTGTGCTTTCGACGCCCGTCTGAGAAGTCAGGTTATCCGATGCAACCAGATGCCAACCGTTCCCTTTGTAGTCACGTTCGTAATTCTCCTTTGACCGCAGTGCTTTTACATCCGCACCATCCGGACTCTGAACTCTGTTGTAGGACGCGGCACCAATACCCCCAGTTTCCTTCTCAAAGTACAGTTGACGGTATTTGACGTCTCTCTTTTTTCTTGCAAACCAAACGATATAATCTTTGACGGAAGCAAGGACGTCAGTCCCGATTGCCGGGCTTCCCGCGCCTGTCGTTTTTTTGTACCCGATTAAACTGCAAAAATTCTCTTCTCCAAACACCTCATCCATCAGCGCTCGGATGCGATGAACATTCTCGTCGCCGATTTGCACGAAAATCGAACCCGTGTCCGCGAGCAAATCCCTCGCCACCGTCAACCTATCCCTCAGATAGGTCAGATAAGAGTGAATCCCATCCCGCCACGTATCCCGAAAGGCCCTCACCTGCTCGGGTTCGCGGGTGATGTGTTCCGTGTTGCCGTCCTTCACGTCGCGGCTGGTCGTCGACCACTGGAAATTGGAGTTGAACTTGATGCCGTACGGCGGGTCGATGTAGATGCACTGCACCTTTCCGCGCAGACCTTCGCGCTCGACCAGGGAAGCCATCACCTGGAGGCTGTCGCCAAGGATCATCCGATTGGACCAATTGGCTTCGTGCCGGTAGAATTCGGTCCGGGCGCTCTCGCTCGGCAGGCCGTTGAAGTCGGCAAACAGGTTGATCTGGCGCGGTTGGCCGGGCACTATCTGTTTCTCTGTCTGACGGACCAGGTCGTCGATCAGTACTTTGGGATGGAGCTTCTCCTGAATGTACAGCGGCGGGGCCTGGACCACCAAATCCGACCAGTCCCGGTCGTCCTTGCCTCGCCAGACGAGCTGAGGGTCGAGGTCCCGGTTGCGGCGCTCGTAGGCGACGCGAATCGGTGTCTGCTCTTCCTTGAACATCACCGACTGATACTCGGCCGTAGGGATGTTCCTGCGCGACGCATGGTCGTGCGTGATGGTCTCAACGGATTTCCTGATTGGTTCTTTCGCCATGCTCTCCCATCCCGTGTTGTCGCATTGACCCTCGGGTTCGTTTGCCTTGCGCCGCTCCTGATCAACGGATGGCGCGTTTGGCCCCTTTACGGCCCCTTGGCCCCGGAGGCCTTCAAGCTGGACGAATCCCTTCGAGCTCCTTCAGAAAACTGCCTCTAGACACTCCGGGTCGGCTGGACGTCACGATGTTTACTCTTTCGTGGAAACCGTGACGGATTCCACCATCTTGTGGAACTCGGCTTCGACCTTCGCTTTGAAATCGGCCTCCATACCCCAGACTTCAGTGAACTCGGCGAATGCCCAGCGGCCATACTGGCCGTTGTTGTTCACCCCGGGCACCCAATAGGTTTCCATGGTTGTCTTCTTGTCCTTGGCATCCTCCCGCCGGTATCCCTTGATTTCGACGACCAGGTGCAAGGCGTCCTCGTGACCGTCGTCGACCAAAACGATGAAATCCGGCAGATAGGTGCGGGTCTCCGAACCATAACGATACGGGACCTCCAGTCCGAGGTTATGGTTCTTGACGTAGGCCTTGACCCGTGGATGGGATTCGGCCACGCGGCAGAACTCGGCCTCCCAGTCGCTGTCGAGAATGACCCAGTTGACATGACATCGACGGGCGTCGGTCTCCCAGCGGTCCTTCTTGGAAGTGTTGAAATTCACGTGCATGGTGGAGCCGGTGGGGTTGTATGGATCGAGCACGGCTTTGACGGGCCTTTCGCCGATCAGAGACCGGGTGATCCCCGCGGTGATGCGCTCGCAGGCCATGTCGGCCAACTCCTGGTAGATGAGCAGGGCGGGGTAGGTGTCGCCCTTGCAGACCAGGAAACCGTCCAGCCACTGCCTGGTGATCCGCTTGAGCTGTCCGAACAGGTGGAGCTTTGGTTCTTCGCCCGGATCGCGCCACTTGGTGTAGAGCAACCGTTTGGCAACGTGAAACAGCAATGTCGAGCGCCGCATGTCTTCGAGGTGCTTGAGGTTGAGGTCGACATCCTCGCCGATGATCCCCTGATTCTTTGTGATCGACGGTCCGACGAGGTCCGGGGTGAGCACCAGCATGGAGTCTTCGTTGAATTCGGCGGTGAGCCGCTCTTCCGGCAGCTCGACCCGGTAGCCCGCGACGCGCGGGAACCGGATTTCGAGATGGTCGCGGTCGGGGCGGACGGCCTTGACCTGAATAGTTTCGCGGGGTGGCTGGGGGGGCGCGACGACCGGCTTTGCAGTGAAGTCGAAAGGAATTCCCAGAACATCGGCATATTCGACGTTGAAAAGGCCTTCTTCATTGAGGTCGTATGACTGCCGACGCAACGCCCGGCCGATGACCTGCTCGCACAGGAGCTGCGTTCCGAACGCGCGTACTCCCAGAACGTGCGTGACCGTGTTGGCGTCCCAGCCTTCCGTCAGCATGGAAACCGATACGACGCAACGGAGCGAGTCCCCGAGCCGGCCTTCCTTGCCGACGGTGTTCATGACTTCCCGAAGCAACTCCTGGTCGGTGATGTTCTCGGCCTGTCGGCGGTCACCGGTGCGCTCGATGATTTCCCGGCGGAAACGGTCGATTGCGTCGGAAGCCATGGTGCGGAAATTCTTGTCCAACGCATCGCCGGATTCGAGTTGTTCGCTGTCGATCAGCAGCGTGTGCGGCCGGGCGAACTGATCGCCTTGTTCGCCAAAATTCCGGAACAGCTCAAATCGTCCGTTCTCCAGCGTTGTCGTCTGGTCCTCGTTCACCCGGTGGAATCCCGAAATATAGTCGTAAACCAGCTTGGACGTGGAGGTGTTGTTGCAGATCACGATGAAGCAGGGCGGAACGTGAATACCCTCCTTCTTCCACAGGGCATAGGTCTTTTCGTAGTGCCCGTAGAGGGCCTCCAGGGCCGTTTGGAGCTCTACCGGCAAGCTGAGCGGGTCGAGGGCCTTGGACTTGCCTCGGCCTTTCCTGGGCATCCGCTTTCCGATATGCTCCCAGAGGTTGCGGAATTTGGGCATGTCTCCGCCGGGAATGTTGTCCGCGACCGGCACGCGCGGCAGTTTGACGATCCCGCATTCGATGGCGTCCATGAGGGAAAAATCGCTCATCGTCCATGGGAACAGTGTCCCCTCGGCGTAACCGGAACCGCGAAGGAAGAACGGCGTCGCCGAAAGGTCGATGATGCGCGTCGCACCGAGCTTGCGGTTGACGATTTCCAGGCCGGTTATCCAAAGGCGCGCGGCTTCGTTGTTCCTTTCCGCTTCGGACTTGTCGTCGCCCTTGAGTTCGCCTTCATCGTCTTCGCCGGGCTTTTCCCGGTAGCAGTGATGCGCTTCGTCGTTCAATACCATGATGTGCTTGGTGCCCATGAGGCCGGGCATCACGCGCTGCAGCATCTGCCCTTCGGTTTCCAGGGTGTCCAGCGGCTCCCCCCGTCCCTGGAGAAGGGACCGGCCGCCTTTTGAAAGCTCCGTGCGTTCGCGCAGTTTGAAGGCGTGATAGTTCGTGATGATGATCTTTGCCCGTTCGAGGTCGGCGAGCATGTCATTGGGCACCAACTCGCGGCTTGCGTAGTAGCTGTCCGGATCGTTGGGCTGGAGCACGCGTAGCCGGTCCCGGATGGTCAGGCCCGGAGTGACGACCAGAAAGCCGCGAGTAAAGTTCTTGCTGGTGGGCCGGCGGACCGCGTTGATGGTCTGCCAGGCGATGAGCATGGCCATGACGGTGGTTTTGCCCGCTCCGGTGGCCAGTTTCAGTGCCAGGCGCAGGAGTTCCGGGTTAGCGTCATGGTTTGAGTTGGCAAGGTGTTCAAGGAAAAATTTCCCTTCCTTACCCCGTTTAGGGGCGACCTCGGTGAGCCAGATGACAGTCTCCACAGCCTCCACCTGGCAAAAGAACGGACGGATGTCGTTGAACCGGTGATGCCGCCAGTGTTGAAGAAGGCGGGCGGTTTCGGGGGTGACCTGCCAGTCGTTCGGGTTGGGCCAGCTTCGCCACCGGTCTACAAGAGGGCGAAGCCGCCTGATGATCGAAGTGGGGTCATACTGTTGGTCTTGAGTGGAGAGACCCTTTCCCTCGTCATAGACCATCCTGAGCTGTTGTGCAGGACCGTCTTTGCGCTTCCTGGGCTTGGGTATCGGCGTGATGAATTTCGCCGGGCGGCGCGCTTCAATGATTCGTTGTGTCGGTTGACCTTGCTCGTCAAGTTCCCAGTGCCGCGAAGGGTATTCGTACGGAGAGTTGAGAATCGGCTTCTCGAAGAATCGATTGTCCATGTCGAACCTTACTCTTGAGGGCCACCGTTGCGCACGGCATTCGGCTGTATGAGTGAAGCCGTTACAGAACCATTTCATTGATGCGGGAGATTATTGACACAATGGGGAGCTGAACGCAAGGGAAACGGGGGGCGTTTCATCGGTTGAACTGAGAACAAGAACGGGGGGTTCTTCAGCCCCAGTAGCTGATAATCTTCAGGCGGGAGGATCAAACGAAGTTGTTTCTTTTCGGAATACATGGGCGCCTGAGAACGCTTGCTCCTGGGCGACGGCAAGTCAACATTATCAAATCTCGGAAGCAAGAGCACTCGAGAAGGCCCGATGAACTGTATGGACTCATTGAAGCTTGTAGTCCGGGACCATGAATTGGAATTGTTTGCCGGAGGACAACGAAGGCGCTGGTCTCAGTGGAGAAACGAGGTGGGGAGCTATGTGCCCACTTGGCCATTCTATTCGAACCATAGTCAAGCCACTCTCGTCTTGGATGCGCTTTCGGACGGCAAAACAGGTGCCCCGGACTCTGAAGCACGCGCACCCGGTCGATTGCAGCCACGGTCGCACATGAAAAGCCGATTCTCGGCTTGGGTGTGGGGGATGGCTCAAGAGTGTCGGGAGAATACGGGATGACGAGCGAGTCAGGCACCTTGTTCGGAGACCATGATTTCATGCCCATTTTTCAGTGAGAATGTTGGGGATGCTGTTGGGGAAGGGGCACAATAACCGGGGATATTATATATTGAATAACTTCTGGATGCCTGATTTTTATTTGGAGGGCGACTCGGGGATCGAACCCGAGACCTTTGGTTCCGGAGACCAACGCTCTATCCACTGAGCTAGTCGCCCTCTTCGCGGGACGCTTTGGAATACTGCCTGCGCGGCATGGTTTGCGTAACACAGGAACGCGGAGCTTGTCAACCGCCATCGATTCCACACCGCCATCGATTCGACACGCGATCCGTTCGACTTGCCTCCATCCAAAGACTGCCGCCGGGCAATGCCTCGTCCCTGAAAGGGAGTTCCCGGGCCGGACAGTCCATGGAAAGGCGTACGGCCGACATTCACGCCTCGCCTCCCGGGAATGACGATTCGTGTCGGAATACCCCCGGCCGGCGCATCTTTATCGTCCGTTGTCAGACCCCGGCTCATGGAAATATGTGAAAAGTGTAGGTTTGACCCCGGCTTTTTGCTACGGCTTGGCGCAGGAAGGGGCCATTTCGTTCTTCTTCGCTTCGCGCACGTCCTTGATCAGGATGTCGAATTCGGCGCACGTGCCGGCCCTCGGGTCGTTGAAATCCGCCACGACGACGTCGTCGCGCAGTTCCTTCACCATGAACTGGACCAGGCATTTCTTGCGGATCTGCCGGTACATCCTGCCCGGCTTGAGGCGCTCTTCCTTGTAGTCTTCCCTGGGAAGCTCCCGCACCAGGCTCTCGTCGTAGACGCCGAACACCTGCTCGGGCGGAACGCACGCCTTCACGCGGTCGCCCGGCTTTTTGTCGACGATGGCCGCCTCCACCGCCGGGTATTGAGCGTCCACGCCGTACACGAAGCTGCACGTCTGCGGATCGGTTTCGGTGGTTTCCCCGGCCGGTGTGATCGTGCGGATCCGGTATTCGATCGTGACCATCTTGCATTCCTTGACTGATTCCATGATACCGCCTGCTCCTTTACTGTCTGTCGAATTCACCGGCCGCCGGTTCTTGCGCCGAGGTCGCGCGGCGTCGGCCGGTCGCTGAATATTCCATATAACCGGGCGGAAAACCGATGTCCCTCGAAATGTTGCGATCGTTCACCCGAAGGGTTGATACGCCCATTGCGGGACTTCGTAATGAACCGATGTCCGGCAAGATATTCCGTCATCCCGTCCGTCCAGAGAGCTTCCAGCCTATGGATGCATTTCGTCCCGCATGCGTCCCCCACCCCCGGCTTCCACCCGAACCGCTTTCGCGCGGCCCCCGCGACGGCCGGTCCGCTCAACCGTCCGATCGTCTCATTTCGTGTGAGAAGGCACCCCTCATCTCCACGAGAACCGGGGGCGGGAATGTCCCCAAACACCTGGCTTCCGGCCTTATGGGTGAAAAGACCTCGGTCCGATCGTGGGCACGGTGGGACCGTGCCCACCTTACAGCCTTCCGGCCGCGCTTGCCCGAGACAACCCATGGCAGCTTATAACCCGGTGGAATCTTGCCGCCCCCTGGATCCTTCATGCCTTTCGTGAACATACCTCCGGCCGGCACTTATTCATCCTCGGTTGTGAGCCTGCGGCTCACGGCCTATTGGGTAAAAATACTCTCGGCCGTCAATTTTCATGCCTCGCCGTACCCCAGGGGTTCGTGAACGTTCACGCGAAAACAAAAACTAATGGCCCGGAGGTTTTTGTCAATATAACTTGCCCTCAACCCACCAGTTGGTTTAATTGAAGTCGTCGATCGCCGACGTGCGTCATGCAAACATGAACCATCGCAGGCGGTTGGAGCATGGCTTACGGGTGCCGTCTCCGCAGGCGCGGTGAGCCGGAAAATGCGCCGATGTGAAGATGACCCGCGGCACGCGCCGCCACGGCATGCGCGGCGGGCCGGTCGCCGTCGGGATGCCGGACTCCCGCTTCCGGTGAAACAACCGGGCAGGGGCCGGCCTCAACGGTTCGACAGCCTGGCATGCCTGGAATCGGCCGGTCTCGACCCGTGACCCGAGGCCCCGGGCTGCAGGCCGCAGACCCCGAACCCTTATACGAAGTTGCGTTCATAAGAGATGAATCTTTCAAGCACAAAAGCGCGGGGGAATGATTCCCCCGCACCCCCCAAGTTTCGGCCTCACGCGCAAGCGCGTGAGGCCGAAACTTGGGGGGTGCGGGGGATACGTCCCCCGCGCTTTTAGAGTATCATTTTGACCGCAAATCCGTATTAGAGCCCCGTAGCCTGAACGCCGGCGTCTGCAGCTGCGGAGTGAGGTGATCGGGTGAGAACACCGAAGTCCCGGAACCTGGAGCCCAAGAACTGAGGCCTGGGCCCTGAAGCGCCAAGAGCGAGCCTGAAAGCTGAACCATGGGCTCAGTATGCCGTGCTCCGGACCCGGAAGCCGCGAACTTGATACCCCGAGCCCGCACAGCGCGCCAAGCCTGGCGAGCCGCGGGAAGAAGCGGGGGAACCGGCAGGCCCGAGCCCGGGAACCACGAATTACGAACCGCGAGCCGAACGATGATCCTGCAACGAAGCGAAGGGAAGCCTCCTTACTACCGATTCGACCTTCTCTCCCGGGTTCCCGGCCTGGTGCACGGAGTGTTCACCCGCCACGGCGGGGTGAGCCGCCCGCCCTATGCGACGCTCAACGTCGGCTGGAGCAACGGCGACGCACGCGAGGCCGTGCGCGAAAACCTGGACCGTGTTCGGGACGCCGTGGGCGTCGACGTCCTCGTATCCGGGCGGCAGTTTCACGGCGATACCATTCACCTGGTGGACGAGGAGGCGCTCGCGCGGGCGCTCGCATCGTGCCGGCCGCGGCAGGAAACGGCTTCCGCCGCTTCGCCCGGCAATGGAGCGGTTTCCGCGTCCGCACCCGAGCGATCCCGCCTCCGGGAATCGGATTTTCCGGCCGTCGGCACCGATGCCTCCGACTCGCCCGCGGCCTCCGCGGTTCTCCCGCCCGTGCTGGTCATGCCGCCCGGCGACGCCCTGGTCACGACGCTTCGAGGCGTCGGGCTCCTCATCAAGGTCGCGGACTGCCAGTCGATCTTCCTGGTCGACCCGGTACGCAAGGCCATCGCCAACGTCCATTCCGGGTGGCGCGGCAGCGTCTGCGGCATCGCCGGCAAGACGGTCCGGTTCATGCGCGACCGGTTCGGCTCCCGCCCGCGGGACATTCTGGCCACGGTCGGCCCGTCGCTCGGTCCCTGCTGCGGGGAATTTCGCAACTACCGGGATGAGCTCCCCGAATCCTTCCATTCCTTCCAGGTGCGCCCGGAATACTTCGACTTCTGGGCCATCACGCGCCGGCAGTTGCTGGACGAGGGACTGCGCGACGAACACGTGGAAGCGGCCGGAATCTGCACCGTGTGCGAGACCGGCGAATTCTTCTCCTACCGCGGCGAACGCGACACCGGCCGACTGGCCGCGGTCATCGGCTGGAAAAGCGACACGGAGGACTGATCCCTCATGCCCAAGTTTCAGGAAAACGCGCTCATCCTGGATCACCGGGAGGTGGCCGACCGCACCTGGCTGATGCGGCTCATGTCCCCGAAAATCGCCCTCGAGGCCCGCGCCGGCCAGTTCGTAATGGTCCGGGTCCGAGACGGAATCGATCCGTTGCTGCGGCGCCCGCTTTCGTTTCACCGGACTTTTCCCGAGGAAGGCTGCATCGAGCTGCTCTATCGGGTCGTGGGAAAAGGAACTCTGCTCCTGTCAAAGACCGTGCCGGGCATGAACCTCGATCTCCTCGGACCGCTCGGGAACGGCTTCGATCTCCCCGCCCCGGACGCCCGCGGACCGATCGCGCTCATCGCGGGGGGCATCGGCATCGCGCCGCTCTTCGATCTCATGGAACGCATCGCGCTTTCCAACCCCGCCTTCGATCCCCAACAGATGAACCTGTTTTACGGAACGCGGACCGTGGCGGAGCTCCTCGCCCTGTCGTACTTCGGAGCGCTGGGCGTTCGCGTCCACTGGAGCACCGACGACGGCAGCTTCGGCCACAAAGGGCACGTGACCCGGATGTTCGCCCAATTCGCCGAGGATTCGGCCTTCCGGCCCGAATCGCTCTACGCCTGCGGGCCGCTCGAAATGCAGTTTCACGTGGCCCGCTGGGCGCTGGCTCACGACGTCCCGGCGCAGCTTTCCCTGGAATCCCTGATGGCGTGCGGGCTGGGCGCCTGCCTCGGGTGCGCGCTCCCGGCCGCGTCCCCGGACGACCCCGCCGCCGACGGCTACGTTCACGTTTGCATGGATGGACCCATTTTTCCCGCAGGAGCCGTTCAATGGCAGAAACTACAGGTACACCGGCCGCCGCCCCCGATCTTTCTGTCCGACTAGGGCCGCTGCGGCTGGCCAACCCGGTACTGGTGGCTTCGGGCACCTTCGGCTACGGCGAGGAATACGCGGACTTTCTCGACCCGGGCCGCCTCGGGGCCGTCATCGTCAAGGGCATATCCCTGTTGCCCCGCCCCGGCAACCCGCCTCCGCGGCTGGTCGAGACCCCCGCCGGGATGATCAATGCCATCGGGCTCGAAAACGTCGGCGTGGACCGCTTCATCGACGTCAAGCTCCCGCTGCTCCGCCAACGGCGGGCGACGGTCATCGTCAACATCTTCGGCAATACCGTGGATGAATATGCCGGGCTGGCCTCGAAACTGGACGGAGAGGACGGCGTCGCGGCGCTCGAGATCAACATCAGTTGCCCGAACGTGAAGCAGGGAGGCATGGTCTTCGGCACCGACCCGGCCACGGCCGCAGCCGTCGTCGGAGCGGTCCGCGCGCGCACCGCGCTCCCGCTCATCACCAAGCTGACGCCCAACGTCACGCGCATCGGCGAAATCGCGCGGGCCGCGGTCGACGCGGGCACCGACGCGATCTCGTGCATCAATACCGTCGCCGCCATGGCCGTGGACATCTTCTCGCGACGCCCGAAGCTCGCCAACGTTTTCGGCGGGCTCTCCGGCCCCGCCGTCAAACCCATCGCCCTGCGCTGCACCTATGAAGTGCTGCAGGCGGTGAAGTGCCCGGTGATCGGAGTGGGCGGGATCGGGACGGCGACGGACGCCCTGGAATTCATGCTGCTCGGGGCCAGAGCGGTTCAGGTTGGGACGGCCAATTTCGTGAACCCGGGAGTATCCGTGGAGATTCTCGAAGGGATCGAGCGATTCCTGCGTTTCCAGGGGCTGGACCGCATCGAGGACTTCATCGGCACGCTGGACACCGAATGCCTCTTTCCGTTCGCCGAGGATGCCTGCGGGGTCCTGGACCTTTCCTGACCGCCCGCCGAAAAAGCCTGGACAAAGCTCTTTTCGCCTTATTCCCACCCCCTGAACCGCAGCCGCGTCGCAGCTCAGCCCGGGGGGGGGACGGGATCAACCGCCCGTGAAGCTCTTGCCCGTTCGCAGGCAGTCGTCCAGGGCGGTTGGGTGCTGCCCGATGTCGCCCTTGTGTTCGATGCGGGGATAGCAGAGCTCGCCCGCATAGGTCATGCCCAGGGCATCGAAAAAGTATTTCGCGGTGAGGATCGCGCATTCGAACATCCGCTTGCCGCCGGTGGCCCCGGCGCTCAGCAGGAAACCCCTGCGGGACGGATCGGGGGAGGCGTCCCCGCCTTCGCGGCGGGCGATTTCACGCTTCATGTAAAGGGCCTGGGAGCGGTCGATGAGCAGCTTGAGCTGGGCGGTGACGCCGTAGAAGAAGATGGGGGAGGCGATGACGATCCGGGATGCCGCTTCGAGAAGAGGATACACCCCTGCCATGTCGTCCTGCTGGACGCAGACCCCGGTTTCGTCGCATTTACCGCATTCGATGCAGCCGTGGATCCGCATATTGCGCACGTAAAGGCGCCGCACTTCGGGGTGCGACGAAGACGCGCCCTCCAGGAACGCATCCAGCAGAAGATCCGTGTTGCCCCGGGGACGGGGCGATCCGTAAATGCCGAGCACCAGCATGATGTTGTTCCCGTGCGTTGGGGCCCTTTCGGGCCGAGTGAAGTGAGGATCGGTCCCGGCGGCAGCCGCCGCCGTCCAGGCCCGACCGAGGGCGTGTCAAGGCCCCCGGTCCCGTGACCGCCTTTTTGGGCGCGCGCCGTCCGAGCGTTCTTTACATGGAACCGTATCTTTGCTATTTTAAGCACGATCATGTTCCTCCTCAATCGAACGATCCGGCTGGAATGTGGGGATTTCCCTTTGCTCAACCGGGGTCGCCCCCGGGGTTTCACCGCTCGACATGCGCATCGTTGGAGGACACTCTCATGTTGGATTGCATATTCTGCCAGATCATCCAGGGACAACTGCCCTGCGCGAGGATTTACGAAGACGATCGCGTGTTGAGCTTTCTCGACATCAACCCGGTCGCCCGCGGTCATGCGCTCGTCGTTCCCAAGCGGCACTACAGCACCCTCTTTCACATCCCTCCCGAAGACCTGGAAGCGTGCATCGTGGCTGCAAAAAGAGTCGGGGCCGCCGTTTTCAAGGGGGTTGGGGCCTCGGGGCTCAACGTGCTTCAGAACAACTACCGCGCCGCCGGACAGTTGATCGACCACTTTCATCTTCACCTCATTCCGCGGCACGCTCACGACGGTTTTTTCACTGCGTGGCCGGGCAAGCCCTATCCGACCGGCGAACTGGACAGGATCCTGCGAAAGATCCTGCCGGAGGTGTGAACGCGAGCGGGGCCGGGCTTTGCGGATGACGGAGCGGGAAGATGAAACAGGTTTTGAGTGCCTTTCTCGTGCTGTGGTTTTTGATCTCGGTGTCGCACGCCTATGACGCTGCCCGCCGGCAGCCTCCCCCCCCTCCTCCCAGGAAACTCATGGAAGGTGCCGTCGTCCCGAGCCGCGAAGAGCGGCAGAAGGCCAGGCGCCTATACCAGCTGGCGCGGCAGGAAAACCGGCAGCTGCGTTGGGACGAATGCCTGGCGGGCCAGGCGTTCAAGCGCGCCAAATACATCGTTTACCAGATGGACAAGCATCTCGGGGATGAGAGGTTCTTTGCGCACACGGACCCGAGGAGCGAGGGAAACCCCGCGTGGAGTTACGTCTATACCTGTTACAAAGGCCGGGAACGGTGCGCCGGGGAGAATCTAGCCCAGGGCGACAATACCGCCGAGATCACCCACCGGAACTTGATGAACAGTCCCACGCATCGTGAGAACATCAAAAATATCGAGTATAATCGCGTGGGTATCGCTTGTTATAATTATATATGCGTGGAGCTTTTCGCCGGCGTTTAGCGCCACGTCACCAGTAACCCCGGGGTGTGAAGCCCGACCGGGCATTGCGGCGCCGGCTCTTTCCTCGCGATTTCACCCGCCGTTTCACTCGGGGATCAACTTGATCAGCAGTTCCCTGGCCCCTCGAATGTGTTCCCGCCCGATACGCCTGGCTGCCTCGAGGTCTTTGCTCTTGATGGCGCCGTAGAGCCGCTCGTGTTCGTCCTTGAAACGGTCGAATCGATCCGGGCTCGGCGTCAGGAAGACGGCCTTGAACATGAAATGAACGCTCTCGTAATACTGCCTGACCATTTGGACGAAAAAGGGATTCTTGCCCATACCGGCGATCTGAACGTGGAAGTCGACGTCGAGGGCCAGCCTCTTCTGATTGAATGTGTCGTTGCGATATTTACGGTAGGCAACCAGCTTTCTCTTGAGAAGGGCAAGATCTCTCTTGTCGTGATTGGCGATTGCATATTCGATGGCGATGTCTTCCAGTTTTTCCCTGAGATCGTAAATGTATTCGGCTTCCCGGCGGTTGACGTAGCGAATGTGATAACCGCGATTCTTTTCAGACACAACGAGATGTTCGTTTTCGAGCATCATCAGGCCGTTGATGATCGGCGTCTTGCTCATGCCGAGGCGTTGTTCCAGATCTCTGTAAACGAGCTTCTGTCCGGGAAAGAGATGCCGCTCCAGGATCATTTCCTTGATGGCCCTGTAAGCCTCCTGATTCTTTGATTTCACATTGCTTTTGTCTCCGGCCTGGACCATGCAAACCTCTCGAGCGAAAGGCGGTTTCGTCCCGCGCGGCCGGGCTTGACCGCGGATGTGCCGAAGGCCGGAATAACCGCCGTATGTGTACATTCTCCCGTGGAAGACCAAGAAAGTAGTCTTGTAGATGGTATGTCAATTCAGGCAGCTTCGATCTTATTGACGATGAAATGGCCCGTCAAGAAAAAACAATCCGCGCGTCCGGGAATAAGCCGGCCCGGAAAGACTTTCCCCGCCTTTCTCAACGGGCTTTGAGACCCTCGGTGAAAGCCCGGATCGCCGCCATGTACTCCGTCAGCCCCAGCGCGAAAATGTCGTTGTGGTTGGCTCGCGGGATTTTGAGAAAGAACTTCCCTTCGGCGGGGGAGGCTTCGAACAGTGCCTGCCCGTCGCTGAACGGGATGATGTGATCGCGCTCCGCGTGAATGATCAGGGTCGGTTTGTTGAAGGCCCGGATCTTGTCCACGTTCCGGAAGCCTTCTTCCTCTTTGAATCCGATGGCACGGGCGTCCACGCCCATCAACTCCAGCAGAGGGCCGGCGTAGGCGAAACCGCTTTCGATGATGAGCCCGTCGATTGCATCCTTATGAGCGGCGGCGAGCTCGAGGGCCGAAGCGCTGCCCAGCGAGCGCCCCATAATCACCAGGGGACCCGTGTAGCCGTCGTCTTTGAGCCGGTTTCGGACGAATTCGAAAATCACGTGGCAGTCTTTCATCATGGCCGACACGGTGGGGCTCCCCGTGGAGCGGCCGTAGCCGCGGTAGTCCACGGGCAGAAAATTGACGTTCATCCGGTTGTAGAGTGCGGCGAGGTCGTCGTAGTCCGCGACGATTTCACCGTTGCCGTGGAAAAACAGGATGTTCAGAGCCGCTTTCCCGGCTGCGTGGAAGCGGGCGCCCACGGCCACGTCCCGCTCCACGGGTATCAGGATGTCTTCTGACGATGAAAACGATTTTTCCATCTGCCATTCACGCCTGGGGTAAAAAAGGTGATTCACCACTTCCGGTCGATCCAGGACCGCGTAGTCGATGCTGGGAACGTTCATGGAAGCCTCTCCGTAAATTGAAGGTTGCCGATGTGCCGTCGCGCGCTCCGTCCTTTTCGTGAAACACGGTGAGCGCAACCGGCCGGGACCGCGCCGCAGGAATGTCCTCCCGCTCAGACGTGATTGCGCAACTGCAATTCGATCGGGTGCGGGTTGAGATAATACTGGCCTTTGAGATACGGCTGATCGTATTTGCGAACGTAGTGACCGATGAGCGTCACCGGCACGATCAGCGGCACGAATCCGTCGTGGTAGCGGTCGATGATTTCCAGCAGTTCCTGCTTTTCGTCTTGCGACAATTCCTTCTTGAAGTAGCCCATGATGTGCTGCAGGACGTTGGTGTTCTTCTTCGCGGTGGCCTTGAGCTTGAGGGCTTCCATGAGCAACCGGTGATACTCGGCGCGCAATTGGGCGGAGGGCACCTTCTTGCCCTCCGCGACCAACTTTCCCATGGCACTCAAATGCTTCGGACTGTGAGCCATGAGCTGGAGCTTATGACGGGAGTGGAAATCGACGAGGTCGCCGGCTTTTGTGCCCTGGTTCATAACCTCGCGCCATCTCCTGGCGATGAAAATGCGTTCGATGAAGTTCTCCCGCAGCACGGGATCGTGCAGCCTTCCCTCGTCTTCCACGGGAACCAGAGGAAAGCGTTTCATGAAAAGGCCGGCGAAGATCCCGGACGCATTCCGTTTCGGCATGCCGTCCTTGAATATCTTCACCCTTTCCATGCCGCTGCTCGGAGAATTGCTCTTGAAAACGAAGCCGCACAGATCTTGAAGCGCCGGTTCTTCCAGGCGGCGGCGGGCCCATTCGACCATCATGGCGGTCATGTCCCGCCCGGTGCGCGTGGTGATCAGGCGTGGAGCCTCCGGATCGCCCTCGAGGTGCATGGATTCCCTGGGCACGGACATGCCGCATTCCACTTCCGGGCATACGGGCACGTACTGAACGTAGCGGCCGAGCGTGTCCCTCAGGAAACGATCGAGCTTGTGGCCGCCGTCGTATCTGACCGGTTCTCCCAGCAGACACGCGCTGATTCCGAGTTTTATGCTCTCCATGGTTTCGGGCCCTTCATTGAACGATGACGATGCCTGCCAGAACCCCCTTCGGGATGTCTTCCGGCTTCGCGCCGCTCCCGATGGGGTAGATGTCCCACCCCGCGGAAGCCACCATCTTGTAGACGTCGATGCCCACGGCTTCCATGGACGGCCGCGCGAGAAGCGAAAACCTGCAGCGCCGTCCCTGCATGGCCGGGCAGTCCTCGTGCCGGCCGCAGTACGTGTGACGGCACGACCCGGCGGCAAACCCGAACGCCAGGTAGTGACCGTCATAGAATGCCGCGGATTCGACTTCGCTGACGATTTTGAAAACCAGCTGGTATGCCTCGACCCTCTCCGTGATCGTGCTCTTGTCCCTGACGATCACCTCCGGGGGGACATCCAGAGTGAAGAATACCGCCCACTTGTACCTGGTCAGGATCTCCCTCAATTCGGCCGGCTGAAGCGTGTTGGGCGGGCAATGCGCACTCGCGCCGTAACCGAAACATCGCGGAATCCTGCACTTGAGGGTTACCCGTTCGTCGACCGGAATGGCTTCGGCCCTCACCACGATGGCCCTCGATGCACCCAGCTCGACGGCCCTGCCCCGATATCGCTCGAGGTCCTCCTTCAGCTTGCCTTCATTCATGTCAACGGTTATTTTCCTGACATTATGCTCCATTGCGTCTCTCCACGAGTGTCGTTTCTCGAAGCATGACGGGTGCGTGCAACGGCGGGCGAATCGGAGCGAATACATCGCGGTCGTTCCACGCGGGATTGAAATCAAATATAACCGTTATAAAATAATAGATCCCGAAAAAGGTGCAAACGGATGCAAGGTTGTTCGAGGGTTTGGTGATTTGCAGGAATCGAACGAGTTTTTGCTGATCCGCGTAGACATTTTCCAGGGTCCGAAAGTCTTTTCATTCGAGGGAACAAGCTATTGGCCCGGTTTTCGGAACGGATATCGTCACCGTCCCGGGCGGTGGGATTGCAGCGGGTTTTTCACTGAAGAGGTTTCACATGAGAAGTCGAGCGGCATTGGTGATTCTTGGATGTGTTCTGATAGCGTTGAGCGTGGCCGGGATCCTGCTGGTACAGGCCGAGCAGGAACGGCAGCAGCAGGCATTCAAGACCAAGGTGGCGATGGAGGCGGCCAAGGCCGAGGGCGAACGCAAGCGGGCGGAAGAGCTCGGACAGTTGGTCGAGATCGAACGCCGGAAGGTTGACGACGCCAATGTCAGGCTGGCCGCCGAGCAGCAGAAGCGCCGTGAAGAGGAATCGAGCCGCCGGAGGACGGAGGAAAACCGCCTGGCCGCCCAGAGGAAGGAATCCGAGCAGGGCCAGTCGCAGGCGAAACCGGACGGACGGGCAAAAGCCGGCAAGGATACATCCCGCGGTCAAGACAAGCCCTCCGTGGGGCAGACCTCCCGTGGAGGCCGGGCCCGGGCCTCGAAAGAGGCTGTATCCGCCGCTCGGCACAAGCCCGGGGCAGGCAGGGCCGTTACCATCCGATTCAAATACGATCCTTCCTCTTCCAGAGAAATGCCGGTTGCGCGCGTGCACCTTGGAGACCGGGTGAAAGTGAAGGTAAAGCGCGTGGCCGGAGCCGACCAAAAGCTTTTCATCGGCCTGACATCGCCGAGTTGGCGCGGCCGGGGAATGCGCGGGGGAGCACCGCTGGTGGCCACGACCATCAGGGATTCCGACGAGTTCAAGGTTGCCCCGGCCTATGGCGTCATGCGTGACCTGGCGGGTGCCATCGATACGGAAGCCGGGGCCGTTTTGAACATCGGTGCCGGCAGCCCCGGCCGCGCGGCCCGCGGTCGAGGTCCGTTCCACGGGCCGAGGAGGGGCTACTACGAGGTCGAAATAAGCATCGTTGCCGAAAACCGGTGGGACATTAAGCCGAGGAGCCTGCTGTGAACAGTATTGTCTTCGTGTACGTCATTCTCGGACTTGTATCGGCGGTCGGGCTTGTCCTGGTGATCTGCGGCCTTTTCCGCACGCCGCGGAAGACGGGGCCGTCCGGCGAGCTGTGCGGCCCTGAGCCGTTCACGACGATCGTGCCGGTGGACGAGCCGGGAAAAATCGCCGTCCCCGCGGGCGAAGAGGACGACGTCGGGACCTTTTCGCACAAGAGCCTCTTCGATCCCGACAGGCACGTCACGGAAATGGTGCGCGCCCAAGACGACAAGGAACCGCAGCTGTCGTCGCCGAAAAGGCCCCGCTTCGACCGCATGAAAAGGGTGCTCGGACTGTCCGGGAGAAAAAGATCCTCGCGCGGTCTCGAATAAACCGCCCCGGGCCCTACTGGAAATGGGAGAAAGCGCCGAAGATACCGCGGGCGGCGACAAGACCGTCCTTGACCTCCTGGGACGGGATGTCGATTTCAACGAGGACTTCGCCGTTGATCGTGACGGAGAGCCTGCCGGTGAGGACCTTGCTCTCCAGGGGCATTTTCTGAAAGAAGACTCGGACCGTATCCGCCGTCTTCAGTGCCTGAACGGGTGTTCCAAGGCCCGCATCGGCTGCGTTCATGCCGAGCTTCGCCCCGTAGATCACCCGGCCGCTGCCCGATTGCCTTGCCGAAGACGACACGGAGGACATCCTGAGAAGAATCTCCCCCTCACGGCTGAAGTCCGCCGTGGCGCCCTTGTCGAGGTATTCCGTGTTGATCTTGGCATCCGATTCGACCGCAATTTCCAACACGGCGGTCGCCGTCTTCACCGATTGCCGAAACGGAGCGACCGCCTCCATCCTGGCGGTGAAGTAATAGGTGCCGATCGATCCCGTCACCACCAGCGCAGCCCCCAAAAATACGACCGCGTAACAAACACTTCTCCAAAAACCGGGATCCATGTCGCCACACCTCGCTCTGAACCCTGATTGGAACGATTTCCCGGATGACGCGGCAAACCGCGAGTGGCCGCCGCCGTCGATCATCGGGCTCTGATTCTAGATGCGCAGAGGAACTTGTCAAAGAAAAAGTTTGCGGTGCGCGGAGCGATGGAGGCGTCTACGCCGTGAAACGGGCGAAATCCCTATGCGTCTGCGCGTCGCAGGCGAAAAGATGTCCGGGCAAATGTGTGAATACTTTCACAAGACATGAGTTCCAAGGCGACTGGGTGCCCCTTGAAAACCACTCGTCGAGTGGAATCGCTCCCCTCTGGACGACATTGCTTTGAAAACACTAAAAATCATTCTTAGAAGCAGATTTTTACCACTGGACAACAAGGAAAAACGGAAGAGAGAGTTCCCCTCTCTGGGGCCCCCCCGACCCCAGAGAGGGGGAGACTATGGAGGTGAAGTTATGCACATTGTGGACAATAGTACAAAAGACTCGGCATGTCAACAAATAATGCACAAGGTTAAAACTTTTTTAAGGATGTCCCTGGAACGGCTCCACGTCAGAGTCTGCGCCCGGCTCCATCATCCCCGGGAAGGCCTTCCTATGTTTCTTCCCCAAATTTCATGTGATTTTTCCGGTTCGACCCGGAACACGGCCATACCCCTCGAATCATACGGCCGCTTTTCCAAAAAGCACGGTCCCGGCGGCGATGATCACGCCGCGGCGCCTTGCTGCGCGATCTTGCCGCGTCGCGGAAGGAATCGCATCCCGAAAAGCAAGCCCACCGCGACGGCAATGAGCAGCACCGCCAGGAGCGGACGGTAGAACATCCATGCGATGGCGATGGTGACAAGCGCCAGGATGAGACCGAGCACCAGGGAGACCACGAATATCCCGGCGGCCACAAGCCCCTGGATGCCTTGCACGAGGCTCCCCAGCACGAAAATGTTGCCCAGAAAACTGAAAGCGTCCAGCAGCACCACAAACGGGTTCAGGACCAGGAGCAGCCCGATGAAAACCACCAGAAATCCCACACCTCTCAAAATCCAGCTGAGGGTTTTGTTTTCGTCCACGGCGTGGGCGAACATCGTTTCGGGGCTCTGGGCTCCCGCGGCGACCAGCTCGATCTCTCTCCCGTTTTTCGTGATGTAGGGTTCGAAGGTGTTGCCCCATTGCTTCGCGATCACGCTGACGGTTCCGGGCTTCTTGATCCGGAACCTGACCTTGACGTCGCCCACGGCCGGTTCCTGGAGGTTTTGACCGATGTACCAGGCGCCCTCGTGCACTCTCGCCTTTCCCTGGAGCGAGGCAGGCACCGTCGCCGGGGAATCCGGAACGGGGAGATCCTCCTCCCCCGGGATCTTCGCGACCAAAGTGGGCGGCAGCGTGAACGCTCCAAAACGCGTCCGGGCATCGAAAACCTTCTCCCGGTACGGCATGGCGGCCGGGTTCGAATGGTTTTCCTGTTTCTTGAAGCGGGACGAATCGATGCGAGAGCTCGACCACACTTTCCGGTAGGAATAGGTCGTGCGCTTGGTCGTGCTGCCGTCGGAGTTCTTCTGGCTTTCCGATTTTTCGTCTTCCTTCCACTGGTACATCTCGACACTGCGTTTGAGCCGGAGCGCCCTGGCCGAGATTCCGAATTCGGGATCGGCCAGAGTCGCGTCGGCGTCGGCCTGCCCCGTCATGTGCACCAGTTTCCCCTGGTTGACCGCGTTGACGGTTTCGGGGCCGGCGGGCACCACCGCCGCCGCGCCTTCTTCAAGGGCGCGATGCGTTTTGACCGTTCGTCCCTCGTTCCAGAAAAGCAGAACGATCCCGGCAATCACCAGGATCAGGCCGAAAAACAACCCGCCAAACGAGCTTCCGATCTTGCTCGGCAGAGACTGCCTGGTGACTTCCGTGTACGTGTCGCCTCCGGAAAACCCGCCGCCGGGTCCCTGCGTTACTTCAGTGATGCTGTCTTCGTCAGCCATTTGCCCGCCTCCGAAAGGAAAGACCGTTTGCCTGAGCCCCTGAAACCGCGTCCGAGAACAGGTCCGCTCGACCACATCATGCCAGAGAGTTCATCGGCATGGAGAGTGATTCTCCAAAGCATTATTTGTGCGGCGACGGGAATATGGGGACCGGCGCAGTGATGGCTGGAGCCCCCGCCGCGGTGAGGATTGCCGCGGGCAACAATACCACACCGCGTCGGGAAAGGTGTAGACGATTGTTTACAAAAGCGCGGGGGGGGGGAGGCGCCCCCCCCCGGAAACAAAACATCCCCTCGCCCTCCCTTGCGCGCAAAGGAGGGAAGAAGGGGATTTGCTGCAGTCTCTTCGCCGCCCGGCCGGCGGCCGTATCCTTACGGCCCGTTGCGCGGCATCCCTTCATCAGTGCTTGGGATGGTACACCGCCGGTCCGAGCTCATCGAAAGCAAAGCTATGGAACACATGGTGCCCGTCGATGTCCATCACGCGCAGATCGTCCGACTGTGACAGATCACCGAGGATCACCGAAAAACGGGTTCCGTACTGTTTCTTGACCTTCTCCACCGAGACTTCGTGAGCGATGAACTTGGCGATTCCCCGCGCGTTCAGCCTCTCGATGAACCCCGCGTCCTCCAGGGATTCAAAGGTGGTGAGGACAAGGATCGGACCGCTTCCCGTAAAAATCATTGCCGCTTTCATCAGTTTCCCTCCCTTTCAGTGCCCTGGCGCCTCGACGGCACCACACCGCCCCCCGATCGGGGCACTCTGCCTCCGTTCTCTGGGAAAACCTCGGTTCGAAGTGCATTGGAAGGGGAATGTGACGAATATGCCCGCTGTTGGCACGAGAAAGGAACTTGATCTTCGTCTATGAAAAAAAACTAATGACGGCGACCGGACCTGTCAATCCGAAGCGCTGACGCCGCCGGCCGCTTCCCGCGATTCACGGGGCGGAGCGGACCGACCTGGCGGGAAGGGTCACGATGAAGGTGGAGCCCCGCCCGGGCGTGCTGTTTGCCGTGAGGGTGCCGCCATGCCGTTCCATGATCTTTCTGCAGATGGCCAGGCCCATTCCCGTGCCTTCATAGGCGTCCCGCCCGTGCAGACGCTGAAAAGGCGCGAAGATGCGGTCGAGATATTTCTCATCGAACCCGATACCGTTGTCCTCCACCAGGACCTGATACCACGAAGGTCCGCCCGATCCGGTCCCGCCCGGCGTCGGGGCGGCCTTCTTCCCGCGGATCCCGACGAAGGGCGCTTCCGTTCCATGGTACTTCAAGGCGTTGGAGATGAGGTTCTGAAAAAGCTGGCGCATTTGGTTCGAATCCGCCTGGATGATCGGCAGCCGCTCGACTTCGATGCGCACGCCGTTCTCCGCGATGGAGGTCTCCAGGTCGCTCAAAATTTCCTTGATCAGAACGTTCAGGTCCACGGTGGAGAAAGTCTCCGCCTTCGTGGTCACGCGCGAATAGTTGAGGAGCGATTCGATCAGGTTCTGCATGCGGAACGCCGCCTTGCGCATCCGGGCCAGGTAATCGCGGCCGTCCTCGTCGAGCCGCTCGCCGAACCGGCTGTGCAATCGGTCGCCGAACGCCATGACCTTGCGCAACGGCTCCTTCAGATCGTGGGAAGCGATGAAGGCGAATTCCTGCAATTCCCTGTTGCTCCGTTCGAGCTCTTCCTCGATGCGTCTGCGCGCCGAGATGTCGTTGCCGATACACAGGATCTCCGCGATGCGGCCGTTCCCGTCGCGAATCGCCTTGTTCGTCCAGGCCACCCACACCCGCTCGCCGTTTCTGCGCATGTTTTCATATTCGTTGCTCGAATACACTTCCGGGTCGGACAACATGCGGCGCATCATCGAGGCGAGGTCTCGACCGGAGGTCTCCGTTTCCGGCACGATCGTTCCCACGGCCTGCCTGCCGAGGATTTCGCCTTCGCGGAAACCGAAAAAGTTCTGGGCGAATTCATTGAAGAAGAGAATCTTCCCCTGTGCGTCCAGGCGCAGGATAATGCTGTTGGCATGCTCCACGAGCTCCCGGTACTTGAGCTCGCTTCGGCGCAGGGCCGCCTCGGCCTGCTTGCGCTCAACAACTTCCGATGCCAGCGCCTCATTGGCTTCACTGAGCTCGGCGGTGCGGGCGCGCACTTTGTTTTCGAGCTGGTCGTTGGCGGCGCGCAGGGCCGCTTCACCGAGTTTCAGATCCCGAAACAGCAGGTTGTAGGGTTTCACGAGGCCGGTCTCGACAATGGCCTTGTAGGTCAGCGTAAACGAGATGATCTTGAAGAAGTGACCGGTCAGGTTGGAAAGGTCGTAGACGCCGACGTAGAAGGTGAAGGCCAGCTCGCAGACAATGGCCGCAGCGATGGACCCCACGAGCAGCCGCAGGACTCCGGGGTCGAAAAACCGCCGCTGTCGCAGCAGCAGCACGATGGCCGCGGCCAGGGTGAGGCAGATGATGTATTCGCTCGCCTTCTTGAACGGCGTCAGGCCAACCCCCTCGACGTAGCATACGGGGAAGACGTTCGCGGGAAAGATGGCGAACAGCAGGATTCCCGTGGCGGCGAGGAACCATCCGAAGACGCGCCCCGCGTCGATCCGCCTGGTCATCAGAGTCGGCGCGACGAGCAGGGCGATGCTTTCCATGTAGCGGGAGGCGATCCACAATTGCGTGGGAGTGTCGGCCGAATCGCCCGGGAACACTCCCATGCCCTTGTAGGAGAGCATGTGCAGCGTGTCCAGCGTGCCCACGAACAGATAGGCGATGCCGATAAGGAGAAGATAGCCGTTGTTCAGGAAATGGCGGGAGTTCCAGGCGACGACGAAAATCGAGCAGGCGATCACGACACTGAACATTTCCGCCAGGCTGTGAAACAGCAGGTAATTGAACCGGCTCACCACAAACAGCGCCGCAAGGATCAGCAGGCTTGCGACCACCGCTGCGAGCCTTCGTTGCCGTACGAATTGTCCTTCCATGCGAGCCTGTCGAGCGTCAACGGGGTTCATGAAAAAAGCCGGATGCCGGGGCCTCCGCCCGCCCGTGTCCGCCGGACACGCCGGCACGTCCAGGCCGTTTCGATCGTGCGGTTGCACCTGGGCCGTGCGACCCCTGCGTCCACCGCGCATGCCGGCACGGCGGGTCGGGCACTTCGGGGCAGCCTAACACAGGTTGAATCTCATTTCAATGAATGGTATCGATGGGATGGCGGCGTGCGTGCGTTCCCCGGGCGGCCGGGGGAAGGTGCCGGCATCGTCGATCACATCATCTGCGAAAGAGGAAGCATCGAATGGAAGCCTTGCTGAAGGATTTTCCCGTGGTTGCGGAGATTGAGACGGCGTGGGGTGAAATGGACGCCATGCGGCACCTGAACAACGTGGTGTATTTCCGGTACTTCGAGACCGCCCGGGTCCGGTACGCCGAGCGGGCGGGGATGTGGGACCACATGGAGAAGACCGGCATCGGGCCGATCCTCCACTCCACCCGCTGCCGCTACAAGATCCCGCTCACCTATCCCGACACGGTTTACGTGGGAACCCGCGTGGTCAAAATGGAAAAGGACCGGGTGGTCATGGACTACACCCTGGTGAGCGGCCGTCTGCGGAAGGTCGCGGCCACGGGAGAAGCGGTGATCGTCTCCATCGACTACCGGAGCGGCAGGAAGGTTCCCCTCCCCGAGGAATGGCGCCGCCGCATCCTCGAAATCGAAGGCCCCGCCCTGCCGGGTTGAGAAGCGGGAGGGGGGCGGCGCGCGATCGAGAACGGACGACGCGAAAAACCGGCGCTGCCCCGCGCCGGGGTGGAATTGAACGCCGTCCCGGTGCTCAACGTCTTTCGACATCAAAGATCAGTTCGGACGACGCTCTCCCGCACGACTTCGCCGACTGTGCGCATGCCCCGGGGTCATGTCCGCCCTTTTTCGTCCCGAGGGGCTGGAGCAGGTTGCGGACCTGCCTGACGTCGACTCGAATCCCGGCCGTCGCCGGCGGATGCCCTTTGACTTTTCCGGCGGACATGCGTAGGCTGCGGCCATGATATGCGACGACCGACACATGGAACTTGCCCGGAAAACCGGGCCCCCCGACCCGGGATACAACGCCGCGATCGGCAACGGGATCGTTGCGCTCATGGACGCATGGCGTTACGAGGATGTTGCAGCGCGCCTGCACGAGCTCACCAACCCGAGCATGCGCAACGATCTTGAAAACATGATGGCGTTCGGTCTCCGCTGCTGTTTCTTGCCGCGCCCCGATGAAGTTTTCAAGAAGACTTGAAGCGTGTCACTCGGGCTCCATCAACCGGAGCAGACCCGTCCTCGGCTCCAAATCCAAATGCGACCGGACCGGCATTGATAAAGGAGGTATACGCATGGACATGTGGAAGTTCTTTAACATCACGCATCGGGAGCACATTATCTGCAATCCGATGAATCTTGAGAAACTCGAGCAGCTTATTGCGCTTCTGCCTCTGAAACCTGGGGCACGCGTGCTTGATATCGCCACGGGAAAGGGCGAGTTTCTCATCAGGCTTGCAGAGCGGTACCGACAAATGACGGGGACAGGAGTTGATTTGTCTCCCCACTGCATTGCCGATGCCTGCACGAAGCATCAAGAGCGTGTTCCGGATGCCCGACTCCAATTCTTGGAGCTGGACGGCGCCAAGTATGTCCCCGAAACCATGGAGAGCTTTGATCTGATAGCCTGCATCGGTGCGAGTTGGATTTACGGCGGGCATCGAGGGACGTTGAACGCGCTGCGGAAGATGGCAGCCCCGGAAAGTTGGATCGTTGTGGGAGAGCCGTACTGGCGGCATGAACCGGAAGGAGAGTATTTGGAAGCGATCGGAGTGGCACGGAACGACTTCGGAACACATTATCAGAATGTGGAGGTCGGGCGAGAGTGCGGATTGGAGGCGGTCTACACACTCGTAAGCAGCCAGGATGACTGGGATAGATATGAAGGGTTGCAGTGGTATGCTGCGGAAACCTGGGCGAGTGATCATCGGGACGATCCGGATGTGGAGACCGTGCTGAAGCGAGTGCATGAGAGTAAGAGAGCGTATCTGAGGTGGGGACGAGAAGCGCTGGGGTGGGCGATTTATGTGTTCAGAAAGGGGGGTGCGGCACATTTCTAGTTGGCTGACGCGCCTTGCTTGGCATGCCCATGACGAGCCGGATGAGAAAAGAGGCGTTACCGCCTCCGAACAAGCCGTTCCACCGGATCGGCGGGAAAAGGCGTCCGTTTCCCGGTGAACTTCACCTTGTACCCCATGAACTCAACCGAGCTGAAGTTCCCCCGCATCAAAAAAGTATTTAAGTAATTTAAATATGTTACATCATCACGAACACGTTGTGGCACTACCGGATCATTTTTTCGAGTGATTGGAGCTCGCGAATGGTCGGAGGAAGCGCCACCCCGACTGCCTGAAAGATTTTGCCGCAGGTTCCCCGGCACTGGCTGCGTACGGCAAGTCGTTTGCCGTTCGGGTCAAGGATTGTGACCTGCAAGGCATCGAACACTCAAGCCTGTAAGGACGGCTCATCCCCACCCGCGTGGGGAACACCTCTTGCTCATCAAAAACAGGTATTCATGTGTCAGCACGAATGCAAAAATTACCCCCTATACGAATTGAAAATTTACCCCCCTGAACTCAAAAGGGGGTAACGATGCGAAGAAAAACGTTACGTTTCCTCTCAAGGAAAGCCTTGGGAGGAAGACACATGGTCAAGCGCGAACTTTGGTATGAGGTCCAGAGCCGGTTCAAGTTGAAGGAATCGAAGAAATCGATTGCCCGATCCCTGGAATTGAGTGTGCAAACGGTCCGAAGCGTTCTCAAGCAGAAGGCGGCTCCGAGCTACCGCCGGGGGCCGGGGAAGCGCACGCTGTTGTCCCCTTTCGAGGACCACATCCACAGGCGACTGGCGGCACTCGGCTACTGCTCCCGGGCGATTTACGAAGAGCTGGTGGAACAGGGGTACACCGGTTGTTACGACACGGTAAGACGCTTTGTTCAGCCTTTGCGCAAGGAAGCGCAGACAAAAGCCACGATGCGTTTTGAAACCCCGCCCGGACGGCAGGCGCAGGTGGACTGGGGGCAATGTTGGACCCTCATTTCGGGTAAGAGAATCAAGGTCCATCTGTTCGTCATGACCCTTGGCTACAGCCGGCGTCTTTTTGCGAAGGCGACCTGGGATGAGAGGCTTGCAACGTTTTTGGCTTGTCACGAGGAAGCGTTCGAGCACTTTGGGGGCGCCGCCCATGAGCTCGTCTACGATAACGCCAAAACGGTCGTGGTCTCGCGCGACGTCGAGGGACGAAACGTGAAGTGGAATGCGACCTTCTGGGACTTCAGCACCTACTACGGTTTCCGGGCCTGGGCCCATCGCCCCTACCGGGCTCAAACCAAGGGCAAGGTGGAATCGGGCGTGCGCTATGTCAAGCGTTTCGTGAGAGGCAAGGCCTTCGAATCCATGGCTCATCTGAACACGCTCCTTGGCCGGTGGCTGGCAACGGTTGCCGATCTGAGGATTCACGGCACAACCCATCAGCGTCCCATCGATCTTTTCGAGCAGGAACGGACTTTGCTCCTGCCCACCGGGGCCAAGCCCCCTTACCAGGTCCGGGAACGTGCCGTGCGCTATGTGGCCCGGGACTGCATGGTAAGCTTTGAAACCAACCGCTATTCGGTGCCGCTGCGGTTTGTGGGAAAACCGGTCGAGGTTCAGTGCGCAAACGATCGCATTCTGATTTTCCACGAGGGGAGTCTCATCGTGAGCCATCCTTGTTGCACGGGCAAACACCAGTCCCTGGTGGACCGGGAGCACTACACCGGGATCTTCTACGGCATCGAGCTTCCCTCGGTGCGCATGCTCGCCTTCGACCACGCTCTTCCCCTTTGCAGCCGGGAGGAGGTGGAAGTTCGAGACCTTGCCTTCTACGAGCGCCTCGCGCAGGAAGGAGGTGCCTCATGAGCAGCACGCAACTCGTTCGCATTCAGGAACGCCTCAAGCATCTCAAACTCTACCGGATCAACGAACAACTCGAGAGTCGGCTGGAAGAAGCTTCCCGGGGCAACGTGAGTTACGGCGACTTTCTCGATCAACTCCTCGACGAGGAGGTTTCGGCCAAGAAGGAGAAGAACATTTCCATGCGGACCTCGATGGCCCGGTTCCCCTTCGTCAAGACCCTGGAGAGCTTCGACTTCGCCTTCCAACCCTCCATCGACAAGAAACGGATCAATGAACTGGCCGCCTGTCGTTTCATTGCCAACGGCGAAAACGTCATCCTGCTGGGACCGCCGGGCGTGGGCAAAACTCACCTGGCCGTGGCCCTCGGGATCAAGGCGGTGACCGAGGGATACCGTACCCATTTCACCCAGGCGATGCCCCTGGTCGCCTCCCTGACCAAGGCCTATGCGGAAAACCGCATCGAGGAGCGGCTCAAATTCTACTGCCAACCCAAACTGCTCATCATCGACGAAATCGGCTATATCCCCATTGACCGGCATGGAGCCCATCTGTTCTTTCAGCTCATTTCTCGGCGCTATGAGCGCGGCGCGCTGATCGTCACCTCCAATCGCAGCTTCGGCCAGTGGAATGAAATCTTCGGCGACACGGTGATCGCCACCGCCATCCTGGACCGCATCCTGCATCATTCCACAACGGTCAACATCAAAGGCAACTCGTACCGGCTCAAAGAAAAGGTCAAAGCCGGACTTCTTCAAAGCCCCGAACTGGAGCAAACGTGACACGGGCTGCGCCGAGCGCCTCGACTCACGCGGAACCTCCGACTCGCTCCGCGGCTGCGCTGCCGTCGTCTTGCGGGATCGAAGCGGCACTCCCGCAGGAGGGCCACTTTCTCGATCCCGGACGCCGCCGCGCCTCCGCTTCCCTCAAGTCGGTTTCCACGCTGCGTCGGCGCTCCGCTCCGCCCTTCATTTCTCAACCAAAATCAAAGGGGCCTGTTCCCAAAGTCAGTCACCAAAACCGAGGGGGGGGTAAAAATTCAATTCGTAAAAAGGGTAAATTTTCAATTCGTATTGACATTCATGGGCCGGTTCATCCCCACCCGCGTGGGGAACACCTCGTAGGTGATGACGCGAGGGTCATCGATGTGCGGTTCATCCCCACCCGCGTGGGGAACACGGTTATCCCTTTCTCGGACGTCCGCGCCGGGGCGGTTCATCCCCACCCGCGTGGGGAACACTCGACGGTCAGGTACTTTTCGGTGACAAGTCCCGGTTCATCCCCACCCGCGTGGGGAACACTGGTCCGGAAGTGGTCCGGTCTCGATTATTTTCGGTTCATCCCCACCCGCGTGGGGAACACTTTCCCCTGGACGTGCTGGGTGCATGTTTCACACGGTTCATCCCCACCCGCGTGGGGAACACCCGGAGATACTCGAGAATGGCGTTTTCGATCTCGGTTCATCCCCACCCGCGTGGGGAACACCGAAGCGATTTTGACGCTGGGCGGATATGATGCGGTTCATCCCCACCCGCGTGGGGAACACAGCAGCGCATACGATAGGACAGCAGCGGCTCTCGGTTCATCCCCACCCGCGTGGGGAACACGTCCCGGAACGAATCCGGGGACAAAACCAACCCGGTTCATCCCCACCCGCGTGGGGAACACGTCCCGGAACGAATCCGGGGACAAAACCAACCCGGTTCATCCCCACCCGCGTGGGGAACACTTCGCCTCCAAATCGCTCAGTTGCTGCTTTTTCGGTTCATCCCCACCCGCGTGGGGAACACGCCTGGAGGGCATGGCGCAAAAAGCGGCGCAACGGTTCATCCCCACCCGCGTGGGGAACACTACGGCACGTGGCCTGGGAGCTCGCCGGGCCGCGGTTCATCCCCACCCGCGTGGGGAACACCCGGAATCCCTGGACTTGATCGGCCACGGGGTCGGTTCATCCCCACCCGCGTGGGGAACACCGGGAGCACTGCCGGGACGAATGCGATATCCCCGGTTCATCCCCACCCGCGTGGGGAACACGCCCTTCCAGGGTTTCCGCCAGGGAATGACGCCGGTTCATCCCCACCCGCGTGGGGAACACAGCAATTTCTCGCGTCCAGTCCAGAGGACGCACGGTTCATCCCCACCCGCGTGGGGAACACAGTTCCGAGGGGAAGGTGCTCCGGGAGAGCGGCGGTTCATCCCCACCCGCGTGGGGAACACTTCATTGGGTTTGCCATCCACCACGTCCGAGCCGGTTCATCCCCACCCGCGTGGGGAACACCCGGAATCCCTGCACCTGGTCGGCCACGGGGTCGGTTCATCCCCACCCGCGTGGGGAACACACTTCGTACTGCTCACGCATGGTGCCGGTGAGCGGTTCATCCCCACCCGCGTGGGGAACACATTTCAATCCAAGATATTCAATGATTGCCTTTCGGTTCATCCCCACCCGCGTGGGGAACACTGAGACCTGCTCCTCAAAATAGGCGTCGATGGCGGTTCATCCCCACCCGCGTGGGGAACACTTGCCGCCGGTTACCGGGTCCGCCGTGCAATCCGGTTCATCCCCACCCGCGTGGGGAACACGGGTCACCTTCGCCCAGGACGCCCCCTCAAACCCGGTTCATCCCCACCCGCGTGGGGAACACCACGCGATCAGCCATTGTCCACCTCCTCTGCGCGGTTCATCCCCACCCGCGTGGGGAACACTGCAGTGCCACGAGGTCGCGCACGTATTCGGGCGGTTCATCCCCACCCGCGTGGGGAACACCCGCTCCTGGTAGATCTGGATGCCAGCCATGACGGTTCATCCCCACCCGCGTGGGGAACACAGATGGATCTGAAGTCGAGGAACTATACAGTCCGGTTCATCCCCACCCGCGTGGGGAACACAGATGGATCTGAAGTCGAGGAACTATACAGTCCGGTTCATCCCCACCCGCGTGGGGAACACAAGAGAAGAATGATTATTAGCGACGTAATGGACGGTTCATCCCCACCCGCGTGGGGAACACCCGGCGACGCCAATTTGAACCCCGACGGCATCCGGTTCATCCCCACCCGCGTGGGGAACACTCTTGTTCCGCAGGTCGTCACATCGCGGATTACGGTTCATCCCCACCCGCGTGGGGAACACTACCCGACAATCCGCCCCTGGTGATAGACGGGCGGTTCATCCCCACCCGCGTGGGGAACACTCAAGCCGACCAGGGCTATCTATTTTACTCGTCGGTTCATCCCCACCCGCGTGGGGAACACCACTTCTCCTCCAGGTAGTGCTGATAGGACAGCGGTTCATCCCCACCCGCGTGGGGAACACCCCGAAGCAGCAGACCATATATACCAAGGCGTCGGTTCATCCCCACCCGCGTGGGGAACACTTGTGGTGGCGGTTGGGGTGGCAGCGAACAATCGGTTCATCCCCACCCGCGTGGGGAACACCCCGAAGCAGCAGACCATATATACCAAGGCGTCGGTTCATCCCCACCCGCGTGGGGAACACTTGTGGTGGCGGTTGGGGTGGCAGCGAACAATCGGTTCATCCCCACCCGCGTGGGGAACACCCATCATAACAGCACATCTGGGTTGTTTGTTCCGGTTCATCCCCACCCGCGTGGGGAACACTCGGAATTATTGATTCATCCCCGGAACGGCAACGGTTCATCCCCACCCGCGTGGGGAACACCGAAAGCCACTCAACGGAATGTTTTGGATGAACGGTTCATCCCCACCCGCGTGGGGAACACTGCCGGGGTTGCTTCCAGGCCAAATCGCTCGACGGTTCATCCCCACCCGCGTGGGGAACACTGCTCGGCCTGGTCTCTGATTGCGCGCAGGAGCGGTTCATCCCCACCCGCGTGGGGAACACACCCACAACCCCGGGTTCCCCTGGGACGTGGTCGGTTCATCCCCACCCGCGTGGGGAACACCACGGTAAGGACTTTCCCCGTGAATTGATGATCGGTTCATCCCCACCCGCGTGGGGAACACACCGGCGATCTTTGCCTCCATATCGCCAAGCACGGTTCATCCCCACCCGCGTGGGGAACACGCATATCTCGGAACGGTGCGGATGAAATCCGGCGGTTCATCCCCACCCGCGTGGGGAACACTTCGCCCACAGGTCATAGGGCACACGGTCTTTCGGTTCATCCCCACCCGCGTGGGGAACACGATCCTCCTACTGTTGGTTTTTGTAGTTCGCCCGGTTCATCCCCACCCGCGTGGGGAACACAGCGCCTGCCCGTAGGCAATGAAATAACACTGCGGTTCATCCCCACCCGCGTGGGGAACACACCGGCGATCTTTGCCTCCATATCGCCAAGCACGGTTCATCCCCACCCGCGTGGGGAACACACCGAAGGGGATATTGTTGGCTGGCCGACCGTCGGTTCATCCCCACCCGCGTGGGGAACACAGCCGCAGCTTCGGATTCAATGGAATGACGAACGGTTCATCCCCACCCGCGTGGGGAACACGTTTCCCGGAGAAGAGACAGTGGACAGCCCAACGGTTCATCCCCACCCGCGTGGGGAACACCTTCTTAGTTGTGCCCCTTGCCGGGGCGTTCTCGGTTCATCCCCACCCGCGTGGGGAACACACATCCACGTCGTTAATACGGTCGTAGCCATACGGTTCATCCCCACCCGCGTGGGGAACACCTGGGTGCCCTTCCTGATGGGGCATCCTGTCCCGGTTCATCCCCACCCGCGTGGGGAACACTCGTGGCGTTCCGTTGCGCCGGGCCGGGGAGCCGGTTCATCCCCACCCGCGTGGGGAACACTCGTGTTCGGCGTCAAACCATGGCTGAGGGATCGGTTCATCCCCACCCGCGTGGGGAACACGTACCGCCACCACGAGGGACGTTCTCAAGGATCGGTTCATCCCCACCCGCGTGGGGAACACCCGGGAAGATTTTCCGTGCCCCGGACGGCCGCCGGTTCATCCCCACCCGCGTGGGGAACACCCGGAAACTGGCCGGGGTGTCTGGGAGGTTCCCGGTTCATCCCCACCCGCGTGGGGAACACGATAGAATCAAAAAGATGCGGTTCACATTGGCTGGTTCATCCCCACCCGCGTGGGGAACACCCGGCAGAAGGTTCTGCTCTTCATCCTGTCCACGGTTCATCCCCACCCGCGTGGGGAACACCCTCGCTGGTTGATACCTGCGTGCTCATCGGACGGTTCATCCCCACCCGCGTGGGGAACACTCCTCGATTTTCGCGGGGTCCGGGGAATAGCTCGGTTCATCCCCACCCGCGTGGGGAACACCGTGGAAAATATTTGCTCAACTGGTTAAACTGCGGTTCATCCCCACCCGCGTGGGGAACACCTCGCAAGGCAACTCGAATATGCCGAACGAAACGGTTCATCCCCACCCGCGTGGGGAACACTTTACCGTCGTCGCCCACTTCAGCCTCCACAACGGTTCATCCCCACCCGCGTGGGGAACACACCGGACCAGACCACACCCCACCGAACCAGACCGGTTCATCCCCACCCGCGTGGGGAACACTTGAGTGGACATAGCCATGGACCGACAGGAAGCGGTTCATCCCCACCCGCGTGGGGAACACTGAGACATTCAAGCTAAAGGGGTGTGAGTCGTCGGTTCATCCCCACCCGCGTGGGGAACACGCACTTCCGATGCGGCCCGGATGAGCTCCGGCCGGTTCATCCCCACCCGCGTGGGGAACACGACGTCAGCGTCATTAATCCGGTCGTAGCCGTACGGTTCATCCCCACCCGCGTGGGGAACACTCTCACTTGCTCCCCCCCTTGCGTTGATATGCCGGTTCATCCCCACCCGCGTGGGGAACACTCACTTTCAATGAGGAGATAAACGCGAATGGCCGGTTCATCCCCACCCGCGTGGGGAACACGAGGACGTTGACAAGTGGATGGCAGGAAGGAACGGTTCATCCCCACCCGCGTGGGGAACACACTTCTTCCAACACTTTGATATGACGTTTATTTTCGAGCACGCAGACACTTACCAGCTGTCGTTGCCATTTGGATGGCCTTCGCTGAGCTCGCGATTTGTGGCAGAAATGGCACATTTTTGTTCCTCTGTCTCATTTGACGGAAGGAATGAGACAAGCTTTATCCCTTCCAGTTCGCATGGCACGCGTCTGTTCTGCCCGAAGGTCAAGAAGTCGAAACCGCTCTCGCTGTTCGTGCTCCAAGCCATAACAGCGTTTCCTTCGGTTATTCCGAGCTCGACCTGCTTCCAGATCATCTCTCTCACACGCCTGGAGTAGTCTCCAACATACACTCCCGCACGGATTTCGAGCAGCCAGACGGCCAATCTTCCCCGCAAACGTGCAGGAGCGTTTTCAACCACGATGACCAGCATCGCCTGATTGCTCCTTGTTCGGGATAGCCGGCGGTACGGAATCTTCCGGCGGATCGGGGCGATTCAGCCCGCCTGCGTTCAAAATGGTTTCAATGGTGGGGATGATGCGCGTAAGAAGCTGGCTTTTCCTGAAAGCGTCTCGACATGCAATGCGAACCGCTCTCTCCGGTTCGCCCGACCTTTGGGCCGCAACTTTGAATGCAACGGGCACGACCGTCTCGAATTTGAAGATGTCCGCAATATCATAGACGAAGGAAAGCGGCTTTCCCGTATGAATGAAGCCCACCGCCGGGGCGTACCCTGCCGCCAGGACGGCCGCCTCCGCCACTCCGTAGAGACAAGCCGTGGCAGCGCTCAGGCAACGGTTGGCCGTGTCCCCGCTGCCCCACTCATCGGGATCGTATTTCCTGCCATGCCACGGTACCCCGTACTGCTTGGCGAAAAGCTTATAGAGATTCTTCACACGGCTCCCTTCGATGGCCCTCAGTTGCTCGATGCTCCGGTGTGCAGGCGGTTCCTCGCCAAACCTCACGGCATACATTTTTCTGACGACTTTCAGACGCGCCGTATCATCAAGCGCGAGCCGCGCCTGGTAGAGCAGACGGTCGGCGCGTGCGCCGCCCGGCTGTCCGGAGGCATAGAGCCGGACCCCCGCCTCTCCCACCCAGATGAGAAGGCATCCCACCCTTGAGGCAAGCACCGCTGCAGCGTGGGAAACCCGTGTTCCGGGCTCGAGCATGAGGCAGGCAACGCCTCCGACCGGGATATGGGTTCTTACGCCGTTCTTGTCCACAACCACGAAGGCTCCGTCCAAAACGTCCAGGTTGCCTTTTTCAAGAAAGAGGACAGAAACACGAGCCTTTATGGGAATCGGCCTGAGGGGCGGCAACTGCGACTGCATGATCACACTCTCGCAAGAGAAAGAAGTCCGCAACCGAAGGCCTTGGCAGGGCCTATGCCACAGCAGAGAGCGTTTTGCACCAGATGTGGCTCCGACACGGTGAGAATGCCTTCGAAACGTGCGGTCTTGATGTTGATACGCTGAGGGTGGCCGCTCCCTTCCTTGTGCCCCGTCACGTAACCTTCATCAAGGGCAAGGACTGAGCGAAATTGCAGGCCGAGTGCCGGCTCTTTCCTTCGAAGCCACTCTTCCAGCGTTTCGTCCCGGATTAGACCGTAGCGCTTTCCATTACGCTTGACGGCAGGATTGGCCCGCAGGCGGAAACGGTACGAGTGCCCTGCACGAAGGGCAGGGGAGAATACTTTCGTGCGCATGTCGATGACGCATGGGTGGCGTTCGGTGAAAAGCTCCCAACTCGGGGAGCCATCGCTTTGCACCATGATTCTGACGATCCGGTCGTCGTTCTCCGGCTCTACCCTGAACAGAACCCGGAGCCCATCTCCGCATCGTGTGAAGCCCGACATGATTCCCTTGTGAAGCAGGTAGATATCCGACAGAAGTCGCATTGTGCCCCGGTGAAGCCGGTCCAGGCTCAGAAGCGATAGGTACATTATTGCCCTCCTTTGCCGGTCCATCGAAAAACATCCAGGTACTCGGTAACGACAAACCTGTCGTGAAAAACGCGCTGTCCGAGTGCGAAGCTCATTGGTTGATCCCGCCTGATTTCATGGGTAGGGGAAGCCGATTCCAGGACAAACCGGGTCCGTTCGACCCGACGGCCGCTCTCGACTCTTTTTCGTCGTGCTGCAAGCTCTTCGACGGAAATGAGAGGGGTGAAACTGGCAAGAGCGCTCATCAGCTCTGCGCCTTCGAGGAGTCCGTTCTTGATGTATGGCGGTATCGAAGGCACGTAAGACTTCCGACCCAAAAAGACGGGCCACCTGGGATGTGCCAATGAGGCATGGAGACGGTGGAGGAGCATGAAGTCGCCCTCCAATCCGACCAGGAATGCAGCGTCGGAAAGGAAGTAACGGTTTGAGACGAGGTCTCCCACGGAGCCTCCGCCGGCGACAATGACATTCTGGGCTGTCTGGAAGTCCTTTCGCAGCAGACCCTCCCTGTCGACTCTGACACCCATTCTCAGCGCGGCAAGGTCCCCGCGGCGCAGAGCAGGCCGACCACCCCGCTCTTGCTCGGCTCCCGCTCCGTGTCGCGCTCCTGGAAGCGGCTGCGTGTCCCCCATGCCTGCATCGGCCCGACGCAAGCCATAAGCAGCGTGCCTTTCATCATGAGCCCTCCCCGGCAACGCAAGCCTTGAGCGCATCAAGCATTTTCCGGAGGCTTCCGCCGTCGTCACGGTGCAGGTTGAACGAAGCGTCACAAACAATTCCCTCGGTGCCATAAACAGCCTTGAGTCGCTCGAAATATCTTTCCAGCGCGTCAATGGAAGCCTCCTCAAGAGACTTATCCAGCGATGGTCGAACCGGCTTTTGGAACGCATTGGCAAGGGACCACGGGAACCCGTCCCGTCGCACGATAACCCGCGCATACCCGGCTGGGTTTTGTGCGGCCATGCTGTTCTGCTTTCCGGTCGGCACCGATTTGACGGAGGCTTCCACATATCCGAGAAGAGCGGCTGTTGTAAGGTCGTTATTGAAGCCGAGGTTTTCCGCGAGCTTCGACACGTTGACGTTCGAGTACCGATAGAAACAGGAGCTGTTGAACTCGACAACCCCGATCATGTCCGATCCCGTCTCCTCTCCAGGCAAAAGGTCGTCCACCGCCGTGAAGTAGTCCATTTCCATTTCAACTTTGTTCGTGGAGACCGCGTGTGCCACCTGACATGCGGCATCGACATTCATGTTCTTGTTGTCGGCGATCATTCGGCCAAAGAGAGCAATGTCGGCGGCATAGCTCCGAGCTTCCTTCCTCCTTTTTCCCACGATGCCTTTCAGTTCTTCCTGAAACTCTTTGAGAGACTCCTGGCCGGTGCCCTTTTTCTTCTTCTTGTCCTGCTCGGGCTCTATGGCAAGGAGGGCATCCCACGAATCTACGGCAAGCCGGGCAAGTTGCGCAGCCTCGTTCTCTCCCAGGTAGAGGAGATATTCGGTCTTTTCTTCATCTTTCAGCTTTAGCCCGAGAAGCTCAATCACTGTCTCTGCAACCTTTTCTGTCTCCACTATCTCGGGCTTTCCGTATTTTTTGGCAAACAGATCCATGAGCCTGGATTTGATCCGCTTGGTCCTGACGCCGGTATCTCCTCCGGCATGGACGACAGCTTGCGAAAACGAACGGTGGCTTCGCACCACTCGCTTGATGCACTGGCTGGAAATGCGGGCGCGGCGATAGCCGCCGAATTCGCAATCCTTGGGAGAGTTTGTGTCGTCACGGTTCAGATTGGAGGGTGCAAAATTTTGAATGATGTGAATATCGACAAACATGTCAGTTTTCTCCTTTCTCCTGGGTGGCAGGGCGCTACTTCTGGAAACCCCAGAAATCTCTTGCCCACTGAAGTTGGACGAACCTGTCCCTATGCTCCCAGTACCTGAGGTCGCTCAGCAAACGGTGGTAATTGACGGCCACTCCCTTGCTCCGGGCAAGGGAAATCGCATGGCGAAGGTATTTGCCCACATCCTCGATGTCCGCGGACAGCAATTGAACGAATCGCTTTTCGATGCTGTCGCTCTCCGTTTTTCCCAGTATGGCCTTGAAAACGCCGCCCATACTTCGCTCGATCGGGGCCGGGTCAGGATGGGATGCGAACAGGGATGCCACGAGGAAGTAGTGCTCCCGCACCCTTCGGTCGTCAGGCATGAACGGCACGACGAAGGGGTACATCTCCGGAGTTCCCATCTTCTTGCCGAGCCCTCGGCGAAGCTTTGCCAGAGCAGCTCTGTCATTTTCGTCGCGCAGCCGTTCAAGATAGGCGACAAAAGGATTTTCTCCGCTTTTCACAGGTTAACCTCCTTTCCTTGAGAGAGTCTTTGACAGTGTGGCCAACCTTGCGACCAATTGACCGTGTGCTTCGGTCCAAGCGCGAAATTTCTTGGCCGAGTCCGCGTACCGCTGCTTCAGACACGCTTCAAAGGCCTCCAAAGCAGCTCTTTCTATGTTGCGCTCCCACGCGACAAGCGCTTTGTCCTGGTTCTCGATTTCCAAAAGAAAAGCGTTGAAATGGCTCTCGAGCCGGTCCCAGAAGAGCCGAGAAGCGCCCGTGGCATTCAATTTCTCTGTAACGTCCCTGGAGTTCCTGGGCAAATATTTGTCCATATAAGTCCTGATTGCGTTTCTTAAGATCGTATGTGCTTTTTCCGACAGATCCATTGCTTCACGAAGGCAGGCCACAAGGTCAGGATCCGAGAGCAGGGCGGTCGGGATATTCAGTGTTTCCTTGCGCCATGCGAGCGGGTTTGCCTGGTCGTTTGCGAGGCCATACGTGCAACACCTGTATTTTGAAGGCAAAGCGACAATGCGGCGTAACGCAATGTCGCCGACCAAGCGAAATGCGTCCGGCCGACGATCCCCCTCTCGTTTCCCCGTGTCGAACGAAAAGAGCGAGATACTGTCTCTCCAGACCAAACGAGCCGGTTGCATCTGGACGGGGAGCCATTTGCCCTCCTTATTCTTGCGCTTTATGAAACCTGGGTTGTCAACGTCCTGGAATGCTTCACCCTGTGCGATATGCACGTGCCTTATGCAAGGTCCGTCGAGGCCTGGTTCAGGGACAAGAAGAATGTGGCGGCATTTGCAGGTGAGATAATCCAGGTATCCACGGGGTGTTCGAACGCCCGTTTCGCCGTGATCGTGTCGTTCCCACACAGGACAGTCATCGCGGCTCGAGTGGATGGGCAAATTGTCAGTGTAGAGAAGAAGGTTTAACAACAGTGATTCAAAGAGACTCTGTCCCTGAAGGGCAGCAAATATTCCACCCACCATCACTGAGTCAGAGAAACTCTCCTGGTAGCCAAAGAGGTTGGTCGTCTTCTTATTAAGACCCCTCAGAGAGTACATCTGGGCGGCTATTAGAGCCAACACGGCCTCTTCGGGCGAAAGACATCCACGGTCTTCGTCCATGCTGTGGTCGAAGATGGTTTTGTTGTTGCCGCTTGCGCGTTCGAGCATGATGCCGGCTATAACCGCGGGAGCCTCAGCTCCCTTGGCATCCCGGATCGCAAGCCCCGGCGTCTGGTAAAACGGCTCCTCTTTGGAGAATAGATCGAAGCGGTGACTCCATTTTTCAAAATACGCATCGATACGCCCACCAGGCAGTTTTGTTGCCTGGTAGAGTGCCCTCCATTCGCCGGTGCCCTTCGGGCCTTCAACGATGCGATGCACCGCGGCGAGCAGCACGCGAAAAAGGGCTGTTTCAGCCAGCGGGCTCTGCAGTTCGATTCCGCGAAGCTCATGAGCCCGGGAAAGCACTTCGTGGAGCCCCAGGGTCCGCCTTCGGCCGGACAGCTCCACACAGGAGATCCACGGCCGGTCGATCAGGTTGAACGAAAAAGCACTCATACAAGTCTCCTCCTGTTCTAACGGGCAAAGCGCAAACCGAATTCGTCGTCATAGCTGAGATCGGGTCTCTCCACGGACTTCCCGCCTGAAACGAAAAGCGGCCGGCAGTGGCGAAGCAATGGCGAGTCCGCCCACTCCCCGGGTGGTTCCTTGGCCAGAAAATGCTTTACGATTGCCGTGTTATCCGTTGCGACAGTCGATGAGAAGAGCTTGCGTTCCTCAGCTTTGTCAGCGACCGTGAGACATCGTCCGTTTTCGACGACCACAAGCATGACATTGGGTCTGGTCAGACGGGTGACGATCGCACAGTCGTCGTCATTGTCCATCGATATTTGTCCCAGGTAGTCCGGGTCCCGAAGACATGCCTTCGCCTCTATGAGCGCGCTGCAGGCGGCAAAGAACGTCTGCGAGGTCTCATCCCCGAGGCGCTTTGCCTCCCATCCGCGCATGGGACCCAGAAGATGTTCCGGTACCTCGGGCGGGAAATCATCTCCGTAGACGCATTCGATCAGCGCACTTACGCCGGTGGGGATTGATACCTCAAGATGGCTCAAGTCCTCCTCGGCAGAAAAGAGGAGTGCTGTTTTTAGAAGAATATCCGGTGTATAGACATATTCGCTGCCGCCGAAATCAGGGAGACGAGACCGAAACTCGGGCATGAGCACCCATAAATTCCTCGGGCGGAGAAGCTGAGGTCGTGCACGCTCGTGGCGGTGGAGGCGGCCGGCACGCTGGAGCAAAAGGTCGATGGGGGCAAGGTCGGTGATCATCAGGTCGAAATCCACATCGAGGCTCTGTTCGATAACCTGAGTGGCTATGACGATCCCGCGATGCGGCCTTTTTCCGTCACTCGCGTAGCGCGACAGGATGTCGTGCTCGATCCGGAGCTTTCTTTCCAACGTAAACCTCGAGTGGAAGAGAAGCACTTCATCGGCGGGGAAGTGGTGCCGCAGCAATTCATGCAGATCTTGCGCCTCTCCCACCGTGTTCATGATGCAAGCGGCACAGCCACCGTCAGCGAGCTTTTCCAGGAGCAGTGACAGGATGCGGGCAGGTTTGTCCGTGGACTCGGCAATCACCGGTTCCACATAGATTGTGTCCGGCTTCAGCCCCTCGATGGGATGCGCCGCGAATGCACCCGAAATGTCGACGCCCGTTACGCATGGATAACGGATGTCGTCCGGAACTTCGACCTCCGGTCGAAAGGCTTGAATCAGCTTCTTGCGCCGCGCCTTGGGAAGAGTCGCCGACAGGAGCACGACAGAAGTGTGGCAGTGGGCCAGCCAGCCAATGAGTCGGTAGATCTCCTCGACCATGTATGCATCGTAGGCGTGTACCTCGTCGAGGACAAGGAGCTTGCCGGCAAGGCCGAAAAGCCGTACGAAAAAGTGCCTCACCTTGAGGGCCGCAAGAAGCGCCTGGTCCAGAGTTCCGACTCCGTGGGCCGCAAGCAGTCCCCGTTTTCGGGCTGTGAACCAGGAGGAGGCGGATACGTCCCCAGGTTCCGCATTGAGGCTGGAGATGCGCAGCCTCTCGTAGTCCTGATTCAGATCGGCGTTGGTATGGAGCAGATGAAGCTCGGTTCCGGTCTCAAGACCAAGCCTCGTCAAGAATCTTGCCGTGCGGGGCAGCATGGCGTTTCCGGTGGCTTGAGTAGGCAAGGCGTAGTACATGCCGCGCAGCCCGGCTTCACACGAGAGGTGAGCATAGACTGCTTGTGCGGCTTCGGTCTTGCCGCTTCCCATGGGGCTCTCAATCACGACGAGCATCGGGTGGTGCAATTCGTTCACCGTCTGGAGTGTTACGGTCTGGCTGGGATTGGGGCTCGTGAAATCGAAAAGCTGGTGAAATTCCGTTGCTGCGGGAGAAGAGACGTCAAAACGAAGCCTGCTTACAAGCTCTCTTGCTTTTTGTGTGCGATCGGCCACATACTCCCGGAGGTCGGGCCGTGGGCAGGTCAGGTAAGGAAAATTCTCCTCCGCGGATGAAAGCCAGTCGGAAACGCTCACAAGACCTGCGAGAATAACGAGTGCGGGGGTGGAAGGAAAGCCCAGACCAGTCAAGCTCTTGTCCCAGAACAGGCGGGAGAGAAATTCGAGCGCAGCCCGCCTCGCCTTAATCCACTTGCCCGCACCGACCTTTTGAGCCTCTTGTCCCGTAAAGACTCCATGGTGTGCGGCAAGAGCCCGCGATAGCGCGATTGCCAGGCTGTCTTCGCACTGCAGACAGTCGATCAGAAGGTCAGGCAGGGTCTCCAGGGTGGACAAGGTGTGCCTGTCCTCATCAGCTCGGGAAAACACGTAGCCCTCAAGCTTCAAGGGTGCGCTGAGATCCGGCCGCTTAGCCTGAAATCCCGGGCTGATCTTTCCTATGTCGTGCAACGCCGCCAGAAATGCCGCAAGTTGAGGCAATGCATCCGTTGTGATCCCGAATTCATCGGCCAGCTTGGATATGAATCCATGAGGCTGGACCATGAGCAATTCGCACGCGACGATTCCCGTATCCAGCATGTGACAGACGGCTGGGTGCACGACATTGCCCGAGGTCTTGCCCCAGAACCGAAAAACGTCTTCTTCCGTCATCTTGTACCTTCTCAGAAGTTGTTTTCCGCCGGGTAATTTTTTCTTTCCCGTGACGCCTATGCAAAATTGGATGTTGGAGACCAGCTTGCCCGATACTGCAGCTTCACACTGTCGGCTGGAAGGTGAAGGCATGTCCGTTTCAGTCCGGCAGCCTCTTTTTTCTCCTGGACCTGAGGCCGAATCACGATTGTCCGTAAAGCCCGGCGGCCCTTTGGTGTTCTTCCGCGACGATCTCGCGGAGAGACTCGGGCGTGACCACCTCCACCCGGCTTCCGTAGTACAGCACCCAATTCACAAACTCCGGAGTGACCGGCAGGTGAAGCCGGAACAAAACGTGCCCGTCCGGTTCGACTTCCACGCGCTGGCTCTTGTGCCAATGCTCTTCGCTGACCCAGCGCCCCGCCTCCGGGGTGAAACGCAACGCCACATCCACGGGGGCCTGCGCGCCTCCGCGCATCATCCCCCAGGACATGCCCAGGTAGTCGTCCACGCTGAAATCGCGCGGGATCGAGTAGCGGTGTTCCAGCAGCTCCGCCTCGGATATCCGGTCCACCTTGAAGACCAGGACGGCCTCCCGCAGCTCACACCGGGCGATGAGGTGCCACGAACGCACATAGGACAGAAGGTGATAAGGGCACACCACGCGCTCGTTTCGCTCACCCCCGCGGGACGCCGTCTCGTAGACGATGCGCACTTTCCTCCCTTCGATGAGAGCCAGGTTCAGGAGCCTCAACATCTCCTGGCGGTGTTCGCGCCCGGTTCTCATGCCCGGGGCTCCGGCCGCGGCCCGCAAATGAGGGGCGAATTCCGCCGGGAACAGCGATTCCAGCCGGGCGATGGCCGCCGCAAGATCCGAGGAACTGATTCCGGCGAGCCGCCGAGCGGCCTGAACCGCCAGCAGGAGGGCCAGGGCCTCGGAAAAGCTGTACCTCACGGGCGGCAAGGAGGGGGTCTCCTCGAAGTAGTACCCTTCGGGCGAATGCGCCAGGAGCAGCCTGAGCCCGTGGCGGATGATTTCCAGGTCTTTCTGTATCATCCGCTCACTGACCTCGAACCGCGATGACAGGTCGCGGCGGAGGTAGCGGCGGGGATTGACCAGGATCATCCGGGTCAACTCGAGGATCCTCGAGATGCGCTTTGTCTCTTCGAGATTCCGGTGACGCGTTTGCGTAAATCGAGCCTTCATCCTTCGTCCCCTGCGCAAATTCCCTGCGGCTGATCTTGCCGTTAGAGTAAAGACCGCATGGGAACAGTCCGGTTCCCGCTACAAAAAAGCTTAAAATTTACAGACTCAAGAAAACAAACCTATCAGCAAGCACAAACGTCCGCTAACCATTCCTGGTCAGCATAGGGATGTCTGTCCCCAGTGAACGGAAAACCTTGCCTCTCATATTGATCGAACACGGGCTGCTCTCTGCATCACCAGCCGACATAGAGCATCGAATGTGGAATAGTGCGACTCTCGATTGGAAGCGGTTTACAATGAATGAAGCCATAGGCTGTACACGTTGGATGGAATTATCTTAAAGCGGTCAGCGAATACCACATGAAAATCATTGCCGACCGGCAATCAAATGGAGAATATTGATGAAATGGTATCACGTATTGAAGCAAAAATGTCAAGTATTATGGAGTGAACAAAGGTGAGCGTGACGACAAGGCGGATAAACTTGACTCGGTGTCGATCGAACAAGCGCGCATCGCCGCAACAATATAGCTTCCGGTTCGGAAGAGCTTGAACGGACCGGCGGCTTCCGGTTTGTGTCGCGATGACGGTTAACGCTTTTCTTCGCATTCCGGGGCAGGTCTAGATCCGGAAGGGTGAGGCGCGCCCGGCGGGCGTTCCCCCCGTGACGTATTGCATTCCGACGCAACCGGGTTTTCGGTCCACGCGCAGGCGCGAGAGTTTAGTGCGAGTCTTTGGACTTTGTACTGAAGCGTTTTCGGTCCACGCGCAGGCGCGAGAGACTTCCCGCGCGGCTCTTCGTGGACGTTGGGGAGCTTTCGGTCCACGCGCAGGCGCGAGAGACCAGGTTGCGTTCAAGCTGAGTGCATTGGGCGGGAGGGCATAAAGCCCTCCCCTTGTATATCTGACAGGCACATCGGTACGTAAGGGCGCGCTTTATCCCCGCCCGCGTCTTTCCCGAACATTCTCCGGCATCAGAGAACGAACCGCGCATCGCTGCCCCTGATGCCCGGGATGACTTCCAGCCGCGCGTCGACGCGTTCCCGGAGTTCCGGCACGTGCGAAATGATTCCCACCAGCCGGTTGCCCTCCTGAAGATCGACGAGCGTCTGAAAGGCGAGGTCCAGGGATTCCTGGTCGAGGCTGCCGAAGCCCTCGTCCACGAAGATGGTTTCCAGCCGGATTCCCCCGGCGTAGGCCCGGACGACGTCGGCCAGGCCCAGGGCCATGGCGAGGGAGGAGAGGAAGCTTTCGCCGCCGGAGAGCGTGTTCACCGGCCGGGTGGTTCCCGTGTAGGTGTCGTAGACCGCCAGGTCCAGGCCGGCGGCGGCCCGCTGGTCGCCTCTCTCGCGGGAGCGCTGCAGATCGAAGCGCCCCCGGCTCATCCGGCGCAGGCGGCGGGAGGCCGCATCGAGCACGTCGTCGAGCAGGGCGGCCAGCACGAAGCGCTGGAACGTCAGCCCCGGCGCGTTCTTGCCGTTGGCCACCTCGGAGATCCGGCCGACGATGCCGTAGCGGTTCTGCGCCGCTTCCATCTCCCCGGCCAGCTTGTGAAGGTCCGCGTTCCATCGGGCGAGTTGATCGGACTGGGCGCGGAGCGCCCCGTGCCGCGCGATCGCCGAACGGAGCGCCTCCGAGGCTTCGCGCGCCTTCCGTTCCAGTTCCTCCAGAACCGGGGTTTCCAGCCCCTGCGCCGCAGCCACGGCGCGATCGAGCCGCTCCCGGGCCGCCCGGTGACGCCCGTGAAAATCCGCAATCTCACGCTCCATGCGGTCGACGTCCTTGCGGTCCAGCTTCGCCGCCCGGTAGTCCTCAACGCTTGAAAATCCCTCCTCCGCAAGCCGCAGACGGAGCTCCTCCCGGCAGCTTCCGGCCCGCTCTTTTGCGGATTCGAGGGCCTCGACCGCGTTCCGGAGCGTTTCTTCGCAGGCGGCGGCCCGCGCCGCCGCGGCTTCCTGACGCGCTCTCGCCGCTTCCTGTGCGTCAAGCAGTGACCGCAGCCGCTTCTGAGCCGTCGAAATCGCGCGCTCAAGCGCCTTCAGGTCCCGCAGCCGATCGGGCACCTTTCCCTCCCGCTCGGCCATGACGGCCGCCTGGCCGTCCATTCGCCGCACCGCCGCGCGCAGTCCGTTTTCAAGCCGGCGCAACCGCTTTTCGTTCCCTGCCGTCCGTTCCTCGACGGCCTTCAGCGCCACGGCCCGGTCCGTCACCTGCGCCCGGGCGGCCACGGCGGTCCTGAACCTCGCCCACGCGTCCCTCAACCGGGTTTTCAGGTCCCGGAATCCCTCCGCGGGAACCTCCCCGGCTTCGGCCCGGAGGTTCGCGGCAGCACTCTGCAGCGCAGCGACCTCCAGGTTGGCGCGTTCCGATTCCAACCGGGCCTTTTCGTATCTCGATTCAAGCTCCCTGGCGTGGGTTCTCGCCTTCTTGTGAGCGGCTTCGGTGGGCAGTTCACCCCCGTGGCGGGCCGGCGAAGGATGATCGGTCGCGCCGCACACCGGGCACGGGAGGCCGTCCGCGAGTCGTCCGGCCAGAATCGCCGCCTGCCCCTCCAACCATTCCCTTTCCATGCCGTCCAGCGCCGTTCTGGCGTCGGTCAGGACGGCGAGTGCCGTGCCCGCCGCCGCCTCGGTCTTTTTTCGGTGGGCGAGCGCCAGGGCCAAGTGCTTTTCGGAGGTCTTCAAGCGGATGGTCGCCCGGTAGGACGCGGCGGCCTGGCGCACCTCGAGGCGATAACGCTCGGCGTGCACGGCCTGCGCCTCGGTCTCCTCCAGCGCGGCCCCGGCCTCGGCCATCTCGATCCGGCAGCGTTCGAGGGCCGCCGCTCTGAGCCCCCGAAGCCTCTCGACCCTTTCGACCCTGGCCTTCATTCCGCCCAGGTCCGATCGGGCGGCTTCCAGTTCCCTGACCTGGTCGATCATGGCGGTGAGTTGCACCACGTCGCGCCGAGCCGCCTCGCGTTCGCCTTCGCGCTCCCGCTCTCCGGCCAGCGCCGCTTCCGCCGCCTGCCTGGCTGCCCGGGCCTTCTCGATCTCGATCTCGGCCGTTCGGACCCGGACGGAAGCGTCCCCGAATTCCTTTTCCCGCGCCGCCAGGTTGGCTTCGACGCCGCGCAGCCCGGCGGCTTTTCTCGCCCGATCGAGCTTCACCCGGCGATCCTCTATTTCGGGTTTCCGTTTTTCCAGCGCCGCGAATTCGGCCTGTGCCCGCGCGGCTTCGTCGAGGATGCGCCGAATTTCGCGGCCCTTGTTCACCGCTTCGTTTGCCAGGGCTTCGCTTTTCTTGAGCGCCTCGACCTGCCCGCCGAGCGCTTCGAGCCGCGCGGCAAACCCCTCCATTGCTTCCGCCAGCTGCCGTTCGGATTCGACGGCGGCCTGTTCGAGGATCAGCCGTCGTCTCTTGCCGAGGTCTTCCAGGGCGTGCTGGATTTCCCTGGCCGCCTCCTTCACGGCTTCCTCGATGCGCCGGTATATTTCGGTCTGAAACAGGACTTCAAGGATCGCCTGGCGTTCGCGGGAATCCGCGGTCAGGAACTTGCGGAACTGCCCCTGGGGGAGCATCACGACCTGCCGGAACTGGCTGCTCTTGAACCCCAGAAGTTGCTCCATCCGATCGGTGACCCGGGTCCACTGGCCCGCCAGCAGCGCCCCTTCCCGCGACTCGTCGACAAGCCCGGTGCGGTCGTGCAAAACGGCGGCCGGGCGCTGCACGACGGTTCCCTCGCCTCGCGCCCTGGGCCTCTCCTGCTCGGGGCTGCGGGTGATGCGGTAGACGGCCTCGCCCAGCGAGAAGTCGAAGGTCACCCGGGTCGGGGTGGACGCCCTCGCATAGTCGCTCCTGAGATGACGGACGTCCCGTTCCCCGCCCGACGTTTCCCCGTAGAGCGCAAAACAGACGGCATCCAAAAGGGTGGATTTCCCGGATCCGGTCGGTCCGTGGATCAGGAAGAAGGAACGGTCTCCCAGCACGCGGAAATCGAAAACCTGCTCTGAGGCATAGGGCCCGAAGGCGCTCAGGGTGAGCTTGAGCGGGCGCATCAGTCGGCCTCCCGTTCGGCTCGGCGCAGATTCTCCACGATTTCCGCATAGGCCTCCGCCTGCTCCGGGGTGAGCTCGTCGCCCGTCACCTGCGAAAAGAACGCCCGGAAGAGCTCGAGGTCGCTCAGTCGGCGGTGGTCCCGGGCGGCGCCCCCGGTTTCGCCGGCGGCTGCAAGGTGCGACCGCTCGATGTGCAGCAGGTTGGGGTAGATCTCGGAAAGCCTCCCGTGGGCGTCCAGGATCGGTTCCTTGTCCGTCAGGACGGCCATGATGTAATCTTCCCGGGATTCCGCGGCCCGGGGCCCCGCCAGAAGCTCCCGGAACGCGCCCCGGATGCACCGGACCTCGTGACTTGGCGCGAGCGGGATGCGCTCGACGGCGCATCGGCCCGCGGCATCCAGTTCCACGAGGTTGACCGACTTGGTCTGCCCGGCCTCCGCAAAGGAATAGCACAGGAGCGAGCCCGCGTACTGGACGTGATCGGCCCCGGCCCGTTGCGGACGGTGAAGATGTCCCAGCGCCGCGTAGTGAAATCCCTCGAAATGCTCCACCCCGACGGCGGCCGCGCCGCCCACCGACAGGGAGCGTTCCGATTCGCTTTCGATTCCTCCGGCGACAAAGGCGTGAGCGACCAGAACGGCGCGGCTTCCGGCGGGAAGGCGGCGCCTTGCCGATTCGATCTGAGCGGCCATGGCCGAATCGTGGTCCACGACGTCCTTGCGGTCCAGCCGTTCCCGCACCAGGGCCGGCTCGGCGTAAGGCAGGGAACAAAAGGAGACCGGCCCGTGACGGTCGTCGATGACGACGGGCGTCGCATCGGGGGCGGGCGTTCCGGCCAGGTGGAGGCACTGGGCGGCCAGGACCTTGGAACCGAAGCTCAGCCGTTCGGGACTGTCGTGATTGCCCGCGATCAGGATGACGGGAATCCGAAGGCCAAGGACAAGCCGGGAAAGGGTGTCGTCGAGCAGGGCCACGGCGTCGGGAGGAGGCACCGCGCGGTCGTACACATCGCCGGACACAAGCACCACATCGGGTTTGCTTTCCGACGCAAGCCGCACCAACCGGTCCAGAACGAAGGCCTGGTCCGCCGTCAGGTGCACTCCGTGGAATATCCTGCCCAGGTGCCAGTCCGCGGTGTGCAATATGCGCATGGTGATCGTCCTCCCCGGCGAGGCCGCCGCCTGCGTCTCAGTGGGCGCAGCCGCCGCCGGAATGCCCGGCGCAGGTGTGCTCGGGCTGGAACTGCGGCAGGCTCCGGTTGTTCAACAGCTCGACGTTCTCTCCAACCGTTCCCTCCACGGCTCTAAAGACGACGATCCCGTCGGCCCGCAGCTTCATCAACGCCCCCATGCCGATACCGCCCACGACGATGGCGTCGACGCGGCGTCCACCCAGGGCCTTGAACGGCTGGCACATGCCGTGAGCGTGGTGCAGGTCCCCGTTTGCGATCTCCTCGACGCTCCCGGTGCCGGTGTCCACGATGACAAAGCCCGGAGCCGATCCGAAGTGTCCGTAAACCATGCTGTCCATTCCCTGGAGCGTTTCGGTCGGAAAACAAATCTTCATGCTGAATGTCTCCTCGTTGAGTGATGTCCTCACGGTCTGCCCGTGAGACAGCATTAAAGCCCGTGCAAAACCCGCGGTCAATCCCCTCCCGTCAACCGCCCGCGTAGTAAATCCATTGCGGAGCCGAATCCGACGATTTCCCCGCGAGTACAGCCCCTCATCGCCGGTTTCCCGGGAACCCGCGGCGCGGCAGGAACCTGCGAGCTCCCGCCGAGTAAAGCTCGGCCAAAATACTGCAATTGTAACGGGAGCGCTCCCTGCTCAAGACGGTTTGCCGGGTTGCGGCTTCACCGGATGCTCAGGTTGCCTTCCGCTCGCGGGGACAGCATTCGCGGCCGGATGCCGCGGTCTCCAATGAGGCGCCGCAACGAAAAAGATTTCTGCCCCGGCAGGCCGGGCATTCCGCCGGCGAATCCGTCTCGGAAGGCATGTCCCAGGTGTGCCGGCAGAGCCGGCACATGTAGCTCCTTGAGGGCGCGATACCCGTCCCGCCGCCACCCCCGATGGACAGCGCCAGGCCTTCCACCAGGACCCGGGCGATCTTGGCTCTGGCCGCCCCGACGATCCTCCCGAAGGTCTGTCGCGAGACGCCCATCCTTTCGGCGGCTTCCTCCTGGTAGAGTCCCTCGAAATCGGCCAGCCGGACCGCTTCGAACTCGTCTTCCGAAAGGACGACCCGGCTCGGGGCCGGCCCCGTTGTTCCCGCGGGTGTGAACGCCCTGCAGGGCGGCTCTCCGGTGATTGTGCGGCAGCACTTGGGTCTTGGCACGCTGCGTCCTCCGTCGATCCAATTATGAGCATATGCTCATAATAAGTCAACAGGATTTGCGTTGTGCACGCGTGCGGGCATGAAAGGCCTGTGTTGAGCCCGGAAGGCTCATTTGAGGTTGGAAAACACGATACCCCACGTCACGATGGCCAGGGACACCAGCCATGCGCCCAGGGATGTCCACGTAAGTCGCCGCAGGAGGCGAGGCAGGATTTCCCGCAGGCTCGCGACCTCGCGGAATGGCATGAGCGCGCCGACTCCCAGCCCGGCGACGCCTCCCGCCAGGAACGCCGAGTAGAGCGGGTACCCGATGTATCGGTATTCGCCGTGCAGAATGCAAAACGGGCAGTGATGCGTGGGAAGTTCGTAGAAGTAAGGAGATATGAAGGTGATGAGCGCGAGAATGGACACGACGAACGTTATTCCGGAGGTCAGGGCGAACGCGTAAGCGCCTTTTTCCTTGAAAAGAAAGCAGAGCCCGGATGCAAACGTGGAGATGACGGCTGCGCCGTAAGCGATTTCAACCGGCAGTTCGGGAAGCGACAGAACCCCGGCGGCGATGGTTTCCGACCCGGACGTGAAGAGCGAACCGCAGCACGAGGTGATGATGTCCGGATCGAGGCCGAGAAAATAGGCCGTCTGCACAACGGTTTCGACGGCCACCGAAAGGGTGACGATCAGCAGGAGCGCGTATTTCCTCTTGATCAGGGGGTAGTCGTATCCGCTGTTGTCCGCGTGGTTGACGATCAGCCAAAGACCGCACAGCAAGGCATTCACGACTTTGAACACAAGGGTCGGATATCCCCAGTCGTTGACCTTCAGGGTCCCCGCCGCGCACATTGCGCCGACGAACATCGTGGCGAGATGATCGGCGGCGGTGAGGAACAGAAAGAGGGAAAGCAGTTGAAATCCGAGAGCATAAGCCATGACAGTGGAGATGAGGTACGTCCTGCGTTCCATTTCGAGCTGCACTTCGCTGCCGCTCGTGATGTCCCAGTTTCTGAGGATGCGGACCCCGAAAAAGGCGGAGTAGACGAGCATGGCGCAGGTCAGCATGGAGCCCGCCAGCAGGGCGAGGATGGTCGGGTGAAAAATCATGGGCTCACGACTTTCCCGTCTCTCATTTCCACCACCCGGTCAACGATCGCCGAGTCGTACACGATCGGATCGTGACTGGCGATGAGGATGGTTTTGCCGCGCTGCCTGAGGAGGCCCATCATTTCCATGAATTCCCTGGACAGCCGGGTGTCGAGGTGTGCGGTGGGTTCGTCGGCGATGATCACCGCGGGGTCGTTCATGAGCGCACGCGCGATGGCCGCGCGCTGCGCTTCCCCGCCCGAGAGCCACTCCACTTTCGAAGCCGCCTTGGCCGACAGGTTGAAAAGATCGAGCACGTCCAGCGCTCGCTTTCCGAGGACGCAGGACTTCTCGCCCGTCGGATAGGCCGGAAGCATCACATTCTCGCGGACGGTTATTCCCTTGATGAGATTGAACTGCTGAAAAATGAAACCGAAGGTCTTGCGCCGGATCTCGGTGAGAAATCGCTCCGGGAGGCTCGTTATTTCCCTGTCCAGGAGCATGATCCGGCCCGAGGTCGGGCGCGCCATGCACCCCATCATGCTCAACAGGGTGGTCTTGCCCGAACCGCTCGGTCCCCTCAGCGCGGTCACCCTGCAGGAATCCAACGACAGGCTCACACCGTCCACGGCGGTGAACTCGTTGGGTTTGCCGATATTAAAGACTTTGCGCACCTGGTCGAGTCGAATCACGGTGTTTGTCCGGAGGCGTGAGCCTCGACAATGAGCGGGAACGACCCACGGGCTGCCGGGGAGGGACATGGTCGATCCCGCGAAATCCCCGGGAGCCCGCGGCGTCAATCCTGGTTCTTGACCATTTCGGGGGTAATGTCGGTGAACCGCACGAGAGTCTTCCCCGCGTGGTCCCGCATGAATTCGTTCGCGTCCTCTTCGTTGGCGAAGGGAATGAACTCCCTTCCCATGGGACCGTAGACGTTGCTGCCCACCACAAACAGGGCCTTGCGGCCGTCTGTCGCCCGCATGGAATAGTAGTCGGTGACGTAAATCGATTCGATGTCCGATGCCTTCTTCGACGGATTGTATTTCGCAAGGTCAAAATAGTATTTGAGCATGTCCTTTGCCCCGTCGAAAAATGCACGCGACCCGTCCTTGAACACGATCTCCGCCACGAAATCGGGGTACTTCGCCACGAACATGCCGCAGACCGGACACTTGTCCCTGCTCGAGGGCATCACGAAATCACCCGCGGCAGCCTGCAGGGACGCCAACAGGATCGCCAGCGATATCAAGGCATATTTCATCGTTCACTCTGTTTTTCAGGGCTTTTGTTCGGGCTGCATCTTCTGCTTCATCATCTTTCGCTTCTCACGGATCATTTTCGTGTCCGTGTACATATCCCGGAAGGACGCTTCCATCGCCATATCGAAGGATGCCTCGGTTCCTCCGCTCTCCTTGGCGAATTTCGCAGCATCCTCTTTGTTCGCGAACGCCCACTTGGCCTGTTTGGTCATGACGCCGGGCTTGTCTCCGCCAATCACCCACGCGGCGCTCTCAGCATCGATAAGCTTCTTCGTGCCGTAGTCTCCCACCCGGATGAGTTTCGGTGTCTTGTCGATGTTCACGGCCAGGTCGATGGCCGTGCAATGGATACTGCACGTCCCGGTGACGGTGCCGTCTTCGTATTCGACGAGCATCCTGCTGTGCGCGAACTTCTGCCGGTCCATCCCGCAGTATTTGCAGCTCGCGTGTTTTGCGATGTCGTCATCCATTTGCGCCGGGACGGGGGTTCCGGACAAAAGAACCAATAACGCCAATAATCCGATAAGCATCTTCACCTTCATCACAGCCTCCTTTTGGGTTTGCCGATTCGGGGGATTCCCCCGCTACCTCATGGCCAGATCGGGATCGATCGTCGCCGCCCTCCAGGAGGGCACGACGGTTGTTACCGTATATGGGACGACCGTCAGGAAGAACAGGGTGGCCGCCTGGTAAAAGTCGACGAAGGGCGCGAGCTTGAATTCGGGATAGAGTACGGACCAGCCTTTGAGAATGGGTTCGAGGAGCGCGGACGAACCGAGAAAGACGTGCAGATACGCAAGGAGAATCCCGACAAAGAACGATGAAAGGGAGATGACCATGCCTTCCCAGAACTTCATGAGCAGGATGTCCGAAGTCTCCCATCCGATGCCCTTGAGGATTCCGATCTCTCTTTTTTCTTCCGCGCTCAGCCCGGTCGCCTTGTCCCAGGCGAGGATGACAAAGGCCAGCACGGCCCCGGAGAGAATCATGAAAGCCAGGCCCGCGCGCCAGTGAAAGACGGCGTCGTAGGTCCGCAGAATCTCGTCCCGCAATATCGGTCGCGTGTTCGGAAGGATCTGAGCAATCTTGCCCGCGACGGTTGTGGTTTCTTTCCGGTTGGCCACTTCCACAATCAGATCCGTGGCGTATTGTCCCGATACTCCGAAGAAGCTACGGAAGTCGTCTTCCGAAAGCAGGATCAAATCCGATGAAAGGAGGTCGGACTCCGAAGAAAAAATCCCCCTGATCCGGAAGATGACGGGCTCTCCGTCGGATGCCAGCAAGGTCAGCACGTCGCCTTCGCGGACGGACCGCCCACGCGCGACCCCGCTTCCGATGGAGACCTCGCCCGGCTTGAAGGAGTGATCCCGCGGCACCATGAATGTATAGTTCGCATCGGTGGCGGGGTCGAAATAATATCCCCAAAGGCGGCCCCTCACGCCGGTTACGCCCCGGATGCGCTCGATTTTCCCGGCGTAGTCGAGGGGGATCGGATCATGCCTGCCCGCGACCAGTTTCTGGACCAGAATCTGAGGCGTATCCCGCAAAACGAGGGAGGCTTCCTTCCTTATTGCCTGAGTGAAAAGGAGTATCGATCCCAAGCTGAACACGACCAGCGTATAAATCAGTGCCAGGGCGACGTTTTTTCCTTTTCTCCGCAACAGGGAGGACAAGGTGAAATCGAGGAGATTCCGCTGCCTTTCAATCCAGTGCCGCATCGTTTGTTTTCCTCATTCTCTGAGGAGGGCCGATGAGGGAGCCCGTCGGAAAATGTTCCAGGGACACCGGGTGGTCCTGAAACGGGGCGTGCCGGTCAGCCTGGGTGGGATGCCTCGTGTAGCGCGCCTCGGTGAACAGGCACAGATCGGTCAACTCCAGCGCCCGGACCAGTCGCGCTCGCGATTCAATCCGTTCGAGAGCCGCGCTTCTTCCTGCATGGGAGTGAAACCACACCAGGCAGGACAACGCTGCATTGACACCCATGAAGGCCAGGAAAATATCGGATTTGCGCATCGATTATCCGTTCGGGTACAGAATCCATACAATAGTGGCTACGGCGAGCTTCACTGCCGGCGCGGAGCGGGACTCCGTTACTCGCCGTCGATTTCCGAAACGGTATTCAACTGAGACGAGGCTTGGTTCACAAAATGGGCACGCTCTCATGAGTTGTCAACTGGATAACAATTCCTTGCCTCTTCAAAAATAATAGGGTCCAAAGGGTATTCCAGGGTGGGACACAGCATTTTCATGCCGTAAATCGGTTCAATGCGATGGTGGAGAGTGAGCACGGGACCATGGCCCCCACATCCCGGGCGGTCATTCGACGAATGACGGCACGGCCTGTTGTCGTTTCCTCCAACAGCCCTGAGCCGGGAGCTCACAGCAAAAGCTGAACGTGTGCCGGCCCGAGGTATATCTTTGCAGGAATGGAAAACCAGGAGCCTGAAGGCTGCCCGGTGTCCGGTTTGCACCGGTGTGACGGCCGCGCTTTCCCGCGAGGGAGGGGACCGGGCCGCCTGTCCGATGCCGGGAAACGCCTCGGAGAGGGCGCGGGGCCTTTGCTTGCCGTCGCTTTGAGGATAGACTTATATTCCGGGATGTCGTTCCGTCCCGGCATCGCAAGCGTGTCCCGGTTCGGTGTCTTTCGGAGATAACCTTTGCCGGCCAATCAGGAAACACACCGGATTCCAGCCTTGGTGGAGAACAAAGGTGCATGGGGGCGAGCCCTTCGAGGAGTCTCTCCCTCGGGATGCCGAGGTTGTGCAGCGCCGACGGATTTGTTTTGCAAAATATTCGGGGATAAATGTAACCTTGAGCGGCAATGGACGGACTTACCAATTGTGAGTTTTGGCCGCTCGGGGGTTTGCGGGCTTATCGAAGCCGGTAGTCGTCGGCGTGTTCCGGCAAACCGGCGTTCCCGGCTGCGGGGGCCGGCGGTGCAAGTTGACGCCTGGAGGGAAGAGGGAACTTCGAGATGAGACGTTACGTCAAGCGGGGTGTTCTCGGATTGATCGTACTGGCCGTCGTGGGTTACCTGGCATCATGGCTCGCGCAGGGCAACGACGCACAGTCGGTCCAGTACCGAACGGTCGCCTTGAAGCGGGGCGACCTGGTGGCGACCATCAGCGCGACGGGCACGGTGGAACCGGAAGAAGTGGTGAACGTGGGAGCGCAGGTGGCGGGGAGAATCCTGGAATTCGGACAGGACGGTTCAGGCAAGACCATCGACTACGGCTCGATCGTCGAGCAGGGGATGGTTCTGGCTCGAATCGACAGCTCCCTATACGCCGCCGACGTCGCCACGACCAAGGCACAGGTCGAGCAGTCCAAGGCGGCGGTGATCCGGGCCGAGGCCGACCTCGTGCAGATGCAGGCCAAGCTCTTCCAGGCGGAACGCGACTGGAACCGGGCGAAGAAACTGGGGCCTTCCGAGGCGTTGTCGCAGAGTGATTTCGATGCCGCCCAGTCGGCCTATGAGGTTGCCAAGGCCAATGTGGGAGTGGCCAAGGCTTCAATCCTGCAGGCGCAGAATGCAGTTTCCCAGGCCCAGGCCGTCATGACGAAAGCGCAGCAGAACCTGGACTACTGTACGATCCGGTCTCCCGTCCGGGGAGTGATCATCGACCGCCGGGTCAACATCGGCCAGACGGTCGTTTCGAGCCTCAATGCCCCCAGCCTGTTCCTGATCGCAAAGGATCTCAAGCGATTGCAGGTCTGGGTTGCGGTGAACGAGGCGGACATCGGGAACATCGTTCCCGGCCAGGCGGTCGTCTTCACGGTGGACGCCTACCCCGGCCAGGTGTTTCAGGGTGAGGTGGGCAAGGTGCGGTTGAACGCCGCAATGACCCAGAACGTGGTCACTTACACGGTGGAGGTCCTCACGGACAATTCCGACGGCCGACTGCTGCCGTACCTGACCGCAAACGTGAAATTCATGCTGAGCCGGCGCGACAACGTGCTGATGGTGCCCAATGCGGCCCTGAGGTGGAGCAAGGAGCCCGATCAGGCGGCTCAAGCGGATCGGCCGGGCCGGCAGGGACAGGACCGGCAGGGAAGCGGGGCCGGCGGGGCCGCGGCGCAGACCGAAAAGGACCGGGAAGAGGAGCGGCGCGGCACGATCTGGGTCCTGGCGAACGGATCGGTGAAGCCGATCCCGGTGCGCGTGGGTGTGACCGACGGGACAAGCACGGAAGTCGAAGGCAACGGACTCAAGGAAGGAATGCAGGTTGTGACGGGAGAGCAACCCAGGGAGACGCCGGGCGGCTCGACGCCCGCCAGCCCGTTTACGCCGAAGCTGTTCCGAAGATAACCCCCGGCCGCGGGTTATCCGTGTTTCCCCTGCATTCATTGAAAAATATGGGGGAAGGGAATCGGCGTGACTGCCGCTGGAGCGTGCCGCCCGGCGTGATCGAACCATTCGGCGACGAGGGTTCGAGCTTCCGGAAAGAAACGAAATGGACCTCATCGAACTGCAAGACATTCGCAAAACATACCGCCTGGGCGAAATCGACGTGCCCGTGCTGCGGGGCATCTCGCTCAAGGTTTCCCCCGGGGATTTCGTCGCGCTCATGGGCACTTCGGGATCGGGCAAGACCACCCTCATGAACATCCTGGGATGCCTCGATCGTCCCACATCCGGCCACTACCGGTTCGACGGACAGGACGTGGTGGATCTGACGCCCGACCAGCGCGCCGCGCTGCGAAACCGGAAAATCGGTTTCGTGTTTCAGAATTTCAACCTGTTGCCGCGGATGAGCGCGGTCGAGAATGTGATGATGCCTCTTTCGTATGCGGGCGGAGGCGTCTCGGATCAGAATGGCCGCGAACGGGCCGGGGCATTGTTGACGCGCATGGGGCTCGGTGAACATCTCGACAACGAGCCGTCGCAGCTGTCCGGGGGACAGCAGCAGCGCGTGGCCATCGCGCGGGCGCTCATCAATAACCCGTCCCTGCTGTTTGCCGACGAACCCACCGGCAACCTCGATTCCGCCACCAGCGAGGAAGTCCTGCGCGTATTCCAGCGACTGAACGAAGAAGAGGGGGTCACCATCATCCTGGTGACGCATGACCCGAGCGTCGCCCAATGCGCAAGGCGCATCGTGCGCATCCGAGACGGCGTGATAGAGCCGGAATCCGGGGCCGTCGGGGACATGCCCCAGGTATCGAAGGCGGCCCCGGCGCAGTCGAAACCGGTGCATTCCGCCATGCGGAGAGGGGACCTGGACAAATTCCGCCGGTCCCTGCACACGGCCCTGAGCAGTCTGCGCCGCAACGTGCTCCGCGCGGCCCTGACCACTCTCGGCATCATTATCGGCGTCGCGGCGGTCATCGCCATGATGGAGATCGGACGCGGGTCGTCCACGGCCATACAGAGAACCATCGCCAGTATGGGGGCGCACACCCTGGCGCTTCTGCCCGGCACGGCGGCGAGCGGAGGGGTGAGCTTCGGGGGCGGCAGCGTCATGACCATGACCCCCCAGGACAGCGAGGCAATCGTGAACGAATGCCCGGCCGTGCTTGCCGCCGCGCCGATTGTGAGGGCGCGGACGCAGGTGGTGCACGGGTCCCGGAACTGGGTGCCCGCCGGCATTTACGGCACGACTCCGACCTTCCTGGAAATTCGTGAATGGCCTCTGGCCGAGGGCGATGTGTTCACCGAGCGCGACGTCCGCAACGCCAGCAAGGTGTGCGTTCTCGGCCAGAGACTGGTGGACGAATTGTTCCAGGGGGAAAATCCCATCGGCCTGGAGGTGCGGATAAAGAACGTCGCCTTCAAGGTGATCGGCGTGCTCAGCCCGAAGGGGGCCAACATGATGGGCATGGACCAGGACGACCTCCTGCTGGCGCCGTGGACCGCCATCAAGTATCGCGTGACCGGCTCGAGCCTGGCCAACGTCAACCAGAGCGCCGCCTCGACCTCCTCCGCCTCGATTACGGACCAGGTCAACTCGCTCAGCAACCTGTACCCCACCGAGAAGGTGGTGCTCTATCCCGAAATTTCCACGACCCAGGCCTTCGACACGCCTCTGCCGGTGCGCTTCACCAACGTCGATCAGATCCTTGTCGGAATCCGGTCGACGAGCGGGACCCGGGCCGCCATTCGCCAGATCGGCGAGGTGCTCAGGGAGCGGCACCGGCTCCGCCCCGGCGAGCCGGACGATTTCAGCGTCCGGGACATGACGGAGATGACCAAGACCCTGGCTTCGACGGCCACCATGATGACCAAGCTGCTTCTTGCCGTCGCGCTCATCTCCCTCATTGTCGGCGGGGTGGGAATCATGAACATCATGATGGTCTCGGTGACCGAGAGAACGCGCGAGATCGGCCTGCGGATGGCCGTCGGAGCGCGGGCAAAGAATATTTTGCAGCAGTTCCTGTTCGAGGCGGTTCTGTTGTGCTTTCTTGGCGGCGCCGTCGGCATTCTCGTGGGGCGGGGCATATCCCACCTGGTGACGGTGCTGCTGAACTGGCCCACGGAACTGTCCCTGGATGCCATACTCGCCGCCGTCGGCGTTTCCGCCACCGTGGGCATCGTCTTCGGCTACTATCCGGCCTGGAAGGCTTCCAGGCTGGATCCCATCGTGGCCCTGCGCTACGAGTGATCGTGCCGGAGGCGTGATTCATTCCGGGCCGCGTTGAACGCGGCGGCGGATTGCCGCTTCGAGCGGAGCGGGACGTCCGGCCCCCGCGCAGGCGACGGTTGTGCGCCGGCGTCGCGGATAACGACAGTTGACCGCAACCTCCGGGGAATGTCCAGTGCCGCCGTCTTGAACCCGGTTGCCCATGGCGCCGGCCTCACATGCGAAGCATGAAAACAGGCTCACCCGGGAGTCTGTTTTCCAGGTAACCTGGTGTGAAATCGGGAGGGGGGAAGATCCGCATGCCATCTCTTGCGAATCGCATTCGGAGCCGGTCGGTGATCACGCGCTTGGCACCGCTGCTGTTGCCGGCGGTTTGGTTCCTGCTTGCGGGCTGCATGGTGGGGCCCGATTTTCACCGGCCCAAAAGCGATCCGCCCGGCGCGTACACGGGAGTGACCGCCGGCGCGACGCGTGAGCCGAGCGTCACGACCGGGGAGCCGGCGCGGCTGATCGACTGGTGGAAAGCGTTCGACGATCCGGTGCTCACCTCGCTCATCGAGCGGGCCATCACCGCGAACCTCGATGTTCGCCAGGCTCAGGCCCGCATCCGGCAGGCCAGGGCCACACGCGGCGTGGCGGCTTCCGGACTGTTTCCGGAAATCGATGCAGGCGCCTCCTACAATTACAGCCGCGGCAGTCCCGGAACCGTGTCTTCCTCCGGCGGAGGGACCACCGCCGCAGGTGCGGCCGCTACCCCGCGCGAATTGTTCCAGGTGGGGTTCGACGCCTCCTGGGAACTCGATTTCTTCGGCGGCACTCGACGAAATATCGAGGCATCCGACGCCGACCTCAAGGCCGCCGTGGAGGACCGCCGGGATGTGCTGGTGTCGATGGCGGCCGAGGTCGGGACCGAATACGTTACCCTTCGCGGGCTTCAGGCCCAGTTGCTCATCGCCCGGAAAAACCTCGCGTCGCAGAAGCACACCGCCGGCATCACCAGGAAGCGCTGGCAGGCGGGTTTCGTGAGCGCCCTGGACGTAGCCAACGCGGATGCGCAGGCGTCGACGACGGAAGCGCAGATCCCGATCCTCGAATCCTCGATACGGGCGACGATCTACAGCCTGGGCCTGCTGCTGGCGCAACCGCCCGCCGCCCTTCTCGACGAGCTTTCGGACGACGGGCCGATTCCGCCCATTCCGCCGGAGGTGCCCGTCGGGTTGCCCTCGGATCTCATCCGCAGGCGCCCCGACATCCGAAGAACCGAAGCCCAGGTCCATGCCGCCACGGCCCGCATCGGAGTCGCCACCGCCGACCTGTTCCCGAAATTCGCCCTCACCGGTTCGATGGGGCTCATGAGCGCGGACCTCAACACCCTGGCGAACCTGAGCAACCGTTTCTGGTCGCTCGGTCCCACCGTGTCGTGGCCGATTTTCACCGCCGGCCGGATCCAGTGCAATATCGAAGTGCAAAACGCCGTGCAGGAACAAACCTTGCTCGCCTACGACAAGACCATCCTCACCGCGCTCAAGGACGTGGAGACCGCCCTGACCGCCTACGCCAAGGAACAGGAGCACAACCGGTCCCTGACGGAGGCCGTGGCCCACAACCGAAAGGCCGTGGACTTGTCCATGCGGCTGTATCTCGTGGGAAAAATCGACTTCCTCAACGTTCTCAACGCCCAGCGGTCCCTCTACCTGACCGAGGAGGGACTGGCGCTGAGCAACCGTACGCTGACCACCAACCTGATCGCGCTCTACAAGGCCCTTGGCGGCGGATGGGAGCGTGAATCGTAGCGGTGCGCACGGGGGGAGCGGGATTATGGTCGTGGATGCCTGCGACCTGGGTTTCCGGGATATCATGGCCTGCCCGCCGGCGGTGCCCGGTAAATCAGGACCACCAATTCTCACCCCGATCGACCTGCTGAAGCCCGCCGACGGTGCAGTGGGAAATCAGGAAGTCGACGCTTCGACCGCGGCGGCGATGTATTCGACCGCCCGATCGATCTCCTCGGCGGTCGTGGCCCGCCCCACGGAAAACCTGATCGTCCCCGCGGCATATTCGGGCGGTATGTCCATCGCGTTAAGGACGGCGGACACCACCACGCCGTCGCTGTGGCAGGCGGCCCCCGCGGAGGCCGCAACATTTTCGAGCCGCGAGAGCACGAGATCGGCCTTGAGCCCCCTGAAGCCCGCGCTCGATGTGTTCGGCAGCCGCAAGGAGGGGTGGCCGTTGATTCTCAGGCCGCTAAACCGGACGCGGAGCCCGTTTTCCAGCCTGTCGCGCATCTTCCGCAGATGCTCCCCAAAGCTTTCGATGTTCCGATGAACCATGGCGCAGGCCTCCCCCAGGCCCACGATATGGATCACGTTTTCCGTTCCGGCGCGCCGGTTCAGCTCGTGGCCCGCCCCGTGGACGAATTTCTCGAGGGTGAGCCCGGATCGGACATAGAGCGCACCGACGCCTTTCGGCGCGTAGAGCTTGTGGCCGGCCACGGAAAGAAGATCCACCCCGAGCTCATCCACCCGGACCGGTATCTTTCCGATGGACTGGGCGGCATCGGTGTGCATGGGCACGCCGTGGCGACGCGCGATGGCGGCGATCTCCGCGATGGGTTCGATGGTCCCCACCTCGTTGTTGGCGTGCATGACGGTGACGAGGATCGTCTCGGGCGTGATGGCCTCTTCCGCCCGGCGCGGGTCCACGAGACCGTGACGGTCGACCGGGAGGCGGGTCACCCGGAAACCGAGCGACTCCAGGTAATCGCACACCTCGAGAACGGCCGGGTGCTCGATAACCGAGGTGATGATGTGATTGCCCCTGGCGCGGTTGGCGAAGGCGATGCCCTTTATGGCGTGGTTGTTGGATTCGGTGCCCCCGCTGGTGAAGACGATCTCTTCCGGGGCGCAATGGAGCATTTCGGCGATCTGCCCCCGCGCCTTCTGCACCGCGTTCCAGGCCGTCACCCCGTACGCGTGCCGGCTCGACGGGTTGCCGAAATGTTCGTGGATGTACGGCAGCATGGCGCGGGCGACTGCCGGATCGATGGGTGTCGTGGCGTTGTAGTCGAGGTATATCGGCTTCAAATTCATGCTCCCCGGGGTTCGTTCGGTGTTCGCTGAACTACAACATCGAGCCGGCGGCTTGTCAAGGGGCGAAACCGCCGGGGTGATCCACTGATACGAACCAGCGTTCACGGTAAGACGATAACATTCACGGGACGGCATAAAGCCCTTCCCTTGCGGCGTCCGTCGGCTCACCCCTGCGGACGGTCTCTGCGGCGCAGGGACACGGCGTGACACGCCCTCCGCCCAGCCCGGCGAACGGGTGCGGTGTAATCTTACCGTGAACGCGGCTCAATATGAAAGGCCGCGATCGAAAAAAGGGCCTCCCTTCCCGATGCAGGCATTTCGTTGCCTGCCGCGACACTCGATCGTCACGAAGGCTCGCATCGGCCGGCATGATCTTCATCGGCGGTCACAAAAAGGGGAAATTCCACCAAAAAGGTGGTTCCGCTGCGGCCCGTTTCTTTCACCCGGATGTTGCCCCCATTTTCCGTGACGATCTTCTGGGCTGTGCTCAGTCCCAGCCCCGTGCCCTTTCCCGGTTTCTTGGTGGTGAAGAATGGATCGAAAATGACGGAGAGCTTATCGGCCGGAATCCCGCCGCCTGTGTCGGAGACCTCGAGGCAGGCCTTCTTCGCCGATTTATCCCGAAAGGTGCGAAGAGTGAGCGTGCCTCTACGGTCCATGGCATCCAGGGCGTTCATGACAAGATTGACGATCACCTGACTCAGCTGGTCCCTGTCGCCCCTGATCAACATCATTTCCCTGGAGAGCTCCTTGACGACGCGAATGTGCATGAAGGCTTTCCTATCCCTGATGAGATTGAGGCTGTGCTCGAGGAGCGTGTGGATGTGGAGGACCTCGGTACCGGGATTTGCCTGCCTGCTGTAGGCCAGCAGATTTGTGACGATCTTGCCGCATCGTTTGGCGTCTTCGAAGATTGCCGCGAGGTTCTCACGCCTGGGATCATCCTTTTCGAGGGTGTCCAGCACGAGCTTGGAGAAGAAGATGATCCCGGTCAGCGGATTGTTGATCTCGTGGGCCACGCCTGCCGCGAGTTGCCCCAGGGAGGCCATTTTCTCCGCCCGGGCAATACGGAGAAGCATCTGTTCCATTTGTTTTTCGTGCTGCAACTTTTCTCTCAGGTCGTTGAACACGGACATGGTGCCCACTTCCTTGTCGCCCTCGTAGATGATCGCGGCGCTCAGCTCCACCGGTACATCTTCACCCCTGGCATTGACCATGCTGATCCTGGTGCAATTGAGCTTGCCTTTGCCTCCGATTCGCTCATCTCTGAGGATTTTCATAACCTTCTTCGCCTCCCCCGGAGGGTAGAGATCCTCGGCCGTGACTTTTCCCCGGGCTTCCTTAAGAGAGTACCCGGTGAGCTCTTCGGCGGCGGGGTTCATCATTAGAATTCTGCCTTTCCGGTCCGCGGCGATCATTGCACAGGTTGAGCTTAGGATGATCTTCTGCGTGAATTCCCTCGCATCGGAGAGCTCCCGCTCCAAGGTCTTGACCGGCGTCATGTCATGAATGCACTCCACGACGTACCTCACCTCACCGGTTTCATCCACGATGGGAGAGAAGACACGATTGTCCCATTTTTCCTCACCTTCACCGGTTGCGACAATCTTGACGGCGGAATGTCCCTGGCGGTCTTCCAACGTCCTGGCAAGAGCGCAGGTTTCGTGAGGACACGGCTCTCTCAGGTGATAAAAGAAATCGTGACACGTTTTCCCGACGACTTGCGCTTTACTGACACGGAACCTTTCCAGGAAGCGCGCATTTGCATCCACTATGATCTTGTTTGGCTTCAAAATCAGGGTGGGCACGGAAAGCGAGTCGAAAACCTTTGTTTTCAGATTGGCTTCGTCCATGATGTCCATCCGCTTGTTTTCCGCGAGCTCCGCCTCCTCCCCGTTCGCACGCCATGGAAATGCCCACCCACGAAAACCGCCCTTCGACGGAAGCGCCCCGTGGCAGGCAAAAAGCTCGGGGACAACGAGAGCGCGTCCGCCACTTCGGCCCCGGAAAGCAATCAGCCCTGACCTGCCGGAGGACGAATGTCGAATTTCCTTATCTTGCTGTGCAGAGTAACCCTGCTGATTTCCAGGATTGCCGCAGCCTTGGAAATGTTCCATCCACAGAAGCTCAGGATACGTTCAAGGTGCTGCTTCTCGTTTTCTCTCAAGGATTGGGGGAACGGCTGGGCGGGAGACCGACAAAGAAATGCGAAATCATCCCTGGTCAGGTAGCGCTCTTTTGCCAGTACCACCGCACGTTCTATGGCGTTTTCGAGCTCTCGAACATTCCCCGGCCACGGATAGCTCTTGAGAAATTCGATCCCCTGCTGCCGAATGCCGACAACCGGCTTGTTGGTTTCCTTGCCGATACGCTCCAGGAAGCATTGCGCCAATACGGGAATGTCATCGATTCTGGCGTGGAGGGGCGGGATTTCCACTTCGATCACGTTGAGCCTGTAATAGAAGTCCTGTCTGAAGGCGCCGCGCTCGATTTCCATTGCCAGGTCCTTGTGGGTGGCGCAGATCAGGCGAAAGTCAACCGAGATTTCCGATATTCCCCCTACACGAGTAAAGGCTTTTTCCTCAAGGACACGCAGAAGATCGATCTGCATTTTCAACGGGATTTCTCCGACCTCATCGAGAAAAAGGGTCCCTCCGGAGGCCATCTCCAAACGTCCCTTCTTGGCTCTTCCGGCCCCGGTGAACGCACGGCTTTCGTGACCGAACAGTTCGCTCTCAAGAAGCGTCTCCGCGAAAGCCCCGCAGTTTATCGGGACAAAGGGCCCCCCCCGGCGTTCGCTCATCGCATGGATGGCCTTTGCCACCATTTCCTTTCCCGTTCCGGTTTCGCCCCGCAGCAGAATAGGGGAATCGACTTGTGCCACCTGTTCGATCAGTGCAAACAATTGCTGCATGCAATTCGACACGCCGATCAACTCCCGGCAGTGCATGCCGCTCGATATGTGTTCGCGCAGCATGGCGTTTTCGTCGACGATTTTCTTCTGCTGCAGGAGTCTTTCCAGATGACAGCACAATTCGTCGGGGTCGAAAGGCTTCATGAGATAATCGGAAGCTCCGCGTTTCATGGCGTCAACCGCGGTTTCCACCGACCCGTAAGCCGTGATCATCACCACCAGGGTGTACGGGCAGTCCGCCTTAATGCGGTCGAGGACTTCGAAGCCGCTCACATCGGGCATCTTGATGTCGAGGAATACCAAATCGTAGTCCTTCCCGGCGACCATCTCCAGGGCACTTCGCCCCCCATCCGCCGAATCCGCTTCATAGCCCGACTTCCTGAACCATTCCACGAGAGATTCGCGCACAATCTTCTCATCGTCGACGACAAGTACCTTCAGTCTTCCTGTCATGGACCACCTCTCCGCGGCTTGTTGGAAAAACGAGGGGAATCAGGCCATGGTGGCCGGTGAGCATTCCACCCGTCCGGTCTTCGAAATCGCTCCGGAGGGCTCTCCCGAAAACGCGAACCGACCGGCACACGCTCTGATTTCGATGCAAAACCGATACCTGACGACGACTTTCCCGGCCCCGCGCGACGCTCCCTGCCGCGCAGTGAACCGGCAAGCGCCCTTGCAGCCTTGGGCCCGTGGCTCGCGGCGATCTCATCCGGACCGTCAGGGCTCGACCACTGTACAGTTTCTTAACACCTGCAGGAAATATTTTAACACTCCGAGGAGCCGGGAAAAGAGCGAAACGAGGGGCGCCGACGGCAAACGGGATGAAGAGTCTTGACACGCTTCAGCGTCCGTCGGGCTCCCGGACACCCCTGTGCCGGTTGATGCCCCGGAAGGGAAAATCGATGCTCGACCCCCTTCCTCCATTGAACCCGTGAACGCTTGTGGGCTCGATCCGGCTGAAGATGTCCGACCGGCTGCTGCGGGTTGGGGAGGTCTCTCCCGTCCGCGCTCAGTGACGGATGGCATGGAGCTTGTATGAGCATTCAAACGGCACGGAACGATCAACCGTAAGGTTTCTGAGAAGGACTTTATTGCCCTGACGGCAGTTTCCGACAGGAAGGAGGCTCATTATGGAACCCAAAAGCAGCGGCGACCGTGGAGTGCGTATTTTCTCAATCACGGAAAACCAGTGCATCTGGATGAAGGCCGGTATCGTCAATTATAAGCTGTGCCAGAATGCTTATGATTGCACGAGCTGTCCGTTTGACAAAGCCATGAGCAGGAAAGTGGTCGAGAAGCCGACCGCCCTGGTGAGCTGGCAGGACATCAAACGGCGAAAGCCCTTTTTCGAGAGAGAATGCCGTCACATGCTGACCGGCCGCGTCCAGTTCAAGTTCTGCGCAAACAATTACCAGTGCAAGGTCTGCGAATTCGATCAGTTCCTGGACGAGCAGGACCTGGCGACCGCAACATCTCCGGTCCGAACGGACAAGGTCTCGGGGTTCGCGCTGGCGAGCGGCTACTACTACCACGAGGGGCACAGTTGGGCGCGCATCGAACACGGGGGATTCGTGCGCCTGGGTATCGATGATTTTGCGCTGAGGCTGCTTGGGAGCCCGACCGGCATCAGCCTCCCGAAAATCGGTACACGCTTGAAACGGGGCGAGAACGGATGGTCCATCCGCAGGGAGGAGCATTACGCATCGGTGCTCTCGCCCATGGACGGCACCGTGATGGCGACCAATCAAAGTGCCTCGAAGCAGCCCGGACTCTCTAAAAAGGATCCCTACGGCGAGGGTTGGCTGATCGTGGTTGACCCACAAGGTGGCCTCAGGAAACAGACGAAGCACCTTCTGTTTGAAAAAAGGGCGGTCGCATGGCTCGATGCCGAAGCAAAGAAGCTGGAAGAGATGGTCATGTCGGTTTACGGAGTTCCTCTTGCCGCCACGGGCGGCGAGATCGTCGAGGACATTTTCGGCAACCTGTCCCATCTCCGGTGGGATGACCTCGTGCGCGAGTTCCTACGCACGTGAGCTCGGATGAGAGCACTCCCGCGCATGCGGCGATCGAACTCGCCGCCCCCGTCTTCGTCGATGCCCCGGCGGAGGAGATTCCGCCGGGGCCCGAACAAGCCACTGCCCGTGTTACCCAAGGCGTTTCCTCAGCGTGCGGTGAAGGGCAAAACCGCACCGCCTGCAAAAGGAGATGTCCAGCGCATCCAGGTCCTGGACTTTGGGGCTGAATCGCATGAGACACTTCGGCGCTTCACAATGATACAGGGACAGAGTATGCGCGATCTCGTGCAAAGCGATCTTCACCAGGCGTTCATAGTAGACGTCCGCCGGAGCGGGAAACCCATCCGGTCCATCCGTTAGCCGGAAACCGGATACGATGGCTCTTTTTTGTCCCATTTCCGCCTCCCCGAACACGTAGGTCAGTATCGGCGTGCAAAGATCCACGTCTGTGACCGTGAGAACGCAACGTTGATGTGGAAAGGGCAATTGAGCGAGCCGCTTCAGGATCAGGCCCGCATCGTACTGACTCCGATGGGGTTGAAAGGCCTCTTCGGGGATCGCCATGGGCGCAAGCAGCTCAACCGGAAGATTCATCACGGCCTGGATGTTGGCTGCTATGACTCGGAGTTCCGCAGCCGAAACACGTCCCATGGCGATCAATCCGGCGGAGGGCTCGTTTCTGCGTATCGGTTTTCGTGAAAGCATGTGGGTTGCAGTGAAAAACAGGCTCGGTTGTTTGCGGTATTGCAGGCCATATTCCGAGAAATCACGTCGAATGACCTCCAGGGACACCTCCACACGACTCTTCCCCGGATAGGCGGCTTCTCTCCGGAATCCACGCTCGCCACTATTATCGATCCCGAAAGGCCGTATTGCAAGTGCCGGGCGGGGTCTCACCCTTGCAACAAGTCAATTTCCGCCTTCGATCACCGCCCTCGGCGCCGGAGCCTGCCGGGCGATTGCGGAAACCTTCAACCACGGGAACGATCTACCAATGGTAGATTCGCTGCGCGGCAAATCCGCGCGCAGCCTCAAGAATCAGAATAGCATTCTTCTTGCATAAGCATCGCCCAGAAGGAACGAGTTCGCATCCCCGGACCCAGGAGGCGGTGTTCAGCATGAAAAGCATCGAGTGTGAACCTATGGCTGACGAGGCTGATTTCCTTCCCGCAAGCATGCGCGGTCCGTTGTTCTATCCGAAACTGAGCGGCCGCAGCAAAGCCTGGTTCGCACTTTACGTCCAGGTCAAACACGAAAAGGACATCATCCGAAGGCTTGAACAAAAGGACGTCGATTGTTTCCTGCCGTTGATGGAGTGCTGGAGCAAGCGTCGGGACAGGCGAAAGAGGATAACGGTGCCGCTTTTCCCAGGCTACGTGTTCGTGTACACCGTCCTCGACAACTACACCAACGTGGACATTCTGAAAACTCCCGGTGCAGTGAACATTGTGAGAAACTCCGAGGGGCCTTTGCCCATACCTTCATACCAAATTCGGAACCTGCGGACCATTCTGGGCGCCTCCCAATCCATCGAGCTGCATCCGTACCTCAAAGAAGGAGAGTGCGTCCGTGTCGTTCGGGGTCCTTTGAACGGCTGCGTGGGAATCCTGAAGAGGCATTCCCCGAAGCAGGGGAGACTGGTGGTGAGAGTGGATTGCATCCAACGGTCGGTGAGCGTCGAGCTTGACGTCGAGGATGTGGAACCGGCTGAGCCGCTCCGGGAAAAAAGGACTCTCTCCTGATCCTCCGGGCCCGCATCGGGGAGCGCCACCCGGCAGAGGAGCTTGCCGTCCTGCGTCGTTTCCCCGCTTCGACGTTGTCGAAGCGATATTCCAACGTCCCTTGAACGTGACTCGGTGCAAGCCGCCGAAGTTCCTCCGTTGACCTTTTTCTTGTGTTTTTTGTCGGTAGAGCCGATGATTCCATGGGCTCTCGGTGAGTCTCAAGGCCGTTCCGGGCAGGTTCGGACTCCGGAATGCGCGGGGGGCTGCGCTGATGGGCAGGTGGGCGCTTGGTTCGGCTTTTCTGACAGGAGAAGGTGATGTCAACGGAAGGTCCCCAAAGAAGAGCATCCGTTTACATAAGTCATAGCTATTACATAAGAATTGCAAGCGCATTCATAGGACTGCTGGCCATTACTGTGCTTGTCGTACTTTATCATATTCAAAACAGTGATAATAGAATAATATCAAATTTCAAAAATGATCTGATAAGTCATGTATCGAATCTTGTTATTGAAAAATCTACAAATTATTTTCTCCCAGCATCTATACTTGTTAATATGAGCTCAAGTCTATGTAATATTGGAGCGTTATCATGCAATGACTTCGATCAGATTGAATTATATACGCTTGGAGCTCTTAAATATTATAAACAGATATCTATGTTTTATCTTGCGGATGAACGTGGAAGCTACATACGTGCATGGTCTCTTCCGGACAACACCATGGAAGGTAGAATAATCAAGCCCTATACCATGCCTCCAACCGACACTCTCAAATACTGGGATTCCGAATTCAAACTGACGAAGACCGTGGTATCCAACAATATCGAATATGATCCAAGGGTGAGGCCTTGGTACGTTGGAGCTAAACAGGCAAGGGGATGTTACTGGACCGATCTGTACATCCTCTTCAGGAACAAGAAACCGGCGATCACGTGCTCCTGCCCCGTCATCGCTTCCGATGGGCGCATCGGGGGCGTGTGGGCGATCGATATCGAGCTCGATGAAATTTCCACTTTTCTCAAGAGCCTGAAAATCGGCAAGAGCGGAATCGCATTCATCATAAACGAGAAAAACGAAGTCGTGGCCTACCCGGAGATGTCCCGGTTCATCAGGGAGGAGAACGGGACGGTGCGGCCGGTTCGTGTCGAAGAACTGGGCGTTGAGTCCGTGAGTACGGCGTTTCGCGAATACGCGGCGACCGGCGGGCGGAAATTGAATTTTGAGAGTGGAGGCGTGCGGTACTTCGCCTCTATTTCGGATTTTCCGAAGTCCTTCCCCGTGACGTGGAAGATTGCACTGATCGTCCCCGAGAGAGATTTCGTGGCGGGTGCCATGGAGGAGATGCACCGGATTCTGCTGGTCTGCGCGGCGATCCTGGCGATTGCGGTAATCCTGGCGGCTTTCATCGCCCGGGGCATCACCCGTCCCATCAGGCTCCTGGCGGAAGAGACCGGAAGAATAAAAGATCTTCATCTTGAGGACAGAGGCGCGATAACCTCCTACATCAAAGAAATCCAGCTGATGAGCAGTGCCGTTTCCGCCATGAAAAAGGGGCTTCAAGCCTTCAGGAGGTATGTGCCCGCGGAGCTGGTGCGCCAGTTGATCAAGACGGGCAAGGAGGCGCGCATTGGCGGCCAGAAGGAAGAGCTCACCGTGATGTTCTCCGATATCAAGGGCTTCACCACTATCGCGGAGCGAACGAACCCGGAAGATCTCATTCATCAGCTGTCGGAGTACTTCGATGAGCTTACGAGAATCCTGAGCGACAACAGGGGCACGGTGGACAAATACATCGGGGACGGCATCCTGGCGTTCTGGGGAGCTCCCATCCAGGACGACGAGCACGCGGTCAATGCCTGCAGGGCGGGGCTTGCCTGTCGCGACAGGATCGCCGAGCTCAACAGGAATTGGCAAAGCGAAGGCAAGTCTCCCTTCATCACCAGGATCGGCATCAGCACCGGTGAAACGCTGGTCGGAAACGTGGGGTCGAGCGAACGGATGAACTACACCGTCATGGGCGACAACGTCAATCTGGCCAGCCGCCTCGAAGGGGCGAACAAGCTGTACGGCACTCAGGTCATCGTCGATCGCAGAACGTGCGAATCGGCCTCCGACGAATTTCTCTTCAGACTGCTGGGCAGGGCCGCGCTGAGAGGCAGGAGCGGGGAAACGACCATCTACGAGTTGGTGGGGAAAACAACCGGTAATGAAGCGGAGGCGAACGCCGCGCTCTGCACGGCGTTCACCAGGGGGGTCGAAGCCTACCTTGCAAGGGAATGGGACAAGGCTTTCGCCATTTTCAGCGATTTGTCGGCGCGCCTCCCCGAGGATGCCCCCACCGGTTTTTACCTCGAACGCTGCCGCCAATACAGGGATGATCCTCCGGGAGAGGACTCGCGGGGCGTGGAGAAACTGAGGTCTTGACGCCTTCGCGGCGGGAGCGCCTTATGCCCTCTCGCAAGAAATTATCATCGCGAGCGCACGTTCGTGTGAGATCATCGCGGCTCACGGCCTTCCGGGCCGCATACGTCGCGATTTCGAGGACGTCGCTTGAGGCTCCGGCCTTTTTCGGCGACGGCAACCTCGCGTTATGATTGGAGGATTGCATTCCAATGGGGTTGCGTCCCGAACGCAGATCCGTATCATGCGAGCATCAGGGAACGGGTGACGGCGGCGTTGCGCCTTGCCCACCCCGCCGGGCACCGGGCAGAGACACGCCGGCCGGGGTCGGTTCACTTCCTGCTCCGGCGAACATTTTCAAAACCTTCGCCGCCATTGAAACGGATTCGCCGAATCGAGCATCTCCTGATTGACGTCACGCGAATATAGTCGTATTTTATGAGCGTTAACTCATGATTGCGAATAGCTTTATGCTTGATTTGCCCTTTTCGGAAGCGTGCGTCGATATCAATCGTCCCATGTTCGAAACGGTTCAGGGGATGATGCTGGGCTGTGGAGAGACTGTTGAACCGGTGATTGAGGAGGTTCGACAGATGAGGAGAGTGGGCAAATAGTAAAACAACAATCAAAGGAGGACGCACTATGATCAGGTCATTTTGTCTCGCATTATTCATCGTATTCCTGGGTATCTCTCTGAGCGGTTGCACGTGTCTCGGGATCAAGGGGGGTTGGTTCAAATGCGGAAAAGAGGAGGTGGTTGAGGCGCCCCCTCCGGCTCCGCCGCCAGTAGTGGCTAAACCCGCGCCCCCTCCGCCGCCGCCTCCACCGCCCAAACCGGCGCGCAACTAACACTATTCAGCCGCCCTGCCTTGCCTGTGGTCATACGGCGAGGCAGGGCCATCCACGATGTTGCCGGACGAGAGAAACACGCCGATTTCGCGGGGACGATCACGTGATCCAAAAAGAAGAAGTATCAGGCCGCGCCTTTTTTGCATCATTGCGGCGCGCGAAGTGCTCGAGAAGCATGCGCTCACTCGCAGCCGGCCTGGTGAAAGGTCTTTGCGTCGGGCTGACGGCCGTCGCCTTTTTCCCTCACCAGGTTGCCGCCGCGGACAAGGCCGTGCAAATCTTTAGCCCGGCTTCCCCATTGTCCGCGCATCAAACCGCGGCACCCGGCTTGGCTTCCGGTGCGTCGCCGGACGGTGACGTGTCGTCTCACCCGAAGCGGGCGAACTTCGGACAGGAGCCTAAATCCCGGGACGCCGGGAAAGTGGCGGATTGGGTTGTCGATTCAGGCGACAATTCCGGCATGCCGTTTCTGATCCTGGACAAGGTGGACGCCAAGGTCTTCGTGTTCGACACCGATGGAACACTGCGCGGCGCGGCCCCTGCTTTGCTCGGCCGAGGGAAGGGGGATGACGCCGTTCCGGGCGTCGGCGACCGGAAAATGTCCGAGATTCGCCCCAAGGACCGCACCACGCCGGCGGGGCGTTTCGTGGCCTTGCTGGGCGTTAATCATAACGGCACCGATGTCCTCTGGGTGGACTACGACGGCGCCGTCGCCCTGCACCGGGTGGTTACGCATAACCCCAAAGAACGCCGACTGGAGCGCCTGGCCACTTCAACCCCGCTCGACAACCGCATTTCCTATGGCTGCATCAATGTTCCGGCGAAGTTCTACGATGATGTCGTGAAGCCGCTTTTCACCGGGACCTATGGTGTTGTCTACATCTTGCCCGAAACCAGGTCGTGCAGCGAAACCTTCAGGGCCTTCTATGACGTCGATGTGCGGCGGGGAACAGGCGCCACCGCGAAACTCGACGAAGCAACGGAGGCGGGCCTGCAGCAGCAGGACAAGAAGGTTGGCGGCAAGAAGGCTCGACCCTGAAGAAAACCCGAGGCGATGGAATTGGGGATTGCCCCAACTGCCTCGCCGGTCTCGACCCCACCCCGCGGGAATCCGCCCTCGCATAGGCGTCCATAGCGTAAGACGATTGGGTCATTTTCTGTGGACCGCATCATGACAGATATTGCAGAGGGTGATGAGGTTTTCCGGTGTATTCTCCCCTCCCCTCCCATGGGGATCGACATGATGAGCTTCCAGATGCCTCGGGTCGGAAGGATTCCATCTCTCATGACTCCACCCGCAGCGCAGGCACTTGTGTGCATCCCTTTGAAGGACTTGGCGGCGCACTTGGTCGGGAATTACCCGGTCGTGTTCGGGGGCCTGCCTTGTGGTTGCCAGGAAATACGCGCCAATAGGCAATTCGGGCATACCTGTCATTTTGGTCAGTACTTGCCAGCCCAATTCGGTGCGTAGTTCTCGGACTCTGCGCGCCCACTCGGTACGGTTGTTTGCCACATAACGCAGTTCCTCTCCCGTAATCTTTTTGCCGACGTTCTTGATCAGGTATTCCAGAATCTTGTCCCTGACCGACGACTTCCGTCGCCGTATCTCATTGGCTGTGTTCCATCGGAAAGCGGCATCCCTATCTTGTTGGTCGTCCAGCAGGATATACTCGCTGGGCCTCATTGCCGACAAATCAACATCCGAGAAAGGAAGTTCCTCCTCCCGGATTATTTCCTTTGCCGTCACCCCACTGACAATGGCCCATCCGAACTGAACGCGCAATTCACGAACACGCCGAGCCCATTCACCTATCGCAGCGATAACCATTAGTTCATTGCCGCTGATGATGGTGCGGGGATATTTTTGGAGATAGAAAAGTATACGATCTCGGGCACTTACTGCAAACCGCCTGTCAATAAGCGAGGACCCAAGGGACCGTAGCGCAGTATTTGCCGGGACCAATGCCAGAACCTTTTTGCGCAAGTCTTCGGACTGCAATTCACGCTCAAAGTTGGACAGCAAATCTTTCAGTTGCCTTAGCAAGGCAACCGGGTCATTTTTCTTCGGATGCCGGGTCATCCAGGAACTCCCTCAATCTTTTCTCAAGGAATTCTGTGTTCTTGATCTCGCACGACCAAATCGTCAATGCCTGCCAACCAAGCTCGACGAGGGCTTTCCGGTTGTTGCGGTCGCGTTCGACCGTCTTTGCGATCTTCGCCGTCCAGAACTGCACATTGGAGGACGGCGGCTTCGACCTTTTGCAGCCTTGATGACCATGCCAGAAACATCCGTGAACGAAGATCGCCTTCTTGTGCTTTGGAAGAACGATGTCAGGCTTGCCCGGCAACTTCGAACAGTGCAGTCTGAAGCGGAAGCCCATTGAATGAAGTCGTCTCCTGACTTCCAATTCGGGTTTTGTGTTGGTCCCGTGTATTCGGGACATTATCCAGCTGCGCTGCTTCTCGCTGAAGACGTCGGCCATTCCTTTTCCTTTGAGGCAAGGAGCAGAGCATAGACACAGTCGGCGAGCCGAGCCGCCAAAACAGGGGGTACTGCATTGCCGATTTGTCTGGCAACTTCGATCTTGGGTCCAAGGAATCGAAAGTCATCAGGGAATGATTGTATCCGCGCAGCTTCCCGGTGAGTAATCGGACGATGTTCCTCCGGATGCAGGTACCGGCCTTTTTCCGGCTTGAAAAACTCCGTGCGGACTGTTACTCCCGGCCGGTCCCACCAGAGCCGTCCGAAAAGATCGGTGCCACCGGTGGTCTTTTTTATCCAGCATTCCGGCGTCAGATCCGGTGCGCGTTTCTGGAGGTCGAAACGATTCATGCCTTCTTCAGGGATTGCCATGTAGCGTTTCAGACTCTTTGGAGTGGGAGTCCTTCCAAAATGAAGATCGTATGGCGGCGGCTCTTCCCTTATCTCAGTCCCTTCAGGAGGGCTCAAATCGCTTATCGCCTCCCTCAAGGTCTTGTACGGTCCAGGATCGGCTATGTAAGGCACCTCTTTTTCAGCAAAGATACGGCGATTGTTCAAGTCCGTGGGGTAGTTTGTCCTTTTCGGTGGAAAGACTTTCTTGGGGTCGGTGAACAGGCAACCAATAATGAAAGCCCGCCAGCGAATCTGAGGGACTCCGTAGTCTGCCGCACACAATCTGGCCGACGCCGTACTAAAGCCCATTTCCCGGGCCACGGTCAGAATTTCCTGGTGTTCAGCCGATCCGATGAGTTGCGGTACATTCTCCATTACGAAAATGGAAGCCCCCGACCTCCTGACTACCTCCATAAAGGGTCGCCAGAGTTGCTTGCGGTCATCGCCATCGCGTAGCTTGTTCAACAGGCTGAATCCCTGGCATGGAGGGCCGCCGATGACCACCTCCGCTCTGGGGGGGGCAGCGGCAGGGTCGCGAAGAAGATCGACAATGTCGCCCGGGACACAATGAGTACCGAAGTTGGAGTTGTAGGTCTGCACGGCATACATATTAAAATCGTTTGCCCAGACAGGCTGAAAAAAATGTCCCATGCGGGAGGTGAAACCAAGCGTCATTCCCCCGGCTCCTGAGAACAAATCGATTAGCCGAGGTCGCCAAGTCGGGTCCAGCTCTCCCTGAATCCGCATTCGGAAGACTTCTTCATCCATGCTTGGAGCACTGATTAACAATTGTGGTTCTTTAGCTTGAAACGACATGGTCATTCTCCCCATTATCGCTTCCAGTGTAGGCGGAGGACGCTGGATAGTCAACGGACAAGGGCGCAGTTCCGACGAGTTTTGAGTCGAGGCCATTGAAACCGGAACGAGGGGTTGTCGCGCTTAAACCCTGCCGGCCGGCGAGAACCGCAGCCGTCGGTGCGCAGCCTACCCGGAAGAAGTGCCGACCCAAGCCAGGCCGGAAGATCGTTTCCGTTTGTCCGGACGGGTCTTTTCTTCCCGGCGCCAACCCAACAGCGTCCGGTCGCTCCGGCTGAAAGATCGGCTCCGTTTGTGCGGAAGAGGGCAGGCCGCAGCGCCGGCAGGAGGGACGGGCTCCACGGCCGTCGGTCCGCATCGGGGGTGTCTGAACACGCGATCCGGATGCCGGGTTGTCGGGCGTTGTCGGATTGTCTCGTGTTTCCACCGGGGTCTTCGCGGCTTCTTGCCCTTGTGGACACGTCGTCCGCGTTCTGTGGCGGGGAAAGCCCGAACCTGGGGTTTCTTTAGAGGAGGCGGGGAAGGAACGTCGGTGGGCGGGTTATTGGGGCCGGGAAAGCTAAGGTCGTATCCGGGAATATTTCTTGACGATTATAGCCATAACCGGCTATATTTATCTCCAGATATGACAGAAATTGAGAAATGCAATGACCAGGAGTGATCCCATGGTAGAGACGATCAAGTCCATCATCCTGGACTTCCAGGAATCCCGGATGGAAACCGGGGTGCCCCGTCGCCTGCATATCGAGACGGTTCACGGCAAAGCCGCCGTCTTTATCGGAGTGCGCCGGAGCGGCAAGTCGACCTACCTGTTTCAGGTTATCCAGCGGCTGTTGGACCGTGGGGTCCCCCGGCAGAACATCCTGTACCTGAACTTTTTCGACGACCGCCTCCACAACCTCCGACAGCACAACTTCGGCCTGATCGCCGAGGCCTATTACTCCATCTACCCGGAGAAAAAAAACGCCGAGACGGTCTACTGCTTTTTCGACGAGATTCAGGCCGCCCCCGGCTGGGAGCCCTTCGTCGACCGCCTGATGCGCACGGAAAAATGCGAGGTGTATCTGAGCGTTTCGTCGGCCAGGAAGCTGTCGAAAGAAATAGCGACGCAGATGCGCGGACGGGCGCTTTCATGGGAGATATTCCCGTTCTCGTTCAGGGAATTTCTGGACTATAAGGGAATCGAGAGCGAGGGCGCTCTGTCCACAAAGAAACGGCTCCTGGTTCAGAAGTCCTTCACGGAATACTGGGAGACCGGGGGGTTTCCCGAGGTCGCCGGTCTTGGCCGGAACCTGCGGATCAAGACCCACCAGGAGTACTTTCACACCATCCTGTTTCGGGATTTGGTCGAGCGCCACGATATTTCACACCCGAAGGCTGTGACCGATCTGGCGCACTGGCTGGCGGACAATACGGCCTCGCTTTACTCCATCAACAGCCTCACGGGCTATCTCAAGTCGCTGGGCCACAAGGCTCCGAAGTCCGCTGTGTCGGACTACCTGGAATGGTTCGAGGACGCCTATTTCCTGTTCACCGCGCGCATATTCGACCCGTCTCTCGCCCGCAGCAACACCAATCCGAAAAAGGTTTACTGCATCGATCACGCACTGGTCACTTCGGTGTCATCCGGAATTCTGGTCAACTCCGGTCATCTCCTGGAGAACCTCGTCTTCACGGCGCTCCGGCGACTCCACCCGGAAATCCGCTACTACAGGACCAAGACCGGCCGGGAGGTCGACTTCATCGTCTCGATGCGCGGCGGAACGCGGCTGCTGGTCCAGGTGTGCGAATCTTTGGCGGAGCCAAGAACGCGGAAACGGGAAACCGCGGCCTTGAGTGAGGCGATGGCCGAACTGGGCCTGAAAGCCGGAACCATCGTGACCCGAAACGAGGACGAGCGGATCGAGACCGGTGGCGGAAACATCGAAGTGGTCCCGGCATGGCGGTTCCTCCTTGAACTGCCGGAATCCACGGAATAGCCGAGGGAGATTCCTGACTTCATCGCTCCCGGCCGGTGAGTACGGCGGAAACGACGAGACCCCGCGGGGATCACCCCACGGGGTCTTGCGCTAAATAACAGCCGCTGAAATCAGCGGGTGGATTTTTGGCTCCCCGGGACGGACTCGAACCGCCAACCTAGTGGTTAACAGCCACCCGCTCTGCCGATTGAGCTACCGGGGATCAAAAAGGGAAACGAGGAGCATCTTGTAACAGAGTACTCCTCGCTTGTCAACACCAACTCCGAATTTAACCGGCCCCGGATGCGCTATTCACGCCCGATACCGGTGTTCGGGCTATTCCTTTTCTTTCTTTTCCTTGACTTCCACGACACACTTGGCCACCAGTCTGTCGTATTCGGCGTCGGTCCGGGCCTGAATCTGCTGAACGTCGGCCTCGGTCAGGTGGCGGAAACGGCGCTGCGGCTTGAAGTATTCGGCCACCGGCTTCGGCTTCGCCACTTTGCGCGACAGGTAGTACACGCCGTCGATCACTTCGTACAAGGGGAAGACCTTGGACTGGACCGCCAGCCTGGCCATTTCCACGCTCTCCTCGATCCCGCAACGCCATCCGGTGGGGCAGGGCGAATAGATGTGGATGTAGGCCGGTCCGGGAACCAGGGATGCCTTCTTGACCTTGTTCATGAGATCCACCGGGAACGCGGGACACGCCGTGGCGACGTAAGGCGTTCCGTGAGCCACCGCGATTTCCGGAAGGTTCTTCTTCTGGGTGGACTGTCCCTTGCTCTTCTTCCCCGGAGGCGACGTGGTGGTCTGCGCGCCGAAGGGAGTCGAGGAGGATCTTTGAACACCCGTGTTCATGTAGGCTTCGTTGTCAAAGCACATGTAGATGAAGTTGTGGCCGCGCTCGAGGGCGCCGCTCAACGCCTGCATACCGATGTCCGCCGTGGCGCCGTCGCCGCCGTACGCTACGAATACGGTGTCGGGCGACTTGATGATGTTCTTACGGTTCATCGCCTTGTACGCGGACTCCACACCGCTGACCACCGCCGCCGCATTCTCGAAGGCGACGTGAATCCAGGGCACCCTCCACGCGGTCTGCGGGAAGGGCGAGGTGATGATTTCCATGCACCCCGTGGCGCTGCAAACGACAACGTTAGTGCCCAGTGCCTTCATAGCCTGCCGCAAAGCCAGTACTTCCCCACAGCCCTGGCATGCTCTGTGACCGGGCGACACAGGTTCTACCTCCGGCATGTTCTTGAGGTTGAACCCCTTGAAATTTTTGAGAGCTTCAGCTGCGATTCCCATTTATTCCCTCACATTGATGAATTCGTAGGCTAAGGGCACGCCACCGTCTTTGGACGCGGCAACCTTGTCGACCATTTCCATGAAGTTCTGATCCGTCGTGTCTCTGCCGCCGAGGCCGGCCAGGAAATTGCCGATCTTCGGATAGTGCTTGCGGTCGTAGAGAATGGACTTGATTTCCAGGCACACCGGGCCGGAGACGTAGCCACCCGTAAAAGAGGTGACCCTGTCCAGAATGACCAGGTTCTTGGCGCCCTTGATGGCCGCAAACAATTCATCGGCGGGGAACGGCCGGAACACCCGGATGCGGGCCACGCCGACCTTCTTCCCCTTGTCCCTCATCATGTCGACGGCGGTCATCGCGGTCTGGGAAAGGCTGCCCATGGTGATGATGATGGTCTCGGCATCTTCGGTCTTGTAGGTTTCAACCAGGTTGTATTTCCGACCGAACTGCTTGCCGAATTCGTTGAAGATCTTCACGATCTGGGCCTTGGAGCTCTTCAGCGCCTCGTCCTGGGCCTTCCGCGCCTCGGTGTACACGTCGGGCATGCCGACCGGACCCATGGTGATCGGGTTGGCGGGATCCAGCCGCAGCTGAGGCTTGTACGCAGGCAGGAACTTTTTCACGTCCTTCTTGTCGGGCATCACGATCGGCTCGATCATGTGACTCAGGGTGAACCCGTCCAGGTTAACCTGCACCGGCAGCAGGATATTGGGATCCTCGGCGATGCGGAAAGCGGCGATCGTAAGGTCCACCGTTTCCTGGCCGTTCTCCCCGATGACCTGGATCCAGCCCGAATCCCTGGCGTACATCAAGTCGCCGTGGTCGTTCCAGATGTTGATCGGAGCGCTGATGGCGCGGTTGGCGACCGCCATGACGATGGGAAGACGAAGGGCGGAGGCGATGTAGCAAAGCTCCGACATCAGGGCATAACCCTGCGAGCAGGTGGACGTGAAGGTGCGCGCTCCGGCCGCGGACGAACCGATGCAGGCGCTCATGGCGCTGTGCTCGGATTCCACGGGAACGAACTCGGCATCCAGATGACCTTCGGCAACCAGCTCCGACAGGTGTTCGACAATGTGGGTCTGCGGCGTGATCGGGTATGCGGCGACGACGTCGACATCACACAGTCCTACCGCATCCGCAGCTGCAATTGAAACTTCTACACCAATCTTCTTGGACATGTTAGTCGACCTCCTGATGCATGGTGATCGCATCTACAGGACACTCTTTGGCGCAAATGCCACACCCCTTGCAGTAGTAATAATTCTGCACGTAGTAGCCTTCCGCGTCCTTGCTGTAAACCATATCCGGGCAGAAAATGTAGCACTGGCCGCATTTCGTGCACTTTTTCCGGTCGGTTTCGGGCCTCATGGATCGCCAATCGCCGGTCTTCAGATCCGCGGCGCACCCGGGCTTGGTGATGGCCATCCCCAGATTCAGACTTTTCCAGCTCACAATACCGGTTTCTTTAGCCACGGCTTAACCCTCCACCTTGGTTTCTTCGAAGGCGCGGTTGCACGACGCAATGTTCTTTGCGGCGATACCGCCAAAACGATGTTCGATGGGACCAGCCAACGCCTTCAGGGGGAGCAGATCGGGAACCGCCTTGATGAGCGCCCCCAGCATCGTTGTGTTGGTGATGGTCACACGCATGGTGTCCATGGCGATCTTGCTGGCGTCGACCGTAGCCAGCTTCGCCTTGATGCCGGTCTCCTTGCGGACATCCGCCGCGCTCTTCGCCGTGTTGACGATGACGATTCCCCCCTTCTTGAGCCCCGCCTCCACGTTGACCAGCTTCAGCAGGGTGGGATCCAGCACCACCACGTAATTCGGCTCGTAGACTTTTTCGCGGGTTACGATCGGCTTGTCGCTCACCCGCACAAAAGCCATCACGGGGGCGCCGCGCCGTTCCGGACCAAAGCTCGGGAAAGCCTGCGCGTATTTCCCCTCTTCGATAGCAGCCAGGGCCGCCAGTTCAGCAGAGGTCACGGCCCCTTGGCCTCCGCGTCCATGAATACGAATCTCAATCATGTTCTCTCTCCACAGTAACGTTGCAAGTCAAAGCGCTCACCTCAGGTAGCCCTCACACAACACCGAGCAATCTACGGCGAACCAACACATACCTTTATAAGGTATGTTTCTTACCAGCTTTGTGAAAAAAAAGTCAAGGCATTTTTCGACTCTTTTCGCCAAATTTCACTTCTTGAATTGCAAATCTATGCATTTCGATGGGCATGCGGGAAGGGGTCAAACCTTGGATAACACTGGGCAAACAGACCGGCGGCACCACTCGTCGCAAGGGAATACGGTCCCCATTCTTCTCCGTCCGGCTTTTCCGGGCACAAATGAACAACCGGATTCACAATCGGACACCGCGGAAGATTCACTTAGTGAAAAGATGAACATAGCCTCAGAACGCCTGCCGCCCCTTCAGAGCCCGTTCCAGGGTGAACCGGTCGGTGTACTTGAGGTCGCCCCCCATGGGAATGCCGTAGGCAATCCGGGATACCCGCACGTTGCGATCCTTCAGGAGTTTCAGCAGGTAATGCGCGGTCGCTTCCCCTTCACTGCTAGGGTTCGTGGCGATGATCACTTCCCGCGCACCCTCCCGATCGATGCGCTCGAGCAGCTCCCGGATACGCAGGTCGTCGGGCCCCACCGCGTCCAGCGGCGCAAGCACGCCCTGCAGGACATGGTAGCGTCCCCGGTATGCCCCGGACTGTTCGATCGCCAGCAGGTCCGCGGTGGTTTCCACCACGCAGATCTCCCCGGTGTCCCGGGCAGGATCCGCACAAATGGAACACTCCTCGGCATCCGTGAAGTGAAAACACCGGGAACACGTCCGGATCCGACTTCTCAGCTCCCGGATCGCGTCCGCCAGGCTTTCGGCATCGGTCCTCGACATTTTGAGCAGATGCATGGCGATCCGGGTGGCGCTCTTTTCTCCCAATCCCGGCAGCTTGCTCAGCCTCCTGATGAGGTCGTTCATAATGGGGGGGTAGCCGCTCGAAACCATATGGACTCCGGGGTCAAACCTACACTTTTCACAAACGGCCATGAGCCGGGAACTCGCAACGAAACACATCAATCGTCCGGGCCGAGGGGATTTTCATGCAAAGACCAGCGACGGGCAAACCGCGCCAAAGCCGGAACCCCGCGAATAATCGGGCGCCCCGCCGAGAAGGATCATGAGCGTCATCATCGTCTATTCCGCGAAGGCCGGGACCCCGGCCCCCCCCCGACTCACGGTCTTCTCCGTTCCCCGCCGCGACGCCCGCTTTCTTCGCAACGGACTGAAATCCGGCATATTCCCGGCTGGTTGGAAGGATAGCCGCCGAGTGAAACCGAGTCGGAACATCATTGCGCATTCCAACGACACGCCGGCAGCCCGGCACACCGAATCAGAACAACCCGGGAATCTTCAGGCCCGGGATGTTCAAGCCGCCCGCGATCTTGCCCATTTCCTGAGCGGCCATTTCCTGGGACTTGCGCAATCCGTCGTTCACCGCGGCGACAATCAGGTCCTGCAACATTTCTATATCTTCCGGGTCGACCACCTGGCGATCGACCTTCACGCTCAGCACTTCCTGCCGGCCGTTCACGACCACAGCGACCATGCCCCCTCCGGCCGAAGCCTCCACGGTCTTGAGAGCCAGCTCTTCCTGCATCCTGGCCATCTTGTCCTGCAAGGCCTTGACCTGCTGCATGGGGTTGAATCCTCTGCTCATGACCATCCTTCCTCTCGTTGAATGAAATCGACGAAATTCCCGCGAGGAAATTCCCTTGTCGTCAGTGGAAAAACGCAGGCCTCATCCCCGCCCGGGGGAGAACCCACAAAGCCATCCGGCCCGCAAATCACCGCGGCATCATTCCCCGGCCTTCGACCGGCTTGAGCGCGGCTCGCCACGCTCCGTTTTCGGACGCCGGATGTCCACCAGTTCTCCCCCGAGGATTTCCAGCGCCTGCAGGACCACCGGGTGTTCCATGACCAGCCGTTTGGACAAGGCCTTTTTCTTCTTTTCCCTTTGAGTGTCCCCGCGGCCGGTCCCTTCCGGCTTTTTCCGGATCGTCCACGCACAACGTCTTCGAAAGAACGCCTCGGCGGCGTCCCCGATCCTGGCGACGGTTTGAGGCTCCCGGAGCTGTTCCTCGAAGACCTCGACGACTTCCAGCTCCACCGAGTCCGCGGCGGCCGATCCGATCCGGCTGCGCGCCAGTTTCGCCGCCAGGATCGGTTCCTTGAGCTCAAGCCACTTGAGAAATGCCGGCCACCGGCCGCTCAAGTCCTCCAACGGCACGGCCTCCCCTTCGATCCGCGGCAGGTCGGGGATGGTTTCGCCTCCGGTCGCCGGTTCGGGCACGATCGGATCGGGTGCATCACGCCCGGTGCCGGCGCTCGAGTGCGAAGCCCCGGTCCCGGGCGGGGGGGGCTCTCTCATCGGAGGCGGCGCGGCCCGGGCCGCCTCCCGCGCGGGAGGCCGCGTGTCGCGGACCGCCGCCGAGCTCCCGCCCCCTCCGGTGGTTGCACCCTTCAAGCCCTGTTCCAGCGCGGAAATCTTGTCGAGCACCCCCTGCAGTGACTCGAGGCGCGGCAGCCTGGCCAGGCGCAGCAACAGCATCTCGAGCGCTATCCGGGGGATGGTGGATCGGCGGATCTCCTCTTCGCTTTTCAGCACGGTCTGGAAATAGAGATACAAAGATTCGGGCGTCGTCTTGCCGGCCGCCTCGGCCAGCAGTTGCTTCTCATCCGAGGGCAGGTCCAGCCGCCGCGAGTCGCCCTCCCCGAAGGCAACCACGAGCAGATTGCGAAAGTAATCGCACAGCTGCCGGCAGAACCTCCTGATGTCCATGCCGCGCCGGTAGATGTCCTCCACCACGTCGAGACAGGTCCGCACGTCCCCCTCGAGCACCGCCGTCCCGGTCCTGTGGATGCTCCGCCGGTCGATGACCCCCAGGACGTCCAGGACCTCCTCGTCGCTCAAGCCGTCCCTGCTGAAGGACAGCATCTGTTCGAGCAGGCTCTGGGCGTCCCGCATGCTGCCGTCTGCCTCCCGGGCGATGGCGTACAATACGCCTTCGGACAGCGCGACGTCCTCCTGCGCGGCGATGTGCCTCAGGTGATCCACCAGCATGTGAGAGGGAATGCGACGGAAGTCGAACCGCTGACAGCGGCTCAGGATGGTCGCGGGAATCTTGTGCGGTTCGGTGGTGGCGAAGATGAAGACCACGTGCTCGGGAGGCTCCTCGAGCGTCTTCAGAAGCGCATTGAAGGCCTCCGTGGTGAGCATGTGCACTTCGTCGATGATGTACACCTTGTAGCGACTCTTCGCGGGCCGGTAGCGCACGGTTTCCCGAAGCTCCCGGACGCTGTCGATGCCGCGGTTGGACGCGCCGTCGATCTCGAGCACGTCGACCGCGTTTCCCTGGCGGATTTCGGTGCAGTTGGAACAGACGTTGCACGGCGTGGGCGTGACCCCCGTTTCGCAATTGAGCGCCTTGGCCAGAATGCGGGCGATGGAGGTCTTGCCGACGCCGCGAGCCCCGGTGAACAGGTATGAATGGGCGATGCGGCTGGAGCGGATCGCGTTCTGCAAAGTCCGGGTGACATGAGGCTGGCCGACCACTTCCTCAAAAGTCTGCGGTCGCCATTTTCGTGCAATCACGAGGTAGGACATGGGGTCTTGGCGGTCCCGCGCCACACAATCGGACGCAAAAGGGGTGCACTCTCAGGGACCCGGCTCCGGGTCTCCCGGGCAATCCCCCGCCCGGGAGCGGCAATTCCGGAATATGGTGGCGGAGAGAGAGGGATTCGAACCCTCGGTACACCTTTTGGGCGTACACACGATTTCCAGTCGTGCTCCTTCAGCCTCTCGGACATCTCTCCCGAATAATCTCTTCATTCTTCATGATGACCCCCCGGGAACCGGGAGCCATTCACTTTGGCCCCTCTTTGCGCGCGGGGGGGGCTCATCGCCGCCGCCCGGGCGGCGGTTCGACAATGGCGGAGAGGGTGGGATTCGAACCCACGTGCCCTGCTCTTCACAGGACAAGTCGATTTCGAGTCGACCCCGTTACGGCCACTTCGGTACCTCTCCATTCGTTCAGGGCTTTCCTTCCAGGCGTCGGTCGAGGAAGAATTTTTTCAATAATTCCGAACACTCGGCCATCCGAATACCGCCTATCACTTCGACATAATGATTGAAAGCGTCCACCTTTGTCAAGTCCACAACGCTCCCGGCCGCACCGGACTTCGGATCCGGGGCGCCGAACACCAAAGTCCGCACCCTTGCCTGCAGCAGCGCCCCGACGCACATGGCACAAGGCTCCAGGGTCACGTACAGCACGCTCCCCGGCAAACGGTAGTTGCCCGCCGCGGCGGCCGCTTCTCGCAGCACCAGGATTTCGGCGTGCGCCGTGGGATCGCACAGCGCGATGGGCCTGTTGTGCCCCCGCGCGAGGACTTCCCCGCCGGGGCCGGCCAGAACCGCACCCACCGGCACTTCCGACTCTTCCCGGCCGGCGAGCGCCTCTTCCAGGGCAATCCCCATGAAATAGTCGTGGTCCGTCAACGGAGCCATAGGTTTTTCCTTAAAAGGGGACTTGCAAATAGCATATTTCTGTTATAGTGGAAAGGATTAATTATTTCTTGACAAGTGGGTGCCGATCGATTGTTTCAGTGGGGAGGGTTCAAGCTTCAGGCGTAGTCCGGGGATGCGCCGGATGGACCGCAACACGCGCGGGCCGGGGCATGTATTGACGCGAGGCACGCACTCGGGAAGGTTGCGGAGCGCGATGCAGCGCAGCCTCCCTCGGGGGCTTCCAATCTGATTTCGGTGCAGGAGAGAGGCACGGACCGTCCGAGAGGCGGTTTTTTCGAAACGGACCGGGCAGGGCCCAACGCGTTGCGCCAATGTCCGTTTCCGCCCGCTCTGCAAAAAATGTGAAGCCGCAAGGTGTTTTGGTCGATGATCGAATTGGAGGTTGACGCCGGGAGGTGTCATGGGAAGCAGTGAGCGGAAGGAGGAAGGGTGTTTCGTACCGGTGGCCGGGCTGAAACTGGTCTTCGAACCGGCAAAGCGTTCGCTTGCGGCGCCGGGAAAGCATCCTTGCCCGGATTGCCACTTTTGCCAGCAGTGCGGTGACGACCGTTGCCACATCTGCCGGGGGAAAGAGGGCGCAACATCGATACGCCGGGCTTCGGCATCGAATCCTTCCTCTCGGAACCGGCTCCACGAAAAGGTCGACGCGCAAGCGTGCACGGTGGAACCCTTAAACATAGCGGACAGTGAACAGTCATGAGTACTCCATCCATTCAGAGACCTCGCGTTCTATCGGTTCTTCTTGTGCTCCTGTTTTTGTGCTGCGGGTCCCAGTGTTATGCGGTTCCAAGTGAAGCGGTGAGCCGGCAGGAACACGGCGCCGCCCCACCAGGAGGTTCCGCTGCGGAGGGGGCGCTTTCGCCTCGGTGGCGGTCCGCGATATGGGAGACCATACCGCCGGAATGGCTGGGCTCGCCCACTCCGAACACCATCCTGCAAGCCTACCAGGAGAATGGGTGGACGCCTTTCTTTATAACCTCCACGTTCGAGCTCGCCCAGGGCGCGCATGCGCTTCTCCGGCGGGCGGGGGAGGCGGAGAAGGAGGCCCTGGACCCTAAGCCGCTCCGCATCGAGGAAGTCCGGCAGCACGTGAAGCACCTCGAGCAGGCGCGCGATTCCGCCAGCGCGCTGCTCCCCAACCTGTCCGACTCGATCGCCGATCTGTCCGTCCCGTCCGGCGACCAGCCCGCGGCGCCCGGCAGCCCCGGGATCCAGCCGGTCAATCCCGCGGTGGTGAAGGCGAGAGAAGAGAGGTATAGGAATCTCTTCCGCGTTGCCGTCGAAGCGGATGTCAAACTGGCGGAACTGCTGGTGCGCTTCTCCGGCCAGATGGACCCGTTCTCCGGAGAAGATCAGGTCAAGGCGCTCTCGGGCCGGATTCCGATGAGCGATTACCTGAAGCGCCTGGAACCCAGGTCGCCTCATTACCGCCCGCTGCTGAACGCTCTCGCAAGGTACCGTGACCTGGCCGCCAACACCACGCAGCAGCAGGTCCGGGCCCCCTCGACAATGAGACCCGGCGAGTCCGGCAACGCGGTGCGCGATCTGCAGAAGAGGCTGCGGCAAGAGGATTTCTACCGGGGTGAGATCACGGGGACCTTCGACGCCGCCACTCAGCAGGCGGTGAAGCGTTTCCAGGCAGCGCACCAGATCGAGCCCGACGGAGCGGTGGGGCAGCGGACCCGCGAATGGCTCAACATGCCTTTCAAACAAAAGGCCGAGATGATCGCTCACGGGATCAATCTCCTCCGCCAGAGCCAGACCCGTCGGAGCGACAGGTACGTGCGCATCAATATTCCCCAGTTCGCCCTGGAATATTACAAAGACGGGCAATCACTGTCGAGCCACCGCGTGATCGTGGGCAAGGCGTCGGGCAAGAAGGTCAAGGTGCTGGGCAAATGGATGAGGGAAAACCAGACTCCGACGCTCACGAGCAACATCGAGCAGGTGATCATCAATCCGCGCTGGTACGTTTCGGACCGTATTCGCCTGGAGCTGGACGCCCAGGCAGGTTCCGACCCGCAGTATTTCGCCAGGCACGGCTACGTTCAAATGGCGTCCCTGTACCCGTGGGGACAACCGCGGCTGTTCCAGAAACCGGGTCCCAAGAACCCGCTGGGACAGATCAAGTTCGAATTCCCCAACCCGTACGCCGTCTACCTGCACGACACCAACCAGAAGTCCCTGTTCCAGAGGACGCGCAGAGACTTTTCGCACGGGTGCATCCGGGTGGAAAAGGCCAAACATCTGGCCCATTTGCTCTTGAAGGACGACCAGAATCCCCTGGCCGACAAGACGGAGCCCTACCTGTCCTCGGACCGCCAGCTTTTCATCAAGCTTGCCACGCCCGTTCCGATCATTATCGAATACCTTCCCGTTTCATGCAACGAAGACGGTCAGGTGATTTTCTTCGGGGATCCTTACGGATGGCTCGCCGAAAACGCCAACGCCAAGGGCTGACCGGTGACACGCTCCCGCAAGGCCGCCCGGAGCGCGCTCTCGGCGGCCATCCATTTTAGTCCATACTATCAATATCATAGCAAAGCTTCATGCTGGGGCTTCAACCCGTCACCACTCGCTATTTGTCGCCAAGTGTTTCGCATTGAATGATTTGTTTTCCTTTGCATCCCTCATTCATGATTGTCACAAAACCTGAGTATTCCTCACATGTCGTGCTTGCGTGAGGAGGATTCAAGAGATTTCTTGACAATGCCGATGGAGTTTTGGAATCGGGTTTCGTCGAATTGATAGGGTTCCATCAATGCCGTTCATCGACCATTCTACCGCCCACGCGGTGCGTTTATTTTTTTGGTGTGTTCATTCAAGTAGTTAGACCCCGAATCAACGGCAGACTGGCTCGGGGAGCGAAAAAAACGTTTGACAGAGCGCCTCTTTCTGGGCTAGGGAGAACCATCTCATCTCTGAGACCTGACGTGACGGCTCAGTCGTTGGTATCGATCGAATGAGATGAAACGAGGAGGGGAACAATGCGGCGATTTAATGCTGGCCCGTGGTTGAATATTTTTCTGTTTTTTCTGCTCGCTCTCCTGCTTTCCAGTGCGGGTTTTGTTCAGCAAACCGAGGCGGTTACGGCTTCCTACGGCCAACCCTACAACGGCCGCCTGGTCAACGGCATTCCATTTCCGACTCAGTTTCCCGGCTACCAACTGCGGGAAGAGGAGCGTACCTACACCACCCCTGAAATCGTCGGCGCAATGCTGGATGCCGTCGAAGGCGTGAGAACGCGGTTTCCGGAGACGTGCGACCTTTACATCGGCGATTTTTCGTACAAGTACGGTGGCGGGTCGATGAATCACCGTTCCCATCAGAACGGCCGGGACGTCGATGTCGGAATGTATGCCAAGGGCAACCGGAAGCTGGACCAGTTCGTGTCGATGAACGAGGAGAACCTGGACGTCCCCAAGACGTGGTGTCTCGTTGAAGGCATCATTCGATCGCAGCGGGTGCAGTATATCTTTCTGGATCGCAGGGTCCAGAGGCTTCTGTATGATTATGCGGTCAGCCAGGGAGCCGACGCCGCCTACCTCGACCACGTGTTCGGAAACGTCCGAGGATCGCTCATTCAGCACGTTGGAAACCACCACGATCATATTCACGTTCGCTTTTTCACTCCCTGGTCCACGCTGGCCGCTCACGTGGGAGAGGAAGAGACCCAGAAGCGGACTGTCATCGAGATGGCGCAGCAGTCCTACCTGCCCAAGCAGGTCAATTATTACGTGAAGGGTAACGAGCGGAGCCTGGACGCCCTGGCGCGAAGCTTCGGCGTGACTTCCCGGGACCTGTGTCGCTGGAACCGCATCTCCGGCAGCAGCGCGCTGACTCCAGGGAGCTGTCTGGTATTCTACAAGCGCAGCTTCGAAGTGGATTCCGTGCATCTGGCCCAATCGCTCCAGCCCGGGTTCGTGGCGGAGACTCCGCCCATTCAGTACGCCTCCCTGCGCCGCAGCGCGGACGTGCTATCGGACGTGTCCACTCCCGAAAGGGAAGAAATATCCTCTGCTCCCTCCCGGTCGAGCCTGACCCGCACAAGAAGACATGAAGCCCCCTCCACCCCGTCCTACACGCTCTACAGGGTTCAGAAGGGGGATACCATCGATAAAATCGCCCGGAAGAACAAGATCGACGTGAGGACGCTGTGCCGGATGAACGGCATGAAGAAGCCGGGGGCCTTGAAACCCGGCCACACGATCAAGCTGGCCATGGCAAAGTCGTCCTCGGCGCAGGATGCTGTTGTATCGGACGCCTCTCCCGGCGCTCCGAGTTCCCGGTCATCCAGGAATATTTCCCTTTCATCCGACAACGCAACCTGTTCGACCGCCGCCACTTATACCGTGGGCAAGGGTGAGACCCTCCAGAAGATCTCCCGCAAGACCGGCATCGGCATCGATGCGCTTTGCCAGATGAACGGCCTCAAGAAGGGGACGGCTCTAAAGCCGGGGCAAAAGATCAAGCTCGCTCAGACGACCGCCAAGACCTGCCCGACCCGCTTTTCTCCTGCCTCGTCGTCCAAATCCCAGAGCACCGGCAAGAACCATGCGGCCGCCGGGGAGCAGTCCCGGGGCAAGACCGGCGCAAGCTCCAAGGACGTCAAGGCGACCTCCAAGTCAACCAAGGCTTCCAAGGAAACCAAGTCCGTGAAGGGAAGCTCGAAAGAGAAGGCTTCCGCAAAGTCCGCTTCCGCGGCCGCCACGAAGAACGGAAAGGCTCAGGTCAAGGCCGCCGCCCCCGCGGGCATCAAGAATGCCAAGGATGCCAAGGCAAAGGCTTCCTCTTCGCAGAGCAAAGACACCAAGATTCAGACCAAGGCCGGGCTGAGCGGCAAGGATTCCAAGGCTGAGCCGAAGAAGCAGGGCACGTCGAAGGCTCCCGCCTCTGCTAAAGGCAAGGCGGACAAGCTGGCCAGGAAATAGTTCGGGCCGGCCTCCGGGCTTCGGCTTCAAGAGTCCCAAGACGCGATTCGTCAGATCCCCCTCCCTGGAGGGGGATTTTTTTGTGCGGCACGCCAGGCCTTGCACGCCGTGAATCGATGCGCTCTTTCCGGGAAGTGTATTTTTCCCTTTGCTTTTTTTTTCTCAGTTCGTTATAGTGGGTAGCTTCGAGCGGGCACACTGCAGGGTGCCCGCTTTCTTTTTCCGATTTGTCACTCCGACTATCGGATTGTCGCGACCCGGGTATGTTTGAAAGGAACTCTTAAGGAAAAGTCATGTTCAACGGCGATCTGACCAAACTGCGCAACATCGGAATCAGCGCTCACATCGATTCGGGCAAGACGACTCTGACCGAGCGCATCCTTTTCTATACCCAGCGCATCCATGCCATCCACGACGTGAAGGGCAAGGACGGCGTGGGTGCCACCATGGACTTCATGGAACTCGAGAAGGAACGCGGCATCACCATCCAGTCAGCAGCCACCCACTGCACATGGAACGGCCATTCCATCAACATCATCGATACTCCCGGTCACGTCGACTTCACCATCGAAGTGGAGCGGGCCCTGCGCGTGCTTGACGGCGCTGTTCTCGTCCTCTGCGCGGTGGGCGGCGTGCAGTCGCAGTCGGTGACGGTGGACCGTCAGATGGTCCGCTACAAGGTGCCCAGATTGGCCTTCATCAACAAGTGCGACCGCACCGGGGCCGATCCCTTCCGAGTCACCCGCCAGCTCAAGGAAAAGCTGAACCACAACGCTGTGCTCCTGCAGATTCCCCTCGGCCTGGAGAACGAGCACCGCGGCATCATCGACCTGATCACCATGAAGGCCGTCAGCTTCGAGGGGCCCAGCGGAGAGAACCTGGTGGAATCCGAGATCCCCGCCGATCTGATCGATCTGGCCCGCGAGAAGCGCGAGGAGTTGCTCGACGCGGCGTCCATGTTTTCCGACGACTTGACCGCAGCCATCCTTGACGACAAGGTCACCGAGGAATTGATCCACGACGCCGTCCGCGCGGGAACCCTGTCCCTTCAGCTCACGCCCGTGCTCGTGGGGTCGGCTTACAAGAACAAGGGCGTTCAGTTGTTGCTGGACGCCGTCGTCCGTTATCTTCCGAACCCTATGGAAACCACGAACGACGCTTTCGATCTCGACCGGGATGAGGCGCCGGTTGTGCTCCGGAACGCCCCGGATCAGCCCATGATCATGCTCGCCTTCAAGCTCGAGGTGAGCCGCTACGGCCAGCTCACCTATGTTCGCATCTACCAGGGGAGGCTCACCAAGGGGGATACCATCGTCAACATGCGCACCGGCAAGAGATCCAAGGTCGGGCGGCTGATCCGCATGCATGCCGACGAGATGGAAGACATCGAGAGCGCCGTGTCCGGAAACATCGTGGCGCTGTTCGGGATCGACTGCGCCTCCGGTGACACCTTTACGGACGGCCGGGTGCGATACGCCATGACGTCCATACACGTCCCCGCTCCGGTCATTTCGCTCGCCATCAAGCCCAGGGACAAGAAGGCCGAGATGAACATGAGCAAGGCCCTGGCCCGGTTCACAAAGGAAGATCCCACGTTTCGCACCTACCTGGACGATGAAACGAACGAGACGATCGTGTGCGGCATGGGGGAACTGCATCTTGACGTTTACGTGGAACGGATGCGCCGGGAGTACCAGGCGGAGGTCGAGACTGGAATGCCCAAGGTGGCCTACCGCGAGACCGTCACCCACCGGGCCGAATTCAACCACACGCACAAGAAGCAGACGGGCGGTGCCGGGCAGTACGGGCGGGTGGCCGGTTTTCTCGAACCTTACGCCGAAGGGGACTTCAACTTCGTGAACAACATTTCGGGAGGCGCCATCCCGACGGAGTACATCCCTTCGTGCGAGAAGGGGTTCCAGGCCTGCCTCGTCAGGGGTGGCTTCGCCGGATTCCCGGTAGTCGGGGTGCAGGTCACCATCAACGACGGGGCCGCGCATTCGGTGGACTCATCGGACATGGCATTCCAGCAGGCGGCCGTCGGCGCCTTCCGGGAAGCTTACGCCAGGGCGAATCCGATCATCCTGGAGCCGATCATGCGCGTGGTCGTGGAGACCCCTTCCGAATATCAGGGTGCGGTGCTCGGGACACTGAACCAGCGCCGCGGCATGATCGTCAGCACCTCGGAGGATGGAGTCTTCTCGTCCATTGAATCGGAAGTCCCGCTCGCGGAAATGTTCGGGTATTCGACGGTGCTTCGCTCTTCCACGCAGGGGAAGGCCGAATTCACCATGGAATTTGCTCGATATAATCCCGTCCCGAAGAGCATTGCCGAGGAAATCGCCCGGAAACAGAAGGAAGAAGAGAAGACCCGGAAGAAATAGCGGCAGGATGCGGCGCAGAAATTTCTTCCCGCTCCGGCACCTTGGTGTATGATGAACTGGCGCGCAACCGGCGCCCGTCCTCAAGGAAGAGCACCAAAGGCGATCGTCGGGAGCGCTCACTTTTCTAAGGAGAATATTCGGATGCTTACCGAACAGTCCATGAATCAGGATTCGACCCTGCTGGTCGACATGGCGTTGCGGAACCCTCTCAGGCCTGGAGAAATCGGTGTACTGCTGGCCCGCGCGGGGGCGGGCAAGACGGCCTGCCTCACTCACATCGCTCTCGAGCATTTGCTGCGCGGCCGGCCGGTTCTCCATGTCTGTATCGATATCATGCCCGACAAGATCAAGCAGTGGTACCTGGAAGTGATACGGAACGCCCTGGCCGCGAAACCTCCGGCAGCTCTTGCCCGGTTGCAGCAAAAAATCGAACCCCACAGGTTCATCCTCTCCTACCTCAACCGCACGTTCAGTCCCGGGAAGCTCGAGCAGAGCCTCAAGAACCTGACGGAGCAGGCCAAGTTCAACCCTGCCGTGGTGGTCCTCGACGGGCTCGATTTCGAAAACACCGACCGGAAGGTCCTGGCGGAGATCAAGGACCTTGCCAAACGATACGGCGTGGCCGTCTGGATGTCCGCCAGAACCCACCGCCACATTTCCCGGGTGAATGAGCGCGGAGTCCCTTACCCGTGCGACACGACCGACGATCTGTTCGAATCCATCGTGCTGCTCGAACCGGGCACCGAGGCGATTCGAATCATGATTCTGAAACGTGACAACCGGTATTGCAGCGAATCTCCCGAAGTCACTCTCAACCCCCGGACGCACCTTCTGCAGAAGGGCTAGCGGGGGCAAACCGGCGTTTTTTCCGGGGTGCGTCCCATGGAAGACGACCTGATTGCCAGCCTGACTCGTCAGGTAAAAGAAGAAGTCATTGAAAATTACGTGAGGGAGAGGCGCCTCGTCGATCTCCAGATCGAGGACATCGACGAACAAGCCCGGGAGGCGCGGTTGCGGGCCGAAGTGACCGGCTGGCGCCTGACCCGCCTGTCCCACCTGATGCTGGAAAACGACATGAGGCAGAAGCTGGCCGAGTTGCTCAAGGTGCCCGACCCGTCGTTCTGGGCCGCCTACCTTCGGCGCAAGCTTCCCCGCACCCTTCCGATCCTGCGCGTCGGCGGTTTGACGCAAAAGACCAGGTTTCGCAAGCTGGTCCTCGAAGCCTATGGACGCTTTCACCTCTGGATGCAAAAGTATTGCGCGGCATACGATCAGTTGGCCGGCAATGTGCGGGCGGTGAACGTCAACATCGACGTTTTTCAGAAGAATTTCGATGTGCTGGCCATTCTCGCATTCCTGAGAAGCCTGGACATGCAGGCCATCGAGATGAAAAAGGTCCTCGGCCAGAATTTCACGTCCCTGGAGTTGGCCTCCCTGGACCAGAAGCTCTATCTGAAACCTGTGTCCTTCGAGAAGCTCGACGTCCCCGCACCACTGACGCTGCCGGGAAAGGAAGCCATGGCCTCAGCCATCTCCGCCCTGGCCGTCGACGTCTACGAGAGGTACCAGGTACGGGCCAGGAATTGCATGCTCTAAATCCGACGGCAAACGGGTTCTCCGATGCCGCGGGTCTTCCCGGCTGGAAAGCTTCGCTCATTCGAACGCACAGTGGCACCCGGACTCCGAGGAACTCCCCATGAACCACGAAATCGAGAAAGCCCTTTCCCGCTTCAACGAAGGCTTCAACTGCGCCCAGGCGCTGCTGGCCGCTTTCGCACCCCGATTCGGAATATCCGAGGAAGACGCATTGAAACTCGCCGCTCCATTCGGCGGTGGGATGGCCCGCATGGGCGAAGTCTGCGGTGCGGTCTCCGGCGCCATGATGGCGCTCGGCCTCCGACACGGCTATTGCCGCCGGGGAGACAAGAGAGCCAAGGAGGCATGCTACCGCACGGCCAACCGGTTTGCGGACGCCTTCCGCGCCCGCTGCGGCTCCATCATGTGCCGCGATCTGCTCGGTTGCGATATCTCGACTCCGCAGGGCATGGCCGAAGCCAGAGAAAAACGCCTGATCATCACGGTTTGCGCCGTCGCGGTTCGCGAAGCGGCGGAGATCGTTTCGGAACTCCTCGGGCAGGACTGATTCCTCCGTGCAATTCCAGTGGAACGCGCCTTTTCGGCCTTGGCGTCGGTGGGGGCATGATCCGCTCCACCTCTGCGTGCGAGCAACCGGACCACAACACCACGCCCGATTCTCTTCCCGCCAACCATCCGTTCCCCGGCTCCTTCTTCAACTCATGGAAGCCTTCCGGACGGCCGCATGAGAGATTCCCCCTCCGATGACAAGAATTGTAACCCGTGTGTGCAAAATTTGTAACATCGGCTCAAACGTTGCCGCGCAAACACCGCGGAATGGCTCTTGGCGGGGCGTCCGCTCGTGGCATGCCTTTTGCTCTTGTATCTGTCGCGGTAGTCTCCTTTTCCAGCGGCAGGCAGGATTCGATACCCGCGCGGGAGTGCGTTGAGCGATGAAGGCAGGAACCCCGGCATGGAGCCGGACGACCCGCAGCGTGTGTCGGCGCCCTTTGCCGTCGGGGCCGGAACAGGCTCCATGAGGACGTGGCATGAAGTACCAGTGCATACGATGCAGTTTGACCTGGGGTGAGGGAGAACCGGAACGTGACGGGTACTCCCACGGGCTGTGCGGCACATGCCTCAAGGATGCCCTGACGCCCATTTACCGGAAGCGGCAGGCAAAGGAAGGCAACTTCGACTGCTTCGGCAAGGCCGCCGACTTCTGCGATCAGTTCACGTGCAAGTACCGGGAGCTCTGCCTCAAGAGCATGTAGCTCAAGGCTCTCCATGCACGATCGATGAGACCTCGGGACATGAAGCCCTGATCGGCCTTCACGGCTGCGAGGGAACTCGCGCGTCGCATCGGCTCGGCCCGGGCCGCCCGTTTCGGGTCCTGCCGCCCTTGTGCCGCAATCACTCGAACCCATTCCCGCCTTGCGCAACTCCTGTTCGACTCTCGTCCGGCCTCCGTCCTGTTCGCCTTCAATGGGAAGATCGCGGAATAAGGGATCGGCGGAAGGCGAGTCCGAGGAGGGTAAGCCCCGTTCCTTCCATGGCTCGTTGAATTCCGGGGCAGGGCACGCCCTCGCTCAATGTTACCGCATCGAAAGCAAGCCGGCATCAAACCGCGGAAATCGGAGCATGCGTGTCCATGGCATTCCGCCGGTGCAGGCATTATCTTTGGATCACGGGAGATTCCCTCAGGAAAACGGGCATTCGCCCGATGGATTCAACGATGAACGGTGCGCGGCATCATGGAAGGGAGTAAGGGCAATGGAAAACGAATTGAAGATGGCTTCGGTCGACTGCGATTGCTGTCGATTGCCGGAGAGCGAATATGAGGAAGAGTACGGGTGCGCTCAGCGCAAGGCCGTTTTCACGGTACGCGAGCAGGCCGTGCTGAGAAGGATCCGCGAGGCACATGAGCGGGCGAGGGCCCTCAAGGAGCGCCTGCGTCATTTCGCCGCCGAGGGTGCGCCCGACGAAAGAGCGAGAACTGAAGCGGAAAAGGAACTGACGAGGCTCCGTGAGCTCAGGGCGGAGCTCGAGTTGGAGCGCATCGCCGCGGCGGATGAACGGATGCGCCTTCTGGGACACGCTTGACGGACGGAAGCCGGCAGCGGCGGTACCATCGTCCGAACTCTTTGCAACCCGGTGGAAAGATTGTCCACCGGGTTTCTCATTTTGAACTGCGGCAGCGCGAACCCGCATTGGCGTTTAAATGCGCCGTGGGAGGTCTGCGGCGCATATCCCCACGATCCCCTCTTCGGCGACCTTGAACGCGAATCGCCAATGAGCAATCGAATCGCTTCCCCCCGACACTTCGCCCCCCGGTCGGAATCGACGACAGAGAAAGGGTGTCAAAACCCTTGGGAAATGTTATCTAGTTGCGTGGCGATGAGATGAAACGATCGTGGCCCGGCGGGCGCGGTCTACCGTGCGGTTCATGGGGCTTTTCGAGACCATGGGCGGGCGCATGCGGCAACTTGTGGAAACATGGATGAGCCCATCGACGGCATCATGTCCGAGGGAACGCGGCGAATGCGGGCAATATGCGCGAGGACGGTGTGCGACTTGCGCCGTGTCGCGGGTCCGGCCCGTGCCATGAAGAAGTTCCCCGGAGCGCCGGTACCAAGTGAAAATTGGTTCCCCGATGTTGGACGTTTTTTCCCACGGACCTCTCTCACGATCGCGATTCCCGCGAAACCGCAGGCTTGTTTCAAGTATATGAATCCCGCGGCGAACGGTTCGGAGGACCGGCCCCTTCCGCGGGGCCGCGAGCCAAAGGAGGCGGGGTTTGTCCGTCGAGCCGCCGGGAAAGCGGCTCGCGCATGGTCGGCGCAAGACGGAGCCGTGTGTTCGTGCGGGCGCCCGAGGCCGGGAAACCTGTCCGTGTGGACATGGCGTGGTTTCCGCACGTTCAACTCGCATCCGGAGCCGCCGAAGACCCTGCGGCGTGCAAGGGCACCGGCCGCAATGCCCGTGCAGATAACGAACTCCCCGGCGATCCGGAGACATTTACAAGCCGGATGAACCACAATTTTTCTTTCCAGGAGCTGTTGAAATGATTCGAAGATTGGATGCACTGGAGTATCACCGCCAGGAAAGACCCGGCAAGATCGAAGTCAAGTCGACGAAGCCCTGCATCACCCAGAGAGACCTGTCCATGGCCTACACACCGGGGGTTGCGGAACCTTGTCTCGAAATCGAGAAGAGTCCCGAAAAGGCGTTCGAATACACCGCCAAGGGAAACCTGGTCGGGGTGGTGACCAACGGCACGGCGGTACTCGGCCTCGGCGACATCGGACCGCTTGCGGGCAAGCCGGTGATGGAAGGCAAGGCCGTCCTGTTCAAGCGCTTCGCCGACATCGACGTGTTCGACATCGAGCTCGACACGAACGATCCGGACGAGATCATCAGGACCGTGAAGCTGCTCGAGCCGACTTTCGGCGGGATCAACCTCGAGGACATCAAATCGCCGGAGTGTTTTTACATTGAAGAGCGACTGCGGGAGATAATGAAAATCCCCGTATTCCACGACGACCAGCACGGTACGGCCATCATTTCCGGCGCGGCGCTGCTCAATGCGCTCAGACTTCAGGACAAGAGGATCGAGGACGTTAAGATCGTCTTTTCGGGGGCCGGAGCGGCCGGAATCGCCTGCGCGGAGCTCTACATCAGGCTGGGGGCAAAAAGAGAGAATGTCTTCCTGGTGGATTCCAAGGGACTGGTTTACAAGGGCCGCAAGGAGGGCATGAACCTCTACAAGGCTCGGCTGGCCAACGGAAACGAACCGCGGACCCTGGCCGAGGCGATCAGGGGCGCGGACGTGTTCGCGGGCGTCTCCCGCGCGGGGCTGGTGACCAGGGAAATGGTCAAGAGCATGGCCGACAACCCGATCGTTTTCGCCATGGCCAACCCGGAACCGGAGATCATGTACGACGAGGCCGTCAGCGTTCGCGACGATCTCATCATGGCCACCGGGAGATCCGATTTCCCCAACCAAGTGAACAACGTACTGGGCTTTCCGTTCATCTTTCGCGGGGCGTTGGACGTGGGGGCAACCGCCATCAACGACGAGATGAAGATCGCCGCGGTGAACGCTCTGGCCGCTCTGGCCATGGAGGACGTTCCGGATTCGGTGTTGAAGGCCTACGGCAACCAGCCCATCGAATTCGGGCCCAACTACATCATCCCCAAGCCATTCGATCCCCGGGTACTGATCTGGGAGGCTGCGGCGGTGGCCAAGGCCGCAGTCGATTCGGGAGTTGCCAGGCGGCCGATCAACAACTGGGACGCCTATCGTGACAGCCTCGAAAGCCGTCTGGGGCGTTCGCAGGAAATCATGCGCCGAGTCATCCACAAAGCCAAGCGCAATCCGAAGCGGATCGTGTTCCTCGAAGGAAAAGATCCCAAGATCCTGCGCGCCTGTCAGGTGATTCTCGATGAAGGCATCGCCAGGCCCATCCTCCTGGGTGACTGCCAGGTCATCAAGGATCGGATCGCGGAGCTTCACCTGGACCTGGAGGGTGCCGACATTGTGGATCCCCGAAACTTCGAGCGCATTGAAGCCTACGTGGAGACATTCTATAAGATGAGGTCCCGCAAGGGGATCACCCGGGAGGAAGCAAGGTACATTCTGCGCAACAATCCCAACTATTTCGGAGCCATGATGGTCAAGATGTGCGATGCCGAGGGTCTGGTGGGCGGGGTCAACAAACATTATCCCGACACTATCCGGCCCGCTCTCCAGGTGCTCCCCCTGGAAGAAACCACTTCCGTCATCGCCGGCGTCTACATGATGGTCTTCCCGAAGGAAGTGATGTTTTTCGCGGACACCACCGTGAATATCGATCCAACCGCGGAACAGCTGGCGGAAATCGCCATCATGGCGGCGGAAACCGCCAAGAGACTGGACATCGAACCGCGCATTGCCATGCTCTCATTCAGCAACTTCGGCAGCACTCGCCATCCGCGCTCCGACAAGGTGGCACTCGCGACAAGGATTGTCAAACAGCGCAGGCCGGACCTGCTCATCGACGGCGAGATGCAGGCGGACACGGCGGTGATGCCGGAGATCCTCAACGGGGTCTACGATTTCAACACATTGCGCAAGAAAGCCAACGTCCTGATCTTCCCGTCGCTGGAGGCCGGGAACATCGCCTTCAAGTTGATGGAACGCCTCGGGGGCGCCAAGGCAATCGGTCCGATCCTTATGGGGACCAGTGAAGCCATTCACGTTCTGCAACGCAACTGCGATCTCGAGGACATCGTGAACACGACGTCCCTGGCCGTCATCGACGCCCAGGATCACCACAAATGTGAGCTGTCCGACTGAAAACAGGGGGCCAAAAGCATTGATTTTTTCCTTCAGGTTGGATAATCTGATTAGTGATCGAATACACAAATAGGTTCAACAGCCGGGGGGGTGCTCTCCAAAGGGAGAGCTGAGATGATACCCTTGGAACCTGATCCAGATCATACTGGCGGAGGAATCGGCGAACGGGATACATCCAAGTATCCCGGAAGGCCGTTTTCTCGAACGGCCTTTTTGTTTCTGGGCGGAATCCTGATCGATCTCAGCTTCACGACGCCTCTCTTCATGACAACGGAGGAGGACACAGTGCCTACACAATTGGATCATGCAAAAGCAGGTACCGTCACTGAGGAAATGAAACAGGCGGTGAACGAAGAGCCCATCACGGCCGAGCAACTGCGTCAGTCGATGGCGGAGGGGCATGCCGTTTTACCCAGGAATCACAATCATCCTTACCCGATTGTGCGCGCCATCGGTCGCGGACTGAAGACCAAGGTGAATGCCAACCTGGGCACCAGCAATGAATGCGCCAGTCTTGAAATGGAGCGGGAGAAGCTGGACGCGGCCCTTCGGGCGAAAACCGATTCCATCATGGATCTTTCCACCGGAGGCGACCTGGCCGCGTTTCGCCGGTTCTTCCTCGAAAACTCTCCCGTGATGGTCGGTTCGGTACCCATTTACTACCTCGCCGCGGAGATGATGGCAAAGCACGAATCGCTGGAAAAAATGGACGGTGACCTGCTGCTTCGCAGCATCGAGCAACAGTGCAGTGAGGGGCTCGACTACATCACGGTGCATTGCGGGGTTACACTGGATTCCGTGAGAAAACTCGAGGCTTACGAGCGGGTAATGCCCTGCGTGAGCCGCGGGGGCTCCATTCACATGCACTGGATGCGCCGGAACAAGAAGGAGAATCCGCTCTACGAGCATTTCGACGACCTTCTGGAGATCGCTCACAAACACGACGTCACCCTGAGCCTCGGAGACGGGTTCCGGCCGGGCACCGTGGTGGACGCCACCGACGGCGCTCAACTCGAGGAACTGATGATCCTCGGCGAACTGGCCAGGCGGGCATATCGGCGCGGCGTGCAGGTGATGATAGAAGGCCCGGGACATGTCCCCCTGCCCCAGATCCAGGCCAACATGCAAATCCAGAAGCGGCTCTGCAACGGCGCGCCATTCTATATTCTGGGACCTCTCCCGACGGACATCGCGGCGGGCTACGACCACATCACGGCAGCCATCGGCGGGGCCATCGCCGGGGCTGCGGGGGCGGACTACCTCTGTTACGTCACGCCCGCGGAGCATCTCGGGCTGCCCAACGCGGACGACGTCTACCAGGGAGTCATGGCCTGCCGGATCGCCGGGCACATTGCGGATATCGCCAAGGGGTTGCCCGGCGCTATCGAGGCGGACCGCCGCATGTCCATCGCGCGCCAGAAACTCGATTGGGATGGGATCGTCAAGGAAGCGCTCGACCCGGACCTGGTCAAGAAACGCCTCCAGGTGACCCAGGACCGTGAAGCCTGTACCATGTGCGGCAAGCTGTGCGCAGTGAAGATCAGCCGCCAGTAACCCGCTTGTTCGAGCGCGATTTCCGGCGGGCGCGTCCCACCGGGCGCACCACCAAACAAAAAGGCCCCCGGGCACTGAGTGCGCGGGGGCCTTTTCAGCCGTTGTGTCCCGGAGTTTCCTCCGGAAGGTGTCTCAAAGAGGCGGTGTTTTACAGCTCATCGACCAGTACCTATTAAGCCTTGGTTTCAGCGGGCTTGGTGACCTTCTTCTTGCCCTTGGTGCTTTTCTTCGCGGTCTTTTTCTTGGTGGTCTTCTTCTTGGTCGCTTTCTTCTTGGTGGCCTTCTTCTTGGTCGTCTTCTTCTCGGCCTTGGCCTGTTCCGTCGCGGTCCCTGTCGGCTCCTTGGTCGCGGCGCCGACGGGGGCCACCATCATCGTTGCCCCAAAGAGGATTGCCGTCAATACAGATACAATCTTGCCTTTCATATTAAACTCCTTTCCTCCTCAAAAAAATCCTCCTCAAAAAGACCGCCTCTCTGAGAAAAGGATCTCGCACGCATCCATTCTATGTACAATTCATTAAATGTACAAGAAATTTGGTGGTCATTATCGCTTTGCCGATTTTTTTTTGGCAGCGCTTTTTTTCGTTTTGTCGAGCGACTTCTTGTGCCCTCTTCCGCTCCCCGTTCCCTTGGAAACGGATTTCGCTTTCGAGGACTTCCATTCTGCGCGTCCTTTGGACGACTTGCTGCCGTAGCGGCTCTTGCCGGAGGCTTTACCGGCATACCGACTCTTGCCGGAGGCCTTGCTGCCGTAACGGCGGCTGTCCTTCCTCGAGGACACGGACGTACGTTTGCTCTTCTTCCTCGAGTACTTGGAACCGTGGCGCGTACCCCTCTTCTTGGAATACTTGGAACCACGGCGCGTACTCCTCTTCTTGGAGTACTTCGAGCTGCGGCGCTCCCGCTCCGGCCCGAAGGTGGGTTTCCCGTCCGGGTTGGGTTTTCTGGCGGCCGGGTTGTGCTCGTTTTTCATGATCTGCCGCCATTGCTCCTGTAGTTCCTGGAGCGGCTCTCCCGTTTGCTGTCCCTGGGTCTGTTGAGCCGGCGGCGCTGAAGGGAAAATGGACGATGCCGCAAACACTGCGGAGAAACAATACACCAGCGCCCGTTTACGCATGAGTTCAGAACTCCTTGTGTCCTAAGTCGGCACTTTCACAGAGTCCATAAACAAAAATCCACTGATTTGTGTGAAAGCGATTGCCTTTTTCTGGGAGTGCCCTTTTCTAGCACAAATCGGCTCGCAATAAAACTCAGAAATCCGCTTCCGCCGGTGCGGAACCGCAGTCCCACCCATTCGATGGCCTTCGGTCCGGAAGTGTTCCGCGGTGTCCAAGGCTGCCGTCGAGCCCGTCGCGATGCATGCCGTCGCAGAGGGTGATGTGTGGCCCATTCCTCCGGACGGGTGCGTGGTCGACGGAGCGCAGCGACCGGAGCGGCCTCGATGTGAAAAACCGCACGATTGGGGCCCGCGATCTCGGCCCCGTCCTTTTCATTTTCTACACCGCAGACCCGATCTCCCTACCGCTCAATTACCGTTTCCCTACCTGGAAAATACATGATTCACCCTATTCCGCAACGATCAGAAACTGCTATTTTAGCAGCCAGAGCAGGCTGGAGCCTGCAATCTTGATAGACCTTCCTTCACGCTTGCGCAAAGTTTCCTTTTCGGGGAGCCAGGTTCTCACGAGCCTGGCTCGTTTTTTTTGTACTCGGATAAGATGTACTCGGATAAGATGGGCAGGGCGCGTTGAACGGGAGGGAATCGATCATGAGGCAGGCCCACGGGGGCTGCGCAGCCCCTTCACCCGGGAGGCGTCATTGCACGGCAGGATTGCCGCCCGCTCGGGGTGAGCGATCAAGGCGGGGAGGGCCGCCCTTCGAGCGCTGCGTCCAGGATCGAAGGTGCTCCGGTCTGCGGTGCCGTCAAAGCATCGAGACGCCGGGAAGGCCCACCCTGGAGGAGCCTGTGATTTGCGGCTTTCCACGAGCGGTTACGGCGTCGGGGATCGCCCGGCGACCGTCAGCGCCATGGTTGCGGCGGTTTCGAAAGAGCCAGTGTTTACATTTCGGAAGTGAGGGGCTGGCCGTCTTCCACCGGTCTCGCCCAAACGATTTGCTGTTTGTTGACGAAGACCACGCTGCTTTCCTTCCCTCCCTCGGTCACGTCGAAAAGAACGATGAAGAGATTGTCCTGCCTGTTCAAGAAATCGGACAAGCGCCGGGTATTTCCTATGTTGATTTTGCCTGCGATCACGGTCCCATCGCATAGGCCGATGGAGACCGTTCTGGCGTTCATCTCCCGCATATCCGCACCTTCCGTTGTGCCTGGTCCAAAGCTTTCTGTCGCTCGCCCGGCGAAGCCATATCCTCGGCGGGTCTTCCCTGTTTCTGCCCGGCCGCAAGCTCTTGCAAGGCCGATTCCAAGTATTTCATTCTGAATACTAATTCGTGTTCTGTTACCATATTCTTGAGTCCCATCATAGCGATATTTGGAGCCGTTTCATGGGGCGGAACGGTTGGGGCGGCCGCCGGATGCATCCTGCGACCGCCATCGACGATGAACCGGATGACCGGCGAGGGCGGTAAACCACTTTCCCCCTTGACCTTCTGCGTCGAGTCCTGCGAGGATTAATCTCCGATGGATATTCGGGAGCCCGAGCGGCGCCCGGCGAAGGAGTGCTCCCCGGGACGACGGAACTCGAGAGAAAAGCATGAGCCAGACCATCACTCCATTCAATTTCTACAGGACCGTATCCGAGGAGCTCGACCCTGAGCGGTTGCAGCGCAAGTTCCTTTCGGCCCTGCTCGATCTTCAGAATGTGGAGAGAGGTTCCATCTGGGTCCGGCGCGGCGACGGATACCAGTGCGTCGAAGCCGTGGGAAGCCAGAGTGAAAGCATCAAGGGAATCGCGATCAGCGCCAGGCGACCGAGCATTGTGGGCTGGGTCATCAAACACGGCAGCATGACCGTCGCCGAACCCGGCAAGGATGACCGGCACTTCAAGGAGGTTGAAGACAATATCGCCGTGAAGAGCAGGCTCATTCTGTGCTTTCCCCTCTTTCTCAAGAGCGGAGAAGTTTACGGCGCGGTGCAGTTGATCGACACCAGCGCTGGGGGCAATCGCCTCAATTTGAATCAGGATTACCTGGAGCTGCTCCAGCACCTGGTCGATATCGGCGCCATGGCCCTGAGCAATTCCCTCGTGTATTCGGACCAGGTGAGGGAAAACGAGAAGCTCAAACAGACGCTTGAAGCGCTTCGCAGCCAGGAGATCGCCCTGGGCCGGAGCCCGGCATTCATCAAGGTGATGAAACTGGCGGAGGATTATGCCCGGACGGATTTCCCGGTGCTGATCACCGGAGAGAGCGGGACCGGCAAGGAACTCATCGCGCGGGAGATCCACCGGCTCAGTCGCCGCCAGGGCAATCCTTTCCTGGTGCAAAACTGCAGCGCCATACCCGATACCCTCCTGGAAAGCGAACTGTTCGGGTACGAAAAGGGCGCCTTCACCGGCGCCGTCAAGAGCAAGACCGGCATTTTCGAGGCGGCCGACGGGGGCACCATATTTCTGGACGAAATCGGCGATATGCCTCTGGCGCTCCAGGCGAGGATACTGAGGGTGGTTCAGTACAATGAGATCAAACCCCTGGGGGAAAACCGCCCCCGGAGTGTGAACGTGAGGATCATTTCCGCGACGAACAAAGACCTGAATGGCGCCATTGCCGGGGGGACGTTCAGGGAAGATCTCTTCTACCGGCTGAACGTGCTGCCGATCCACATCCCGCCGTTGCGGGAAAGACGTGAGGACATTCCCCTGTTGCTCGATCATTTCCTCGCCAGGGAGGCGCTGAGGCTGGGAGTCCCGGCCAGGAGACTCTCTCCCGGGGCACTTGAGTATGTCTGCGGTTACCCCTGGCAGGGAAACATCCGGGAGCTCGAAAACTTCGTGAGACATATCATCGTGGTATCGACCGGCGAAACCATCAGCCGGGAGGAACTGGCTCTGCACTTCCCGTCCGTTGCTCCCTCTTCCGTCGAATCCTCCCGGCCCGCTCAGTCCGTCGCCCCGGTGAGCACAGGCAAGGGTTCTCCACCCGCCTCCTTTTCCTTCGAGGGTTACAGCTGGGAAGAGCTTGAAAGGGCCTACATCCTGTACCTGCTCGAAAAGAACAGGTGGCACATCACCCGAGCCGCGCGGGAAGCGGGGGTTAACCGGTCCACCTTCGATTCGAGGATGAAAAGGCTGTCCATTCGCAAATAGTTGACGGTCCGAGCGCAGATTGACGGGCACGCTGACCCCACAAGGACTCTTCAGGATGACCGAAAGCACCGCAACACCTTCCGCCCACTCGATCGCGGGAAAAATCACCGCTGCCCGCGAGCTGTTCGCGTCCCACGGTGAACGGCTGCTGCGGGACAAGGCTGTCGCGGCGGGTCTGGTCGGCCTCGAGGCGGCGATCGCCGAATGCCGCCGGGCCATGTTCGATTCCGGTATCGTCGCGGCCTGCCGGGAATGCGAGGAGGAAGAGGGCGGCAGCTGCTGCGGAGCGGGGATAGAAAACCGGTATGGCCCCACCCTGCTCCTGGTCAACCTGCTGCTCGGGTGTTCGCTGTCCTCGAAGCGAATGAGTCCCAACAGCTGTTATTTTCTGGGTGAAACGGGCTGTGTCCTCAAAGTCCGGCACATCCTCTGCCTCAATTACCTGTGCCGGAAAATTCGGGACCTGGTCGCCCATGAGGACCTTGTAGCCCTGCAGACGGTCATGGGCCGTGAAATGGACGCCGTTTTCGCGGTGCATGAAACGGTCAGGGCATTCGTGAGCCGCTGAAAGATGGAAAAGAGCATCACTGGAAGAGTGCTGGCAACGATTGCCGGTTTTTACGACGAGCGCAGGTACGGGTACGAAGGCTTCGAGGGTTATCGCAAATCGACGGATCTCTTCAAGCTGGCGGAGTGTGCCGCAGCCATGAGAGCCTCCGGTTACATCGGCCCGGAGCGAACCGTCTTCGCCGATCTTGGCTGCGCCGACGGCAGGGTGAACGTGTTGATGAGCTATTTCGTCAAGACATCCATCGGCATCGAAATCGATCCCGAGATCCTTTCCGAGTACCCCCAGCGGAAGGAAGATGTTGAAACCCTGCTGCGGGAGGCTCAACTGCCGCTTCCCCCGCCCAACATCTTCCTCCTGTCCGGAAGCTCGCTCGAACCGGACACTTACCGACGGGTCTTCGAGGCCACCGGGGTCCGATTCTCGGATATCGATCTCTTCTACACCTACATCACGCTGCACGATGTATTCGCCGGAAAGATCGAGAACGAGGCCCGCCCCGGGGCACTCTACCTTGTCTACGGTTTCGGCAGAATTCTTCCCCGCTACGAGCGCCTCGAACTGCTGGTGCCCGATCCGGGCGGGCAGGGAATCGCGGCGCTGTATGTCAAACGGGATTGAAGATCGGTCCGGCACGCGGCACCGGTCGGGGCGGAACCATTGCCCGGGCGATGCTCGTCAGCGGGTCAGCCTTTCAATGATGAATCGATGCTCCGGAAAGAGCTCCACCAGTTCCCGCCGGTTGCCCAGTTTGAAGTCCTCATATTCGAAACCGGGTGCGACCGTGCATCCCGCCAGCGTGAATGAGCCGGAATCGTCCACGATGGCCCCGAACCAATGGCCATGCCTGATGAACACCTGGAACGATTGTCCTTTTTCAGGATCATTGCCGAGCTTTTTCTGCAGCAGGTTGCCTCTCTCGTCGATAATGAACAGGGTCAGGGAGCTGCCGGCGTAATAGTGCCATACCTCGTCCGACTTCAAGCGGTGGAGACACGAAAAGTCATTGCTCTCGAGCAGGTAATAGATGAACGAGGCGAATGCCCTCGGCCCTCCGTACCTGTCCGGCAGTCCGGCGCCTTGAATCATTTCGGCGGATTTGAACGTCTGGACGAAATAACCTCCCTCGGGGTGCACCGAGAGACCGAGCTTCTTGATCCAGTAAGCGGCATCCTTCACTTCAAAAACCCTTTCCGTGCCGCGGTTCGGCAAGTCGAACCGCGAATCGACCCGAGTCCACGCCAGTTTCGTCATTATATACGAGACGGCAATCTCCGCCGCAAGGTTCCAGGCTGTGAGATGGGGCCAAGAGCGGCGAGGTTTTCACACACACCGAGCTTCTGTAAATGAAAACGGCCGAATCGGCAATTCTCATCGCCGCTGAAATCTGCTAGTTTCAGCGCATCAGGTGATTTTTCCCCGGGAACCGGTTGTGAGGAGGAAAACGCGATGCCGAGAAGCTACACCAGGAGATCGAAAAAGACGGGCCTTGCTCCCGGGTCCGCGGTCCACGTCGGCGCGAAAAGGTCCGAACTCGTGCGCATCTCCGTGATTCAATACACCGAGGATACGTTCGTCGAGAAGACGGTCGCATCGGCGGTGGACTGCCATGCCCTCGAAACGGCTTCGGCAATGACGTGGATCGACGTCAACGGCATTCACGACGTCGATCTCATCGAAAAGATGGGGAACCTTTACCAGTTGCACCCCCTCACCACGGAAGACATCGTCAACACCGAACAACGGCCGAAGATGGAAGACTACGGGGACTATCTGTACATCGTTCTCAAAACGCTCGGCCACGTGAAAGGAGCGGGAAATCTCGACTCGGCCCAGGTGAGCCTGATACTCAAACGCGACCTCGTGATATCCTTTCAGGAAGCGGAATCGGATGTGTTCGATTCCTTGCGGGAAAGGCTCCGAAAAGGAAAAGGACGCGTCCGTAAAATGGGCAGTGACTACCTTGCCTACGGCTTGATGGACTGTGTCGTCGACAGGTACTTCACCGTGGCCGAAGCGCTGAGCGACAGGATCGAAGAGGTGCAGGAAGAGCTGGTCCGGCAGCCCAGCCGGGGCACTCTCCAGGACATTTACCGTATCCGGCACGAACTTGTCCTGCTGCGCAAATTCGTCTGGCCGCTGAGGGACTTTCTGAGCGGCATGTGGAGAGGCGAGACCAGGCTCATCGAGGAGCAGACCCGGATCTATCTTCGTGACGTGTACGACCACGCGGTGCAGATTATCGAGACCACCGAAACGCTCAGGGAAACCCTTTCCGGGATGATCGACATCTATCTTTCGAGCGTGAGCAACCGAATGAACGAAATCATGAAGGTGCTCACCATAATCGCCACGATTTTCATTCCTCTCACGTTCATTACCGGTTTCTACGGCATGAACTTTGACAAACTGCCTGGAAAAGATTCCCTGGAGGGATTCTTCGCGACCGTTGTCGTCATGCTTTCCGTGGCGATCGGCATGCTTTGCTTTTTCCGGAGCAAGAAGTGGTTTTAGAAAGCGGGTCCCGTCGGGAGTGGAAAAACAGGGAAGCCGCAACGTTTTTCATTGCGGCTTTCGAATTCGGACCGGGTCGTCACTGACCGGCGCGGCAAAACGCCGCCTCTCAGGCTCCCGTTTTTCAATTGTTCTCGAGAGCCATTGCCCTTGCCGTGGTTTCAGTTCTTTCCACAAACTCAGCCTCGCTTATCTTTCCCGTCACGAAATCGCTCCAATCACCGAAATCACTGAAGAAACACTTCTTCAACCCGGTATCGCTGCAGGCCCGCCGATAGATTTCGTTTGCGCGCCTGGCCTTTTCCCTTTTCTCCCGTTCTTCCCGGGAAAACTTCGGCTCCTCCTTTTCCGTCCTGAGGTATTTCCCAAAACTCTCGGCGTAGACGCTCCTGCCGGCCGCATCGTTCAGCTGCCCGATTTCGCGGTTCGGAAAGCCCACGCCGGAGGGATGCCCTTGCCCTTCAAGCGCCCGGGATCGAGCAGGGCTCCCTTTCTTCATGAAAACAGCCTCGAAATCTTTCGCGCTGCAAGTATTCTCGTTCATTCGGCCCCTCCATATTCGACACGGTGCTTCACCGTGATTTACCCCGTTTTTGAGACATCCATCTCTGTCCATCGGGATGTCCCCCTTTCCTGCATCAAGATAACCATTGCGCAGGCCTGATTCAAAGAATAAGGTCCTTTTACGGGTTGGATTTGGAGGAACCTTGAGGACTATTGATTCTTTTTCCTGCTGAACCGCTCGAAAATCTCGTCCCTGGTGACCAGTGCTTCAAGCTCCGGGACTTCCTTCAGGATGTTCTGCCTGCCGTCCATCTCCTGCCGGTCCACCAGAACGACCGCCTTGACAACCTGGAGCCCGGCGCTGCGGCAGGCGGCAACGGCTTGCAGGGTGGATCCCCCGGTGGTGATCACATCGTCGAGCACCACGACCCGGTTCCCCGCCTTGACCTTTCCTTCGATGAGGCTCGCCGTTCCGTGGTCTTTGGCTTTCTTCCGCACAACGAAGCACTGGATGGGATCTTTTTCCAGCCACGATGTGTAGGCCGTCGCATTCGCCATGGGATCCGCTCCCAGGGTGAGGCCTCCGACGGCGTCGATCTTCAGGTCGCGCACCGCCCGGTAGATGAGGTTTCCGATCAGGACCTGGCCCTCGGGGTCGAGAGTGACCGATTTACAGTTGAAGTAGAACTTGCTTAGCCCCCCGTGAACCAGCTTGAAGGCGGGCGTATCCGAGTAGCGAAAGGCGTGCTGTAGTATGAGCTCCATCAAGCGTTCTTTCATTGTCATCGTTTTCGATCCTTTTCGTGGTCGGCGCCCTGTGCAGGTGCCATGCGACAGCCCCTGCCCGCCGCTTGGAATCCAATCCGCGGACAACGGCGGCGCGGAAATCCCTTCCCATGCCGAATTCCCGGAGCAGGCCTTAAAGCCGGGCAGTTCCAATTCCTCTCAACTCCAGGTCAGCATCCTGATCAAACGCGCCCAGAAACCTTCGCTTCGTTTGGCATCGGCCAGCCGCCGCGCGCACTCCTCCTGTTCGCCGGCCAGCCGTTCCGCCCACAGGCCCTGTTCCGCGGCGAGCCGTCTTTCAAACAGCTCGCGCTCCCGGGTGATCCTCGCCTCCAGGTCCTTTTCCAGGAAACGGCATTTTTCTTCAAGCGCGTTGGAACGGGCTTCCATTTCCTTTTCGCAAAGCTTCTTCTGGTAGTACAGGTCTCTCTTCAGACGCTCGATCTCCAGGTCTTTTTGCAGCAGTTCCAGCTCTTTCTGACGCAGTTCCTGGAAGTAACGTCGACTGTCTTCAAGAAGACCACGACCGTCCGCCACATGTCGCTCCACCGCCTCCAGCCGTTCCAGTAACAGGTTGAGGGTCTCTTCGGGAATGGGCATGTTCGGTCTCTCATCTGCCATGGAAGCTCAATCCTTCCTTTCGGGAGGGCGTCCGCCCTCCTTGTCGATCCCGCACAGGCAAGCTCCCGCGGGAACCTTCTCCTTCCATGTCGTCCTCCGGTCAATAATCAATCGACAGCCGTCCGGAATCCCACCGTCCCCGATGAAGTGGCCTCCGGCGGCCCGCGCGGACAAAATCGGCCTTGGTCCCGTATCGGGGCTTCCCGGCCCCCGCGACACGAGATCGAGCCGCGGCGGCGCGTCACGGGGTTTTCCCGGCGGCTCTCAGTTTGTCCTGTAGGCATCCGACCGGATGCCGTAGCGGCGCAGAAGCTGCTGCAGCGCCTGGCGTTCCAGGCCGCAGAGCTTCGCAGCATGGCTGACATTGCCCCGGGTGGCCGTCAAAACGCCTCCGAAGTATTCGGCGTGGAAACCTCTCAGAGCTTCCTCCTTTGCATCTTTGTACGGCACGTTCGTCGACGGGGCATCCTTTCCGGGTATCCGCCCTTTTACCGGGCGATGAAACCCGACGTCCTCGGGGAGAATTTCATCCCGAGGGGCGAACAGGAGGCCTCGAACAATGACGTTTTCCAGCTCGCGGACATTTCCCGGCCAGGGCGCCCGCAGGAAGATCTCCGTCAGTTCGGGAGCGACGGATTTCCGGGGCCGGTTCAGGGCGGCACAGTGCTTTTCGATCAGGTGGTTCACCAGGAGAGGGATGTCTTCGGGACGCTCCCGAAGCGAAGGCATCACGATCGGCAGCACGTTGAGGCGGTAGAACAGGTCCTCGCGGAATTCCCCGCGTCGAATCCTATCCCCCAGGTCCCGGTTGGTGGATGCGACGACCCGGACGTCCACCGAAACGGACTTCGTGTCACCGAGCGGTTTGATCACCTTCTCCTGCAGGACTCTCAGGAGCTTGGCCTGGATGTTCGGGCTGATGTCGCCGATTTCGTCGAGGAATATGGTTCCTTTGTGGGCTTCCTGGAAGAGGCCCGTCCGGTTTTGCGTGGCATGGGTGAAAGCCCCTTTCCGGTAGCCGAACAGTTCGCTTTCGAGAATGTTTTCCGGAATGGCCGGGCAGTTCACCGCCACGAAGGGGTTGGATCGTCGTTGGCTCAGAGCGTGTATGGCTCGGCAGGCAAGATCCTTGCCGGTTCCCGATTCCCCTGTGATAAGAACCGTCAGGTCGGTCTTTGCGACCATCTGGATCGCTTCGTAGACACGCTGCATTCGAGCGCTTTTCCCCACGAGGTTCTGGAACGCCTCGTGCATCTGAACGTGTCTTTGCAGGTTGAGATTCTCGCGAAGCAGCCGGCTCCGCTCGAGTGCCTTGTTGAGGCTGAGCACAAGCGTTTCGTGGTCGAACGGTTTGGTGATGAAGTCATACGCGCCCATGCGGATGGCCTGGACGGCCAGCTCGATGCACCCGTGAGCGGTCATCATCACCACCGTCAGCCAGGGATAGCCGGCGCGGACCTGTTCCAGGAGCTCGAGCCCGTTCATTTCAGGCATCTTCATGTCCACCAGGAGGAGATCCACGGGTTCCCGTTCCAGCACATTCAAGGCTTCCCCGCCCGATGACGCGACTTTCACCTCGCAGCCCAAATCCGGCTCCAGGCTCCGTTTGAGCAGCTGGAGAAGGTCTTCCTCGTCATCCACGATCAGCAGAGTCTCTTTTGTCATGCCCCGTTCGGCTCCTTCCCGGCAACGGGCAAAATCAGCGTGAAAGTCGCGCCGCAGGCCGGTTCGCTTTCCACCCGAATTTCACCGCCATGGTCCTGGACGATCCCGTAGCTCACCGACAATCCGAGGCCCGTGCCTTCCCCCGTTCCCTTCGTGGTGAAGAAGGGGTCGAAGATTCGCGGCAAACTCTGCGGAGCGATGCCGCAGCCGTCATCGGTCACTTGAATCGAGACGGCCCGGCCCTCCCGGTCATAGCGGGTCACCAGTCTGATCCTTCCCTTTTTCTTGCCGATGGCCTGTTTGGCGTTCATCAGCAGGTTCATGAGCACCTGTTTGATTTTCTCCCGATCCATGCTCAGCATGGGGACGGACGGATCGAATTCCTGTTCGATCCCGATTCCATCCAGTTCGAAATGATGCCTCAGCACATTGAGCGTCTCCTCGATGACGACATTTACGCTCGCCTCTCCTTTTGTCGTCTTGGTGCTCCTGGCGAAACTGAGCAGATCTCCGACAATTCTCTTGCAGGTGCGCGCGTGTTTTTCGACGATGCGGTAGTCCTCGTACCGCTGCGTCCCCTGCGGTTCATTTCGCAGCAGGAGCTGCGTGTATCCCAGAATGACGCTCAACGGGTTGTTGATCTCATGGGCGATGCCGGCGGCCAACTGGCCGACAGAAGCCAGCTTGTCCGCCTGGAGGAGTTGCTGCTCCATGGTCTTGCGCTGGGAGATGTCTTTCACCAGCAAGTGAATCGCATCGAACCTCCCCTCCGCATAATTCTCCGTGGCACAGCTCAAAAGTACGCTGAATGCCGAGTGATCCGGCTTCCTGAAAAGCAGCTCGGTGTCCGGCACGTATCCTCTCGCTATCAACTCGTTCTCGAGCCGGTCCCAGTCCGCCGGGTTATGGAGGAAATCCTTGAGGAAAACCATTCCCGAAAGCGTGTCTTCAATGGAAACGCCCAGCATTTCGGCGCCGGCGGGATTGAGGTCCAATATTCTGCCCTGAGGCGAAACCAGCATGATCATGTCCCGCGAGACCTCGAAAATCCTGCGGTACTTCCGTTCCGACAAAGCCAGTTCCCGGGTCCTCTCGGCGATCAGACCTTCCAGGTTGCGGTTGACGAACAGCACTTTTTCGTGCGCTTCGACGAGGGCTTGCTTGTCTCCCAGGATTTCCTGGTAGATCTTCCAGCTTCGTTCGAAAAAAAGCGTAATGGACGCCACCACCATGAACGTGATCGAGTTGACGGCACCGCTGAAAGGCTTGAGTGATTCCCAGGCGGAACCCAGACCGGCGCCGAGCAGAATGCGTTTGAGTATGTGCCCGACGGAACGGGACACCGCAAAGGCGGCAAGGGCGTAGCTCAGCCACAGCAGGTAGGTCCAGACGACGTTGTTCCGGTCCTGGTCCTTCAGTCTCCCGGCCAGGACGACGCACATGAAGGAAAAAACGATCATAAGGGCCGAGCCGGCCAGGTCGACGATCCAGATCGGAAAAAGAGGCAGGCTCATGGTCATTTCGGCACTTCCTCGACCCGCGCCGTCCGTGCCTTGTGCAGCAAGTCGCGCAAGCCCAGGTAAAGAAACAGAATGGCGGGCACGCAGACGAGATGATCCATCTTGCCGATGTAGTAAAGGACCGTCGGAAACTTCAAACCCTGGACCGGGGTGATTTCGCCGTGCCAGGAGCCGGCGTTGATGGTCTGGAACAAATCGTGGCGACCGTCCAGGTAGTGAACCACCACGGCCTCGACATTCCAGAGAATAAAGAACAGGGCGGAGTACTGGATGAAACGCCAACCTTTCTCACTCACGAGACGGTGTGTCCTCAACCAGTAGATGAGGATCCCCATGGAAGCGGTGAAAAAAAGATGGCCCAGTTGATGTGCGTAAAGCCCTTCCGCGGCGGGGTGAACCTGGAAGGCCTCCGCCCTGCCCGCAACCCCCAAAAGGAAGGAGGCCACGAGCGCCGGGATCAGCGTCCGGTGAAAACCAACGGGCGATTCATCCATTGAAACCGGAATCCTCCTGTCATTGGTGTAAGCTTTCGGACCGGGCTCCAACGGCCGGTGGTCGCATCGAGGGTGGAGTCCGGCCAAGAGGCCCCGCGGGCAACGCGCATCCCTGTGTTGATAAGGCTTTATAAAGCTTTGAGATTGTGTTATCAACCTGCTTCTAGTTGAGAACACGGCTTTTATCCTTCCACCCTGCGACGGGACAAATGAGCAGCGTACTGATGCGAATCAGCCTGGTCACCTCGGCGGGAACCTTCGGAACCCCGGTCGGCTCACGTGCGGCGTGGACCCTGGAATGCCCCGGCATTTCCCGGAAAATGGACGTTGCTTTCGCACCCTCCCGGAGTATATTCTTCTCGCATAACCGGTTGGTCCGGGGAGCCCCTCGGGAAGTGCGTTTTTCAGAGCCCTTCCGGAGAAGCGGTTTCCGGACAGGGGTATTCAGTCGCCGCATCCTGTTGGGTGCTGTTCCCGCATGGTTCCAACTCCTCTGCGTGTTCCTCTTTTTCCAGGGACTGGGAGCGACGGGGCTTGCTCCTGGCAAGCAGCCCCCCTGTTCGTATTTTTTTTTTGCATGGCGGTCTGGGGTTTTTTTACCGCATTTTGGCTTTATGTGATAAAGGGAGACTCCTGAAAAAGCGGCTCCCCTTGCTTCGTCGTCTCTTGATTGCGGCCGCACGCCTCCACGTGCGCCGGGAGGGATTGAATTGGGCTTTACCATAGCTCTGGGCGGAAAGGGTGGTTCCGGCAAGACCACCGTTGCCGGACTCCTGATTCACCACATGATCCGAAAAGGCATGAAACCGGTCCTGGCCATCGACGCGGACCCGAACGCCAACCTCAATGACGTTCTTGGGGTGATGCTGAACGGAACGCTTTCGGATGCCCGGGAAATGATGAAGAAAGACGTTCCTCCGGGAATGACCAAAGACGTTTTCATGGAAATGAAAATGGAACAGGCCCTGGTGGAAGGGGACGGGTTCGATCTGATCGCCATGGGCATGCCCGAAGGGCCGGGATGTTACTGCGCCGCGAACAACCTTTTGAGCCAGTTGATCGACCGCCTGATCGGCAATTACGACTATCTCGTGGTGGATAACGAAGCGGGCATGGAACATTTCAGCCGACTGACCCAGAAGGATATCGACCTGCTCGTCCTGGTTTCCGACCCGAGCCGGCGAGGCTTGACGGCCGCGTGCCGGATTGCGGCCCTGGTGCGCGTCCTCCCCATGAAGGTGAAAGAAATCCTGCTTGTGGTCAACCGACTGGAAAAGGAGCCGCCGTCCTGGCCCGCGGAAGTCGTTGAAACCTTCGGCCCGGAACGTATCGCGAGCCTGCCTTCAGACCCTCTTCTGGCCGACTTCGACATGCAGGGGAAGCCCGCGGTCACTCTGCCGGAAGATGCCCCCATCGTGAAGGCGACCGCTCGTCTTTTCGAGCAGTTGACCGGGCTTTGTTAGAAATGGTCTTTCGCTGGTATCCGGCCGCAAAGGCCGAACGATCTTGATTGGAGATTGTCCATCCGGCCCGACCGTAGCGCAGGGGCGGGACCGTGCCGGGAGTTGCGGCTCCGAGCGTTCCCGTTGCGCATTGATGGGGGGGTCGGGATGGACGCCTGCATTTGGGAGCATCATTTTGCACTGTGGAGGTAAGCTATGTTTCCTGTACGTCGAGCGCTGGTCAGCGTGACGGACAAGTCCGGCCTGGTGGACTTTGCCAAGGGATTGAGCGAATTGAAAGTACGGATGCTGTCCACGGGTGGGACGGCACGCACGCTTCGGGAGGGCGGAATCGCAATCACGGAGGTGTCGGATTACACGGGCTTTCCGGAAATGCTCGACGGCCGCGTGAAGACCCTCCACCCCAAGATTCACGGGGGAATCCTCGGCATCCGCGACAATGAAGCCCACGTCAAGACCATGGCCGCTCACGGCATCGAGCCCATCGATATGGTCGTGGTAAACCTCTACGCTTTTGCCAAGACCGTGGCCCGCCCCGGCTGCACTCTCGAGGAGGCCATCGAGAACATCGACATCGGCGGTCCCACCCTTATTCGAGCCGCGGCGAAAAACAACCGGCACGTGGCGATCGTCACCGATCCCGGTGACTACCCCGACATTCTCAGGGAGCTCAGGGAAAGGAAAGGGTTCATTTCCCGGGAAACCAGCCTCCGCCTGGCGTGCAAAGCCTTTTGCACCACTCACACCTATGACGGTAACATCTGCGAATATCTCATGCAGATCGCTTGAACCGACGAGAGGCCCAAAACCACTGATGGAGCGAGACCCTTCATGAGAGTGCTGGTGATTGGCAGCGGCGGAAGAGATCATGCGATTGCCTGGAAGTTCGCGCAGAGCCCGCGAGTCAAACAGGTTTTCGTCGCGCACGGGAATGCCGGTATCGCCGGGATCGCCACGTGCGTGAATGCAAAAACCATCGAAGAGATGGCCGATTTTGCCGAAAAGGAACGGATCGACCTGACTTTCGTGGGACCCGAGAAGCCCTTGTCCGAAGGCATCGTGGATCTGTTCGAGAGCCGGGGCATGAAGATCATCGGCCCCTGCAGGAAGGCGAGCCGGCTCGAATCGAGCAAATGCGATACGAAGGTTCTGCTCGAACAACTCGGCATCCCCGTTCCGGAATTCGCCGTCTTCGCCGACGCCAATGAGGCAAGAGGCCACGTTCGCAAGACCGGGTATCCGGTGGTGGTGAAGGCGGACGGGCTCGCCGCAGGAAAGGGCGCCTTGGTCTGCGATACGGTGGAGGACGCCGAGGAAGCCATCCGCCTGATCATGGAAGAGCGCATCTTCGGCGATGCCGGAGCCCGGGTCGATATCGAGCGGCGCCTTTACGGGAGGGAGCTTTCGTTCTTCTGCTTCACGGACGGCTACACCCTTCTGCCCATGGTCGCGGCCCAGGATTACAAGCGAGCTCGGGACAACGACGAAGGGAAGAACACCGGCGGCATGGGGGCCTATTCGCCGCACCCATGGCTGGACGAGCACTTGGTCGAGACCATCATGAGCAGGGTTGCGGAACCGCTCATCAAAGGAATTCGGGAACGACACGGCATCGTTTATCGGGGAATCCTCTATCTCGGGCTCATGCTCACCGGCGAAGGGAAGAATGTTACGCCGCACGTCCTGGAAATCAACATCCGCCTGGGAGATCCTGAAGCCCAGGTCATCTTGCCGCGTCTCGAGACGGATCTCGTCGACGTGTGCGAAGCCATCCTCGAAGGCCGCCTCGATCGGATAAAGCCCGTCTGGGACGATCACTACCGGCTCTGCCTGATTGCAACCAGCGGGCGCACGAAGGGCAAGAAGGGCTGGTACAAGGGCTACCCGGACCGCTACAAAATAGGGCTGCCCATACACGGTGTGGAAGACGTCGCCCCCGGGTGCCTGGTCTTCCACTCCGGCACGGAGCGCGACGGATCGGGACAGTTGATCACCACGGGAGGGCGGGTCCTGTGCATCATCAGCAAAGGAAAGACCCTCTCCGAAGCGCGGGAAATCGCCTTGAACGAAATGCGGAAAGTCTCCTTCGAGGGACTTTATTATCGGAGCGATATCGGCAGGGAATAATCCCGTTCCATGGCCGTGGAGGAACCTATGACCGGAAGAGCCGGCAATCCCAGAGTCGGAATCCTGATGGGGAGCGAGTCCGATCTTTCCGTGATGGAAAGCGCTTTCCGTATCCTGGACGACTTCGAAGTCCCCTACGAAGTGCGCATTCTTTCCGCCCACCGCTCACCGGATGAAACCGCCCGGTATGCCGACAGCGCCGGGCAGCGCGGCGTGCAGGTCCTGATCGCGGGCGCGGGATGGGCTGCTCACCTGGCCGGCGTGGTGGCGTCCCGAACCACTTTGCCGGTGATTGGAGTCCCCATCGATTCTTCGCCCCTGCAGGGTATGGACGCTCTTCTGGCAACCGTCCAGATGCCGCCGGGGATACCCGTTGCGACCATGTGCATCGGCAGAGGGGGTGCGCTCAATGCGGCCCTTTTCGCCTTGCAGATCCTGGCGCTCAACGATCGAACCCTCGACGGGAAGCTCAAGGCTTACCGCGTGCGGATGACGGAGGAGGTCCTGGGAGACAGGAATTCGAAACTCACTGAATACCTGGCCAATCGAAAGCAGGAAGGAACCGCCTGAAAGGTTCCGGAATTTGACTGGAAACACCGGAATGGAGCCGTTACTCACCGGGGCGGACACCCTCATCTGGAGGGTCGGAACGAATCGCTCCGAAACCGAGGTCGTCGAAGCGGCCACTTCCCTGCTCACCCGCGGAGGAATTGTGGTCTATCCGACGGAGACCTTTTACGGCCTGGGTGGGAATCCGTTATCACCCGCGACCGTGGCCGCAATATTCGCCATCAAGAAGAGGGAACGGGAAAAGGCCCTTCCGTTGATTGCATCCGGCATTCAGGCTGTTAGGGAATGGGTCGAGGAATTTCCGGCCCTGGCGGAGAGACTCGCCGCCGCTTTCTGGCCCGGGCCGCTGACCCTGATCCTGAGGGCGGTGCATCGCCTGCCGCCCCAGGTCCATGCTTCCACGGGAAAGATCGCAATCCGGGTTTCCTCTCACCCCGTTGCCAGAGCGCTCGCAGCTTCACTCGGAGGACTGATCGTCTCGACCAGCGCAAACTTCACGGGACAGCGGGCGTGCAGAACTCTCGCGGAAATACCGATTGAATTGGTGAGGCAGGTCGACGGCGTGATCGACGCCGGCCGTCTGCCGGGGAGCCTTCCTTCCACCATCGTCGACGTGACCGGCGGATCCCCCTTGCTGGTGCGTGAAGGATGTGTTCCTTTCATGGAGATTGAACGCGCCGCGGCGCTTTGAATAACCGTTTTTCGTCGCATCCGTGCGGAATGGAACGACCGTGGTCACAGTGTTTGTCATCGTTGGATGCTGCGTCGCACTTGCGGCGCTCCTGGCCGTTATGTCCGCCAGGTGGCGCCGGCTGGCCTCCCGCGAGAGCAGGGTGCTGCTCTCCGGGGGCGGCACCGGCGGACACGTCAACCCCGCCCTGGCGATTGCCGAGGAGATCGGGAACAGGGATCCGAACACGCGCTTTCTTTATGTCGGCGTTCGCGGGAAGGCGGAAACCGTCATTGTAAAGCGCGTGGGCTATCCGCTGGTATTCGTGTCAACCGAAGGGTTCCCGGGTTTCAGGCCTTCATTGCGTTCGTTGCGTTTTTTCTGCAGGCTCAGCCTCGGAGTTCTCCAGTCCTTTTTCATTCTCTTCCGGTTTGCGCCGAAGTGGGTGATTGCCACGGGAGGCTACGTCAGCGCCCCGGTCATTGTCGCCGCTCTTGTCCTGCGGGCGTTCAGACTGGCTCCGACCCGGGTGTACCTGCACGAACAGAACAGCATTCCCGGCCAGCTCAACGCCGTGCTGGGACGGTGGGTCGACCGGGTGCTCCTGACCTTTCCGCAGACCCTCTCCTTTTTCCCGAAAAACGGCGTGGTGGTGGGATATCCGATACGGCATTCCATTTCGCCCAAGGTTCGGGAAGAAGCACTGGGCAATCTGAGTTTCACAGTCCCCGAAGGCAAACGGGTGGTCTTCGCTTTCGGCGGTTCCCAAGGGGCCAGGACCATCAACCGTTCGTTGATCGATGCCCTCCGTTATCTCCTTCCCCATCGTGAACGGCTCTTCATCATCCATGGAACGGGTCTGGCCCGAACCCGGGACTACGACGCCGCAAAGGACACGGAAGACCGTCTCAACGCGCTCCTCTCCGAAGAGGAGAGAGGGTTGCTCGAGGGGTTTTACACCAGGCAGGACTACTTTCACAATATCGCCGACGTCTATTCCATCAGCGATCTGATCGTCTGCCGGAGCGGTGCGGGCAGCCTCAACGAAATATCCCGGATGGGAAAGCCGGCGCTGCTCATTCCCAAAGCCAACCTGCCCGGCGATCACCAGGTGATGAACGCGCGCACAATGAAGCATGCGGGGGCCGCCGAGATGCTGTTCGAAGACACGGTCATGGAGGACGGGAACCTCATCGAGAAACTCGACGGCAGGGTCCTTGCGGAAAAGATCCTCCGCCTCCTGAACGATTCAGAACGGCTGGAGGCCATGGCGGTCAGGACCGGGCACTTCCTTAGGCGTCACGCCACGCAGCGGATCATGAGCGAGCTTTATGGAGACCTGAGCTACAACAACGGCGCCGGTTCCGAATCGGTACCGTTCAAGCCGCTCCTGGGCAATCAGCGCGTCCTGCAACTCCTCGGCAGGACCTACGCCGGGGCCGACGGCAAGTACGATCCGCTCGCTGCCGTGGGGGACGAAGACGACCTGGTGTACTACCGGCACAGGGCCGCGGCCCTGCTCAGCAACAGGGCCTGGCAGGATCGCAACCTGGGCGTCAAATTGATCGGGCTGACCCTGTACCGGGAGAAGATACCGACGCTTCTGGACATGCTGGCCGACAGGACCCCGGCATCCCGAATGAAACGACTGTTCGGAGGGGACTACGAGCAGGTCGGCTTCATCCGGAGAAACATCGTGCAGGCGCTTCAAGTACTGGACCAGTTCGATCCGGAGATCGAACGGCATCTTCTGCAGGCAATGAAGGACCCCTATTTCGAAGTACGCAGCCAGGCGTGCATCGCCGCCGCCCACTTCGGCAAACACCTCGTCGGCAAGGAGACCTGGCTGGATGCGCTGCTCGAAGCCCTGCACGACAACTGTTTCGAAGTCGTCACGGAAGCTGCGAAAGCCCTGGGGGAGGTGGGGGTCGACCACCGAGCCTCCGATGTGCTGCTCAGGCTGAGGGAATCGCACTACTGGCAGGTTCGGGACGCCGCGCTCAAAGGGCTCAAACGCCTCCTCGACCGGGGAATCGTCAGCCCGTCCGTGTCGCTCATGAGCGACATGTCGTCTTTCATTTTGACGGCCACTGACTTTCGGCCGCATTTCACGATCAAGGAAACCTACAAAACGGTCCGGAATTGCTGCAACGAGAGGCTTGCCGGGCCGTCCCCGGTCTCCGCGGAAACGTCCTCCAAGGAGGCCAAAAGGGAACGGCAGTCATGATCTATCACCTGTGCAACTTTCTGATTCCGTTGTCCGATTTCTTCTCCTTCTGCCGGCTGGTGAACTATATCAGCTTTCGGGCGATTGTCGCGGCGCTGACCTCGGTGATTTTCATCTTCCTGTTCAGCCGTCGTTTCATCCTGTTCGTACATCGGCGCTGTCTCCTGGACCAGGTCCGGGAAACGGGAGTCCACTCCGCCTTCGACAAGAGCGGCACGCCGACCATGGGCGGCGTGCTCATCATCGGGGCCGTTCTCTTTTCAATGATCGTCTGGGGAAGCTGGGACAGTCCCTTCCTGCTCGCTTCCGTCGGTGGAATGCTCTGGTTCGGCATTCTGGGTTTCTGCGACGATTTTTCGAAGGTGAAGATGAGAAGCGGAGACAAAGGCCTGTCGGAGCGCGCCAAGCTCATCTTGCAGGGATTGTTCGCCGCGGCGTTCGCCTGGTTTTGCGTCGGACCGCTCGCGCCCCTCGGCCCCAAGCTGGCCACGAGCCTTTATGTTCCCTTTTACAAGTATCCCCTGATGGACCTGGGGCCCTACCTTTACGGCATCTTCATCTTTTTGTTCGTGATTTTTGTATCCAATGCGGTCAACATAACCGACGGCCTCGACGGACTCGCCATCACGCCGGCTCTTTTCGTGGCGGCCGTGCTCGGTATTTTCGCCTATGTCGAGGGCAACCGGATCTATTCGGCATACCTGTACTATCCGTACCTGAGAGGAGCGGGAGAGCTGACCGTGTTCGGAGCCGCTTTTGTTGGAGCCGGCCTGGGGTTTCTTTGGTATAATGCCTATCCGGCACAGATTTTCATGGGGGATACCGGTTCGCTGGCAATCGGGGGCACCATGGCGGTCATGTCGGTTCTGCTGAAACAGGAAATGCTGTTCCCTTTGCTCGGAGGGCTCTTCATCGCGGAAGCCCTCACCAGCCAGATCCAGGACAAGATCGGGGTGCGATGGGTGGGGCGCCGGATCTTTTTCCGCGCGCCGCTGCATCACGATCTGCAACATAAAGGCATCGCCGAGACGAAAGTGGTGATTCGCCTTTGGATTGTGGCCGGAATCCTCGCGCTCATCTCACTCGCCACGTTGAAACTCCGCTGAGACCGCACTAACGCCGATCGTTCACCTGCTGAGTCGAGGGGGGGACTTCGCCGGTTCCGTCGAGCGACCGCGGCGCGGTGCCTTACCCGGTGTCCGTTCCGGGGTTCCGACCGCATGCTCTCCCGTTTTGGACGGAATTGAAACGGCAAGAAGCGTCGAGCTTCATTGAAACAACCGGGGCGGGATTTGCGATCCGGCCCGAGAAACAGCCAGGGAAAAGGAAACCGGCATGATCCTCAAAATCATCGGACGTCTCGGGGAATACGTCCGGAATCGCTGCGCATCGCTCAGGTCTTTTGTTCTCACGCGGCACAATCATGAGACGGAAGGCGGGTTTCCCGCCGGTCCCCCGTTTACGGACAAGAACACGTTTTATGCCTGGCAGCGCAACCACATGGCAAACGAGCGCACGTTTCTGTCCTGGTGCCGCACCGGCCTGTCGCTGATTGCCTTCGGCTTCGTCATCGAACGCTTCGACATCCTGATCCGGGAAATGCAGATCTTCGTATCCCGTCCGGGCTTGAGGCCCGGAGGCACACGATACATCGGCCTGACGGCATTCACCCTGGGCGCCGTCATCGTTTTGCTTGCGGGGTGGCGCTTTTTCTACATTCGAAGGCACATCAACCGTGGTGAGGCCGAGTTTTCCGTTCTTCCCGACATCTTCCTGATGGCTGCCGTGTTCGCAACCGTGGTGGCAACTTTCGTGTTCTTCGCCTTCGCCTTCTGAGGGTGAAGGTCCATGAAGCCGGGAACTCTCTGAGGATATACAAGGGGGAGATTCATGCACATTCTGATCCTGGGAGCAGGGGCGATGGGGAGCCTGCTGGGGGCGCGCCTGTCGGGAACCTCGGCGACGGTGAGCCTTCTCAGCACGAACCGGGAACACATCCGGGCCGTGAGCGGGGACGGTCTGGTCATAGAGGAGCTGGACGGCTCCATTGTCCCGTACCGGTTGTCCGCATTCCACAGCCCTCGAGACGTTCCCGGAACGGCCGACCTGGTGATCGTGATGGTCAAGAGCTATGCGACTCGGGACGCGGTCGGAAGCATAACGGACTGCTGCGGCGCTTCGACCGTCTTTCTCACTCTTCAGAACGGGATCGGCAACTGGGAGAATATTGCGGCCGTCGTCGACCGCAAAAAGGTCCTGGTCGGAAGCACCGCCCAGGGGTCCACCCTGGTCCGGCCGGGAAGAATCCGCCACGGAGGAAACGGGGCCACGTTCATCGGAGAAATCGGAGTGCCCGCCTCCGAACGGGTCCGGGAGATCGTGGAGCTGTTCCGCTCGGCGGGTCTCGTGACGGAACCCAGCGATCACGTCGAGCGATTGATCTGGGAAAAGCTCATGGTCAACGCCGGAATCAACGCCATCACCGCCCTGACCGGAATCCGCAACGGGGTCATCGCCGACTTTGCGTCGGCATCCTCCATCTGCCGGGCAGCCGTCGAAGAGGCCCTGCCCGTGGCTCGCGCCAAAGGATTCGAGATGGGACCGGAGACCGTCGACCGCGTCCTCTCGGTGGCCCGGGCCACAGCCATCAACCGCTCTTCCATGGGACAGGACGTCGACCGGAAAAAGCGCACGGAGATCGACGCCATCAACGGGGCCATCGTCGCATTCGGGGAGCAGTGCGGTATTCCCACCCCTGTCAACCGTACCCTGACGGGGTTGGTCAAGACGCTGGAAGCGAGCTACCTCGGCAAATCTTGAGGGTGATGGGGGCACAGCCCAAGGATTCCTTGGAAAACGGTTCCTTTGAAAACCGCTTGACTTGGAGTGTCGTGCCGCGTATTCTCCGATAAAACGGGCAAGAAGCCCGGTGGTTCGAAACTGATTTGCATACGTGAATTCAAGCTGAGCCAAGAAGGCCGGAGCAAACCCCGAAGGGGTTGCCCCGGCTTTTGTTGTTTCAGGGTTCGGTTCCCCGCCCGCGGTTCCGATTGAAATTGTGCCGCCCGTTCGGTCGCCTGTGCCGGAAGACGTTTCACACCCGTCGGCGATCAACCGGTCGTCAATGCGAGTGCCGGCGAGGAACCGTGAGCGGTCCCGTTTCAGCATGCCCTGCATCGTGTAGAACGACACCGCGCCGCGGTTTTGAGCACAACACCGCGAAGCCCGCTCCGATGATCGGGAGCGACCGGCGGACGGGCGCATGGGGTGCGGTTTCGGTTGTCCATCCGGAACGGCGATGTGCGGGTTGAGGGAGGTTTTTTCATGCACATGGCGGATGCGTTGATTTCTCCGGCTGTCGGCGGCGCGATGTGGATCGCCTCGGCGGGTCTCACCGTCTATAGCGCAAGAAAGCTCAAGGAAGACATCCACGAGAACAGGGTCCCTCTCATGGGAGTCCTCGGGGCTTTCGTTTTCGCCGCCCAGATGATCAACTTCACAATTCCGGCCACCGGTTCCAGCGGCCATCTGGGAGGCGGCATGATCCTGGCGATCCTGCTCGGACCGTACGCAGCCTTTCTCTCCATGGCGTCCATACTCACCGTTCAGGCCTTGTTTTTCGCAGACGGCGGCCTGCTCGCCCTGGGATGCAACATATTCAATCTCGGCTTCTTCCCCTGTTTCATCGCCTACCCTCTCATTTACAGGAAGATCGCCGGAGCGGAGCCGACTCAGCGCCGCATCCTTGCAGGGACACTTCTTTCCGCCGTGATCGGGCTCCAGTTGGGAGCCTTGGGAGTGGTTCTCGAAACGCTGTTTTCCGGGGTCTCGGAATTGCCGTTCGGCACGTTCCTGCTCCTGATGCAGCCCATCCATCTCGCCATAGGAATCGTTGAGGGGTTTGTAACCGCGGCCGTCGTCACCTTCGTGTGGAAGGCACGTCCCGAAATCCTGCAATTGAGCGCATCTTCCCCCGCGCCGGCAGGCAGGTCCTTCAGGGGAGTCCTCGCGACTCTGATCGCGCTCACCGTCCTGACGGGCGGCATCCTCTCCTGGTTTGCTTCAGCCAATCCGGACGGATTGGAATGGGCCATGTTCCGCACCGCGGGCAAGGAAGAGCTCGAGGCCCCTCAGGGAGGAGTACACTCGCTGCTGGCCGGCCTCCAGGAGCGGACTTCTTTCCTGCCCGACTACGGCTTCGCGAAACCGGAAAAGACGGAGCCGTCAAAGGAAGGCAGCGGAGAGGCTCACGGAACACCAGCAGAGGAGGAACCCTGGCCCGCCGTCAGTGCCGGGACCTCCTTTTCCGGCCTCATTGGAGGAGCTCTGACCATGCTCCTGGCCGGTTTGATCGGATTCATCCTTAGAAGATTCCAACCGAGGGGCTGAATATCGTTTGGCGGTTTGCTCGAGAGCGGTCCCAGGGTCACCGTCGCGAACGGCCATAAGCAGCAGAGGCACGACGAGGCACGCGAATCTTCCTCCTTGTCATTGCGTGAGCCATCTCGCCCGTTCCCTTGTCCATACGCGCAAGGACGCCTGGCGGGAAATCTCCCGCCTCCGGGACGACTTGGTCCGCTTGGGGGACATGACTGCTTCGCCGCCTGGAGCGTGTTTCCGCCTTTTGGACAGGTTTCAACGGACGGCAAGAATGCCGTCTCCGCCCTCGGCGGGTCCGGTTCGTCTTTCGGCGGATCTTTCTCCCTTCCGTTATTTAAAGCCACGAAGGCTTCGAAATCGTCAGAGACTTCGTGGCTTGTTTTGTTGGCGCCTCAATGTCGGTATCGCGCTTCGGGCACTATCGACGGGGCATGAGACTTTTCTCTTCCAGTTTCCAGGGGGCGTGCGGTGCTGATGAGGACATTCATCCTGTTGGTGGCTGCGGTGTTTCTGTCCGTTTTGGCCGGCAATGCATTCGGCGTTGAACATGCGGAAGGGAGCGGGTTTGAATCGCCTCCCGGGAAGGTCGGCGCTTCCGACGCGGATGGGAAGCGGACCGAAAAGACTCAACCGGGACCGGGTGAAGGCGCATCGGAAGCACAGGAATCAAAGACCGAAGAGAGGAGGCCCCACCTGCCCGAAATCAAGGAGGAGGTCGAGGAAAAAAAGACCTTTGAAATCCATGGCGGGCTGGTGGGTTTCTACCAGGGCGCGGCGGCGGGCAGAATCGGAGGCCGGGAGATCGACCCGGACAGTTCGTCGGGTTTCGGCGTCGCCGCGGATCTCCAGGTGACCTACAGGCCGCCCGTTCCGGTTTTTGAAAACGGTCGATTTTTCATGCGGGTGCACGCCGGCACGCAGAAGGGAGCGGACAAGAACCTGGAGGACAACCTCTTCGCCAATTTGAACACCATAGCGGACAACAGCAATGAACTCCAACGGCCGTTCGACAAGGTGTTCTGGCTGCCCGAAGCGTACTACGCCCATGAGTTTGCCGGCGGCAAGCTCACCGTGGTCGCGGGCAAGACCGAACCGGTGGTGTTTGTAGACAACAACGCGTTTGCCAACAATCCGAATTCCCAGTTCGTCGGGAAACCCTTCGTCAACAATCCCGTGTTCAACAGCGAGGATGAATTCGCCCCCCTGGCGGCGGTCACGTACACGCCGGTCGAGAGTATATCCGTTACGGCCCTCGGAGTGGCGTCGAGTCATCCGAATGCACCCTGGGAAAGAGATCAGAAAAGCATCTACTCGCGCATCTTCGATCAGCCGCTCGTTGCGGCTCAACTGGCCTATTCACCCAAGTTCGGAGAGTTGCAGGGCAACTACAGGGTCTATTACTGGAACGCCGGTTATCATCACGAAAATTCGGCGGGGGACACCAGCCCGGATGGCTGGGGGGTGGGAGTCAGTTGTGACCAGCAGCTCACCGAATGGCTGGGCCTTTTTGCCAGGCTGGCCTACAGCAGCCGGGACGCTTACGATACGGACTGGTTCTGGTCGGCCGGAGCAAATCTCAAGGGGATCGTTCCGTCCAGAGACAAAGACGAACTGGGCATAGGCATTGCGGGATTGAAGGGGGTGGTCGCTCCCCACAACGACGGCACCGAGCTCCACGCCGAATTGTACTACAGGATTTACTTCAACGAATATTTCGCCCTCACTCCGGACGTTCAGTACGTTGCCAATCCCCTGGGCGACAGCCGCAACGACGGTGTGTTCGCCGGGATGCTGCGCCTGGAGTATTCGTTCTAGGTCCAACGGCGACTGGCGTTCAAGACTGCAAACGACGGGATCGGCGGGCGGTGAGGCGGACGGGGACAAACCCGGTCTCCGCGACTCGCGCAATTCCAGGGCAGGACCTGATGCGCCCTTGCCCGACGTTGCCGTTCCGAGCACAAACCGGCATGGGCGGAACCGATCGATCCTGTTTGCCGGAGGGATGCGCAGACACGATCCGCGCATGGCTGCGGGAAATATAAGAAGAGGCGAACAACCCGAGGGATCGCCCGCCTCCTTCGCTACAGACTCAAGGATGGATCGACCCGGCCCCTAGTGGGCATGTTCATGAGGTTGGGCCTCGTGAAGGGGATGATCGTGATCGTGCGCCCCGTGTTCGCCGGGGTGGTCATGATCGTGGGCATGAGGCGCACCGCCGTGCACATGCTCGTGACTGTGTTCGTGGAGATGTTCATGGGCATGAGCGTGCGTGTGCTCATGGCTGTGCTTCCCGTCCCCGTGCGAATGTTCGTGAGTGTGGACATGCTTGTGATCGTGGGCGTGCAGATGCTTGTGCTCGTGTTTTCCTTCCATGTCAAGTCCTCCTATTCTTTAGGTTATCGAACCCTTCGTGGGCTCATTGATAAACAGAGTAAACCGGGATCGGCTCGATGTCAACGGGCGGCAAATCACCAAGCCGGGTCCGCAACGCGAGTCTTCTTATGCTCCGCTCGGGACGACTGCGTATTGACGAGCGATCCACCCTTCTGATACATTGTGACGCAATCATCCCCGTGGGCATCCAATTCCTTCACAGCGGAAAGAAACCGCATACTCCCGATTCCCCGCGACTCGGCACTCAATGCAGTCAGGAAGGCAATTGCGGTTGGACGCGCCTGTCCTGGCCCATCGCTTTTTGTGCCGCGCGCAACCGGTCGCGTGCGAAGGATTTTCTTTCGCGCGTCCGGCGTTGCAGGGGACAGGAACCGTATGCAGCGGAGGCATCGGGATCGGCGTAATACCCCACCGGCCGCGACACATTCGGGAAGGAATCGAGTGTGAAATTGCCGGTCCGACGGCCGACCGATCGGTGAAAACACGTTTGTGAACGGGTGACAGGAGGAAGCGTTCATGCATCATCAACACTCATCGTCTCATGGACACCATGACGACCATCACCACGATTCCCCGGATCATCATGACCACGATGCTCCGGGAGACGGTGTGTCCTCCCTCTCGGCCAGGGACAAGCTCTTCATAAGGCTCGAGCACTTTGCCCGGCACATCCGCGAGCACGCCGAGTCGTGCAGAATCCTGGCCGACGAGGCAACGGAACTCCGTTTCCACGAGACGGCCCGACTTCTCGGAGCGGCGGCGGACGGCATCGAGAGGCAGAACGAAAACCTCATGGCGGCACTTTCACACCTGGATCGTTGATTCCCGCATCGGCGCCCCGTGATTCCACCGCACGAACATTCCGGCTCGCGGAGCACAGATAACGATCCTGTGCCTGCAGATGATTCGCCACGTAATCATGCACCGCCTCCTCCATCGAACGGAACGTCAACGGACAGCCGGTTGCCCTCAGGGAAGCCATGCTTGCACGGGTGTGATACTGGTATGTTTCCCGGATGGGCTCCGGCATGGGGATGTATTCGATTTCGGGCCGGCACCGCAGGGCAGCGAAGACCGCCTTGGCCAAGTCGTTCCAGGTCCGTGCCCGGCCCGTTCCCAGGTTGAAGAGACCGTTCACGTCCCCGTGGGTCAACAGCCACCACATCACATCGATGCAGTCCTTCACGTATATGAAATCCCGCGACTGCTCGCCGTGCGCGCACTCAACCCGGTGTGACCGGAATAGCCGCACCCGCCCGGTTTCCGCGATCTGACGACACGCCTTGAACACTACGCTCGCCATGTCCCCCTTATGGTATTCGTTTGGACCGAATACATTGAAGAATTTCAGGCCGACGATCTTTCCGAGCAGGCCGGTGCGCTCGGCGTGGAGGTCGAAAGCATGTTTCGAATACCCGTACATATTCATGGGACGCAGCCTGATGAGGTCGGTTCGATCGGAGAAACCCGCTTCTCCGTTTCCGTAGGTCGCGGCACTGCTTGCGTAAAGGAATCGCCGCTTCCGTTGGACCGCCCACTGCGCGAGCGTCCGGGTGAAGCGGGTGTTGTTTTCCATGAGGTAATCGGCATCCCGTTCCGCGGTGGACGAACAGGCTCCCATGTGGACGACGGCCTCGGGAGAGAAGGAAAGCGTGCCGGCATCGATTCGCCGGAGGAATTCGCTCTTGTGGAGATAATCCGAGAAGCGCAGCCCCGCAAGGTTCCGCCATTTCTCTCCGGTTCCCAGCGAGTCCACCACAAGGATGTCGTCAACGCCTTCCCGGTTGAGTTTCCAGATGAAGGCGCTGCCGATGAAGCCGGCCCCGCCGGTAACGATTACCCTTTTCATGAACACCGCTCTCCATGCCGAAGAATGGAACGCCTCCACAAGTCACGATCCATGCATTGTCGTGCCTGGAAATCCTACCTTGGCCGCGGAACATCCCGGGAAGCCTCCAGGGCGGCTCCCGTGCCGTCCGATGAAGCAGTCTCGCCGGCATGCGCCCGTTTCGACCGCTTCCGTTACGGAAGCCCCCATCCGAAAATGAAGAGCAGCGCGCCGCAAACCGGGGCCGGCGGAGCTCGGCCGGATCGGTGGAGTCCCGCGTCGGGGCCTGCACGTTCAAACAGGGAGATGGACTGGAAAAATCGGGGAAAAATTGACGTCCTCGACGTACTCGCCAAGCCGCTCGATGAATTCCTCCTTTGATCTGACGCGAACGGAGCGAAGGAATGTGCGCGTCATTCTGGTCAGGAGCACATCCACCAGGTTCAGCCACGAGTCATCCTTGTGAACGCGAATGAACTCGAAGCGTCCGGGATGGGGTACGAGCTCCTTCATGAGCGCCCTGGACAGGCTGAAGCGGTTGCCCAGCAAGATACCGATCGTCCAGTTCAAAGGGTAATGACAGGCCGCGGTCTCCAGGAAATCGACAAACCTCCCGTCACGATCCTTTTCGCTGACCTGGGCAATCACCCGGCCATCACAGATATCGATGCCGATCCCCAGGCTCATTGTACAGAATCGCCCGGTTTCGCACTCCTTCACCCGGAGCGGGTCGACGCCCGGATAAGTGGCCAGGTCGGCCGTGAAGGCTTCGCCCGGTCGAACATCGAGCCGTCCCTCAGGGCAGAGCGGAGCTCCGGCCCGCCTGAAGCCCGTTCTCGCGCCAGGCCCCCGCAAGAGTTCGATCTCCTTAAAGACCGTGAACACGTAAGCCGTTTTCCTCCCGAATCGGAGAATTCGTTTGTCAAGGAAGGATATGGCCTCGCGGAGAGCGTGAGGAGACTCTTTGACGATTTTCCGGATGGTCGCTTTCCCGACACCCTGGAGTGAAAAGTGGCCCGTTTCCACCGCATGTTCCCGAACGTAAGCGGTCAGTTGCTCCATGGTCCAGGTCTCCGACTCGTATCCGTACTCCGAGGGACTGGAGGCGGCAAGATGCGCGACCCATGCCTTGTCCTCGACGGTCACGGCCGGAGGGCGTCCGGGCCGGGCCAGGTCGCAGATCCCGGTCTCGATGCCGCCGCAGAGCGTCTTGTCGATGCAAAGCTGGACCGTCGGGCGCGTCACACCTTCCGCGCGTGCAATCTCGCTGATGCTCTCTCCACGTGCATACCTGAGAAGGATTCTCGCGCGCAAAGCGTTGGCGGCACGATGGTGACGTGCAGCCCCAACCGTCTCCAGCCTTCGGATTTGTGTCTCGCTCAGAGCCAATGCATCCCGTTTGCGTGTCGCCGCCATTTGAACTTCTCCCCGCAATGTCTGCCCATGTCGACAGCACAAGATTCCGGCGTGAAAACCACATCGCCTCTTCCAAGAAATGCTCCCGGGGAACCACCGATTGCCGCGAATTCCGACCTGCCCGCCGGCGCGAGCCTCCCCCTCTCAAAGCAGGGTGGTTCTACGCGTCGGCACAAGATGTCCTCTTCCGGGCAAGTCCAACCCGCCGGGCGCACCAAAAACAAAAAGACCAGCATCACTGCTGGCCTTCATGACCGCGATAAGAACCCGAATTGTTCGTTCGTCGAATGGGCCGCTTCCTTTTCACGTCCCGATGAACGGGCCGCGGAAGCTTCTGCTTCCATTTCGCTTAAAGGCTAGCCCGAAGAATCGCCGATGTCAACGCTTATGTGGACACGCTATGTGGATTCCTCGGCAGGCCGAGTTCCATCCAGCCGAAGAGCATTTTCAGGGCATTCGGCCCGTGCCGCTGCAAGGCGTTTCCTCATGTTCCACGCGGGCGGTTTCCGGGCCGTCGAGACAGCAAGACTGAAGCGTGTGATTTTTTTTCTTGACAAAACCCGGCGGACCGGCCGATTATTTTTGCCGCGATAACAGGTGCATGGATCAGGCGCCGTGGAGCTTAAAAGGGAATCCCGTGAGAATCGGGAACGGTCCCGCCGCTGTGAACGGGGACGAAATCCGATAAGACCACTGCCTTGGGGGGCCGAGGCGGGAAGGTTCGGAGAGTAGAACGATCCGTAAGTCAGAAGACCTGCCTGATGCCATTTCGGTGAATCGGTGCGTGGAGATGTCCGATTGACCGCCGGAGGGTGAAGCGAACCAGGGTGCAATCCTTAGAGCTGAAAGCTCTAGGGATTTTTTTTTGGCCCCAATGCGATTCTGCGGCGGAACCATTGGACCCCTCGAGTTTCCCATGGACCCTTTTTCCGCCGGCCCGGGAGGTGGACAGTCCTCGAAGGTGCGGCCTGGACAAGGGAGGTGTCCGATGCAAAAGGGTGTGATTTTCTGTGTCTCGCTGGGGAAGGAAGAACAGACGATGTTGGGACAGTCGGATTTGGCGAGAATGGTCCGATCCTTGAACGCCTCTGCCGTCTATGTGGCAACGTCGGAAGAGGAAGTTGTTCATGGATGGTCGTACCTGATCGCCGCCGGCATGCACCGGATTTCCTGCGCAACGACCGCGTACGATCCGGCGATGGGCAAGTTCGAAATTCACGAGACCCCATTGCGACTCTGGACGGGGAGCATGGAGCGGCTGTTTCCAATGGACGGGGAAGATCGGGGAGTGAACGGAATTCATGCACGCGGCGCCGAGCTCTCTTGACGGCAAGCCTGCGGCAGATGGAGGGAAAAGGGATGAACAGACGGTTTAATGTGGTTTTTGGCCTGATGGTCTTTGCCGTGTTGCTCGCTTCGCACAGTTTTGCGGCACACGGTGAAAAGCAGGCCGACAAGAAAGCAATCCTGATTGTGGCCTTCGGGACCACGGTTCCCGAAGCGCAGAAGGTCTTCGACGGAATCGATCAACGGGTGAGAAAAGAATTCAGGAATACGGAGATCCGTTGGGGATACACATCGAGCATCGTCCGCGCCAAGCTCGCCAGGCAAGGGAAGGTTCTGGACTCTCCCGAAGTGGCCCTGGCAAAACTCATGGACGAACACTACACCCATGTTGCGATCCTTTCGCTGCACACCATCCCGGGTGAGGAATTCCATGACCTGTATCGGAATTCCCGCCTGTTCGAACAGATGGCGGGAGGTTTCAAGAAAGTGGCGGTCGCTCCTCCGCTCCTCTCTTCCCACGACGACATGGTTCGTGTGGCAAAGGCCGTGATCGGGCATGTCCCCCGGGAAAGAAAACCCGAAGAAACGGTTCTCCTCATGGGACACGGCTCTGAAAAGCATCCGGCCGACGCCCTATACTCCGCGCTGAACCAGGCTTTCACTGAGCTCGATCCCAACGTGCGCCTGGCCACCGTTTCCGGCTATCCGTCCCTGCAGGATGTGATGCCGAAGATCGCGAAAAGCAAGAGCGGGAAAGTGTACCTGATGCCGTTCATGCTGGTCGCCGGAGATCACGCCATGAACGACATGGCCGGCGATGAACCGGACAGCTGGAAATCGATTCTCAAAGGCAAAGGCCATCATTGCGAGATCGTCATGAAGGGTACGGGAGAGTATCCCGAGATCGTGGACGTGTGGATGGATCATTTGCGCGCCGTCTACACTGGGCTTTGATTCCAGGGTTCAAAACCGCACGGAAGAACCGTGCCGAGCGATGGGAGGCCGGCCTTCATTGACGCAGCTCGACGATCCTCGCAAGCGCTCGGAACAGCAACCCCGGGATCACGACTTGATGCAGAACGTGAACAAGGAGCTCACCAGCCGACAGGTACGTAAAATGACGCATCGCTTCAGCGGAAGGGAGTGCAAGTCTTCCGCCGCCCCGCGACTGTAATCGGGACGAAAACCGCGGAATGCCACTGGGAGGCACGAAGCTTGCCGGGAAGGCGCGGTGAGTAGGATGAACGAGAGCCAGGAGACCTGAGCGATGCAGGAATTTCACTCATATTCCCGAGGGGGAGATAGGAGTCTGCACGATGAAGCATGCCGTATGTACATGGGCTCTCGCCGGATTGACGTTTCTTGTCCTTTTCACCGCCACCGCTGAAGAATCGCTTTCCCAAACTCCACGAACCGCCGTGTCTCAAGCGGAAATGCAGCCTGGAAGCACATCCGCAACCGATGACGCCAATCAAACCCGACTCGAGGAGCTCGTGGTCACGGCAACCCGGCTGCCCATCCCGGCAAAGGACCTTCCCGTTCCCGTCCAGGTGATTTCCAGAAAACAGATCGCGGAATCCCATGCCGATGATCTCTCCGAGCTCCTCACCGAATTTCTTCCCGAGCATTTCCAGAAATACCCCGGCGCACTCTCATCCGTGAGCATCCGGGGCTTCCGGACAGACACCACGGGCACGGACATCAAGGGGCACGTACTGCTGCTCATCGACGGACACCGGGCAGGAACGGGAAACATCGCGGTCATTCCGGTGGAAAACGTCGAACGGATAGAGATCGTGCGGGGCCCGGGGTCCGTCGTCTACGGTTCGGCGGCGATGGGCGGCGTGGTGAACGTCATCACGCGCAAAGGCAAGGGAGAACCCACCGGAAACGGGGCATTCGAGTTTGGAAGCGCGGAATACGTGAAAGGTCGCGCCGGTTTTTCGGGTGGTTTCTTCGACAACCGCCTCGGAGTTTCCGTCACGGGACGGACCATCTCCAGGGGCGATTACGACAGGGGAAACGGGAACACGGTCGTCAACACCGGGTACAACGATCAGGCCTATTCAGCCAGCCTGTTTGCCGCCCCACATCCGGACCACACCCTTTTCGCGGTGGGAAACTACTTCGAGGCCTGGGATGTGGGGACTCCGAATCCGGACTACTCTTCACCCAATCGCATAGACAACAAGGACATCGAACGGGGTTACGGGTCGGTGGACTACGACGGCGCTCTTCCGGACTGGGGAATGAACTGGCACTTGAGCTACTACAACGTTTTCGACAGCAACAGGTGGAACTACCCGGCCCTGACCTACGGCTACTCATCGGCGACCACCGAAACCAGGACTCAGGGAGTCCGCAGCCAGTTCAGTCTGCCCACTTTCTCCGCAGGCCGGCTGCTGCTGGGCTTCGATTGGGACGGAATCGACGTCAACTCGTTCACGAAGCCGGCCGGCTCTCCATGGAGTCCGGACAGCCGGTACGACAACTACGCGTTTTTTGCGGAGGAGAAAATCAACTGGAACAAATTCACCTTTCTTGCGGGGGTCCGCTATGACATCTTCCAGGAAGACCTCCTTCCCACCGAAGGACTGCAGGTGAATCCGACGAGCGAACAGTTCGGCCATGTGAGCTGGCGCACCGGGCTCACGTACGCTTTTCTCGACTGGCTGACCGCTCGCGGGGCCGTCGGAACCGCCTTCCGCATCCCCGCCGCGGACGAGCTCGCGGGACGGTACCAGGCCGGCACGTGGATGAAAATCGTCGGGAACCCCGACCTGGAACCCGAATCGACCATCACCTACGAAGCGGGGCTCGACTTTGACTACGCGGGCTGGAAGGGGGGAATCGGCTTTTTTTACACCGACTACACCGACAGGATCTCGGGCGGGTTTCCGGCCTGCGTCGACGGCGACTGCACCTGGACAACCTACAAGAACGTTGAAGGTGCCGTCTTTTCCGCAATCGAGGGCAATGTCGGCTACAAACACTCCCTCGCGTTCCACGGTCATGAACTGAGCGTCAGGCCCTTCCTGAATTTCGTATACTACACTCAACGCAAACTCGAAGACGCCGCCTATGCCAAGCTTCTGAAATCGGATTCGGTTCCCTATGTGCCTTTATGGGATGTCACCGGCGGTATTGAAGTGAACATCAACCGCAAGGTCAACTTCATATTCAGCGGCTTCTACACCGGAGCCGAGAAACAGCAGGATTTCGACTGGACGTCTCCCACCTACGGCACCGCCGTGGATAAGGGAGGCTTCGTGGTCCTGGCCGCTCGGCTTGCCTTTCGGCCCGTGAAGCATTTCGAGCTTTTCCTCGTCACGGAAAACCTGACCGACCGGGACTATTGCTTCGTGGACGGATACCCCATGCCGGGGCGAACCATCCGTGGAGGCATGGAGGCCCGCTTCTAGGCCTCCCCATTAGAACACGGCGGCCCAGGGTGTTTTTCCGGGCCGCCGTGATTCGCCCATGGTGGGCCTGGTCGAGCATAAGGGTGCACGAGGCTCCGCCCGATCGTGGGCGGGTGTTCCCTCCCGGCCGGGCCATCGGCCCGGGGGGAGGTTCCCGGCCCGACGTGGGCAGGGTGGGGAGGCTCCCGGCCCGACGTGGGCAGGGTGAAACCGTGCCCACCCTACGGACTTGCACGGTCGGGCAGCCGCGTAGGGTGGGATGCGCGGCAGCGCAGCCCACGGTTTTAACGCTCCAGGGGCAGGAACTATGTGTAGCCAGCGTTTACGAGCGACCGGGGGCGGTTTCGACGTAGCGCAGCCCACGGTTTTGACGCCCTTGCCCCAGCGTTCGGCGCCGTGATGAATCTGCAACCGACGTGTGAAACGACCCTTTGAAAGCGCTCGCGGCTCCCGGGTTTCGCCGCAGGCAGCCGAAAACACCGGAGTCCGGCTTTCACCACCGAGAGGTGTCCGCATGAGAACAATCCGACGATCTCGTAAGCTTGCATTCCTGGGAATCTTTCTGCTGCCGGCCCTGTTTGGAGGTGCCGCCCCCTTGGCCGCTCAGCCGGCCGGCTTCGTCGATTCCGGCGGCAACCACGTCACATTGCCGCAACGGCCCAAAAGGGTCATCTCCCTCGTGCCCGCCCTCACCGAGATCATACTCCGACTGGGAGCCGGAGAGTGTCTTCAGGGCATCACGTTTCACGATACCCGCTTGGCGGAAGCCAACGGGAAGACAATCGTCGGCGGCTTTCTCACCCCATCCCCGATCCGCATGATGTCTCTCGATCCGGATCTCGTCCTGGTCTCGTCCATACATCGAACGGTTCAGGCAGAATTCCGGGGGCATCCGTTCCCCGTGCTCGAGCTGGAGTCCCGTTCCATTTCCGACCTCTACCGTAACATCCGGCTTCTGGGCGAGATTTTCGACAAGAAGGCGACGGCCGAGGAGGTGATCCTCGAGCTGCACGGGAAGCTGCGGCTCGTTGAGCGAAAGATCGAGCGGATTCCCGGGAACGCGCGCAAAAGAGTCGTCCGGTTCATGGGGATCAGCCACAACCGCATAACGACCCCGGGAGACGATTCCTTCCAGAACGATTTCATTCGCGCGGCGGGGGGCATTCCTCCCCGCCTCGGCAAACACGGAAACGTTGTAGAGATGACCGTGGAAGAGTGGAAACGCTTCAATCCCCAAGCGGTCTATGGTTGCGGCGCGGACCGCGAGACCGCCGCGAAATTCCTGTCGCAACCGGGCTGGAACGAAGTGGAGGCGGTGCGCAAGGGGAAGATCCTCTCCTTCCCGTGCGACTTGACGTGCCGTTCCTCGGTTCGATCGGCCGACTTCGTCGCATGGCTTGCTTCAACGGTCTACGACGATGCATTCGCCATGGAGCGCAACCGGGTCCTGCGGGAAAAACGCATCGGAACCAGGCCCGTGGAGCTCCCGCTCGATTATGTTCGATCCGCGCGAATAGTGGAAACCACCATTTTCGACTTTCCCAACAAGACGCTCCTCATTGAATTCATCGAACCCCAGCGGGTGACGTCGACCCTCGAGGGTGAACGCAGGGGAATTCGCGCCGTGGGAAACCACTACTTCCCGCCTCCATGCTGGAGCGTCGGGCACAGGCTCGGGTTCGAGCAGTGGAAGAATCACACCCTGCAAGTGATTGGCAGCCCTCCCGGGACAAGCTGCTTCCTCTTTACCGGTGCGGACATGCAAAACCTTTCCGTGCAGAAGGCGCAGTTCAAGGACCTTCAGGTTTACGCCCTGGTGACTGCCGGCGTGGAGAGCAATGCGATTCGCATGTCCGCCGACGAGGGGCTGTTTTATGAACCGGGAACCGTCAACGTGCTCCTCCTCACCAATAAGAGGCTCACCCCCAGGGCAATGAGCCGGGCGATCATCACGGCAACGGAGGCCAAGACGGCGGCGATGCAAGACCTGGACATCCGGAGCGCCGCCGGACCGAGGTTTCTGCAGGCGACGGGGACGGGAACGGATGAGGTGCTCGTGGTGGAGGGCAGGGGCGGGCGCATCGACAACACGGGGGGCCATTGCAGGATGGGCGAGCTCATTGCGAAGGCCGTATATGCGGGAGTCAAGAACGCCGTCGAACGGCAGAACGGAATAACCAATCATCGGAACGTCTTTCGGAGACTGAGGGAAAGAAACATCGACCTGCACGGGCTCACCCGGGAATGCGGCGCCTGCTCCGACAGGGATGTTTCGGACAACATCCTTGGGCAAATGGAAAATCTTTTGCTGCAACCCCGTTTCGCTTCCTTTCTGGAATCGGTTTTTGCTCTGAGCGATGCCTTTGAGAGAGGTCAAGTCGAGGACCCGGGACTCTTCAAGACATACTGCCTCGGTGTGGCGCAGGAAATTGCCGGAGACCGCAACGTTCGGTGGATCGATCGGAAGAGGTCGGAGACCATCCCGCCGGTTGTCGGGATGGCCCTCGACGCCTTGCTGAACGGACTGCTCTCAAAGGCGGAACGGGAAGGGGACGTTGTTTCACAGGCCTCGCCGCCCGAACGCCCATCCGGCCCGTACGTGTCCTCGGACCGTTGACCGCCGTGGCGGGCATCTGCATTGCGGGTTCAAGATCATGAGAATTTGGCCTAACCTCCTGTTTTCCATTCTGTTCCATGCCGCCCTTCTGGGTTGGCTGGCGTTTTCTCCTCCTTTTCTGCGACCGGAAACCGAGCGGTGCCTGATCGTCGACCTGGTGGCACTTGACGCAGACCCGGCCCGGGGCGGAACACCCGGTGGAGGGAAAGACGTTATCCTTGCGGCCCATGAACCGAAGGCGGATATGATGGCCGAACACTCCCTGGACATGTCGGCCGCATCCGCGGCAAAGGATTCAGGTACCGAACATGGGCCCAATCCGGGCGGGACCGAGCCTCCCGCCCGGATTGGGCCGTCGCAGGCAGCTTCTTCCGTCTCCACTCCGAAACCGACGAAAAAGGCGGACGCCCGGCGGAACGATCGCGAAAAACACAGGTGGAGCCATGCCCGTCGCCATGCGGCGACACGATCCACGGAGCCCGAAGGGACCGGGGAACGTGCTCCGGGGACCGAACGGGGGGCAAGCGCATCCCGGGAGACCGGGCACGGCGAACGACCGCGCGGTAACGCCGGAGGCGGTCATGGCGACGATGCGGGCTCTTCGGGGGTGGGCGCCGGCAACTCTTCTTCGGAAGGGCCCATCGACGCTCCACTGGGATCGGCAAACGGACCGAGGTTCGTCACGAAGGTGATGCCGAAATACCCTCACAGGGCAAGAGAACTTGGAATGGAAGGAACGGTGGTGCTGCGCGTGACGATCGACACTCGAGGAATGCCGGTCCGCGTCGAATCGGTGCGCAAAGCCGGGTTTGGATTCGAAGAGGAGGCCATCCGGGCGATACGGAGCTCGATCTTCTCGCCCGCCAGGATCGGCGGACGGCTGGTCGCCTGCCGGGTCCTCGTGCCCGTGCGCTTTCAGCTCGAGACGTCCGCAGACGATTGACCCCCTGCACGGACCCCGGAGACCTCACAGGGGGTGATGTGCCGCAATGCGTGTATACGGAGGGCAACATGGCATACCCATTCTCCCTTATCGTTGTCCTTTTCCTCGGATTGAGCGCCATGATTCCGTGGCGCTGCGAGGCCGGAATGCTTCCGGGGCCGGGCGGCGAAGCAATTCGGGTTCCGCACGATCCGACCCGCATCGTCTCACTCGCGCCCAGCATCACGGAAATCCTTTTCAGCCTCGGTGCGGGACATCGTCTCGCCGGTGCGACCGATCTTTGCGATTTTCCCTCCGAGGCAAGCCTGCTCCCCAAGGTGGGCAGATTCCCGGGCCCGGACCTCGAGAGGATCGTGAGCCTGCGGCCGGATCTGTGCATCGCGCTGAAGAATGTGAATCCCGCGGATTTGCTGGACCGGCTGGGGACTTTCGGCATCCCGGTGTACGTCGTGGAACCGAAAGACCTCTCGACCACCATGGAAACGATCCTGGAGCTTGGCCGGTTGCTCGATGCGGAAGCCAGGGCCCAGGAACTGGTGGGCGGCATGAGCTCCAGGGTCGAACGGGTGAAGTCCCGTGTGGCGAAGGTCGGGAGTCGTCCCGGGGTATTCCTGCAGATCGGCGTCACGCCGATCGTATCCGTGGGAAGCCATACCTTCATCGATGAGCTCATCACCCTATCGGGAGGGCGCAATCTGGCGCAAGGCCCCGTTCCCTACCCGCGTTTCAGCAGGGAACAGGTCCTCGCGCTACAACCCGAGGTCATCATTATCACATCCATGACGAGGGGACTGGTGTTCGAGCGCGTGAGGGACGAATGGCGGGAGTGGGAGAGTCTGCCCGCGGTGAAAAATCAACGCATTTTCATCGTCGATTCGGATCTCATCGACCGCCCCACGGCCCGCCTCGCCGAAGGGCTCGAGATGCTCGCCGGTCTCATTCATCCCGAGTTGTTTTGAGTCATGAATCATCGAGTGGTCAAACGCACGTTGAACGTGTCCGTTCTTTTGTGCCTGGTTCTGGCGGCGAGCACCGTCCTCGGGCTCTTCACGGGATCGACGGGGCAAAACCCCTGGGAAGTGCTTGCCCTGATCACCGGCCGGGGAGACCCGGATTCCGTGACGGCAAGCATCATCTGGCGAATTCGCCTCCCCAGGGTTCTTCTGGCCTCCATGATCGGAGCCACTCTTTCCCTGGGAGGCCTCGTGTTTCAGACCCTGCTCAGAAACCCCATAGCCGAACCCTATGTGCTCGGCATCTCGGGAGGCTCGGCGGTGGGAGCCATTCTGGGCATACTTCTCGGCCTGTCCCGGTTTCCCGGCGTTGCCTCCTTTGCGTTTGCCGGAAGCATGCTCACTCTCCTGCTGGTTGTGAGCATCTCCTCGGGGCAATCATCGGTTCGAAAGGACTCCCTAATCCTCGCAGGAGTCATGGTCAACGCGTTCTGCTCCTCCATCATCATGTTCATGGTCTCTCTGACACGGGATTCACGACTCCACAATATCCTCTTCTGGCTCATGGGAGACCTCTCCATAACCGACCAGAAGCAGGTCCTGATGCTTTTCGGAGTGCTGCTTCCCTGTTTTGTCGTGCTGTTCCTTTTTGCAAACTCCATGAATCTTCTGCTCATGGGCGAAGACATGGCCGCGGGCATGGGAGTGGACGTGCGTTTGATCTCCCTTGCGCTTCTCGGCACCACCTCACTGATGGTGAGCGCAACGGTTTGCCATTCGGGGCTCCTGGGTTTCGTCGGCCTGGTCATTCCCCACCTGCTCCGGCTGCTTTTCGGAGCGGACCACCGGGTGCTCATCCCTGCCTGCGTCTTTGGAGGCGCCGCATACCTGGTTCTCTGCGACCTGGTCGCCAGGACGCTTCCCGCCCATGGAGAAATCCCGGTGGGAGTCGTCACGGCGATGATCGGCGCACCTCTGTTTATCTTCCTCCTTGCAAAGTCTCGAAAATGAAACCGTCCCTGGATGTACGAAACGTCAGCCTGGCGTATGGAAAAAGCACCGTATTGAGAGATATTTCCTTTTCGGTTCGTGAAGGCGAGTTCTTCATCATCATCGGCCCGAACGGTTCGGGGAAATCTTCGTTGCTCAAAGTCATCGCCGGCATTGCCAGGCCGGGTTCTGGGGATGTGGAGCTTTTCGGGCGTCCTCTCCGGGGTCGCTCCCGAAGGACACTGGCGCGAACCATCGCCGTGGTGCCTCAGACTCAGCCAATGGACGTCCCGTTTTGCGTGGCGGAGGTGGTGCTCATGGGACGTTCCCCTTACATGGGCCTGCTGGGCATGGAAAGCCCCGAAGACCTGCGTATCGCCGAGAACGCCATGTCGTTCACCGGTGTGTCGGAGCTCGCCCGCCGCAAATTCGATCGATTGAGCACCGGGGAGCGGCAAAGAGTCCTCATTGCCCGCGCCATCTGCCAGCAGCCCCGGATCATGGTGCTCGACGAACCCACCGCCTCCCTGGACCTCGCCCACCAGGTCCACATCATGGAACTCATGGAGCGACTCAGGAGCCACGACGGAACCACCATCATCATGGTATCGCACGACCTGAATCTTGCGGCCATGTATGCGGACAGGCTGCTGCTCATGAGATCGGGTAGAATCATCAGCGCGGGATCGCCGGGAGAAGTTCTGAATTATGAAACCCTCGAGCGCGCATACGGCTGCGTCTTGCTGGTGGACGGCAATCCGGTGAAGAATGTGCCGAGGATCACCCTGGTGCCTGCGCACGCGTTGCCTCCGAAATCGGGCGGATGAGCCAAGCCGGGTCGGGCTCTGGGCCCCCTCAGCCGAACCTGCGTTCAAGACGGTAATATGGGCGGGAGGGCACAGAGCCCTCCCCTTGCACATCCGTCCTGCGCACCCCTGCGGACGATCTCTCCTGCACGGGAACACGGCATGACTCGCCCGCCGCGCAGCCCGGCGAACCGGGGTCCTGCAGTCTCGAACGCAAAGTGCCGGCAGCCGCACACGGAGCCCGATAACGACCGGCCGTCTCCGAGGGGATAACCCGTCGTCATCCAATCCTCGAAACGTTGGAACGCAACCCATTTTTCACTTGACGCACGATTAAAACGCGGCAATTTTGTTCGTGCCAGGAGATGACATTCCGTTCTCCAATGGTGATCTCGTCGAGAAAGTCCGCGGCAACGCGGACGGCTCTGGCGGGCATTCGGGAGTGAACCCTGCGGGAAGCGAGCGTTCCGGGCCGTTTTTCGTTGCGCTCCGCAGAGGAAATTCCCCGTATCACCGGACGAACCGATGCATTTACCGGCAAGGCTTGCCGGCGGGTCCGCCGTTGGATCCGCCCCCGGAAGAAACCTGAAGCGACGTGCACCAGGCACCTGACAGACTCAGGAGAAAGGTACGATCATGAAGAATCGAGTGACTGTTCCCGAGATCATTGCTTCCAAAGGCAAACGCAAACTCTCCGAACTGACTGCGTACGACTATCCCACTGCCCTGTGGGCGGATCAGAGCGGCATCGACATGCTGCTCGTCGGCGACTCCCTGGCCATGGTCGTTCTGGGCCACGACGATACCCTTTCGGTGGGAATGACCGAAATGCTCCACCACACGAGTGCGGTCGCCCGCGGCGCAAAGCGCGCCCTGGTGATCGGCGACATGCCGTTCATGTCTTACCAGGTCAGTGTGGAGGAAGCCCTGTACAACGCGGGTCTTTTTCTGAAAGAAGCGAAGGCCCAGGCGGTCAAGCTTGAAGGCGGGAGGAGAGTGGCGCCCCAGGTGAAGGCCATGGTTGAAGCCGGTATCCCGGTGCAGGGCCACCTCGGGCTCACGCCGCAGAGCTCCGCCCAGTTCGGCGGTTTCAAGATTCAGGGAAAGACGGCCGAAGCGGCCAAGATTCTCATCGAAGACGCACAGATCCTTGCCGAGGCAGGATGTTTCAGCATCGTTCTGGAAGGCATTCCCTCCAATGTTGCCGCCATGGTCACGGAAGCCATACCCGTACCCACCATCGGCATCGGTGCGGGACCCGATTGCGACGGCCAGGTCCTGGTGATCCATGATGTGCTCGGTTTGTATGACCGCTTCGTGCCCAAATTCGTCAAGAAGTATGCCCAACTTGGCTTGACGATCAAAGAGGCGTTGACAAAATACCGCGAAGAAGTGGAAAACGGGACGTTTCCGGGCCCCGAACACGAATTCGGCATGGCCGAACTGGAAGCGAAAAAACTGAGCGGACTGGAAGACAAGAAATAGGAAGCGTCGAGAAGAGAGTCCCCTTCGGGAACTGGCGGAGAAGGGGTTGAAAGGTTCCTGCGCCACCTCCCGCAGCGTCTTTCCGGGAGGTGGCGGTTACTCGGCGAATGAAATCCCGCCGGTTACCGCTCAAGAGCCCGCAGATACTGCCCCAGAGCCATCAGGGGGAAACAATTCCGATAATTGTGGTAGCGGATGTAGAAGTGCTTGGGAAAGCCCGTTCCCGTAAAATGGAGTTCCTCCCAAGTGCCGTCCCGTTTCTGCGTTCTGAGCAGATACTGAATCCCGCGGCTGGCTTCCTGAGATTTCATTTCCCCGCAGGCGATCAGCGACATCAGGGCCCAGGCGGTCTGGGAGGGAGTGCTCGGCCCCTGACCGCGCAGTTCAGGGTTCTCGTAACTCTCACAGGTCTCTCCCCACCCGCCGTCCGAATTCTGGTGATCCTTCACCCAGCGCACAGCCGCCCTGATGTAAGCCGCCCTGGGGTCCTCGCCGATGGATATCAGCCCCTTGAGGACGGACCAAGTGCCGTAGATGTAGTTGACGCCCCAGCGTCCCCACCAGCAACCGTCGCGTTCCTGGCGCTTCTTCAGGAATTGGATTGCCTTTCGCGCCCGCGGGTGTGAACCGTCGTATCCGAGATATCCCATGGCTTCGAGCACCCGGCCTGTAACATCGGCGGTGGGGTAATCAACCATCGCTTCCTGGTCGGCAAAAGGAATGCGATTGAGGATCTCGAGAGTATTGTCCTTGTCGAAGGCGGCCCATCCTCCATTGGAGCTCTGCATGCTGAGGCACCATTCCATGCCCCTGCACTTGGCGAATTCCAGCCCTTCGACCCGCTCCGCATTGAAGCGGTTCAGAGTGCTCAGCACAACCGCGGAATCATCCACGTCGGGATAGCGGGTGTTGTAGAATTCGAACGCCCATCCGCCCGGAAGACTATCGTTCTTGATCTGCCAGTCTCCACCCGTCAGAACCTGGTTCTCCAAAAGCCACCTTCCCGCTTTTTCCAGGCCGGGGTGTTCCGCAGCGACGCCTGCGTCGAGCATGGACAGAACGGTGAGGGCCGTGTCCCAGACGGGAGAAACACAGGACTGCATCCGCGTTCCCTCCTCGTCTTCCATGCAGAAGGCGTCAAGCGCCTTTATTCCCTTGACGATGACCTCGTGATCCAGCGGGTACCCCAGGTAGTACAGCGCCAGGACAGAGTAGACCATCGGCGGCTGTATCCCGCCCCAATCTCCGCTGTCCTCCTGGTGATCCAAAACCCAGGTCTCCGCCGCCTGCACCGCCTTGTTCCGCAAGGAAGGAACCGGGCGCCGCTCAAACGCCTTCGCAATACGGTCGAAAAGAAAAAACAGCTTGTGCGTGCACGATGCGAAATTCTTGTGCTTGCTGCCCGGGACGTAGAGCTCCTTGATCGAACACTTTGCGGGCAACGGACAACGCGGCCGGATGGACATCACAATGGACAACGGAACCACCGTGCCTCTGGCCCAGCTCGAAAACTCATAAATATTGAAATACAGACTGCTTGGGAGCAACACCAGCTCGACGGGCATGGACGGCACCTTGTCCCAGTCGTACTGAGAAAAAAGCGCCAGCCAGATCTTCGTGAATACCCGCGCCGACTCGATGCCGCCCTTGGACAGAATAAATTCGCGGGCCCTCCTCATCGGCTCCGACTCGCAGTGCTCACCCGCAAGCTTGAGCGCGAAATAGGCCTCGATCGTGGTGCTCAAATTCCCGCCGTCTCCGTAGTACAATCCCCACGAACCGTCGGGCCGCTGTTGATTGAGCAGGTATTTCACCATGCTTTTCTGCTGCTCGGGCCTGCTCACCTCCAGAAGGTAGAGCAGCATGATGTACTCGCTGGTGATCGTGACGTTCGATTCCAGTTCCGACCACCAGTACCCGTCTTCATATTGAGTCTTGAAAAGCTGACCGCACGCATTGTCGATGGCCTTCTCGATCTTTCGCAACCATGAATTCCGCACCCCCAGATGATGAACGCAGTGATGACCGGTGTGCTCCGTTGCGCTCCCGGCCTCGTACTCCTTCAACGCGGCCGGATGACCGCCTCCGGGAGTGCGCCCCGATTCGCCATGGTCAGCAAGATTCTCCCACTGATACTCTTCTTCGAGGAAATCCGCCGCGCTTCCTCTCTTGCCCCTGATTGGATTCATTCTGTCACCCAGATGAGGTTGAGATCCACACAATCCGTTTAGCCCGCAATATTCGGATAACAACAACCGCCCGCGCGCAGGTCAAACCTGCCTTCAGTCACTTCACCGCGTCGATGCGACCACCATCGGCGCAACACACGGTATTTTCAATAAATGGATAGTTCTTATATCATTTTCGAGATTTTCTCAAGTGAACATAAATGATACGCCTTGCCCCCGTGAAATATTAATGAATCAAAATTTTAGCTTGCCCAACCAAGGCCATGGGAGTGCGCATGCCTGCCAACATTATGTATTTATTGGCTGAATTTTAATCGCGCGATTCCGACCGGTTCCACTTCCGTTCACGCAGAACCTCGAACACCTGGGCGAGAAAGAAGAAGAAGGCGGCGACCAGGATGATGGTCGCCCCGGAGGTGAGGTTGAAGGAATAGGAAAGCCAGAGTCCCATCATTGAAACCGTGCAGCTCAGGAGAGTTGAGAAGAGCATCATTGCGCTCAAGGAACGGCAGTATTTCTCCGCGACATAGGGCGGTATGGTCAGCAGGGCGATGACCAGGATGAGACCGACCACCCGGATGACCATGACGACGGAGAAGGCCATCATCGCCAGCAGCAGAAAATAGAGTCCCTTGACCGGCACCCCTTTGGTCATGGCAAATTCCTCGTCGAAGGACATGGCCAGAAACCCGTGGTAGTAAACCACGACAAGAATCAGGATAAGCACATCGAGGAAGGCCATGAGCACGAGATCGAATCTCGGAACGGTGAGGATGCTCCCGAACAGATAGCTCATGATATCGACGCCGTATCCCGGCGTCAAGTCGATAAAGACGATGCCCAGGGCCATTCCCACGGCCCATAGCACACCGACGACGGTGTCCGCCCGTTGCTTGTTCTTCAACGTAACCAATGCCATCACGGCGGAAATGAGCAGGGAGAATCCGGCTGCTCCCAGGATGGGAGAAAATCCGAGATAGAATGCGATCCCCACTCCGCCGTACGCCGCGTGCGCCACTCCCCCGGAGATGAATACGATGCGGTTCACCACCACCAGAGTCCCGATGATCCCGCAGGCGATGCTGGTGAGGATTCCGGCCAGGAGGGCATTTCTCATGAACTCCAGTTGAAATGCTTCGAGCATCTCAGTGGTCCTCGTGGTCGCGAAAGACCCGGTGCGGCATTCCATGGGCGATGAGGTCCACCGGACAATGGTAGGCCATCTCGATCATCTCGGGGGTAATTTCCGCCGCGTCGTGAAAGAAGAGCCGTTGATTCAGGCATGCCACGGATTTGACGTAACTGGAAAGCACGCTCATATCGTGGCTCACCACAACGATTGTCATGGAATCGTTGAGTTTTTTCAGGAATTCAAAGAGCTCCGTCTGAAACTCCTTGTCCACGCTGGCCGTCGGCTCATCCATGATGAGGATGGAGGGGTTGCCCGTAAGCGCCCGGGCGATCAACACTCGTTGTCTCTGCCCGCCGGAAAGCCGGCCGATGGGGCGCTCGGCGTATTCCCACATGTGGACCCGTTCCAAAGCCTCCCGGGCCGTCCGGCGGTCGGCGGCCGAATACCTGTAGCCGTGTCCGGCCCCTCCGAGCCGACCCATCAGCGCCACGTCCAGGACGGAAATGGGAAAGTCCTTGTTGATGCTGGTGTCTTGAGGCACATAGCCGATCTCGCTCACCACCCTGCTCGGCTCTTTCCCCAATACGCGCACGATCCCCATGGAGGGCTTCAGAATACCCAGGAACAGTTTCAGCAATGTGGTCTTGCCGCTCCCATTGGGACCGATGACGGCCAGAAACTCCCGCTGCGCGATGGAAATGTTCACGTCGCGCAGCACGAGGTGACCGTTGTAAGAGAAAGACAAGTCCCTGACTTCAATGGCTTTCGGTTCATCCGCTGGCGTTGCCATGACCACCCTTTGCACGTAAGACGCTCCATCCCGATACAAACTCACCGCCCTCGCGGCGGCCCCAGCCCCTTGAAACACCGGAGGTTCCGGGCTCAGCCCGGAGGCGACCCGGGGAAGGCCCAGGCGAAAAAGCTTCGCAGTGGTACGCTTTGTCTGGTATCATTATCTCACTTTGCCGTTGAATGTCCATTCAGTCTTTGTACGCGGTCAACACTCCCAGCCGCTGAAAATACGAATCGCGGCCCCGGTTGTCCAGTCGCACCCATTGATTCGATCAGGACCCCGGATTCAAGGGATTCGGAAACGTTGCCGGCATTCTTTCCGCCATCATCGGTGAGGACCGCGAGAGTTCCCGGGACAGAGAGATGAGTCGTGCTGCAGCCAAAAACCCGTCTCCAAATTCAAACGCTCCTGCTTTCCTGGTTCGATGAGAACCAGAGGCCTCTTCCATGGCGGGAGAAATACCGTCCATACGAGATTTGGATCTCCGAAATCATGCTCCAGCAAACGCAGGTCAAGACGATGCTTCCCTACTTCCGCCGCTGGATGGAGCGTTTTCCGGACGTGCAGTCGATAGCGGACGCTCGGGAGGATGAGGTCCTGAAGCACTGGGAGGGACTGGGGTACTATTCTCGGGCCGTCAACATCCGCCGGACCGCCGAAATCATCGTCAGGCACCACGGCGGGACTTTTCCGAAAGCGCACAGCACCATTCTCGGCATGCCGGGCATCGGCCCTTACACGGCGGGCGCCATTTCCAGCATTGCGTTCAACGAAGACCGCCCATTGGTTGACGGCAACGTGGAGCGAATCCTTGCCCGTCTTTTCAACCTCGATACACCCGTCGAGGAAAAGAATACGCGGAAGTTCATATGGAACACGGCCGAAGAGCTCATTCCCGCAGGCCGGGCGCGGCAATTCAACCAGGCGTTGATGGACCTGGGAGCGACCGTGTGCCTGCCCCGCCGGCCCGCCTGCGAAAAATGTCCCTTGAACGGCCTTTGTGAGAGCCGTCGCATGGGGACGGCGGATCGACGGCCTGTCACCAACAGGCGCAAGGATATCGCCTCCATCGAAGTCGCCGTCGGAATCCTGCACCACAGGGGGAGAGTGCTCATCCAGAAGCGGCCCGCCTCGGGACTGATGCCCAACCTGTGGGAGTTTCCGGGAGGCAAGATTCACCCGGGCGAATCTCCCGAACAGGCGCTGATCCGGGAATTCCGGGAGGAATTGGAGCTGGAGGTCCGTTGCCGCGAGCGGCTCGCTTCGATCAGGCACAACTACACGTCCTTCAGGGTTCTCCTGCACGCATTCCTGTGCAGGCCGGCGGATTCCCGTCCGAGACCCGTTCTTCGCAGTGCGGTCGAAGCGCGATGGGTCGTGGTGGAGGAACTCGACCAATACGCCTTTCCCGCGGCCAATCGAAAGCTGATCGACCTGGTGTCCGGGAGAAAGCCGGCGGCGGCCCGAAATCATCGTCCGGAGCCTCGGAACGACGACGCAGAGGACGGAGCGAACGTCGTCCTGCTGAAGAAATGACCCTGCCGGTTGGCGCGGGAAAAGGAATTTTGCCGGTCGAAGTCACGTCGAACTGTCGTTTCCCGTCATGGGGAATGGAATCCGAACGGGGAGAGCGTTGCCTATGCACCACTTCTATTCCAGAGCTTTGGCGGTCTGGTTGTCCCTGCTTGTGCTTGCGGGGTGTTCCACCCTTGAGCCGAAACGGGGCACGGCCACAATGGAGCCTCCCGCATCGTTCAAAGTGGGAGACATCGTGGAGACTAAAACCGGAAAGACCCTCCCTGTCCACGCGCTGATGGAACAGTTGGCCCGGGCGCGGATCGTTTACGTGGGTGAAGCGCACACCAGCATCGAGGATCATCGGGTGCAGCTGGAGCTTTTCAAGAGGCTTTCGGCAGCCAACCCTCATCTCTGTCTGGCCATGGAGATGTTTCCTCGAACTGCCCAGCCGATTCTCGACAAATACGGGGCGGGCGAACTCTCCCGGGAGCTGTTGCTCAAAGAAACCCGGTGGGAAAAGGTATGGGGGCATCCATTTCGACTGTATGAGGCCATCGTGGAAGCGGCCCGCTCCGCAAATGTCCGGATCGTCGGGCTCAATGCCCCACCCGACGTCGTGAGCAAGATCGCCCGGGGGGGCATCGCATCGCTCTCCCCGGAAGAGCGGAGCAACGTCGCACGGGACTTTCACCTGGATGAACCCGGCAATCGCCTGCGACTCCACGGGGAATACGTCCGGCACATCAGGGGGGAGATCAAAGACTTCGAAACCTTCTACGAGGCCCAGCTCGCATGGGAAGAAACCATGGCCCAGACCCTCGCGGAAACCCTCAGAACCCTTCCCCGGGAAGGCCAGATAGTGGTCCTCATCGGCAAGGGTCACATGACCAAACGGCTTGGAGTACCCTATCTGACGGCCAAGCGCGCGGAGCACCCCCACAGAACCGTCGCGCCCCTCCCCTTCGACCACCTGGGAAGCGTCGTCGACCCGGACGTCGCGGATTACGTGTGGATCACGGACAAGGCGGACTCATCCCACAAGGGGCGGCTGGGCCTTATGGTGCGGACATTGGATGATGGGAGGGGACTCGAGGTCCTTTCAGTCGTCGCGGGCAGTATCGCCGAGCTCGCAGGGATTCTGAAAGGGGACGTCATCTTCATGATCGACTCCGTCCCGGTCAAAAGCCTGGACGACCTGCACCGGGCAATGGCACGGGAAGGCACGGGAAACCACAGGATTTTCATCAGAAGGGGCAAGCGGGAAATGTCCGTGCCCCTTCCCGCGGGGCCTTAACCCTGGCCGCGCGAACGGGGCGAGGCGCCCGGAGAGGAACAGCCGTTGAGTTCCTCCCGTTGCTTCTTCTTGCCCAGATGCAGGGTCACCGTACCGAACCAGTAGTTGCCAAGCCGCTCGATAGCCGTCACGAGCTCGTCGAACGACAGAGGTTTGGTGATGTAAGAATTGGCCCCCATGTCGTAGCTCTGGCAAATGTCCTCGTCCCGTATGGACGTGGTCAGGACCACCACCGGAATGCGGCGCAGGGCGGGATTGGACTTGATCTCCCGGAGGGCTTCCCGGCCGTCTTTTTTCGGCATGTTCAAATCCAGCAGGATCAAATCCGGAAGCGGAGCAAGAGATTCGTCAGAGTAGGCGCCTCGACGGCAGAGATAATCCATCAAAGCTTCACCGTCCCGGACACAGTGGAGCGCATTTCGCAAACGGTTCTCATTGAATGCATCCCTTACAAGCATGCAATCATCTTCGTCATCGTCCGCCATCAGTATGGTGAACCTCTTTTGCTTCCCGCTCATTTCCCTCCCTTCCGGCCTGGCCTATCGGCGCGGTATGACGAACGCGACGCCCCTCCGGGGACACTTTCAACCGCGGTGCCGGTCGCCGTCACATCCCCGGAGATTCATCCGCACCCGGAAAGCAATACGATAATGAATTAAAGAGTTCGCATATCTATTTGACATTCTACACCGTGTTTTAATATATGCCTAATGCAATTTTTCTCCCTCCAGCACGGCAGCCTATTTGACCCGGCAGCCACAGTGTTCGATGCCGGAAATCCTCCCGACAGATCCACCTGTGCGCCCGTCGTTCAGGCGACGGCGGGAACCACATTTCTTCTCAACCGAGCCGGCTTTCGGCCGGCGCGGGGAGAGGTGTTACGGGCAGGCGCCCACGCAACGTCGGCCACGGATAGACGTGATTCCATAAGGTGTTCTTCAGATTGATTCAAATACATATGTTTGGCCGTAAATACGCTTGACCGAGCGCCGACTCTATATTAAAAAATGTTAATATTTGCCTGGTCAAAGCATATGAAGCTTGGTTCAGCCCAAGAATCCCGCAGTTACTCGATCTTTCGAACAGCTTCTAAAAGTGGGAGTCAAGGGGCCGTATGAAGGACTTCAAGCCATGCAGTGGTTTCTCTTGGCAGGAGGAGGCAGGAAATGTGGTGCGTCCGGTACGGCGGCAACAAGTGTCCGGCGTGCGGCAGGCCGGGTTCCAGGGTGCATCGCAGGGGGTGGATGCGCTTCTTCCCGGGAAGCCGACTGTACAGATGCTCGACATGTCGCCGCCATTTCCTGGTGCTTCCATTCATTTCGGTGATCGTCCGTCGCCGCAGCCCCAAGACGGTTCGCCTTCCCGCATCGATGCGCGGCCGGCCCGAAAACGCGCAAAACGACCTCGCCTCGAATCGCTGAGCCGCTTCATTTTCTTTCGAATACCGTCTTGCGAGTATCCCGGCCGGACTGCCGTTGCAGGTCGGCTTGTTCAGTGAGGCTTGAAAACGCCATGGTCGCCCCGTCTCACGAAGCCTGTGTCACGAAGCCTGTTGAAAAAATCCCCGGGAAAGGTTAGCTTCATGGCCGCGGCGGCGGGATTTCGATGGTGATGCCGCTTGGCAATCGTCTGGGAGCCGGCATGGAGATTCCCGAATGACAAGAAGAAGCAAACAGGCTTGGGGGGCGATGGCAGCCGTGACCACGGTTCTCGCGGTGGTTCTGGCCGTTCCATGGTCAATCGGCGCCTCTGACGCGGCGCGTAAGGGTTCCGGGCACCCGCATTCGCTCAAACGGCAACTCGACGCCGTCATGCGCGGCTATCCGGGCAGCAGCGTGGTCTCCCTGGATGAAAAGCGCAAGTTCGTTACGGTGGCGCTCGATGAGAGAATCGGCTGCATTTCGGAAGAATGCAGCAAGATGACCGGCGAGCTGGCCTACAAGATAGTTTCAGCCGACAGGGAGTTGATCATCCTGTTCAAATTTGCCAACGGCGATTCCTTTTACGTGGACTACGCGGAAGCGAAGCGAATGTACCAGACCTACAGGGGGGGCGGTTCAGCCGTGGAGGACGAGGGGGAAGACGCCGGCCGGGGACCCGACAGGAGAATCTCCGAGGAACTGGCCAAAAGGGGGATCAAGGAACAGTAAACCTTGGCAGGCGTTTTCGCTCCGCGCAGACTTCCGACGCAGACCCCTTCGCCGCCCGGTACATCAAATATCGAGAATGACCGTCGCTTCCCAGCCCGACGCGGTTCGCTCCACCCGGTAACGGTGCAGCGTGACCGCTTTCACATCGACGGCCAGGTCGTGTTTCGCCGGATCGAGCTCTTCGCCGGCAGCCTCGGCGTCCAGGGTAAAGCAGCCTTCCCGCCCTTCGATTCTGACATCGCGCACCCTCAGCAGAAGCCGCTCGGCGTCCTTGAAGAAGATCAATTCCTGGAGCAGCTCGAAGAGCAGCATGTCGACGGCGTCCGCCTCCACGTGAATGGCCTTGCCCAGAATCCCGTCGATGGTATCGAGATCGGACACCATGACATTCATGGTGGCGTCGGCGGCCGAGACAAACAGTTCTTCCAGCGTTAGCCCGCGAGCCTCGAAGGCCACGTCCGCCGTGGCGATATCCTCCAGGTATTCATAGCTCATCCCGCACCTCACAACCTTTGAGGCCGGCCAGGATGGCTTCGCGGAATGTGTTGAGACCCCGGCCGATGAACACGAGCTGGGTTCTGTCGGCGGGAAACGCCTCGATGTCGACCCGTCCCACCACGAAGTTGAACAGATAGCTGCCTCCCGGAAAGCGTGCAAATCCCTTGGCGCGGTAGACGCATTCCGGAAGCTCTGAAACCAGTTTGTGGAATTTCCGATCATCGAGCAGGACTCGCGAAGTGAAAACGAACGACTGGAACTCGGGCTCACCGCGTCTGCTGGTGAACACGGGGTGGTTTTCGAGCTCGAGGCCGAACAGGAGAAGGGGGTCCACATCGCAACCGACGGTCTTGAAAAGCACCGCGTTGCGGTTGAGCCCCCTGACCCGGGCTTCCACCTCCTTTACGTCGGCCGTCGCCACCAGGTCGATCTTGTTGATCAGGACGATGTGCGCCGCTCTCAGATGGTTCCGGGCGGTGTGCCCCACATGGGGATGACGGACACTCATGTAAGCGTCGACGATACAAACCACGCAGTCGAGCCGCACGTCCGGCAGGTTATCCTCGACCTCGAACACCAGGGCATCTGCCTCCGCCAGCCCGGTGGCTTCGACGATGATGCATTCGGGCCGGACCTTTTCGATGATTTCCCTTATCGCCGCCTCGAATTCCCCCGTCATGGAACAGCACACGCACCCGCCGGCAAGCTCTACGATCTCGATGTTCTCCCCCTGTATCACCCTGCTGTCTATAGGAATCTCGCCGAATTCGTTCATCAATACGGCCATCCGCCGGCCTCCGGCGCGCAGGATCCTCCTGACCAGGGTTGTCTTGCCGCAGCCCAGCGATCCGGTGATCAATGTAAGGGGGGTTCTGGCTTCCATGGCGCAGCTCTGTCCTCTACGGCCGCATCGGCCCGGATCGTTTCATCCCTTGACATTCCCCACGGGAATCAATCGTGCAACCCGTCTGCTGATACCGGCCAGTTCGGTGGCGCCGACCACCTCGTCGATGTCCTTGTAGGCGGGACCGGCTTCTTCCGCCAATCCCGAGAAGGAAACGGTCCGCACGTAGATGCCTCGCCCTTCCATATCCCGCTGGAGTTGCTTGCCCTGGAACATTCTTTTGGCCTGTTTTCGGCTCATGGTTCGGCCGCTGCCGTGCGCGGTGCTGAAGAAGGTCTGGGAACCGGTCTCGACTCCTGCCAACAGGTATGAGCCTGTCTCCATGCTGCCTCCGACAATGACCGGTTGTCCCGTATTCCGATAGACCGGCGGCAGCGCGTGGGCTCCCGGGCCGAACGCACGAGTGGCTCCCTTGCGGTGCACCAGGAGCTGCCGAGGCTGCCCGTCAAGGATGTGTTCTTCGAGCTTGGCCGTGTTGTGGGCGACATCGTAAACCTGGTGAAGCCCCATTTCGGCGGGATCGCGTCCGAACACATCGGAGAATACCTCCCTCACCCGGTGCAGAATGACCTGGCGGTTGGCAAAAGACATGTTGACGGCGCATTTCATGGCGGCAAAGTAATCGCGGCCTTCCGGGGAATTGAACGGAGCACAGGCCAGCTCACGGTCCAGAATCCTTATGCCGTACTTCTTTTCCATGACTTTGAGAAACAGCTGCAGATAATCCGTGGCCACCTGGTGACCGAAGCCCCTGCTCCCGCAATGAAACATGACGGCCACCTGTTCGGGCAGGGTGATGCCGAAGGCTCGCGCCAGTTGAGGATCGAAAATGTTCTCCGGCTTCACCACCTGGATCTCCAGGTAGTGGTTGCCCGAACCCAGGGTGCCGATTTGTTTGTATCCTCGCTCAACGGCCTTGTTGCTGATTTTGGACGCATCGGCCCCCGAAATGCAGCCGAATTCCTCGGTGCGCTCCAGGTCTTCGTCCCATCCGTAGCCGTTCCTGACGCACCAGCGGGCACCTTCCTCCACCACGCGCCGGAATTCATCCTGCGAAATCTTGAGCAAACCCGTGCTGCCCACCCCCGCGGGAACCCTCTCGAAGAGCCGGTCCACCAAGTCTCGCAGTCGCTCCCTGACCTCTCCGAAGCTCAGATTGGTCAACACCAACCGCATCCCGCAGTTGACGTCGAACCCGATGCCGCCGGGCGAAATGACCCCCGAACGGGCATCCATGGCCGCCACCCCCCCGATGGGGAAACCGTAACCCCAGTGCCCGTCGGGCATGCAAAACGCATGGCCCACAATCCCGGGAAGGGTGGCGACGTTTGTCACCTGGTCGATCACTCCGTCGTCCATCTCCCGGATCAGCCGCTCCGTGGCATATATCCGGGCGGGCACGCGCATGCCGTCCTTGTAGCTCGAAGGTATTTCCCATACGGTATCGGAAACTTTCTTGAAGTCTCTCACCGAGGCCACTCGGATCACCTCTCTTTCATTCATTCCGGGAAATTGTCCGCGGCAAAACGACTTGGCGGCAAAACGACCGGTCCCCGGCGCAAACCACCCCTCTTCCGGGAACCCGTTTCCCGATCGGCCCCGCGTGAGGTCGGCTCGAGCCGGTAAGGCACCGGTACACATTGGACTCACTGCTTCTTGTTACTAATATATGACTCTGCCCGAGATTGTCCAGCAGATCGGAACCGGGCCGGGAACCAGGGTCAACCGGGACTGGATTCGACCGGCGAAAATAGCCCCCGTAATAATGTTCTTGACAGCCGGCCGATTGTCCTTTTATTTTGAAAAAGTATCGCACACTTGAGAAAGGGAAGCAGAGATGTCGGTTTGCGGTTTCTTCTTTTATTATTGCTTTACCAACAGAAAGCGGTGACCTGCATCGACTGTTTACGCGCTTCGTCAGCCAAGAGCCGCAGGTCCCGCCTGCGGCTCTTTCATTTGTGTCCCCGGGATTCGATGCGTGCCCGGGATTCGATGCGGAAGACACCGAGGTGTGCCGGACCTTTCCGGAGGAAATCGCCCTCTACCGGAGAAAGGAAGACGTGTGAAAGAGGCCTGGGTCAGACTGGATCGGTGGTCCAAGGACATGGTGACCACGGCCCTGGAAAGCGGTGCGGACGCTCTTGTCGTGCCCGCAGGCCTGGAAAGCGGGATCAAGGCTCTCGGCCGCATCACCACCGTGAGCCCGGACGGGGACCTCAAACCGGGTGTGGACGTGTTCTTCGAAATGCTCGATTCCCCCGCGGATGAAGCGAGAATCGTGCAGTCCCTTGGCCGGGGCCGCATTGTTATCGGGGCCTCCGGTTCCTCCGCGGGCAACACGTCGGAGGAAGCCCCGCGCACAACCCCGTGGGAAATCATTCCCCTGGAAAACCTCCTCGCCCGCGGCGGCGACATCCTTTTGCCCGTCCGCACGATCGAGGAGATCGATCTGGCGCTGGGCATACTGGAAAAGGGCGTTCGGGGCGTGGTGATTCAGGCTTCGACGCCGGGGGAGCTGAAGGCCATGATCGCGCGTGTGAAGGCCGCCGAAGAAAAGGTTTTCCCGACGGTCGCCCGCATCACGGCAATCCGCCCGGCAGGGATGGGCGATCGGGTCTGCGTCGACACGTGTACGCTCATGACGGAAGGCGAGGGGCTGCTGGTGGGCAATTCGAGCGGTTTCCTTTTCCTGGTGCAAGCCGAATCGAAGCCGAACCCATACGTGGCGCCGCGGCCTTTCCGGGTCAATGCCGGGCCGGTCCACGCCTACGTCAGGGTGCCGGGGACGTTGACCCGCTATTTGAGCGAACTGCATTCGGGGGACGGCGTCTGCGTTGTCGACGGCAAAGGTTCTGCCCGGGCAGCAACGGTGGGACGCGTGAAAATCGAACGTCGTCCGCTGCTTTTGATTGAGGCGGACTGCGAAGGGGTCACCGGTTCGATCCTTTTGCAGAACGCCGAGACCATACGGCTCTCCAGGCCGGATGGTAAGGCCGTTTCGGTGGCCGGGCTCGCCGTCGGAGATTCCGTTCTCGTGTGTCTTGAGCGGGCGGGCAGGCATTTCGGCATCCGGGTGGACGAAACGATTCGGGAGAATTGAACGGGGAATGGCGCGGGACATCGAAGCCTTCGGGTCCCCACGGCGCGAAGACCGCTGTGAAACCCGATTCGAGGGCGGTACCGGACCACGTCGCGAAACGACGATCAGGGGAGAAACACGTGCAAGAAGAACTGGAAAAACTGCGACAAGCCATAGACGGCATCGACACCAACCTGCTGAATCTCCTCAACGCCAGGATGGAACTGGCCCTGCAGGTGGGACGGCTCAAAGCGGACAAGGGCTTGCCCCTGTTTCATCCGGAACGCGAGGAAATCATTTTCGACCGCCTCAACCGCCTCAATCCCGGGCCTCTGTCCGAGTATTCCCTGCGTTCGATCTACCGTGAAATCTTCTCCGCTTCCCGGATTCTGCAGGTTCCTTTGCGCGTGGCATTCCTCGGTCCGGAATGGACCTATTCCCACCTGGCGGCGCTTTCTTTTTACGGCCACGCCGCCCAATATGTCGCGTGCCCGACCATCGAAGACGTTTTTGACGCTCTGACCAAGGGCAAGGTGGACACCGCGGTCATTCCCATCGAGAATTCTCTCCAGGGCGGGATCGGACTCAGCATGGATCTCCTGTACGAAAAGGAAGTGAACGTGGTCGGCGAGTGCTACCTCGAAATCGCCCACTACCTCTGCGGACGCGCAAAATCCATCGACGACGTCCAACGATTGTACGCCCACCCGCAGACCCTGGAACAATCCCGGCAATGGCTCATGGAAAAGCTCAAACACGCCGAACAGCACGAATGCGCATCCACGTACGGCGCCGCGCTCCTGGCCCGCAAAGACCCCGCCGGAGCAGCCATATGCAACCTTTACGCCGCGCGGCACTATGGGCTGCCCATTCTTGCCGAACGCATCGAGGACCACGCCGGGAACACCACGCGCTTCCTGGCGCTTGCAGACCACCACAATCCCAAGACCGGCAAGGACAAGACCTCCGTGCTCTTCGCCGTGGCCGACCAGCCCGGCGCGCTCTTTTCCGCTCTGAAACCTTTTTCACGCAAGGCGGTGAACATGAGCCGCATCGAATCGCGCCCCAACCGCATGATGCGGTGGCAGTACCTGTTCTATGTCGATTTTGAAGGACACGCGGACGACGAAGAGGTAAAAGAAGCGTTGGCGGAACTCAAGAATCACGTGTCTTTTCTGAAAATCCTGGGTTCGTATCCGCAAAAGGACCCGATGCACCCCATCCGCCCGGAAAACGAAAGGATCAGGGGCCTGGATTCAATCAACGCGGATGCGAAGATAGGATAAGAGCCGGCATGTTCGAATCAGCCGATACCCGGACCGCATACGCCGGGGAGACCTCAAAGGCGATGCGCGATCCCTTCGGGAGCCATGGTCCATGAGTCTAGCACATTCCCTGATTTGCGGCTGTCTCATGAGGGAATCCACGGAAGACACGGCTCGTTTTCTCGAGTATCCGGGGATCGGCCTTGTGGAATGGCGACTCGACGCCCTGCACGGCATCCACACCCGCAATGGACTGGACGAGGCTCTTGCCGGGCTGTCCCTGCCCGGGCGTCACCCGGTGATTGCGACCGTCAGGCCTGAAAGGTTCCGGGGAGGATTCCGCGGCACCGAGGAGGCTCGTATCCGGGCGCTCGAGAGGACCGTTCGGGCCGGAGCGGAATGGATCGACCTCGAAGACGATCTGCCCGAAGACGTATTGTCCCCGTTTCGTGATTCCGCGGCGAGGGTCGTGATTTCTCACCACGATTTCGATGGGACCCCGGCTTCCGATCCCCTCAAACACCGGGTGGAACACCTGGCAACGCTCGGGGCGCATGTTCTCAAGATCGCCACCTATGCCCGCACCGTTGAAGACAACCTCCGCGTTCTGGAGCTCATCCCTTTTGCCCGCAAGCAGTTCGGCGCGGAGACGATCGCGTTTTGCATGGGGCCCACGGGCCGCTGGAGCAGGCTCGCCTGCCTGTTGATGGGAAGTCCCTGGACGTATGTCCGGTTCCCGGAACTTCCCGCATCTGCGCCGGGGCAATTCACCGTGGCCCAAATGCAGACCCTGCTCGAGATTGTCGGAGCGGGGTGAGGAGAACCTTTCAACTTTCCTGCGGGAGTCGCCTCGATGATAAAACCTGTTCAGACCGAGCTTTACGCCGTGATCGGCAACCCTGTCGCGCACAGTCTGAGCCCGGTCATGATGAACGCCGCCTTCAGGAGCATGAACGTTCCCGCGACGTACCTGGCTCTGCAGGCGGATGAACTGCCGGAGGATCTGGAGACGCTGGCCCGGTTCGGATTTCGGGGGTTGAGCGTGACTCTGCCCCACAAAGAGCTGGCCTACCGGTTGGCCGATCACGTGGACGACATGGCGAGAACCATCGGCGCCGTGAATACCCTCATGAGGGAAGGCTCCGCCTGGATCGGCTGCAATACGGACTGGCTGGGCGCCACAAAGGCGCTGCGCCGGGTGACCGAGCTCGAAGGCAGGGAGGCGCTCATCCTCGGAGCCGGTGGAGCGGCTCGCGCCGTGGCTTTCGGGATGAAGAGGGAAGGCGCCCGGGTGACCATTGCCAACCGGTGTGTCGAGAAGGGAAAGGCCCTCGCCAAAAGCTTCCGATGTGACTTCATTCCCCTCGCGATATTGGATCGGGCGCGTTTTGACCGGCATTTCGACGTGGTGGTTCAATGCACTTCGGTGGGACTGCAGGGCACGATCCCGACCGTCCTGGTCAGCGACTCCTTTTTCGAGCCCGGAATGGTGGTCATGGAAACCGTCTACCGCCCATTACGAACACCTTTTCTAAACGCTGCAAAACGGGCCGGCGCCACCATCGTTCACGGCACCGACATGCTCGTCTACCAGGGGGTGGCCCAACTGGAATGGTGGCTGTCGCGGCCCATCCCGGAATTCCCTTGCGTGGCGGCCATGAAGCAAGCCATCCACGAAGTTCTGTCAAAGGAAAAGAATGCGCAAGACGATTGAACCCATCTCGGGAATCAAGGCGCAACTGTCCGTACCCGGCTCGAAATCCATCACGCATCGCGCCCTCATGCTCGCCGCCCTGGCCGATGACGAAAGCGAGATACGAAACCCCCTGGTCGCCGATGACACCACGATCACGGCCGATGCACTGGTGCAAATGGGGGTCGGTGTTCAGTGGAAGCCGGGAAGCGTCCTCGTCGCTCCCCCCTCCAAACGCTGGTCGCAACCTTCGGAACCCATTCTGCTGGGCAACAGCGGTACGAGTACGCGGCTCCTGCTGGCACTTGCCGCCACAGGAGTCGGGGATTTCACTTTCGACGGCGCCCCACGGCTGAGGCAACGTCCGGTGAAGCCTCTCGTCTCCGCCCTCGAAATGCTCGGGGCACGGTTCGACTGCACCGAAACAGATGGATTCCTGCCTCTGCGGGTGATTGCGCACGGACTGTCGGGAGGCAAGGTCCTGGTCGACGCACGCCAGAGCGGCCAGTTTCTTTCGGCCGTCCTGATGGCAGCGCCTTGCGCCGGGGGGGAAGTAACGGTAGAATGGTTGGAGCCGGTGGCCTCCTATCCTTATGTCGCCATGACGCTGGCCATGATGGGCGAACGCGGCATCGATTTTCGCAAGGATCGCGCGAACCGGGTCATCGTCCCCGCTCCTCAGAGGTATGCGGGCGGCAGGTGGACCGTCGAAGCCGATTGCTCGTCCGCGTCCTATCTGTGGGCGGCCGCCGCGCTGACCGGCGGGGATGTGCTCACCCATCCCCTCTCCCCGGACAGCCTGCAGGGAGACTGCCGCTTCCTCGGAATCCTGGAACGGATGGGGTGCCGTGTCACCTGGGAGGAAGACGGAGTGCGCGTCGTTTCATCGGGTGAGCTGCGACCGGTGGACCTCGATTTGAACGAAATGCCCGATATGGTGCCCACGTTGGCGATATTGGCCGCTTTTGCAGGCGGGGTCAGTCGAATCCGCAACGTGGCGCATCTGCGGGTGAAGGAGTCGGACCGGCTACAGGCGGTTTCCTCGGAGCTGGGCAAGCTGGGGGTTCCGAACCGCGAGCTTCCGGACGGCCTGGAGATTCGTGGCGGCGCGGCAACTTCGCCCAAAGTCGGCATCGATCCGCACGACGACCATCGAATTGCGATGGCCTTCGCCGTGGCTGGGCTTCGTGTCGGGGGCGTGGAAATCGAGGACGCGGAAGTCGTGGCCAAGTCTTTTCCGACCTTCTGGGAGACTTTCGAAAAGTTGAAGTCATGAAACCCTGTGCTTACCGAACGATCCTTTTCCTGACGGCCCTGCTGATGGTCCTGCAACCTCATCCCGCGAAGGCGGGTGAGTCGGACTTCGCTTTTCACAACCATCTCCGGAAACTCCAACAAAGTGCCGGCCAGGTCGGAATCCAGGTGCTTTCCCTGGCCCCGGTCAAGGTCATCTGGGAATTCCGGTCCGAAGAGCCTCTGGTCCCGGCGTCCCTGGTCAAAGTGCTCACCAGCTACGCCGCTCTGAAATACCTGAAGCCGCAGTACCAATTCCGGACGTCCCTTTATGCGCTCGATGAGCCGCGGGGGGATACCGTCCGAGGCCACCTCTGGATCAAGAGCACGGGGGATATTTTCCTGCTGGGCGAAAACCTGAAGGATATGGCGCTCCGCTTGAAGGAGCGCGGCATCCGGTTCGTTGAGGGCGGGGTATTCGCGGACAACAGCTTCTTCAACCCGCAGGCTGAACAGATCTGCCTGGACGAACGGTGTGCGAGCAGCTACAACCCTGTGGTCTCGGCGACTTCCATCGAATTCAACACGATCGCCTTCACAGTGTCGGGGGGAGCCAAATCGGGCACCGCCCCTCAAGTGAGCTGGTTCCCTCCGGGCGATTACGTTCAAGTCGACAATCTGGCCAGGACGGCCTCCAAAAAGGCCGCCAGAGTCGGCTTGGCGGTCCGGTCGGCCGGCATGACCGGGACGGGACGGGAACGATTCCGCGTCACCGGGAAAGTCGGCCCCAGGAGGAATTTCGAATACCGTCTGAACGTCGACGACCCGGCATCTTTTGTGGCTCGTTCCTTTAAGGAGGTGCTTCGCCGGGAGGGAATCGAGGTCCGTGGCGCCGACGCCGGGCCGGGGACGGTCCCTCCCGGGGCAAAACCCCTGGTGACTCATGAATCCCGAGCCCTGGGGGACATCATTTACGGACTCAATCGCTACAGCAACAATTTCATGGCCGAGATGCTCCTCAGAAGCCTGGGCGGGCTGGTCCTCGGGCCGCCGGGAACGGTTGACAAAGGGGTCGAGTTGGTCCGGAAGTCACTGGTCGGCCTGGGCGTTCCCCCACACGAGGTACAGTTGAAGAGCGGGTCCGGGCTGAGCCGTGAATGCCGGGCCAGCGCCCGGGCGTTCTGCACGCTCCTCGCAAACGCATATGCCGATCCGTCCATCGAACCGGACTTCATTTCCTCGTTCGCAACGAACGGCAGTGAAGGAACCCTGCGCCGCAGGATCTGCAAACCGGACGTCGAGGTGCGAGGCAAAACCGGAACCCTGCGGGATGTCGTCGGCTTTGCCGGTTATGTCGCCGGCTGCGGCAGGGGCCCGTACGTGGTCACCGTCATTCTCAACGACGTGAGCAACATCGGAGAAGCAAGACGCGCGCTCGACGGATTCCTGGAACAGGTGCCCCTGATCGCACCCTCCATGTAGAGCTCCGTGTGGATGGCGCACGGCACGTGAGCGCGGCCTTCCGCGCCGGGGCCCTCGTTCCGGCGAACCCTCACCAGCCGATGGGCGCATCGAGCATCGACGACATCCTCGTCCTCCTTGCAGGCAACCTTGAGCCGGAAGCTCCGAGCAGAATATGAGCGCGGCCGTCGTCATGCTCGCGCGCGGGAAGGACGGAACCACCCGCGCCCTCCGCCAATGGAATCTCCATGAGGATCGCGATTCTATCGGACATCCATGGAAATCTCGAAGCGCTGGAACAGGTGCTCGAAGATCTGGACCGACAACGCCCGGACAGCGTCGTCTGCCTCGGAGACAACGTTGGGTACGGCCCGAATCCTGAAGAAGTGCTCAACATTGTGCGGGAGCGCCGAATGCCGTGCGTGATGGGAAACCACGAGCTCGGAGTCGTGGACGCGCAGTACCTGGGCTGGTTCAACCCCCTTGCAAGAACATCGCTTCTCATCACCCGACAGCTTTTGTCCTCGGGCTCTCTGGAATACATACGGGATTTGAAGCCATTCCTCATCCATGAAGAAGGGCTCTTCGTCCACGGCTGCCCCCCGGATTCCGTCACGCGCTATCTCTTCGAAGTGTCGAACCGGGCGATGGCGGGTCTTTTCCAGCGGATGACACAAGCCGTCTGCTTCGTCGGTCACACCCACGACCTGGAACTGGTCACCTTCGACGGTGCCCGAATACGCCGCATCGCCCTTGGAGAAGGCGTGGTGCAGCTGGCCGAGGGATGCCGCCACATCGTCAACGTCGGCAGCGTGGGGCAACCGCGGGACGGGAACAACAACGCCAAGTACGTGATCTGGAACGTGTCCGCGAACAGCGTCGAAATCCGGTTTTTGCCCTATGACATTCCCCGGACGGCGGAAAAGATTCTTCGCCTGGGTTTTCCCGAGATCAATGCCCTACGATTGTTTTGATGCCGGCGCGAGAGGGCCGGAGAAGGGTGCGGATCGAGTGTCCTTCGCCTTGGAGAACCGGGGCTTTTCGAAGGCGATAGAGGCCTTGCGGGCGCCGGGCGGGCTCCTGCCCGAGGCCGTCCGAGGCGGCAGCGGATCGGTTGGCGCAAGGGGGCGGGGCACCTTGATTTGAGACATACACGGGTGCTTCGCGGGTCCCGGCAATGACGACCGGTCGATGGATGCTCGGGTATCACTCCCTGGAAGGGCCCAGGGGCCAGTCGCAAGGAAGACTGCGCAGGAAGTCCGGCACACCGGAGAGGGCGTGCAAGGCGACTTGGCTCAACCCCTCGCCGTGGTCGAAATCCACTCCCGGCGCCGTCACCAGCCAAGCGGGCGGGGTCTTGTGGTAGAGGTAGCGAGCATAGGCCATCAGGACCTCAGGGCTTACATGATGGCCCATGCTCGCGGAAGGATTCTCGGGGGGAGGCAACGGACGGGTCTGCACCTTCAAATTGTCCACGCCCGGATCGACGACTCTCGTGTCCACGAACACCACGGCCGATACCTGCTCGCCGGCAATGGTCTCAGCCAGCTCCGGCGTCAACTGATGGACGCTCTCGAGGTGCACCTCGAGCCGGCGGTCTTTCCAGACCCGTTCCAACACTTCGGCGAGCACCAGGCCTGCGCCGTCGTCACGGCGCAGGCTGTTGCCGTATGCAATGATCAGAATCATCCGGGGGCCTTCAGGTTCCTAGTCCCGCACGCGTTCCTCAACCAACTCCCCTTTGGAATCCACCAGTTGAATGTGCAGCGGCATCTGGCCGACGGCATGCGTCGAACAGCTCAGGCAGGGGTCGTAGAGCCGAATGCCGTGCTCCACACGATTCATCAGACCTTCGGTGATCTCCTTCTTGCCGTTCATGTACGCCCTGGCGATCTGGAGTACCGTTTTGTTCATGGCCTGGTTGTTGTTTCCAGTGGCCACGATCAGGTTCACCTTCTTGATGATTCCATCCTCGTCCACATCGTACTCATGGAACAGAGTGCCGCGCGGGGCTTCCATGATTCCGACGCCCTTTTCCTCGTTTGCCCCGCCGTAGTGACGCAGGCGGCCGCCGATGAGGTCCGGATCCTCGACCAGTTCGGCAATCTTCTCGAGAGAAAACATGATTTCGATCAGCCGCGCATAGTGGGAGTGGAAACTGCTGGTGACCACCCTCCCGCCATCGCCCAGCCGCCTGAACTGCCTCAATTCCCGATCGGCGCGAGGAGTGCCCGCGAAGTCGCAGATGTTCAGCCTGGCCAGCGGACCGACCCGATAGAGACCGGCGTCCGTGCCGTATCCGCCCGGTTTGTAGTATGGGAACTTCAGGTAGCTCCAATCCTCCACGGCTTCCGCGATGATCTCACGGTAACGGTCGTTGTGGAGTCCGGGCTCGATGATCCGGCCGTCGGAATCCATCACCCTCAGCAGACCGTCATAGTGTTCGAGGCCGCCCTCCGGGGTCACCAATCCTATGAATTTGCTTGGGAAATCTCCATAGGTTTTCACTTCGGCAGAGAATTTGTCGTAGTTGTCCTTGAGCAGGTCCAGGGCGATTTCCGTCGTCTGAAAGGCCTCGGGAAGCATCGCCTTGATCTTCTGCACGTTTTCGGCACTCAGCGCTTCCCGGACACCGCCCGGGACGGCCCATGCCGGATGGACGCTCTTGGTGCCGATCATGCGGATGATTTCCTGTCCGAACTGGCGGAGGCGTATCCCTTTGCGAGCCAGGTCGGGGGCCTTCAGAATCAGGCCGACCACGTTACGGGTGGCGGGCTCGCTCTCCATTCCCAGCAGAAGGTCCGGGGCGCTCAGGTGAAAAAAGCTCAGCGCATGGCTCTGCGTATACTGGGCATGGTTGATGAGACGGCGCAGCTTGTTGGCGGCCGGGGGAATCCTGACGCCGGCGATGGCGTCGCAGGCCTTGGCCGAGGCCAGCATATGGCTGATCGGGCAAATTCCGCAGATGCGCATGGTGATTCCCGGCATTTCAGGGTAGGTCCGTCCCACACAGAATTTCTCAAATCCACGGAATTCCACCACGTGGAACTTGGCGTCGGCCACCTGACCGGCGTCGTCCAGCTGAATCCGGATTTTACCGTGGCCTTCAATTCGAGTGACTGGATCGATCGATATAGTCTGTGCCATACTTGTCCTTCTTCACAAGCGGATTAACGGGTTTGCACCGGAACGAACGATAAACGATTCGTCCCTTGGCCCTGTCCGACGGAGTTATCCGAAGCTTCTCATCTCCTCAGGCAACAATACCGGTTCCCCTTTGAGCAGAGCGACGATGGCGGCCCAAATCCTCTCTGGATCGGGGGGACATCCGGGCAGGAAAATGTCAACGGGAATGACCTGGTGCAAAGGCAGCACTTTGGGGATGAGGGTCGGCAGGAAGTGACCCAGCACGGATGTTGGAGGCGGCTTGCCGGGGCCCTCGAAATAGACCGAGTTGATCATCTGATCCCGGTCCAGGCGGTTGCGCATGCTGGGCACGTTCCCGGTCACGGCGCAGTCGCCGAAGGCGATCACGATCTTGCTTCTTTCCCGGACTTCATGGGCCAGATGTACGTTCTCGTCATTGCAGCAGGCCCCTTCCACAAGGGTCACGTCAACCCCCTCCGGGAACACCTTGATGTCAGCAACCGGGCTGTAGACGATGTCCACCAGCCCAACCACGTCGATCAGGCGCTCGTCCAGGTCCAACAGACTCATATGGCAGCCGGCGCACCCGCCGAACCAGGCGGTGGCCAACCGTACTTTGTTGCTCGCTGTGGTGGTCATGCTGTGGCTCTCCTTCTAATCAGGACCATCGCCAGATTTTCTTCTCTCGTCCGTCCAGAATCCAGATCAGGAAATCGTGTTGTTTTTCCATCTCGGCCGCCGTGGCTCCCTTCTTGAAGAGAGCGCCGGTGGGACAAACCTGGACGCACTTGCCGCACTTGGTGCAGCTTCTGCTCGTTCCCCATGCCTGGTTCAGACCGGCGATGACCCTCTGTTGAATGCCGCGTCCCATGACATCCAGGGTGTGCGCCCCTTCCACCTGGTCGCACACGCGCACGCACCGGGTGCAGAGGATGCAGCGATTCGGATCCATCACGTTGCGTTCGTGACTGGCATCCATGGGCAGGTCCGGACAGAGGTAGTCGTAGCGCACGTGATCCACCCCGAGCTTTGCCGCCACGCTCTGGAGCTCGCAGCCGCCGTTCATGACGCACGAGGCGCAGATATGGTTTCGCTCCGAAAGGAGCAGTTCCACGATCATCTTTCGATAGGCGGTCAGGCGCTGGCTCTCCGTCTGGATGACCATGCCCTCCGCAACGGGAGTGACGCACGAAGCCACCAGTCTCGGGCTTCCGACCACCTCCACCATGCACAGGCGACAGCCGCCCCAGTCGGTCAAGCCCTCCAAGCAGCAAAGGGTGGGAATATCTATTCCCTGATCCTTGATCGCACTGAGCAGACTCTGGCCGGCCTGAGCGCTGACGAGTTTGTCGTTGATGGTAAGGGTGACAACCGACATTATGGCACCTCCGTTGGAGATTTTAGCGGTATGGTTGGGTCGGTGCAGTGACCGGCGGGCCCTATACGGCCTTCGCCCCGAACTGACAGACCCCGGCTGGACAGTGATGGTCCTTGATATGGGCCTCGTATTCATCCCGGAAATAACGCAAAGTGCTGTAGATCGGGTTCGGCGCGGTCTGACCGAGACCGCACAGGCTGCTTTCCTTCACCATCAGGCAGAGCTCCTCCAGTCGCTTCAGATCGTCCATGGTGGCAGTGCCGTTGGTGATCTTGTCCAGCATCCGATGCATCTGCACCGTACCCACCCTGCAGGGCGTGCACTTTCCACAGCTCTCGTCCATGCAAAATTCCATGAAGAACTTGGCCACGTCAGGCATGCAGGACTGGTCGTCCATGACGATGAGCCCGCCGGAACCCATGATCGAGCCGAGTTTTTGCAGGGTCTCGTAATCGATGGGAGTGTCCAGGTATTCAGCCGGGATACAGCCTCCGCTCGGCCCTCCCGTCTGGGCCGCCTTGAACGCGCGCCCTCCGGGGATGCCGCCGCCTATGTCGTAAACGATTTCCCTCAGGGTTATGCCGATGGGCACTTCAATCAGGCCGGTATTGTTGACTTTCCCGGCCAGCGCGAAAATCTTGGCCCCCTTGCTCTTCTCGGTACCGAAGCTTGCATACCATTCGGCCCCGTTGCCGATGATGGCGGCAATATTGCCGAAGGTTTCCACGTTGTTGATCAGGGTCGGCCCGCCCCACAGACCCTTGTTGGCGGGATACGGGGGACGGGGCACGGGCTGCCCGCGCCGGCCCATGATCGAAGCCATCAGGGCTGTTTCTTCACCGCAGACGAAGGCTCCCGCGCCCATCCGGATGTCGATGCGGAAACTGAAATTACTGTCCAGCACACGGCTGCCGAGCAGACCTCGACGCTCCGCCGCCCGGATGGCCTTCTCCAAACGCTTGGCGGCAAGCGGATACTCGCCGCGCACATAGATGTAACCCTGGTCGGCGCCGACGGCGTAGCCGGCGATGGCCATGCCCTCGAGCACCCGGTGCGGGTCCGATTCCATGAGCGTGCGGTCCATGTAGGCTCCCGGGTCACCTTCATCACCGTTGGCGACCACGTATTTCTTCTCGCCGGGGGCCTTGCGGACCATGTGCCACTTGAGCCCGCTGGGATACCCCGCACCCCCGCGGCCGCGAATGCCGCTGCGCGCGATTTCCTCGCACACCTCCTCCGGAGTCATCTCGCGCAGGGCGTGGCCCAGGGCGGTGTAACCACCGCGCGCCACGTAGCTTTCCAGTTTTTCCGGATCAACCGTGCCGCTGTCCGCAAGGACGATCTTTTTCTGCTTGACGAAGAACGGCCAGTCGGCGGGCAACATTTTGTCGTCAAGAGCCACCGGCTTGCTGCGCAGGTGCTTGTCCAGGATCCGGGCGGCCATTTCCGGCGTGACCTGCTCGTAGACCACATCCTCACGGCCTTCCATCTTCACCGTGATCAACGGACCCCGGCTGCAAGGTCCCACGCATCCCGTAGCCACCGCCTCGACTTCAGCCTGCAATCCCTCGGCCTCGATGGCTTGCTTCACCGCCTCGTACACAGCGGTACCACCGGAAGATATGCATGGAGTGCTGGCACAGCACAGCAGCCGGCAGCGGAATTTTTGTTGTCGGTCCAGTTCGGCCTGGGCCATGGCGTAGAGTTCCGTTCGGTTCATAACGCTGTATTCTCCTTAGAGTTTGAACGTTTCATGGCGCTGATTTTCCCTCAGGTTCGACTTTACTCCAGGAGTTGGCCTCGTCAGGCCGACGCCGTCTCCTCCTCGGTTTGGGGTTTCGCCGCGGAAGGCGCCGCCGGAGCACCGGCAAGCACGGCCTTCACTTTGGCAATCGTCGTTTCGGGAAGTTCCTTGCCCAGCACCTGATTGTCCAGAACGGCCACGGGCGCCAAGCCGCAGCATCCGAGGCAGCGCGTGGTGGTCACGGTGAGCTTGCCGTCCTCGGTGGTCTGCCCGGCCTTCACATTGAATTCCTTTTCCAGGGCTTCGACGATCTCGTTGGATTTCCCGACGTAGCATGCGGTTCCCAGGCACACGATGCAGGAGTGCTCCCCCTGCGGCTTCAGCGAAAAGAAGTGGTAGAACGTGGCCACTCCATAGACCCAGCTGAAGGGCAGCTTCAACTGCCGTGCCGTGTAAATGAGAACATCCTCGGTGAGATACCCGAAAGCTTCCTGGGCGCTGGTCAAAACCTCGATCAGCGCATCCTGCTGGTACTGTTGGCGTTTGAGAACACGATCGATTCCCTTGTAGCGGGGGTCCCCGCTTGGATGCCCACCGGGAGCATCCGCTTTCTTTGGACTGGTCGCAGGCATAGTGTCATTCCTCCGTATTACCAGCGCTAGCAAGTTGAAATGGATTGTGTGAAATGCCCAACACCACGGTCTTCCCCCGTGCCGGGTTGTCCGCCGGGGACGGCACGAGTTCGACCCATCCGACTAACCAACTAAAAATACTGGCATTTTTCAGCAAAATGCCAGTAGAGAATCCACTTGCATGCCATGTTGTCAAATTAACTAATAATCCATTTCACAATTTTGAAACGCTTGAATACCGCCGCTCTGCCTTGCTCTGTGATGAGGCCATCCCCGGACTTGGAAGGAGCCTCTTTGTGCATCATATAATTATCGGAATTAGCCCAAATTTCCCGCTTGCTTGTACCCTATAGTAATTTGAATAGGCTGTCAAGAGATTTTTTTAACAAGAGCGAATCTCCAATCCTTTCGCCATATTCCCAAGTAGTTACACTCGATTCGCATCAACCCCCTCACCATCCCCTCCACTCGCTCCATTTTGCTCCGATAACGAGTTTCCACTGCAATATCCAATAGATCGAACCGCTCTCCAAGAATCCGCAGTTCTTGCGCCACGCCTCGAACGCCCCCTGATGCCGTTGTGCATCTTGAAGCCCTTTTGCCGCCGACACGATGCCCACCGGGACATGGACCGCCGGTCCAGCCCGCCCCGGCAACAGGCCACCCGCGATCTGCGGCCAGAATCCCGACTCAGGGCTCCGCCTGTTCCCGTGCGTGGAGACCCGGATTTCATGAAAGGCCGGAAGGTTCTCTTGACTTCTTTTCGGAGGTTGCATAACCTGTCTGTCTACGGACCAAACCATGAGGTCGATTGCCTTCGCTTCAGAGTTTTTGGGGTAACGGCAGCTTGCGCCTCAATCTTCAACCCCGGCCGGCGAAGGCAAAGGAGTCCATGATGCAGGTGGTCAAAAAGGGCGACTACGTAAAAGTCCACTATACGGGCAAATTCGACAATGGAGCCGTATTCGAATCGAGCACGGGATGCGCGCCGCTGCAGGTCCATGTCGGCGCGCGGGAGCTGTTGCAGGGATTTGAAGATGCACTGCTGGGAATGACCCTCAACGAAACGAAGACGTTTACCCTGGCTTCCTCGGAAGCCTATGGCGAACGTGACGAGCAACTCGAACAGACCTTTGCCCTGTCCGATTTCCCGGAGGGCTTTCTGCCCCAGGTGGGCGAGATGATCCTGGTCACCAACCAGGAACAGGACGAGTTTCCCGCCCTGATCAGGGGCGTTGAGGATGAAATGGTGCGTCTCGATTTCAACCACCCGCTCGCCGGCAAGACCCTGACGTTTGAGGTGGAAGTGATGGAGATTTCAGATCGGCCCGAAGCCGACCGTTGCGGCGCAGGGTGTTCCTGCTCGGATCGGTGAGCTTCGCCGCATCGCGGGAAGCCGAGGTCGACGGCCGCCCGCCCGCCGGCAGCGGCGCCACGCCGGCCGGTGCATCGGTTCGTTCGAATCGATTCCGTGCGGCGTGGAGGCGCAATGGACTCACACGGTGAACTGTGTTTGCTCTTTCATCGGCAGGGTGAAATAGATGAGATTCCCGTAACGTTGCGGTTCGCAGCCCACATCGCCGCCGTGTATCTCCACCACGTTTTTGACGAAGTGAAGCCCGTGCCCGCTTCCTTTTTCCGTTCGTGAGCCCGATGCCCGAAACCCCTCTCTGAACAGCTTCCGGGCTTCCTTCTCGGACAAAGGTTCCCCCGTGGTGAAGAAGTTGAACCTCACCCCGTGCATCCCTTCCCCGAAGCAGTCCCTGAGGATTTGGCGGTTGTAGGAAACCAGCTTGATCTTGTTCCCCAGCTGGTCCTCCACTTCCCGGGTATACTTGAGGGCATTGGAGAAGAAGTTGTCGAAAACCTGGGAAATGAGCCCCTTGTCCACAAACAGCGTGACATGTTCGTCGGGTACGTTCTCCAGCCGGTTGTCCACCGTGATTCCTTTCTTCTCGAACAGCGGCAGGTATCGTTCGAGCAAGGGCTGGATGATTTCCGTCCGGAAGTTGCACGATTGCCTTCTGAGAACGTAGGTTCCCTTCTCGAAGTGGTCCCGGCGCAAGAGCGTTTCAAGAAACAGGCTGGTGTGCTCGTAGTGCTTGCCGAGGCCTCTGGCGGCCTCATCGAGCCGTTGATTGCTCTCGTCCAGAGCGTGGTGGATTTCACACAGCTCCCGGGAGAGCGCCTCGTCCCCGTCCCGCAGGAAGAGGATCAGGTCCCGCAGCCTGGCCTGGAGTTGGCCGTAAGCGGCGATGTGCTTTTTGAGCCGGATCAGGAAAAGCCTGTAATAGAGGTTGGGTGAAATGACGTTGTGTTCGATGTCCGCCACCAGCTGGTTGATGAACTTGATATGATCGATGTTCTGCTGGATGAGCATCTTCTGGTGCAGATTGTATCCGATCCGGTTCGTAAACTTTTCCAGGAAGAAATGTTTCCTGGCATCCAGCAGGTCCTTTGGAAAAATTTCGAACAGGCCGAGCACTTCACTTTGATTCAGGAACGGATACTGTTTCGTGAGTGTTTCATTGCCGTGAATCGGAAAGACCCAGGTGTCCTCGGTTTCATAGGGGCGTGATTTGAGACTCAACCCCGCCGTCTCCCGCAGCTCCACGGGCACCAGCCCATCGAGGCTGGAACACACCTTTTCAAGGCGGCACCTCTTCGGATTGAATACGTAAAGGCTGCTCTCCAGTCCGAAGAACTCCTTGGGCACGGCGACACACACCTGGTAGAGATTGTCGATGCTGGTATATTCCTGGGCGAGGTCGAAAAACGTGGCGAACGCTTCCTCCTGGGAGCGCTCGAGGTTATACCGGCCGTAGTCGTTCTTCTTTGCCCTGACCCGGTCCCGGATGTTCAGCAGCGATTCCTGCTGCGCGGACTCGGCGTGATTCTCCCCGACGGGGCCGGTACTGTTCCCTTCACGCTTTCCCATAAGGCACTCCAGATAAGCCGGATGTGTCCCGGGCAGAGGATGCGGGTTGAAGATCGAGTGTGAAACGGGCCGGGTCGGACACTCATTTACCGTTTAATTCTATCAATGTTGCCCCATGGGCACAAGCTCTAACCGCCGGTTGCGACGACCCGGGTGAGCCTCTTTTCTTCATTCCGGAGGTACCGTCGTGTGCCGCGGGACTCACAAGGCTCCATAAAAGCGATCGACCTCCATCCCGTGCGGGCGGCACTCCAAGGTTGATTCCCCGACCGTCATGCCGTTCCGAGGCCGCCGGCCCCTCCCGAGTTCCACGGATTCGACGCATTTCGTCCGGTCACAAGCTTCGGAACTTCGCCGCGTCCTCATCGAGGAAGCCCATTTTCTTTATTCTTTTATGTGATTGCCTTATCGTGGCGATACAATAATAGGCAATCGAATCGCGCGGAAAGGATCGGTTCGTCCTTCAGCGGCATGTTTTCCCCGGCACGACGGCTCGAACGGCTGCAGGCGACTATCCTTGACATATGGGAATGAAACGATGGTTTGATGCCGTTCAGGCGGCTCTGCGAAATTTCGCCCGGTGCTCGGCGCATACCGGCTTCCGGCGTTTCTCGGAGCACCTTGAGTGGCTTTTCGGGCGGCGGCAGCGTCACCGCGACACGAAGAGCGAATCGGCGCCGGCTCATTGCCCGGCGCTCGTGCGCCTGCCGGAGTAGGCTCGATGAAGCACGCTTCGGCTTGCGTTCGCAGTTCTGTGGGTGGCTCCCCCTGAGACGCATCCCTTGAAGCGGACCCTATCCTGCCGGCGCCGGTTTCCCAACCCGGGTTTGCCTTCCGGATCGGCTGTGCCGCTCATGTGGATCGATCCGTTGCGACACCGGGTCATCCGACTTGAAAAGGGGGCCCGCACCGGAGCCCAACGCCGAAGCGAGGTCGCATTGTTATAACGGCTCATGGCCTTCTCCCACGCACTCGGGCACCACTATTTTGCCTGGCACCGAACATGAGGATTTCGCCCATGGACGACAGAGAAAAAAGGACAAGATACCAACTGACGCGCACACTCGGTGACTTGGCGGAGTCTATCATCAGGCGGGTGCCGCCATTTGACCGGGTGGAGTTCCAGCCGGAGGTCCTATCCAATTTACACGGCAAGTATATCGAGTATTCAGATGAAATTGAAAGCTCAATGAAGCAAAGAATTTTGTTGATGCTGATCGACTCCGCCAGATGGGAAATCAAGAACACCATCATTGGAGGATCAAAATCGTTTGAATCCATCTATTCTGAACACCTGGAAACTGAAAAGGTATTTAAAGAATGGATAATTCAGAAGGAGTGCAAACGACTCAATTCCACAGACATACCGGAATATGCAACTGCAAAAGGCATCAAAATCAATCGAATTATCAGAAAAGTAGTAAAGGAAAGATTTCCGGATTTCAAATATGGGAAAATAAAAAATATGCCTGAAATTATGCCGTTTGCGATGAATATTTTTGACGGCAACAGAATATATCTGGTTGTGGACAAAGATATCAGGCGAAAATGCCTGGAATTCATGATAGGAATAGACTATCCAAGATTTTACTTTAACCCTTCCATTTTGTTCTCGAATACCCAATCAGCATACAAGTACAACACGGAAGAAGAAGCAAACGACGCAGTGAACAAGGCGCTGGACGTGATCGACGTCATTCTTCCTCACCTTCTGACCAGGCTGAGAGAGGCCCTTGAAAAGTTCGGGAACGCCTCGCAACAACAGGCTCACGGCGAGTGACATCGAGCTTGCGAGCAAGACGGAGACTGTGTGCGAGGTCATGGCTCCTTGCACGCAGCTTCCGGCAACGGTCTCCATATCCGGACGCGTGCAACGAGGTCGGACTTTACATATGCTTTCAGGAGGCCGGGGTCGCACTGACGAAGAACGGGCGGGCAGGTCTTCGGACTTCGGCACGAACGCGCCGCGGGCGGATCAACCCCTGGCGTGGGGACCCCTCCGACGCCAGGGGTGCAGAGGTGAGCACCTTCGGCACGAAAGCCGGGTAATCTCACCGGAGTGACTGAGGTTTGGGTGTTGTTGCGGGGGAGAAGCGGCCTTTGGGGACCGCCCCTTCCCCCGTTGGTCAGTTACTTCTTCTGCTGGCTCGTCAAAGGCACGCCGCCCGTGGAACCGCTCCAGGTCGGCCGCAGGTAGATGAACCAGTACATGCCGCCCACCATGAGCGCACCGCCGATGATGTTTCCGATGGTCGCGGGCAGCAGGTTGTTGGCCAGGAACGTTCCCCAGGTGAGCGCCGCTCCGCCGTCTTTCAACCCCGCGGACACCGAGGCGAAATACGTCGGATCGAGCGTCTTGATGAAGATGGCCGACGGAATGAAGTACATGTTGGCCACGCAGTGCTCGAAGCCGCACGCAACGAAGGCCGAAATCGGAGGAATGATCGACAAGATCTTGTCCGTGGTGCTCCGTGCGCTAAAGCACAGCCACACGGCCATACACACCAACGCGTTACAGAAGATGGCCAGCGTGACGCACTGGATGAACCCCAGGCTGTTCTTGGCGATCCCGATGTTCAGTGCGGCCACTCCCACAGCACCGCCGCCGAAGGTGTGCTGCTTCCCGAGAAACACCAGGTATGCCGTCAGCACGGAACCGACGAAATTGCCGATGTAGACGATGACCCAGTTCCTCAACATGGCGCTGGTGGTGACTTTCTTATCGGCCCAGGCCATGGGGATCAGGCAGTTGCCGGTGAAAAGTTCCGACCCACCGACGACGACCATGATCAGACCCGTGGAGAACACGATGCCCCCCAGGAGACGCTGCAAGCCGTAGGGAAATCCCGTGGTGAAGGCCACATCCTTTCCCGCGTTGACCACGATCTTGCCCAGGCCGGCCCAGACCGTGGTGGCGTAGTTGGCGCCCATGGCGATGAAGGCCCCGGCGAGGATGGCCAGGGCGAACATCCGGTAAGCCCCCAGGCCCGCCTTGGCGATCCCTATGTTCTCGGCCTTGATGGCCATATCCTTGGGCATAAGAGCATCAAACGACGGTGGGCTGGTACTCATGGAAATTCCTCCTTACGAAAATGAGTTGGAAAGTAATGCCACTACGTCACTGAGAAACACAAAACCCGACGACTCTCAACCGGCCGCCTTCTCCACCCTTACCGCGCAGACCTTGTACTCCGGGATCTTGGCCAGCGGATCGAGCGCTGCAATCGTCAGGTTGTTTGCCGCCGCTTCGGCAAAATGGAACGGAACGAATACCATTCCCTTTTCGACAACGTCGGCGATTTTTGCCTTGGCCGTTATGGAACCACGGCGGGTTACCAACCGGATATCGTCCATGTCCTGGATGCCCATGTTCGCGGCGTCCCGTGAGTTGATCTCGATAAGACATTCGGGATAACGCTCGTTCAACCCGATCGACTTCCTGGTCATGGTCCCGGTGTGATACTGGTAGAGCACCCTGCCGGTGATCAGCATGAAGGGATACTCCGCATCCGGGGATTCGGCGGGAGGAATCCATTCAATGGCGCTGAACAGTCCTTTCCCCCTGACAAACTTGTCTTTGTGCAGGACCTTCGTTCCCGGATGCTCCTTGGTGGGACAGGGCCATTGCAGCCCGCCGTTGGCCAGCCGATGATAATCCATTCCGGCATAGGACGGCGTGACCTTGGTGATCTCGTCGAACACGGCCTCCGCATCGGGATAATCCATCGGATAACCCATTCGCTTTGAAATACCGCAAATGATTTGCCAGTCGGGAAGCGCATCTCCAGGCGGATCGACCGCCTTGCGCACCAGTTGCACCCGGCGTTCGGTATTGGAAAACGTGCCTTCCTTTTCGGCAAAGCATGCTGCGGGCAGCACGACATCGGCCAACGCCGCCGTTTCGGTGAGGAAAATGTCCTGCACCACCAGAAAATCCAGCTTCGTCAGGCCGTCTTTCACATGGTGAAGATCCGGATCACTCACCATGGGATTCTCGCCCATCACGAAAAGTGCCTTGAGCTTTCCTTCCGAGGCCGCATTCACTGCCTCCACGATCGTCAGCCCGGCCTTGGCGGGGAGGTCTTTCACACCCCAGGCCTTGGCGAACTTCTCGCGAATTTCGGGCGACGTGACTGTCTGGTACGCCGGGAACACATTGGGCAGCGCTCCCATGTCGCAGGCGCCCTGCACGTTGTTCTGCCCACGCAAGGGGTTCACTCCCCCGCCCTCGATCCCGATGTTGCCGCAGAGCATCGCCAGGTTGGCGACACTCTTGACCGCCTCGGTGCCGTTGATGTGCTGGGTGATCCCCATGGCGTAGGCGATCGAGGCCGCCGGAGCTTTCGCATAGAGACGCGCGGCCGCGATAAGATCGTCTTTGGGAATGCCGGAAATCTCCTCGACCCGTTCCGGGGTATAGGCGGCTACCGCTTTCTTGAGCTCCTCGAAACCCTCGGTGCGATTCGCCACGTATTCCTTGTCGTAGAGACCCTCGGCGATGATGACGTTCATCATTCCGTTCAGCCAGGCCACGTCGGTCCCCGGTTTCTGGCGCAGCCACACTTCGGCGAATTCCGCCAGTTCCGTCTTTCTCGGGTCCACGACGATGAGCTTGGTCTTTCCTTTCTTGACTCCACGTTTCATGTACGACGAAATCACCGGGTGCATTTCCTTGGTGTTGGACCCGGTGACAAGGATGAGGTCCGTATTCTCGAACTCCTCAATGGAATTGGTCATTGCACCACTTCCGAATGCGGCGGCCAGACCGACCACCGTCGAGGAGTGTCAGAGTCTTGCGCAGTGATCGATGTTGTTGGTCCCGATCACCGCGCGCGCAAACTTGTTCAAGAGGTAATTTTCTTCATTGGTGCACCGGGCGGAAGAGAAGAACGCCACCGCATCCGGCCCGGATTTCGCCTTGATTTCGCCTAGCCGCTTGGCCACCAGGCCCAGCGCCTCATCCCAGGAAGCCTCGCGGAACCCGCCGTTTTCCTTGATGAGCGGGGTCTTGAGCCGGTCCGGGGAATCGATGAAATCATTCCCGAACCGACCCTTGACACACAGGCTGCCGCGGTTCGGTCCGGGAATGTCGAAGCTCGACGTCGTCTTGACGACCTTGTTGTCTTTCACGTTCAGCTCGACCTGACACCCGACTCCGCAGTAGGTGCAGGTGGTGACCACCTTCTTCAGATCCCAGGGGCGGCCCTTGAACCTGGCCTGCTTGTAAGTCAGCGCCCCCGTGGGACACGAAGCCACGCATTCTCCGCAGAACACGCAATTGGACTCTTTGAGCTCCGTGTTGTCGAACGTGGTGATGAACGAGTCGGAACCGCGCATGGCGATGTCGATCACCCCGTTCACCTGGACTTCGAGGCACCCCCGAACGCAACGCCCGCACAGGACGCACTTGTTCTGGTCCCTGATGATCATGGCGTTGGCGTCGTCGAGGGGCTGCGGCACGAAATCCGATTTGAACCGCACATGGTCGATCCCGTGCTCGTACACCAGGTCCTGCAGCTCACAGTTGCCCGTCTGTTCGCAGAGCAGGCAATTGTGATTTCCGTAGGCCAGGAGCAGTTCGAGCACGGTTTTGCGCACGCCCATCACCTTGTCCGTGTGCGTATGCACCGACATCCCGTCCACCGCGGGGGTGGTACAGGAAGGCGGCAGGCCGCGCATGTTCTCGATTTCCACGATACAGAGCCGGCATCCGCCGTACGGGGGCATCTTGGGGTGGTAGCACAGCGTGGGGATGTGTATACCATTCTCCCTGCAGATCTCCAGCACCGTCTGCCCCTTCTTCCCCCGAACGCTCTGTCCGTTCACCTTCAGGGTAATGATGTTGTTGTCCATTGTTCCTCTCTCTGTGTTTTAAGGAATCAGCTTTACGACTGAATGCTCTTTCTTCTCAGCTTTATGAACCCGTTCCCAACGACTTTTCGTCCGCTCTGAAGACGATCAGTCGATTGCATTGAAACGACAGGCCAGGATGCAGGAGCGGCACTTGATGCACTTGGACACATCGATCTTGGCCGTCTGCTTCTTCTCCCACGAGACTGCTCCCGCCGGGCAGGCCTTGAAGCACAGTCCGCATTTCTGGCAATTCTCCTCGTTGACCTCGAACTTGATCAGGTCCACGCAAACACGCGCCGGGCACTCCTTGCGCAGAATGTGGGCTTCGTATTCATCCCGGAAGTACCGGACCGTGGAGAGCACCGGGTTGGGCGCCGTCTGGCCCAGGCCGCACAGCGACCCGCCCTTGACGTCCTGAGCCAGCTCCAGGAGCTGTTCCAGGTCTTCCATGGTGGCCTTGCCCTTCGAAATGTCGCCCAGCACTTCCAGCATCTTCTTCGTCCCGAGCCGGCAGGGTACGCACTTGCCGCAGGATTCCTTCTGGGTGAACCCCAGGAAGAACTTCGCCATGTCCACCATGCAGGTCGTCTCATCGGTCACGATCAAGCCGCCCGAACCCATGATCGACCCCACCTGGGTCAGGTTTTCGTAGTCCATCGGGATGTCGAAATGCTCCGAAGGAATACATCCTCCCGAAGGACCGCCCGTCTGCGCCGCCTTGAACTTGCGCTTGTTGGGAATGCCGCCGCCGATTTCATCGATGATCTCCCGAAGCGGCGTGCCCATCGGGATTTCCACCAGACCGCTGTACGAGATCTTCCCCGCCAGGGCGAACACCTTCGTGCCCTTGCTCTTTTCCGTGCCGACGCTGGCGAACCAGTCGCCGCCCTTGGTCATGATCGTCGCGATGTTGCCGAACGTCTCCACGTTGTTGATGTTGGTCGGCTTGCCGAAGAGCCCCTTCACGGCGGGAAAAGGCGGGCGGGGCATGGGCATGCCGCGCTTGCCCTCGATGGAGGCCATCAGGGCCGTCTCCTCGCCGCATACGAACGCACCCGCGCCGAGCTTGAGCTTGATCTCGAAATCCATGTCCGAACCGAAAATCTTCTTGCCCAGAAAACCCCGCTTGGTCGCCTGATCGATGGCGATCATCGAACGCTCGTAGGCCATCGGGTATTCCGCCCGGCAGTATATGTAGGCCTTGCTCGCGCCGATGGCGTACGCCGCGATCATCATTCCCTCGAGCACCGCGTGCGGATCGCCCTCGAGCACCGCGCGGTCCATGAAGGCGCCCGGATCCCCCTCGTCGGCGTTGCAGATCAGATACTTCTGGTCGCCCGGAGAATTGTGGCAGAACTCCCACTTCATCCCCGTGGGAAAACCTCCGCCCCCGCGGCCCCTCAGCCCGGATTTCTTGATCTCGTTGATCACGTCCATCCGGGAGCCGCCCAGCGCCTTTTGGATGCCCTGGTAGCCGCCCACCGCAATGTAGTCGTCGATGTCCTCCGGGTTGATGAACCCGCAGTTCTTGAGCACGATGCGCCGCTGCGGGCTGAAAAACTTCATGTCCTTGTAGCTGAGCACCCGCTCCTTGGTCTTCGGGTCGATGAACAGAAGCCGCTCGACTTTGCCGCCGTCCTTGATGTCGATCTTGACGATCTCATCGGCGTCTTCGGGTTGAACGTTGCAGTAGAAGGTTCCCGCGGGCATGACAATGACCGTCGGCCCCTGCTGGCAGAATCCATGGCATCCCGTGAACTTCACCTCGATGTCGTCGTCGAGCCCGAGCATCTTCAGCTCGTGTTCCAGGTTGTCGAATAGGATTTTCGCCTTCTGGGATTCGCATCCGGTCCCGCGGCAGACGAGAACCTGACGTTCCTTTGCCGGCTTTTTTTTCTTACTTGCTTGTGGCTGCATTCAAGATCTCCGTGATTCGTTCGGGTTTCATTCTGCCGTAGGTATCCTTGTCGACCACCACCGCCGGCGACAGAGCACACGCACCAATGCAGGCCACCGTCTCCAGCGTGAACATCCCGTCGGGAGTCGTTTGCCCGGGCTGCACTCCGAGTTGAGACTTGCACTCCTCGAGGATCCGGTGCCCTCCCATGACGTGGCACGCGGTTCCCTGGCAAACCGTCACCGTATGCCTGCCGACCGGACTGAACTTGAACTGGGCGTAAAAGGTGGACACGCCATAGACTTCCACGGCGGAGGTGCGGCAGTGCCTGGCGGCCGCCTGCATCGCATGCGGCGGCAAGTAGCCGAATTCTCCCTGGATGTCCTGCAGGACCGGGATCAGCGCGTCACGCTTCCGGTCGTGGCGCGTAAAGATCCGTTGCAGCTTGTCTTTCATTCCCACTTCCTCCTTTCTTTAGTGAATCAATTCACAAAAACCACTGACGCCATTCTTTTTTCAGGTCGCTGCCGAAGCATAAGGTTTCTTTGGGCACCCCCCAAACGGGAGCTTCGGCTTTCTCATCGGGCGACCGGAAACAGCAGACACCGCAGGCGTTGGTCGACCTCGCCGCTACGGTGCGTTCGATTCTCCGGAGTCACCCGGACCCGGGTTGTGCAAGGAAGGATTATCCGTACGCTGAAGGTTTCAAATGGATGGCAACTATGTGAAAATTTACACGACACGAGAAACACCCGCATCGTGCACGATTCTGAAGAGGTTGGCTCTTCATCGCGATTCCGCCCGTGGATGAGGATGAGCGATTTAACTTCAGCTAACAAACAGCATGGAAAAGTCATATGCAGCCTATGTCAACATCATCATTTATGTCAAGAGAAAATTGGAACGAAGTAGGTTCCCGATGATGCAAAATGCGCAAAACATCCAATAAAAGCAAACTATTGTCGAATCAAAGGGGCAAACGCCCCTTCCTTCACAAGTTCGCCCGCAAGACAATGGCGCCCGAATGCAGGCGAACTCCTCTCGGGCCGGGCTCCTTCATGAATGGAAACCGGTTCCCTCGAGGGCGACTTCTCGATGAAATCCGACTTGCGGCAGTGACCGGAGCAAACCGTGTGCGGATGCAGGTTCGGAGCGTTCCGGGCGAACGGAGCGCATCGGCGCAGGGATGCGAACTTCGGCGGATTCGAAAGACGCGTGGTCTCAACGAACATTGAACGTGAAAGATAATACAACATTACGTCCATTCCCTCAAGTGGGGTTTTTCACGCTCAAGACCCGCTTGACCTGGAGTCCCGGGGCGCGCGTTCCTTGCCGCGAAGGGCGAAAAGCCCGGCCGTTGGAGACCGATCTGCACACGTGAATCCAAGCTGAGCCAAGAAGGCCGGCGCAGACCCGAAAGGGGGGCTGGCCGGCCTTTCGGGTTTCCGGATTCGGTTCCCCGCCCGCGGGTCCGCCGAAAGCTCCGCGGCACCCGTTTTCGCGCGATGAAAAGCCTCGCCCCCGGATCGCCGCGGTGCTTTCGGTACCGGCGATTGTTCGAAGCGCCGCACAATAACCCCATTTGTTTTCATTGGCAATAATCCTTGACAACATGCACACAGACCGATAGCATGCATAGACATTCTCAATGTAAAAATTGTACATCGGTTGTCGGGAAGGGGGGTGATCGAACAAGAGCGCACATGCTTTTGGATTGACACGCATGTGAGAACGGAGCCGGAAGGTCTCCAGGCAATTCACCACGCAGCGAAGTTGTGCACGGAGTCTCCGCCGGGTGTCCGGCCGGTTTGTGGTGCAACATGCCGCAGAATTCGGTTATGCCGTTCCCGTTGCGATCGTGTCGCTTGATGCGTCACGGAAATTGAGACGGTTTTCGGTTTTCCGGATGGTCCTCGCCCGGCATCGCGTCGTGGGCGCATGCCGTTCGTTGCCATTGCGTTCAAGAATTTGTCCCCCCCCAGCCATTGTCCATTCCATCGTCCACAGGCCGGCGACCTCCTGTGGCTTTGCCGTTTTCAAAGGATCGGCGATACAACTGCAACCTGGGGGCTGACATGAGCAAATCGTCTCCGACTTTCTCCAAAGGGGGCATACACCCCCGCGAATCAAAGGAACTCACCGAGCATCTGCCCATAGAAGCGATGCCGCCCCCCGAAGAAGTGGATATTCTCCTTCTTCAACACTTCGGTTCTCCCTGCAGGGTTCTTGTCGACAAAAAAGCAACGGTGATCGAAGGCGAGACGATCGGAGTCGTCGACGCCGGGCTTGGCGCGAGTGTGCATTCAAGCGTCAGCGGCACAGTAAAGAGCATCGGCGCTTCACCCCACCCGGTCAGAGTGGAGGCGCCGAGCGTGACCATCCGCAGGGACCCGCAAGCGGAGCCGAAAGTCTTCACGCCTTCCGAGTGGGAGCACTTTTCGCCCGAGGAACTTCTTGAAAAAATAAGAAATGCGGGGTTGGTCGGCCTCGGCGGGGCCGGATTCCCCACGCATCTCAAGCTCTCGCCCCCGCCCGGGACCCGGCTGGACAAGCTGATCCTAAACGCGGCCGAGTGCGAGCCGTACCTCAACTGCGACAACCGCACCATGATCGAATTCCCTCATGAAATACTGACTGGCGCTCGGATCATTCTCCGGATACTGGGAATCAAAGAGTGTCACATCGGGATTGAGAACAACAAGCAGGAAGCCATCTGGGTTCTGAGCAGGGCAGCGGCCGAAAGCACGGCCCCGGACTGCAAGATCAGCGTCAATCCCCTCATGGTGAAATATCCCCAGGGGTCCGAGAAGCAGCTCATCCAGACGATCACCGGCAGGCGGGTCCCTTATCCCGGGCTGCCGTTCGACGTCGGGGTGATGGTCATCAACGTCGGCACGGCCAAGACCATCCATGACGCGGTGGTTTTGGAAAAACCCCTCTACGAGAGGGTCGTGACGATTTCAGGGCGAGCCATCGCCAGGCCCGCCAACCTCATGGTCCGGATCGGCACCAGGCTCAGCGACATCGTGACCTTCCTCGGGGGCACCATGGACAATCTGGCCAGGATCGTCGTGGGCGGGCCGATGATGGGCTTTTCCATCCCCACCACCGACCTGCCCGTCATGAAGACCACGTCCGGGGTGCTTTTCCTTTCCGATGACGAGATCGACTCCAGACCGCACGGACCGTGCATCAGGTGCGGGAAATGCGTCGAAGTCTGTTCCATGGGGCTGTCCCCCAACGAGGTGGGAATATACGTGGAGGCGGGGCGGGCCCGGGACACCGCCCAGTTCGGGGTTTTCGAGTGTTTTGAATGCGGGGCCTGCGCCTTCGTCTGCCCGGCGAAACGGCCTCTGGTCCAGTTCACGCGTCTTGCCAAGGCGAAAGCCAGAAAGTGACGTCGCTCTCATTTTCCAAGACAGATAAAGGAGTCCGGTCATCGAAACTCAAGCCGAACAAAAACTCGATGTGAAAATGATCCCGCCGGCCTGGTCGGTTTCGATCTCTCCGCATCTCAAGAGCACCGAATCCGTCGAGAAAATCATGTGGACGGTGGTAGCTTGTCTCATTCCTTCGCTCATCCTTTCCGTGTTCGTTTTCGGCCTTCGAGCCCTCATCATAGCGGCGATCAGCACGGCAAGCTGTGTCGCCGTTGAAGCCGCCACTCAGAAGCTGCTCAAGCGCCCCGTCACCGTGAGGGACGGCAGCGCGGTGATCACGGGGCTTTTGCTGGCTTTTTGCATTCCTCCCGGAGTCCCGCTCTGGATGCCCATTCCGGGAGCGATCATGGCGATTTATGTGGCCAAACACCTTCTCGGGGGCATCGGGTTCAACATCTTCAACCCCGCCCTCATCGGCCGCGCATTCCTCGTCGCCACATTCCCGGTGGCCATGACCTCGGCCTGGCTGGCCCCGATTCACGATGCGGCCGTATTCGGGTCTCTTGGAGGGATCGACGCCGTATCCACCGCCACGCCGCTCTACGTGCTCAAGCACTACGGCATGAATGCGGTCATCGAGCGGTTTGGAGCGCCTTCCACCCTGTACTGGGATTTCTTTGTGGGCTGGAGGCCCGGATGCATCGGGGAGACTTCCGCGCTGCTCCTCACTCTCGGGGGGCTCTATCTCATGCTCAGACGATACATCTCCTGGCATATTCCCGTGGCGACGGTGCTGTCCGTCGGATTCTTCTCGTGGGTTTTCGGCGGGGAGAAGCTCTTCACGGGCGATCCCGTCCTCGCCGTACTATCGGGTGGCGTGATCCTGGGCGCATTTTTCATGGCCACCGACTACGTCACTTCTCCGAACGGGAATGCCGCAAAGCTCGTCTTCGGGGCGGGCGTCGGCGCTCTGACGGTTCTCATCCGCCTGAAGGGCGGATATCCGGAAGGAGTCTGCTACGCCATCCTGTTGATGAACCCTCTGAGCCCCGCACTCGAAGGATGGTTCAAGCCAAAGCGGTTCGCTCCTCCGAAAGGTGCAACGACATGAAAGAAATCCTGAGAATCACCATCAAGCTGACGATCACCTGTTTGGTGGCCGCGTTCGTCATGGGCTCGGTGTTCGCGTTCACCTACAACGCCAAGAAACACAACGAACATCTCAACGAACGGCAGACCATGCTCGGACTCATCGGTTACGGCAGGCACAACGATGCACCCTCCGATCTCAAACTGCACACGATCTACCGTTACATCATCGAAGACCGGGGCCGGCTTTTTCTGGGATACCTGGTTCCGGTTCGCAAGGAACGGGAAGAATCCCACGAGTTGCTGCTCGTCACCGTCGAGGGCGAGTTCGTCAAACGATTGGAGGCTCCCCTCGACCCGGAATCCGCGATCGAGGCGGCGGCCAGGGATAAAGTACTGAAGCGTCTGTTGGAGGCGCCGAAGACATTCTCCTACTCGGATTCCACCATCATCGCAACGGTCGGATCCGGCAGGTCGGCGTATCTTTTGCCCGGTAGATTCCCCGGGTTCAAGACTTTCATCAAGGTGATGCTCGCTCTCGATCCGGCTTTCAACATAGTGGGGCTCGAAATCATGGAACACGAGGAAGACCCGGGGCTCGGAGCGGAAATTACGAAGGAGTACTTCAAGAACCAGTTCGTCGGCAAGCCCTTTGAGAGGCTGAAGACACTCGGGGTCGTCAAGGAGCCTTTGCCCGATGAATTCAGAAAGGCTCTCGAAAGGGAGAAATGGACCGGCGCTTCCATCTCCCCGGAAGACGTCGACCGGATCAATAAGAAATACCGCGATCACGATATCTACGCGCTCACGGGCGCGACGATTTCGAGCAAATCGGTGACCACCGGGGTCGGGAACATGGTGAAGAAGTTCTCCTACCGCGTGCAGGCCCTGGACCGGGTCATCACGGCTCAGAAGGTTCCCGTGACGTTCTGAGCCGCCAGGGTGTCAATCGGCTTGTTCGCTTGTTTTGGCGATCCATCAGCTCAGGAGTGAAACCGTGCCCGCCACAACCAAGACCAGCTCTCAATTGGTGCTCGACGGCATCTTGAACGAGAACCCCATCTTCCGCCTTGCGCTTTCCATGTGCCCTGCGGTCGGAATCAGCACAACCATAATGAACGGGCTGCTGCTGGGGGTTGCGGTCCTTTTCGTCCAGGTGTTTTCGAGCTGCACCATCGCGGCCGTCAAGAATTTCATCCACCCCAGGATCCGCATCCCCACCTACACGCTCACCATCGCCACCTGGGTGACGGTGATCGACCTGGTGCTCGCGGCCTATGTGCCGGGGGCATACAAGCAGATGGGCATCTTCGTCAAGCTCATCGTCGCTTTCGCCATAATCACCATGCGGCTCGAGACATTCGCCTGCAGGAACGCCGTAAGCCCGTCCTTCTGGGACGCGCTGGGCATGGGGCTGGGCTTCATGTTCGGCATGGTGAGCATAGGGTTCGTCCGCGAGCTCCTCGGCCAGGGCACCCTCCTGGGGTTCGACGTCCTCGGCTTCCAGCCCCTTCTGTTCTTTGCGCTGCCCGCCGCCGGCTTCTTCTGCGTGGGGATCATGATGGCCATCTTCAACTACGTTGAGCTCGTCTACAATCGAAGGAAGGCGAAAAACCGATGATCACGCCGAAACGCTCTCTTTTCTTTCCGGGCATTGCCGCGGCCCTGCTGGGACTGATCCTGTTGTGCGGCTGCGAGACGGAGCATTCGTTCATCAAGAAGACGGCTTTCAAGGGAGCCCGGGAGATCGTCGTCTCGTTTGCCGGCCCCGTCGAGGAGGGATGGGCCTCGACTGCGGCAAACTTCAGAATCTATGAAAAGACCGATCCGGATATTCCGCTCAAGATCGTCCGCACCGGTCTCTCCGCCGACCGGACAACGCTCACGCTCGTCTTCGATGAGGATTTGAACCAGAAACAGCCGCACGTCCTGGCCGTCACCGGAATCCGATCCGAGGGGAAACCCGTGGGGGACGCCCTGGTGAGCGTCAAGAAGCTCTACGCGGGCTATGTCTTTTCAATCCTGATCGGTGCCATGATCATCAACAACTTCGTATTCACCAAGTATCTCGGCCTGTGCGTTTTTTTCGGCACATCCAAGCGCAAATCCACCGCCGTCGGCATGGGAGTGACTTTCACCATCGTGATGGTGGTGAGCGCCATGATGTCGTGGGCGCTCTACCAGTTCATCCTGAAGCCGTTCAGCCTCAATTTTCTGCAAATCGTGGTGTTCATCGGCATGGTGTCCCTGTCCGTCCAGGCGGTGGACACCATTCTGAGAAAGGTGAACCCGGCTCTTTTCAAGGCATTCGGAGTGTACCTCGTGCTGGTGATCGCCAACTGCGTGATCATCGCGGTGCCGCTCCTTCTTGCGGACAACGAATACAACGCGCTCGAGAGCCTCGCACTGGCCATCGGAGCGGGGGTCGGGTTCTTCATCGCCCTGTTCCTGATGTCGTCGGTAAGGGAGAGGCTGGAGCTGGCGGATGTGCCGCCCACGTTCCGGGGGTTGCCCATCGCGTTCGTGCTCGGAGGGCTTTTTGCCCTGGCCTTCATGGGCTTTTCGGGCATGTCGATTTTCTGAACACATAAGGAGCGCATATGGACCCCGCCTTGATCAAACTGGCCCTCGGCGGCCTTGCCCTGCTCGGATGCATCGGCCTGTTCTTCGGAATCGGGCTTGCTCTTGCGGCCCACAAGTTTGCGGTTGAAGCCAATCCCAAGGTGGAGGAAGTTCTCGAGGTTCTCGCCGGCGCACAGTGCGGGGGTTGCGGCTACGCCGGCTGCGAGGGTTACGCGGAAGCCGTGGTGAACGATCCGGACGTTCCACCGAATCTCTGCTTTCCGGGCAAGGCCGCGGTGGCGGAAGCGGTGGCGGAGATGACGGGCAAAAAGCTCGGATCCGTGGAAAACATGGTGGCCTTCCTGCGGTGCGCAAGGGTCGAAGGAAAGGTATCCGAGAAGTACCGCTACATCGGTCACGGCTCCTGTTCGGGCGCCAACCTCGCCTTCGGCGGCCCTCAGAGCTGTTTGTTCGCCTGCATCGGGCTCGGGGAATGCGCGAAAAACTGCCCGTTCAGCGCCATCGCGATGGTGGGCGGGCTGCCGCGTATCGACACCGGGCTGTGCGTCGGCTGCGGGGTCTGCGTCAAGATCTGTCCCAAGAGCAGCCTGGAATTGATCCCCGCAAAGGCCAGGGTCGTCGTGCACTGCAGCACGCGGGGTTCCGGCAAGATGGTAAAGGAAGTGTGCGACGCGGGATGCATTTCCTGCAGAATGTGCATCAAGGCCTGCCCGGCGGGGGCAATCGCCGTGGACAACGATGTGTTGGTCATCGACCACGGCAAATGCGCCGGGTACGGCCCGGGATGCGGCGAAGTGTGCGCTGAAAAATGCCCCAGGAAGATTCTGCGCCGCTACGCATCGTCATCGGCAACGGAGAGCCTTGTCAAGGCCGCGGGTTAAGCCCCCCGGGGGCCGGCATCTCATCGGCTCCTGGAGCGGGTTATTTTGTTGGCTCCATCATATTCCGAATTCCATAACTTCCAGTGGAGGCGTCAAATGCAGGCGGAAGATCGTTTCCCTTTCAAACAACGGTTCTTGAACAGGCGCTCATTTCTGAAGATGTCCGGTCTGCTCGGCCTCGGAGTCGCCTCGGCCGCCATCATATCCCCCTGGGCCGAAACCGTCCGGTTCAACGGCAAGATGCACAAGGTTTCCAGGACAAGGCTCGGGATCGGGACTTTTGTCTCGATGACCTTGATCCACGAATCGAAGGATCGGGCCGAGGAAGCCATCGCGGCCGCAAACCGGGAAATCGACCGGCTGGTCGCCCTGATGAACCGGTTCGACCCCGCCACCCCGCTGGCCGGGCTGAACCGGGAGGGGTTTCTCAAAGACGCGCCCGAAGAGCTGATCGAGGTGGTCCAAAGCGCTCTTCATTATCACGCGCTCTGCAACGGCTGTTTCGACTGCACGGTCGCACCCGTGATCGATCTATTCCAAAAGAAGATGGGAGGGGAGAATCCCGTCTTCCCCGAAGAGAGTGAGATACGGGCTCTGCTGACGCTCGTGGGTTCCGACAAGATCGACTTGAAAGGCCGCTCGATCTCTTTCCGCGAGAGTGGAATGGCCGTCACGCTGGATGGAATCGCCAAAGGCTATATCGTGGACAAAGCCGCTGAAGCGATTGAGCGGCACGGGATTTCCAACTTTCTCATCAATGCCGGCGGCGAAATCAGAACCCGGGGGGAAGCCGGCAGGAAGCCGTGGACCGTCGCGGTGCAAGACCCGGGAAAGAGAAGTCAGTACCCCCAGGTCATCAAGGTGCGGGATGCAACGATTGCCACTTCGGGCAATTACGAGGTCTTTTTCGACCGGGAAAAGATGTTCCATCACATCGTCGACCCCAAAAACGGGCATTCACCGGCCTTTGCGACGAGCGTATCCGTCATGGCCAGGACCACCATGGAATCCGACGCTCTGGCAACGGCGGTTTTCGTGATGCCCCCCGCCGACGGCGTCGGTCTCGTCAATAGCCTTCCCTGGTGCGAATCCCTCGTGATCTCAAACAACGGTTCCATGCTCAAATCGAGGGGTTGGCCCGGGACGGCGGCCTGACCCGGATGCAGGGATATGGGAAATGCATGCCGGTTGAGCGGTGATCCGGTATGCGTCCTTTTCGAAGGCAGCCTGCCGAGAAGCTGAAGCCTCGCCGCCCGGGCGTCGGGATGTCTTGGGCCTCGAGCGGGCGGCAGCCGTACGAGAACGGTTGCGGCGGGGATCCGATCTCGGCCTTCGTTGCGTGCGGCTTCGAGCACTGCGTGGCCAACATGTACTTCATTCCGTAGGCCATCTTCATCAAGACGCTCGATCCGGCGTATTTCTCCTCGGTGTCCGCGGGGTTGAAAGACGGCGGAGCGGCGCTCACCTGTCAGTGACCGAGCTCAAGCTCGTGTTTGAGGTCTCTTTCCATGAGCTCCCGGACCACGACCCGGGGATCCTTGTCTTCGTAGATCACGCGGTAGACCTGCTCGCAAATGGGCATTTCCACCCCGATGCGCCGGGCCAGGAAATGGATGGATTTTGCCGTCTTCACGCCTTCGGCGACCATGCGCATTTCGGCGAGGATGTCCTTGATCCTGCGGCCCTGGCCAAGCTGGATCCCCACCGTGCGGTTGCGGCTCAGATCGCCGGTGCACGTGAGCAGGAGGTCGCCGATTCCGGCCAGGCCAAGGAACGTCAACGGGTTGGAACCCATTTTGACCCCGAGGCGGGTGATCTCGGCCAGCCCTCGAGTGATCAGGGCGGCGCGGGAGTTGTACCCGAAGGACATGCCGTCGGAAACGCCCGCCGCGAGAGCGATCACGTTCTTGGATGCTCCGGCGATTTCCACGCCGATCTTGTCAAGGCTCGTGTATATCCGAAAATACCCCGTTGAAATAACGTGCTGCACGGCTTTCGCCGTCTGCAGTTCGTCTCCCGCCAAGGTGACGGCGGTCGGGACTTTCCGCGCGACCTCCCTGGCAAAAGAGGGCCCGGACAGGCACAGCACCCGCACCTGCAGACCGGGAGGCAGTACCTCCCGCCAGATGCCGGACATGGTCAGCAGGGTGTCGTTTTCGATCCCCTTCGTGGCGTTCACCACCACGGCGTCGGGCTTCAGAAAGGGAATCATGGCCGTGGCGACGTTCCGATACACGTGAGACGGCACGACCATGATCAGCAGATCGTGATTCTTCACCACGCGGTCGAGATCGTTATGGGCGTTGATTCTCCCGCTGAGGACCACGCCCGGCAGGTACAGGTCGTTTTGACGCGTTTCGCGGATGGTCTTGCACAGTTCCGGTTCGAAGACCCAAAGGTCGACTTCGAATCCCTTGTCGGCGATCACCTGCGCCAGGGTCGTGCCCCAGCTTCCCGCTCCCACGACTCCGATTGGTCCCCCGGGTTTCATCAGCTCTCCTCATTCTCCCTGGACTCTTCGGATTCCGATTCCGATTCGGGAAGCACGGCCACATCCACGACCTTCTCTCCTTCGTTGAGGTTCATCAGTTTCACGCCTTGCGTCACGCGGCCGATCCTGCTGATCTGGGCCACCGGCATCCTGATGAGGCGCCCGTGATCGGTGATCATGAGTATCTGTTCGTCTTCTCCGACCTGCCGGAAGCCGACGACGCTGCCGTTGCGTTCGGTCACCCGGATGTTGAGGACCCCTTTGCCTCCACGGCTCTGGCAACGGTATTCTTCCGCGTTGGTCCGCTTTCCGAAACCCTTCTCGGTGATCACCAGGATGGCCTTCCCCTCCTCGATGACATCCATTCCCACCATCCGGCTGCCGTCCAGTTTCATCCCGCGCACACCCCGGCTCACCCTTCCCAGCGGGCGGAATTCCCGCTCGTTTACCCGGATCGATTTCCCCGCCCTGCTCATCAGGAACAGGTCGTGGCTCCCGTCCGTGACGCACACCGAAATCAACTCGTCGTCATCGTCCAGGACGATAGCCCTGATCCCGGTGGATCGCGGGTTGGAATAGGCCGAAAGGTCGGTCTTCTTGATGACGCCGTTCCGGGTGGCCATGACGGCAAAAAAACCTTCCTTGAATTCCTTGACCGGAAGAACGGTCTGGATGCGTTCGTCCTTCTGAACGGGCAGGAGGTTCACGATGGCCTTGCCGAGCGCCGACGGCCCGACTTCGGGGATTTCGTAAACTTTGAGCCAGTAGACCTGACCCCGGTTGGTGAAGACGAGCAGATAGTCGTGAGTGGAAGCGGTGAAAAGGGAAGTGACCAGGTCCTCTTCCCTGGTGCTCATGCCGGTCCGGCCCTTCCCGCCCCGCCTCTGGCTGCGATACACGGACAAGGGGGTGCGCTTGATGTATCCCGCCCGGGATATGGTGACGACCATCTCTTCGGCGGCGATGAGGTCCTCAATGCACAGTTCCCCGGCTTCCGCAAGAATCTCCGTCTTGCGCAGGTCCCCGTATTGATCCGTCAGCTCCTTGATTTCCTCGCGGATGACCTGGTCAACCAGGGCCGCTGACGACAGGATCTGCCGCAGTCGCTCGATTTCCTTGATGATCTCCTGGTATTCCTCGATGATCTTTTCCCGCTCGAGCCCGGTCAGGCGCTGCAGCCGCATTTCCAATATGGCCTGGGCCTGGACGTCGCTGAACTCGAACCGCTCCATGAGCCCCTGCTTCGCCTCGGGCGGCGTCTTGGCGGCCCGGATCAGGCTGATGACCTCGTCCAGGTGGTCGAGCGCGCGTTTCAGCCCCTCCAAGATATGCGCCCGCTTCTCGGCCTGTGCGAGCTCATACTGGGTGCGTCGGATGATCACCAGGCGCCTGAAGTCGAGAAAATTGTTCAAAACCCCCTTGAGGTTCAAGACCTCCGGCTTGTTGTCCACCACCGCGAGCATGATGACCCCGAAGCTCGACTCAAGGGCGGTATGCTTGTAGAGCTGGTTCTCGATGACTCGAGGCTCGTCGCCCTGGCGCAGGGTGAGAACCACGCGCATGCCTTCCCGGTCGGATTCGTCCCGGATGTCCTGGATGCCCTCGATCTTCTTCTGCTTGACAAGCTCGGCGATCCTCTCCAAAAGGCGGGCCTTGTTCACCTGGTAGGGAAGCTCGGTGATGATGAGGTGGTTTCGCCTGCCCGATTCTTCCACTTCCACGCGCGCTCTCATCTTGATCGTGCCGCGCCCCGTTTCGTAGGCGTCCTTGATCCCGACGCAACCGCAGATGAATCCGGCCGTGGGAAAGTCGGGACCGGGAATGTAACGCATGAGGTCCCGCACCGTGATGTCGGGGTCGTCGAGCATGGCCAGGAGGCCGGCGCACAGCTCTCTCAGGTTGTGGGGAGGAATGTTGGTGGCCATCCCCACGGCGATCCCGGACGAGCCGTTGAGCAGCAGATTTGGGATGCGGGCCGGCAGGACCACCGGTTCCAGAATCGTATTGTCGTAGTTGGGCTGAAAAGGAATCGTTTCCTTTTCTATGTCGCGCATGAACTCATGGCCGATCCGGTTCATGCGCACTTCGGTATACCGCATCGCCGCGGGCGGATCGCCGTCCACCGATCCGAAGTTTCCCTGGCCGTCCACGAGCTGGTAGCGCATGGAAAAATCCTGGGCCATGCGGACCAGGGCGTCATAGACGGCCGAGTCGCCGTGGGGGTGGTACTTACCGATGACGTCACCCACGATGCGGGCCGATTTCTTATATGGTTTGTTGAAGTCGTTTCTCAACTCGTGCATGGCGTAAAAGATGCGCCGGTGAACCGGTTTGAGGCCGTCCCGGACGTCCGGGATGGCCCTCCCGATGATGACGCTCATCGCATAGTCGAGATACGAAAGCTTGATTTCGTCTTCTATGTTTATTGTTTTCAAATCCATCCGACCGTCTCACAACGTGGGTAACTGCATTTTACTCATCCGAAAGCAGGTCACGGCTTATGCCCGTCATGCGGCCGCACGGCCGCACCCTGCCCGGCGTTTCCTGCGCACTCGACCGGGCCCGCCCGGAAAACAGTGCTCAGAACCGCACGCTTCGAGCGAACCCCGACCGACCGGTACCGTTTCGACCGATCGTATCGACCAGCGGGCAAAACCCCGCTTGCACGGCATCAAATATCCAGTTCCCTGAAGTCCAGCGCATTGAACTGGATAAAGTCCCGGCGCGGCTCTACGCGGTCCCCCATCAAGGTAGTGAACAGCTCGTCGGCCAGGTACTGGTCCTCTACTCTCACCTGGAGCAGAGTCCTCTTCTCCGGGTTCATGGTCGTCTCCCAGAGCTGCTCGGGATTCATCTCGCCCAGACCCTTGTAACGCTGGATATTCGTGCCTTTCCTCGCTTCTTCCGTCAAGAACCTGAACAAGTCCCCGGGATGATCGAACCGGGCCTCCCCCTGTCCGTCTTTGACCGCGTACGGGGTTTGATTGAAGATTTCGAGGTGATTGTTATAGAGTTCCAGGAGCTTCTTGAACTCGATGGATTGCAGAAACGCGTACCCCAGTCGGACCCCGGTTCCTCCGTTGGCCACTCCCGGCCTGCGGATCTCCAGGTCGTATCCCTGGTGTTCCTCTTCGTCCTCGATGGAAACGATCTCGAACCCGGCCTTTTCCAGCTCCGTCCTCAGCACGCCGATGTTCTCCTCGTGCTCCGCTGGAGACAGCTTTCGTATACTGTAAATCCGGATCACGTGTTCGATCACGTCACGCGGCACCCCTTTCTGGCTCTGCCTTTCCAGCCAGTCTTTGTATCGGGAGTAGGCACGCATAAGCTGAATGAGTTGCTCCGGAGGAAGCGGTTTTGCGCTCCCGGCCAGAAACACCTGCTTTTTGTCCGCCGCCCTCGACAGCAGGTAGGCATCCAGGCTCTCGTCGTCCTTCATGTAGAATTCCTGCTTGCCCACCGCCAACCGATAGAGCGGCGGCTGAGCGATGAACAGGTGTCCGCGCTCAATGAGTTCCGGCATCATGCGGAAGAAGAAGGTGAGGAGCAAGGTCCGGATATGAGCGCCGTCCACATCCGCATCGGTCATGATGATGGTCTTGTGATACCGCAGTTTCTCCGGGTTGTACTCATCCTTGCCGATTCCGGTCCCGAGCGCGGAGATCATCGTGCGGATCTCCTGGTTTTCCACCATCTTGTCGAATCGGGATTTTTCCACGTTGAGGATTTTGCCCCGGAGCGGCAGGATCGCCTGAAAACGTCGGTCACGCCCCTGTTTGGCGGAGCCGCCGGCCGAATCCCCCTCCACAATGAATATCTCGCTCCGTGACGGATCCCGTTCCTGGCAGTCGGCAAGCTTTCCCGGCAGGGAGTGGTCGCTCAGCACACCTTTACGCCGTGTGAGTTCCTTCGCCTTGCGCGCCGCCTCGCGGGCTCTCGCCGCTTCCAGCACCTTGTCGAGGATCGTCCGAATCACCTTCGGATTCTCTTCGAAGAAAATCGACAATTTCTCGTAAACGAGGTTTTCCACCAGGCCTTTCACGTCGCTGTTGCCCAGCTTGGTCTTCGTCTGGCCCTCGAACTGAGGCTGCGAAAGCTTGACGCTGACAATGGCGGTGAGTCCCTCCCGCACGTCGTCGCCGATCATCTTGTCCAAGTCCGCCTTCGCCATCTTGTTCTGCGTGGCGTATTGCTTGATGGAACGCGTCAGCCCGGTCTTGAACCCGACAAGGTGCGTTCCACCTTCTTTCGTGTTGATGTTGTTGGCGAAGGTAAAAATTTTTTCGTTGTACGTCTGGTTGTATTGAATGGCGATATCAATGCTCACGCCCTGTTTTTCGCCGCCGACATAAATCACCTCCGGATAAAGAGGTTCCTTGTTCTTGTTGAGATACTCCACGAAGGACACCAGTCCTCCTTCGTAGCAGTACTGACGGTCTTTGGGAATCCGCTCGTCGGAGAGCTCAATGGAGACGCCCCGGTTCAGAAACGCCAGTTCCCTCAGTCTCTGGGCCAGGATGTCAAAGCTGATTTCCGTATCCGTGAAGATCTCCGTGTCCGGTTTGAAAGTGACCCTTGTTCCGCGGCGCTGCGTCTCTCCCTTCACGATCAGCGGAGTCTTGGCTTCCCCTCGCTCGTACCGCTGGTAATACACCTTGCCCTCGCGCCTGATTTCGACTTCCAGGTATTCACTGAGTGCATTCACCACGGACACGCCGACACCGTGAAGCCCCCCCGAAACCTTGTAAGACGCATCGTCGAATTTACCCCCCGCGTGGAGCATGGTCATGACCACCTGGACGGCGGGCAGGTTTTCCTTTTCGTGAGTATCGACCGGAATTCCCCGGCCGTTATCATCCACCGTGACGGAACCATCGAGGTGGATCTGAATCTTGATGGAATCGCAGTGACCCACCAACGCTTCGTCAATGCTGTTGTCGACCACCTCGTAGACCAAGTGGTGCAGGCCCTCGGTTGAAACATTCCCAATATACATGGACGGGCGTTTGCGAACCGCGCTGAGCCCTTCCAGCACCGTTATCTGCTGTGCAGTATACTCGTCATGGGAGTTTCTCTCGATTGCACTTATTTCCGACATAATAAGACCTCTTGGTGGATTAACTATGCGAAATCATAAGCTCTCCATCACGGGAGAACGATACGCGTTGCCCAGCCGGAAGACAGCCGATTTGCCTTCTACCAAACAAATATTTATACCTCTTAACACACATTTTTTCAATTCATTTCGGGCGAATCCCCGATCCCGGCGGGAGAACGCCGCCAAGCAGCACGGCGCCACTGTTGGGACACTTCGGTAGGCATATGGACGACAGCGGGCCTGCCAACGACCACAGGCACGCATTCTTCATTGCTCATTGACACCGACTCTGTGCGTGAAACGCTCCTGACCAAAAACCCGCGGCAGGCGCGAATCAAACCACCATCGGCATGACCAGGCTCAAAAACCCAGGGTCCTCAGACCCAACGAAAACTCCGCCGTGAAACTGATCCACCCACTCGAATCTCACTCGAGGACTATCAAGAGCCTGGATCGTTTCCAGCAGATACCGGATGTTGAACGCCACGCTGAAGTCTTCACCCTCATACTCCACATCCAGCGTTTCATTTGCATTCCCGAGCTCGGGGTTTCCCGCTTCCAGTTCCAGCACGCCCTTGGTCAATATGAACCGCACGTGACGCCAGACGTTGTTGCTCAGAATCGAGGACCGTTTCAAAGCGGAAAAAAATTGCTCCAGGTCCAGCATAATGAAGAAAGGCCTCTCCTCGGGAATAATCGTCTTGTATTCCGGAAATTCGGCATCGAGGAGCTGCACGCTGAGAAACGTCGACGGCGTCCTGAGCACGACATACTTCTCGTGCACCCCCAGGACGACCTCTTCCTCCTTCTCCAGCATCCGAAGTATCTCCTGGACCCCTTTTCTCGGGATGATCAACCCCTCTCGAATATCCAGCGTCCCAAAGGCTTCCTTCGGCACTTCGCAGTACGAGAGTCGATGTCCGTCGGAGGACACGAACCGATACGAATCCTCATTGACGGCATGAAGAAAAGTCCCCGCAATGCTGAAGGAATCCTCATCCGCGGGGACACTGTGCAAAGTCTTGGTCAGCGCGCGCTTTAGCGCAGCCGCATCGACCTTCACCAACTCGGTTTCCCGGTAAAAGTTGAGCTGAGGAAAGTCTTCGCCAGGAATGGTCGACAGCTCAAACCGCGCGCGTCCGGACAAAATCTGCATCTTGTTGTTCGGGAGGCCTTCCAGCAACACTTCCGGTTGGGGAAGCTCCCGAACGATCTCGAACAATTTGCGGGCGGAAACCGTCGAGCTGCCCGGTGTCTCCACCTGTCCACCGGTCTGGGTCCAAAGGCTCAATTCGAGGTCCGTCGCGGAAAATTCGACCGTTTGTTGTTCCGAGGAGCTGATCAGAACGTTGGACAAAACAGGCATACTCGATTTCTTATCCGTGATATTCTGAACCTTCTGCAGGATTTGGATGAGGTTGCCTTTTTCCAGCCGGACTTTCATTGCGTTTCCCTCGCTTGTGTATTTGATTTTTTTCTCCGTTCGAATGATCCAATCATCTTAATAAGGGCCTGTTGAAATGTCAAAATCTTTATCAAATTACTGTTTTTATTATATTTTTATGTAGACATGGACTCGACCGGATATCGTTTTTCCAACAGCTGGCGGAGTCCTCCCGTGGATTTGAACATTTCTTTAACATCGTTCCGACAGCGAATCGACATGGAATGGACAGGATCTGGAAAATCGATTCATCCGACCGATGAGAACCCACGGAGGCATCGGAAAGCTCGCAACCCGTCAGGGTCTGTTTTTTCGGAAATCTGTGCGTTGTGTCGCGTGCGACGGGGGGGAATTCGAACCATGGGGTGCAGTGCCTCAGCTGAGGGGTGAAAGTCGTGGGCGCAAGACTTTCCGCTTGACAGAACCGAGGACGCACTTTACCCTTAGCATGGTTGCAGCATGCTACTTCGTTCTGCTATGAATACGAGCCAGTATTCCTGGAAGGTTGATTCATCCGGCCCAACCCTGATTGCGTGTTTTCCCCGGATTTTCTCTCTGGCTTCATTCCTCTTACGTGCAACTGTCCTTTGGGCACCAAAGTAAATGTCCAGTGCTTCGGCTGGAGTGGGTGAGATCCATTTGATGCCTGGATAATTCTGGTTTTTTTGAGGATAGAGGGAAAGATCATTTTGTCCATTGGGTCAACAACGAACCGGAGGCCTAACATGCCGTACGACGCAACAAAGATGATGGATTGGCAGATTTCCGAAGAGGCTGAGAAGGACATGCCTTCTCCCTGGCAGTGGCAGGAGAAGCTGGGTCTGCTCAAGGAGGAAATTCTTCCCATGGGGAGACTTTGTAAGCTGGATTTCCTCAAAATCATGAACCGCCTGAAAGACAAACCGGACGGGAAGTACATCGAAGTGACGGCCATCACGCCTACCCCGCTTGGGGAAGGGAAGAGCACGACTTCCGTGGGCCTGATGGAAGGGCTCGGCAAGCGGGGCGTGAATGTCGGCGGTTGTCTCAGGCAGCCGTCGGGCGGGCCGACTATGAACATCAAGGGAACGGCGGCCGGAGGCGGCAACGCGTTGCTCATCCCGATGACCGAATTTTCCATGGGGCTGACCGGGGACATCAACGACATCATGAACGCGCACAATCTTGCGATGGTGGCTCTCACAGCCCGCATGCAGCATGAGCGGAACTACACTGACGAGCAACTCGATCGCCTGACCAAGATGCGCCGGCTCCACATCGATCCCACCCGCGTGGAAATGGGCTGGATCATGGACTTCTGCGCGCAGGCTTTGCGCAACATCATCATCGGCATAGGCGGCCGGCAGGACGGCTACATGATGCAGTCGAAATTCGGGATCGCGGTCAGTTCGGAACTGATGGCCATTCTGTCCATTGTGAAGGACCTTCCCGACCTGAGAAAACGGCTCAATGAGATCACCGTAGCGTTCGACAGGCGCGGAAATCCTGTGACCACCGGAGACCTCGAGGTCGGCGGGGCCATGACCGCTTTCATGCGCAACACCATCAATCCGACGCTGATGTGCACTGCGGAATACCAGCCGTGCATGGTTCATGCCGGTCCTTTCGCGAATATCGCGGTCGGGCAGTCGTCCATCATCGCCGATCGCATCGGCCTGAAGATGTTCGATTACCACGTTACGGAGAGCGGCTTTGCGGCGGACATCGGGTTCGAAAAGTTCTGGAACGTGAAGTGCCGCTACAGCGGCCTCAAGCCCCATGTTTCCGTCCTCACGACGACGATTCGCGCGCTCAAGATGCACGGCGGCGGTCCGAAGGTCGTGGCGGGTCTGGCTATGCCGGAAGAATACACCAAGGAAAACCTGAAGTTACTTGAGAAGGGCATCGTGAACATGGTTCACCACATCAACACCATCCGCAAGTCCGGCATGAACCCGGTGGTGTGCATCAATGCGTTTCACACGGATACCAAGGACGAGATCGCACTGGTGCGCAAGCATGCCGAGGCCGCGGGTGCCCGTTGCGCCCTCTCCGAGCATTGGGCCAAGGGCGGCGAGGGCGCGTTGGAATTCGCCGACGCCGTTATTGATGCCTGCAAGCAGGAGAGTCAGTTCAAGTTCCTGTACCCGCTTGAAATGAAGCTCAGGGACAGGGTCAGCACCGTCGCCAGGGAAGTCTACGGGGCCGACGGGGTGTCCTGGACTCCCGATGCGGAAGCCAAGGCGAAAATGCTGGAAAACGATCCCAAGTACGACGACTATGCAACCATGATGGTCAAGACCCATCTGAGCCTTACTCACGATCCGAGCGTGAAAGGCGTTCCCAAGGGTTGGGTGCTTCCCATCCGCGACGTTCTGATCTATTCGGGAGCCAAATTTCTGTGCCCCTGCGCCGGGACCATCAGCCTGATGCCCGGGACGTCCTCGAACCCCGCTTTTCGCCGCATCGACGTGGATGTCAATACGGGCAAGGTGAAGGGGTTGTTCTAGCACACTCTGGCGGGTTGCGCGGCAACCGCTGGAACACGTCGTCAAGAAGGACTTTCCATTGGAAGGAGTATTCAGATGGCTGCCAAACTGCTCAAAGGAGCGGAAGTCGCCAAGGAGATCCGGGCGGAACTGAAGACCGAAGTCGAACAGCTCCAGTCCAAGCACGGAGTCGTTCCGGGCCTTGTGACCATTCTGGTGGGTGAGAATCCCGCGTCTCAGAGCTATGTTCGGGCCAAGCAGAATACGGCCCACGAGCTCGGGTTCCACTCGGTTCAGGACAACCAGCCTGCGGATCTGGAGGAAAACAGGCTGCTCGATCTGATCGACAAATACAACAAGGATCCCAGCATCCACGGGATTCTTGTGCAGTTGCCCTTGCCGAAGCACATCAATGAAAACAGGATCCTTCTGTCCATTGACCCGAGCAAGGACGTGGATGCGTTTCATCCCGTCAACGTCGGAAAGCTGATGATCGGAGAACCGGACTATCTTCCCTGTACCCCCGCCGGCATCCAGGAGCTGCTGGTGCGCTCCGGGACGCAGGTCTCAGGGGCCGAGGTCACCATCGTGGGGCGTTCGAACATCGTGGGCAAGCCCATCGCCATGATGCTCGTGCAGAAAGCCAACGGCGCCAACGCAACGATCACCGTATGCCATACCCGGACCAAGGATGTTGCTTCCCACACCCGGCGGGCCGACATACTGATTGTCGCGGCGGGAGTCGCGGAATACGTCAAGGGGAATATGATCAAGCCGGGAGCGGTGGTCATCGACGTAGGCGTGAACGAAGTCGGAAAGACCGCAGACGGGAAGCGCATCCTCAAAGGGGATGTGGCCTTCGACGAAGCGGTCGAAGTGGCCAGTGCCATCACTCCCGTTCCGGGAGGCGTGGGTCCCATGACCATCACGATGCTCATGAAGAACACCGTGAGAGCCTGCAAAGTGCACAACAAGATCGCATGAAAGCCGGCCCCGGGCGGTTCCTCTGCCGGCTGGCGCTCAAGACCGCAACACAGGGCGGGCGAGCACGACGTCCTGCCCTGTGATTCCTCGAGTCTCACAACGGGCGGGGTCTATCCTCGCCCGTTTCATTTTCCGCCGACCCTCAGTCCGCGACCTTCAAAGCCAATCGGTATGACCGGACGACTGCCCGGCACCTCGATCCCGCCCCATCCTTTTTCCTTCCCGGGTGCATTGCCGGCTGCCGGGGCGCCTTTGATACGCACCCGCGTTCAAGGGAATGCAACCCGGCATGATTCGCCCGGTCGCAGGAATGCCTCCGCCCTTTGCCGTAAAATGGTTGCTCCCAGGTCCTACTTCAAGAGATTTTCGAGAGGGATGGTCCTGCCGTTCAGCACCACTTTCCCGCCCCGGTAGCTGGCGGATGCCTTGTAGTTCGCGCCGTCCTTAACGATGAGATCCTGTTTGACCAACTGGTCAAGGGTCAGGGCGACCTGCTCCTCCACGGAAAGGGCTTTTCCCTGCGGCGCTCCAGGAAGACCGGGTTTGGCCGGCCTGGCGAGCTCCGAAGGAGCCTTGTCCGGTACGGCGGCTCCCGGTTCCGCTTCCTCGGAGTCTTCCTCCTCCGATTCAGGCACTTCCGCCGGGGATTCATCGGATTCGGCGATTTCCGAACCCGGTGTTCCCGGGACCGTTTCTCCGCCTCCGGGGAGGTTCTTGAGCGCTTGTGCGGCAATGTAGCGCACCAGCGATTCCTGGGCCGTGCATTCGGCCTCGGCCGTCACCGCATTGAGAAGGAGCAATGGGTTCTCGGCTATGGACCCCTTCGGATCCGTGAACACCACTTTGGCTTTCCCGTTGAAGGTGCCTTCGGGCATGGTGAACTTCACCTCGGTGAGCTCAACTTCCGGCGATTTTTTCAACAAACCGGCAGCCAGGTCCAGGTAATTGGCCGCCATCCTCTTTTGCATCTCCTCCTCGGAGGCCGGGGGCTGCATGTTGAGAGCGTCCATGGCATCCTGGAATTTACGAAGCGATTCGGCGTCCAGTTTGCGAAAGACGAAGCTCAACCGGGCATCGAATGACTTGTCCGCTGCCTTGGCCTGCTCAACCCCCATGGTCATGGTGGCATCCACGCAGTTGTTCGCGGATTCCTTGGAATCGATCTTGAGCTTGATGCCATTGGCCCTGAAGCTCTCGGGTGCCTTGTCCCCGGAGCCCTTGAAATCGATTGAGGCAATCTCGGTGGAGACGTCCCCCAGGTTCAGGGAACTGGCGCCTCGGTGGAGATTGACGGCCCATTTGGCGGCTTTGAGCGCAAATGTGCCGTCGGGGGTCGTGACCTGCAGCCCGGGAGCGTTTACCGATCCGGTGGTGGTCTTGAGGCCGTCGGCAAATAGAAAATGAGCGGACAGACCCTCCCACACAATATCGGTCTTCTTATCTTTCTGGATGGTCCGGCGAAAGGCCGGGACCGTCAGGACACTTTCGGTGTTCCCGCTGAAAAAGACGGTGGTCCGGTTCTCCGAGCTCTTCAATTCAGGAAACTCGTCCAGGAATTTCTTTATTTCGGCGTTCATTTCCGGAAAGGACTGGACCGTCGTCCTGATCACGGCCACCACGGGTTTGAAGTCGCCGATGTTTCCCATGGGGAAGGGGCCGTGGCAGATCTCCTGGATCGCGACGAAGCGCAGGCCGTTGCCGTCCTTTCTTGCCTGTTCGCCCATATCGCCGAATTCGATGGCGACCTTGGCCGTGGACGCGAAGATCCCTCTCTTGTAATTCTCCACCAGAAATTTGAGCATCGGCGGTGAAGACGCCTTTGCCAGGATCTGGCGATACTGCTCCTCGGCCTTCATTCCGAACCAGTAGCTGGACCCGGCCCAGGCTGCCCCGAGCACGACGGCCAACACGACCAATACTGCGACGAGCTTCTTCATTTGGCGTCCCTTTCTTCATGAGTTACCGGCCAGACAATACGCGTATGGGCTCAGGAGCCGGCAAGCCCGGGTTCGGGCTCGGACCGGGTTAATCTAACCCGCACAGGCTTCAAACACCAGTCAAATGCGCACCGGTGCATTCATGAAGCTCCACCGGCATGGCGCCTCCCGACTCGGCGGCGCTCAGTATCGCCAATTCACCTATCGGAATCCGAAGTCATGGGCTACAGTGTTTGTCTCAACCGCGGAGGGTATTCCGTAATCCGTCGATTTTCATTGACTTGAAGGTTTGCATGTGTAGGCTAGCAAAAATCCTTCATTTGTGCTCTTAATCTGGTCCGGAGGCTTGCCGGTACTTAACTTATTTGCGACATGACGCCCGGGGTTCCCGGGCTGATGAAGATCGGGTTTGCGATCGCGCACGGTTCCTCATGAATTCTGCCGGGCGCAGTCACATGAGGCTGAGTGAATCGCGTAAAATAGACCATCGGAGGTCCGAGCATGTGGGAATACACGGATAAGGTGAAGGAGCATTTCCTGAACCCGCGCAATGTGGGCGAAATCGAAGAACCGGACGGGGTTGCCGAGGTTGGATCCATCGCCTGCGGCGATGCGCTGAAGTTCACCTTCAAGCTGGATGAAAACGGGAGGATCAAGGAGGCCAAGTTCAAGACCTTCGGCTGTGCGAGTGCCATCGCATCCGCATCGGCGCTGACCGAAATCGTCAAGGGCATGACCGTCGAAGAGGCCTCCAAGGTGACGAACCAGGATATTGCCAGGTTCCTGGGAGGCCTGCCCGAGGAAAAAATGCACTGCTCGGTGATGGGCCGAGAGGCTTTGGACAAAGCCATCGCGTACTATCGCGGCGACACCGGGAAAGAGGTCGAGGATAAGGTGGTTTGTGAATGTTTCGGGGTCACTGAGAAGGAGATCGAGAAGGCCATCCGTGAGAACGCCCTCACTACCCTGGAAGAAGTCACGAACTACACCAAAGCCGGGGGAGGCTGCGGCAACTGCCACCCCGCCATCCAGGAAATCATCGACAGGGTCTTGGGGGATGTGCACGCCAAGCCCGTTCCCAGGCCGAAGATGTCGAATCTTCGCAAGATCCGGTTGATCGAGGAGACCATCGATCAGGAGATCCGGCCGTCCCTCAAGCAGGACGGTGGGGACATCGAGCTGGTGGACGTGGTGGGAAACCGGGTCCTGGTAGCCACGAGGGGTGCCTGCGCGTCCTGCCAGGCCGCCAACCGGACGCTGAAAAATTTCGTCGAGGTGAAGCTCCGTGAGCTGGTCCTGCCCGAGCTGGTGGTTGAGGAGGTTTCCCAGTGAAAACAATATATCTCGACAACAACGCAACCACCCGGGTCGCGCCGGAAGTGCTCGAAGAGATGCTTCCCTATTTCAGCCAGCTCTACGGCAACCCGTCGAGCATGCATTCCTTCGGCGGCCAGGTGGGAAGGAAGCTGAGGGAAGCCCACGAAAAAATGGCGGCTCTCCTGGGTGCCTCGCCCGATGAGATCATTTTCACCAGTTGCGGCACCGAAAGCGACAACGCCGCGGTTCGAGCCGCTCTCCACTCCAACCCGGACAAGCGGCACATCGTTACGAGCCGGGTCGAACACCCTGCAATCCGCGCGCTTTGCGCGCACCTGGCCACCAGGGGGTACCGGGTGACGGAGCTGCCCGTCGACGCGGAGGGGCGATTGGACCTTGAGCAGTACCGAAAAGCGCTGACGGCCGATACGGCGGTCGTGAGCCTGATGTGGGCGAACAATGAAACGGGGGTCGTGTTCCCCGTGGAACAGGCTGCGGAGATAGCCGGGGAAAAGGGAATCATCTTTCACACCGATGCCGTCCAGGCCGTCGGCAAAATCCCCATCGACCTCGGCAAGACCGCCATCAACATGCTCTCGCTGTCCGGTCACAAGCTGCATGCCCCCAAGGGTGTCGGGGTGCTCTACGTTCGCAGGGGAACCAAGTTTTCCCCGTTCATGATCGGCGGACACCAGGAAAAGGGGCGTCGCGGCGGGACGGAGAACACGCCGGGCATCATCGGCCTGGGCAAGGCGGCCGAGCTGGCAGCCCGCTACATGGAGACCGAAAACACGGTGGTGAAGAACCTGCGGGACAGACTGGAGAACGCGCTGCTTGCCCGCATTCCCAACAGCAGAGTAAACGGAGACCGCGTGAACCGGCTTCCGAATACGACCAACATCAGCTTCGAATTTGTTGAAGGCGAAGGCATCCTGCTGATGATGGACGAATTCGGAATTTGCGCATCCTCGGGTTCGGCCTGCACTTCCGGATCGCTGCAACCTTCCCACGTGCTGCGCGCGATGGGCGTTCCCTTCACCATGGCCCACGGGTCCATACGGTTCAGCCTGAGTGTCTACAATACGGATGAAGAGATCGATCTGGTGGTCGAGAAACTGCCTGCGATCATCGAAACGTTGCGCGCCATGTCGCCTTATTGGAAGCCGGGCGAGGGTGTTTGCGCCAGGAGTTAGCGCTGGACCGGCAGCCGGTGCGGGGTACGGAGAAAGGCCTGAGGGCCTCCTTGTTCGGCCCGGCTCGGACCCCGATTCGTCATATTTGTGGAAAAATGCGAGTCGACGCGATGCCTCACGGTAATCTGGCGTGAGTGATTCGGGGAGGACTCCATTCATGAAATGGAAACGCTATGCATGATATGCCCCAGACAGAACGTTGCAGAACGGCAATCGAGACGAGTCGCCACTTTCGGGAGGAAGTTCCGGATGTTGTGGAAAAGCTCGTGGCTTCTTGCGGTGCGGGTACATGTTTCGATCACATCGGTCCCGAACCCATTCCGTCGCGCGAGGCCGTGATTGACCTGATTCACCGGATAAACCGGCTGCTGTACCCCGGTTATTTCATCCGGACCCGCATCGAGGATTTCAACCTGAGGTACTACTTCGGCCAGGAAGCAACGGCTCTTTTCGAGCTCCTGTCGGAGCAGATCACTCTGGCGATGCGTCACGACTGCGTGCGTCACAATCTGCCCTGCATTCAGTGCGAGGAGCAGGGGCAGAAGGCCGCGATTTCTTTCATGCACGAGCTGCCCAATCTGCGGGCGGTCCTGGCCACGGACATACGTGCGGCTTTCGAGGGTGATCCGGCGGCCAAAGGGTATGATGAAATCATCTTCAGCTACCCCGGGCTTCTGGCCGTCACCATATACCGCATCGCCCACCGGTTCTTCGAGCAGTCGGTGCCGCTCATCCCCAGGATCATGAGCGAACACGCTCACAGCGTCACCGGAATCGACATTCACCCGAGCGCGCACATCGGGGAGAGCTTTTTCATCGACCACGGGACCGGAGTGGTGGTGGGTGAGACCACAGAGATCGGCGACCGGGTGCGGGTCTACCAGGGTGTGACCCTGGGGGCGCTCTCGCTCCCGCGAAATGAGGTGGAGCGGCTGCGCACCAGGAAACGCCATCCCACCATCGAAGATGACGTGATCATTTACTCCGGCGCCACCATACTCGGGGGAGAGACCGTCATCGGGGCGCGCTCCGTCATCGGCGGCAACGTGTGGCTGACGGAGTCCGTCCCTCCCGACACCAGGGTGTACCTGAAGAAACCCGATCTTATCTACATCGGCGGTACGCGCTGATCTCCGGACGCTGGGAGGGAACAATGGACCGGATCTTTGTAAACATAGGCGCGACGATCGGCTCCACGCCCGTCGTTCGATTGAATTGGATGACGCGGGGAATGCACGCCGAAGTGCTTGCCAAGCTGGAATTCAAGAACCCCCTGGGGAGTGTGAAGGACCGGATCGGGCTGGCCATGATCGAGGCGGCTGAAGCCAGGGGGCTGATTTCGAGCAAGTCCCTGATCGTGGAGCCCACAAGCGGGAACACGGGTATCGCCCTCGCTTTCATCTGTGCCGCGAAAAAATACCGGTTGGCCTTGACCATGCCCGAAACGATGAGTGTCGAGAGAACCAAGCTCCTCAAGCACCTCGGTGCCGAGCTCGTTCTCACTCCGGGCGCGGAAGGAATGCCGGGTGCTATCCGGAAGGCCAGGGAAATACTCGAAAACACTCCCTACGCCTACATGCCGGACCAGTTTGCCAACCCGGCCAATCCGGAAATTCACCGCCTGACGACCGCCGAGGAAATATGGAAGGACACCGGCGGAAGGGTGGACATTCTCGTTGCAGGAGTGGGGACCGGGGGAACCATCACCGGCGTGGCGGAGGCCATCAAGGGAAAAAAGCGTTCATTCAAGGCCGTGGCGGTCGAGCCGACGGCATCTCCCGTTTTGTCGGGAGGAAAACCGGGGCCGCACAAGATTCAGGGAATCGGGGCGGGGTTTGTCCCGGAGGTCTTGAATGTGAAGATCATTGACGAAATCGTCATGGTGAGCAACGACGATGCCATGGAGACGGCGCGGACACTGGCGAAGCATGAGGGAATCCTGTGCGGCATCTCCTCGGGCGCCGCTGTCTGGGCCGCTCTCGAAGTGGCCAGGCGTCCCGAAAACAAGGGGAAATGCATTGTCGCCATTCTGCCGAGCACCGGGGAGCGCTACCTGAGCACGGAACTGTTCCAGGTGTAGAAGGCGACGGGCGCAGGCGTTCCTTGGGATTGCGGGGCGGAACGTTGCCTGCCGAAGTGGATGCGTCCCCGGAGATGAACGATGAGGTGGCATCCGTCCTTTCGCCGGGAATCGATCCGCACCTGGAATGGCTCACACTTCCATGCGGGGTAACGATCGGGAAGAAAGCCTCTCCGAGGATGACGGCATGCCCCTGCTCGCCGCCGGCGAGCCCTCCGGGGCCCGTGCCGCCCTCGTTGCGTTCCGCTGGGAATCATGCCGTCGGCGCACAAGAAACCCCTTGCCTTTTTTCGCCCTGAGTGTACCTAATAATCATCACTACTCGAAGTTGGTTGGCCGTTCGGGAGGACCCATGGAAGCGCGTGTTATGAGCCTGATGCGAAGAGGCGCCGTAACGTGTACTGAGAATATGAGCGTCCGGGAAGTGGCCCAGATCATGGTCGTCAACCGGATCTACTATTGCGTGGTGGTCAACGAGGACCACGAGGTGCTGGGCGTCATCTCCGCCAGGAGCATACTGAGAGGATTCGGGATGGACTTGGACCGGACGAAAGCCGGGGACATCCTTCTCCACTATACCGTCACCATCACACCCAGGTCACCGCTCAAGGAAGCCATCAACCTGATGTGCAGGCGAAAAATCGAACATCTCATCGTGGTTTCGGATCACCCCGGGAGCAAGACGATCCTGGGCCTGCTCCATGCCGAAGACATAGTCGCCAGGATGGCAACGGAATAGAGAGGGATTGCTGGAAATGGAAGGTACAACGCGAGTCTGCGACCTGATGCACAAAGGCGTGGTCTTCTGCCGTCCCGAGGACAACCTTAAGGAAGTGGCCGGGATCATGAAAGAAAACGGTCTTCGTTCCGTGGTGGTGATGCACGAGAGCGGCGAGGTCTGGGGCCTCATTTCCCTGCTGGAGATCATTCGCTCCTTCGGAGAGGACCTGGAAGGCATCAGTGCGGAATCGGTCATGCAGCCTTACAAGATTCACGTGGACCCTCAATGGCCCATCGAGCGTTCCATCGAGCTTATGAAAAAGCGGAGGATAGAGCACCTGATCATCGTCGATCCTCATGCCGGGCCAAAGCGTCCGATCGGACTCCTGTCGAGCTACGATATCGTTCGGTACATGGCGCACATACCGTCCGGCCAGTTCGAACACGTGCTTCGGCTGCACACGGCAAATCCCTGACGGGACGATGGGGGCGTCCCCGGCTCATCGTGGATTTTGCCGGGCGCCGGCGGGCAAACCGAGCCCGTTAAAATTGCCCGAACGCCTCGTTCCGCCCGAGAGGGGCGCCCTGTCTTCTCCAGGGCTGCACGGCCCCCTCGGAATGCAAACGGCTCCTAATAGTCCACCAGGCAAAGCACCACGCACTTGACGTTTTGCATGACCTTGCTCGCGTGGCTCCCCATGAGGAACGGCTTTCGTTCATGAAAGCTCTTCTTGCCCATGATCACCATCTGAAACTGGTGTTCGGCGATCTCGTTGAGCAGGTCCCGCGCGATTCCCAGCTTCGTCGGGAGGACCAGGGTGTCGAGGTTCGTCCCGGGCGTTCCCTGCCGCTGCAGCAGTTCCTTCCCGTCGGACATGAACTTGCTTACCCGGTCCATCCATTCGGAGCGCCACTTTTCGATTCGCGACTGCCGGTCTTTTCGCTCGGCGGAGCCGAGGATGTGGCCGTTGTCCCAGAACGTGGGGGGGACCGGCGGCATGAGATGCAGGAAAGTGAACCGCATGCGCCTGGACGGGGCGACGAATTCCGCCGCGTAAGCGGTGAGCTCGCGACTCTCCGGAGCGTCTTCCATGGCGATGAGGACCTTCCCGGTCTCGTTGACCGGCGCATCGACGATCCAGACCGTCTTGTGCTGGGCGTACTGCGCCACCTTCCCGGACACACTGCCCAGCAGAAGGGCTTCGACCTGGCTGCGACCGCGCCGTCCCAGCGCGATGGTCCTGATCTTGCGGCTGTCGGCTTCGGCGATGATGTCCTGCGCGGGGTCCATGCTGTTCATTTTCAGCTTCGGCACGATCCTGTCCTCGGGGAATCCTGCTTGAACGAGCCGTTTGACGGATTCGCTCAGTACCGCGTTGCCGATCCTTTCCTGGTCCTTGAAGGAAATCTTGCACCGGTCTTCGAGGTCCACGCACAGATCGCTCGGAAGCAGGCTGGACAACTGCTGCACGCAATGAAAAAGCACCAGTTCGAGGTCCGGCTGGTCTTTCAAGAGGCGTCCGAGGACCGAAACCGATTCCAGTCCCTTCTCCGTTCCGTCTACCGCCAAGAGAATCTTCCGTGCCACAACTTTCCTCCTGTCTTGATCCATGTTTTCCATAGCCTGTAATTGGTTGTAAACCAGTTTCACCCAAGCTGCAACGCATTCATCCGGAAATGTCCCCCGACCCGCCGCGGATCGGAAGCTCGCCACGAGGATTGAAGATCGTGGGATTCATTCTCAAGCATCGCCATGGGCGGGGAAACCTCGATCCAACGTGGGAGCCGGTATCGTCCCTTTCCGGAAAGCCGGAATCCGGGAAGCACCCGGATGCAGGCCCGCGCGTGGTGGACGGCTGCGCTTCCTCACGAAGAGGAAATGCCGGATGGACCCCATTGGAACTCGTCGATGGCGTCCAGTTGGTGAACGAGCCGGCAGGGGGGAAGGCTCTTCAGGAATATTTGACCGTAGTTTTTCTGCAGGAGACGGACATCGAAAATGACGATGAGGCCGCGGTCGCTGGATGAGCGAATCAGGCGACCGACGCCTTGCTTGAGTTGAATGACCGCGCGAGGCACCTGGTAGCCGAAAAACGAGCTTTTTCCCTGTCGGGTGATGAAATCCATACGGGCAGCGGCAAGAGGGTCGTCGGGGACTTCGAAGGGGAGCTTGTCGATGAGCAGGCAGCTGAGAGCTTCCCCCGGAACATCGATTCCCTGCCGGAACGAGCTGGTCGCGAACAGCACGGAACCGATGCTCTCCTTGAATTCAGCCAGCAGAGCGCGCTTCGGTTTTTGCCCCTGCACCAGGATCGGGTACGGGAGACGGTCACGCAACAGCTGATGGACTTCGTTCATGTTTCGGTAGCTCGTGAAAAGGAAAAGCGCCCTGCCCCGGGTCTTGAGCAGGATTTCCACGGACTGCTCCGCGATTTGGCGGCAGAAGTCGTGTTCATTGGGGGCCGGAAACCGTCGCGGGATATAGAGCATGGTCTGCTCGGCGTAGGCGAAGGGAGAAGGCAGCCGGATCGATTTGCTGTCCGGCGCGATTCCCAGGGACTGACGCACAAAATCGAACGAACCGGCAACGGACAGGGTTGCCGAGGTAAGGATCACGGGGCGGTTGGGTGTGAGCACCCGCCGGCGGAAGATGGAACACACCTCGATGGGGGTCGCATTCAGGAACAGAGCATTTTGGCCGACTTCGTACCAGTAAACCAGGGATTCGTCTTCCTGCGCGAGGAGCATTCGTACGGCCCCGGACAGGTCGGAAGCCCTCCGATGGTAGGCTTCGAAGGACAGGGGAAGGTCTTCGGCCGGCGCGATCATGGGTGCCAGCTCATCGAGCGCATGGATGAGCTGATTGCAGGATTGCACGAAGTTCTTGCCCATTCTGCTCATGTCGAGCGGAAACCGTCCCTGGGACCCGCGGACTTCGAACAGGTGACGATGCAGAAGGCGATTCAGCACCTCCAGCTGCTGGACGATTCTCCGCGCATCGTGGAAGCGGTGTGACGCCCCGGTTTCCTTCTTGAATTCGCGCTGCAGGACGCGGGTCAGTTCCATAAGTCCGTAACTGTTGAACTGGATCCCGAAATACTGTCCCATGACGTCTTCGAGCTGGTGGGCCTCGTCGAATATGACCGCGTCGTACTCCGGAAGGACCCCCGTGTCCGCCTTGTCTCTCAAGGCGAGGTCAGCGAAGAAAAGGTGATGGTTGACGACAACCAGGTGCGCCTGTGCGGCTTCGGCGCGCAGCCGCGTCACAAAGCACCGCTGCACATCGGAGCACTGTTGGCCGAGGCAGTGTTCGCCGGCGGAGCAGACTTCATTCCAGGTGTGAAACTGGTCCGGGAGCCAGGAAATCTCCGCCCGATCCCCGGTACGGGTCCTTGTGGCCCACTTCTGAAATCGGCTCCAGAGCTTGGCTTCGTCCTTGTTCCAGAGTGTGGGTTGATAGGAGAAATCCTTGAAACGCCGATGGCACAGATAATTCCCGCGGCCCTTCAGGCAGACGGCTCGAAGCTTGGGATACACCGTGCGTTTCAGGAACGGTATGTCCTGGTCCAGGATTTGGTCCTGGAGGGTCTTCGTACCGGTGGAAACCACTGTGCGCTTTCCGCTGAGGATGGCGGGAACCAGGTAGGCCCAGGTCTTCCCCGTGCCCGTTCCCGCTTCGACCACAAGCGGCGAACGGGCACCCAGCGCCTCGAGAACCGCCTCTGCCATTTCCAGCTGGGAAGGGCGAAATTCGAAGTGCGTGACATTCTCGGCCAGAAGGCCGTCAGGACCAAAATAACGTCGCATGATTCCTGGTTTTCCCGGGGATCGGACCGGATGGCGCCTTCATCCGTGAATCACCGCCCCGACAGTGCGCGAAAGCCGAAGCCGGGGATAATCCCCGGCCGCGACAAACAGGGAAGCCGGTTCCAACGAAGAGCCGTAGGCGGCGGTTCTCACCGTCGCGTTCGCGGTCTTCGCTCGGGAGCATGCCGGCGCCTGATTGAGAGTGTCACCGCCAGGCCGCCGCGGGCCGGGGTCCGGGAGGCTTTGACGGACCCGGACGTCCGGCTGCGGGTGAAGGACATCGGCATGTTTCATGATTCGTTGCGGGCCTCCTGCTGATGGCGGTTCACTAGAAGAGGTCGGACTTGAAAAAGGATTCCGATGAAGAAGTGTATGACCCGGAGCCCGTGACGAGATCCTCCGAAAGCTCGGAATCGGGACCGCTTCGCCCGGTCGGCAGACTGCCCGCGAATGCGGCGTATGTCCCTCCAGGTTCGTCGGATTTCGAAATCGCGCCCGTGTAGGAATTCATCTTGGCAAATACAATGCCTTCAGGAATGGCGAAGGTGTCGATGGGCTGATTCATCATGTACTCTTTCATAAAGTACACCCAGATCGGGCACGCGGCCCGGCCCCCCGTTTCACCTTTTCCCAGCGAGATGTTGTGATCGTCGTATCCCACCCACACTCCGGCGAGCACGGTGGGTGTAAAACCGATAAACCAGGCGTCCTTCATTTCATTGGTGGTGCCGGTTTTTCCCGCGGCAGGTCTGCCGATTTCCTTCGCCTTCGTTCCCGTGCCCTCCAGGACCACCCCTTCCAGCAGATTGGTCATCAAGTAGGCCGTCTGGGGTGAAATGACCTGTTGCCGGTTGACCTGGTGTTCTTCGACCAGTCCGCCGTGCCGGTCGTAGATCTTCTCGACGAGGTAGGGTTCCACGCGTTCCCCCTGGGCGGCAAAAGGCGAATAGGCGGTGAGCAGCTCGGAAAGAGTCAGCCCGGAGGCTCCCAGCGCGAGTGCGAGGGTTGGAGTCAGGGGTGCGGAAATGCCGAGTTTCCTTGCATAGTCGATGGCATAGTGCACCCCGATGGCGTCGAGCAGCTTTACCGTAACCACGTTCCTCGAATTCACCAGAGCCTTCCTCAGCGAAATGGGCCCCCAGAATTTCCGGTCGTAGTTCGACGGTATCCAGGGTCCCCTCAGGCTGTGGTCGTCGAGAACGAGCGGCGAATCGACGAGGATGGAGGCCTCCGTATAGCCTTTGTCGAGTGCCGCGGCATAAATGATGGGCTTGAAGGATGATCCGGGCTGACGGATCGCCTGGGTGCAGCGATTGAACTGGCTTTTCTCGAAGTTCCGCCCCCCGACCATGACCAGCACCCGGCCGGTGTCGGGCGCTATGGCCATCAAAGCCCCTTCCATGCCGGGATCCTGTTCGAGAACGGTCATCCAGGAGCCGTCCTCCAGGGGCTTGTCGAGCCGCACCCGGATGATGTCCCCGGCGCGAAACATCTTTGAGGCGCGCTTGGCGGACACTCTCGTCCATTCATATCCGGAGGCGGGCAGTTTTCCCTCGCCCTTGCCGAACATGATCTGGCAGGCCCGGCTTCTCTCGTCGAAACTCCTCACTATGGCCGCAACCACTTTCCCCTGGGTCAGTTCGCCATTGCTCTGCGCGAGAACCCTCAGAGCGCCCGGCCAGTCCTCCCGGGGAACGTTGGCGTGGACGCCGCGGTAGCTCTTGTGGCGTTTGTCGAGCTCGCGAAGTCCCTGATCCAGAGCTTTCCGGGCAATCTTCTGCCCTTTTGAATCGAGCGTCGTGTGGATGGTCAGGCCTTCCTTGTAGAGCATATCACGGCCGTAGCGGGCCTCCACCTGCCTGCGGACCTCCTCGGTGAAGGAATCGAGCTCCTTCAGCGTCCAGTGCTTTGGCTTTGCCAATTGGAGGGGTTTTGCCATGGCCTTCTGAGCTTCCTCGGGCGTAATGAATCCCACCTCCGCCATGCGCTGCAGCACGTAGCCCTGGCGTTCCCTGGCGACTGCAGGGTGCTGAAAAGGCGAAAAGCGGCTCGGAGCTTTGGGCAGGCCGGCAAGCAGCGCGGCTTCGGGCAGAGTCAGATCCTGCACGTGCTTGTTGAAATAGGTCCGCGCGGCCGCCTCCACTCCGTAGGCGCCCGAGCCGAAATAGATTTGATTGAGATAGAGGTATAGAATTTCATCCTTGCTCAGGGTGTGATCGATCCGGTAGGCAAGCAGCGCTTCCTTCATCTTCCTGGCCAAGGTCTTTTCCGGGGTCAGGAGAAGCGATTTAACCACCTGCTGGGTGATGGTGCTCCCGCCCTGCACGATTTCTCCGGCCTGGAGGTTCTTGAACGAGGCCCGGAGGATCCCGAAGAAGTCCACCCCGCCGTGTTCGTAGAACCTGACGTCCTCAGCCGCCAGGAAGGCTTTGATCATCATGGCCGGAACATCCTTCAGGGGTATGAGGTAGCGTCGCTCGATGAAGAACTCTCCGATAAGCTCACCGTCGGCGGAGTACACACTGGAAACCAGGGGCGGGTGATAGTTCTTGAGAGACTGGGTACTGGGAAGCGAACGGTCCAACTGGATGTAAAATGCGAACAATCCGACCCCGACAATCAGAACCAGGCAAAAAAGCACGGAAGCAACGGCAAGAACAAACCACCGAAACGTTTTGCGTTTGGGTGCTCGTTTTGAAGGACCCGGTTTTCTCATATCTCACCTCGGTTGCCATGGCACGCTTCGGTCGGCGCCGCCCGAAGGCGTTGCGAGACGGCGGTGACCACCAATGTCGCACACTGTCGCGAGCGATTATTCAAATCAAATCATTTACCATATTTACCCCGGAAAAGAAACAACGGGCTTCTTTGTCTATATGAAATGTTCCGTCAAATCAAACGGTTGTTCCGAACGCCCACGGGCGCTTCCGCACCCGTGTCCGCTCCGGCCGCTCTGCGCCCGGTGCTTTCGCCGCGTCTCGGACAATGGTGAGGGTGCGGGATGGAATGACAACGCGCGGCGTTCGTCTTATTTTCATTCCATGTATCGCCGACCGCAGATATCCCGTGAGAGGTCCGGATCGTCCCGGGCGATGGATGGCGGCCAAAGACGGCAATTCGCCCTGGAGCTTCGAATGGTTTAGAATGTTCATGCCGGAAGTGAAATCGGCAAAGACGATTCCTGGCCGTGTCCCGTGCCTGTTGTGCCGATTCCGGTCGCCGCGCGGCCCGCGTACGGTCCTCCTGCGACCGTCTGTGCGTCCCGCGAGGAGCTCCTATGGCGCTGAACAGCAACAAAACGAGAATCGCCCTCATCTCTCTCGTGGTGCTGGCCATCACGGTCGCTCACAGTTTTGGCATCCGCTCCCGGGGCGGTTACCTACATCATCTTTACCATGCTTGCTTCTTCCTGCCGTTGATGCTCGCGGGGTTCTGGTTCGGGCTCAAGGGTGCCCTGGCGACGTCATTGAGCATCACCCTGCTCAACCTTCCCGAGGTGATAACCCATTTCGAAAAGTTCTCGCCGATCGAGTTTGATTACATGCTGCAGATGGGCATTTACAACGTGGTGGCGGTGTGCCTGGGTATGCTCAGGGATCGGGAGCGCCGGGAACAGAAACGGGCATTGGAGGCCGGGAGGCTTGCCGCCATCGGGAAAGCCATATCCTGTGTCGCGCATGACATGAAGACCCCGCTCATTGCCATCGGCGGTTTCGGCCAACTGCTCATGAAACACTTCGAGACGGGCGATCCGCGCCTTGAAAAACTGGAGATCATCGTCAAGGAAACCCGGCGCCTGGAAATGATGGTGAGAGAAATGCTGGATTTTTCCCGTCCTCTCGAGCTCCACCGGTCGGAGGAAGACATGTGCCTGCTGGTCCGGGAGAGCCTCGAGGTGGTCAACGAGGCGGCGACGGCAAAGCGGGTGATCGTTTTCAGCACGCCGGCGAATCCTCCCCGGATTTCGGTCGACCCGTTGCGTATCAAACAGGTTCTCATCAACCTGATGATCAATGCGGTTGAAGCGTCGCCCGAAGGGGAAATCGTCACCGTGGCGACCTACAAGCAGGGGAGAAACCTCGTGATCGACGTCAGCGACAAGGGGGACGGGATCCCGGATGGGAAGGCAGAGGAGATTTTTTCCCCTTTCTATACGACCAAGAAGGATGGAACCGGTCTCGGCCTCACCATTGCCAGGAAGATCGTCGAAGCCCACGAGGGTCGCCTGGAGCTTCTGCAGAACTCTGGGAAAGGCCTGATCGTCAGGGTTATCCTGCCCATCGGGCGAAGATCCTAGCGGCACGGCGGAATCGCATGGAAAAGCGGGCCCTCCGGGATACCGCGATCGGGGGCGGTTGGGCGGCAGTCTCGGTCTCCTCGGAATCGCAATGCGAACCACTACTCCCAACTGTATGAAATGTTTATTGGAAAATCTCAGCAGCCAGGATTCTCCAGCCATAATCCTTGACAATTTCAGGTCCGCTGTGACAAGAATGCTCGTCGTCCCCTACCCGGCGGCGTTTGTGGGGATGCATGACACCCATTCGCGTTCCGATCTCGGGATACGGAACCGGCGGAAGGCGGAGCGGTGCCTTGCGTATCTCATGCGGAACATTGATTTTGATGCGACGGAGAGCGTCGTTTCCGATGACCCCGGCGGGATCGACGGCTGGAGCGTTTCCGAGCCCCCCGGAGGGGGGCGCTGACCTTCTTGGATAAAGCCTTCGGTGACCGGCCGTTCCGAGGAGCCGTCACGGCGGTGTGGAGGCGGTTGAGGTTGGAAGCTTCGTTTCCCGGGGCGGGGTTGCTTTCACGGTTCCTCACTTTCCCGGGGCGCATCGATCGTCGTTTTTGACAGGCCTTCGCGTGAAACCGGTTTCTTTCAATGGAGCGGGTGTCGCCAGCATGAATTTCTCTCCCGTCAATGATCTGAAGTCTGGTTCGCCTCATTGCAAGCATTCACCCCGAGGCGTTGCTCCGCGTCCTCAAACGGCGACGGCGTTTCGGGCAACACGGCCGGGGGTGATCGGGGGGAACGTTCGTCACGCTTTCGAGGGGGCACGGGCGGAACAAAGTGCCCGGAAGTTTCCGACAGGGCCGGGAATCACGCTCGGTATGGTTTTTCTGCTGGGGGTTCTCTTGTTGCAGGGTTGTGCCTCCGTGGAGCGGCTCGCCGTTAACCGGCTGGGTGATGCGCTGGCACAGGGAGCCTCGGTGTATGCGACCGACGACGATCCGGACCTCGTCGGCCAGGCGCTGCCTTTCGGCCTCAAGACGATCGAGGGCCTTCTCGCGGAATCTCCGCGTCACAAGGGGTTGCTCCTTGCCGCGGCCAGTGGATTCACGCAGTACGCGTACGCCTTCGTGCAGACGGAGGCGGACTTTGCCGAGGACGCGGATCTGGCGCGCGCCATCGCACTGCGTCAGCGCGCGGGCCGCTTGTATCGCCGGGCGTTGGGATATGGGCTGCGCGGCCTCGAGGAAGTCCATCCAGGCTTCCTTCAGGCGCTGCGCGCCGACCCGGATGCGGCGCTGGCCGGGTTCCGCAAGGCGGATGTACCGCAACTCTACTGGACGGCCGCGGCCTGGGGATCGGCGATTGCCCTGGACAAGACCGATACTGAACTGGGGGCCGACCTGCCCCTGGTCGAAGCACTGATGCGCCGCGCCCTGAAACTCGACGAAGGGTTCGGCCGGGGTGCGATACGGGATTTCTTCATCGTTTACGAGGGAGGGAGACCCGCCTCGGCGGGTGGGTCCATCGAGCGGGCCCGCGAGCACTTTTCCCGCTCACTCGTGTTGTCCGGCGGCCGCCGGGCGGCCCCCCTGGTATCTTTTGCCGAGACGGTCGACGTCGGCCTCCAGGACCGGGCCGATTTCGAAAGGCTGCTGCACCAGGCGCTGGCGATCGATGCCAACGCCGAGCCTGAGGAACGGCTGGCGAATGTGATTGCCCAAAGGCGGGCGCGTTGGCTTCTTTCCCGCATGGACCGGCTGTTTGTGGAGTAGACGAGGGGGAAGGTACCATGAAACGATGCAATGACTCGACGGGCAGGCGGCTCCTTGTCGCGGTCCTGCTCGTTCTGGCCTCGGCGCACCTCTCATGGGCCGCCGACGAGATCGTTATCAAGATGGCGACACTGGCACCCCAGGGCTCGGAGTGGCACCAGGTGCTGCAGGAAATGGGCGCGGCGTGGCAAAAGGCGTCCCACGGCAAGGTGGCGTTCCGCCTCTACCCGGGGGGAGTGGCGGGTGACGATACCGACGTCGTTCGCAAAATGAGGCTGGGAACGCTCAACGCCGGGCTCCTGACCATCTCCGGGCTCTCCGACATCGACCGGGGCGCGTTGGTGGTCGATGTGCCCCTGGCCTACGCCGACTATGACGAAATGGACTGTGTCCTCGAGCAGATGAGCCCGCAGATCGAAAAGAGGATCGAGGCGAAGGGGTTCGTCCTGCTCGGTTGGTCCGATGCGGGATGGGTGCATTTCTTCACCAAATCCCCGGTCAGGACTCCGGATGATATGAAAAAACAGAAAATGTTCATATGGGCCGGTGACGACCAGTACATCGAGCTATGGAAGAAGGCCGGCTTCAACCCGGTGCCGCTGCCTTCGACGGAGATTTCCACCGCTCTGCAAACCGGGCTGGTCAATGCCGTCACGTCCAATGCGCAGGGCGTGGTCCTGCTCCAGTGGTACAAGCAGGTCAACTACATGAGTGACCTGAAGTGGGCGTTGTTCCTGGGCGGCATCGTGGTCAGCAAGCCGACGTGGGAGAAGATTCCGGCCGAGATGCGCCCGCTGCTCAAGGATGCCGCGGTCAAAGCATGCAAACGTCTGCGGGAATTCTCGCGCCGATCGGAGCCCAGGGACATTGAGGTTCTGCAAAAGCACGGCGTCCAGGTGGTCCATGTGGACGGTGCCGCGCTTGCCGAGTGGCGCAAGCTCATTGAAGGGACCCTGCAGCAGGTGAGGGGATCGTATGTCCCGGCCGAACCCCTGGATGCCGCCCTCAAGTTTCGGGATCAGTGCCGCCGACGGTCCGGCAAGGTCAATTGACGTTGAGAGCGCTTTCACTCATCAGTGGCGCGGGTGAAGGGATTGTCGTCGCCACCTTCCTGCTGCTCACCGCAATGCCCCTGGTGGACCTGCTCGGACGCCCGCTCGCCAACTTCCATATTCCCGGCGCCTCCACCTACACCCAGCAACTCACGTTCTGCCTCACATTTCTGGGCGGGCTCCTGGCCACCTGGACGGGGAAGCATTTGACGCTTTCGACCGCGGCGCTACTCCCGGAGGGGCGCGTTCGCCGGACGGCAGAGTACCTGGCTTCGTGTACCGCTGCGGTGGTCACGGCAGTCCTGACCTATGCCGGCGTCGGCGTGGTTTTGGCCGAGCGGCAGCAGGGGCAGAAACTGTCCTTCGGCCTGCCGGTCTGGATCAGCGAGAGCGTGATGCCCATCGCGCTGGGTCTGATGGCCCTGGTGTATATTTATCGGTCTTCGCGGGGCTGGCCGGGGCGTGTCGGTGTGGCCGCGATCGTGGGAGCGGTCTTCGCCCTGGGGCTGATTTCCCCGGCGCATTCCATCGCGTGGCTCTTGGGCGGCCTGTTGCTGGCGGCAACGTTGGTCGGGTCCCCTGTCTTCGCCGCCATGTCGGGCATGGGATTGATTCTTTTCTGGCGGGACGCCACACCGGTTGCGGCGGTCAGCGCCGAAATCTACCGATTGATCGCCTCGCCGACTCTGCCCGCTATCCCTCTGTTGACGGCCATCGGCTTCGTGCTCGCGGAAACCCGGGCGCCGCATCGCCTGGTGCGCTTTTTCCACGCGATTTTCGGATTCATGCCCGGAGGCGTCGCGGTGCTTGTCGCCGCCGTCTGCGCGCTCTTCACCGCCTTCACGGGGGGCTCGGGCGTCACCATCATCGCGCTGGGAGGCCTCGTTTACCCGATCCTGATCGAGGACGGCTATTCGGAGCGGTTCTCCCTGGGCCTCGTCACCGCGGCGGGCAGCCTGGGGCTCCTGTTCCCGCCGAGTCTTCCGGTCATCCTCTACAGCGTCGTGGCGAAGATCCCTGCCGATCAGTTGTTTCTCGCCGGCCTGGCGCCCGGCTTGCTGCTTCTTTTGCTGGTGGCGGCTCACGGCATCAACGTCGGGCGCAAGCTCGAATCGCGCCGACAGCCGTTCGTGTGGCGCGAAGCGCTGGCCGCTACCTGGGAAGCCAAGTGGGAGCTCTCCATTCCGGTGGTGATGCTGCTCATGTTCGCCACCGGCATCGCTTCTCTCCTGGAGACGTCCGCCTTCGCCTGCGCCTACACCATTTTCATTGCCTGTTTCATTCAGCGGGATCTGCACCCGTTCAAGCAGTTGCCGCGAGTGCTGGTGAGCGCCGCGGTGCTCGTGGGTGCGGTGCTGACCCTCCTCAGTTGCGCGATGGGGCTGACAAGCTACTTGGTGGACGCCCAGATTCCGGATCGCCTCCTGGGGTTCGTGAAAACCCACATCGAGTCGCCGCTGGTCTTCCTGCTCGCCCTCAATCTCCTGCTCCTCGTTCTTGGCAGCGTGCTCGAGATCTTCTCTGCGATCATCGTCCTGACGCCGTTGATCGTTCCTCTCGGAGTGGCGTTCGGGATCCATCCGGTCCACCTGGGCGTCATCTTCCTGGCCAACCTCGAGCTGGGATTCCTCTTCCCCCCGGTCGGCCTCAACCTGTTCCTCTCGTCGTCGCGCTTCGGAAAGCCCATGGTCGAGCTGTACCGGGACGTTCTTCCGCTGCTGGTCATTCTCGGCATCGGAGTGCTTCTCATCACCTATGCGCCCGTGCTCTCCCTGGGCATACCGCGTCTTTTGGGCTTCTTTTGACGCAATGGCCCGGATCGGCCCAAGGCACCGGGCATGAATCGGTACCGCGGGAGCCGCGTATTGACTTGCCCGGGTTCATTGTTACATCCCTTTCAGGGGCAGTCATCGGCTGCTGCTCCAAACGTTGTCATCCGCTCGAGAATCCAGGACTCTTATGAGGAACCCTCGGCCTGAACGAGGGGGCCTTACTCTACCGGGAGCGACATGATGAAAGACGACGAACGCCTCCGTCGGATGGGGAAACACACGAAGGCCATCCATGGCGGCGGCCTCGAGAAGAAGGTTTACGGGGAGATTTCGGTTCCCATTTTCCAGACCTCCACGTTCGGCTTCCCGAGCGCCGCGGAAGGGGCCGCTCGTTTCGCGGGAGAGAGTGACGGCTACATCTACACCCGGCTGAACAACCCGACGGCGAACGCGCTGGAAGAAGCCATGACCCTGCTGGAAGGCGGATTTGCCGCCATCGCCTCCTCCACCGGCATGGCCGCCGTCACCACGACGCTGCTCACGTTCCTTAGCCAGGGAGACCACGTCGTGGCCACCGACTCGATCTACGGGGCATCCCGGATGGCCCTGCAGTTCGAATTTGCCCGGTTCGGCATTGGGGCGACCTTTGTGGACAGCTCTTCGACAGCCAACATCGAGCGTGCGATTGGCCGAAACACGAAGGTGATCTTTTTGGAAACGCCCACCAATCCGACCATGGCCGTTTCCGATATCCGTGCGGCGGCGGAACTGGCCCGCGCCCGGGGCGCCATCCTCGTAGTGGACAACACGTTCGCCGGTCCGTATCTCCAGCGCCCCCTGGAACTGGGCGCGGACATCGTCGTGGAAAGCCTCACCAAGTTCATCAACGGCCACAGTGATGTCCTGGGCGGTATGGTCGTGACCCGGAATGAAGAACTCCACGCGCAGATCAAGAGGATGTTCACCCTGTTTGGAGGCACCATCGATCCCCATCAGGCATGGCTCATCCTGCGCGGCCTGAAAACCCTGCCGTTGAGGGTGGAAAAGGCGCAGGACAATGCCGGCCGGCTTGCCCGGTTCCTCAGCGGGCATCCGAAGGTGACCTGGCTGCGCTACCCTGGCCTGCCGGATCATCCGCAACACGAGGTTGCGAGGCGACAAATGGAAGGGTTCGGCTCCATGATGTCTTTTGGGGTGAAAAACGGCCTGGAGGGCGGGATCACACTGATGAACGCCGTACACCTGATCACGCTCGCGGTTTCCCTCGGCGGGATCGACTCGCTCATCGAACATCCCGCGTCGATGACTCACGCCGCCATTCCCAGGGAGGAACGGGAGCGGGCCGGAATTCGTGACGAGCTGGTGCGCCTCTCGGTCGGGTGCGAAGACTTTGAGGATCTGCGCGCGGACCTTGAGCACGCGCTGAGTTGCATTCCCTGAGCCTGGGCATCGGGGCACAAGGCTGCTCTCGTTCGCGGCGGAATCGACGGGAATGCCCGTCTCCCGCCCGTGACCGCCATGGGGCGCGGCACGCCGGCATGTTCGGATCGAGCGATCGGACCCGGCACTCAGTAATCGATGCCGGGTTGTGCTTCGATATCTTTGCGGTAGGCGTGCTTGATCTCCCTGACCTCGCTCACCGTGTCGGCCAGTTCCATGACGTCGGGGTGAGCGTCCCTGCCGGTCAGGACAAGATGGGTGAGGGGTGGTTTGCGATGCAGGAGGTCCAGCACCTGATCGAGATCGAGCAGATTCAGGTGAAGGGCGTTGTTGATCTCGTCGAGGACCAGAAGGTCGCAGCCCCCCGAATCGAGCTTTTCCCGGGCCAGCCGGAGCGCCTGCTGAGCGGCCTCCCGGTGGACGGGGTGCGGATAAGGGTTTCCTTTTATGCCGCAAAACCCCATGCCGGTGCGGATCAACTCCACGTCACAATCCATCTTGTCGATTCCATCCCATTCCCCCGTGTAGATGTCGCCTTTCATGAACTGAATCATGCACACCTTCATCCCGTGGCCGCAAGCACGAACCGCCATCCCGACGGCGGAGGACGTCTTGCCCTTGCCGTACCCGGTGAGTACCACGATCAATCCGACTCTCTTCGAGGGCTTCAAGTGAGTCACTTCGAGCCGGGGGTGCAGCGTGTCGACTTTCCGGGTCGCCATGAGGTCACTCCTCGCTTGCCGCATTGTGTTTCCACGCAGCCGATGGCCGGCCGTCACGATGAACCCTGTCCGGCCGGATTCGCGTTGTCGCCCTTCACGGCGGATCAGACTGCCCTCCGCCTGCGCTCTCGATCCGCACGAACGGCAATGAACGGCACTCGGCCCCGCTTTTCATGTTTCATGTGTCTCATATTCAATGATAATCACACAGTGTGGACGGACAATGTCGTCCCGCGCCTTCCAAAAAACAAGGAATCGTCCTCAGATATGGATTTAATTTCCGAAATATAGTGAAAAAATGCTTTACTTCATAATTGAGAAGTAGTACCGATTGTGTGTGATTCACTATCGATAACTTGTGCGCTCTTTGATTCTATATTGCTAATTTCATTTGTGTAGACCTTCATCATTGTTGAGGCTGATTCGGTCAGAAGGGCGCTCCGAATCGCCGCTAGACTCCAGGTCCGAGACGGACCCCATGGTTCCCAACTGGCGAAGGGGGGGAAATGAACGGCATGGATGATACGGGTTTCATTTCAATACTGAGGGAACACGGACTGCAGGTCACGTACCAGCGGTTGGCCATTTATCAGGCACTGTACCATTCGAAGGAACATCCCAGCGCGGAGGAGATTCACCAGCAGGTGGGGCGGCGTTTTTCCATGATCTCGCTGGGTACGGTATACAAGACGCTGGAACGCTTCAGCGAAGCCGGTCTGATCGACAAAATCAACCCCGTGGCCGAAGTGGCGCGCTACGACGCGAACCTGATGCCGCATCATCATTTTGTCTGCGTGCAATGCCAGGCGATCTACGACCTCGAGGGCGTGTCCGACGATGAATCTCCGATGCGACTCGATGGGTATGAGGATTTCAAGGTCCTCAAGAGGCAGGTGATCTTGAGGGGTTACTGCCCGAAATGCCGGCCCCGGGGGACGGAATCCTGAGACGCTCGAATCCTCTTGCCCGGTCCAGTGCGTAGCCCCCCGGGAGGGTCGCCGAAGAGGCGGCAGCCGGGGGGAGAGACCCGGAAGCAAATCTGCCCGAATCCGCTTTGTCAGTGTTCCCCGTCACACAGAGTCCGCTCACTCCTTTCTTTCCGCCCGGTTCAAAACGGGACGTTGGTTTGCCTTCTTGGCGGGGACGTCCTCTGCCGACGCGGTGAAGAGATGGCTTGTCCGGGCGATGCGTGGTCGGAACACAGTCGAGAGACCGGCTCCGCCGGGCAGGGCATGCCGGTTTTCCCTCATTTCGGGGGGATTTTCATGAAGGGAATCCAACACTCCAATCGGGGGCGGCTCTGATGGGCTGCGCCACGGCACGCGGGGGCTCTGCCTCGACGGCGAACCGGCTGCTGCGAGCAGAAGCGCAACCGCCGGCACGTCGCAGGAGCTTCGGAGTCTTTGCCGCATATGGGCTTCGGGGCTTCCTGCCGGGGAATGGAACGCACCTCGATCCATGAACGCCCTTCGTCCGAATGAACTTAAGAATTGTCGCAGTTCGCGTTCCGATGATATTGACTAGTGTAATAAGATGGTTCGCACCTGAGCACCCGGGCACCTTCCAGGGCGAGGAATCGGTGTTTGGATCGGCGGTGTTGAATCGGTGCGCGTTCCGGGTTGAGAGGGATATGCGATGTTGAAATTTTTTGAAATGTTTCGAAAGAATCGGCTGCTTCAGGCGGAATCGCCGGAAAAGGCCGCTTTTCAGTATAAGTACAAGCATTTTCAAAACCTTCTGGCTGGGAACTCCCGCGCCCTGGAGATAATGACCGAGCTGGAACAGACCTGCTACGGTCCAAAGCCTTTTGCGCTGGACGACGTCGTTGATCGGACGGCAAGCCTGGTGTCACGCGTCTACGATATCGTTGAAGACCTGAACGCGCTTGCCGGTGGTGCTTTTCCGGGGCTGTTCGATGCCCTTGAACGCGTCGGGGAGAGCATCCGCAAGGAATTGACCAGGAAGAAGGGCCCGGAGGAGACAAGCCTCACCATTCCCTTGCAGCACCTGAGCCTGGATCGTGTTTCGGAAGTGGGGGGAAAGGCGGCGAACCTCGGCGAGGTCTATAACCGGATTCATCTTCCCGTACCGCGAGGCTTTGCCGTGACGGCTCACGCATGTTCACTGTTCCTGGAGTCCAACGACCTTTTCAAGAGGTCTGGCGGGATCTTGAAGGGATTGGACGTCGAGAACACTTCGCGGCTGCTCGAGTGTAGTCGGGAAATCAGGGCGGCGATCGTAAACGCGGTTTTGCCCGCCGAGCTCGAACGATGCCTGAAGGAAGAAGTCGCCGCCCTCACCGCCGAATTCGGTTCGGGCATAGGGTTTGCCGTGCGCAGCAGCGCCACCAGCGAGGATTCGGAGGCGAGCTTTGCCGGTCAGCATTCAACGGTTCTGGGGGTGGGCAGGGATCGGATCGTGCAAGCCTACAAGGAAGTCGTCGCCAGCACCTTTAACCCGCGAGCGGTTTATTATCGTCGCACCAAGGGGTATCCGGACGAATACGTCATAATGAGCGTGTTGTGCGTGGTCATGGTGGATGCCGGGGCCGGCGGCGTGATGTACACGCGCGATCCGAACAATCCGGGCCGGGATGTGTTGATGATCAACGCCGTCTGGGGGCTCGGAGTGGGCGCGGTGGATGGGTCGGCGGCCACTGATTTCTTCGAGGTGGACAAGAAGGACCGGCGGCTTCTGGCTTCCCATGTCGCGGAAAAGCCGACCAGGTTCGTGATCGGTCCCGACTGGAAGCCGGAGGAGCAGCCGGTGCCGGAAGAGCTGCGGAGCAAGGCGTGCCTCAATCCCGATCAGTTGATGCTGTTGGCAGAGTATGGCCTGACCATAGAATCCCATTACGGGGTGCCCATGGACATCGAATGGGCACTGGACAGCCGCGGCAGGCTGATTCTTCTCCAGGCCCGCCCGCTCAACGTGGAGCTCACCGGCATACGTGGCGAACCGGCGACGGCGGACCAGGAGCCGGGGTCGATCGAACGTGCCGTGGCCGCGCATGCCGTTTTGCTGCGGGGCGGCATGACGGCCTCGCGAGGCAAGGCGAGCGGATTCGCTTACGTACTGAATTCGGATCACAACCTGCTCAACGTTCCCGAAGGCGCAATCCTTATCGCCAGGCAGACCTCGCCGCGCTACGTGGCCATCCTCGGGAGAGCGCGGGCAATCGTGACCGACGTCGGGAGCGTGACGGGCCACATGGCCGCGGTGGCGAGAGAGTTCGGAGTCCCCGCGCTGGTCGGTACCGGCAACGCCACGGAAGTCATCGGCCACGGGGAGGAAGTCACGGTCGACGCCACCAACCGGATGGTCTTCAAGGGAAGAGTGGAAAGCATCCTCGGCCGCAAGCGGCAGGTCAACCCGATGAAGGGAAGCCCCGTTTACAGGATCGCCCACTCAGTGCTCAAGAGGATCGCGGTGTTGAATCTGGTCGATCCCAAAAGCGACCAGTTTTCTCCGGAAGGCTGCCAGACGTTGCACGACATCATCCGGTTCGCCCACGAAGCGTCCATGCGGGAAATGTTCCGGATCAGCGACGATCTGGATGTGAACCGGTCTTTTGCCGTGCGTATCAAGGCTCCTCTGCCGATGAAAATCTTCGCCGTTGACCTGGGAAACGGGCTTTCCATCCAGCGCGGAACTCCCGAGGCACGGGTGGAGGATGTCGCTTCCGTCCCCTTTCGGGCACTGCTGCAGGGAATGACAAGGCCCGACGTGCGCTGGATCGGCCCGGTGGACGTCAACTGGAAAGGCTTCGCGGCCATAGTGACGGAATCGATCTTCAGCGATCCCACGCTTGACGATCGCATGGGGGGACCGAACTATGTGGTGATCTCGGGTGAATACCTGAACTTCAATTCCCGGCTGGGCTATCATTTTGCGGTTGTGGATTCCTATTGCGGCGAAAACGTCAATGACAACTACATCACCTTCTCGTTCAAAGGCGGGGCGGCGGATATCGGGCGCCGCTCCCGGAGGGCACTGCTCATCACCAAGATTCTCAAGCGGCTGGGATTCAAGACGGAAATAAAGGGCGACCTGGTTCGCGGTGAGCTCAAGAAGTTCCAGAGCGGCGTCATCGAGGAAAAGCTCGATATGATCGGAAGGCTCCTGGGAGCCGTGAGGCTCCTGGACATGGTGCTCTCCGACGACGGCCACATCGACTGGTACGTCGAAGAGTTCTTCAAAGGCAACTACACGTTTCAGAGGCCGCTCCGGCAGAAGACGTGAAGCGGCGCTTTTCCCGGCGCGGCCGCTCCTTGCGTACGGGAGGAGGGGCGCCGTGCGCGCGGATCGTGCCGACGCCTTGCCGCTGGTGATATAATCCATGCGTGACGGAACGGACCCGCGGATTTCGGGCTGGGCAAAGGCGACATCGGCGAGGGAATGATATGGAGTTGCGTCCGGGACGATGGTCCGAACGGGCAATCGGGGAGCGGAGGAAGGACTTTTTCTTCCTCCCGCGCACGGCCTTGGGGCGGCCGCTGGAAGGTGCGCGGGATGATGCTCCCCCGGGCTTCCGAAAGACATGGTTTGCGTTTTTCTTGAAGACCTCCCGGTACGATTCCATGGAAAGCGGTGTGCGAGCTTGTACATCAGACGCGTTAAGATCGAAAAAGAATACCATTACGTCCTGAGAGAGACGGTACGCGCTCATGATGCCTGGGTGAGCCGCGACCTCATGGACCTGGGGACGGATCCGTGCAGGCACATCGAGTATCCCGGAGGCAACGGTTTTTACTTCAATCCCGAAGTGGATGAAGCCCTCTGCGCAAAAGGGGTCGAATACGCGTCCGAAGACCTCGAGGAAGTGTTTTTTCCTTTTCTGGAACCGCATGTCCGCCGCGTGGTGCGAAACTTCAGCCATCCACCCGGGCGGTGCCGGGGGCCGAATGCGGTTCCGGGGGAAGACCTCTGGAAATACGAGCAGGAGCTTCACCTCTTCGACAAGCGGCGGCTTCACTACCTGCGTTGCGGGCGGATCGACATCGGCGAGTTGGAAGGCCGTTCCTGGAAATTCCTCAAAGTCCTGTTGGGCAAGTGCAGAGATGAGATCGAATGCGTGATCGAGGGGATGGAAGGCCGACTGCGGCCGCAGGAGCTGGGGTCCTATGTCTACGCGGCGTTCAACCTCCAGTCCCATTTCCCCGGGCACGTTTTGAGAAATATCCCGGCGGGCCTCGATCCCGACCGAATCGACGAGTGCCTGCTCGCGGAGATCTGCCGACTCAATGACGATCCGCGGTATTTTGCCGGGATGAACGGCCATGACGGCAGAACCCTCCATCCGTTCCTGGTGAAGTATCTCATCCTGCACTTCGACCACGGATACGAGCGGCGGTCCCTGCTGGATGAGCACATGAACGATTTTGAACGGCGCCGACGGTTTGCCCGTCCTGCGCCCCGAGGGGCCGGGATGGCGTTGCAGGAGGCTTTTGCCGTCTTCGGGATAACGGACAAGGAATTCCAGGCGATGAGCCGAAGGGAACTGGTTCGACGCTACCGGCGTCACGCCAGGCACCGCCATCCCGACCAGGGAGGAAACCACGAGGACTTTCTGCGGCTGACCAGAGCCTACGAGGTCCTCCTGGTCAGGAAGTGACGCCGATAGGGACTTGAGCGCATGGAAAACCGCCGCCTTGTCCCTCGTTCCGCCGCGTTGAACCCCGATCGGTGTAGGTGGTTGCCCATGCCGCCCGCGTGACCCGAAAAACATCGGGAACCGGTATTCCAAACGTGTCTCTGCAGAATGCCTTTTGAGCGCGTGCGCGAAGCTCGAAGGGGACGCTGTTCCCGGACTCTGCCGCTTCCGGAATCATGCGCCGTCACAAAACTGCTCCGCTCGCGGATGGCGCGATGCGTGGCGGAGTCAAACACGCTTCCAGACCCGGACGCGTTTCCGCACGCCGGTGCTCTGCAACTCCCGGAGGGCATCCGAGGCAATCCATCGTGCGGCTCGGTTTTCGCTTTTCTTGAGTTCCTCTCCCACTCCGATCGCGGCCTTGTTGAGAAGGGCGTTGCGCTTGCCGATCTGGCGAAGCGCCCAGCTGATCGCTTTCTTCACGAAGTTGCGCTCGTCTCCGGCTTCCCGCGCAACGGCGACCAGGAAAGGGTTGAATTCGAAATCCGGGAGGCCCTTGTCCTTGACCGCCAGGATCGCCATCATGACGAACCCGGCCCGCTTCTCGAACTCCCGTTCACGCCGGCTCCATTCCAGTGCCTTGCGATGAGCCGCCGGGTGTTTCCAGAAGCAATTCAGAATCGTCCCATCGGTGATTTCCCAGGAATCGAAATCCTTGAGCCAGGCTTCGAGCCGGCCTTCTTCAAGGGTTTTGGGGTCCTGGACCATCGAGGCAAGCAGCCGTGTCTCGCGGTACCCCAAATTCCACAACGCCTCCGCCAAGCCGGAATCGATCCCGATCCGGCGGGCAAGCCGGCGAAGCTCGGGCACGCGGACTCCCAGGTTGCCGGCGCGAGGAATTCCGAAGCGCTCCATGCCGTCCAGGTCTTCCGGATTGCCCATCCGGCCCAGGTGTTCCATGATTGAACGAAGATCCATTGGCATCCTTCGCCCGTTTTCCGTTCGGGTCCGGTTTGAGATGCGCCGGTCAGGCACTCCCGGTCGTTCAAAGGGGATGACTCAGTTGCACGACCTTCTGCTTCAGGCACCCGAGGAACTGGATGTCGGCCGGCGAGGCCTTCTGACCCTTCGATTCGATCAGGTGAATCAGGGAAACGATCTTGGCGAAGGTGGCGTCGAGCTTCCCCTCCGGAGCGTCCCCCTGTCGTGAACCCCGGAAGGGACGCTCATCCCGGCTTTGCCGGAAAGTCCTCGAATGGTCCGCGAACCGGGGGCGCCCCAGGACCCGGAAGTCGATATGGCTTCCCGTTTCCCCGTAAGCCCCGCGAGACAAGCTCTCGGGACGGTCGCACCGCCCCTCCCGCGAGGTTCGCAACAGGAAGCCGCCGATCTCCCGTTCGCCGAGATATCCCACGGGGTCCGGCAATTCATCGTCGAAGCACCAGGCACGTCCCTCGAATTTCCAGTCGAAAATCGGGGCGCCGGGTTTCGGAACGCCATCGGTCCCCAGGCGGACCACTCGCACGGGCAGTTTCGCGGATGGCTGCCATTCGAACTGGACGCCCTCGATCGCGAGATTCACCAGCACCAGGGAATCCCGGGAGAGAGCGTTGCGGACCGTCAGTTGAAGGAAGTAAACGGGTTGTCTGCGACCGCTCGAGTGGATCAGCATGACGCCTTTCCTGCGCAGGGTGTAGAGGTCTTTGGCCATGTGAGGACTCCATGAAACCGCCCGTCCGGCATGCGCTTCCGGAAGTGCCGCGCCGCACGGGCGCAGTTGAGAGTTTGCCCTCCCACGAGAGGCAAAAAGGTTGATAATGGCGCGCAGGTGAATATTAGGTGAAAGTTGTTGTGGTGTCAAGAGAATTTTTGTGAGCTGTCGGCAAATCAGGCCCGGATAGTTGAACACGCCTGAAGAACGCTGTTTCAACAGCCCATGGCGAAAGGAACGCGGCATCCTCGGAATTTCCCATCAGGGCTCTCGCGCGGACAATTCCGCTCGGTAGCGGACGGCTCAACGCGCATCCGCCGAATCCCAAAAGTGCAAAAGGATTGACAGGTTCGGGCGAAATGATAAAAGGGAGGAGAGTAAAGAACCTGAAAAACGGACCCCGCTCACGCTCCCGTGACACCTCACCTCATCTCTTCCTGCGAAACATCGGAGTGAACCGGATCAGTCGATTCCCGGCGCATCGGAACCGCAATGCCCGCTTCATTGAAGCGGAGAAAGGGGTGCGGTTCGGCTTTTTTCCTCGTGGTTCGACAGCCACGGCTTCGCCTCCGCAATGGAGGCGCGCCTGAACCGTTGACGTCCTGCGCGGAGACTGCGGGGGCAAGGGTGACCTGATGGGTGTGACGGCACGAGACATCATGGAGACGCGATTCCGCTCGCTTTTGCCGACGATGACGGTTGCGGAGGCCGTGCTGGCCTTTGAAAACGCGTCCCGGACACTCGGACGCCGAGTGTTCGGGATGATGGTCATCGATGAGGACGGAGAGCTGGTGGGGATGATTTCCATGTATGACATCCTGGTTCTCATGCGTCCAAAGCACATCCACATCTGGGGGGAGATGAAGGATATCGACGTCACCGGGTTCATCCGCCAGAACCTGCAGCGCGCCAAGCAGATCCAGGTCGGAGACTTGATGTCGACCGACATCATCACGATCACTCCTGAAACGCATTTGCTCAGCATCGTGGACATCATGCTGAGGAAGCACGTGCGGCGGCTTCCGGTTCTGGACCGGGGGAAAGTGGTGGGCATCGTCCATATTTCGAACGTTTTCTTCTACCTCATGGAACAACTGCTGCACTGAGCGGAATTCGGCCGGGTGGATCGGCAAGACGGCCCTCGTGAGGGGTGGGTCCGAAGACAGCCATGACCAGATCAGACGGCACAAATGTCTTGAGCGACATAAAGGTCCGGGAGGCGATGCGCAAGATCCCCGTCTACCTGTCGCCGGATTCGCAGATCGAACTGGCGGTCCGGTGTGCCGTGAAGTTCAAGATCAATGCCGTGCTCATCATCGGCCAGGGTTTCGAGGCCGTTGGAGTAATATCCAAGACCGACCTGATGTACGCCTACTATGCCGGGCTCCCGATCAGCGCGCCGGTCGCCGTGGTCATGCGCTCCCCGCCGCTGTTCTGCCGGCTCGATGATTCACTGGACCGGGCGCTGGACGTCATGCGGGAGAGCAAGGTGAGCCGTCTCTACGTCCTGGGAAACGCTCCCGGGCAGGCCGTCGGCGTCCTGTCCTATCCGGACATCGTCGGATTGTTGTACCGTTACTGTCACAAATGCGAATTCAACACCCTCAGGTCGAAACGGCAGGACAGGACCAGCCCCGTGCCCGACATATTCAAAGTCTGCGAGGTGATGGGACCGGTCAGTCTTTCCTTTCGGGCTGAAGACAGCCTCCTCACCGTGATGGAAGGGATGTCCGCGAGCGGCGAGGCGGCTCTCATCCTGGATGAAAACGGCCTGCCGGTGGGTGTGGTTTCCAAGACCGACCTCATTCTTGCCTACCGCCACGGCGTTCCGACGACCGCTCAGGCGCGGGCCGTCATGAGTTCCCCGGTGCGGTCCTGCGACAAAGACGAGACGTTGGTCAACGCGATTCAGAAAATGATTTTTTCCGACCTGCATCGATTCTTCGTTTGCAGGGGGAACCCGGAAAACATCGTCGGCGTGATCTCGCTGGCCGATGCCGCCCGCGTCCGTTCGGGTTCCTGCCGCGCCTGTATGCCGAGCAGGATCACGCTCTGAACCGTCCGATTCGACCCGGCGTTCGAAAGGACGGCGCGAGGCCCGAAAGCGTTTCACTCCTTCCGCCGCGAAGGGTCCCCGGAAAGTCCGGGGCGGGACATTCCCCTTCATCTGCCGGATTCGATCCGGGTCTTCCGAGCTCCACTCGACGAAAATCCGCTCGGCGCCAGGCCGCCTATCGGGCCTTGCCGGGCACTCTGCCCGATGTGCCCGACGGAAGTCCTGCCCGTATTCAAGAAAGCCCCGGGTGAATACTGTCTTTGCCGAATGAGGCCGAATGAAGTCTGCATTTGACACGGAATCCTCAAAGTGGGATCCTGAGACACTCCTTTTGAATCTTGAATCGCTCCGGTAGAGTTTTTTTTCGCCGCCAGATCGAGACCGGCTCGATTGTGTGGGGCCGAAACGCCTCGTGCATGCCGGCAGGAGGTGGCCCCTGGAATGCTCGTTTCCGCCTGTCCGGTGGGGGAGTGGGCGTTGCGCATGGGCTTCCCTTTCCTCGATCCCAAGGGCAGGGGATGCAGTGCAGCGTTTCCGTCCGCTTCCGCCCGTGGACCGGGGCGGAAGCGGACGGAAGCGGATTCCGTCGACTCGAGAGCCTCATTTTACCATGGCGCATGGCGGGGTTTGGAACCCGGGTCGTTTCCACGCGGGGGGACGAATGAAAGCCGGTGTCGGATACTCCAACGGAGAAAACTCCTATTCCTGCGGGAAGGCAGCGGCGGAAGGGGCCGTACAGACAGGCGGCATCAGGCGCCCCGGGCTGGTTTTCGCCTTTTGCCACGGGAATCACGATCACCGGGCGTTTCTCGGCGGGTTGCGCTCCGTGGTGGGCGATTCCGTGCCCGTTGTGGGTGGATCCTCCATTGGGGTCATCACGAACAACGATCTGTCCTACGAACGCTTTCCGACCGGGGTTGCCGTCCTGGAAGCGGGTGGCATCAACTGCCGGGTTGGATCGGCGGGAGATGTGAACCTGGACGAGAGAGCCGCGGGGAAAAAACTGGCGGAACGGTTCGCACTCATCGAAAAGGACCGCTTATTCCTTTTGTTCTACGATTCCATCAAAGCGCCTTCCGACGGCCGAGGGCCTCCTCTTCTGAATGCCTCGACACCACTCATCGAAGGAGTCGCATCCGGGCTGGACTCGCGAATCCCGATCATCGGCGCGGGTCTCCTCGGAGATTACGGCTTTGGACCCACGCAGCAGTTTTGCGGCTCGCATGTGTCCTCCCAGAGCGCCGTGGGCGTGTCGCTCGACGTCGATTTCCACGTGCGGATCATGCACGGCTGCACGCCCCTCGACGGGGTCTACCGGTCGATAACGAAAATGGAAGGATCGACCATCTATGAACTCGACGGGCGTCCGATTGTCGAGGTCATCGATGAGCTCTACGGAAATACGGAGTGGCGGAAAAGCTACCCGGTGGCCCTGTTGACGCTCGGGCAAAACCACGGCCCGAGATTCGGCGCATACCGGGAAGACCGCTACGTGAACCGTCTCATCACCGGAGTCCTGCCGGACGGCAGGGGGGTAAACATCTTCGAACCGGATTTTGAATGCGGATCGGAGATTCAGTTCATGCTGAGGGACTCGGGGAAGATGATCAAGTCCGCGAGAAAGAATTCATCCGGGCTGATGCGGCATATTACCGAGGAAGCGGGCCGGAAACCCTTGTTTGGACTGTACATCGATTGCGCGGGAAGAAGCGGGGGTTGCTCCAACACGGCCTCGGAAGAGGCGGCCGAAGTTCAGGATGTCTTCAACCGGTATGGGGTGCCTCTGCTGGGATTCTACTCGGGCGTGGAGATTGCCCCGTTGCTGCGAAGAAGCAGAGGGTTGGACTGGACGGGAGTGTTGCTCGTTTTGACCGGGGAATGAAGCATGCCTGACGATATCACCGACTGGAAAGAAAGATGCGCGGAGCTGGAAACCCTCCTCGGGGAGGCGCGGGAAGAAGCGTTGTATTGCCGCAAAATCGCTGAAGAATCCGGACGTGTCGCACTGCGTGAAATAGAGCAACTCTCGAAGGTCATCGCCGCCAGGAAAAAGGCCGAGGACGCGCTGAAAGAAAGCGAATACAAGTTCAGAAGCCTTTTCAACCTCTCCCCTCAGTCGGTGATCCTGTTGAACATGGAAACGGAGAAATTCATCGACGTCAACGACAAGTTCTGCGAAATCACCCAGTACGTCAAAGAGGAATTGCTGGAGCTCACAGCCGGCGATTTGGGCCTTTTTTGCGATGGAGATCGCGGTGATCTCGTCGACGAACTGACAAGAGGCTACGCGTTTGAGGCCGCCGAGTTCAAGATCAGGGCCAAGGACGGGTCCCTGATAGACGTCATGGCTTTTGCGCGGCCCGTTCGGCTCAGCGGGGAGGACCTGATCCTGTGCATTCTCCACGATATGACCGGCCAGAAACAGCTCGAAAAGCAGCTCCGGTATGCTCAAAAGATGGAGGCGATCGGCACTCTGGCCGGAGGTATAGCTCATGATTTCAATAACCTGCTCATGGCCATCCAGGGGAACGCATCCCTGATCCTGCTCAATCTCAACACGGGACACCCCCATTACGAAATGATGAAGAGCATCGAGAAGCAGGTCAGGAGCGGAGCGAGACTGACCGCCCAACTCCTGGGCTATGCCAGAAAAGGCAGGTACGAGGTCAAGCCGACCAACCTGAATCATCTGATGCGTGAGACCGCGGAAGCTTTCAGCAGAACACGGAAGGAAATCAGGGTCAATCTGGACCTGGCCGGCGGCCTGTACGTGGTCGAGGCGGACCAGGGACAAATCGAACAGGTCCTGTTGAACCTTTTCGTCAATGCCGCGGACGCCATGCCCGGTGGCGGTCAGCTCCACGTCCGCACAAGGAACACGACGCACGAGGCCCTCCGCGGCAGGGTGTACCGCCCGCGGTCCGGCAATTATGTGCTGTTGCAGTGTATCGACAGCGGGAAGGGCATGGACAAAACCACGCAGGAGCGCATCTTCGAACCTTTCTTCACCACCAAGGAAATGGGGCGAGGAACGGGGCTCGGGCTAGCATCCGTCTACGGAATCGTCAAGGCGCACAACGGGTATATCGAGGTCGAATCCTACCAGGGGCGGGGAACTACGTTCAGCATCTACCTGCCGGCAACCGGCAAGAAAATACTCGATACCGGCGACATCGAGCAGGAAATCATGGAGGGGACCGGGACGATTCTCATCGTCGACGATGAGGCAATGGTCCTCGATGTCGGCGCCAGCCTGCTGGAAGCTCTCGGTTACAACGTGCTTCAGGCCCCGGGGGGGAAAGAGGCCGTCGATATCTGCCGGGATCATCCCGGCCCCATCGACCTGGTCGTGCTGGATCTCATCATGCCCGACATGGGAGGGGGCGAAGTCTTCGACAGAATCAAGGAAATGAGGCCCGGCCTGAAGGTGCTTCTCTCGAGCGGGTACAATGTGGACGGCCAGGCCAGAAGGATTCTCGATCGCGGATGCGACGGGTTCATCCAGAAACCGTTCGACATCAACCAGCTGTCCGCCAAGATCAAGGATATATTGAAGCAGCGATAGCGTGGGGGGCGATTCAATCCGGGGCGGAAATCTTCCCGCCTTTCGCGCAATCCGGCAGGAATTCCTCCGGGTCACACGGGAAGCCGGAGAGTGGCGCGCAGGCCTTTTCCCTCGCGGTTTTCGAGGCGGATGTCTCCGTGGTGAAGCGCCGCGACCTCTTTGACGAGATTCAGTCCCAGCCCCGTGCTCTTCTTCCCCGTATCGGGCCTCTGCAGCGAAAAGAATTTGTCGAAAACCTTCTCCCTTGCATATTCGGGAATCCCCGGACCTTCGTCCTCGACCGTGAAACATAATGCCTTGGCGTCCGCCTGGATGGTGATATCGATCCGCCCATGAGCGGGACTGAAATCGATGGCGTTTTGGATCAGGTTCGAAGCGGCCTGGCGGAGGAGAAAGGAATCCCCGGGCACCCGAACGTCATCTTCCGTTCCGATTTGTACCTGGAGGTGCTTTTGGGAAAGCAACGGTTCCTTTTCCTCGACAGTTGTTCTGATGAGGACACTGAAAGGAACGAGCTCCACCCGGTCCAGGAATTTCTTGTTCTCGAGCTCGGAGAGTCTGAGCATCCGGTCTACGAGCCGCTGGATGCGGTTCGCTTCGGTGCGGATATTCGACAAAAAACGGGCGCGAACGTCGGGCGACATCTCCTCTTCCATGAGTTCCGCCGCACCACGGATGGCGGACAGAGGCGCCTTGATTTCGTGGGTCAGGGTCTGCACGTACCGCTCCACGTATTTCCTGCCTTCCAGCGCCTCGCGCATCATTTCGAAGGCCGCTCCCAATCCCCTCAGTTCGCTGCGTCCCAGTTCGGGCAGTTGGACGCGTTTGCCTTCGCGCACGTCGACGGCATATTGAGTGAGGCGCCGGATGGGCCTGGTGATCACGTACGAGACGATGAGGCTGAGGAAAATGGTAGCGCTGAGCGCTACGGCCCCGATCTTGATGATTCGGGGCCTGGCCGTTTTCAGGAAGCTGTTCACGTTCGTGGTCGGTTTCGCCACGGTCAGGGCTCCCGTCGTTTGACCGTTGACGATGATGGGCGCGGCTACGTGGAGGACCACCGTTGCCGGCTCTTTGGGGTTCAGGCGCGTAGCCCTCGCCCCGTATTTTCCCTGCAGGGTCAAACGGACGTCCCTCCAGGCGGAGTAATCCGCGCCCGTGTTCCACCGGTTGGTGGAATCGAAAGTGATTTTTCCCGACATGTCAGTCATGTACACACGGATATCCACTTGCGTTTTGACGAGGTCATAGATGCGGGCCGGAAGGGACCGCCCGTAGACGTGTTCGAAGGCCGTGTGGAGGTCTTCGGCCGAGAACCGGTTCCTCTCCATTTCCATGCCGACAATGCCCGCAAGGATGTTCGCCTGGTCCACCAGCGGGTCTTCGATTGCTTCGACGTAGCGCGTGCGAAGGTCCCGGGCGATGAGATCGAAAGGATAGTAGAAGCACACGGCGAAAATGAGGAAGTAAGCGATGAAAATGCGGGTACCCAGTCTCATAGGTTCTCTCTCAGTGAGTATCCCATTCCCCGATGAGTAACGATGGGGTCGCTTTCCGGCGCGATGACCCTCAGTTTGGCGCGGATATTCTTGATGTGCGCATCCACGGTTCGGTCCAGACTGGTTTCCGGCTGTTCCCAGACGAGCTCCATGAGCTGGTCCCGCGAATAGATGTGTCCCGGGCGCCGGATGAACGTCTTGAGGATTTCGTATTCATAACGGGACAGGTCCAGGGTTCTTCCGTGGTAGGCGATCCGGCGTTTCGAATCGTTGACTTCAAAGACGTGAGGCGTCGGGGCGCAATGATCCCGGACATGGGTGCGGCGGAGCACGGCCCGCACTCTCGCGGACAGTTCGCGCGGGCTGAAGGGCTTGGTGACATAGTCATCCGCCCCGATCTCGAGGCCGACCACCCGATCGACTTCATCCGTCCGCGCGGTGAGAAAGATGACGGGGGTCGAGTGACTCTTCCTGATTTCCTTGCACAGTTCCATGCCGCTCATGTCGGGCAGGCCGATATCGAGGATGATGAGGTCCACGGTGTCCCGGGCGAGAAATGTGAGCACCGGTTCTCCCGAGACAAGGCAGACCGTGGCGAACCCTTCCGTTTCAAGCGCATACTGGATATTGTCCACGATGGCGGGTTCGTCCTCGACGATCAAAACCCTGGGTTTCATGGCAGAATCTCCCGTTGCCCGCAGCCTGGCCACAGCAGCTTCAGCCGCCTGCTTCCGAGGCGGTGAGCGGTTAAAAGCACGGAGCGGCAAAGACGATGACCGGGAAGTTCACACCGGCGTAAGCCGGTGCAGGAATGATCCCGTGTCGCCTGCCGATGAACCCGGCGCGTGTTTTCTTCTCGAAATGGATGCCCGCCGGGAAATCCACCAGCGCGGCCGTCGGCGAGAGACTCCACGAAAGCACTTCGCCGTCGGCTGGATGATCATGCCATTTCAGGGCAGTCGCCGCAAGCAGGACGGCGGCATAAAAAGCGATATTGTCCGCGAGCGAATTCCGGAGTCCGTCCTGTTCCATCATGCTCCATCTCCATTCCCGCCCCGAATTCCGCGCCGGTCGTCGCAGACCGGCGCGGAATTCGGGGCGGGGCCGATTCATCCCAGAGGCAACTCCGGCAGCCCGGGGCCGTCCTCTTCGCGCGCCTTCCCTGATCCCATCCCGAACCAGTCGATCCTGCGCGTCAGGAACATCACCAGCGAGAGACTGACGAAGAGACCCATGCTGCCGAGAAGCAGGGCGTAATCCTCCAGTTGCAGCAGCACGAAAAGAAATCCGTACAGTGCGACCAGAACGCCGGCAATCACTGCGGTCACCCCCCATCTGCGGGTAACGCCGCGAGTGTAGGCACCGATCAGAAAGATGTTCGGCAGGGATGCAACCAGGTATGACGTGTTGAAGGACCGGTATTCGGACACTGAGAGCAACAGGACGAAGAACAGGACCAGTGCCAGCCCGACCAGGGTGTAGTGGACGGGGTGAAAAGGGCTCCGGTTGAGGACGTCGATCATGCCGAAGGCCAGAAAGGTGAGCGCGACAAACATGATGGCGTACCGCACGGCCCGCCAGTTCTTCTGGTATTCGTCCACCTGGAGCAGGAGCTTCACGCCGAACGACGAGCTTTCCAGGTTCGGCTGCGGGCCGATCCAGGATTGCGACAGGTTCCTGTTCAGATGGAGCACTTTCCAGGACGCTTTGAAGGAACTGTCGGTGATATTCCGTTCTTCGGGCAGGAAGTCCCCCACGAAGCTTGGATCCGCCCAGGAGGATTGCGCGCGGACTTGCGTGGTCTTGCCGAGCGGAACGAAGCGGAGTTCCTCGCTGCCGTTGAGGCCGGCATCGAGAACGAACCGAAATCGAGACTGTCCCGGTGAGAGCGGGGTGCGGAACGTGAATCCGGCTTGTAGGAGGTCTTTGGTGCGCAGCCCCGGTTCCGGGGTGAGGGGGCTGTCTTCGCAGGCGGCTTTGTGGATGTCCTTTATCCCTTTGAGGTCCGAAATCCCGAGGGTGAGGAACGCATCACTCCACAGGATCTCGCTGTCGGCCGACTCGTTCTCGCTCAACGCCGGAGCGGAAAATGCGGCCTCCAGGTGCAGCCCCGCGGTGTAGAGCACCACCCTGTAGATGCCTCGGTAGCGGATCGAAGGGGAGAGTTCCGCGTTGCAGTCGAGGCTGTCCGGCAGGAAATGCGCATGCACGATGTAGGGCTTGATCGTGCCGTCGCTCAGTTTGTGCTTGCGCTTCACAGGTATGGTGAGAATGGGGCCGGTCACCGTTTGTTGACGGCCCCATTTCTCCGTGACTTCGGAGACGGCCTCGGCGCGCGTGTGCCGGCGGTCCTGGATGAGGTCGGTGACAAGAGAGATCGGAATGACGAGCACCGTTCCCAGCACCGCCACGATCAGCATCCGGGAAACGATGGAACTCCTGAGGGAGAATGGATTCATTTATCGGCTCCTTTGCGCTGTCCCGGGAACCCGGGAGGAAATGACATTGCGGATGCGCCGCCGGTTTGCATCAGGCCGGGATTCCGCGGTGATTGGAATGGAATCGCCCGCGTCAGCGGAAAACGACATGCGGGCAGAGCAGTGCCGAGGGAGCCGGCAGCGGCAGCTCTGGCTCCGGGGCTTGCAGGCACCCGCTGCCCGACGCAAGGTTCGAGTCGTGAAGAGGCCATGGCAGGGGTTGATCCACGTCCCCGGCGCGTGCGCCGACGGTCGTCCGCAGGGGGGCGCCGGAGGGACGTACAAGGTTGGACTTTGAACCCTCCCGTCAATATCAGCTTCTTGAACGCAAGCGCGTATGAAACCCACATTTTCCCCTGTTCCTCATGATCGGTACCTCCCTTTACGGGTTAGATGGATGAAAGCAACGCCTGCTCCTCGTGACCGGCGCTGATTGTCGCTGCGGGAAATGAAAAAAATGGGAAGGTATGATGAAAAATCCATGAAAAGGTGAGGAGCTTCAGGACAATGAGGTCCTGCAACAGGTCGATAAAAGGAAGCTCAGGGGTAAGCCGTGTTCCTTTTCCGTCATTCCGACGAGGCGCCGGAGAAGGGAATCCGACACGCCGATCCGGGCGGCCCTGAAACAAGGGGCGCGAAACGGGATCCGGCGGCTTCGCCCCGACTCGATGTGCTCACCGGCGCTCCCATGTGGAGAGGGACCATCGGGTTGCAGCCGGGAACCGGGAACACCCCGGAGCACGGCACGGCTTCCCGTGATCAGCGCCTCAACCATTCCTCCAGGGTGGGCGGCGGGGTGACGAACAGGGAGAAGGGTTCCCATTCACTGGGCGGGTTGAGAAGCGCTCCTCCCTGGATCACTGACACGGGGCGGTCCGAAGACACGACAACCACGATCAAATTCGGGTTCTCGGAGGTGAACCGCAGGGCGGAATTGAACCTTGCTCCCCGTGCCCGGTCCTCGGTCTTTATGAAACGGCCGTCGAGCAGGCAGGCAAAACCGTGGAGATGAAGGTCGGAGCAGATGTGGAGCGCTCCGTCGACCCTGGCCAGGGATTTTGCGAGTTCCAGGTACTGTTCATGCTGTAGATCCACGGGACGTTCCAGCTGCTGACCGGATATTTGCACCGGAGGATCGTTGAAATCGATCACCAGGGAACACCCGTGCTTTTGTTCTCCCGCGGCTTCGACGATGCACGATACGATCTTGAAGAGCAGGGAGCTCACGGCCGGGTCGAGGCTGGATGTGACCAGCAGTTCTTCGAGATGCACGAGGTTGGATTTGCGGGTCGTGGAATGAAAGCTCCCGTCCGAAAAACTGCACACCAGCTCACCGGCAAACCGCAGGAAACCGTGGCCGCCCCGGAAATCCGCCGTGATTCGGCATTGAGGCAATTCACCTGAAACGACGCCGATGATCTTCCTGCCGTCGGAGACCAGCTTGCGGTCCGAGTTTTCCACGGCCAGCAACAGTTTCCTCACATGCTTGTAGTTGTTCACCTTCAAAACATCCACCGATGGGAAACGGATCAGGAAGTGCATTTCCGGCAGTGAGTCGGGCTCGACAAAAGCCAGGAGGCCGCGGGGCCAGGCGCCTTCCTCCCGGGTTTTCGAAACCCCCAGTATGGTGTCCAAAATGGGATAAACCTCCATGCTCGTGTCCCATCCGAACTTGATATTCAGATCGTCGCGGATGAAGTCGCGCACGGCATGCGTGGCGTATTCCCTCAGCACATACCTGGAATTGCGTGTGTAGAAGGCGTCCTCATTGGCAAAATCGTGGGCGAGGAGGCAAACGGCGTGTTCGAGCCATCTCTCCGTCGGGCCGATGCTGCACATGTCCGGGTGGTGCTCGGTGAACCACATCTGGTAGAAAATGGATTGAGTGCGCCCTCCGAAGGAGATGAGTCCGGCCAGTTGCAGGTTCTTTTCCGGATAGATCTGTCCGAATAGCTTGAAGTTCAGCGTGCTCGGGGCTTCCCGCCTCCATCCGTCGGACGTGACGTAGAGCTTCTTAAGCACGGGTTCGTGTCCTTCGAGGAGCCTTTGAGGGTCGCACACGTGGACCTTGTCATCCGGTTTTTCGGCATACAGAAGCGCGGCCCTGCTGGGTCCGGAATAATGGCTCAGACCTTCCGCGAGGCCGTCGAGGACGTGATAGATGCACAGGTTCTTGATCGAATGATTCATGGGCCGGGTTTCCGCATGCAAGCAGCCTTGACGGCAAAGAGGTCTTCCGGGCTCAACCGTCGCGAGAGTTGAAGGGGCCGATGCAAACCGTTCGTCGGGTTTGCAGGCGACTGTCTCATTTACATTGAGTACATTGTTAGCTTCTGCTTTTCAACTGAAAAGCCGGATCCTTCGGGCCCGCAATGCCGGGTCGATCCGGGTGAAAGCGATCATGCCGGCGCGCTTTCAAGGCCGTGAGATAAAAGACCCGCGGGAGAGGGCGGTGCGGAATAAACCCCGTTCCTGGGACTTGCGCAATTGCAGAGGAGGGCTTTATGCCCTCCGATGTTGGTCGCTCGAACCCAACCGTTATCAGGCGGACATCCACCGGACCGGACGCCGGCCGGAGGCCGGAGCCGGCCCGGGCTCCTCCCGCGGGGCGCCGGCCTTTGCGCCCCAATTGTGCTCAAAAAGACCGGGGTTTGTCAAAATGTCTTGCATGTTCTCTTTGGCCCAATGTTTAATACGCTATCCTGGTGCGACGACAGGCCGCAACGGGAGGTCGCTCCCGCACGGAAATGGGCTGTTCCGGTCTTTCCCGGCTTCGGAGAACCGTGGGGGCTGCCGTGAATGAAGCGTTTGGTTTTTCCCTCGGAACACACTTGAAAGTGCGTAGGGGAAAGGCGGACCGGGAGCCTGAGTCCGGACGTTTCGACACGTGGGCCGCGGAACCGGAAAGCGGAATGGGACCCGCGGCGGGTACGGCTTCCCGGAAAATGATTTCCTCAGGAACGGAGGAATGAAGAGGCCCATGAGTCTGGTCGACGATCTGCACGCGATATCCGAGGAAAACTTGATCGTGCTGACCTACGCGGCACGCCTGATGGCTTCCGTGACGGACCGGGAGATCCTGCTCTCCAACGGCATGGAATGCATCGGCGACTTCTGCCGCGGTCTTCTGAGCGCGATCCTGACCTGGGATGAAGACCGCGGGAGCTTCATGGTGGAACGGCTCTTCGCGGACAAACAGGTCCTCGCGGTGAAACTGGAAGTTCCCCTGGCCGATCTTCCGGCCGCCGACAGCAGCGTGTTGACCCGGGCGAAGCTCTTCGCGCTGCGTTTCGAGGGGCGGATTCCCCTGCCGGGTACCTCTGAAGACGCGCCTCCGGACCGGTGTCTGTGCCTTCCGCTCGTGGCGGCCGGCAACAGGCTGGTGGGAATCTGCACCATTGCCCTCAACGGCGAAAAAGAGCTGACACTTCAGGATATGCAGGATTTGAGGGTGCTGACGACCGTACTGGCGGTCACGCTGGAGAATGCCCTTCTCTTTCGGCAGGCCCTCTGCGACGGGTTGACGGGAACTTACGTGCGCCGGTATTTCGAGATCCGGATGAATGAGGAGCTGTCCAGGCTGAAGAGAAAGGGCAATGCATTCTCGATTCTCTTCCTGGACATCGATGGATTCAAGACGGTCAACGACCGGCTCGGTCACCAGGTGGGAGACAGGGTCCTGGCGGAACTGGCGCAACTGCTCAAGAGCGAGATGCGGCAGGGAGTGGACGTGATTTGCCGTTACGGGGGTGATGAATTCATCGTGCTCATGCCTGATACGGACCTGGAAGCGGCCCTGACGGCGGGGGAGAGAATCCGCGAACGTTGCAGCTCCACATCCTTCGAGTCTCTGCCCGGCGACCTGGGGGTCACGCTCAGCGGAGGGCTGGCGTCCGCGGATGCCCATCATGCGCTCAGCCCGGACGAGTTGTTCAACCGCGCCGATGCGATGCTTTACCGGGCGAAGGAGGGAGGCGGGAACCGCATCGTCGCATGGCCGGGCAAAGAGTGAGGCGGGCGGGAGCGAATCCGTGCGCGCCCGGGGGAACGGGAGCTTGAAGGCGCGCAGTGAGGGGTTGTCTCAAGCCTCCACGGCACGCAGGGCTTCCGCGAAGATCTCGAGGCCGACGTTTGCTTCTTCCTCCGAGATGGTGAGCGCCGGGCAGAAGCGGATGGTGTTTTCTCCGCAGCCGAGGAGTAGGAGCCCTCTGCGGAATGCCTGCTGAATGACGGCGTTGCGCCGGTCGCCGGCGCGTTCCCGGGTGGCGCGATCCTTGACGAGCTCAACTCCGATCATCAGCCCACGACCTCTCACGTCCCCGATGCATTCGATTTCCTTTTGAAGCTCGATCAACCCTTGCTGCAGTTGCGCGCCGCGGGTTCGAGCGTTGGCCATGAGGGATTCCTGCAGCAGCTGGATGGTGGCCAGCGCCGCGGCGCAGGCCACCGGGTTGCCTCCGAAGGTGGATGCGTGGGAACCCGCCTCCCAGTCCATGATTTGCGCCGGGGCGATCATCGCCCCCAGGGGCAGGCCCGATGCGATTCCCTTGGCCACTGCAACGATATCGGGCGTGACGCCGAAAAGCTCCATGGCGAACATGTTCCCGGTTCGCCCCATCCCCGACTGGACTTCATCGGCCACCAGCAGGATGCCGTACTTGCGGGCGAGTTTCGAGAGTTCCACGTGGAACTCCGCGGGCGGAACCACGTATCCCCCTTCTCCCTGAATGGGCTCGACGAATATCGCGGCCACCTCCTCGGGGGGCACCGTTGTTCGGAAGAGCATCTCTTCCAGCCAGTTCACGCACGCCAGGCCGCAAGCCGGATGGCTCAGGCCCCACGGACAGCGGTAACAGTTGGGATACGGAACGTGGGTTATGCCCGGCACCATGGGGTTGTAATTCTTCTTCTGGATGGTCTTGCTGGCGGTCAGGGACAGAGCGCCCATGGTCCGGCCGTGGAACGCCCCGAAAAAGGCGATGTTCAACTCCCGCCGGGTATGCCGGCGAGCCAGCTTGAACGCGGCCTCCACCGCTTCCGCTCCGGAATTGCCGAAATATACCTTCGCATCCCCCTCCACCGGCTTGAGGGACGCCAGCTTCTGTGCCATCAGGATCTGCGGCGTATAGTAAAAATCGGTCCCCGACATGTGGAGCAGCCGGTCGGCTTGCTCCTTGATGGCCTGCACCACGCGAGGGTGGCAGTGACCGGTCGAGCAGACGGCGATGCCCGCCGTAAAATCCAGAAAAACATTGCCGTCCGGGTCACTCACCCACAAACCCCGGGCCGAATCGGCCACCAGTGGATAAAGCCGTGTGTAGGAAGGAGAAACGAACGAGTGGTCCAGGGCGATCATGGCCGCCGCCCGGGGGCCGGGCAAGCTGGTGTGAATGCGGGGATACTTCATGACCGAATCTCCGAAAGCGTCGCCGGGATGATTCCGGCGGTTCCCGTTGAATGCGCCGCCGAGCTCGCGGAAGGAAACGCCCCGATGCCCGTTCGCGCTCCGCCCGCGTTGCGGGAAACCCGACAAAGGTCGCCGACCGGGAACGTCCCAGCCTAGCCAACACCTGGCCCGGTACTTATATTTATGCCGGTTCACAGGTACCGTTGCCCATGCCCCTAAGATAGTGCCTGTTCGCGGCATGTTCAAACGGGAACCCGTAGCGGCGGGATTGTGCTCCGCCGGTCGGATCTCCTCCGGGTCGTGACGCAGCCGCCGGGATCGAGGAGAGAACTGGCTGAAGGCGCGAGCGATATGCGACATCCGGCGGCCGCCGGTGTGTAATGGAACCCCCGCGGTTCTTCGAGCGGGACAGTGAAGGAAAATCGACGATGCCCAGAAAAGAAATCGAACTGCCTTATCGGGTGGAGCACCTATCCATCCTGAACGAAAACGGTGAGGTGGACAAGAGCCTCGAACCGGACATTCCCGAAAGCCTGCTCGTCAAGCTCTATCGGGCCATGGTCCTCAGCCGCAAATTTGACGAACGCATGCTCATTTTGCAGCGCCAGGGGCGTATCGGCACTTTTGCCCCGATCAAGGGTCAGGAGGCCCAGGTGGGGGCGGTGGCGCTGCTGGAACCCGGGGACTGGCTGGTGCCGTCTTTCCGGGAAATGCCGGCGGAAGTGTGGCGCGGAAAGAAGCTGGAAAACGTGCTCCTGCTTTATGCGGGGTACAACGAAGGCGGCCGGACCCCGGACGACCTGAACAATCTGCCCGTCTCCATCCCGGTCGGCACCCAGACCCTGCATGCGGTCGGCCTGGCCTACGGCATCAAGTACCGGAAGGGCAAAAATGTGGCGATGGCATTCTTCGGTGACGGCGCGACCTCGGAAGGAGATTTCCACGAGGCTCTCAACTTCGCGTCGGTGTTCCAGGTTCCCGCCGTTTTCATCTGCCAGAACAACCACTGGGCCATATCGCTTCCGAGAGCCCGGCAGAGCCACTCCAAAACGCTTGCCCAGAAGGCCTTGGCGTACGACATGCCGGGCCTCCAGGTCGACGGCAACGATGTCCTGGCGGTTTACGCGGCGGCCAAGGAAGCGGTGGATCGTGCCCGGGCGGGGGGTGGCCCGAGCTTCATCGAAAGCGTGACCTACCGGCTGTCGATGCACACCACCGCCGATGACCCGAAAAAATACCGCCGGGAGGAGGAGGTCGAGCAGTGGGTGCGGCGCGATCCCATCATCCGGTTCGAAAAGTACCTTCTCGGCCGGGGACTGCTGTCCGAGGAGAGCGTGGCGGGCATCGCGGACGAGGTGCAGGCGGAAATCAAGGAAGCCGAAGAGCGTTGGACCCGGATGACGGAAAAACCCGCGGATCCCATGGAAATGTTCGACCACGCCTACGAGGAATTGCCGCCTTACCTGCTGGAGCAGAAAGAACAATTGAGGCGCGAGCTCGACGCGAAGCAAACCGAGGCGAACTGAACGGGCGCGGGCGTCGCCGCTTGCCGGCGGGGCCCGGTTCATGGACCGGAGACGGGGGAGACAGCAACAATGGCCAAGATGACCATGGTCCAGGCAATCAACCTGGCCCTGACACAGGAAATGGAAAAGGACGACAGCGTGGTCGTCCTGGGCGAAGACGTGGGCGTGGACGGGGGCGTATTCCGTGTGACCGACGGACTGATCGGAAAATTCGGCCCGGAACGCGTCATCGATACCCCTCTTGCCGAATCGGGCATCGCCGGGATTTCGATCGGGATGGCCGTGTACGGTTTGAAGCCGGTTTGTGAAATGCAGTTTTCGGGTTTCGATTACCTGGCCTTCCACCAGCTGGAATCTCATGCGGCGCGGCTGCGCTGGCGATCCCAGGGGCGCTTCCGGGTGCCCATGGTGATGCGCGCGCCTTACGGAGGCGGCGTGAGAGCCCTGGAGCACCATTCGGAAAGTCGGGAAGCCTACTGGGCCCACACGCCGGGGCTGAAAATGGTGATTCCGTCCTCGCCGCGAAATGCGCGCGCGCTGCTCGTCAGCGCCATCCGAGACCCGGACCCGGTGGTGTTTTACGAACCGAAGGCGGTCTACCGCGCATTTCGGGAAGAAGTCCCCGAGGCGGAAGAAACCATCCCCATCGGGAGATCGCAACTGGTCAGAGAAGGGCGGGACGTGACCCTCATCTCCTACGGCGCGACCATGCACCCCGTGCTCGAAGCCGCGTCGCTGCTCAAAGAACGCGACGGCGTGGAGGCGGAGGTGGTCGACCTGCTGACGGTCTCGCCGTTGGACGATTCTCTTTTCACGCAATCGGTGAAGAAAACCGGCAGGGCGGTCCTCGTGCACGAAGCGCCGCGAAGCTTCGGCCCGGGGGCCGAAATAGTCGCCCGCCTCGTCGAAAAATCGTTTCTCTACCTGGAGGCGCCCATCGCGCGCGTCACCGGGTTCGACGTCATCATTCCGCTCTACCAGCGGGAACGGGAGTATATGCCGGGGACCGAGCGCATCCTTCGGGCCGCCCGGGAGACTCTGTCTTTCTAGAGCCGGTGCGGATCCGGAGCCGCCGTCCATCCGGCGGCACGGCGCGGCCGCAGCAAGGGAGGAGGAAGGAATATGTCCGTGGAATTCAGGCTCCCGGACCTGGGGGAAGGCATTCATGAGGGCGAGATCGTCGAGGTCCTGGTCTCCGTGGGGGACAGGGTCCTGGACGGCCAGCCGGTCATGGTGATCGAGACGGACAAGGCCACCACGGAAGTGCCGGCCCCGGTCTCGGGCGTGGTGAAGGAAATCCGTGTGAAACCGGGCGAGGTGGTCAAGGTGGGAGCGGTGCTCATGACCTTCGAAGCGGAAGGCCGGGCGGTCGCGGCCGCGCCTCCCGAAAAGGACGTTTCGCGCGAGAAGGCGGGCGGTTTGGAGGCTCCCCCCGGCGGGGGAGAGACCCGGCCGGCCGTAACGGCTTCCAAAGAACCGCCGGCGGCGGCGCCGTCCACGCGGCGGCTGGCCCGCGAACTCGGAATCGACTTGCGCCAGGTGGCGCCCAGCGGCCCCGGAGGACGGGTGACTCCCGAAGACGTGCGCCGGCATGCCGAGCTCCAGGGTCGCAAACCGGCGGCCCCGTCGCCTCAGGCCGCCGTGGCCGAGGAAGAGGCTCCGGTTGCCCGGACCGCCGCCCCCGAAGCCGCCCCTGCGCCTTCCCCCGCGGGAGAGCCGCTCGGAGCCTGCGATCCACACGGCGCCATCGAGCGTGTTCCGCTGCGTTCGGTGAGGCGGGCCACGGCGAAACATCTTGCCCGGGCGTGGGCGGAGATTCCGCACGTGTCCCACCAGGACGTTGCCGACATCACCGAGCTCGATGCCTTCCGCCGAAAACACAAGGCGGAAATCCGCGAAGCGGGCGGAGCCCTCAACATGATCGTATTCGTGCTCAAAGCCGCCGTCGCCGCGCTCAAAGCCTTTCCCGGCTTCAACGCGAGCATCGATCCGGAACGGGAGGAAATCGTCTTCAAGCGTTACTACAACATCGGCGTGGCCGTGGACACGGACCGGGGGCTCATCGTGCCGGTGATCCGGGATGTCGACCGGAAAAGCGTCCGGGAGCTGGCCGTGGAGCTCCTCGACGTGGCGGAGCGGACCCGTCGGGGTAAGGCGGAGCGCGAGGAGATGACCGGGGGCACCTTCACCCTGACGAACATCGGCGCTCTCGGCGGGACGGCTTTCACTCCCATCATCAACCATCCCCAGTCGGCGATCCTCGGAATGGGACAGGCGAGGCTGCAGCCGGTGGTGCGCGGCGACCTGGAACGCCATGAGATTGTGCCGAGGCTGCTGCTGCCCCTGATCGTCGCTTTCGATCACCGGATCGTGGACGGCGCGGACGCCGCGCGTTTCCTGGGGATGATCATCGAGGCGCTGGAGAACCCCGAAGAACTGTTGCTGGTGATCTAGCGGGCGAGGGGCAGGCGGGCCCCTCCGGCCTCCGGGTGTCCGGATGCCGGGCGAGGGATCGACCATGCCGGTCCGGGCTTCAGGTCTGCCGGCTGCAGGCCGCTTCGGGGCCGTCCGCATGAGCGGATGCAAGCCTCGACTGAGGCTCGAGCAACTCGATCATTGTGGATGCACCGCTCTTTCCGGTCACCCGACCGGGGGGTGGAAGGTTGTTTCGGGGCCGCTCGGTTCGCGGATGCGATGGAGAAGATAGTTCATGGTAATGGGAGAGTTCACTCAGGAAACGGATGTTCTGGTGATCGGCGCGGGACCGGGCGGATACGCCGCGGCGTTTCGGGCCGCCGACCTGGGGCTGGACGTGACGATGGTCGACACGGGCGACCGGCCCGGAGGCGTCTGCCTGTTTCGGGGCTGCATTCCTTCCAAGACGCTGCTTTACGTAACGGAGCTCCTGTACGACGTCGGTCGTGCGGCGGACATGGGGATCAGCCTGGGAGAACCGAAAATCGACCTGCCAAGGCTGCGGGAGTGGAAGAAGCAGGTCGTGGACAAGCTGGCCGGCGGCCTCGTGGAGCTTTGCCGAAGCCGGGGGGTGCAGTTCCTCCGGGGGCGCGCCGTGTTCGAGTCGTCGAGCTATGCGCGATTGCTGGAGGCGGAGATCAGCCGCATCAAGTTCAAGCATGCCGTCATCGCCACGGGCTCGCACGCCCGTTCCATCGCGGGAGCCGAATTCCGTGACGGCGGGCGAATCATGGATTCCACGGGCGCACTGGAGCTCACGGACATTCCGAAACGGCTGCTGGTGGTCGGAGGAGGGTATGTCGGCGTGGAGCTCGGATCGGTCTACGCTTCTCTGGGCAGCCGCGTGACCATGGTGGAAGCGGGTGAGCGCCTGATGGCGGGGGCCGACCAGGACCTGACGGCATTCCTGAGTCGCCGCTTGAGCGGTTTGTTCGAAGCCGTTCACGTGGACACTCGGATACAATCCCTTCGTGAATTCGACGACTGGGTGGAAGTGGAGTTGGAAGGCAAGGTCGACCAGCCTGCTCAGAGCTTCGACCGCGTGCTGATCGCCGTCGGGCGGGAGCCGAATTCCGGCGGTATCGGGCTTGAGAAAACCGGGGTCGAGGTGAACGAGCACGGCTTCATCGTGGTGGACGAACAGCGGCGGACAACCGACGGGAAAATCTATGCCGTTGGAGACGTGGCGGGGGGCGTCATGCTGGCCCACAAGGCCATGCACGAAGGCAAGGTTGCGGCGGAAGCGATCGCCGGGCAAAAGTCCGCATTCGACTACCAGGCCATTCCCGCGGTGGTCTATGCCGATCCCCAGTTGGCGTGGGTCGGGTTGACCGAGGAACAGGCGAGACGCGAGAATCGTCCCGTAAAGGTTTCCCGGTTCCCCTGGTCGGCTTCGGGCCGGGCCGCGACCATGGGGGTCCCGAGAGGCATGACCAAAGTGATCGTCGACCCCGACACGCAACGGGTCCTGGGGGTCGGCATCGTGGGCCGGGAAGCCGGCGAGATGATCGCCGAGGCGGTTCTTGCCCTGGAAATGGGAGCCCTTGCCGAAGACCTTGCCCTGAGCATGCATCCTCATCCGACGCTTTCGGAAAGCGAAGAGGAGGCAGCGGAGGCTTTCCTCGGGACCTCGACTCACATTCTGCCGCAGCGCAGATGATGGCGGCGGCTCGTTGCGGTCCGCGGAAACGAGGGCGGCAGCTTTCGCGCTTCGTTGTGAGCGTCCTGCTCACGTCCGTTTGCCGGAATAAAACATCGCGGCTTTCATTTTTTCAATGACCCGTTGGCCTATGCTTGGTCAAGGAGTGAACGTGAACGATCGGGACAGGGGCATTCCAATCCGGAAAACCGGATGCGCGCCGAACGGGCGGCCGGCGAAGCCCCCCCGCCCCTCCTGGCTGAGGGTCAGGATGCCGCACGGAAAGGCCTTCGAGGACCTCAAACGACTGATGCGCCTGAAAGCCCTCCACACCGTGTGCGAGGAGGCCGTTTGCCCGAACATGGCGGAGTGCTGGGGCGGCGGCACGGCCACGTTCCTGATACTGGGCAAAATCTGCACGCGAAGCTGCCGGTTCTGTGCGGTCCGGACGGGAAATCCGGCCCCTCTCTCCATGGATGACCGTGAACCCTTTGAAGTGGCGGAAGCGGCCGCTGCGATGCATTTGCGCCACGTGGTGATCACCTCGGTCTCCCGGGACGACCTCGATGACGGGGGCGCCGCCCGGTTCGCCGAAACCATCCGGAGTGTCCACGGGCGGGTTCGAGGGTGTACGGTCGAGGTGCTCGTTCCCGATTTCGGAGGAGACGTCGAAGCGTTGCGCAAGGTGGTCGACGCCCGCCCGGAAATCCTCGGGCACAACATCGAGACGGTTGAACGGCTGTACGGTTCGGTGCGGCCGCAGGCCGTGTACGGGAGATCCCTCGCGCTGCTGCGGAATGTGAAAAAGCTGTCTATGGAAGTGCTCACCAAGTCCGGGCTCATGGCGGGACTTGGCGAGACGCGGGACGAGCTCCTGGAGGCGATGGCGGACCTGCGCGAGGTCGGATGCGACATCCTGACCGTCGGCCAGTACCTGAGCCCATCCGCACGCCACTTTCCGGTGATTCGCTATTACACTCCCCGGGAGTTCCAGGAGCTCAAGGAATCCGCGCAAGCCATGGGGTTTGCCTGGGTGGAAAGCGGTCCCCTGGTGCGCAGCTCATACCATGCCGAACGGCAGGCGCGCACGCTGTGCCGCTGAACCGCAGGGCCGAGGGGCTCAGCCGGTTTTTCTCCGGCCGGTGCTTCTGGGGTTCCTGCCCCGGTAAGGCCCGGACCGCCTGGGGCGCTCCGCGGCAACGGGGGTGTGCGTCGGTTCGGGCAGAGTCTCCAGCATGTCCTCGTCCGGGTGTTCGCAGTGGATTTCGTGTCCGAGGTACTTCTCCAGGGCCGGGATCAGAAAAGAGTCGTCCTCGCTGGCGAAGCTCACGGATATACCGCTTGTTCCCGCGCGCCCGGTTCGACCGATCCTGTGCACGTAGTCCTCGGGATCCATGGGCATGTTGTAGTTGAACACGTGGCTCACGGCTTCCACGTGGAGCCCCCGGGCGGCCACGTCGGTCGCCACGAGCACCCGGATCTTTCCGTTCCGGAATTCCTCCAGGGTCTTGACCCGCTTTTTCTGGTCCACTTCCCCCGAGAGCAGGGCGCAGCTGATGCCGTAGCTCCCCAGGCGTTCCGTCAGCCTCCTGGCCTGGTCGCGACGGTTGGTGAAAACGATGACCCTGTCGAGATTCTGTCGCGTGATCATATTGAAGAGCAGGGTGAATTTCTCATCGATAGTGGTGATGAGCACGCGCTGGTTGACCGTGTCCACTGCGACTTGCTCGGGCTCGATCTCGACCGTCACGGGGTTCCGGGTCCACTGGGAGGCGAACCGGGTGACCTCGGCGGTCAGCGTGGCGCTGAACAGCATAGTCTGACGTTGCGCCTTGGGCGGCGTGTAGTGAATGATCCGCTGGACATCCGGGATGAAACCCATGTCGAGCATCCGGTCGGCCTCATCGATCACCAGGATTTCCACCTTACTGAGATGAAGATCGCCCTGCCGTTTGAAATCCAGCAACCGTCCGGGGGTAGCCACCACAATATCGATGACCTCACCGGTGAGGCGGCGCTTTTGCTTCTCGTAATCCATGCCGCCGAATATAGCCACGCTCTTGAACGGCGTGTGGCGGGACAGAAGGTGCGTTTCCTTCTCGATCTGCAGGGCAAGCTCTCGCGTCGGCGCCAGGACAAGGGCGCGGGGAGTTCCTTTCCGACGGCCTTCGGGCGCCGGGTTGCGCAGGAATTGGGTGAGCATGGTGATGATGAAGACCGCGGTTTTCCCGGTGCCCGTCTGAGCGCGGCCTGCCGCATCCAGCCCGTTGAGGGTGTGCGGCAGCAGGGCCGCCTGGATGGGCGTGCAGTAACGGAACTCGGCGTCGGCGATGCCGCGCAGGATCGGCGCGGGCAGATCGAGGTCGTGAAAGCGGGTCTTCCCTTCCTCGGGATCCACCTGAAATTGATCGATGTCCCAGGGCTCGGCCGCCTCCGGTTCGCGGCTTTCTTCAGGAGTTTCAACAGGGCCTGCTTCCAGTGGCGTTTCGGGAAGGGGTTTTCTCCCGGAGCGGCGGCCTTGCCTCCGGCGCGGGCGCCGCTTCTTCGGGCGCTCACCGGGTGCGGTGTCGTCGGCGACCGGTGCGGTTGCCGCAGTGTCGGATGAGGCGGCCGGTTCAGGCTCCGACACGGTCGGCGCGGTTTCCTCGCGTTCTTTGCGTTCTTCCTTGCTCCGCAGCCTGCGGGTGCAACCGAAGAGATTCGTAACCAGGGTGTATGCCAATAGCCGTTCCTTTTCCAGAAGATGTTTACCCCGCGAATATTTGCATCCGCGGGACTTTCGGAAGCGAACCAAAACCCACGATGAATTCTGGAACTAACTCCTATCTTTTACTAAATATATCTAATACTCGGTTTCGCCAACTTTTTTTATTATTCGTTTTGAGGGGCAGCATCCATGCGTCGGCACGAAAATCGGCCCGGGGAAAGAAACGCCGCGCCCTCACCCGGGGTCAATTGCATTCCATGCTTTTCCGGAATCTGATTCGGGGCCAGTCTTCCATGACGAATCCGAGCCGCCATTCGTTCGGCGCGAGGTAGGTCAGACGGTCCTCCCCATCCAAGGCCAGGCTGCCCCGGTTCTCCTTTTCAAATTCCTCCATGACGTTTCTGGAGTCAGATTCGACCCAGCGCGCCGCCGCGTATCCCGCCGGCTCATAGTCCGCATCGACGCCGTACTCGGTTCTCAGGCGGGCGACCGTGACATCGAACTGCAGAACGCCGACGGCGCCCAGGATGTAGTCCCTGGCCGCAAGAGGCCGGAACACCTGGACCGCACCTTCCTCCGTCAACTGAGCGAGTCCTTTCCGCAGTTGCTTGACCTTGAGGGGGTTCTTCAGAATGACCCGCCGGAAATGTTCCGGCGCGAAGCTGGGTATGCCCGTGAACCGCAGCGGCTCTTTTTCGGTGAAGGTATCGCCGATCTTGATGGTGCCGTGATTGTGGATGCCGATGATGTCACCGGGGTACGCCTCATCGATATTGGTGCGGTCCTGGGCGAGAAAGATGGTGGCGTTGGCGATGTTCATCTCCCTGCCGGCGCGATGGTGGATCACCTTCATCCCGCGCGTGTACTTTCCCGAGCAGATGCGCAGGAAGGCGATCCGGTCCCGGTGGGCGGGGTCCATGTTGGCTTGAATCTTGAACACGAATCCCGAAAACTGGTCTTCATAGGGGGACACTTCCCGGGAGACCGTCGGGCGGGCGTGAGGCGGGGGAGCCATCTGCACGAAAGCGTCCAGCAACTCGCGAACGCCGAAATTGTTGAGCGCGCTGCCGAAGAAAACCGGAGTCTGGTTGCCCCGCAGGTAATGCTCCTGTTCCAGGGGGTTCGCCGCTCCTTCGAGCAGCTCCACATCTTCCCTCAACTGGACGGCCTGGCGGCCGAGGAGCTCGTCCAGCGCCGCATCGGAGAGGTCGTCGAAGACCATGCCCCCATTGGTGCGGGTTTCCTGCCCGGGGGCGAAAAGATGGAGCTTCTTTCCGAGAAGATCGTAGACTCCTTTGAAGCTCTTCCCGGAACCGATCGGCCAGGACAGGGGAGTGCATTCGATCTGGAGCTTGTCCTCGATTTCTCCGAGCAGGGCGAGCGGCGATTGTCCTTCCCTGTCGAGCTTGTTGATGAAGGTGATGATGGGAGTGTTGCGCATGCGGCAGACTTCCATCAGTTTTTCGGTCTGAGGCTCCACGCCCTTGGCGCTGTCGATGACCATGAGGGCGCTGTCCACGGCGGTGAGCACCCGGTAGGTGTCTTCCGAAAAATCCTGGTGGCCGGGGGTGTCGAGCAAATTGATCTCGAAGTCCCGGTAATTGAACTTCATTACGGAAGTCGTCACGGATATGCCGCGCTCGCGTTCGATGGCCATCCAGTCGCTGGTGGCATGCCTGGAGGCCTTGCGCGCTTTGACCGCCCCCGCCAGTTGGATGGCTCCTCCGAACAGGAGCAGTTTTTCCGTAAGGGTCGTCTTTCCGGCATCGGGGTGGCTGATGATGCCGAAAGTCCGCCGCCGGTCGATTTCCTGTCTGTGCCGGTGATTCACTTCATAGACCTCGAATGGTCGCGATTGCGCCTGGTGCGCAATCGCATGTTCCCGGAAAGGGCACAATGAAAAGCCGGAATAACTGACCCTGGGAAGACGGGGATCAGCCGATTCCGGCTATTCCGAGCGACTGGGCTTCTTTCAAACCTGATAATATACTTTTTTCCTTCCATGGAATCAATAAATGCTTTTGAGGAAAACGCTCCACCAGGAAGAGACGCACGGGCAAAGCGCACGACCCCGCAATTCCCGCCCCCGCTTCCACCGGGATAAGGGTGCAAGGCAGTGTTCGATATCAACCGTGATGGCCCCGCACCCGCTCACGCCGGCATACCGGCACCGGGAATGTCCGGGAGCCGTCTAGCGCGGCGCCTGCGCTTTCACGAATTCCTCCACGGTGATGCACTCGACGTCGATGTTGCGCATGTCGGTGATGTTGGCGGCGGCGATTTCCGGCGTCCTGGCCGAAGTCGCATCGGTCAGCACGGTCACTGCGTAACCGTAGGCGACTCCATCGAACACCGTGGTTCGAATGCAGTTCGGGTACTGCGTTCCGCAGACCGCGATGCGGTCTAAGCCAAGCCTCCTCAACATGAAGTCCAGCTCGGTCAGCATGAACGCGCTGAACCGGTTCTTCACGATCCGATATTCGCCCGGCAGGGGGGTCAACTCGGCCACGATCTCGCATCCCCGGGTGCCGGGAACGCCGCACTTGTATTGTTCCATGAACCTCCCGTAGCGGAACGATTCGATGTCGCTGCCGTCTTCGCGGTATTCGCGCACGACGTGAAAGACGGGCCACTTGCGCTCTCTGAAGAACTCGAGCGCCCGAACGATTTCGGGGATGGTCGCGTAGGCTCCGTCGAGCGCGGTGGGGGAACCGGGCAGGACGAAGTCGTTTTGCATATCGACGATGATGAGTCCGAAACGCTGCGAATCCTTGTTCACGATGAGCTCCTTTCGGTGTGCCGATCATCCCGGCGTTCGGCGCGAACGGCGCCGGTGCTGCGGCGGCCGCGCTCGGGCACGATGAAGTGACGTCCTTGCACGCCACCGTATATCCTATCCGGCTGTCGGCTTCAATGCGTGATTGCGTGGCGACGGGACTCCCCGCAACGGGCCGGAATAAGGGAATATTGAGGCTGCCGGGCCAAAAGTGTGTTACACTCTAATCGGTGCTGAACAAGGTGACCGTTCCGGGCGGCGCTTGTCCTGCCTGCCCGCGGCATCCATGTCCGTGCGGGATGACCGCCCCGGGGAGATTTCCGGCGCAGGCGCGGATTCCTCTGCCGCCGAGTGCGACGGACGCGCGGGCGATGGTCGCCCCCGATTCCTGAAACCGCGGGGCCGTATTCCATGTACCTGACATCTTTCATTCACCGCCGAAACCTGCTCGACATCGCCGAGCGGTGGTTTTGCGGCAGGCCCGAGAAGACGGACGGCCTGGCCCTCACGGAAATCCTCATCTGCGACGGGTACGTTGCCGGGGTGACCCTGGAGGAACTGGCCCGGCGACTGATTGGAAAGATTTACCCCGAGCCGTTTGAAGCGAGGCGCATCCACCTCAAGGGGGAGCTCCGGGACGCCATTCTGAGGTGCCCGCGCGAGATGGGGCCGCGGGTGCAGGAGCTTTGCCGCGCGTACCGGAGCAATCCCGATTTCTACTATACCGATGCTCCCATCAACGGAGTCATGTGCCTGGACGGCAGTGGGCAGTTGGTGGGACTGTACCGGCTGAAACGACCCAAGAGAATCGCCGAGAAGGCCAACCGCCGGCTGGCCAACTGGATTTTCGAGTCGGTGCAGACCCGGGCGCGGCGGATGGCCGAGGAGCGGGCCGGAGAATATGGGATTCCCCTCGATCGTCTGCTCACGCCCGAGAGGGAAATGGTGCAGGAGTTCGTCCAGGCGGAGAGGGGCATTGCCAGGAGTTTCCAGGCAGGGGAAATCAAGTTCGACATGGACGCCCTGACCATCAACGACGTGGCCGGCATGAAGATCATTTGCGACGAGGAACGGTTGTCTCGCCTGCAGGCGGCCATTGCCGCGGAGAAGGACATCGAGGTTGTGGAGAGGGAGTATTTTCGAGGCAACTACAGGGCGGACAGCCTTATTCTGCGCGTCGGGTGGGACCGGGAACAGGTGGAGCGCCGATATCGGGATTCTCGCGCCTGGGAGAAATACCTGAACCGCGGGGTGCCCGAGGAAAGGCTGCGAGCCGGGATTGAACCCTTGTTCGAGGGCGGGGATCCGAGAATCAACGTGGAGCTGATTCTGACCACTTTTCCGGAAATGGTGGAATCGGAGCTCGGGCGCAGCATTCACGAGGAACGCATCATCGCGCAGAGGGACAACAAGGTGTACAAGGGATACATTCCCCTCAACGTCGAATTTTTGCTCGAGTATCTCTTTTCGGTGGGATTTTCGCCCGAAGTGAACATCGACCCGCCACCCATCAAGATGTGGGGAAGATACCTGCCGGATACGCTCACTTCTTACATTCGGCGGCTCTACCGCCTTCCCGAATACGATTTCTTCTTTTGATACCGGTCGCTCGAAGCCCGGGGCATCAGCCGTCGAGGATTTCTCTGAGCTTGCGGGACAATTCCGTCACGTTGAACGGCTTCTGAATAAACCCGTTGCAGCCGCGCGCCAGTATTGTCTCCGCCTGCCCGTTCAGGCTGTACCCGCTTGAAAGGACCACCTTCACGCCGGGCGACATCGCGCGCAGCTCGTCATAGGTGTCGCTTCCGCTCAATTCCGGCATGATCATGTCAAGAATCACCAGGTCGATGCAGCGGGCGGATTCCCGGAAGATGTCGAGCGCCTCCTCTCCGCTCATGGCGGTGAAAACCGTGTAGCCGAGCGTCTCGAGCATGCACTTGGTGGGCTCCAGGACGATATCCTGGTCGTCGACGAGGAGGATGGTCTCCGAGCCTTTCAGGGGGGCCTGCGCGGGTTGTGTCGTGCCCACGGGGGGCTTGGACGAAGCGGGGAGAAAGATCTTGAACGTCGTTCCGATGCCCGGTTCGCTGTGCACTTCCATGAAACCGCCGTGGTTCTTGATGATGGCATATGCGGAGGCGAGACCGAGACCGGTTCCCCTGCCCATTTCCTTCGTAGTGAAGAAGGGTTCGAAAACCCTTTCCCTGGTTTTAGGATCCATCCCGATCCCGGTGTCGGTCACCTCGATTTCCACGTACTCGCCCCGTTCCACGGCGTGAAGAGCCGCCGTGTCTTCATCGAGCTCCACGTTCCGGGATGCCGCGCGCAGCTCCCCTCCGCCGGGCATGGCGTGCCAGGCGTTCACATAGAGATTGAGCAGCACCTGTTCGATCTGCCCCCGGTCCACCTCCACCGCACGAAGATCCGCATCGAGATCCATGAGGATCGTGATTTCCTGCTTGGCCCGACCGAAGATGGTGGCGGTCGTTTCGAGGAGATCGTTCGCGTTGATGGGCTTGGTTTCATATTTCCCGCTGTAAGCGAAGCCGAGGAGTTGGCGGGTGAGCTCCGCGCCGCTTCGGACCTGGCTCTCTATGGCTTTGAGCTTGTCGTGGTAGGGATGGTTGCGGTCCATTTCAAAGAGCATGATGGAGGTGTAACCCTGGATGCCCATGAGGAGGTTGTTGAAGTCATGGGCGATTCCGCCCGCCAGCGTGCCGATGGCCTCCATCTTCTGGGATTGTCGCAGCCGTTCTTCAAGGGCCGCCCGCTCCTGCTCCTCCTGTTTGCGTTGCGAGACGTCGCGCGAGGACGAATGGAATTCGACCACGGCGCCTGTGGTTTGGTCGACGATCGGGCGGCCCCTGGCCTCAAGCCATGTGTACGCTCCGTCCTTGCGCCGGACTCGATACTCGACGTGGAAGGGCCGAAGGCTGGAAGCGGCGGCCTGAAATTCCCGCAAGACCCGGTCCAGATCCTCGGGATGAACGAAATCGAACGCGGAGAGTTCCTGCAGCTCCGCCGGTTCGTAACCCATCACGGAGCGGCAGGCTGGAGACACGTAAAGGGTGCGCCCGTCCGGCAAACGGCGGGAGATAATGTCCGTGGAGTTCTCGGCGAGCAGGCGGAAGCGGGCTTCGCTTTCGCGCAGGGCGTCTTCGGCGCGCTTGCGTTCCTCTTCTTCCTCGATGCTCCGCATCCCCAGGGCGAGGTCCCCTGCCACTTCGCGCAGGAGATCCAGCTCTTCGTCCGAAAAAGCGCCGGGGCAGTTGGCGTAGACGTTGAGCATTCCATAGAGTCGATCGCTGTTGATCATGGGCACCATGGCAAACGAAGCGTAGCCGCGGCGCAGGGCGTCGGCGCGGTAGGCGCCGCAGGCCGGATCCCGGGCGACGTCCTGGCACACCAGCGTCGGGCAGGTGCCGGGTGGGTGTGCCTTCGCCTTTTCCGGGGCACCCTCGGGGCTCCAGCCCATCGTGACCTGCTCAAGAGTGCCGGCTCCCTGTCCGGCATGGGCCACCGGAACCAGACTCAACCCGTCTTCCCCGGTCCGTCCGATCCAGACCATGACGTAACCTCGCGTTCGGACCAGGATTTGGCATGCTTCTTCCAAAAGCCGTTCTCGGTTGCGCTCCCGTGTGATGAGTTGATCCACGTCCCGGATCGCCCGCAGGACCTGGTTGATGTGCCGTATTTTCCGGTCGGTTTCATGTTTGTAGAGCGCCATTTCCAGGCCGGCGCACAACTCACGGTCCCGCACCGGCTTGGTAAGGTAGGCGTATGGCTGCGTGGCCCTGGCCTGCCGCAGGAGCTCATGGTCGGTGTAGGCGGTCAGGTAGATAACGGGGATGTCGAGCCTGGAGCGTATCTTGTCCGCGGCTTCGATGCCGTTCATATCGCCCATCAGCCGGATGTCCATGAGCACGATGGCGGGGCTGAGCACGGGGGCCCTTTCCACGGCGTCTTCACCGGTTGCGACCATTCCCACCACCGAGTAGCCCGACTGCACCAGGATCCGTTCCAAATGAGACGCCACAATGGCATCATCCTCGACGATCATTACCTTAGCCGCGTCCATTCAGAAACTCCCTCCTCTTCCTTTCCGTGAAGGTAACGGTAAAGGTCGTTCCCGGCGGGCCTTCCACTGAGATGGTTCCGCCGAGCTGGTGGGTGGCCCAGAGGTTGACGAGCCGCAGACCCAGGGAGCGGGCTTCGCGCCAGCGCAATTCCGGGGGGAGGCCCACGCCGTTGTCGCTGACCCTGAGCGTGTACCGGCCGTCTTCTTTATGGAGTGCGACACGAACTTCGCCTCGTTCGTGTTTTTCCGGCGGGAACGCATGTTTCAGGGCGTTCGTCACGAGCTCGTTCACGATCAGCCCGCACGGCATCCCGATCTCCACGTCGAGCCATATCTTCCCCGGCTCCACGGCGACCGGGATGTCGCGTCCGGCTCCGAAGGCCTGCACCAGGTTCGAACCGAGATCGCTCAGGTACTGCACCATCTCGATGTGAGCCAGGTTGTCCGACTGGTACAACTGTTCGTAGACGAGAGCCATGGTGCGCGCGCGTTCTTCCAGTTCTTTCAGAAACTGATAGACCTGCGGGTCCCGGGTCTGGTCGGTCTCGCTGTCGATGAGGTAGATGATGGCCTGCAGGTTGTTCTTGACCCGGTGATGCACCTCGCGAAGGAGAACCTCCTTCTCCTCCAGCGCGGCCTTGATCTGCTGTTCCGCCTGCTTGCTTTCGGTGATGTCGATGCCGGTTCCGAGGGTCGCGGGCCTTCCGCGGTATTCGATCAGGGTGGCGCTCACATCGACCCATTTTGCTTTACCGTCCTTCGTCAGGATGACGGCTTCGTAACGAGTGGGTTCGTTCTCCCCGCGCCAGCGGGCATAGCCCCGGTCTCTGATCGTCTGGCGCAGATCCGGATGGGCGATTTCCCAGAATTTCAGTCGGGTCAGATCTTCCTTGTCGTATCCGGACAGCCTTTGGAATGTCGCATTGGCGTAAACGAACAAATCGTCCTGGGTAATGAAAACGGCCGCGGCGGAATTTTCGCTGAGGGTCCTGAACTTGGTTTCCGACTCGAGGAGAGCCGCTTCCGCCTCCCGCCTCGCGGTCACGTCGCGGGTCGCGATCACGGCGAACAGCGGGTTCCCCTCCGAATCGTACACGAAATTGGCGGTGCTCCGGAGCCACAGGTACTGCCCGTTTGCATGTCTACTGCGGTATTCGGTTTCCCGCGCTTGGCCCATCTGGAAACCTTTCCTGAATCGTTCCATGATTTCCCGGCGGTCGTCGGGGTGGATCTGTTCGAACACGGACGTTCCGAGCAGGGCGTTCCCATCGTAGCCCAGGATGCGCTGGAACGACGGGCTGGTATAAAGGTACCTGCCCATGGGATCGGCCTGGCAGACGAGATCCCCCATGTTCTCGGTGATGAGGCGAAATCGTTCCTCGCTGCTGCGCAACGCTTCCTCGGCAGTTTTGTAGGCCGTCATGTCCCGCGAGGCGGACAGCCGCAGGCGGCGGCCCCCGATCAGGGTCGACCTGGCTCGAACCTCGACCGGGAAGGTGGAACCGTCCTTTCGCAACGCATTGAACTCGTAGGGTCCCGTTTCGTCCAATGCCTGCGCGCGCGCCACCCGATCCCGGGATTCCGGCGAGACGAATTCCAGGACATTTCTGCCGAGAAGCTCGTTGCGATCGCATGCGTGCATGTTCGCGAACTGCTCGGTGAGGTCCACAAGGATGCCGTTATCGGTCAGCGCGATCCCTTCGAAAGAGGCTTCGGCGAGGGTCTTGAACCGCTGTTCGCTCTCATGAAGCGCGGCTTCCGCGCGCTTGCGCTCGGTCGTGTCCTTGAAAACCGCCAGGATCGCGTCTTCCAGCAGCGTGTTCATGATCTCGACCGTTCGGACGGACCCGTCCTTGCAGGTCACGTTGCATTCAGTGGGGCGCATCTTAGTCCCATCGGACCTGGCGGCCGCGATCCGCGCTCTCCACCGCGCCTCCGCTTCCTTCCGGAAAGGTTCGTCGGGGTAGGCGCGGCGGAACCACTCCTCCGCAGTGGGGATATCTTCCATCCGGTAGCCGAAGAGATCGATGAACGCCTGGTTCACAAACTCCACGCGGCACTCTTTGTCCGCCCAGCATATGGGGATGGGCGAATCCTCGATGATCCTTTTCAGCTTGTTCTCGCTGCGGGCCAGCGCGGCTTCCGCTCTTTTGCGTTCCGTGATGTCGCGGGCGCTTCCCACCGTGCCCATCACTCGCCCCGATTTGTCGAAAACCGGGGTCTTGATCGTGTCGAACCACCTGGTCTCTCCGCCCGGCATTTCAAAGCTTTCTTCAAGGTGCCCGCGGACGCGGGATGCAATGACGTCCTCGTCGTTTGTCCTTATTCTGTCCGCAATGTTCGCCGGGAACAGGTCGTAGCCGGTCTTCCCCAAAACCGCTCCGGGTTCCCAGCGGAAGGCCAGGCGAAAGGACTCGTTATAGGCGAGAACCCGCCCTTGCAGGTCCTTCATCCAGACGAAGTCGGTGATGTTGTCGAAGAGGGCTTTTTGCCATCGCTGTCCTTCGATGAGGGATTTCTCCGCCTTCTTGCGGGCTGCGATGTTGACCGCGAGAAGCACGACGATACAAGCCAGGAGGAGAAACGCCGCGATTCCCGTGCGGAGGAAGGTCTTGTCGACCATGTAGAAGGGACTCGGCTTGTTGGTGATGACGCGGTCCAAGGGGAGCCTGTCCTCGGAGATCCGGAAGCGGGAGAGCTCGTTCAGATCGAAGATGTATTGATTGGCCGATGTGGAATGTACGACGGGAATCTTATCCGGGTCCTCGCCTTTCAGTATTCGCGCGGCCAAGCCTCCGGCAAGCCTGCCTTGCATGCGTCCCGTCACCATTTTGCCCCCGAGGGTCCCATGGTGGTATACGTCCCAGAGGGTGTAAAGGGGGACGGACGAACGGGCGTGGATGAAGCCGGTCGTTTCCCCAAATCCAAGCATTCGGCCGTCCGGTTCGGCGATGATCCCGTTGATGACCACGATGGTGTCCGGACCCAAAAGAGGCAGGCGCTTCGCCAGTTCGTCGGTGTCAACGGCGTCCCAGAAATCGAATTCCAACCGTTCGTAGCCGGTGCGGACCTGCTCGACGAAAGCTTCCCGGTTGGCCCTGTCCGCCGTTATGGTGGTGAGCCCGATGACGACGATCCGCTTCAGGCCGGGATGCAGTTCAAGGGCTATGTCGAGGGTCTCGCCAACCGAAACGTCCTCGGCGATTCCGGTCATCCCGGTGACACCGGCGAGCATGGACTGGGTGAAATTGTTGACGCCGCAGAAAACCACGGGCACGGTCGGGAAGAGCTGCGTTCTGTTTGCCCGGACAAAAGCGAAGGCATCGTTGTCCGACGTGAGCACGATGTCGAAACTCCGCCCCCGCAGCTTATAGGTGAGAAGGCTCTTCAACCTGTCGTGATAGTCGGCCCCGGAATAGTGTCTTGTGTCCATGAATTCCAGTTGGAAGCTGACGGGGCCGTACTGCTCGCTCAAGGCCTCCCTCATCCCTTTCTCGATTTCAGAGGTCCAGTTGGTGTTCGAATTGTAGGAATGGATCACCAGGATCCTGGGGGTGTCCACGGCGGCGAAGGCTGAAAAAAGCGGGACGGAGAAGGAAAGAAGCAGGGCGAACGCAATCCCGGCCGAAAAGGAGACGGCCCCTTGACCGACGGTGGACTTCGAGCGGGCTCTCAACGTACCAGAGTAAGGACGTCCACCAGGATGCAGGCAGCCAATCCAACTCAACAAAAAACCCCAATGTTGTGGTCGGTTAGGTCATTATAAAGTAGATTGTGAAGGTAAGAGCAATTCTTAAGCAATCCTGATGCTTTTGCAAGAAAAAAATTGAGTGTCACTAAAAGGCTCGAAGGGGAACAGGACGAGATTTCTCCTATGACGATGCCGGGGCGTCACCGCTCCCCGGCGATCCTGCCGGCGGTTGCGTCGCGCGGGTTGGCGTGCTTTCCGGCATCCGCGAGGGAACACCCGGTTTCCCGGGCCGCCTTTTCCCGACTGCGGCACGAGACATGAAAACCGCGTTGGAACCGGAAGCATCAGGCCGGAGGGCACGGAGCCCCGCTCCTGAAAATGTGCGGATCCGAGACGGGGCAGAGTTTACCCGGCCCGTCGCATCTTCCGCTGGTCCCTTCATCGGGCGGTCTTGAATCCGGATCGACATCAAATGAGCCTGCGGTCCAGCGACCGGTACTGGATGGCTTCAAGCAGGTGGGGCGAGGCGATCTCCGCCTGGCGCTCCAGGTCGGCGATGGTGCGGGCGACTTTCAGGATGCGATGGTAGGCGCGGGCCGAGAGCCCCAGCCGATGCACCGCCTGCTCGAGCAGCCTGTGTCCCGAGGCGTCGATCCGGCAGTACTTCTTGACGTGCTTTGGCTTCATCAGCGCATTGGAATAGATCGAATCCCCCGAGAAGCGCTCGACCTGGAGTGTCCTGGCCTCGGTCACGCGCCTGCGGATGCTCGACGACGCTTCGGCTTTCTGAGTGGAGCTCAGGTCCCGGTAACGCACCGCGGGAACTTCGATGTGCAGGTCGATCCGGTCAAGAATCGGGCCGGAGATCCTTCCCCGATAACGCTGCACGACCTGGGTCGAGCAAGTGCACGGGCGCGTCGAATCCCCGCTGTAGCCGCAGGGACATGGGTTCATGGCGGCGATCAGCATGAACCGGGCCGGATAGGTGAGCGAGATTGCGGCGCGGGCGATGGTGACGCGCCCGTCTTCGATGGGCTGCCGCAGGAGGTCCAGGATGTTGCGCCGAAATTCCGGGAATTCATCCAGGAACAGGACCCCGTTGTGAGCGAGGCTCACCTCGCCCGGCCGCGGAATGTGGCCGCCGCCGACCAGGCCGGCGTCGGAGATGCTGTGGTGAGGTGCCCGGAAAGGCCGCCGCACCATGAGCGGCTGATTCTCCAGCAAACCCGCCACGCTGAAAATCTTCGACGTTTCCAGGGCTTCCTCGAAGCCGAGCGGCGGGAGGATTCCCGAAACGCGCTGGGCGAGCATCGTCTTGCCCGATCCCGGAGGACCGATCAGCAGAACGTTGTGCCCGCCCGCCGCGGCGACTTCGAGGCCGCGCTTGGCGTGCTCCTGTCCCTTGACGTCCTCGAAGTCCGGCTCCTCGACGTCCTGAACGCCCAAGAGGTGTTCCCGGTCCACCCTGGTCGGCTCGATATCGTGCCTGCCGTTGAGATACTCCACCACTTCGGAAAGATGATTCACCGGCACAACGTGAAGCTCGTCCGTGACCGCGGCTTCAGGCGCGCTGTCCGAAGGCAGGATCAACTCGGTGTAGCCGCTCGCCCGCGCCTGGATCGCCATGGAAAGACCCCCCGCCACCGGCTTCACCCTGCCGTCCAGGGACAGTTCCCCGACCAGAACGGCTTTCTCGGCCCGGGACGGCGCGATGGCCCCCGTTGCGGCCAGGATGCCGACGGCAATGGGCAGATCGAATCCCGCCCCTTCCTTTTTGAGGTGGGCGGGAGCCAGGTTCACCGTGATCCGCTCGCGAGGGAACGAGTAACCGCTGTTCTGCAGGGCCGTCTTGACCCGGTCCTTGCTCTCGCGGACGATGTTGTCGGGAAGGCCCACGGTGGAGAAGCAGGGCAGTCCCGAGGACAAATCCACCTCCACCTCCACCAGGATCGCATCGATGCCCAGAAGACTGCACGTGTAGGTTTTCGCGATCATGGCCGGGAGCGGTTCCCTCCGTAGCGGGGTGCAAAGGGTGAATGCATGCCTGAAACCGGCCGGAAACGATAAATGGCCGGTTTCCGGCAAACGATGGGATCCCGTCGCCGCCCGCCTGGAAACGAAAAAGGACGGCAGGCGGACATGTTCTACGAGCTGGTAGCGGTAATTAGCGATATACACGCTGCCGTAATTGGATGCGCACCATCGAGAGCGGAAACGAGTCATCTGAGCCGATTTAGATCATCGATACACTCTCAATGCGAAAATGTCTACGACGCTATATATAATGACAACCCTTTCAAGTGCATCTATAAATCCAATGCTTCTTCGGAATCCTGTGCTTAATCGTGGAATAGGTTATGTAAAAACTTTGAAATTCGTACCTTTATATCTGTTGAGGATGGGCTTGGCCACCGAACCAAGCCCGCCCAGGCAAATCGTAAGTAAAGACCAATTCGTTCGTCTGGTGTTAACCCGGACAGCGAACAAAAGCGTATAGTCTTGGATGTGGAATTGCCTAGCCATCTTTGCGCCCACCATCCGGCAATCTTTTGTCAAAACCATGCTCGATGGAGCACTCCTGCAAAGCATTGCCGCCCACTTACAAGCGCACTCCCAAAATGTGTTTCAAGATGAACATTTCATTTCACCTCCTCGATGGACATTTTGGAGCGAATAAGATGATATATGAAATTTCCGTGGGCGCAAGTTCATTTCTTTCTTCAAAAGGATGAGATTTCAAGGATGCGAGGAGCCCGGACAACGAGCGAATTGTGCAGGTCTGAAAACAGTGGGGCAGCCTGGCCTGTCCCATCTCCTCCCGGTCTGCCGGGCTGTTCCGAGCTGGTTCTCGCCGTCGTGAGAAATACTGTCGGGAGGTCCTCGCCGCCTGTTGTTTCCCTTGCATTTTTTTTCGGGGTGTCGGAGAATTCGATGGGCGATGAGAGCGCCCCAACTCCCTTTTTGGACGGGATCCCGCCCCGGAAAGGGCCTCGGGATTCATCGGCAGTCCGGTCGGGACATCCGGCGGGCCTGCTGGAATCCTTCTGCTTGGCCGAGAATGCATTCAGAAACCCTATCCGGTCCCACGATCAATCGGTTTTTGAGCGAGCGGTCTGCAAATTCCGAACCTCGAGGCGGGCGGGGGACCTGAACATTCCTTCGTTTTCCAACACCGTGTGATTTCATACCGGCGGAGTTCCGTTATCCGCTGCCAGACGGGAAACAAGCCGTCTTTGAATGCGTCTGCGTTTTTATGATGCGGCACCGCCTGTCGCTGTCGAAGGCGGCCGCGTTCAATGGATGGAGAAGGTGTTGTCCGGGGTTGAAAGGGGAAGGCACTTGAAACGAAAGGAGAGGTCATCATGGTCGGGAGAAGATGGAGCCTGCTGCTGTCACTCGTGTTTGTTTTCAGTTTTGTCGATCAATCAATGGCGGCCTATACACTCGATTACTTTTTTGTTCAACACAGGGTCTACGAAGACGGAAGAAACCTTAACAGAATAGCGTTTGGCATAAAGAACGCAAGAGGTCAATACGTCGCGACGGATCAGCTCAAGTCGATTACACTCACCGATCCCCTGGGACATGCGGTGCCCTTGACAAAAGCTGATCTCAAGTTTGCCAAATACGGTGAGCTGGACGGCGAGTATGACGGAAAGAACGGCGTGTTCCTGTATGGAAAGTTGTATACGGCGAGCAACTATTGGGGCGAGGTGCCCGGAAAGCTCATCATCGGCACCTATCATCTGTCGGTAAGGTATGCGACCAGCGTGTGCAATATGGACTTCAATTTTGAAGGCGCGGTGAAATTGCCCGTTACTGAGGCATCTTCCATCAAGTCTTCGGTGGACGGGTACGGCAATCTGACCGCCACATGGGATGTTCCCATGGTCCTGTGCAGAACAAAGCCCACCCTGCAGACTTCCGTTCGAGCCTACATTGACGTCTATCAAGACGCCGCATGGAAGGGAGAGCTTTACGTCCGCATCCCCACCCACATGGGGCGTTTATTTGTTCCCAAAGCCCTGGTGGACCGGTTGAGGAGCACCGGCAACACGTACTACATGGCCATTCAATTGCGCACCAACAACAACTGCAATCGAACCTATTCCCTCTCGAAAAGGATTTCCCTGGCCGTTGGAGGGGAAGATTCGGGCATAGCCGGCGAGGAATTCGCGGAAGGGGGGGAAAGGTAAGGAACACGCATTTTGTGCCGTGCTTTCCGTGATACAATTTTGCGTGCAAGATGAGTGCATTGGGGGGAGGGCATAAAGCCTTCCCCTTGCTGTGTCTGACGGGCACATCGGTGCGTACAAGGAGGCGGGCTTTATCCCGCCCGCGTCACCTCCCGACGGGCAGGTGTTGCGTCATCTCGAACGCACCTCGTTATTATGATGTCCCGGGCCGGTTCCTTCCTCGGCGATCCTGTTCTCCGTTTATGACCAAGATCGCCGTGCCTTTCGGTGCCGTCCAAGGAAACGGGCGTCCTTGGAGAGCGCATTTGCCGGCGGCTCATCCTGCCCTTTTCTTTCATTCCGCCGTTCCCGCGGTGGTGCGCAACATCATTTCATGACCCACGGCCCGGCCGTGGCCCGCTCGACGATGAGGCCCGGCCTCCAATGATCCGAAGGCGGAGAATTGGCTTTATGACATAAGGCACTTCAAGTAATATGGCCTCCTGCACTTGCATGCATGCATGGAGGATCGACAACCCTTCTCCACCTGCAGGACGGCGGAGCCCGATGAACAAACAGGAAGCCATCTCGAAGCTGAAGTCGGAACCCCTGGCGGTGGAACCCGATCAGGAATTCGAAGTGCGCCGCATGCTACCGGAGGACGCCTGGGGGGTTGCCCGCTGTTTTTATGCCGTATACGGCGAGCACTATCCCTTCGATACCTACTACATTCCGGACAAGCTGATCCGGGAAAACGAGAACGGCAACGTCATCAGCGTCGTGGCTCGAGTGGGGGGCGGCGCCGTCATCGGCTACGGGGCGCTGTACAGGAGCTCGGCGTATTTCCCCGGGACTTATGAAATAGGTCAGGCCCTGGTCCTGCCCGAGTATCGACATACGTTCGCGGCCCTCTGCATGCAGGATCACCTCCTGGAACTTCTCGATTCGATAGAGGATGTCCACGAGCTTTTCGGAGAAGCCGTCTGCAACCACGTCATTTCCCAAAAGCTGATGGTCCTGGCCGGCCTGGAGGAAACGGGCCTGGAGCTCGGCCTGATGCCTGCGGAAGCTTTTAATGACCTCGAATTTCCGGGCTCTCGCGTCTCGACGCTGCTGGGTTTCAGGACCGTGCGCGACCGCGCGCATGACATTTACGTTCCAGGGGAGTATGCCGGTGCACTGGAGTTCATCGTGTCCGGGCTGGATGTGTCACGCAACCTGCTGGAATCGCGGGGATACATTCATGATTCGTCCACGGAGCTCGTGCCTCAGTATATCGATCACGCGCACGTGGCGCGGTTCAATCTCAACCGCGCCGGGGAGGATCTTCCACAGGTTCATGCGGGCACGGAAGAAGAAGCTCGAAACCGCAAGGCCCGGGTGATGCAGGTATTCGTGAACCTGGGCGATCCGGGGTCGGGCCGGGCCGTGGAGCTGCTGCGCGGCAGGGGATATTTCTTCGGCGGATTTCTTCCCCGCTGGTTCGACACGGACGGTCTGCTCATGCAGAAGCTGGACACGCTTCCGCATTTCGAATCCATCAAACTCACATCCGACCGCGCGCGCCGGATACTCGACCTCGTTCGGGAAGACATCGAGCGCAATCCTGCCTGCCGGTACCTGCTGGGGAAATGACGCGGTTCGTTCGGGATGCCGCCGCGCCGGGGAGAAACAACGCCGTGAAGAGCTTCTACAACGTCGCCTGCGAGCTGATTGACGGTCATGCCGATGCAAGGCCCGACAAGACGGCCATTTACCATGGAGCCGAGACCATATCCTACAGGCAGCTTCGGGTGCGCATCAACCGGTTCGGGAACGTGCTGCGGGGACTTGGCGTCTCACCGGGGGAAAGGATTCTGATAGCGCTTCCGGACTGTCCCGAATGCGTCATCGCTTTCCTGGGCGGCATCAAGTGCGGAGCGTGGCCCGTGCTGTTGAGCCCGCAGCTCTCCAGGGACGCCTACGAGTACATTCTGCACGATTCGCTGGCGGTGGCGGTTTTCTCGGCGGGGACTTCCGAAGCCTTGCGGGCCGACGCTCGAAACCTTCTGCACCGGGTTCGCGCCGACGATGATGACTTCGCCCGGATGCTTGAGGAGGCGTCTCCCGAGCTCGAGCCTCATCCGTCCCGAAAGGATGACATCGCCTTCATGCTCTATAGCTCCGGAAGCACCGGCAAACCCAAGGGGATTCCCCACAGGCACCGCGACATGGTTTACACGGCGCAGGCTTACGGCGGAGGAGTCCTGGGCCTGTCCGAAAACGACGTCTGCTATTCGGCGAGCAAGCTCTTTTTCGCCTACGGGCTTGGAAACAGCCTCTCATTTCCGCTGTTTCACGGAGCGAGCGTGGTGCTTTACCCGGATGCGGTCATGCCCGGCGATGTCATCGACATCTTCTCGCGATATGGTCCCACGATCTTTTTCGGCGTGCCCGCGCTCTACAACGTCTTGCTGCAGAGCCTGGACCAACCGGTCCGCTTTCCTTCCCTGCGCCTTTGCGTTTCGGCCGGAGAGGCGCTGCCCGCGACGGTCTGCTCGCGGTGGCGGGAGTTTACGGGCCTCGACGTACTCGACGGCATAGGGACCACGGAGGTCCTCCACATCTTTATCTCCAACCGGCCGGGCGAGGTGCGCCCGGGGACTTCCGGCTTCGTCGTGCCTCCCTACGAGGCGAGGATCGTCGATGACGGCGGAAACGACCTTGCCGCCGGTCAACCTGGGCGTCTGCTGATTCGAGGGCTGAGCACGGCGCCTTTCTACTGGAATCAGCCCGAAAAGACTTCGGAGACGATGCTCCGGGACGGGTGGCTCCACACCGGGGATATTTTCGTCGAGGAGGCGGGATGCTACACCTACCAGGGGCGGGCCGACGACATGTTCAAGGTTGGGGGAAACTGGGTGTCGACGTCCAGGGTGGAACAGGTGATTCGGGAACATCCGGCGGTGTCGGAGTGCGCCGTAACGTGGCGGGAATTCGAAGGGTTCGCCAGGCCGGTTGCCTTCGTGGCGCTCGCCCCCGGTGTTTCGGAGGAATCGAGATTGTCGGGGGAGATTCGTTCCCACGTCATGGAACGGCTGCCCGGGTACATGTGTCCCGCGCAGATCGAATTTCGCGCCACGCTGCCCAAGACGGAAACGGGAAAGATCCAGAGGTACAGGTTGAGGCGCTGATGGGAGCGCATGGCGGGCACACGCCGCGTGCCCGCCGATCGCGGTGACGGGATGAACGGGCGGATCAGCCGCCCCCCGGGGACCCTGTGATGAACGGGTCCCCCGGCATGCCCCAGTCGGACGTGCCCTCGGATGGGAGGCGGGCTTTTCTAACCGGACGCCTTGACGAACAAGTCCGCCAATCCGTTGAGAGTAGTGACCTCCGACAGCTGTGCGGTCGGAATCTTGGTCTTCAGCTCCTTCATGGCCACGGTCAGGATTTGCATCAGGTCCAGGCTGTTGATGCCCAGTTCCCGGTAGGTCTTGTTCGGGTCGATTTCACCGTTTCCCAGTTCGGGCACGGCCTCTTTGCAGATTTTCAACAGTCTGGGCAGGATTTCCTTTCGCGTCATTCTCTCCTCCTTCGCATTGCAGGGGTCTGCGTCGAGCGGGCTCGCGCGATCCGGTATCGAGCAGGCCGCTCCCGCTCGCTTCATACCGGCTTACCAAAGAATCGGACTCCGGGGTGAATCCGTTCACATTCTTCTCATGCCGAGGTGCGTTCAAGATGACGCAACACCTGCCCGTCGGGAGGTTACGCGGGCGGGGATAAACCCGCCCCTTGCTACGACCGATTTGCCCGTCAACATACAAAAGTGAGGAGGCGCCGAGTCCGGGCATTCTCATGCAAAGCGCGACCGGGCGGCGACCAGCCGCGTACCCTCGCCATCCAATGCGGATCGCCGGTCCGGATCAACCCGCATATCGGCGTATCAGGCTTGCCGAATTGACTCCCGCAAATCCGAAAGCATTGTTCAACATCAGGTTGATGGAATGCTTCACCTTACGGTTGGCGCAAACGTCGAGATCGATCTCAGGGTCGAGCCGGTCTATGTTTATCGAAGGATGAAGCCATCCGGCATGCATCTGGAGAACCGAGGCGACTGTTTCGACGACCGCCGCCGACCAGGTTGTATGCCCGAGCATCGACTTGGGCGCGTTGATCTTGAGGTTTGCGGCGTGCTTCCCGAAAACCCGCCGGATAGCCCGGATTTCGGCCAAATCCCCGAGCACGGTGGATGTGGCGTGCGCCGACACAAAGTCGATCTCCCGGAGATCGGTCCCCGTTTGATGGACCAGGCGCTCCATCACTCTTGCTTCGTGCTCTTCGGAGGGGGTGGGGGTCCGCGAACTCGCCGAACCGACCTCGACCCCCACCATCTCGGCGTAAATCCGAGCTCCCCGCGCAAGGGCGTGTTCCAATCCTTCCAACACAAGCCCGGCCCCGCCATGGGAAAAAACGAACCCGTCGCGGTCGGCATCGAAGGGACGGCTCGCCCTGGCCGGGTCATCCCGGTAGCGGTGGAAGGAGATGGCTCCCATTCGCACAAGAGAGTGCAGTGTGAAAGGCGTGTAGTCAAAGACGGGTCCCACCACCAGGGCCACATCGATGTCGTGGTGACGGATTTCGTCCAGGACGCACCGCAAGCCGACGTTTCCGGA